>CAVSXO010000001.1:0-8243 GCA_963731895.1 uncultured Solirubrobacterales bacterium
GGGCCCGCCGGCGGTCGGGAACGCGGAGGTCAGCTCGGCCATCGAGACTGCGACGAGCAGGACGAGGGCGCAGATGATCGGCCAGCCGAACGAGATCGTGACAGGGCCGCCGTTGTTCCAGGCCAGCCCGAAGGTGGTCCAGGTGCCGGCGAGGACCGAGATGATCGTGAACGAGATCGCGAAGTTGGTGAAACCGCTCCAGGCGCGATTCAGCTCCTGCTTGTAGCCGAGCGCGGCTAGCTGTCGCTCGTCCTGGTCCGGGGTGGTTGCCGGCCGGGCCGGTGTCTCAGGCGTGCTCACACTGCACCTCTCTCCCCCTGCACTATGTGGTGACCGCCCGAATTGGCGGGTATTACCAGCCAATGATCCGGCGGTCCGACTCTCCTCACAGTGAAAGTTACGCCTGCAGACGGACCCCTGTCAATACACACATTCGGCTAAGACATTTTCCCTGCACCCATGCACGCTGAGGTGGCGGTCGTCGGGGCCGGTGTGGTGGGGTCCGCGACGGCCCTGACACTGGCGCGCCGGGGCGTTTCGGTCGTCGTCCTGGAGGCGGAGAAAGAGCCCGGCCTGGCCGCGAGCGGGACGAATTCCGGGATTCTCCACACCGGGTTCGACTCGGCCCCCGGCGAGCTCGAGACTGACCTGATCCTGCGCTCGGCCGTGCTCAGAGATCCTGTCCTCAGGGCCCTCCGCGTCCCGGTGTTGCGTTGCGGGGCGCGCGTACGTCCGCGCGACCCGAGCCGCGATATCGTGGGCGCTCTGGCCGCGAACGCACAGCGCAACGGCGTCGAGGTGCTGTTCCGGAAGGACGGCGCGCTGAAGGTGCCGGGTGAAGCAGTCACCGATCCGGTCGCGTACACGCTCTCCCTCGCGCTCGCGGCCGGGCGTCACGGCGCGGAGTTGCTGACCGGCTTCAGGGTGAGCGCCATGCGGCGCGATCAAGGCGGCTTCGTGCTGGAGAGCGCCGCGGGAGAAAGCGTACGCTCCCGCCTGGTGGTGAACTGCGCCGGACTTCATGCCGACACCGTCGCGCGCCTCGCGGGCGACGACTCGTTCGAGATCTATCCCCGCAAGGGCGAGTTCCTGGTGTTCAACCCGCCGCGCGGTGAGAAGCTCGAGCGAATCCTGCTCCCCGAGCCGACCGAGCGCACGAAGGGAGTGCTGGTCTTCCCGACCGTGGACGGCAAGGTCGTCGCGGGGCCGACCGCCGTGGATCAGGACGACAAGGACGACTGGTCCGTGCGGGTCACCGCGTTTGAGGAGATCCATCCCAAGGGCGCCAAGATGTGGCCGCCCCTCGAGGGCTCTGTGCCGATCGCGACGTACGCCGGCCTGCGCCCGGCCGGTCGCGGGGTCAACTACCTGATCGGGCCCTCGCGGGCGTGCCCCGAACTCGTCAACGTCGCGGCGATCCGCTCCACCGGCCTGACCGCGTCACTCGCAATCGCGGAATACGTCTCGGGCCTGGTGGCACGGCTCGGCGTTTCACTGCGTGCCGAGCGACCACTCGAGCCTGGTGTACCGCCGGGGTCACGGGTGCCGTGGTGGCGGAGAGCTGCGCAGTACCACGCCCGATGAGCCTCCTGCTCGGCATCGACGAGGGGACCTCGGCCGTCAAGGCGATCCTGTTCGACGCCGATCTTCAGCCGCTGCGCGAGGCACGGCGTGAGAAGCCGCTGCAACATCCTCAGCCCGGCTGGGTGGAGCAGGATCCCGAGGTCGTCGTCGATGCCGTCGTTGCGGCCGTCGCGGAGGTGCTGGCGAACGCGCCCGGGGAGGTCGTGGCGTGCGGCCTCGACCATCAGGGCGAATCGGTGCTGGCGTGGGACACCGAGACCGGACGCGCCCTGACGCCGGTCGTGACGTGGCAGGACAAGCGCTCCCAGGAGGTGCTCGACCGGCTCGAGCAGGCGGATATGGCAGACCGGATCCTGAAGCTGAGCGGCCTGCCGCTCGACCCTTACTTCTCGGCCGGGAAACTCGCGTGGCTGCTGGAGCACGACGCGGAGGTGGCGCGTGCCCGCGAGGCCGGGACACTGCGGATGGGCACGGTGGACTCGTTCCTGTCCGATCGCCTCGGCGCGGGTTTCTGCACCGATCCGGCAACAGCTTCGCGGACGCAGCTCGGGGCGCCGGAGTGGGACCCCGACCTGCTCGAGATCTTCGGCGTACCGCGCGAGGTGCTCCCGGACATCGCCGACACCGCCGGCGATCTGGGCGCGCTATGGCACCCGTCCTGGCCCTGCGAGCTGCCGCTGCGCGCGCGGTGCCCGGATCAGCAGGCCGCCCTTGCAGGAGCCGGCTGCGTCGAGCCGGGCCGGACCAAGGCCACGTACGGCACGGGCGTGTTCGTGCTCGCCAATGTCGGCACGGACCGGCCGGCCGGTACGGGCGGGCTCCTTCCGACCGTGGCCTGGCGGGTCAACGGAGAGGTCGAGTGGGCTTTGGACGGCGGTGTGTTCACAGCCGGGGCGCTGCTCGAGTGGCTCTCGCGTGATCTCGGGCTCGCACCCGACCCTCCGGCCCTTGCGGGCCTCGCCGCCGGGGTCGAGGATGCCGGCGGGGTGCGTGTGCTGCCGGCGCTCGCAGGGCTCGGAGCGCCGTGGTGGCGGCCCTCCGCGCGGGCGGTCGTCGCCGGGCTGACAGGCGGGGCGCGCGCCGCGCACATCGCGCGCGCGACGCTCGAGGCGATCGCCTGGCGGGTGGCCGACATCCTCGAGGTCATCCGGGAGAGCACGCCCGTGGACGTCCTGCGTGTCGACGGCGGGCTTACCCGCGACTCGCTGCTACTTCAGCTTCAGGCCGATGCCGGCGGCACGCCGGTCGAGCGCGGCGCCGTGGACGCGACCGCCACGGGTGCCGCGGCGCTCGCCGCCGTGGGGGCCGGGCTGTGGCCGGCGACATCGGCGATCGCAGAGCGCATACCGACAGGGGAGCGGTTCGAGCCGCGCCGCGACGACGCCTGGCGCAAGTCCGCGCACGCCGAGTGGCGGGCGTTCGTGGAGCGCGCCGCCGAGCTCTAGGTAAGAGCGCGGCCGACGCTGTCGGCTACGCAGCAGGGCTTGTCGGAGCCCTCGACCTCAACGGTGAACCGTGTAACGACCTGCCACCAGCCGCCGCCGACATCGTCGACCGATATCACCGCAGCTTTCGCACGCACGCGGCTGCCGGCCGGGACCGGCGCCGGGAAGCGGACCTTGTTCCAGCCGTAGTTGACGCCCAGCTTGAAGCCGGTGGTGGTGATCAGGTCGAGGCGGAACCCGTCGATCATGGAAAGCGTCAGGTTGCCGTGGGCGATCGTCGTGCCGAACGGGCTCTCCTGCTTGGCGCGCTCGGCGTCGACGTGGATCCACTGGTGGTCGCCGGAGAGGTCGGCGAAGGTGTCGATGTCCTGCTGGCGCACCTCACGCCACTCGCCGGGGCCGATCTCGGTTCCGATCAGCTCCTGAAGTCCCTCGATCCCTTTCACTTCGGCGACGGCCATTGACTGGCGAGCTTACCGGCCGGGCTCCTCCAATGCCTGAATCAGGATCGGCAGGACCGACGGGAAGAGCTCCTTCGGCACCGCGTCCGGGTTGGCGAGGTACTGGAGCGCCAAGCCGTCTGCAAGGGCCAACACAACCGCGCCGATCTGGTCCGGAGGCAGGGCCATCGTGACGCCCATCTCGTCCGCCTTCTGCTGGATCAAACCGCCGATGTACTCCCGCACTGCCGCGAACCGCTTCCCGTGATGTGGCCGCTGCTCGTCGTCACGGACCCAGATGGTCCAGAACTCGACCATCAGCGCGTAGAGCTCCGGCTCGTCATCCAGGAACTCCATCCATTCGCGCGCACCGGCGCGCAGCTTGTCGGTCGGTGTGTCTGCCTGGAGCGCCGCGGTCACGATCCGCTCCGCGATCTGAGCGACACGTTGCTCGAGCAGCGCCAGCAGCACGTCCTCCTTCCCCGAGAAGTTGGAGTAGAGCGCGCCGATCGTGTAGCCGGCCTCCGATGAGATCTCCTCCACCGACGCGCCCCGGTAGCCCCGCTTCGCGAACACGCGCGCGGCCGCGTCGAGCAAGCGGCGGCGGGTCTGCTGCCTGCTCTCTTCCCGCGTCAACGGTGCTCGAGCCATGGACCGGAGTTTAATAGCTGCGCTACTTGGATAGTATTGCTATAACAATAGCTTTGCTATGTGAAGGAGGGCCGCGATGGGTGCCAATGAGGGACATGAGGTAGTCGTGATCGGGGCAGGGGCGGCCGGGCTTGGGGTGGCGGTCGCCCTGCAGCGCAGGGGGATCGACGACGTAATCGTGCTCGAGCGGGCCGGCAGTGTCGGATCGAGCTGGGGCGGGCGCTACGACGGCCTGCAGCCTGAACACGGTGCGGGGCCTCTCGGGCCTGGCGCGCAGCCGATTCCGGAGCGCTGGGACCTGGCCGTCCCGCGAGGCGTTCACCTCCTATCTAGAAAATGTCGCGGAGCGCAAGCGGCTCGACGTGCGCCTCGGGGTCGAAGTCGATCGCATCGATCGCGGCGACGGGAACTGGAGGCTGCAGACCTCTGCGGGGACACTGGCACGCACGTTCCGTGGTCGTCGCGACTGGCTACGACCGCGTGCCGCGGGTGCCGGACTGGCCGGGGCGTGACACGTTCGCGGGCGAGCTGCTGCACGGCTCCGCCTTTCGCAACGTGCACCCCTATCGCGGCAGGGACGTGCTCGTCGTCGGCGCCGGCAACACCGGCAGCGAGATCGCGACGCGGCTGTGCGGACGGTGCCGCGCGGGTCCGGGTGTCGTCCGCACTCCTGTGAACCTCATGCCGCAGCGGTTCCTCGGACATGCCGACACCACTCCTGGCCCGGGCCAGCGAGGACTCGCCCGCGTGGCTCGTGGACCGGATGAGCCTTCCTGATGCAGCGACTCGCCTGGGGTGACCTTTCGCATTCGGCATGCCGCGATCGCCGTACGGCGTCGCGACCGAGCTGCGGGTGAGGGGCCTGGGCGCGACGCTGGACCGCGGGTTCGTCGCCGCACTCAAGACCGGCGGACTGAGCTGGTCTCCGCAGTGGAGAGGTTCGACGGCGCCGACGTGGTGCTCGCGGACGGGGAGCCGATCCAGCCGCAGGTCGTGATCGCAGCGACGGGTTACGGGCACGGGCTCGAGCCGCTGGTCGGCCATCTCGGCGTGCTGCTCCCGTCCGGCAAGCCGGCTGCCTTCAAGGGTGGTGCGCATCCCCGATGCAAGCGGTCTGTACTTCAACGGCTACTGGCTGCCGCTCTCGGGTCAGCTACCCGCGATGCGACGCAGCACTCGCCGGATCGCGCGCGCGCTCGCGCGCGAGCGCCGTCGCAAGCCGCGCACCGCCCACACGCGAAAGGCCTCCGGATGGAGACCCCTCGCGTTCCAGCAAAGGAACGCCGCCTAGGCGGCGATGCGGGTGGCAAGCAGTTTCTTGCCCTTTTCGGCGCCCTTGCGGCTCTCGGACTGGGCCCGGCGGAAGAAGTCCGCCAACTCCGAGTCGTTCTCGCGCTCGGCGTCCTTGATGTAGATCTCCAGCCGCAACGCGTTGCTCAGGCATTGCTCAGCGAACCAGATGATGTTGTAGTCCTTGTCCTTCGTGCCGGTGATCTGGCCGGTCTCCGTGTCCTGCAGGATGGTTGCCATCAACTCCTCCTTCGCAGTCGTCCTCGGGAAGCCTTTACCCGCCCGCAACCGGACTAACACGTGCTCGCAATTGTCCAGCGACCCGCGGCGGTCCTATTCGGGCCAGAAGTTCTCGACGATCTCCGCATCCTCGTCGACGTTCGCGACGCGCAGCGAGAAGATCAGCACCTGGGCGTCGTGCGGCCCCTCGTTCCAGACCGAGCGCACGACTTCCGGTGCGACGCGCACCGCACTACCGCTCTCGACGTCCAGGACTTCATCGTCCAGCTTGAACTGGAGCCGGCCGGAGACCACGAAGTAGATCTCCTCCTGCGTCTTGTGGCGGTGGCCATAGCCACCCTTGCCGCCCGCCCCGGGCGGCATGTGGCGGTGGGTGATCGCCACCTGCTCGGCCTCGAGCGGTCCCGTCAGGAAGCGCATCATGCCCGGGTACTGGCCCCCGAATGCGTCGGGCACTTCGTCGAGCGCGCGGATCGTGTAGCGGGCCATCGCGCGATCCTAGATCAATCGCCTAGCCGCCGCCGCGGCGCTTGAGGCGCTCCTCGCGCAGCTTCTGACGTTCCTCGCGCGCCTCCTCCCGCTGCTCGATCCGCGCCTTCTGGCGATCCTCCTGCGCCTCGAGCTCGGCCACACTGGTCGTCCCGAGACGTGCCGTGACCGCGATGATGGCCACGGCCACAATCGCTGCCGCGACCAGGATGGAGCCGATCAGCTGTCGTGTCTGCGCGGTCACCGATCCGCCAGGAAGTCGCCCGCCGAGGTCAGCCACGTCACGGCCAGCAGGCCGAACACCGACACGCCGAGGAACGGCAGCAGGCGGCCGAGGCCGTGCCACCAGCGCACCACCGCGATCTTCAGCGCGAGCACGACCAGCAGCGCCGTCGCAGCGATCACGTGCAGCGACCTGTCCTCCCCGAAGCCGAAGTACGACAGGCACATCAACGCAACCACGACGACCATCACGACGATCGCGTCGCCCACCGCCCGGTGGGCCAGCGACGCCGGTCGCGAGCCCAGGAAGGTGGGACGCAGCTTTCCGTAACCGACCGCGATCAGTACGAGCTGGTAGCACGCCAGCGCCATCACGACCGAGGCCAGCACCACCTTGACCTCGGTCACGTTGCCGCGCGTGATGTCTGCGAACAGGTCCTCCACGGTTACCGCTCCGCCTGGTCGCCGCGGGTCGCCGGTGTCATCGCCGCCGCCGCACCACCGCTCAGCGCCCGGCGCACGAGTCGCGGCGCCAGCATGCGAAACGCGCCGAGGAGCCAGTACGGTCGCGGCACGTATCGCTCCGGAACCCCGCCCGGCCCGACGTCCACGATCGCGTCGGCGACCTTCTCGGAGGAGGAGACCATCCAACGGGTCAGCCGGCGGTCGCGCAGCTCCGCCTGGGGAAAGCCCTCGGTCGAGACGAAGCCCGGCAGCACCATCCCGACGTGCACGCCGTGGGCGCGCTCCTCCAGGTACAGCGCGTCGCTCCACCCGATCAGCGCGAACTTGCTCGCCGAGTAGGCGCCCGAGTTCCCGCGCGCGACGCGACCGGCCGTGCTTGCCACGTTCACGATCGAGCTCGGCGCGGAGCGGCGCAGCAGTGGGAGGAGGGCCTCCGTGACCCGCACGGTCGCGTCGAAGTTCAGCTCCATGTGCCGCCGAACGTTCTCCCATCCGACGTCGCCGAACCGTCCGCGCCACGCGGCGCCGGCATTGTTCACGAGCAGGTCCAGCCGGCCGTGCTCATTCTCGACCGTCCGTGCGATGCGAGCCGGAGCCTCGTCGTCGAGAAGATCCGTGGCGATCACGGTCGCGCCGCCGAGCTCGTCGGCGAGCGCGCGCAGCCGGTCCTCTCGCCGGGCCACCAGCACCAGGCGGGTACCAGGCTCACGGGCGAGGCGTCGCGCGGTCGCGGCGCCGATGCCGCTCGATGCTCCGGTTACGAGCGCGACCAATTCAGCCGGGCAGCTGGGCCAGCACCTGATAGATCGACATGAACCGCTGCTCGAACCCGCGTCGCGATGCCCGCAGGTACACGCGCCACACCCGCATGCGCTCGGCGCCGGCGAGGCGCATCCCCTCGTCGGCCCGGCTCTCCAGGCGATCCAGCCAGTGGTTCAGCGTGACGGCGTAGTCCGCGCCGAAGCCCTCGACGTGCTGCGTCTCGAACCCCGCACGCTCGAGCCCCGCCTGGATGCGGGACAGGTGCAGCGGAGCGGCGTCGGGGAACACGAAACGCTCCGAGAACGCGCCCGCCTCGGGGTCGCCGTGGCGCAGCCGCGCGATGCCGTGGTTCAGCAGCCGGCCGCCGGGCCTCAGGGCAGCGGCCAGACGGCGCGCGTAGGAATCGATGTTCGCGCTTCCCACGTGTTCGACCATGCCGATGCTGGCCACCGCGTCGAAGGCCTCCCGCTCCAGCGGGTCGCGGTAGTCGGCCACGCGAAACTCGACCCGGTCCGCTACCCCGGCCGCCGCCGCGCGCTCGCGCGCAAGCGCCGCCTGCGGCTCGGACAGCGTGATGCCGGTGACATGGACGTCGTGCTCCCGGGCGGCGTGGATCGCAAAGCTTCCCCACCCGCAACCGACGTCGAGGACCCGG
>CAVSXO010000002.1:0-61703 GCA_963731895.1 uncultured Solirubrobacterales bacterium
GGCGAATCGCCTCGGGTTCTACGGCCATGAGGGCATTATGGCCGCAACGCGCGACCTAATCCTTCCGGCGGCGGGCCAGCCAGCTGCCGCTGCCACCGACCGCCGCTGCGACCGCGACCGCGGTTGCCACGCGCAGACGCTCCCCGAGCTTCTCGAACCGCAGCACCTCCCAGCCCTCCTGACGGGCAACCTGGGCGAGCCCTGCGTCCGGGTTCACGGCCACCGGGTGGCCGACGGCTTCGAGCATCGGCAGGTCCGACACCGCGTCGGAGTACGCCCACGACTGCTCCAGGTCGATGCCGCGCTCGCGCGCGAACTCGCGCAGCCGCTCCGCCTTGCCCTCGCCGTAGGCGAACGGGCCCTCGAGGCGGCCCGTGTAGACGCCGTCCCGGTCCTCCCAGCGCGTTCCCATCGCACCGTCCATGACGAGGGCCTCTGCCAGGATCTCGGCCGCCGGCTGAGACGCCGCCGTGGCTATGTAGCAGCGGCGGCCGGAGTCCTGGTGCTCGCGCACGACGGCCAGCATCTGCGGATAGATCCGCGGCAGGATGCCCGCCAGCACGTCGGGCGTCATGCGTCTCAGGTCGACCACGCGGTGTCCCTTGATCCCGGCCAGGACGCGCTCCAGCAGCACGTTCACGGCCGCGTCGCTTGCTCCGCGGATGCGAAAGCGGATCTGTTCGATCGCATCGCGCGCGATCTGGCGGCGCGAAATGTGGCCCGCCTTGTACATCGCGCGGCCGAAGTGGTAGGCGCTCGACCCTGCCATCAGGGTGCGGTCGAGGTCGAAGAAGGCGCCGCCCGCGGCGCTCACAGCGATACCTCGCCCCGAATCACCACCACGACCCCGCCACTGACGCGCATGCGATCGCCGTCGACCTCGGCCACCAGAGTGCTCGGGCGGCCCATCTCGACGCCCTGCGAGATCTCCACCCGGGAGGTTTCCCCCCGCGCGTTCAGGTACGCGCACAGCGGCCCGGCCGCCGAGCCGGTGGCTGCGTCCTCCCCGCCGTGCACCCACTGCGTGAACATCCGCGCCCGCACGCCTTCCCTGCCGTCGTAGCAGACCAAGTACAGGTTGACCGCCTCGCAGCTCGCCAGCAACGTCTCGACCAGGGCAAAGTCTGGGGCCGCGCTGGAGATCGCGTCCTCCCGGCGCACCGGTGCGATCAGCGTCGCGAGTCCCGTCGAGACCGTCTGCGGCCACAGTTCAGGGTGCGCATCCGCAGGTATCAGGCCGGCGGCCGCCATCACGTGATGCGGCTCGACCTCCGCCCCGAACGTTGCCGGCTCCTGCAGCATCGACGCCGTCCACGCCTCACCGTCCCGCCGCGCCTCGATCGGTTGCATGCCGGCGCCGGTCTGCTGCACGTACGACACCTCGGCCTCCCCGCGCGCTTCGGCGACAGCCACCGCCGTCCCGAGCGACGGGTGCCCGGCGAAGGGCACCTCGCCGGCCACGGTCCAGATGCGGTTGCGGTAGTCGGCGCCCTCCTCGGTGGAGGTCTGCACGAAGGTCGTTTCCGCGAGCCGGGTTTCGCCCGCGAACGCTCCCATGGTGTCCTGGTCGACGCCGTCGGCGTCGTGAACCACGGCAAGCTGATTACCGGCCAGCGGCCGGTCCGTGAATACGTCTAGGACCGTGTACCGGTGGGCGCTCGTCAGCGCGTCAGCCGCCGTTGACCTCGACGATGACGGCGTCACCCTGACCGCCGCCTGAGCAGATCGCGGCGCACCCGGTGCCGCCACCGCGGCGTCGCAGCTCGTACACGAGCGTCATCAGGATGCGAGCGCCGGACGCGCCGATCGGGTGGCCGAGCGCGATCGCACCGCCGTTCACGTTCACCTTGTCGTCGTCGATGCCGAGCGTGCGCACGGAGTTGATCGCGACCGAGGCAAAGGCCTCGTTGATCTCCCACAGGTCGATGTCGGCCGCCTTCATGCCGGCGCGCTCCAGCGCGAGCTGCGCGGCCTTTGCGGGCGTGCGCGCCAGGTAGGCGAAGTCGTCCGCCACCTCGGCGCTGGTCACGATCCGCGCGAGCACCTCGTGCCCGTCGCCGTTCGCCCATTCGTCCGAGGCAAGCACCAGCGCCCCCGCCCCGTCGTTTACACCCGGCGCATTGCCGGCCGTGTGCGAGCCGTCCTTGACGAACATCGGTGGCAGCTTCGCGAGCGCCTCGAGCGACGAATCGCGCCGGGGCGCCTCATCCACCTCGACGGTCTGGTCGCCCTTCTTGGACTTGATCGTGACGGGCACGATCTCCTCTGGAAGCCGGCCCTCGTCGGTGGCCGCGAGCGCCAGCTCGTGGCTGCGGAGCGCCCAGCGGTCCATGTCGGGGCGGGTCAGCTCCAGCTCGGTGGCGACCTCGCTGGCCTCCTGCATCATGTGCTTGCCGCTGAACGGGTTGGTGAGCCCGTCGTGGATCATCGCGTCGATCGCCTTCGCGTCACCCATGCGGAACCCGAACCGGGCATTCGGCAGCAGATAGGGAGCGCCGGACATGCTCTCCATACCGCCCGCGACGCCGGTCTGCACGTCGCCGGCCCGGACCGCGGTGTCGATGATGCCGATCGCCCGGATGCCCGAGGCGCACACCTTGTTGACCGTCTCGGAAGGCACCTCTTTCGGGATTCCGCCCTTGATCTGAGCCTGGCGCGAGGGGATCTGACCCTGGCCGGCCTGGAGCACCTGGCCCATCACGACTTTCTCAACCTGGTCCGGCTCGACGCCGGAGCGCTCGAGCGCGGCGGCGATGGCAGTACCGCCCAGGTCGGTGGCGTCCAAGCTTGCAAGCGCGCCGCCCATCTTGCCGAAGGGAGTGCGCGCGGCGCCCAGGATCACGGTCTGTGGCATCTGTCCGAACCTCGATTCCGTTGCATTTGCTGAGTCTCCAAGACGAGTTAGAAGGCTACACGCCGCCCTATACTGGCCGCCGATGCACGTCTCCTTCCGCCAGGGAGCACCGGCCGACACCCAGGCCGACACCCTCTGCTTCGGCCTGTTCGAGGCGGAGGAGGCTCCGGCTGACCTGGACCGGGCGCTTGGGGGCCGGCTGGCCCGCCTGATCGAGTCCGGAGAGGCGAAGGGCTCTTTCAAGAAGGTCGCGGTGCTGCACCCCGACGGCGAGATCGCTGCGGCCCGCGCGATCGCCGTTGGTCTCGGCAAGCGGCCGGAGTTCACGCCCGAGCGCGCGCGCATCGCCGGTGCGGTCGGCCTGGCGCGGGCGCGCGATGCCGGCGCAACCCGTCTCGCCTGGGCCGTTCCCGATGGCGCCGACCAGGCCGCCGTGGGTGCCGCGCTGGCCGAGGGGACGTTGCTGGGCGCGTACCGGTTCGACCGCTACAAGTCGGGCGACGCCGACAACGGCTCCAAGGGACCGGAGGAAGTCGAGATCGTGTCGGGCGAGGACATCTCGGCCACGATCCGCGAGACCGGCATCGTGGTGGAGCACCAGAACACCGCGCGTGACCTGCAGAACCTCCCCTCGAACGACCTCACGCCCGTGAAGCTGGCCGAGCACGCGCTGCGCCGGGCGGCCGAGATCGATGGCCTGAAGGGGGAGGCCTTCGGCCCCGACGAGATCGCGAAGCGCTCGATGGGCGGGCTGCTCGCCGTCACGAAGGGGTCGCACGAGGAGCCGCGGTTCATCGTCCTGCGCTACGACGGCGGGGGCGGCGGCCCGCTGCTCGCACTGGTCGGCAAGGCGGTCACCTTCGACTCGGGCGGAATCTCGATCAAGCCCTCGGCCAAGATGCAGGAGATGAAGATGGACATGTCGGGCGGGTCCGCGGTGATCGAGGCGACCGCCGCGATCGCCCGGCTCGGGCTCCCGGTGCGGCTGCTGACGGTTGTGCCTTCGACGGAGAACATGCCCTCCGGTCACTCCACCAAGCCGGGCGACATCATCCGCATCTCGAACGGCAAGACGGTCGAGGTGAACAACACCGACGCCGAGGGCCGGGTGATCCTCGCCGACGCGCTCGCGTTTGCAGCGGCGGAGGGCGCCGAGCGGATCGTCGACCTCGCGACGTTGACGGGCGCGATCATCGGCGCGCTGGGCTCCACGTACGCGGGACTGTTCTCGAACGACGACGACCTGTCCGGCGCGATCGAGCGGGCAGGGGAACGCACGGGCGAGCTGTCCTGGCACCTGCCGCTGCATCCCGACTACAAGGACCTCACGCGCGGCAAGGTGGGCGACCTCGTGAACGCCTCCGAGGCACGCAAGGCGGCGTCGGCCTACGCGGCCTCGTTCCTGGAAGAGTTCGTGGACGGCAAGCCGTGGGCGCACCTCGACATCGCGGGCACCGCGTGGGACCAGGACAACCGGGACTACGTCGGCAAGGGCGCGACCGGCTGGGGCGTGCGGATGCTGGTCGAGCTCGCGCGGGAGCTGGGCACCCGCTAGATGGACTTCGACCTCAGCGCCGAGCAGAAGCTGATCCAGTCAACCGTGCGGGACTTCGCGCGGCAGGAGATCGCTCCGGTCGCCGAGGAGCTCGATCGCGAGAAACGGTTCCCCTACGAGATCGTTGCGAAGCTCGGGGAGCTCGGGCTGATGGGCATCCCGTTCCCCGAGGAGTACGGCGGTGGCGGCGGTGACACGCTCTCGTACGCCCTCGCGATCGAGGAGCTCGCCCGGATCGATGCGTCGGTGTGCATCACGGTCGCAGCCCACACCTCCCTGGGCACGATGCCGATCTACCTCTGGGGCACCGACGAGCAGAAGCGGGACTGGCTTCCGGAGTTGACCGCGGGGAAGCGACTGGCAGCATTCGGGCTGACCGAGCCAGAGGCCGGGTCAGATGCCGGCAACGTCCGCACCACGGCGCGTCTCGAGGACGGCGAGTGGGTGGTGAACGGCGCGAAGCAGTTCATCACCAACTCGGGCACCGACATCACGGGGTGCGTGACCATCACCGCGGTCACGGGCGGCTCGAACGGCCGCAAGGAGGTGTCGAACATCATCGTCCCGAACGGCACGCCGGGGTACGAGATCGGCGAGGCGTACCGCAAGATGGGCTGGAACGCCTCCGACACGCGGCCCCTGTCGTTCGACGACGCGCGCGTGCCCGAGGCGAACCTGCTCGGCCCGCGCGGGGACGGCTTCAAGCAGTTCCTGCACATCCTCGACGGCGGCCGGATCGGCGTCGCCGCGATGGGCGTCGGGATGGCGCAGGGGGCGCTCGACGAGGCGCTCAAGTATGCGAAGGAGCGGCGTGCGTTCGGCCAGCCGATCTCGAAGTTCCAAGCCATCCAGGCGAAGATCGCTGACATCTCGTCCGAGATCGAGGCGGCCCGCCTTTTGACCTACAAGGCCGCAATCCAGAAGGAGCGCGGCGAGAGCTTCACACTCACCGCCGCCCAGGCGAAGCTGAAGACGGGACGGCTCGCCGTGCGCGCCTGCGAGGAGGCCGTGCAGATCCACGGCGGCTACGGCTACATCGAGGAGTACCCGGTGTGCCGCTTCTACCGCGACGCGAAGATCCTCACGATCGGCGAGGGCACCGACGAGGTGCAGCAGATGGTGATCGCGCGGCAGCTGGGCTGCTGACCTACCCGCGCGTACTCCGGCGACCCGCCTTCCGCAACCTGTGGCTCGCGCAGACGACCAGCGTCGTCGGCGATCGGCTCGTGATCGTCGCGCTGGCGCTGTTCGTCACCGACCTGACCGGCAGCGCGACCGACGTCGGGCTGGTGCTCGGAGCGCAGACCCTCCCCTTCGTCGTCTTTCTGCTGATCGGCGGAGTGTGGGCGGATCGCCTGCCGCGCGCCCGGCTCATGATCGCGACCGACGTCGTGCGGGCCGCGCTGCACGTGCTGCTCGCCGCGCTGATCTTCACCGACGTCGTCGAGATCTGGCATCTCGTCGTGATCGAAGCGCTGTTCGGGACGGCCGAGGCGTTCTTCCGCCCCGCCTACACCGGCCTGCTCCCCCGCACGATCCCCGAGCCCGAGATCCAGGAGGCGCAGGCGCTGTCGAACATGACCAACAACCTCGCCGAGCTCACCGGTCCGGCGCTCGCGACCGCGCTGGTCCTCGGGGTGGGCGCCGGATGGGCATTCCTTTTCGATGCGCTGACGTTCGTGGCGAGCGCACTCTTCCTCACCCGCGTGCGGGTGCGAGAGGTGCCCCCGGCGGCCGGGGAGCGGCGGACGCTGCTCGCGGAGCTGGCGGAGGGCTTTCAGCATGTGCGCTCCCGCTCGTGGCTGTGGGTCACGGTCGTCGTGTTCGCGCTCGCGGTCCCGCTCGCCAATGCGCCGCTGTTCGTCCTCGGGCCGACAGTCGCCGAGAGCAGCTACGACTCCGTGGCGCTGTTCGGGATCGTGACCACCATCCTCGGTGCCGGCGCCGTCGCCGGGGCGCTCGCCGGGCTGCGCTGGCGACCGCGCCATCCGATGCGTGCGGCGTTGCTGGTGCTGGCGCCCTGGCCCGCATTGCTGGTGATCTTCGGCGCGGTGGCGCCTGTCGCGATCCTGCTCTTCCTGGCGTTCGCCACCGGCGTCGGGTTTGCGCTGTTCGACGTGTTGTGGAACACGGCGATGGCCGAGCGCATCCCCGCGCATGCGCTTTCGCGGGTGAGCTCCTACGACTGGATGGGCTCGCTGATCCTGCTGCCGGTCGGGTATCTCGTCGCCGGGCCACTGGCCGAGGCATCCAGCCCGGAAACCGTGATGATCATGGGAGGGGTCCTCACAGCAGTGGTGCTGGCCCTCGGGCTGATCCCGCGGGAGACACGGATGCTGGAGCGCATCGAGCACGACGCGCCGGGGACCCGGGCCGGCGGCGGCTAGTCGCGTCCGCGCAGAAGCTCCTCCGCCGCGCTGGCGGGATCCACCTCGCGCCGCACCACCCGATCGAGCAGCTCCTGCACACCGGAATCGCCTTCCAGCGAGCGCTCCAGCTGTCGCCGCAGGCGCACGGCAGCAAGCCCGAGCACCTCGTTGCGCAGGTTCCGGCCCCGGCGCTCCTCGAGAGTCCCGGCCTGCTTGATGTGCTCGTGGTGGGCATCGATCGCCGCAGCAAGCTCCTCGACCCCTTTCCCTCGCCGGCCTCGGTCTTCAGGATCGGGACCTTCCAGTCGGTCACCGGCCCGAGCGCCAGCACCCCGCGGATCTCGCGCAGCATCGTGTCCGTCAGGGGATGGTTCGCCTTGTTCACGACGATCACGTCCGGAATCTCCATCACGCCCGCTTTCAGCGCCTGAACGGAGTCACCTGACCCCGGCATCAGCACGAGCACCACGGTGTCGGCGTGGTCGATGATGTCGACCTCCGCCTGGCCGACACCGACCGTTTCGACCAGCACGTCGTCCTTGCCGGAGGCATCCATCAGCAGCACGGCCTGGAGCGTCGCCTCCGACAGGCCGCCGAGCGCCCCGCGGCTCGCCATCGAGCGGATATAGACGCCCTCGTCGAGGAAGTGCTCCACCAGCCGGATCCGGTCGCCCAGCAGGGCACCCTCGGTGAACGGGCTCGAGGGGTCGACCGACAGGACCGCGACCTGGCGCTCCGTGGCGCGGGCGTGGCCCACGAGCGCGCCGATCAGCGTGCTCTTGCCGACTCCGGGCGGGCCGGTGAAACCGGTGATCCGGGCCCTGCCCGTGTGCGGGTAGACCTCGCGCACCAGGGCCCAGCCCGCCGGGTCGTCGTTCTCGACCAGCGTGATCCCGCGCGCGAGCGCACGCTTGTCGCCGCGCAGCAGCCGCTCCGCGAGCGGCGCGTCGGCGGCTTTGGACTCCGTTTCGGCCTCCATCGGGTGGCGAATCATGCCAGTCCCGTCCCCGACCGTGGGTGGGACTCTGAAGCACGAATAGCGATGATCGAAAGCGACCACGTCGGGGAGGGGGGTGGAATCGGGCCGATGCTACGCCGGGACTTCGGCGGACTCACCGCGGTGGCGCCGGTACATCTTTTGCACCCAGAGGAACCCGGGGCGGGACGCCAGCGCCTCCCGCCGCTGCACGAGTGCCGCAGGGAGCGGTTCCGGCAACTCGTATTGGGCCTCGGCGGGCCGGACGATCGGATGGAACAGCGCGGCCGCGGTGAGATCCGCGACGGTGAAGGTGTCACCGACCAGGTAATCCCGTCCGTCCAGCTCCGCCTCGAGGCGGTCCCACGCCGCGTCGGTCTTCTCCCATCCCCGCTCGGCGGTCTCGGGGTTGATGCCGAAGCGCATCCGCAGCACAGGGCCGGCCAGTGCGGCGGTGGCCTTGAAGCCAGCGTGCACCGCCCGGCCGCCGGTTGGGGCGGCGGCCCATGCGAACGCCTCGCGATCGCGCGTGACCTCCGCGAACACGGCCCGGCGGATGTGAGGTGCGAGCTCCTCGTCGAAGAACTCCTCCAGCTCCAGGGCACGAGCCCGCTCCGCATGATCGGACGGATACAGCGCCGGGTCCGGATGGTCGCGCTCGAGCGCCTCGATGATGCGCGTGGAGTCGCCGATCGTGTTCCCGTTCATCTTCAGCACCGGGAACGTCGCGCCGCGCGTCATCGCGAACGCCCAGACCGTGTGCAATATCGGATAGGGCGCCTTGCGCACATGGGGAATGCGCTTGTAGTCGAGGGCCCAGCGGGCCTTCTCGTTGTAGTGCGAGACCTCGATGTGGTACAGGACGGGGGTCGCCACGGATGCAGCCTACTTATGATCTGCCGCCGTGGCACCGGAGGTCATCCTGAAGCCCGAAGTCCCGCTGCCCGCGGAGCCGCCGCCGCGCCGCTCGGGGGCTCTCGCCGTGCTGCGATTCTGGGCCCGCAACCGCATGCTGACTCCAAAGTACGCGCTGCTGGTGGCACGTCTCGTGCGCCGTCGTCTCACCCCGGCCGGCCGGCGGATGGTCCTCGACGGCATGGTTTTCCTGGGCCCCCGCGTGACGATCCAGATCGGCCGGCACGCAAAGGTGCGGTTCGGCCGCTGGGTGTGGGTCGGCCACGGGACGAAGATCCGCTGCCACGAGGGGGAGGTCTCGATCGGCGCCAAGACCGTGATGGGCCAGGAGTGCACGATCTCCGCCTACCAGCACGTGTCGATCGGGGAGCAGTGCATCCTCGCCGACCGGGTGATGTTGATCGACTTCGACCACAATGTGGCCGAGGCGGAACGGCCGATCCGCGTACAGGGGATCTACAAGCGCGACACCCGCGTCGGCAGCAACGTGTGGATCGGGCACGCGGCCCAGATCATGCGCGGTGTGACCGTGGGCGACAACGCGATCGTGGGCGCCGGCGCCGTGGTCACCAAGGACGTGCCGGCGAACGCGGTCGTGGGCGGTGTCCCGGCGAGGGTGTTGCGGATGCGCGAGACGCCCGTCAGCCTGCGCTGGCGCGACCCGGTCGAGCCGTAGCGAGCAGCTCCCCGTAGACGGCCGCTGTCTGCTCCGCGACGTCTGCCCAGTCGAAGCTGCGCAGATGCTCGTAGGCCTCGTTGACCAGCCGCCGGCCCAGCTCGTCGTCGGCCAGCACGCGCACCGCCACCGACGCGAGTGACTTCGGGTCGCGGGAGCGGAACCGCAGCCCGACCTCCTCATGGGGCACGACCTCCCGCAGGCCGCCGGTGTCGGCCACCAGGCACGGGCACCCCGACGCCATCGCCTCGAGCGCGACCAGTCCGAACGGTTCATAGATCGAGGGCACCACGGTCAGATCCGCGATCCGGTAGAGCGTGTGCAGCACGTCGTCGCCGATCCACCCCAGGAAGGTGCCGTGCTCATCGAGCCCGAGCTCGGCCGCCTGCGCGCGCAGCTGTTCCTCGTGGGTCCCCGAGCCCGCGACCAGGAAGCGCACGTCCTCGAGTTCCTCGATCACCTTCGGCAGCGCCTCGAGCGCCACCTGGAAACCCTTCTCGTAGACGAGCCGCCCGACCAGCAGCACGAGCTTTTGATCGGGCGCTGCAAAGCGCGCCCGGAAGCGGCGCATCTGCTCCTCGTCCCACGGCTGCAGGTCGGCGGGATCGATCCCGTTCGGGATCACGGCGATGCGCTCCTCCTCGATCGCGTAGATGTCGGCGATGTGGTCACGCATGTAGGCAGAGCAGGCGATCACCTGCTCGGCCCGGTTCGCCATCCAATGCTCGATGCCGTGGATGTGGCTCTGCGGGTGCTTGTCCACCCAACCCTGGTGGCGGCCGTACTCCGTCGCGTGGATCGTGACCACGAACGGCGCGCCGAAACGCTTTGCAAGGTGATCCCCGGCGACCGACACCAGCCAGTCATGCCCGTGCACCAGGTCGAAGTCGAACCGGTCGCCAAGCTCCACGCCGGCGGCAAGCATGTCGGTGTTCATGTGCTCGACCCAGGCGATGAACTCCGACAGCTCCCCCGGGCGCTTGGGCTCCAGCACGCGATGGAGCCAAACCCCGTCGGCCAGCTCCTCGGCGGGGGACTCCTCCCGGCCACGCGTCAGCACGTGGACGTCGACGTCGTTGCAGACGAGATTCTCGGCGAGCTTGCGCACGTGGCGGGCGAGCCCGCCCTCGATCAGCGGTGGGTACTCCCAGGACAGGATCAGCACGCGCACGCCGGCCTACCCCTCTCGCGGCCATGGAGAGGAGGGCGCAAGCAGCGGCGACAGCTCGAGATCCGGGGCGAGCCCCCGGAGGTACTCGTCCGAGCGATGGTTTCGACGGCCGCCGTTCATCGGGCGGAAGTCTGTCATGGAGGGACTGATCGCAGAGAGCGCCTCGCGAAAGGCGACCGAGTGGTTGCGGACCCGCTCACGCGCATACTCGGCTGCCAGGCCACGCGAAGCCATGAAGGCCCAGTCGCTGGCCTGAATGGCGAGCAACTCCCGGGTGGCGCGCCGAGCCGCCGCGGAGCGGCCGTCGAGCGGTCCCGCGGCCAGCGCCGCGAGGAGCGCAACCTCCGATTCGCGCGCAGTCCACACGACGTCGGCGACCGGCGAGGAGTCCCAGGTGTGCAGGTCCTTGCCGGTCCCCCAGGTCGACTCCAGGAGGTCCGCGCTGCGTGGCTCGTGGCGGGCGAGCGCTTCCGGGAGCGTCGCGAGCGCGAGCCCGGCGCGATCGGCCTCCGCGATCACCGCGTCGAGCCACACGGGGCCCTCGTACCACCAGTGGCCGAGCAGTTCCGTGTCGAGCGCGCAGACGACCAGGGCGGGCCGCGCCCGCGCGGCCCGGTATGCGTCCGCGCGACGTATGACCTGTTCGACGAAGTGCGCGGCATGCTCACGGGCTCGGGCGTGTGCAACGTCGCGGTCGTAGGGCCGGCCGCCGTTCGCCCATGCCCGCATGCCGTTGACCGTCTGCGCGTGGTAGTCCCGATAGACCGGGTCCGACGGGTAGCCGCGCTCGTCCCACACCAGCGAAACCGTGCTCCAGTCGAGCGGCACGGCGACCGCACCGCCCGCGGCGATCGGCGCGAGGTGGTCGAGCGGGTCGGCCGCCAGGGTCTGGTCGACGCAAAAAGCCTCCACTCCGGCCCGGACCAGGTGGTCCTCGACGCCTGGGCGGTAGGCGCACTCCGGGAGCCAGAAGCCGCCACTCCAGGACCCAAAGCGCTGCCCGTGAGCCGCCACTCCGGCCTCGACCTGCATCCGCACCCCGCTGTCGGTCGCCAGCAGGGGCAGCACCGCATGAGTGGCACAAGACGCCCACAGATCGATCGCGCCCCCGTCGCGCAGCGCCCGCAGCGCTCCCAGGAGGTCACCCCCGCGGCGCTCGAAGTCCTCCGCGGCGTGCTCGTAGTCACCGGCGGACAGGCGCAGGGCCCCCGCGGCGTCGTACTGTCCGTCGCGCTCGAGCCCCGCCGCGTCCTCGGTGTGGCACTCGCTGCGGGTGCCGCGCATGAATGCCAGGAACCGCTCCCCGACACCCGGCAGCGCCAGCTGGTCCGCCAGCACCGGAGTGACGCCGACGGTGGCGATTCCCTGGGCTCCCTGCCCGGCGTGACGCTCGAGCACCCGGAGCAGCGGCAGATACGAGGCTGCCATCGCCTCCAGCAGCCATTCCTCGCCGAACGGCCATGTGCCGAAGCCCTCCACGTAGGGCATGTGAGAGTGGAGCAGGATGCACAGCTCGCCCCTGTCGCGGTCCACCGTCATGGCCGGCACACCGCCAGCAGGTCCAGCGAGCGCTCGAGCGGGCCGCCGCGCAGCTGGAAGTCGCGCTCGCTGATCGCCGGCACGAAGCGGGAATAGAACGGCTTCGTGATGCGCAGTCCCGCGTGCGCGCGGTCCCAGCCCAGCCGCAGCGCCAGCTCGTGTGCGCGCAGCTTGCGCGCATGGAAGAGGCCCAGAAGCTCGACGCTGCCGAACGCCGGGGCGACGAGGTCGCGGTATTCCGCGGGGGTGTATTCGCGCACGTGCCACGGATTGTCGGAGCGGTCCGCGCCCGCCGGCGCGAGCGTCAGGCGGTTCGGCGTGCTGATAAAAGCGACGCCATTCGGGGCGAGCAGCCGGGCGAACCGCCTCAGCATGGCCGCGGGGTCTGTCACGTGCTCGATCGTCTGGAGGAAGACGATCGCGTCCCAGGGAGCGCCTTCGTCCCACTCCTCGACCAGGCCGCGCCCGAATCGCAGGCCCGCCCTCCCGTAGCGCAGGCGCGCATGCTCGTGCGCCTCGGGATTCGCGTCCACGCCTGTCACCTCGGCGGCATGTTCGGCCAGCACGGCCGAGCCGTATCCCTCGCCGCACGCCATGTCCACCACCCGCAGACCACCGCAGCGAGCAGCGATCCAGCGGTAGACCGCCAGGTGGCGCCGGTACCAGTAGTTCTCCTCCGGCACGTCGGGGAGCGTGCGCTCGCCGGTCAGCTCCAGGGGCGGCACTCCCGAGGGCTGGTCGCGCTGTACGTAGGTCGTCACGAGGCCGCCCACGTTATAGGGATATGTCCGCGCGCTCTCGATGGCAGCCACCGTCCCAACTCTCGACACCGAGCGGATCCGCGACGCGAACATCCGCTACCACGACGCTGCCGCGCACGGCTACGACTCCAAGTGGGCGATCGACTTCGGCGAGATCGGCGCCGGCCAGGTGCTGGTCAAGCTCTCAAAGGCCCTGGGCCGTCCTCCGGGCCGCTACGCCCGCGCACTCGAGATCGGCGCAGGCACGGGCTACTTCAGCCTCAACCTGGTGCGTCAGGGGGTGATCGGAGAGGCGGTCGCGACGGACATCTCCCCCGGCATGCTCGAGCGGCTGGCCCAGACGGCACAGGAGCTGGGCGTCGACGTCGATGCCCGGCAGGCCGACGCCGAGTCGCTGCCCTTCCCGGACGACTCGTTCGATCTCGTGCTGGGACACGCTGTGCTGCACCACCTGCCGGGGCTGGACAAGGCACTGTCGGAGTTCCACCGCGTGCTCGCACCGGGCGGGACGATGGCGTTCATGGGCGAGCCGTCCGCGCACGGGCACCGCCTCGCCGCGATGCCGAAGCGCCTCGGGGCGCTGGTGGAGCCGGCGTGGCGCCGCGCGATGCGAGCCGCCCCCAAGGGGGATGCCGGATCCCCCTCCCCCGCCGAACACACCTACGGCTCGCTCGAGGGGCTGGTCGACGTGCACACGTTCACTCCGGGAGACCTGCGTGCACTCGCGCGCGACGCCGGGTTCACGGACGTACGCGTCTCAGGCGAGGAGCTGACGGCGAACGTATACGGGTGGTTCCTGCGCCGGCTCGAGTCCGACGTCGACCCGATGACGGTGCCGCTGGCCTGGCACCGGTTCGCGTTTCGCAGCTATCTCGCGCTCCAATGGGTCGATGGAAAGCTGCTCGAGCCGCGACTCCCCGCAGACCTGTTCTACAACCTGATGATCTCGGGCCGCACGCCGGCCTGAACCCAGCCTGGAACGCGGCCGGCCGAGCGGCAGTTCCGCTGCCGACCCCTACACTTGCCGCGAATGGCATCCGAGATGCGTGACTTCCCGCTGTTCCCGCTTCCGCTCGTGCTGCTCCCCACCGAGGTCCTCCCGCTCCACATCTTCGAGGAGCGCTACAAGGAGATGATCGGGCTCTGCCTGGACGAGCAGCGCGAGTTCGGCATCGTGTGGCTGTCCGACGACGGATTGAAGGAGGTCGGCTGCACGGCGCGCGTCGCCGAGGTGCTGGAGCAGATGGAGGACGGCGGCATGAACATCCTCGTGCGCGGGGGCACCCCGTTCCGGCTGCTCGAGAAACAGGAGGACCACGCCTATCCGGCGGGCACCGTGGAGCTGCTCGGCCACCAGGAGGGCGACAGGGGGGCGAGCAGGAGCCCGAGGAGGAGCGGCGAGGAGGCAGGCGGCGAGGCGCGCGAGCGCTACGCGGACCTGCTCGAGACTCTCACCGAGGAGCGGCCTGAGCAGGACGCGCTGGCCGAGCTGTCCGCTTACGAGATGGCCGCCAGCGTGGACATCGATCTCCAGGTGAAGCAGGGTCTGCTCGAGCTGCGCTCCGAGGGGGCGCGGCTGCGGCTGCTGGCGCGCCTTTTCAAGGCCGGCATCAAGACTCTCGAACGGGCGCGCGAGGTAGCCGACCGCGCGTCGGGCAACGGCAAGGTCGAGGTCCGCTAGCTTCGCGTCAGTCCACGACCACGGCGACGCCGCCGCGGCGTGGATCGCCGGCACCGGTCATGTCCTGGCCGGCTCTGCGCACGACCTGCGCGCCACCGAAGTAGAGGTTCAGTCCTTTCCAGCGCACGACGTCGTACCCGCGGCGGGCCAACTCGTCCAGCGACTCGGCACTGAAGCCCGGTTCGGCGTGCAGCGTCTCCGCCTCGTAGTGGACCCGGCCCGCCCGCACGGCTTCGGCCACGCTCATCCCGCAATCGACGACGTTGCGCACCACCTGGAGGATGGCCGACCGAATCCGGTTCGATCCCGCGCTCCCGAGCGACAGCTCCACCTCCCCGTCGCGCAGGACGATCGTGGGAGCCATCATGCTGGTCACCCGGGTACCCGGCTCGAGACGGTGGAACCCGAGCGGGTTCAGGTCCTCCTCGCCGAGCATGTTGTTGAGGTGGATGCCGGTGCCGGGCGGCATGACCCCGGAGCCCGTCCCGTTGGAGCAGGTGACGCTGACGGCGTTGCCGTCGGCGTCCAGGGTCGAGATGTGCGTCGTGGACCCGAGCCGCTCTCCGCCGGTCGCGCGCCCGCCCGTCGTCAGGCGCGCAGCGACCTGGGCCGCGGCGCGCTCCAGGTTCGAGGGCGAGAGGAATTCGGCCGCGAAACCGTCCTCGTGCAGCCGGTCGTGAAAGTCGGCCCGCGCGCCGGCGGCCTGCGCCATCACCTCCGCGAACAGCTGGAGCGCGTCGGGGTCGTCATACGGCGCCGGTTCGCCGAGCCGCTCGAGCATGTCGAGCGCGAAGGCGATCAGGATCCCACCGGACGACGGCGGCGGATTGGTGAGCACCTCGCGGCCGCGGAACTGTGCCGTCGCCGGCTCACGCTCGATCACCTCGTAGGCGGCGAAGTCCTCCTTCGACAGCGTTCCGCCGCGCTCGGTCACCCAATCGCAGATGCGCTCCGCCACCTCGCCCCGGTAGAGCCAGGCAGGTCCGTCGGCGGCCAGGTGCTCGAGCGCATCCGCCAGCTCGGGAAACCGAAACAGGTCGCCCGTGCTCAGCATGCGGCCCTGCGGTGCGTACAGCGCCCGCGTCTCCGGGTATTGCGTCAGGATCGGCTCGAGGATCTGAAACACGTAGGCGTGTTCGGGCGTCACGCGCACGCCCTCGCGCGCGAGCTCGACCGCAGGTTGGATCAGCTCGCCGAACGGCATCGTGCACCACCGGCTCGCCGCCTCGCAAAGACCGGCAGCCGTCCCGGGCACGCCGCAGGACGCAGGACCGACGTTGAACACCTGCGGCACGTCGTCGAACAGGACCTCGAGTGCGACGAGCTCGGCGCGATGCTCGACCTGCAGGTTGCGGCCGCCGGCCTCGACGAAGAAGTCGAGTAGGTGGTCCCCCTCCCCGTCGACGTGCGCGAGCATGAAGCCACCCGCGCCGAGACCGGTGAGCGGGCTTTCCGTGGCGAACGAGGCGAGCACGGCGGTCACGGCCGCGTCGAACGCATTTCCGCCCGCGCGCAGCGCGCTTGCTCCCGCCTCCGCGGTCAGCGGGTGACCGGCTGCGACGACCCCTTTCATGAGCGGCAGCGTAGCCGCGGTGCCCTTCGCGCTACGGGACGAAGATCCCCTGCGTCATGAACAGGTTGCCGGCCGCCGTCGTAGACGCGGATCGCGCCCAGCTCCCAGATCGAGCGCAGCAGCTCCTTCACGGCCCCGGGCACGAGCGCCTCGACGGTGGTGTCGAGGTCGCAGTTGGAGCCGACCGTGGTGTCGCCGGTGGCGGTGCACGGAGATCGGGTGCGAGTGGGTGAAGGCCTGCACGGTGGCCGCGCCCGGGCCGCCCGGGTGTGGCGTGTTGTCGCGGTCGGTGATCTTGACCGTCAGGCGGGCCTCGAGGTCACCGGTGTAGTCGGAGAGGTCTGAGCGCCAGGCGCACGTCGTTGATCTGCGCGCGCAGCCGCACGTCTGCCTCGTCGGCGGGAGTCGAGGGGTCGCCTCGCAGCGGGTTCACGCGCAGGTGGCTGACGCTCTTGGCGGGGGGTCCGTTCGCGTCCGGAGAGCCGACCGTCAGCTGGCCCGAGGCCTGCGCGGGCGGGCTGCAGGACCCGAAGGCAAGCGGCGGCCCGTGGGTGCGGTTCGGGGAGGTGCAGGCCTGGTAGGCCGGCACGAGCGACACCCGCATCGGGCTTGCGCCCTTCGGGCGCGGGTAGGCGTTGACGGGGATGGGTTGCCAGTCGGGGTCCCGCTCGTATGCATCGCCCACGCTGAGCGGGACCAGATTGGAGCCATCGGCGGCGTCCAAGATGTGGAGCAGCGGGTCCCGTTCAGCCTGGCCGGCAGAGGTGGCGCGAGTGAAGGCGATCCGCTGCCCGTCCGGAGACCATGCTGCGCCGAAGAGCCCGTCGATGCGCGTGCCGTCCGTGAGCTCATTGATGCCCCCGGCACTGCCGATCGTGTGCATGCCCATCTGGGCGTCAGGCGGATAAGTCCCGAACAGGAGGCTGTGCGAGTCCGGCGACCAGTCTGCGATGCGGATACCGCCCCCTGCGGCGTTGTAGCATCGCTTGATGTTGCCCGCAAGCCCCAGGACGCAGTTGATCGGACGCCTATCGTCCTCGAAGATCTCAGTGCCGTTGGCCGCTATCTCGGTTCCGTCGGGCGACCAGATGGGTTCCCGCCACTCGTACCAGCCGGGCGGGTTCTGGTCGGGCGTGATTCGTTGCTCGTCGGTGCCGTCCACGTTGATCGTCCAGATGTGGCCGCGGGTACGCGCGAACGCGAGCCGAGTCCCATCGGGCGACCACGACGGGCTGGTGCTGGACCCGACCGTGGTCACCCGTCGCATGTCGGAGCCATCCGCGTCCATGACGTAAACCTCGCGGTGGCACGGCGTCGAGCTCGTGCAAGTCAGCGGATTCGGGTCGGCCCGGGTGGATGTAAAGGCGATCTGGCCGCCGTCGGGGGACCACCGCGGAGTCGTGTCCTGCCCCCCCGTTGTGATCTGTATCCGGTCGCTGCCGTCCGGGTTGACGGTCCAGATGGTGCTGTCGCGCGAGAACGCGATCTTCCCGTTCTCGCCCGGGAACGCCGCATGCGCCGGGCGCCGCGACCACGAACGTCACGAGCACCGCGAGTATCAGCCGCACGCCCCGCATCCCCATCGGGGAGGCTACGCCTAGCGGCTACTCAGCGCAAGGGGCGCGTCAGCGCTGCGGGACGAACTCGGGGATCTCGAAGTCCCCCGTGCCCAGTCCGGCCGTGCCGCCGCGGCGTACCCGCGGTTCGCCCTTGGGCTCGCTGAAGCCGCCCGCGCTCGAGCGGCGCGTCGGGCGGTCGCCGTAGCCGGTCGCCACGACGGTCACCCAGCACTCGTCGGAGATCTTCTCGTCGATCATCGCCCCGAAGATGATGTTCGCGCTCGGGTGCGCGGCTTCGGAGACGGCCCGTGCGGCCTCGTTGACCTCCCACAGGGAAAGGTCGCTGCCACCGGTGATCGACAGCAGGATCGAGCGCGCGCCCTCGACCGAGGTCTCGAGCAACGGCGACGACACCGCTTCCTGCGCAGCCTGGGTGGCGCGTTTGTCGCCCGTCGCCATGCCGATGCCGAGCAGCGCCTGGCCGGCGTCGCTCATGATCGTGCGCACGTCCGCGAAGTCGAGGTTGATCAGGCCGGGAAGCGTCACGAGGTCGGAGATGCCCTGCACGCCCTGGCGCAGCACGTCGTCCGCGACACGGAACGCGTCCACCATCGAGGTGCCCTTCTCGAGCACCGACAGCAGGCGGTTGTTCGGGATCACGATCAGCGTGTCGACGTGCTTGGCGAGCTCGGCCACGCCGTCCTCCGCCTGGCGCGCGCGACGCGTGCCCTCGAAGCCGAACGGCTTGGTCACGATGCCGACCGTGAGCGCGCCGATCTCGCGCGCAATGCGTGCCACCACCGGAGCGGCGCCGGTGCCGGTGCCGCCGCCTGACCCCGCGGCCACGAAGACCATGTCGGACCCCTTCAGCAAGCTCTTGACCCGGTCGTCGTCGTCGATCGCAGCCGCGTGGCCGACCTTCGGGTCCGAACCCGAGCCCAGGCCGCGCGTGATCTCGGCGCCGATGTGCAGCGTCACGTGCGCGGCGCTCTGCTGGAGGGACTGCAGGTCCGTGTTGACGGCGATGAACTCGACGCCCTCGACGCCCGCTTCCACCATCCGGTTGAGCGCGTTCACGCCTGCTCCGCCGACACCGGCGACCCGCAGCACGGGCTGGTGCACCTGTGTGCGGCTGATCCGCGGCTCGTCGCGCGGACGGTACTCGCGCTGCGTCCCGGCGGGGCGCTCGAGCACGTCGTGCGGAATGTCGTGGGCGAAGGCGGCGCTCAGCCGCTCCTTCGGGCTCGGCAGCCGGTGGGGCTGCTCGGGAGCCGGCTCGATCGACTGCTGCGCGTAGTCGAGGCGACTCTCGCGCGGCTCGGGCTCGCGGGGCTCCGGCTCGCTGCGCCGGGACGCCGCCGCCTGATCCTCGCGCTGCTCCTCGGGAGACTCCTCGTCCGTCCGGCGGAACAGTGCCGCCAAAGGCCCTTCGCGCATGCTCGCCCGCTTACCGGCCATTCTCAAGGACCTCCTTCGCCAGGTCTCTGTAGGACTCCGCGGCGGATCCGTCTGGATCGTATTTCAGTACGGACGTGCCTTTCACCGGTGCCTCGGCAAACCGGATCGTCTTGCGGATCCGGGTCGCGAACACACGGTCGCCAAAATTCTCCTCGAGGATCTCGATCGCCTCCTTGGCGTGCACAGTACGGGTGTCGACCAGGGTCGGCAGGATGCCCTCGATCTCGACGCCCGGGTTCAGCTCCTCGCGGATCATCGAGAGCGTGTTCTGAAGCTGGATCAGGCCGCGCATGGACAGGTACTCGCACTGGACCGGGACGATAACTTTGTCGGCGGCCGTCAGAGCGTTGATCGTCAGCAGGCCCAGCGACGGCGGTGTGTCGATGCACACGAAGTCGTAGTCGTCGCGGACCGCCTTGAGCGCCTTCTCGAGGGAGCGCTCCCGGCCGATCTTCATGCTCATCGCGATCTCCGCCCCGGCGAGGTCGATCGAGGCGCACGCAACGTCGATCTCGCGCTTCCGGATCACATCCCGGATCGGCATCCCGTCAACGAGCACGTGGTACATCGACTTCTCGACCGTGTCGGGGTCGATGCCCTGGCTCATGGTGAGGTTGCCCTGGGGGTCCATGTCGATCGCCAGCACGCGATGGCCCGCCTCGGCGAACGCGACCGCCAGGTTCAAGGTCGTGGTGGTCTTCGCGACGCCGCCCTTCTGGTTCGCGAACGCGATCACCTTCAATGCGCGTGCAACTGGCTGGGCGGGCTGCTGCTGCTGGCCGGCGTGGACGTCCGGCGTGGACTGGGCTGTCGAGGTCACGCCGCCACCCCCTTCCTGGACAGAGGAGTGAGCGGGGCCGGCGAGAGACTCGCCCCCGGGCGAAGGCGCCATCTGCGTCGCCGTCGCGTCGGACTGACGCTCCGGCTCCGGGTCGGCACTCTCGCCCTTCCCCTCGCGACCGAGCTGATACTCGGGTCGCGCGAATCGCTGGAGTAAACCCATCGTGCGTGGGTATTCGCATTACGGTGGGCGATTCCTTCCACCCTCTAACCTGCGTCGGCACGGGAGGCCAGCTCCCTCGCCAGCTTCGCTTCCTCCCCACGCCACGCTGAACTCCGTTATGGAACCCCTGGACAAACGCATCGTCTTCCTGACCGGCAAGGGCGGGGTCGGGAAGTCCACCGTCGCCGCGGCGCTGGGTCTCGTCGCCACCCGGCGAGGCAAGCGCACGATCATCTGTGAGGTGGCGCAGCAGGAGCGGATGTCCTCCGTGTTCCATACCGAGGGGGTCGGCTACCACGAGACCGAGATCGCGGAGGACCTGTACGCCTTCTCGATCGACCCGCAGCGCGCACTGGAGGAGTACCTGCAGCTGCAGATCAGGATCAAGCCGGTCTACGACCTGATGTTCAAGAACCGGATCTTCACCTACTTCGCGGCCGCCACTCCGGGTCTGCGGGAGCTGGTCACGATCGGAAAGGTCTGGGAGCTGGCACAGCTCGACCGGCGCGTGAAGCGCGGTGCCAAGTACGACCTGGTAATCGTCGATGCGCCCGCCACCGGCCACGGGATCGGGATCCTGCGCACACCCAAGACCTTCGGCGACATCGCGCGTGTCGGACCGATCAAGCGCCAGGCGGATGCGATCTACGAGTTCATCACCGACTCCGACCTGACGTCGGTGTGCGCGGTCGCATGGCCGGAGGAGATGCCGGTCAACGAGACGCTCGATCTACGACGAAATCTGCTCGAGGAGCTCGGCCTCGATCTGGACCGCATCTTCATGAACGGGCTCTACCCGGAGCTGTTCTCGGAGGACGAGGCCGCAACTCTGCGCGAGCGCATCGAGCGCGACGAGGCCACCAACGGAGCCGGCAGCGTGGTGCTGCGGGCGGCGCTTCGGGCAGCCCTGTCGGAGTACCGCCGCGAAACCGCGCAGCGCGAGCAGCTGCGCCGCCTGCGGGACGAGTCCGGCGAAGACGTGGTCGAGCTGCCGTTCCTTTTTCGCCCGCAGGTCGACATGGAGGCTGTCGCGGAACTCGCGGACGTGATCGAGGACGCGGTCTAGGCAATGGACGTCCGCGAGCTGCTCGAGGACAAGCAGATCTGCATATGCGCGGGCTCCGGCGGCGTCGGGAAGACGACCACCTCGGCGGCGATCGCCATGGGCATGGCCGCGCAGGGTCTGAAGGTCGCGGTCCTCACGATCGACCCCGCGAAGCGGCTCGCGAACTCGCTCGGTCTTCCCGAGCTTGGAAACGAAGAGCGGATGATCGACCCGGAGCGCTTTGCCGCGCACGGCATCGAGATGAAGGGCGAGCTGTGGGCGATGATGCTCGACGCGAAGCGGACCTTCGACGACCTCGTCGAGCGCCATGCGCCGGACGAGGAGACACGCGACCGCATCCTCCAGAACAGGATCTACAAGGAGATCTCCAACGCGATGGCCGGCTCTCAGGAGTACATGGCGATGGAGAAGCTGTACGAGCTGCACCAGGAGGCGCGCTACGACCTGCTGGTGCTCGACACGCCACCCACCCGCCACGCGCTGGACTTCATCGACGCCCCCGAGCGGATGTCGCGGTTCATCGAGGGCCGCTCGCTCCAGTTCTTCCTGAAGCCCGGCCGGCTCGGCATGCGGGTGGTCGGTCGCTCGGGTGGCGTGCTGTTCGGAGCGCTGAAGCGGATCACCGGCATCGACCTGCTTCAGGACCTGTCGGACTTCTTCCAGAGCTTCGGCGACATGGCGCAGGGGTTCAGCGAGCGTGCTCAGCGGGTGAAGGAGCTGCTCGGCCAGCGCGGGACGACCTTTCTGCTCGTGACGGCCCCGCAACGCGACGCAATCGACGAGGGCGTCTTCTTCTGGCGGCGGCTGAAGGAGGCGCGCCTACCGTTCGGCGGGGTGGTCGTGAACAAGGTTCACCGCGACTTCCTCGCGGTGAACGGCGCCGGCGGTCAGCACCAGGCGACGGATCCCGTGGAGGACGATCTGCCTGCCGCGCTGGAGGGTTTCCTCGACGGGGACCGAGACCTCGCCGCGAGGGTGTACGAGAACTTCGAGCGCTACCAGGCGCTGGCGGCGCGGGACCGGGAGAACCTGGCCGCCCTGACCAAACGCCTCGACGATGACTGCATCGTGTGCGTGCCGTACTTCGACGAGGACGTGCACGACATCGACGGCCTTGCGCAGGTCAACTCGTACCTGTTCGGGTCCACGGCCGAGCGCCGCGAGATTCTCGAGAAGTCCGGCGTTTGAACTACACGACCGCTGAGTAGTCAGCGGCGTCGTCGTCGCGGGCCCAATCGCGCTGGTCTACCTCTGGGAGATCATCAGTGGTGGGCTCGAACAGGCTGCGCTCCTGCGTGGGCGCCTCAGGCACCTGCATGGGCGCCTCCGGCACCGTGGCGGGCGCGCTCCGGCGCACCACGAAGTCGGCTTCCGGCGGAGGCGCCGGTGCGGGGGCGTCCTGCTCCAGCGCGATCGAGGGCCGCAGGTCCAGCAGCTCCTCCGCGGTGCCGGCCAGGTCCGGTCCAAGATGCCCGCAGACCAGGTCGCGTAGCAGCGCCCGAAGGTTCTCCTCCAGCTCGCGTACCACCGTGTCCGGCGACCCGACGCCGATCGACTCGAGGTAGCCGGCGTCGACGTTGCCGCGCATCACCAGCCGCTCCAACCGGAACGCCTGCTCGACGCAGCTCTCGACGGCGTGGCGATGAGCCGGCTCTGCGCAGAGTGCCCCCAGGCGACGAGCAAGCCCGTCGGGCGATGGGTCGCCGCGGTCCAGCAACGCCCGCATCGCGAGCAGGTGGTCGGACAGCCCGTCCAGCGCAATGGGCTGTTCGCAGCCGAGCTCGAAGCGCGTCAGCGCCCATGGCAGGGCTCCGCCCAGGGCCGGGCGGCTGCGAGCAAGCTCGAACAGCTCGACCAGCTCCGCGCGTTCTGACTGCTCGAGTAGATAGGGCCCACCGCGTGAGCGGCCCGACGTGCCGAGCGGCACCTCCTGCCACGGGCCATCGTCCGTACGCCACCAGGCCAGGGAGGACAGCGCGGCGCCGCCCGGTTTCAGCAGGCGGAGCGCGGTGACGAGCCGGTGGAAGGCCATGCGCGCCTCCGTCAGCGGTGGCGGCTGCGTGGGGTCCGATTCGACCGTCAGGACGACAAGGGTGTTCGGATCGTCGGCCTTGCGGCCGGATCCCCACACGGCCTGCGGGGGCGCCGGGCACAGATCGCCCCGCACCAGTGATATCCCCGACCCGAGGTCCCAGCGCTCCGACGTGAGGGTCACGCCCAGCAGCGGCGCCAGCACGGTGTTGACGGCCGTGTCCTCGTAGATCACGGACTCGAGCTCCTGATAGGCACGGTCGAAGCGCCCGCCGTCGAGATCGAAGGAGGTTGCCTCGTCCCAGACCCGTCCCAGGAAGCGCTCCAGCGCCGCCTCCGCGCGGTCACGTTCCGAGGCGGGCACATAGCTCGTGCCCATCACACGGAGATATCCGGAGACGCCCTCGATGCGCGACAGCGCGGCGAGCGCCTCGGGAAACGTCGGCAGCGCGCGCAGCTCCGGGAACCGGTCGCGGACGAAATCGTCCGAGAGGGGCTTGTAGCGATAGAGGACAGACCGCGCGCCCGGGCTCTCGGCCACCTCGTAGGGGATCTCCGCGCCGGACTCGAGGAGCACGGCGAGGCGCTCGGACGCCGCACATGCGAACGCGTGGAGCTGTTCGTGCAGGCCGCGGTTCCTCACGGCCGCGTTGTTCGCCGCGGCAGGTGTCGTTCCTGCGCCGGCCGGACCGCATGAAGGGCGGCACGCGCCGCCCCTCGATGTTCAACCGTGGCGTCGGAACGCTGGCTTAGAGGAACAGGTACCCGCCGAACTTGCACTTGCCCGACTGGCCGGCCACGTTCACGCCCGCGAACAGATATGAGCCTTTGATGTAGACGATGCCGTCGCCGCCCATCGCGAGGCCGTCCGAGGACGCCTCGAACTTCGCGGCACCGCTGGCGCCCACCGCCGTGTTGACGAACTGGCGGGTCTCGATGTTGTCGCCCGGGTCGAGACTGCCGAGCAGGTCCTCGCCGTCGAAGGCGGACTTCGGCTGCGTCGTCGAGATGATGATGTCGGCCAGATCTTGACCGCCGACGCCGCCGATCGTTTCGTTCACAATGCAGCGGGCCGTCAGAGTGAACGGACCCACTGTCACCATCTCCCGCGTGCCCTCGTCGATCGTGAACGGCGTGATCCAGCGGATCGTGTCGCTCGTCAGGAACTCGGCAACCGACTTACCGCCCAGCTTGCTCGCGTTGTCAGCCAGTTTGGCGTGGTCGGAGACCGCGGCCGTGTTGGCGGCGGCTGCCTCGTCGGCCAGTGTCGCCCGGTCAGCCAGTTTCGCGCGATCTGCCAGTGTCGCCCGGTCGGCCAGTGTCGCCCGGTCTGCAATCCCGGCCTTGTCGGCATAGTCGACACGGTCCGGAGTGGTGCTCCCGGCTGCCGCGGCGCTCGAGCCGCCCGCCATTGCGGGTGCGGCGACCGGCGACCGCAGTGAGGTGAGCGTGCTCACCGCCAGCTTCGCGGTGGTGATCGATCCTCGCTTGATGTGCTCAGCGCGAACTGCATTCTTGCGCAGCTGCGCAGGGCCGACGCTCCGCTTCGGGAGCTTGCTCACTGCATATCCGGTCCCACCCATTGAGACGAACAGGGCGAGCATCGCCACGATCATCGCGGGCGATGGGCGGTGCTTCCACACACGGGGCATTCGGCTCCTTCCAGACATCCACGGACATTCCCTTGCCAAGCGAGCAGGCGAAGCCCACGGCAGAAGAAGGGAGTGTTCTGCGGGGGAACCCCCTGCCCGGTGGTCCCGAAATGAAGTTAGATGAGTCTCCGCCTGCCTGCACGAAAACTTGAGCGATGGAGCGAAGGGCGGCCCTGCGCCGCCCTCCGCTCAGGTGCGGCTCTAACCCGTCGCGGTGCCTCCGAAGATGCACCGGTTCCCGGGCGGATCCTCCTCGGCCAGGTAGGTCGCCGTCACGACCCCGCCGTCCGAGCGCACATAGGTGAGCGTGCCCTCGACGTCGCTTCCGACCCGTGATGCCCCCGCGCAGGACGTCGAACGACTCGCCGGGGTTGAAGCTGTCGTCCTCGTTGTAGATGACTCGATCCGGCGGTGTGTGTGGTTGCCACCGGAGTGGATCAGCGCGCCACCGACGCTCGTGTTCGCAACGACGCTCAGCGCGGGTCCCGCCCGCACACGTCGCGACAAGCGTCAGGCCATTGAGGCTCAGCACCGTGGTGGGCCCGGTACCACCCGGGACCAGGAACGACAACTTCTCCACCGTGCGCCCGTTCACCGTTGCAGCGTTCCCTGCGTTGGTGGAGTTCGTGGCGGTCGGCACCGTCCCCAGCGAGGACTCGACGATGTTGGTCCCGGTGATGGCATCCTGACCGACCTCGCTGGAGCTGATCGCGCGCTTGGCGATCTTCGAGCGGGTGACCGCGCGTGACTTGATGTGCTTGGACAGGATCGCCCGCGACTTGATGTGGACCGATCGCACGGCGGCCCGCGAGATGTCGTCCTTCTTGACCCGGGCGCGCCCGGGCAGCGCGGTGGCGGTGCCCGCCAGCGCCACAAACAGCGCGACCAAGGCGACGATCATCGACGGCGAGGGCCGCCGCCGGAGGATGCGGCTCATTCGTTCTCCCCTTCCTGAAGGCTTTGCAGAGGCCAGTTTTCGGCCGCCGGAGGATGGCGGCCCGTGAAGGCTGCGTGCCTAAGTTAGCCCAGTTGGCGAGCGGACCCGACAGATGCCGCAGCCGCCGCGGCAATGAAAAAGCCGCCTCGCGGGCGGCTGGTCAGGCTGCTTTGGGGCCGGCGCCCACCTTGGCGGCAACCGGCTGCTGGGAAATCGGCTCGACGTGTCGCTCGCCGGTGACCGCAGCGCCGTTGGACGTGCGACCGTGGCCGTTCATGAGCCACTCCTGGCCATAGTGGCGCATCTGGTCGATCAGCGGCACCAGCGCCATGCCCTTGGCGGTCAGGCGGTATTCGACTCGCGGCGGCACCTCGGGGTACGTGCGCCGCTGGACGATGCCCTCGGCCTCGAGGGCGCGCAGCCTCAGGGAGAGCGTGCGCGGGCTGATTCCGCCCAGCGAGCGCTCCAACTCGCAGAAACGGCTGCAGCCGTCCGCGAGGTCGCGGATCACCAGCAGCGTCCACTTTCCCGAGATGATCTCCGCCGTGTGGCAGACAGGACAGGTCTCGTTGGAACCCATAACCGACAAGTCGGGTACATCTCTCCTCATCGACAGCGCACCATGCACCGTCGCTGGCGATGATACCAGTGACTTTACGAATTGAAGTGAGGACTCGAGTTGCCGGCGGTTGCTGCAGCCGGTGACCCTTCGTCCTCTCGACGAGGAGGCGGCGCGTCCTCGGAGTGGTCTGTCGAATAGATCTGCTCGACGGACGTGGAGCGCTGCCCGTCGGCCGCGACGAGGAGCTTGAAGTCGTGCGGGTGCGTGGCCGCCTTGAGCGCCTCGTCCATCGAGACACGGCCGTCCTGAAACAGGGCCAGCAGCGCCTGGTCGAATGTCTGCATGCCGTAGTACGTCCCCTCGGCGATCACCTCGCCGAGCTTGGCCGTCTCGTTGGGGTTCGAGATCAGGTCACGCACGCGGCCCGTCATCGTCAGCACCTCACACGCCGCCGCCCGGCCGATGCCGTCCACCGTCGGGACCAGTCGCTGCGAGATCACGCCGCGCAACGATCCGGCCAGCTGCGCGCGCACCTGCTGGTGGTGATGCGGGGGGAAGAAGTCGATGATGCGGTTCACGGTCTCGACGGCGTCGATCGTGTGCAGGGTGCTGAGCACCAGGTGACCTGTCTCGGCGGCGCTCAGCGCCGTGCCGACTGTCTCCTCGTCTCGCATCTCCCCGATCAGGATCACGTCCGGGTCCTGGCGCAGCACCCGCCGCAGCGCCTGCGCGAACGAGCTGGTGTCGAAGCCGATCTCTCGCTGATGGACGACGGAGGTCTGGTCCCGGTGCAGGTACTCGATCGGGTCCTCGATCGTCACGATGTTGCGCGCGTAGTTCCGGTTGATGTGATCGATCATGGCCGCGAGCGTGGTCGACTTCCCCGAGCCGGTCGTGCCCGTCACGAGGATCAGTCCCCGCACCTCGTCGGCGAGCCCGGTCACGGCGTCCGGGAGGCCCAGCTCGCCGGCGCTGCGGATGTCGAACGGCACCACGCGGCAGGCGATCGAGATCGACCCACGCTGGCGGAATGCATTCACTCGGAACCGGGCAAGCCCCCGCACCGTGTACGAGAAGTCGATCTCCCCGTCGCGCGCGAACTCGGCCAGCCGCTCGCTCGCGGTCAGCATCTCGCGCAGCACCCGCTCGGTGTCAGCCGGACTGAGCGGGTCCGTGTCTTCTATTGGGGTCAGCCCGCCGCGCAGCCTGATGAGCGGACGCGAAGGAACCTTCAGATGAAGGTCCGACCCGCCCTGCTCGACGACAGCATGCAGCGACCGCTGTAGGTCGAAGGCCATACGAAGCTGTAATCGGCATCCCGGTGGCAGGCTTGAGGGGAAAACTGCCCGTCGCCGTCGCGGCACAGTTGCCGTCCCGGGCGCCCTCCGGTGGAGGGGTCGCTCGGCGCCCTGCGGCGGATTTCCTCGCTGACCCCTCCACCTGCGGGCGCCTGAGCTCAGGCCGTCCCCATCGGCCGCCTGCCGGCGTGGACAAAGGCGCAGCCTGGCAAGTAGTCATTTGTGCTCGGTCAACACGTGTTGACTCGCCCAGACTGGCGCTCGGGCCGTGGTGCCGTCGAGCGCGAGCCGTACCTCGCCGCTTAGGCTTCCCCGGCGTCGGAGCCGGTATCTAAAGCATCAGGTCGTCGGAGAGGTTGCGCTTGTGGTAGGTCCGATCATTCAGCGCCCGATCCTTAGCGCGCCAGCGCCGAGGAACGATTCGATACACGATCTCCGCGCCAAGGAGGCCAGCGACTATCCATGGAACGATGGCCACACAGAAAGCTTACGGGCTTCGCTAGCCGTTTCGTTAGACCCTCCTGGTGCCAGCAACCTCGCCCGAGGGTGCGCCGGAGAGGGATGAAGAAGGTCGGCGCTCAGCGCCCGCAGGTGGAGGGGTCAGCGAGGAAATCCGCCGAAGGGCGCCGAGCGACCCCTCCACCGGAGGGCGCCGAGAGCCTCGAGTTCATGCGAGAGGCCGGCTTAAGCCGGCCTCCCAAAACGTGCGAAGTTGCCCAGCCGAGCTAGGCGACTTCGCGCAGCTTCTGAGCCTCGGCGAGGCTCTGGAGCTTCTTGAGTGATTGGTTCTCGATCTGGCGGATGCGCTCCCGCGTGACGTTGAACGTCCGCCCGACCTCGTCGAGCGTGCGCGGGTGCTCACCTCCCAGCCCATACCGGAGCTCGAGCACCCTGCGCTCGCGATACGAGAGGTTCTCGAGCGCCTCGCGCAGGGCCTCCTTCGTGAGGTTGTCCACCGCCCGGTCGTATGGCGATTCGGCCCGCTCGTCGGCGATGAACTGCCCGAACTCGGACTCCTCCTCGTCGCCAACCGGCTTCTCGAGCGAGATCGGCGCCTGCGCCGAGCGCTTGATCGCACCGACCTCGTCGGGGTCGATGCCGGTCACGGCGGCGATCTCCTCCGCCGTGGGCTCACGGCCCAGCTCGGTCACGAGCTTGCGCTCTGCGCGACCGATCTTGTTCAGCTTCTCGACCACGTGCACCGGGATGCGGATCGTCCTTGCCTTGTCCGCAAGGGCTCGTGCGATCGCCTGACGGATCCACCAGGTCGCGTAGGTCGAGAACTTGAACCCCTTGCGGTAGTCGAACTTCTCGGCCGCACGGACCAGGCCCAGAGTTCCCTCCTGGATCAGGTCCAGGAACGGCAGTCCCTGGTTGCGGTAGTTCTTTGCGATCGAGACGACAAGCCGCAGGTTCGACTCGACCATCTTCTGCTTGGCGTCGAGGTCGCCGCGCTCGATGCGCTTCGCTAGGTCGACCTCCTCCTGTGCCGTCAGTAGCCGCACCTTCCCAATGTCCTTCAGGAATAGCTGCAGCGAGTCCGTGGTCATGTCCGGCCGCAGGTCAATCTGACTCTTGGCCTTGCCACGCCGGCGCTTTCCGGTATCCGCCGGCTCGGGCTCTGGCTTGGGCTGTCCGCCCTCCAGATCCTCGACCAGCTCTATTTCAGACTTCTCGAGGTAGCCGTAGAGCTCCTCGACCTCGGCCTCGTCCAGGTCAATCTCCGCGAGTGCGTCGGCGACCTCGTTGTACGAGAGTACGCCCTGTTGCTGACCCTTGGTTACGAGACCCTTGATCTCTTCCAGTTCGTGCAGTTCGCTCTGAAGCAGGTTGGCTTTGATTCGGTTGATTCCTTCCGCACTCAAGCGGACCGGACGGTGTCCGCTCCGCCAGATTCACAGATCGTTTGGTCTGATGACATACTCGAGCAGTCCCGAGACCGCTCGTACGGGTGTCCGGATGGTAACGCTATCCTTTTTGAAGTCAAGCGCGTGGCCGGCTGCCCGTCGCTCGTGAGGCTATCCGCTTTCACGGACCTCTATCAACGATTGTCACTCGTTTATACGGGTCTCTAACGCGAAAGTTGCTCTTTCGGGGTCGTTTTTCCCAGGAATTGGGCTGAAAAACCTTCTGGACGCGCCGACCGGCGTCGGCTAAGCGTCCAGTACTACGTTAATCGGGTAGCAGTACGATCCGCAACCGAATGTCCGCGGCGAGCGTCGGCTGACGCCGTCTCGACCTCAGAAACCCCGGGAGGCAGCGTGGAACCAGACCAGCACTCAGGCCCCGAGCAGGGCACCGGCGACCGCGCTCCGGAACCGGCGGCCAAGCCGTCCCCGGCGGAACTACCCGAGGACGTGATCATGAGCAAGCTGCCGCGCACACGGCCCCATCGGGTCACCGGGCGGCGGCAGCGTGAGCAGGCGCGGCAGGCGCCGCGCGGCAGCCGCGAAACCGCGGCCGCGTCACAAGAAGCGTCCCCCATTTCACGCGGCGCGAAGGGCACCCCCGCTCAGCGCAGCACCGCGGCCCGACCGAAGTCGCGCGCCGCCACATCCGCGCGCGCAGCCAAGCAGCCCAAGCGTGCAACCACCGGGGCACGCAATGCGACGCCCAGCGCCCGTCCGGCGCGCCGGCGCGCCCCCGCAGCGGTGCCGGTCGACCAGGCGGCCACGCCTCGCGACCCGGCCCGGCGCCCGGCGCAGACCAGCAAGGCTCCGGGACTGCCGCGGCTGGCGGTGGACGGCGCGCTCGAGGCCGCGAAGCTCCCGCTCAGAGTCGGCGGCCGGCTGACGCTCCGGGCGCTCGATGCGGCCGCGCGCGGCCTGCGCGGTCGCTGAAGGAGCCGGAAAAGGCCGCCGGCCTGCTCGCCCCGCAAGACGCGCTCGAGCTGATCCTGCCCCGGGCGGCTCCTGTGCCGGCGGAGGCGGTGCCGCTGCGGGAGGCCCTCGGCCGCGTGCTGGCAGAGGACGTCGTCAGCCACGACGACGTGCCCGGCTTCGACAACTCCGCGATGGACGGATTTGCCTTACGGGCATCTGACACGGCCACCGCGACGGAGGCTGCTCCCGCGACGCTGACCGTGATCGGCGAGTCGCGCGCGGGCGCTCCCTATGCCGGTCGCCTCAAGGCGGGCCAGGCGGTGAGAATCTCCACCGGAGCAATGGTGCCCGCGGGGAGCGATGCGGTGCTGCGTGTGGAGGACGCGGATGAGTCTGCCGAAACCGTCAGCACGACCCGCCCGCTAACAGCCGGTCTCGAGATCCGACGCGCGGCCGAGGACATCGCAGCCGGCGCGGTCGTGCTCTTCGCCGGCACCCGGATCGGCGCCGCCGAGCTCGGAGTCGCCGCCTCGACAGGCGCGGCGCAGCTCTCCTGCGCCCGCCCGCCCCACGTGGCGATCGTCGTCACGGGCGACGAGCTGGTTGAGCCGGGAACGCCGCTGCGCCCCGGCGCGATACGCAACACCAACGGCTACGCGATCCCAGCGCAGGTTGCCGACGCCGGCGGGCGGGTCGTTTCGGTCGAGACTGTGGGCGACGACTACGCGGAGACCGTGGAGACCCTGCGGCGGGCGCTGACGGCCCAGGTGGTGGTGACCACCGGTGGCGTCTCGGTCGGCGCTCACGACCACGTCAAGCCGGCGCTCGCGGCACTCGGCGTGGAGGAGGTCTTCTGGGGAGTCGCCCTGCGGCCCGGGCACCCCACCTGGTTCGGAACGACCGGGCCGGTGCTTGTCTTCGGCCTGCCCGGAAACCCGGTCTCCGCGATGGTGACCTTCCATTTGTTCGTGCGCCCCGCGCTTGCACGCATGCTCGGCAATCAGGCAGCCGACCGGCGCGCCACCGCCACGATCGACGCCGATTACCTCAAGCGCCCTGGCAGAGCCCACGTGGTGCGCTGCACGCTTTCGGCGGGCCCCGGCGGATGGCACGTGCGGCCGACGAAGGAACAGGGATCCCACGTGCTGACGAGCATGCTCGGCGCCGAGGCGTTGGCATATCTCGAGGTTGAGCGGGGGAATGTCGCAGCCGGGGAGACTGTCGAGATAGAGATCCTCTAAGACTGCCGACTGCCAACTGCCAACTGCCGACTGTTATCCGTATCGCTCGCCGGTGAGCTCGCGCAGCTTCGAACGGTTGTGCGTCGCCCAGACCTTCCGCACGGTCCCGGAGCGCGAGCGCATCACGAGCGACTCCGTGGTCGCCTCCGCCCCGTCGCGGTAGCGCACTCCCTGGAGCAGGTCGCCGTCCGTCACACCGGTGGCGGCGAAGAACACATCGTTGCCGGACACGAGCCGCTCCACGTCGAGCACCTCGTCGAGGTCGTATCCAGCGTCCACGGCCCGGCTACGCTCGCTGTCGTCACGAGGCCACAGCCGGCCGATCAGCCGGCCACCCATGCACTTGATCGCCGCCGCCGAGAGCACGCCCTCGGGAGTGCCCCCGATGCCCCACAGCAGGTCGACGCCGGTGCCGGACGTGACCGACAGCAGCGCAGCGGACACGTCGCCGTCCGTGATGAAGCGGATCCGGGCGCCGCATTCGCGCACCTGGGCGATCGCGTCGGCGTGGCGCTCGCGGTCCAGCATGATCACCATCAGATCGCTGACCTCGGAGCTGCGGCGCTTTGCGACCAGCTTCAGGGTTTCCCCCAGCGGACGGTCGAGGTCGAGCAGGTCGCCGATGTCGGATGCGCCGGCGATCTTCTCCATGTAGACGCACGGGCCCGGGTCGAACATCGTTCCGCGCTCGGCGAGCGCGACAACGGCCAGCGCACTCGGGTGACCGAGGGCCGTCAGGCGCGTGCCCTCGAGCGGGTCGACTGCGACGTCCACCATCGGCGGGCTGCCGTCGCCGATCTGCTCGCCGTTGTAGAGCATCGGTGCCTCGTCCTTCTCGCCCTCGCCGATCACCACGTTGCCGTCCATCGGAACGGCGTGCAGCGTGAACCGCATCGCGTCGACCGCTGCCTGGTCGGCCGCCTCCTTGTCACCGCGCCCCACCCAGCGTGCCGCCGCCAGCGCGGCGGCCTCCGTCACCCGAACCAGCTCGAGCGCGAGGTTGCGGTCCGGCGCGGTCGTGTCGCGCAGGTCATGCGCGATCACGCTTGTGTCGCGGTCTCCCATCCCGGCGGCGGAGGTTACCTGGCTAGAAGGTGCCCGGCGGCCGCCGGGTCACTCCGCCCCGGCGGATCTGGCTGATGGCGCCGCCGGCAATGATCATCAGTGACCCCAGCAGCCCGAGGTACCAGCCCACGCCGAGCGTCACGAATTCCTGGTTCGTGCCGGCCTGGTCGACGATGCCGTTGTAGAGGATGAGAGTGCCCGCGACGGCGCCCACGATCATCGTGACTTCGCCCGGTGGCCACGACAGTTCATGACCGCGGATCACGATCCAGACGAGGATCCAGGGCGCGAACGCGCCCATCACCAACAGGATGTCGAGGATCGTGAAGGTCTCGAACGCAGAACAGTCGGCGCCCGGCCCGCAGATGTTCTCCTTCACGTCACTGACATTGAACCACGGCACAAACAGGCTCAGAAACAGGAGCAGGCCGCCCGCAGCCGCAACGATGTCTCCCCGTCCCAGACGCTTGAAGTCCACGGCCGAGACCATATACGGGCGGCAATGCCTGACGCGCTCATGGCGTCCGAAGGGCAACCGAAGTCTCACTGTGACATTGATCCGGTGCGTGGTTGGGCGCGTAACGATCGGGTAGGTTCCGCGACTCAGTTCCTCGTCCCCCCGATGAGCGACCAGCCCCCTGCCCGTGTTGAACGAGACGGCCCCCTGGCCGTGATCGTCATCCACGCGCGCCGGCCCTTGGCATGAGCGGCGCGGCGACCATCCACGACCGGTTGGGCGACCGTGCCCGCGACGCCGGCACCAGGACGTCGATCGCCGCGCGGCTGGAGGAAACCCGCGCCCGCACGCTCCTGCTGATCGGCGGAGTGTCCGAGGAGGCGCTGAACCAGGTGCACGACCCGCTGATGAGCCCGATCGCATGGGACCTGGGTCACATCGCCACCTTCGAGGACCTCTGGCTGGCGCAGAACCCATTCGACCGCCCACCGCTACGAGGCGACCTGGCGGACGTATACGACCCGGCCAGCGCACCGCGTGACAGACGCGGCGCGCTGCCCTATCTGCGAGTCGATGACGCCCTGCGCCACATGGAAGCCGTGCGCGAGCGAACGCTCGGCCTACTTGAAGGCGCGGACCTGGGCGAGTCCGGGGGCGCCCTGCTCGCAGACGCATTCGTCTACGAGCTGGTCCTGCGCCACGAGCAGCAGCACTGCGAGACGATCCTCCAGACGCTCCAGATCATGACGACGGAGCCCTACGTGCCGCCCGCGCGGCGGCGTCTCCCCCCGGCCGGGCGGATCGCGGGCGAGATGGCGTTCGTGCCCGCGGGCCCGTTCGAGATGGGCGCGCCGGCACGCGGTTTCGCATACGACAACGAGCGCCCCCGGCATGCGTGCGCCGTGGAGGCGTTCCTGATCGATCGGGTCCCGGTGACCAACGGGGACATGCTCGAGTTCATCGAAGACGGCGGCTACTCACGGCCGGAGCTGTGGGGCGGCGAAGGCTGGGCATGGCGGCGCCACGAAGACGTGGACATGCCCCGCTACTGGGAGCGCAGCGGCGGCGGCTACGCGGTGCGCTCGTTTGCTGAGGAGCAAGCGCTCGACGCCACGCTCCCGGTGTGCCATGTGTCGTGGCATGAGGCAAACGCCTACGCACGCTGGGCGGGCAAGCGCCTTCCCACCGAGACCGAATGGGAGAAGGCCGCCGCCTGGAACCCGGCTGCCGGCGACAGCCGGCCACAGCCCTGGGGCAGCTACCCCGCCAACGAGCAGGTCGCGAACCTGGACCAGCTCGCGTTCGGATGCGCGCCCAGCGGGGCGTATGCCCGCGGTGAGAGCGCATGCGGGATGCGCCAGGCAGCGGGGGACGTGTGGGAGTGGACCGCAAGCGCATTCGAGGGCTACCGCGGATTTCGCGCGTTCCCCTACCGCGAGTACTCGGAGGAGTTCTTCGGCGGCCCGTACCGCGTCCTGCGCGGCGGCTCCTGGGCTACGCGGCCGGACGCCGTCTCGAACACCTTCCGCAACTGGGACCACCCCGAGCGGCGCCAGATCTTCGCCGGATTCCGGTGCGCGGCCGACGTGGAGGAGGCGTGACGCGCGCCACCGCGGAGCAGGGCCCCGAGCCCGTGCGGATCGAGGTGCACCTGCGCGAGGGCGCCCTTGCCTCGTTCGCCGATGACGTGCGCTCTGGTCTGGGGTCCGACCCCAAGGCGATCCCGCCCAAGTACTTCTACGACGCCCGCGGATCGGAGCTGTTCGAGCAGATCACCACCCTGCCGGAGTACTACCCCACACGGGTCGAGCAGTCGATCCTGGACGCAGCGGGAGCAGCGATCGTCGCGCAGGTGCGACCGTCCGAGATCGTCGAGCTGGGCCCGGGTTCGGCACGGAAGACCGATGCGCTCCTGCGGCCCATGGTCGAGGGTGGCTACGGCTCGCGTTACGTGCCGGTCGACGTCTCGGAGAGCTTTGTCGAGCAGTGTGCCCAGAGGCTGGCCGCGGAATACGAGGGTCTCGAGATCCACGGCCTCGTGGGCGACTTCGAGCGCCACCTCGACCAGATCCCGCGAGCTTCGGGCCGCCGGCTGATCGCGTTCCTGGGAGGCACGATCGGGAACCTCGACGAGCCCGAGCGGCGGCGTCTCCTGGAGGCGCTGCGGAGGCAGCTCAACTCCGATGACCGGCTGCTGGTCGGCACCGACCTCGTCAAGGACCGCGCCCGGTTGGAGGCCGCGTACAACGACGAAGCGGGCGTGACCGCCGAGTTCAACCGGAACCTCCTGCACGTGATCAACGCCAACCTCCGTGCGGATCTCGATCCGGACGGGTTCGAGCACGTCGCGTTCTACAACGAGGCCGAGCGGCGAATCGAGATGTGGCTGCGGGCGCGGGAGGAGATGCGCGCCCGCATCGATGCGCTCGAGATGGACGTCGGCTTCGAACCCGGCGAGCAGTTCCGCACCGAGATCTCGTGCAAGTTCACGCGCGAGACGCTGGAACGCGAGTACCGGGCCGTGGGACTCCAGCCGCTTGCCTGGTACACGGATCCGGATGGGCTGTTCGCCCTCTCTCTGACGGGCCCGGAAACCTGACGCTCCAACGGCTTCATCCGGATCCCGGTCCGGTCGCCGCCTCCGAGGCGTACGCCTCGCTCGGCCTGCTGGAGCGGGCCCGCGACGACCGCCCGTACGTGGTCGCCAACATGGTCGCCTCGGCCGACGGCCGCGCGACCCTCGGACGGGCGGACCGAGGCGCTGTCCAGCGATTCGGACCGCGAGCTGTTCCACTCGCTGCGCACCCAGGTGGATGCCGTGATGGTCGGCACCGGCACGATCGCGATCGAGCGCTATGGCCCGCTCGCGCGCCGGCCGGAGGTACGCCGGCACCGGGCGGCCCTGGGGCTGCCCGAGACGCCGCTGTGCGTGACCGCCAGCCGTTCGATGGAGCTGCCGGTCGACGCGCCGCTGTTCCAGGATCCCGGGTCGCACGTGATCGTGCTGACCAACTCGGACCGCGAGCCGCCTCCGTGCGAGTGCCACCTGACGGTCGAGCGCCTGCCGGGCGAGGACCTGGACCTGGTGGCAGCGGCGGCCCTGCTGCGGGAACGTCACGGCGTCAGGGCGGTGCTGCTCGAGGGCGGGCCCACCCTGCTCGCGTCGATGCTGAACGCCGGCCTGGTCGACGAGCTGTTTCTCTCGATCTCCCCGTTGCTGGCGGGAGGCGACGAGCCCTCGCTGCTGGAGGGGTCCGCGCTCGACCAGCCGCTGAAGCTGGCGATCGTCTCGGTGCTGGAGGAGGGGAGCTACCTATACCTGCGCTACCGACTCTCAACGATTCGGCGCTAGGAGCTTCCACCGCCGATCTCGTACTCGCCGACTCCGGCTCTCTTCCACTCCCCTTGGTAGGGCCGGGCGGTCACGCTCGTACCCTCCGGCCATACCGGTGTCTCTGGATCGGGATGCCGCGTGCCGGCCGAGAAATAGCCGCTCTCGTCGCCCCCGAGGTCCCCGTCCCCTACGCGTATGAACACCACGTCCGCCTGTGAGCGACCCCACGCGATCGCTTCCTCGGCGGACACGTCATCGGGCCCGTCCCGGTAGCTACGGTTGTCGCCGCTCTGCCAGTGCGCGTTGAACCGCCCGGTCCAGCAGAACACGTCAGAGGGGTCAAGCGTCGAGAAATCAACTTCGCGTCGAGCAAGGTCCACCACGTCGACGTGAGGCCAGTGGTCCATGTCTTCGGCGATCATCACCGTTCCTGGTTTTGATGCGCGCATCTCGCTGCTCATGGCTCAGTTCCTTGCGTCGATGCTACAGCCGGATTGCGCGCCCGTCCGCCGTCGAGCCCGTACGCAGCCGCAGTCCGGTCCGCCGTGAGTGGCCCTAAGACTGCTTCTCAGCCTGCGCCACGCACAGCCGTGAGCAGGTCCTCGACCGGCGGATTGTCGGCCGAGTCCTTGTGATAGTGCGCGTAGACCACCTTGCCCTCGGGCGACACAACGAACGTCCCCGGCCGTTGCGCCGTGTCCCCCTTCGGTACGCCCGGGAATGCGCCGTGGCGGGCGGCCCGCAGAAAGCCTTTGGCTAGCTGCGGTCCGACTACCTCCTTCGGGCCCCACCGCTCGAGCCCGACCGCGTGGTACGCCTGGCGCTCCGGATCACCGAGACACGTGATGTGATCGACTCCGCGGCGGCGGCAGAAGTTGGCGGTCGGCTCGGCGCGGTACTGAAAGATCGCAACGACTTCGGCCCCGGCCTTCCGGAACTCCTCGTGGGCCTCATCCAACTGGACGAGGTGTTCCCTACAGAAGGGTCACCCAAAATGCCTCATGAAGGCGAGCACCAACGGCCCGTGACGCCAGTGCTCGGAAAGCGCCACGTCGCCCTCTCGCGACTCAACATGGAGCTCGGGGAAGGTGTCGCCCACATTCAGCATTACGCGCACCGTACCACCACAGGAGGCAAGCTCAGGTGACGTAGGGAAGTGGTGCCAAAACGATTGAATAGCCGCAGGTCATTCGTGGTGTCCGTGTTCGGTTATGGTTTGGCCGAGGGGAGAGTGGTGCGGAGGTCCCTGATAGCAGCCGTCATCGCCGCGATCGCGGCACTCGGGATCTGTTCTGTCGCGACAGCCGAGAGTCGCAGGACGGTGTTGGCTTCGGTCGGCCCCGGTGGCGCGAACACCTCGGCCGGGATCGCGGCCGTATCGAAGGACGGCACGAAGATGTTCTTCGAGACCGGCGACGCGCTCGTTGCAGAGGACAGTGACGGCCTTTGCGACCGGGAGGGATACGACTACTACGGCGAGCCTTTCCCTCCCTCTCCTTGCGTGGACCTCTACGTGCGTGATCTCGCGGCCGGCACGACCGAACTCGTCTCGACGGGGCCGGCGGGCGGCGCAGGTCACTTCGACGCGCGCTTCCCAGTCATTGCGCGCCAGGCAGTCTCAGAGGACGGCAACCGCGTCTTCTTCGTGACCGCGGAGCCGCTCGTGAGCGAGGACGCTGACGACCGCAGTGACGTCTACCAACGTGACCTCGCGGCCGGCACGACGCGTCTGATCTCGACCGGCCCCGTTGACCCAGGTTTGTTCGATGCCAGTTTCGGCGGCGCGTCGATCGACGGCTCACAAGCCTTCTTCTACACCGCCGAGCGGCTCGTGACAGAGGACACGGACTCGAACCAGGACTTCTACCAGCGCGCGGGCGATGCGACGATTCTGCTCTCGATCGGCCCGTACGGCGGCAACGGACCATGGAACGCAGGCGGCTTACCGGGGTCGACCGACGGTTCACGCGTGCTCGTCGCGACACGCGAGGCGCTCCTCGCCGAAGACACGGACGACTGCGCGAGCGCCCTGATTCGCGGACCGTGCTCGGATGTCTATGCGCGCGACCACGTGACCGGGTCCCTCGAGCTCGTCTCGACCGGTCCGCATGGCAACCAGGACAGCTACGGGGTTCAGGCTTGGGGAGCGTCGAGTGATGGCAGACGCGTGTTCTTCACGACGGCCGAGCCGCTCGTCGACGAGGACGTCGAGGCCAACTGCCCGTCCCACGACGGTTTCGGCGAGGTCGGCTGTGTCGACATCTACGAGCGCGATCTCGCCAGCGACACCACGAAGCTGATCTCCACGGGACCGAAGAAGACGGGCGTCGACGGGAGCGGGATTCCGAAGGGCACCAGGGATGACGCGACCTTCAGGTACGCGACTCCGGACGGCGATCGCATCTTCTTCCACACAGAGGAGCAGCTCGTCGACGCCGACACCGACAACGGCCGGGACGTATACGAGCGCGCCGGAGGCACTACGACGCTGCTCTCGGCTTCCGGTACCGGCGGGAACTCGGAGAACGATTCCGCCTTCATGGGAAGCTCGATCGACGGCACCATCGTCTACATCGGCACCTACGACGCGCTACTCCCGGAGGACACGGACGGCCACTTCGATACCTACCAGCGCTCCGGCGGAGAATTCCGGCTCGCGACGACCGGTCCCGCCGGTGGCAACGGCGCGTATCACGCCGGCCTCGGCCGAGCGCCCGACTTCGCACGACGGCAGGCGGTTCGTCTTCAACACCGAGGAGCAACTCGTGCCTGAGGACCGGAACGAAGCCAGAGACGTCTACCAGTGGTTCAACGGCGCCACGACCCTGATCTCGAAAGGACCGGTCGGAAGCGGCACCAACCATGTACGAGTTTTTGGACGTGAAGGCGGGTAGCGACGGCCGGATCGTCTTCTTCACGACAAGCCGCCAGCTCGTGGCGGCGGACACCGACGGGAAAACAGATGTGTATGCGTCGATCCCGAACGCGCCCCCGCGCTGTGACGGCGCGGAGCCGACCACGTCGCTGTTGTGGCCCGCCAACCGGAAGTTCCGGACGATTGGCATCGGGCAGGTCACCGATCCAGAGGACGATCCGGTGACGGTCGAGATCACGGACGTCACCCAGGACGAGCCGGTCGCAGGCGGCTCCGATGCCGAACGAGCCGGCGACGGGCAGGTGCGCCTTCGTGCTGAACGCGACGCGCGCGGTGACGGCCGCGTCTATCGCATCGCCTTCGTTGCCACTGACAGCGAAGGCGGCTCGTGCACCGGCGTCGTGAAGGTCACGGTGCCGCGCCATCACCGCAACCCGGCCGTCGACTCGGCGCCGCCGGGCTACGACTCGCTCGGCGCGTAGTCACGCAACGGTAGGCTTCCGCGCCGTGCAGATCGATGGACACGCGGCAATCGTGGTCGGCGGCGCATCCGGACTCGGGGAGGCGACCGTGCGTGCGCTGCACGAGCGGGGCGCCGACGTGACGATCGCCGACGTGAACGCGGAGAAGGGCGAGGCGCTGACGAGCGAGCTGGGCGAGCGAGCAGCGTTTGCTCCATGCGACGTCACGGACGAGGAGCAGGTGAACGCCGCGGTGCAGCAGGCCGCGCAAGCCGCCGGCGGCTTGCGCGTCAGTATCTGTTGTGCAGGCATCGGATGGGCGGAGCGGACGGCCTCCAAGCGCGGCCCGCACCAGCTGATGCCGTTCGAGACCGTCCTGCGGGTGAACCTGATCGGAACCTTCAACGTGCTGCGGTTCGCGGCAGCGGCGATGAACGACCTGGAGCCACTCGACAGCGGCGAGCGCGGCGTGTGCGTCAACACCGCATCGATCGCCGCCTTCGACGGTCAGATCGGGCAGATCGCCTACTCGGCTTCCAAGGGCGGGATAGTCGGGCTCACGCTCCCCGCAGCGCGCGATCTTGCCGGCCGCGGAATTCGCGTCGTGACGATCGCACCCGGAACCTTCGACACTCCCCTGCTGGGCGCCCTGCCGGAGGAGTCGCGAAACGAGCTCGGCCAGGCGATCCCGTTTCCGTCCCGCCTCGGCGAGCCGGCCGAGTTCGCGGCGCTGGCCGTGCACATCGTCGAGAACCAGATGCTGAACGGGGAGACCGTGCGCCTCGACGGCGCATTGCGGATGCCCCCTCGTTAGGGGGGCTATCCCCCGGTACTGCTGCGTTCCTACACTCGGCCGATCGGCAGCCGGATGCCCGATCTTGCGAGCGCCCCGACTCCGCTGATCAAAGCGAGTCCCAGGAACATCACAACCGTCCATTCCGTGCGCGGCTGGGTCTCCATGTCCCCTGCGAATCCTTTCCTGCGCTCCGTGCTTCGCCCCGTTCCGGTTCGTAGCGTCGCGCACAATCGACTCTAGCCGCGTGCGGGGCCGAAGGCAACCGCGAAAAGTGCCCTGGTCAGGCTATGCCTGCAGATCGACCACCATCGGCGTCCCCGTGTTGAACCAGGTGCGGTGCAGCTCCTCGATCTTGGCGCGCGTGGGGCGGCCACTGCGCCAGATGAGGCACTCGACGTAGTCGTTCGGGTTGACCGTTTCGCAATAGGCATCCATCGCCGCTTGCCGCTCCCCCTCGTCCAGCTCACGGACGACGCCCGAGAACGTCCCGCCCCGGATGCGCAAGCGCACGACAGGGTTCGCCCGCACGTTCTTCAGCCAGGCGGTGGGGCGGATCGACACGATGTATGCCTTGTCGCCCCTGCGGATTGCGCGCACGCACTTGGGGCGCGCCTTGCCGGTCCTGCGACCGGTCGTCGTGAGAACCCCGAAGCCGGCGGGCGGGCGGATCATGAACCCCGGCAACGTCAGTGCGCTCAGCAGCCGTCCACCCGCAGGGGAATGGATGAACGGGTTGTGTTGGCGGTCCGCGGCGATCATGAGGCGACACGAGTCGTGAAGGTCCCATGGAACCCGAGCGGGACGTGATGGCGCAGGTGGGCGACCGCGACTGGGTCGGACTCGACGTCGCGCGCATCGAGCACCACCAGCCGGGAGCGGTGTTCGCTCGCCGAATACACCAGCGACAGCAGCCATCCGTCGTCCTCGGCGGCGTCGGGAGAGCGCGGGACGAAGATCGGCTCGCCCGCGACGTGCCCGTCACCGAACGAATGCTGTTTGACGGCTCCCTGGTCGTGGTCGACCTTCAGCACCGCATCGAAAGGCGTGTTTGACGTGGGACCGGCCCGTCCTGCCATGTAGGCGTAGCGATGAGACTGGCCCGTGCGGCGCCAGTCGTGCTGCGGGAACTCGCAGCCATCGGACCAGATGTCTTCGATCGTGATCGCGCCTGAGGCGGCGACCCGCATGCGACACAGGGATGTCGAGGTGTCGTCGAAGCCGGCCCGCCCGGCATCCCGAAAGCCCTGATGGACGTTGTCGTAGTCCGGGTAACGGACGAGATCCAGCACAACGTCCGAGCCGTCGTCGAAGGCGTTGTTGACGTGATAGTGGAAAAACGGCTCGCACTCCGCGAAGCGGGGCGTGCCACCATCCCGCGGGGCCAGGATCACCTGCGTGGCCCTGGAGCGGTCGAACCGCAGCGAGTCGTCGAAACTGCTGAGCCCGAGCAGGAAGCGCGGCACTCGCAATACGACGGGGTCGATCACGAACACCATGTAGCGCCGCGTGAGCGCGCAGTCGTGGTTGATCGTCGCGAATGGGAGTGGGATTGCGTGGAGGTGATGGAGCCGGCCCGCGGAGTCGATCCGGTACGTGCGTAGCTTCGTACGCCGGCCGTACTGGAGTCCGAAGTTGTAGAGCTCCCTCGTGGCGGGGTCCCAGGTCGGATGGGCGGAATACGTGTAGGAGCTCTTCAGCTCGCCGTCGTAGTCGTACTCGCCGATCGTTTCGAGTGTGTCGGGATCCAGCTCCCAGGGGCGACCGCCCTCGTAGAGCGCGAGCAGGCTGCCGGCGTGGTACTGGACGCTGGTGTTGGCGACGTTCGCCGGCGTGCGCAGCGCGTTCGCGAGCGGGCCGCCGGGCCGCTGCTGTCCGTAGTTGCGCATCACTGGCTTGTCCGCCGCGCGTTCTGCCAGGTAATGCGTCGTCCGCACGAAGCGGTTCCGGTAGCGAACCCTCCGGCCGTCGAACACGAACTGCGAGAGCAGCCCGTCCCCGTCGAACAGATGCGCGTAGGGGGTCCCGCCGACCTCGTTCTTGCCGGGACCGTTCCGGTACAGGGTCCCGACGAGTCCTTCGGGAAGCCGGCCCTCCACCTCATCGACGACGTAGTCGTGCTCGTCCGGAAGGGTGTCGAAGATGCGGTGCCAGTCGGCCGTCGATCCGGCAACTGCGGGTGGGCTGAGCGTCTGCTGTTCCATCTGGCGCCTCCTCCTCGGGCTCCGAGAAGGTCCGGAACGGACCATTGATAGTCCGAAACATACCATCTAGGCTGGACTTTCAAACGTGATTCAGCTCACACAGACCTCCTACGTCGTGCTCGGCCTCGTGGAACAGGCGGGCGAGGCCACGCCGTACGACCTCAAGCAGATCGTGGCCGCCACGGTGGGAGGTTTCTTCAGCATCCCCCACTCCCAGCTCTACGCGGAGCCCGAGCGGCTGGCGAAGGGCGGGTACCTACGGGAGCGCCGCGAGCAGACAGGCCGGCGCCGCAAGCACTACACGGTCACCCAGAAGGGCCGCGCCGCGCTGAAGGAGTGGCTGCGAACGCCGACCGAGGAGCTCTACGAGCTCCGCGATCCCGGGCTGCTGAAGCTGGCGTTCGGCGGCGACCCTCAGGCGCTCGCCAGGGCTCAGCTCGCGGCGCACGAGGAAAGGCTCGATGAGTTGCGCCGCCTTGCCACGACGCTCGAGGTGGCCGGTGCCTCCAAGGAGCAGATCCTGGTCGCGGAGGCGGGCATCGGCCACTCCCGAGAGTACGTCCGCTTCTGGAAGAAAATAGCCGGTCGCTAGCGGTGCTTCACGCGCTCGCAGCGGCGCGTCTTGTCACCCTTGTCGACGTACGCGGTGTCGAAGCCCTTGCCGCAGTCGACGTAGTCGCGCTTGGTGCCACCGAAGGCATGGATGCTGTCGTTCCCTGCGCCGGCCTTCACGAAGTCCTTGCCACCGTCGGGCCGGATCTCGTCGTTGCCCGCACCACCATAGGCCTTGTCGCGGCCTGGCCCTCCGGAGATCCGGTCGTTGCCCTCGTCCCCGTAGATCCTGTCTGAGCCGGAGTTGCCGAAGATCTGATCGTCTCCGCCGCCGGCATGGATGCGGTCATTGCCGGTCGTATTGGGGATGTGGTCGCCCCAGATCACGTCCACGCCCCCGAAGCCGCGTATCACGTCGTCACCTCCGCCGCCGAGCAGCGTGTCGTTGAGATCGCCGCCCAGCAGGTTCTCGGCTGCTCCGTCGCCGATCCGCCTCACACCCCGGTTCGGGTCCCCGTCCTCGGGAGCCGCGCCTGCCGTGATCGTCTCGCAGTTGCGGAAGATGGTGGCGCGCAGGTCCCGGCGGTCGGCGTAGACGACATCGTCTCCGGGCCCGCAGTCGACCACGCCCTCCGACAGCACGCCGTGGGGCTCGACGGCATTGACCACGTCGTTTCCGGCGCCCGCATAGATCTGGTCCCGCGCCGTGCCGCCGACGAGGTAGTCGTCGCCCTCGTCGCCGTGGAGCGTGTCCTCGGCGCTCGAGCCGTCGATCCGGTCGTTGCCAAGCCCACCGTGCAGCGTGTCGCCCGCGGCGCCGGCGTTCATCGAGTCGTCGCCACCCTCGCCAAGCAGGGTGTCGCGGCCAAAGCCTCCGTCGAGCGTGTCGTTGCCTTCCCCGCCCGCGATCTTGTCATCGCCCGACTCGCCCATCATGACGTCGTTTCCGGGCCCGCCGGACATGTTGTCGGGGGCGGTCGCGCCCCAGATCTGGTCATCGCCGTCCTGCCCGTACATCAGGTCCGCGGCCTCGTCGCCGTAGAGGAGATCGTTCTCGGAGCCGCCGGCGAGGGTGTCACGACCCGTCCCGGCGCGCAGCAGGTCGCTGCCCGCACCGCCGAACAGACGGTCCGCCGAGCGTCCGCCGTAGATCTTGTTGTTCGCCGCGTTGCCGACGATGTGATCCTTGCCGCTGGTGCCCTGGAGCACGCGTCGCAGCTCCTTCACCGCCGCTGCGCCGGCAACCCCTGCGGGGGGCAGCACGCCGACCAGAAAAACGGCAAGCGAGACGAGGGCGATTTTCGTCCGAGACGGGCTCATCCTTGACCTCCGAGCGGGGCCGATGAGCCACCACAAGGACGATCAATTCATCGGAAGACGAGCCCGGAAACCCCATTGCAATGGGGCCACCTGGACGTTTGTTCTACTTCACAAAGAAGCCGGGCGACAGACCGTCAAACGCCGCGGCAGGCGCCCCCGCCGGGGAGGGGGTCGAGAGGAAATCCGCCGCAGGGCGCCGAGCGACCCCCTCCCCAGAGGGGGCGCCGGAACGGAGACGTGCCCTAAGTAGTAGTGGAGGAAGTGAGCTGCGCCGAAAGCTCGCCAGGCTTCCACCGCGTCTTCGGCAGAATCGCCCGCTCGATCACACGGTCCCGGTACCGCTCGATCGTACGCAGCATCGACTGGACCAGCTCGGGGCCCAGCAGGTGCGGCTCGAGGCCGAGATCGTGGAGCTTGGTGTTGGCGGCGTTGTAGTAGTGCTCCTCGAGTTCGACGCGGGGGTTGGGGAAGTTCTGGATCTCGACCGTGTGGCCCAGTTCCTCCGCCGCCTTCTTCACCCGTTCCGCCAGCTCCCCGACGGTGAACTGCTCCGTGAACTGGTTGAACACGCGGTAGTCGCCCAGCTCCGCCGGGTTGTTCACCGCCAGCTCCACGCACTGAAGCGTGTCGCGGATGTTGAGCGCGCCACGGGTCTGGCCGCCCTTGCCGTACACGGTCAGCGGGTGGCCGATCACGGCCTGCACGCAAAAACGGTTGAGGGCCGTGCCAAAGATCTCGTCGTAGTCGAACCGGGTCAAGAGGCGCTCGTCCTGCGCGGTCTCCTCCGTCTCGATCCCGTACACGACGCCCTGGTTGAGGTCGGTCGCACGCAGGCCCCAGATACGGCACGCGAAGTGGATGTTGTGCGAGTCGTGGACCTTCGACAGGTGGTACAGCGAGCCGGGCAGCTTCGGGAACGGCAGCGTGTCGCTGCGGCCCTTGTGGTGGATCTCGATGAACCCTTCCTCGATGTCGATGTTCGGCGTCCCGTACTCACCCATCGTGCCGAGCTTCACCAGATGGCAGTCCGGGACCCGGTCACGCATCGCGAACAGCAGGTTCAGGTTCCCGATCACGTTCGTGTACTGGGTCTCGACCGCGTTGCGGCGCGAGATCATCGAGTACGGCGCCGAGGGCTGCTCGCCGTAGTGGACGACCGCCTCCGGCAGCGTCTCGGCCACGACCCGGTCGAGGAACTCGCCGTCCTCGATGCTTCCGATGAACGGCACGATGTCGCGCCCCGACACGTCGCGCCACGCCTCGATCCGCTCGGCCAGCGACCGGATCGGGGTGAGTGAATCGGTCGAATGCTCGTGGTGCCAGCGGCGGCGCGAGAAATTGTCTACGACGAACACCTCGTGACCGCGCGCGGAGAACCGCATCGCGGTCGGCCAGCCGAGGTATCCGTCACCGCCCAGGATGAGGATCCGCATGGTCGGCGCAGGGTACCGGACGCCCACGCTGGAGGCGTGAACTCGTCCTGCGGCGGGGATCTCGGTCGCGGCCGCTAGTCCCTCCTCTAGCATCCCGTCACCGATGGCGCTCGGCTCATTCGCCAGCCGCGCGGCGCGACGCGCGCGCACGCTTCCCGAGCGGCACGGCGGCCCCGCGATCCTCGTCGCGCTGGTGCTCGTCGTGGCGCTCGGCTTCGGCCTGCGACTCGACGCGGCCCTGAACCCGTCCCTGGATCCGGGCGAGGGCACGATCGTCGCCTACCAGGGCAACGACTCGAAGTCCTACGGGGAGATCGCCGCGGAGCTGTATCGCACCGGGCACTACGGCACGGCGGAGATGCGCAACCCGGCGGACTGGTCGCCGCTGGCGCCGTTCTTCCACGCCGGCGTCTACTTCGTCACCGGCGGAGTGAACCCCGACCTCGGGCTGGCCGCCGTGGCGCTGCTCGGCGGGATCATGGTGCTGCTCGTGTACCTGCTCGGACGGCGGCTGGGCGGCCCCGCGGTGGGACTGCTGGCAGCGCTGCTGGCCGCGATCTATCCAGCCTTCATAGACAACAGCGAGCAGATCCTGAGCGAACCGATCGCCGCCTTCACGCTGTCGGCCGCAGCGCTCGGGTTCCTGTGGGCAGGAGATGCCGGGCGCTCGGTCTGGGCGTGGCTCCTCCCGGGAGCGATGCTCGGCGCGACCGCGCTGGCGCGGCCCGAGTACCTGATGTTCGCACTGTTCCTCGGGCTGATCGTCCTGGTTCGCACGTCGCGCCGGCGCAACGTGCGCGTCGGCGTGCTGGCGGCGGCGCTGTTCGTGGCCGCGTTCGGCCTGGTGCTGGCTCCCTGGACGCTGCGTAACTACCTGGTGCTCGATCGGTTCGTCCCAGTCACCACCGGCGGCGGCAAGGCGCTGTTCGTTGCCACCTACCTTCCCGGGGACGGGCGCCAGCTGAGGGTGAAGAGGGAGCTGATCCGGCGCTTCGAAGGCAAACGGGAGGTCACCGACCGGGAGGTCGCCGACACCCAGATGAAGGACCTCCTGGACAAGGTGGCGCGCAAGTACCCGGACCTCGGGCGCGACGCGGCACTCGCCAAGATCGGCCGCGAGAACTTCCGCAAATACGTGCGCGAGGACCCGGTCGGATATGCCGGGATGGTCGTGACCAAGATGTGGAACGTGTGGCGGCGCGGGTCCGGGCCGACGATGCGGGCCGGTGGGTGGATCGCCTTCCACTACGTGGTGCTGGGCCTGGCGATCCTCGGCCTGGCGGTGCTCGCCTGGCGGCGGCGCTGGGAGGCCCTCGTGCTGGGGACCCTGATCGGCGGGATCACCGTGCTCGGCGGGCTGCTGCTCGCGGTGCCGCGCCGCAACGTGCCGCTGATGCCGCTGGTACTGACCCTGGCGGCGGCAGGCGCCGTCTGGCTGGCCATGACCGCCGGCGGATGGCTGGCCGAGCGCCGCCGCACCAGGGGTCGCGCTCCGGGGCGGCGCGTGCGCGAGGCCTGACGCGATCGGGCATGCAGCAGGTCGTGCGGGCCAGCTACGATCGACCTCGGAAGGCATGGAGGTCCTGGATCCGAAATCTTGGCGCGCGCTGGCGGTCTTTGCCGCGGCCCTGGCATGCGCGCTGGCTGCCCCGTCCGCCTCGGCCCAGGTGACCGAGCGCCTGCCGGACCTGGTCGCCGACGCGCCGACCAATCCGTTGCTGGCGACCTACTCGCACCCGGACGGCACCACGCACCTGCTGCTGCGGTTCGACGGCTACGTGCACAACCGCGGCACGGGGGCGTTCGAGATGCGTGGCTCGCAGCCGGTCGGAACCGAGATGACGACGGTCGTCCAGCGTGTGTTCCGCAGCGACGGGACCTTCCTCGACGACGCCAGCCGAGACCCCCGGATCATCTGGGAGCCCGAAGACGACCACAACCACTGGCATCTGATGAACGCCGCGCGCTACTCGCTGTGGAACTCGGACAAGACGGCCGAGGTCGCCCCCGCTATGAAGGTGGGGTTCTGCCTGATCGACAGCCAGCGGATCGAGACGAACGGCCCTTCGACTCGCGTCTACACCACGTCCGCCAACAATTTCTGCGGGCAGAATCAGCCCACGCGCTCGAGCCTCGTGGAAGGCGTGTCCGCAGGATGGCGGGACCTGTACGACCGGGGGTTGGCATTCCAGTGGGTAGACGTCACGGACGTGCCGCCAGGCGTCCACTGGCTGCGCGCGGAGATCGACCCGGACGACGTCGTGCGCGAGAGCAATGAGGTGAACGCCGCGACATTCGCGGCAGGGAGCACGACGATCCCGGGATACCGCGCGCTGCCGGTGAACGCCGGCGTCGTGAACGCGAGCGGTCCGACCACCATCGGCCTCGCGACCCAATCGTTCGGCTCGGGGCTGGGGACACGTGCTTTCAGGATCATCGCGCCACCGCGCCACGGGAAGTTGAATCAGGCGAGCGGTCCGACGTTCTCGACGCCGAGCCTCGTCTACACACCCGACCCCGGCTGGGTCGGGCCGGACTCGTTCAGCTACGAGGTCCGCGACAGCGCGAACACGTTCCCCCGCTATCCGGCCAATGCAGCGGTCACCCTGAACGTCGGCGGCGTGTCGCCGAGCGTTTCGCTGTCAGGCGCTCCGGCGAGCATGGTCGCGGGCACGAGCGTCCGCCTGTTCGCGAGCGTGTTCGCCGACAACCCGCGCGTGGACTGGACGATCGACGGCATCTCAGGTGGGTCGGCACAGGTCGGCAGCGTCGACGGGTTCGGTCTGTACCGCGCGCCCGCGCAGGCGCCGACGTCAGGAAACGTCACGATCCGTGCGACCACCCCGAGCGGCGCGTTCGACGAGGTCACGATCGCGATCACCGACCCGCCGCCCCCGCAGCCCGCACCGGCAACTGCCGCCGAGCTGGCCGCGATCGAGGCAGCACCGGGTCCGTCAGTCACCGAGCCGGATCGTGGACTGCAGGGGTTGACCGCCGTAGTGGACGGCCGGTTCCTACGCCTCACCGCAAGGTCCGGTCAGGCCGGAGTCGTCCGCGTACGCGCGCGCAACGGTGACCGCAGGCTCGGTCGCTGCCTGCTGCGCACGCCGGCGGGCCGCCCGCTCACCTGCCGTATCCGGATACCGCGAGCCGTGGCAGCGCTGAAGACGCACGTCACGGTCACCCTGCGGGTCGGTGGCCGGCTGGTAGAGGTCGTCGAGACAGACGCCCAGCGCCGCCACCGCCACCGCTAACGCTCAGACCTCGTCCGCCCCAAACGCCTCCCGCGCCGCTCGGCGGTCGCTGAACACCTGCAGCCGTACGGCGAGACCGTACGAGCCGTCCAGAGGTGCGCCCAGCGCTCGTCCAGTTCGATGCCACTCGCACGGGCCCGGGTTCGCACACGTACCAACGCGAGCACCTGATCTTCACGCTCGATGAAGTCCTCCGGTTCGATGCGGAATTCGTCCCAGGCATCCATGATCGTCTCGAGGAACCCGCGCACCTCGTGGTGCCCGCGGAACGGGCCGCCCAGCAGCGTGCCGTCCATCGGTATCCACTCCATCTGCGGATCGATCATCGAGAACAGCTCCTCCCAGTCGCGCCGGTTCCAGGCGATGTAACCACGACGGAGACGCTCGACGTTCTCGGTCACGCTTAGGCCAGCGCCGGCGTCTCCGGCAGTCGCGCGAGCGCCGACTCCATGTCCTCCTCGGAGAACTCGGGGTCCTCGAGGCTTCCGGCGAGATAGGCGTCGTAGGCCGCGAGGTCGAAGTGCCCGTGCCCGCAGAGGTTGAACAGGATCACCCGCTCCTCGCCGGCCTCCCGCGCGGTCTGCGCCTCATCGATCACGGCCCTGATCGCGTGCGCGGGCTCGGGCGCGGGAATGATGCCCTCGGCGCGCGCGAACCGAACGGCGGCGTCGAACGTCTCGTTCTGGCGGAACGCGCGCGCCTCGACCATGCCGCCGTGCACGAGCCCGCACAGGAGCGGCGCGTCGCCGTGGTAGCGCAGACCGCCGGCGTGCACGGGTGGCGGCACGAAGTCGTGCCCGAGCGTGTACATCGGCAGCAGCGGCGTCATGCCCATCGTGTCGCCGAAGTCGTAGCGGTACACGCCGCGGGTGAGGGTCGGGCAGGCAGACGGCTCCGCGGCCACGAACCTGGTCCGCTTCCCATCGCGCAGGTTCGCGCGCACGAACGGGGCGATGATGCCGGCGAAGTTGGACCCGCCGCCGACGCACCCCACCACCACGTCGGGGTACTCGCCGGCCTTCTCCATCTGCGCGACCGACTCCTGGCCGACCACGGTCTGGTGCAGCAGCACGTGGTTCAGGACCGAGCCGAGCGCATAGTTGGTCCCGTCGTCGGCGGCCGCCACCTCGACCGCCTCGGAGATCGCGATGCCGAGCGACCCGGTCGGGTGCGAGGCCTGTGCGCGGCCGGCTTCGGTCCGGTCAGACGGGCTGCGGTGCACGGTCGCGCCCCACACCTCCATCATCGAGCGGCGGTAGGGCTTCTGGTCGTAGCTCGAGCCGACCATGAAGACCTCGCACTCCATGTCCATCAGCCGGCAGGCGAACGCAAGCGCGGAGCCCCATTGCCCCGCCCCGGTCTCGGTCGCGAGCCGGCGCACGCCCTCCTCACGGTTGTAGTAGGCCTGCGGCACGGCGGTGTTGGGCTTGTGGGAGCCCGCCGGCGAGGTGCCCTCGTACTTGTAATAGATGTGCGCCGGGGTATCGAGATGCTGCTCGAGGCGCCGCGCCCGGTACAGGGGCGTCGGGCGCCACAGCTTGTAGATCTCGCGCACCTCGTCGGGGATCTCGACCTCCGGCTCCGCGGAGACCTCCTGGCCGATCAACCCCATCGGGAAGATCGGCGTCAGGTCGTCGGGACCCGCGGGCGCCCCGTCGGGGCGCAACGGCGGCGCCGGCTCGCCGGGCAGATCCGGCATCAGGTTCACCCAATGCGTGGGAACCTCGGCCTCGGTGAGCAGGATCTTGGTGTCGTCCGCCATCTGTCCTCCGTGGTGGTGCGTGGGGTCCTACCCCAGCGCACATTAACCCGGCCGCGTGGAGGAGCGCAGGAACGTCGTGATCTGGTTCAGCGGCACGCCCTGGTCGGGGCCGATCCGCTGGGACCAGACTGCCGTCCAGCGGAGTCCGACGACATCGAAGGCGACGTCCGGCACGCGCGCCCGGTCGAGGTCACTGACGTCCTCCGGCGTTCCGAAGGTTCCGCCCGGCGGGCGCACCGCCGCACGCACGTGGTCGCCCACCTCGCCGACGGCGTCGAGCCGGCTCCAGACGACCATCACCGTGGCGGCCGGAATGATCGTGCCGGGCGGGATGGAAGCGGCCGCACCCAGCACCGCCTGCTCTCCCGCGGGCGACGCGTCGAAGGCCCCTCCGAAACTGCTGCCCGGGCCGGTCACGGCAGCCCGCACCCGCCACGCAGAGCCGTCCCAATCCGTCCATGCAAGCAGCACTCCCCGCTCGGAGATCGGGACGATCGCCGGACCGTGGGGCTCCGCCGGAGCATCGCGGTCGACGGTGTCGATGGTCTGCGGTGCGCTGAACCGGCTCCGTCCGGCCGGCAATACCGCTACGCGCAGGACACTGGATTCGACGCCCTCGGCCAGCCATGCCAGGTAGCCCCGGCGGCCGCTGAAGGTGGCACGGAACGTGTTCGAGCCCTTCGCCGCGCGGCCGATCCGGCGCAAGGGGCCCCAACCGTGGCCCGCCTGCCTGACCCGCGACTCCACAACACCGGCGCGCTCCCAGGCGACGAACAACACGCCGGGGCCGGCGGCGGTGACGACGTGCCGCGCCCGCCCGCGCGCGCGAAGCGTCACGGGCCTGCCGAACCGTTGTCCCGGGCGCCGGATCGCGGCCCGCACGATGCGCCGGCCGTGCGATGACCCCTGAGTCCAGGCGGCGAGTGCGACGTCGTGCACCGCGAGCGACGGCGCCCCTCCGCCGACTCCATAGGTCGCAATCGTGTCCGGGCGGCTGAAGCTCCCATCCGGACGGCTGAGCCGGCCGCGGAGCGAAATCACGTTCGACCTGTTGCCGGCGCGCTGATCGAGCCCGAGCACGCGGTTCGAACCATAGGGAAGCAGCGGCGTGAGAAAGAACGGCGAGGAGCGCTCGGGACCGAACGCGAGCGCGTTCGGCTCGCGCACGGCCAGGCGAGCTCCCCCGCTTGGGCCCCATGTCGCATACGCCCGGCCGGCGCGGTCGAAGACCACGTGGGGAGCATCGACGTAGAGGGCTGGGGCCGAGACGCTCTGGGGGACCGACCACGGCGGCGCGGCGAAGGCCGGCGAGGCTGCGACCAGCAACCCCAGCACGGCGACCATTGCGGCACGGCCCATTGCTCCACGAAACACGGGTGACACCTTTTCGATGCGGCGGATGCGCTCAGTATCCTCCGGCGTCCCGATGGAGTTCTCCGCCCTTCGTGTCGCGGGCCTTGTCGTCAGCGTCGCGGTGGTCGCATTCGCCGTCTGGCGGCGGCGGTCGCTGCGCAACGTCGACGTCCTGATCCTGCTGTTCGCCGGTGTCGCGCTCGCGATCGTCTCGGCAACCGAGATCACGAACGCGCTGCTCGAGGCCTTCTCGTTCCGCAAGGGCGGCGGCGGCCGGATCCTCGGCCTGGCCGTGTTTGCGATCTTCGTGCTGTTCGTCCTGCTGCTGCGCAACATGGCGCTCACCGGCAGGGTCGATCGCGAGCTGTCCGCGGTGCTCGAGGGCATCGCGTGGGAGGAGTTCCGCGCCGCCGGCCTGCCGGACCGGTTCCGCGACAAGGTGGCGGTCGTGATCCCCGCCTACAACGAGGAGGACAACATCGGCGCGGTGCTGCCGCGCATCCCCGCCACCGTGTGCGGCGTCGAGACCGCCGTTCTGGTCGTGGACGACGGGTCGCGCGACCGCACCGGCGACATCGCGCGGGCCCACGGAGCGGCCGTCGCTCGTCACGTGATCAACCGCGGCGGCGGTGCTGCGCTGCGCACCGGCTACCGGCTGACGTCCGACTCCGAGGCGGCGGTGGTGGTGACGCTCGACGCCGACGGACAGCACCTGCCCGAGGAGATGTCCCGGCTCGTGGGTCCTGTGCTCGACGGCGAGATCGACGTCGCCCACGGTTCACGCGTGCTCGGCCACGCCGCGCCGAATCACTACGCGCGCGAGATGGGCATCGTGTTCTTCAACCGCCTCGTCTCGTTCATCACGCGGACGAAGGTCAGCGACTGCTCGAACGGCTACCGCGCGGTGCGTGCCAGCGTGCTGCCGCAACTCGTGCTGCGCCAGGAGCAGTTCCACACCTCGGAGTTCATGATCGAGGCGATCAAGCGGGGAGTGCCCGCGCGGGAGATCCCGGTCACCGTTGTCGAGCGACTGCACGGCCACTCGAAGAAGCCGGCCGTGATCCGCTATGGGCTGGGGTTCGCGAACGCGATTGTCCGGACCTGGCTGCGCTAGCCGGGACCGGCTCCGAGGCCGCCGGGCCGGCAAGGCCCGCGGCGTCCGCCCCGCTCTTCGGCATCCGCGCCGCCCGTTGCATCAACGGCCGCTCGATCGCGTACCAGCTTGCCGCGCCGAACGCGATCGCGACCGGCAGCACGACCAATCCCAGCACGATGCCCTCGGGCAACACGCCGGTGCCGCGCGCGAACACCAGCAGCGGGATGTGCCATAGGTAGAAGCCGTACGTGATCTCGCCCATCCAGGCGAGCGGGCGCCAGCCCATCCAGCGCACGCCCGTCCCGGTGCCGAGCACGAGAGACGCGATCACGGCCGCGAAGGCCACCGCCGCCGCGGAGTCCGCGAACACCTCCATCGCGAGGCTGGTGTGGTCCCCGTTCGCATGCCAGAGGCCATTGGCCACCAGGACCGCCGCTGCGCCGGCGACGAGGCCGGCGCTCGCGACGGCGCCGAGGGGCCGGCTGCCGCGGGCACGGCGTGTCTCGACCAGCAGCGCGACCAGCATCCCGCAGGCGAAGTAGGGCAGGAACGCGATCGCCGTGTGGGAGGCAACAGGACCCCAGCCGGCGAGATAGTCGGCGTAGTTCCACGCCAGGCCGGCAAACGCGAACGCGCCCAGAAGCAGGGCCTGGCGGCGTGGGCTGCGGCCGAGTCGCAGCGCGGCCAGCCCGATCAGGGGAAGCAGCAGGTAGAACACCACCTCGACGGTCAACGTCCACGTGGCGGCATTCAGCTTCAGCAGCGTGTCGGGCGAGTAGTTCTGCGCGAACAGGAAGAACATCGGTAGCTCGCCCCCGTCCACCAGCCGGCGCCCCGGCACGTCGCCCGCCAGGGCCAGGAGGATCAGCGTCCCGGCCAGCGCGACGTAGTAGGCGGGCGTGATGCGGGCCGCCCGGCGCACCAGGTAGCTGCCGACGGCGACCGGGGCGCTGCTTCCGAGCCCGGCGCGTGCGAACGCGCGGTACAGCAGGTAGCCCGACAGCACGAAGAACATCACGAACGCGACGCGCCCCTCGAACAGGAGCGTCTTCTCCCACGAGTCGCGGCGCAGCTCGACCGTGTTCGGCAGCTGGTAGATCCACACGTGGATCGCGAACACGACCAGCGCGGCGATGCCGCGCAGGCCGTCGAGCGCTGCATATCGGCGTTGTGTCGCTTTGGTCATGCGGTTCCGGAGATGGGCGGCGGGAGGCGGTCGAGCGTAGCAACCACCCAATGTGCGGTACCCGGTCCTAGAATCCGCAAAATGAGAAATCCGCTCACACGGGTCCTGGTCGGCCTGGCGGCACTCGCCGCGGTCGTGGTGCTCTTCGTCGTGCTGGCCGGCGGCGACGACGACGGTGACGGCGGCAGCCAGGCGACGACCACGCAGACCCAGCCGGCAAGCGGCGCGACCGTGACGACCGGCCAGGGGCAGGCCAATCCCGAGCCGAAGAAAGCCGCCACCCCGCGCATCGTGGTGGTGGGCGGCAAGCCGCGCGGTGGGGTGAAGCGCCTGTCCTACAAGAGCGGTGACCGGATCCAGTTCACCGTCACCTCGGACGTCGCCGACGAGGTCCACGTGCACGGCTATGACATCAGCAAGGACGTGCCGGCCGGCGGCACGGTGCGGTTCAGCTTCCCCGCCCGCATCGAGGGCGTGTTCGAGGTCGAGCTCGAGGGCCGCAAGAGAGCAGATCGCCGAGCTGAGGGTCAGCCCCGGATGAGAACCCGCTGGGCCGCTGCCGCGGTGGCGGTGGCGGTCGGGGCGCTCGCGGCCCCGGCGCCGGCAGCCGCACACGGTCTCGTCGGCCGGTCCGACCTGCCGATCCCCGAGTGGCTGTTCGGCTGGGCCGCAGCCGTGGTGCTGATCGTGTCGTTCGCCGGTCTCGCGCTCCTGTGGCAGGAGCCCAAGCTCGAGGGCCGGGACTTCTTCCGTCCCGCTTCCCGAGGGCATGTCGTTCGCGCTGATCAACCCGGCCACGGAGGTCTTCGCGGGCCTGGTCGGCATCGGGATGCTCGTGCTGACCGTTTACGCGGGAATCGAGGGCGAGCAGTCTCCCCAGGCCAACTTCACCCCCACGTTCATCTACGTGATCTTCTGGGTCGCCCTCGTGCCCCTCAGCATCCTGCTCGGAGACGTCTTCCGTGCGTTCAACCCGTGGCGCGCGATCGCGCGCGGCGCCGGATGGCTCGCGTCTCGCGTCGCCGGGCCGCTCCCGACGCCCTTCCGGTATCCCGACTGGCTCGGGCGGTGGCCGGCGGCGATCGGCCTCTTCGCCTTCGCCTGGATGGAGCTTGCCTACACCGAGGGCTCCGACCCCAGCACCCTGGCCGTCGCGGCACTCGTCTACACGCGCGATCACGCTTGCTTGCGATCGCGTGCTTCGGCACCGAGACATGGATCTCGCGCGGCGAGGCGTTCTCGGTCTACTTCAACCTGTTCTCACGGATCTCGCCGGTGGAGGTGCGCGACGGCCGCCTCGGGCTGCGGCCCCCGCTCTCCGCGCTCACCCGGCTCGAGGTCATCTCGGGAACCATCCCGCTGCTGTGCGTGATGATCGGGACAGTCGCCTTCGACGGGGCGAGCGAGGGAAAGCCGTGGGTCGACGTCGCGCCGGACATCCAGGACTTCTTCATCTCGGTCGGGTTCAGCCTCGGCACGGCGCTCGAGATCACCTTCACGATCGGCATGCTGATCGGCGTGGGGCTGGTGGCGATGATCTACATGCTGGGGATCGTCGGCGTCCGGACCGTGGACCGGCGCGACTTTCGCGAGATCGCGCACTCGTACATGCACACGCTGGTGCCGATCGCGGCCGCGTACGTGCTCGCCCATTACTTCTCGCTCCTGGCCTACAACGGCCAGTCGATCATCTACCTCGCCTCCGACCCGCTCGGCAGGGGATCGGACCTGTTCGGCACTGCGGACTCGACGATCGACTACAACATCGTCAACGCGACGGCGATCTGGTACGTACAGGTGGGCGTGCTGGTCGTCGGCCACGTCTGCGGCCTGATCCTGGCGCACGATCGTGCCCTCGCGATGTACCGGAAGGCCAAAACCGCCACGACGTCGCAGTACTGGATGCTCGCCGTGATGGTGGCATTCACGACCGGCGGCCTGTTCCTGCTGTCGCAGGCGAACCAGTGAGTCTGCTCCCGCTCGCACAGCCGGGCACGTGCTCGTCGACCTGCTGACCGTGGCTGCCCGTCTTCGTCCTGATCCTGTGGTTCGTGGTCATCACGATCCGTGACCGGCGCCGCGGCGTCGACCAAGAGGAGGAGGGCGAGCCGCCACGGACCTGACCGCGCTCTACCTGCTCGTCCTGCCCGGCGTGCTGTACGTGCGCGCCACCAGGATCCTGGGGCGCCGCGGATATCGCGTGCCGGCGCTCCAGCAGGCCGCCTGGTTCGGCGGCCTGGCCCTGATGGGGGTCGCGCTGCTGTCGCCGCTCGACTCGCTCGGCGAGACCGACCTGCTGTCGGCGCACATGGCCCAGCACCTGCTGATCGCCGACCTCTCCGCGCCGCTGCTCGTGATCGGGCTGCGCTCGCCCGGTCTACGCGTTCCTGCTGCCGCGCGCGATGTTCGCCGCGCTGGCGCGCTCGCGCGGCTGCGCGCGGTGTTCCGGTTCCTGACGCAGCCCTGGTGGCGGCGCCGATCTGGATCCTGACGCTGTACGGCTGGCACCTCGCCCCGGCCTACGAGGCGGCGCTGCGCTCCCCGGTGCTGCACGCGCTCCAGCACCAGACCTTCATCGTCGCGTCGCTGCTGGTGTGGGTCTCGGTGCTCGAGCCGGCGCGCCGGCGCGTGCCGGGCGAGCTGTGGAAGATCGCCCACATCGTCGGGACGCGGTTCGCCGGCATGTTCCTGGGCATGGCGTTCGTGATCCTCCAGACGCCCGATCTACCGCGACTTCTACGGGCAGCGCGCGCTCGAGCACGGCCTCACGCCGGCCGAGGACCAGCAGATCGCCGGCGGCCTGATGCTCGGCATCGACTTCCTGGTGATGATCGGCGCGCTGATCTTCTTCTTCCTGCGCGCCGCGAGCGACGCGGACGAGCGGAAGCAGGCGGCGGAGGACGGCGTCGCGCGCCAGAGCGCTCCGACCGTGCCACGCGCGCCGCGAGCGTGAAGTTAGGATGGGCCCGCCTATCACTTGACAGGCAGGATTGACTAAGAATGGCGGACACCGTCCAGATCACGATGCCCCAGATGGGCGAGTCGGTGTCCGAGGGGACGGTCCTCACCTGGCACAAGCAGGAGGGTGACTGGGTCGAGAAGGACGAGACGATCGTCGAGATCTCGACCGACAAGGTCGACGCCGAGGTCCCGGCGCCGCCGTCGGGCAAGCTGGTCAAGATCCTCGCGCAGGAGGACGAGACCGTCGAGGTCGGCCAGCCGCTCGCCGAGCTGGAGCCCGGCGAGGCGCCCGCCGGCGACGGCGCGGCGCCGAAGAAGGAGCCCACCACGGTCGCTGCAGCCGAGGGCAACGGCGGCGAGCCCGCCGCCTCGCGCACCGCCGCCGGAACCACCACCGCGACACCGCCCGCGCCGAGCGACACGCCCAGCACGCCGGTCGCGCGCCGCGTCGCCGCCGCGCACGGCATCGACCTCGACCAGGTGAGCGGCACCGGCACCGGCGGCAGGGTGGTGAAGGACGACGTCCTCACCCACATCGAGCAGCAACGGCGGCGACGGCGCCGGAGCCGCGGCGCCGGCCCGCGCCAAGCCGCCCGAGCAGGAGGTCACGCACGCAGCCGATGCGCGGCGTCGACGCGGCGCTCGCGCGCTACATGTCCGACAGCCTCTCGATTCCCACGGCGACCAGCTTCCGCACGCTCGAGGTGGACACGCTCGACCGCGCGCCGGCGCCAGCTGAACGAGGCGCTGAAGGTGGCGCGGCGCGACATGAAGGTCTCGTTCACGCACCTGATCGGCTACGCGATCGCGGCCGCCGTGCGCGACCACCCGACGATGGGCCACTCGTTCGCGCGAGCTCGACGGCAAGCCGCAGCGCATGGTGCACGAGCACGTCAACCTCGGGCTGGCGGTGGACGTCCAGCGCAAGGACGGCTCGCGCACGCTGATCGTGCCGGTGATCAAGGGCGCGGACGCGATGGACTTCGCCGCCTTCCGCGAGGTCTACGAGGAGCTGATCGCCAAGACGCGCGACGGCTCGCTGTCGCCCGACGACATGCAGGGCGCCAACATGACGCTCACCAACCCGGGCGGGATCGGCACCGTCGCCTCCGTGCCGCGCCTGATGCCGGGCCAGGGCTGCATCATCGCCACCGGCGCGATCGCCTATCCGCCGGGGCTGCGCGCGATCGACAAGGCGCGGCTGGCCGAGCTGGGCGTGTCGAAGGTGATGACGATGACGTCCACCTACGACCACCGCGTGATCCAGGGCGCCGAGTCGGGCGCGTTCCTGCGGCCGGATCGAGGAGCTGCTGCAGGGCGGCGACGGTTCTACGAGAGGTCTTCCGGAGCTTCGGCCTCGAGACGCCCGGCCGCGCCGGTTCGCGAGCCCGACGGCGGCGCCGACCCGGCCGCCGCGCCGTCCGAGGAGATGCTCGCGCACGTGCAGGCGGCGACCTCGCTGGTCAAGGCGCACCGCACGCACGGCCACCTGGCGGCGCGGCTCGACCCGCTCGGCTCCGAGCCGGTCGGCGACCCGGCGCTCGAGCCCGCGACGGTCGGGCTGACGCCGGAGGTCATGGAGCAGATCCCGGCGCACATCCTGCGGATCCAGGTGCCGGGCGCGACGCTGGCCGAGGCGCTGCCGCACCTGCGCGCGACGTACTGCGGCACGATCGCCTACGAGATCGAGCACATCTCCGACCACCAGCAGCGCGTGTGGCTGCGCAACCGCATCGAGTCCGGCAAGTACCGCCGCCCGCTCTCCCCCGAGGAGAAGAAGCGCATCTTCAGCCGCCTCACCGACGCGGAGGCGCTCGAGACGTACATCCACCGCGCGTTCCTCGGCGCGAAGAGCTTCTCGATCGAGGGCCTCGACGCGCTGATCCCGATGCTCGACGAGACGTTCGGCCTGGCCGCCGACGCCGGCGTGCGCGACGCGTTCATGGGCATGGCGCACCGCGGCCGGCTGAACGTGCTGGCGCACGCGGTCGGGCGGCCCTACTCGGAGATCCTGGCCGAGTTCGAGGGCGAGAAGGACATCGACGTCGTGACGGCGCGCCCGCGCGGCGGCACCGGCGACGTCAAGTACCACCAGGGCGCGACCGGCGTCTACGAGACCGACGAGGGCAAGGAGATCAGCGTCACGCTCGCGTCCAACCCGAGCCACCTCGAGTTCGTCGACCCGGTCGTCGAGGGCCGCGCCCGCGCGCAGCAGACCGAGCGCGACGAGCCGGAGGCGAGCACTTCCCGCGCGCGCGCGCTGCCCGTGCTGATCCACGGCGACGCGGCGTTCCCCGGCGAGGGCGTGGTCGCCGAGACGCTCAACCTCGAGGGCGCTCGACGGCTACTCCACCGGCGGCGTGCTCCACATCATCGCCAACAACCAGATCGGCTTCACGACCGAGCCGCACGAGGCGCGCTCGACGCGCTACGCGTCGGACCTCGCGAAGGGCTTCGACATCCCGATCATCCACGTGAACGCCGACGACCCGGAGGCGTGCATCGCGGCCGTGCGGCTGGCGATGGCCTACCGCGAGGAGTGGCGGCGCGGCGTCGGTGATCGACCTGATCGGCTACCGCCGCCTCGGGCACAACGAGGCCGACGAGCCGGCGTACACGCAGCCGCGCATGTACGAGCTGATCAAGAAGCACCCGCCCGTGCGCAAGGTCTACGCGGACGCAGCTCGATCGCGCAGGGGATCATCGCCCGCGGAGGAGCCGGACCGGATGCTCGAGGCCGCCAAGCAGCGCCTCGCCGAGGCGCACGAGGACGTCAAGCACGCAGGAGGGGCCGCCCACCGGCGAGCTGCAGCTCGACCGCACCCAGAGCGAGGAGCCGGACACGGCGGTTCCCGCTCGACGAGCTGCTCGACGCTGAACCGGCAGCTGTTCGCCGCCCCGGAGGGCTTCAACGTGCACCGCAAGCTCGCGCCGCAGCGCGCCAAGCGCGCCGAGGTCGGCGCCGACGATCCCGTCGACTGGGGCCAGGCGGAGGCGCTCGCGTTCGCGCACGCTGCTGCGTGCAGGGGACGCCCGCTGCGCCTCACCGGCCAGGACACCGCGCGCGGCACGTTCAGCCAGCGCCACCTGGTGCTGCTCGACGCGAAGACGGGCAGCGGTACGCGCCGGTCCAGCACCTCGAGCAGGCGAAGGCGTCCTTCGAGATCCACAACAGCCCGCTGTCGGAGGCGGCAGCGCTCGGCTTCGAGTACGGCTACGGCGTCCAGGCGCCCGAGACGCTCGTGATGTGGGAGGCGCAGTTCGGCGACTTCGTGAACGCCGCGCAGGTGGTGGTCGACCAGTTCATCGTGTCCGGCCTCGCGAAGTGGGGCGAGACGTCACGGCTGACGCTGCTGCTGCCGCACGGATACGAGGGCGCCGGGCCCGAGCACTCGAGCGCGCGCGAGGAGCGGTTCCTGACGCTGGCCGCCGAGGGCAACATCCGCGTCGCCAACGTCTCCACGCCGGCCCAGTACTTCCACCTGCTGCGCCGCCAGGCGCTGGTCGAGAAGATCCGGCCGCTGATCGTGTTCACGCCGAAGAGCCTGCTGCGCAACCAGCGCTCGTTCTCGCCGCTGCGCGAGCTGGCGAGGGGAGCCTGCGGCGCGTGATCGACGACCCGACGGGCGAGGCGCGCCGCGAGAAGGTGACGCGGCTGCTGCTGTGCGCCGGGCGGATCTACTACGACATCACCGGGCACGAGCTGTACGACGGGCAACGAGCAGGTGGCGGTCGTGCGCGTCGAGCTGCTGTACCCGTTCCCGCGCCAGGAGATCGTGGACCTGATCGCCGCCTATCCGAACCTGACCGAGATCATGTGGGTCCAGGAGGAGCCGAAGAACATGGGCGCCCGGCGGTTCATGTTCACCCGCAACCGCGAGCGCGAGCTGGTCCCGAC
>CAVSXO010000003.1:0-8109 GCA_963731895.1 uncultured Solirubrobacterales bacterium
GCGGATCTCAGCAGCCGCGAATGTCAAGATGCGCGGCGATGGCGCGCCATCCCGCTGAGACGGTCTCGGTGCTTACATATCGCACCGGCATTCAGGACGCGAACCTCGCCGGCAACGTTCACGGCGGCTGGATCATGAAGCTGTGCGACGACGTGGCGGTGATCGCCGCGACCCGCCTGGCCGGTGGACGCGTGGTGACCGCCGCCGTCGACGCGATGAAGTTCCGGTCGCCTGTGAAGGTCGGCGACGTCATCACGCTGCGGGCGAGCGTCAATGCCGCGTGGCGTACGTCGATGGAGGTCGGGGTGCGCGTCGAGGCCGAGCATCTGCCTACCGGCGAGGTTGCGCATACGTGCACCGCGTACCTGACGATGGTCGCGTTGGGGGAGGACGAGAAGCCCGTCATGCTCCCGGCCCTCGAGCCGCAGGCTCCCGAGGACGAGCGGCGCCACAGCGACGCCAACCATCGCCGGGAGCTCCGGCTCGCCGCCGCCGAACTCCGCCGCGTGAACTCGTAGCCGCCCCACGCGGCTCTGGTGACGTTCGACGCAAGGTTCGCGAAATGGGTGGGTGCGAGTCTCGCCTTGAGCGACCAACCGCCAAGGAGCGACGACATGGCTACGTTCGCCGTTATCGCCGAGCATCCGCCTACGGCAGGTCAGTGCGTGACGGGTGGCGGCACCAGGTCGTCGGGGTCGTCCACGAGGACCAGCATCTCTTCGACCCGGGTCAGCTCCAGCACCCGCTGGATCGCGGCCGTGCCGCGCACGACGGCGAGGTTGTGGCGGTTGCTGCGGGCGAACTCGTTCTGCTTGATGAGTTCGTTCAACCCCATCACGTCCATGAAAGTCAGGCCGCGCAGGTCCAGCACGACGTGGCGCAGGGCATCAGCCCGTGGTTCCAGGCCATCAAGCACCTCGGCGACCTTCGAAACTGTGAGAAGGTCGAGTTCGCCGCGAAGCGCGACCAGGGCTGTGCGACGGTGCCTTCGGGTTTCGACGGCCAACTGGTCTGCGGCGAGCTGTTCAGCGAACGATCCGGCGGGGTGCGCTGAGGTCACAAGGCCCCCCTCTCAGCCCCTCTTAGGATGGTGCGCGTGGGGGCAGGAGGAGCGAAGAAACCCGAAAGCGTGCCTCCAGTCTCGCAGACGGCGACCACACCGCAAGAACGAGAGCGGTGAGGAGCCGACGCGACAACGGGCACTAGCAGGGTCCGGCCAAACAGCCGGCCCGAACCATCAGCGCAGCGCCGCCGTTTCGTCGGCGACGTCGCCATCCAGCAAGAAGATCTCGGCACCGGCGTCGGGATCGATGTGATTTGCGCTCATGAAGGCCTCTACGTGGCGTTCGGTCAGGCGTTCGATGACTGCCACGAGATCGTGGCGCATGTTGTCCTGGAAGGCTCGGCGTAACTGCAGGACCTCGTCCGACTTGCCGCCGCTGATCAGCGCGCGCTCTCCCTTCGTCATGCCTTCTCGCAGGATGACGATGACGAGTTCGCCATCGATCGTGGTCCGAGCTTTGGTGGGTCCCCGGCCGGTGTATTGGGAAAAGACGTGTACGACGGCGGTCGAGATCGCCGCGGTGAGCTGGCTGCGACCGGTTGGGCCGTCGCGGGAGGAGCCGTCGCTGCGTGTGGAGGGCATAGTGCCCCAGTCTCGTTCCCTCAGAGGCGAAGTCGCGCGCGAGGCGGAGAGAAACGAGAAGAACCTAACGACGACGTCTTGCCAGTCTAGTCCTACGCCTCGAGCTCGACTGGGAGGCCAGAGTTCAGGCTCGGCCGTGCGTGCTCTTGTGCTCTGGACGGCTGCGGTAACGTGCGGGGCTCAAGGAGGCTTGTCCTCGACTCGGTGCGGCTGGGCCGCAGTTCCGCCCGTGACGCGTTGAGGCTGATTCTTCGCCCAACACAGGAAATTTCGTTCGGTCGTCGTCGCGATTGGCGGAGCGGGGGGTCCGAGGGAGGCGGCGCCTCATGCAGTCAGAGCAGGGAACCAGCGGGCGACGGCCACACTCGTCCGATCCGGCCGGTGATCGCGCCGAGCTAGAAGCGTTGCGCGCGACGTCCCGGCGGCAGCTGATGGCGCTCGACACGCTCAGCGAGGTGCAGCTCACGGGTTTCCCGACCAACGGCCGCGCTGAGATGAGAGAGCCGCTGGAAGTCGTCCTTCCGGCCGACGACGCCCATGTCGGAACGAACGGCACCCGACCATTGACGGCCGGGACCACCTGAGCCATGTCCATCGATAGCCGGCTCAAACGGCTTCGGGCCCTCGTCGACCAGCTCGAGCGACTTCCCGCGTCACCACGACGCCAGTGGATGCTCTCAGAAGCGCGAGCACGGCTGGTGGACGTCGAGACGGGCGAGGCACCACGAGCCATGCGGCCGCTCGCCGAAGACCCCCCACCCGACCCAGCCGAGCAGCCCGCCGCGAAGCGGTCGGTCGCGGTTCGCTCGCGACGACCAAAGCCAGCCGGTGAGACACCAGCGGACCTTCCTCGAATCGACTCGGACGCCTCGGCCAACCAAGGTGCAGCGGCCCGGGCTTCCGTCGACCAGGCCGTGGGCGAGACTGCATTCGCCGAGGTGTTGTGGGCCGAGGATTGGCAGGCGGACGTTTCCCCTGCCGCGCAGTCTGCCGACGGCGATGCGAAGTCCCATCCCTGGAGGCGTGGCCTGCGCGGTTGATCCGATTAGAACACCTCGCACACGTTTCCGGTCGCGCCGGCCTTCGGGCCGGCTGGTCAGGGTGGCGGAGGCATCTGCGGCTGTTTGGGGAGCAGGCGGTGGCCATCGACGACGGCGGTCGCGAGGTCGATGAGCTTGCGGTTGTCGATTCGTGAGCTCTCGCGCAGCAGCTCGAAGGCGCTGGCCGCGTCGATGGCGTGGCGTTCCATCAGGATGCCCTTGGCGCGCTCGGTCAACGCGCGTCGTCCGAACGCGCCTTCGAGGTCGTGGTATTCGGCGAAGCGGCGCAGGGTGATATCGATAGAGCTCTGCCAGTCCTCGACGTCGGCGTCTGAGATGTGGGCGAAGACGCCGCGCTTGGACGCTTCCTTGATGAAGTCGGGGTCGCGGGCGTGGATGAGAGCGATCACCGGGCAGGCGGCCTCCTGCACGATCTTCTCGATCAATCCGAGCGCATGCTCGGAGCTCTCTCCGAGACCGACGAGCGCGACGTCGGGTCGCTCCCGAGCGGTCACCGCACCGACGTCTTCGACGTCGACCTCGCGCGCGATCACCTCGTGCCCGAGTGCCACGACGATCGGAGCTACGAGAGCGAGGCGGTCCTTGCGCTCGTTGGCGATCAGGACGCGCAGATGCTCGGTCTCGCGATAGGTCATCAGCGGCTCGGTGCTCGGCCAAGTCTACGCCGGTAGTCCTTGCCGAACTCCTTCGCACGCTCCTCCGCTGCGGGTGTATGGTCGGTGTTCGCTTCGCCTCAGAGCACGGCGGGCGAACGTTCCGGCTCCAGCACTCGGCCGGTGTGGTGTGTCGACCTCGAACGGGTCAGCACGAACGCACGAGTGAGGAGCTGGAAATGTCTATCGCCCCGTCGAAGCACTCCGTCAATGTGGCGGCGCGCATGGCCCACTGGAGCAGCCGGCACCGCAAGACGGCGATCTGGGGTTGGCTCACCTTCGTCGTCGTCGTCTTCATGGTCGGCAACAACGTGTTCGGCGCGACGCAGATCTCCGACCTCGATCAGCTCTCCGGTGAGGCTCACGAGGCAGAGGTGGCGCTCGACGGCGCCGGTCTGCGGCCGGTCGAAGAGGTCGTGTTCATCCGGAGCGACAAGCTCACCGTGGAGGATCCAGAGTTCCAGGCAGCGGTCACAGACGTCACCGGCCGCCTGTCCAAGGTCCCGTACGTCGAGAACGTGAAGTCGCCGCTGACCGGTGATAGCGAGGTCTCGGCCGACGGCCGCGCCGCCCTCGTCGGCTTCGAGATCCGCGGTGATTCACTCGAGGCCAAGAAGCGTGTCGTTCCCGCCCTCGCCGCGGTCGCCGCCGTCCAGGCCGAGCATCCGGGCCTCGAGGTCGAGCAGTTCGGCAGCGCCAGCGGCAACAAGGCCGTCAACGAGACCATCACCGACGACCTCAAGAAGGCCGGGGAGCTCTCCCTGCCGATCACGCTGATCATCCTCACCATCACCTTCGGCACGCTGGTGGCGGCGGGGCTTCCTCTGCTGATGGGGATCACCGCGGTGATCGCCGGGCTCGGCGTGGTCGCCATCCCGAGCGGGTTCCTGCCGCTCGACGGCAACCTCTCGGCGGTGATCCTGCTGATCGGCCTCGCGGTCGGTGTGGACTACTCCCTGTTCTATCTCCGTCGAGAGCGCGAGGAACGCGCCGCCGGCCGCAGCGAGCGAGCCGCGCTCGAGGCGGCCGCCGCAACCTCGGGCCGCGCCGTGCTGATCTCCGGCGTGACCGTGATCGTCGCGATGGCCGGCATGCTCATCAGCGGCGACAAGGCGTTCATCTCCTTCGCCGAGGGCGCGATCGTCGTCGTCGCCATGGCCATGTTCGCCTCGCTGACCGTGCTGCCGGCGATGCTGGCCTGGCTCGGAGACCGCGTCGAGAAGGGCCGCATTCCCCTGCTCGGCCCCCGCCGTCCGGCGGGTGAGTCGCGCTTCTGGACGGCCGTCACCGGCCGCGTGATGCGTCGCCCGGGCCTGTCGATCCTGCTCGCCGGCGGCCTGCTCGTGGCGCTCGCGATCCCCGCGCTCCAGATGAAGAGCGTCACCAGCGACATCGACCAGCTTCCGCAGGGCCTTCCCGTGATCCAGACCTACAACAAGGTCAAGGAGGTCTTCCCGACCGAAGGCGTCACGGCCACCGTGGTCGTGGAGGCCGCCGACGTGCGCTCCGGCGCTGCCGGCAAAGGCATCGCGGACCTGCAAGCCGCGGTCGAGGGCTCGGACCGGTTCCTGCCCGGAACCGAAGTGATCTACAGCGATGACGGCACGGTCGCGAAGATCAACGTTCCGACCCGCGGCACCGGCACCGACGCGGCGTCCACCAACGCGCTCAACGAGCTGCGCGACGAGATCATCCCGGCGACGGTCGGCCAGGTCGGGGGTGCCACCGTCAATGTCAGCGGCGATGCGGCCATGTCGGCCGACTCCGCCAGTCAGCTCAACAGCAGGCTGCCGCTGATCTTCGCCTTCGTGTTCGGGCTGGCGTTCCTGCTGATGCTCGTCACCTTCCGATCGATCGTGATCCCGATCAAGGCGATCATCCTCAACCTCCTCTCGGTGGGCGCCGCCTACGGCGTGCTCGTGCTGGTGTTCCAGCACGGCTACGGAGAGTCGCTACTCGGCTTCACGTCCACCGGCGGGGTGGCGAACTGGCTGCCGTTGTTCCTGTTCGTGGTCCTGTTCGGGCTCTCGATGGACTACCACGTGTTCATCCTCTCCCGCGTCCGGGAGCTGTATGACCGCGGGCTGACGACCGACGAGGCCGTCAAGCAGGGCATCGCGTCGACCGCCGGCACCGTGACCAGCGCCGCGATCGTGATGGTCGGCGTATTCGGCGTCTTCGTCACGCTGAGCTTCCTCGACTTCAAGGAGATGGGGCTCGGGTTGGCCGTCGCCGTCCTGCTCGACGCGACGATTATCCGCGGCGTGCTCCTGCCCGCCTCGATGAAGCTGCTCGGCGACTGGAACTGGTACCTGCCGAGCTGGCTCGAATGGCTGCCGCACATCGGCGCGGAGGGCGACGCCCTCCTGCCCGTCCTGCCCGAGGAGCCCCCGAGCACCGAGGAGCCGGAAGCCCCCGAAGCGCCGCGGCCCGCCCCGGTGCCGGCGTAGGCCGCACTGGAGCACCAATGCGGAACGCCCCCGCTGCCACGTGGCAACGGGGACGTTCTAATTCGTTGACTGCTGGTGGCTACCGGCCAGTGCGCGGAGAGCTACGAGTTGTCGTCGTCCCCGTGCGCGCCGCCGCCGTCGCTGCCGACGGTGCCCTCGGGCCCGGCCGGCGCCGGGATGGTGAACTCGCCGGGGACCTTCTCGCCCGGCACGCCGTTCACCGTCTCGGTCGAGTACGCGTACGTGAGCACCGCGAACGCGACCGCGTCGGCGTTGATCGCGAGCGCGTGCAGGCTGTTGTTCGCGAACGTGTCGCACGCCTGGTGGTAGCACGGGTCGTACTGGGCCCCCGTGGTGCCGCCCCAGATCGCCTGCTGCTCGGCCGTCTTGCGCACCTCGGCCCCCGTGAACAGGCCGCCGGCGGCGATCCCGTTGTTGATGAAGGCCTGGTAGTCGCTGCGACCGCTGAACTCGGCGTCGTCGTACGGCTCGTCCCTGAGCGTGTAGAACGACTCGAAGAGATCCTCGATGGCGATCGAGCCCGGCGGGACGGGCACCGGAGCCTCGAAGCCCGACTCGTCGCTGTCGTAGACCATCTGGATGTAGTTCGGCGAGCCGATCATGTCGAAGTTCAGGTAGAGCGCGATGCGATCCTTCTCCGCCTGGCTCAGGCCGTTGACGTAGTTGGTCGAGCCGACGAGCCCGCTCTCCTCGGCGCCCCACCACGCGAAGCGCACCGTGTTCTGCGTCTTCAGCTTGGCGATCTGCTCGGCGACCTCGAGGATGGCCGCGCTGCCCGAGCCGTTGTCGTTGATGCCCGGGCCCGCGAGCACCGAGTCGAGGTGCGCGCCGGCCATGACGACGTTCTCGTCGTTCGCGCCGGTCTTCTCCGCGATCACGTTGAAGGTGGGCAGCATCTGGCGCAGCGTGTTGGCGAAGACGCGCATCTGGAGCCCAGGCGTGTTGGCCAGCTGCACACCCAGCGCATAGGTGGTGCCGAGCACCGGGATGCCGCTGGTGTTGTTGGCCGTGAGCGTGACGGCCGGGATGTTGTTGCGGTCCTCGGCGGTCGTGTTGCCCTGGTTGAAGATCACGATCCCGACGGCGCCGGCCGCCGCTGCGTTCTCGGCCTTGATCTCGAACGTGCAGGTGCCACGCTGGAGCAGCGCGATTCTCCCGGCAACGAAGCCCGTGAAGTCGGCAGCCTCGCACCCGCTCGTCGAGGTGTTGTTCAGGCCCAACTGCAGGTCGACGGCCTGGACCGGGGCGGTGACGTCCCCGGGGTCGGACTGGGTGATCGCCCCGAAGTCGACGCCCTCGGTATAGGTGGTCGGGGTGGGCGCGGTCTGCTGGAGGGCCGAGGGGCCGACGACCTCGAACGCGAGGTAGTCGAACTCCTGGACCTCGGGGTCATACCCGGCGGCCTCGAGCCTCTCGACCACGTAGTCGACGGAGGCGTTGTAGCCCGAGAAACCGGAGAACCGGTTTCCGTCGTTCTCGTCGGCGATCGCCTGGAGCGCCGCTTGGTGCTCCCGCACACCCTCGACCCGCACGCACTCGAGCAGCTTGTCGTACGTGTTGTTCGTCCGGCTGTCACAGCCGGCCTGCCCTGGCGCCGCCGCTGCGCTGCCTGGCAGCGCCGCCACGGCGGCTACGGCGATGACGCCCAGAACGCAGGCGCGCGTGCGGCGACGCGCACGTGTCGTCAATTTAGACATCCCACTCCCCTTCTCGCGGGCGGCGACCCCCTGTCGTCCGCCTCGTATTGGCGCCCACGATATTGCATCGCCTTCGGGGGCTGCGATCAGGTCCGTGATCGCACTCATCACGGGGCGCACGATGCCAGGTAGGACGCCGCGCCCGGGCACGCCGGGGGAATAGATTTCCGCGTTGGCATGGCGGTCGACCTCGTCATCGACATCGAGAACACGCCCGGGGCGCTGGCGCAGGTCGCGGCGGCGATCAGCGATGCGGGCGTGAACATCTCGGCGGCGACGTGCATCGGTGCCGGCGACCGGGCTGAACTGCACATCCTCGTGCCGCGCGCCGGGGCGGCGCGGCATTCGCTGGCGATCTCGCATGTGGCGGTGACGCGCGAGCGGGAGGTCGTCGTGGTCGATGTCGAGGACCGGCCGGGCGTGCTGGCGGACCTGACCCGCAGGATCGCCAAGGCCGGCGTCGACCTCGACCTCGTCTACGTCGCCACGCGCAACCGCGTGGTCTTCGGAGCGACCGACCTCGACGCCCTCAAGGCCGCGCTCGACGGAACGGGCTGACGCGTCAGCCGGCCTCGAGTACCC
>CAVSXO010000004.1:0-42238 GCA_963731895.1 uncultured Solirubrobacterales bacterium
TCCAGCACGCGCTCGGCCGGGGCGGGGTGGCGGTGGTGGTGATGCCCGGCGACGTTGCACATCGCCCGGCCGCACAACCGACGGGAACGAGTGCGCTGGGCGGCCCGCGCGGGAGGCTGCTGCCGGCTGCGGCCGAGGTTGAGGCGCTCGCCGAGGCGCTCAACCGGGCGGCCACCGTGACGCTGTTCGCCGGAGCCGGGGTCCGCGATGCCCACGACGAGGTGATGCAGCTTGCCGGGAAGCTGCTCTCCCCGGTCGGTCATGCACTGGGCGGCAAGGAGTAGATACGAGTTCGACAACCCCTACGACGTCGGCATGAGCGGGCTGCTGGGCTACGGGGCCTGCCACGAGGCTACCCAAGGCGCCGACCGGCTGGTCCTGCTCGGCACCGATTTCCCCTACGACAACTTCCTGCCCGGCGGCCCGGCCGCGCAGGTCGATCACGACCCGGCCAAGCTCGGGCGCCGCATCCCGGTCGATGTCGGCGTGGCGGGCGACGTGCGCGAGACCATCCGCGCGGTACTGCCACTGGTCGAGCAGAAGACCGATCGCACGTTCCTCGACCGGATGCTGCGCCGCCACGCCGAGATCCTGGAAAGCGTGGTCGCGGCCTACACGCGCAACGTCGAGGACCGCGTGCCGATCCATCCGGAGTACGTCGCGTCCGTGCTGGACGAGCTTGCGGAGGACGACGCGGTCTTCACGGTCAACACGGGGATGTGCAACGTCTGGGCGGCGCGATACCTGACGCCGAACGGCAGGCGACGCGTGATCGGCTCCTGGAAGCACGGCACGATGGCGAATGCGCTTCCGCAGGCGATCGGCGCCCAGCTCGCGTTTCCCGGCCGGCAGGTGGTGTCGATGTCCGGCGACGGCGGGTTGGCGATGCTGCTCGGAGAGCTGCTCACCGTCCGCCTCCACGACCTGCCGCTCAAGATCGCCCTCTTCAACAACGCGTCGCTCGGGATGGTGAAGATCGAGATGCTGGTCTCCGGCATGCCGGACTTCGAGACCGATCACCCTCCGGTCGACTTCTCGGCGATCGCGCATGCGATCGGGATCGACGCGATCCGCGTCGAGCAGCCCGCGGACGTGCGCGATGCCCTTGCGGACGCGCTGGCGCGCAAGGGGCCGGTCCTGACGGAGTTCGTCGCGGACTCCAACGCACTCTCGATGCCGCCCAGCATCACCGCGGAGCAAATCAAGGGCTTTGCGCTCGCGGCGAGCAAGATCGTCCTCGACGGCGGCGTGGGAAGGACCATCGAGCTGGCCCGCAGCAACCTGCGCAACATCCCGCGGCCCTGAATCACCTGAGCGCCAGTAGTGTGCGCCCATCAACCAGTGTGCGCCCATTGACCAATCGAATACGAGGAGAGACATGCTGAACCGGTACGCCGCATCGCTGCTCGGACTCGTCATCGGCGCCCTCCTCCTGGCGGCGCCGGCACAGGCACACGAGCTGACCAAGAAGAAGGCAAAGAGTGCCCTGAAGCCCGTTGCGGCGAGCTCGCCGGCACGGTCGGCCCGGTAATCGCGCAGAAGCTGCCCGGCGCCACGTCGGCAAGTCCAGTATCGGCGGCTGCGAGATCAAGAAGTCTCACCGGGCCGAATGCGTGATCTCGTTCTCCATCCAGGGCGCCTCCACGGGGGAGACCGACTGCGGCGTGAACGCTCTCGTCCGCTTCAAGAGCGCCAAGTCCAAGGAGCTGAAGATCTCGCTCGTACCGGCGCTGATCTGTTTCTTCGCCGCTCCGCTCGAGTAGCCCAGCGCTACGCTCCGGATCAGCGCAGGCGCTCGACGATCATGGCCTCGCCCTGCCCGCCGGCGACGCACATGGTCTCCAGGCCGATCGTGCCGTCGAGGGTCTCGAGGTCGTTCAGCAGCGTGGTCATGATGCGGACGCCGGTCATGCCGAACGGGTGGCCGAGCGCGATCGCGCCGCCGTGCGGGTTGAGCTTGTCGTAGTCGAAGCCCACCTCCTCGGCGATCGGGATCACCTGCGCCGCGAACGCCTCGTTGAGCTCGTAGACGTCGACGTCGCCGATGCTCATGCCGGCGCGCTCGAGCGCCTTCCTGATCGCGCCGATCGGCGCGACGCCCATGTACTCGGGCTCGTTGCCCCAGGTGGCGGCGGTGATGATCCGGGCACGCGGCTTGAGGCCGAGCTCGGCGGCCCTCGCGTCGCTCATCACGATCGCCGCGGCCGCGCCGTCGTTCAGCGGGCACGAGTTGCCGGCGGTGACGGTGCCGTTCTCCCTGAACGCGGGCGGCAGGGTCCGGAGCTTCTCGAGCGTGGACGAGGGGCGCGGCCCGTCGTCCTGCGTCACGACAGTGCCGTTGACGTTCACCGGGACGATCTCGCGATCGAAGACCCCGGCCTGCTGTGCGGCCACCGCCCGCTCCTGGGAGCGCTGGGCGTACTCGTCCTGCTGCTCACGCGAGACGCCGTAGCGCTCCGCGACGTTCTCGGCGGTCAGGCCCATCGTGATGAACGCGTCCGGACGGCCGTTGTTTCCCTTTAGCTGGTCGTGCTGGTCCTCGGGCCGGGTTGCCTCCTGCGCGCCGTTGTAGCTCGAGACGAACTCGACGCCCGCGGCGACATAGGTGTCGCCCTGTCCGGCCGCGACGTTGTTCGCTGCGACGCGGATCGCGTCGAGACCCGAGGAGCAATAGCGCGAGATGGTCGAGCCCGCGGTCTCCTGGCCGAGCTTGTCGCTCAGCAGCACCGCGATGCGGGCGATGTTGTTCGCCTGCAGGCCCTGCGGCTGGCCGCAGCCGGCGATCACCTCCTCGACGCTCGCGGGGTCGACATCCGGGTTGCGCTCCAGGACCTGGTCGATGACGTACGCCAGGGTCTCGTCCGGCCGCAGTGAGGCCAGCGAGCCCTTGAGGGCACGCCCGATCGGGGTCCGAATCGCGTCGACGATGACGGCTTCGGGCATGGCGACTTCCTTTCGATGGTGCCCGGCGGTCGCACTCCACGGGCAGGTTTATCCCCCGGCGGTCGCACTCCACGGGGCCTATGTGGTCAGGATATACGAGACGTGCCCGAACACCACGCCGACTGGCAGTACGAGCTCTACCTGCGCGGCCTCAGCGGGGCCACGCCCGGCCTTTCCATGGGCCTGCCCATGGCATGGGAGGAACTGGAGCGCCGCGCCGCGGCGGCGCTTGACCCGCAGCCGCGCGGGTTCGTGTGGGGCGGCGCCGGCACAGGGGAGACGATGCGGTCCAACCTGGAGGCGCTGCGGCGCTGGCGGATCGTGCCGCGCATGCTGCGAGACGTCTCGGAGCGGGATCTGAGCACGACGGTGCTCGGCACGTGGATGCCGGCGCCCGTGCTGCTCGCGCCGGTCGGGGTCCAGACGATCGTCCATCCCGACGGCGAGCTCGCAACGGCTCGAGCCGCGGCGGAGGTCGGCCTGCCGGTCGTCGCCAGCACCGCCGCGGCGCATTCGCTCGAGGAGGTCGCCCAGGCGGGTGGTGACGCGCCCAGGTGGTTCCAGCTCTACCTGCCGAAGGACGACGAGATCACGGCGAGCCTGGTCCGGCGAGCCGAGCAGGCCGGCTATCAGGCACTCGTCGTGACGCTCGACTCGGTGTTCCTGGGCTGGCGCCCGGCAGACCTGTCGCACGGCTACCTGCCCTTCCTCGAGGGGATCGGGCTGGCGCAGTTCACAACCGATCCGGTGTTCCGCGAGAGGCTCGAGCACCCGCCCGAAGAGGACACCGAGGCGACGGTCGGCCGATGGGCGCAGATCATCAACAAAGTGGTGACGTGGGACGACCTCGCGTCGCTGCGCTCTCTCACCTCACTGCCGATCGTCGCTGAAGGGGATCCTTCATCCGGACGACGCGCGCCTTGCGAGGAAGCATGGGATGGACGGCGTGATCGTCTCCAACCACGGCGGCCGCCAGGTCGACGGCGCGATCGGCGCGCTCGATGCACTCCCGCCGATCGTCGATGCGGTCGGCGACGAGATTCCGGTCCTCTTCGACAGCGGCATCCGCAGCGGCGCGGACGTCGTCAAGGCTCTGGCGCTGGGTGCCGACGCGGTGCTGCTCGGCCGTCCCTACCTGTGGGGGCTGGCGCTCGACGGCCGGGCCGGTGTCGAGACGGTCCTGCGAATGCTCCTCGCCGAGCTCGACCTCACCCTCGCACTGAGCGGCTGCGCGACCCCGGCCGAGCTCGACCGGAGCGCCCTGTCCCGTGTTCCACCGCCCGCTTGAGGCGGGGCAGGCGCTCGTCCCAGGCAGCCTCCGTCCGCCGCAGCCAGACCGTGGCAGGCTCCAGGGCACGTGCCCGGAGCCGGTAATTGACCTCCCGCCCGCCGCCCGGGGCGCGCTCGATCAGGCCCGCGTCGCTGAGGGTCGCAAGATGCTTGGCGACCGCCTGCCGGGTGATCGGCAGCGCGGACGTCAGCTCCGGTACCGACGCGGACCCCTCATGCAGAAGCGTCTCCACCATCCAGCGGCGCGTCGGGTCGGCGAGCGCCGCGAAGACGGGGCCCGGGTCACGCGTCAAGCGAACGCCCGCGCGAACGCTGAAGCCAGCATCGCCAGCGGAAAGGCCGGCACGCTCTCGGTGACCAGCACCCGCGTACCGGCGGGCGCTGCCACGACCAGGAACTCGACCCGCGTGGCGGGCTCGTCGCCTCGCCACCACCACCAGACCAGCCGCGACGGCTCCTCGGCGACCTCCACGTGGATCTCCCGCGCCGGGTCGTCCTCGAGCCAGCGCTCGCGACCGTGCTCCGTGGTCAGCGCGTCCCATACCTCCTCGGGTGTCGCATCGACTTCGATCTCTCGCCGTGCCGGCATGCCGCACCATCCTTTGACAACCATATGGTTGCTATCGTATGACAACCGCCCAGTTGTCGAAAGGATACACATGCCGCTGATTCCAATGGTCATCGAGCAGAGCCCGCGGGGCGAGCGCTCGTTCGACATCTACTCTCGCCTGCTCAACGAGCGCATCGTCTTCATCGGCACGCCTGTCGACGACGAGGTCGCGAACCTGGTCGTGGCGCAGCTGCTCCACCTGGAGAGCGAGGATCCCGAGAAGGACATCTCGCTGTACATCAACTCGCCGGGCGGCGTCGTCTACGCCGGACTGGCGATCTACGACACGATGCAGTTCATCAAGCCGGACGTCCAGACGATCTGCTTCGGGGTCGCGATGAGCATGGGGTCGCTGTTGCTCACAGGCGGCGCAGCGGGCAAGCGCATGGCGCTCCCGAACAGCCGCATCCTGATCCACCAGCCGAGCGGCGGCTTCCAGGGCCAGTCCGCCGACATCGAGATCCATGCCCGGGAGATACTCGCCCTCCGGCAGCGTGTGGACGAGATCTACGCCCGCCACACCGGCCGGCCCATCGACGAGGTCCATGACGACATGGACCGTGACCGCTACTTCACCGGCGACGAGGCGCAGGACTACGGGTTGATCGACCGCGTGATCTCCTCGCACGACGTCCAGCGCCTGCGGACCGGGTTCCGGGCCGGTAGCCGACGGAGACGCCGGTTAGATGATCTAGGTGTAGCTCCCAGCTACGTTGCTCGGAGTTGTGCGGACCACCTTTGGGGCGTCGGGGGTGGCGAGGGTACCGGGGTTGGAAAAGCAGGTAGGTAGGGGAGTGGGTCCAGGACGCGGTGGGAGGGTTCACGAGCCACGCGCTGTTTGTGATGTGCTGCGCATGCGCTGGTGAAGAAAGCGCCGTTTGCGCGTGATCGGTATCGCGCCCCTTCGTCGAGTGGTGAGTTAGGGCCTCTATAGGCCCCTAACTCACCAGCGAACGAAGGCCCAGTTACGGATCGGAAAAACTCGGCAGAGATCAGACCCGATGCGTGACGTTTGCACGCCTCTCGTACAGATATCGCCCGCGGCAGCCCAACGCGGCCTCGATCACACCCCCTACCTACCCGGTCTTCGATTGCACCCGAGCACGGTCGAGGGCGCCCGGCCGGATGAAACAACGTGGTTGGGAGCTACATCCAGCTCCGACTTCGCACCCACCCGGTCCGGTCTCGTATGGTTTGGCCGTCGATGAACGCATCGAATCCAAACGGCGACCGCCCCGGCCGCGGGTCGCGCTCGATCGCAGTCGTCGGCGGCGGCTTCGGTGGCGTCGGCGCGGCCGTGATGCTGCGCCGGGCCGGCTACGACGACGTGACGGTGTTCGAGCGCGGCGAGCGCGTCGGCGGTGTCTGGAACCACAACACCTATCCCGGCGCGGCCTGCGACGTCCCCTCGCACCTGTACGAGTTCTCCTTCGACCCGAACCCGCGCTGGTCGCGTCGCTACGCGCCCCAGGCGGAGATCCAGATCTACCTCGAGGACGTCGCACGCCGCCACGGTGTCCTTGACCGCATTCGCACCAGCACGGAGGTGCAGAGCGCACGCTGGGACGGCGAGCGCAGCAGGTGGGTCCTCCAGACGAGCGCGGGTGACCACGAGGCCGATGTCCTGCTCACCGCCTGCGGCCAGCTGTCGGTCCCGACCGTGCCGCCGATCCCCGGGCTGGACAGCTTCGAGGGCCCGGCGTTCCACACGGCGGAGTGGCGCCACGACGTCGACCTCACGGGAAAGCGGGTGGCTGTGGTCGGGACGGGGTGCAGCGCGATCCAGGTCGTGCCGGCGATCCAGCCGATCGTCGAGCGGGTCGACGTCTACCAGCGCTCGCCGGGTTGGACGTTCCCGAAGATGGACTTCGAGTACTCGGAGCGGGCCAAGCGCCTGTTCGAGCGCTTCCCGTTGCTGCAGCGGCTAGACCGCCTCGCGATCCTTGCGTTCATGGATCTGGGCGCGGCCGGGATGACCAGGCATCGCTGGATGCTCGCCCCGTTCCGCGCAGCCGGCCGGCGGCAGATCAAAAAGGCGATCCAGGACCCGGAGCTGATCCGCAAGGTGACGCCGACCGACGAGCTCGGCTGCAAGCGGCTGATGCTCACCGACGACTGGTATCCGACGCTCACGAAGCCCAACGTGGAGCTTGTCACCGACCGAATCGACGAGGTGACTGCGACCGGCATCCGCACCGGCGACGGCGCCGAGCGGGCGGCCGACGTGCTGGTGCTGGGGACCGGCTTCAAGACGCACGGCTTCGTGGCGCCGATGGAGATCACCGGTGCGGAGAGCCGTACCCTCGCCCAGGAGTGGGCGGGCGTGCCGCGCGCGTACCTGGGGATGAGCGTGCCGGGCTTCCCGAACATGTTCCTGCTCTACGGGCCCAACACGAACGGGGGCACCGGCTCGGTGATCTACACGATCGAAGCGGGGATGGCGCATGTGATCGCAGCGTTGCGCGAGCTCGAGCGTGCCGATGCTCGCCGCATCGAGGTCCGGCCCGGGCCGGCCGAGGAGTTCGATCGCGAGCTTCGCGCCGCTCTCGCCGGAACCGTCTGGCACTCGGGCTGCACGAACTGGTACGTGGACGAGAACGGCAACGACCCGAGTCAATGGCCGTGGCTGTGGAGCACCTACAGGCGCCGCACGGAACAGATCGATCGCGGCGCCTACGAGCTGGCCTAGCGCCGGTCCGATGATCAGCCGCGAAATGCCGTTGCCATAGATGCCTTAGCCATGGTGATCGGCGAGCAGTTTGCGTGGGGCCACCTCGAGAAGACGGGCGGTGACGCCACGATCGAGCTGTTCCTCGTCCTTCCTGAGCTGGTCCGGTTTGCCGATCCTCCCTCCAGCGAGGAGAAGCACACCGCGTTTCCGCGTCGCGCTGAGGAGATCCGGGGCAAGGTGCTGGCGCTCAACATCAGGCGGCTGCCCTCCTGGGTGCTGAGCAGGGCGCTTCACAGGGCGCGCTACGGCGAGTTTCCCGACTACGAGCCACTGCCGATGATGTCTCCCCAGGAGATGGCGGAGAGCGTGGACGCCGACCAGCGGCTGCTGGAGTTCCTGGACAACCACGAGCTCACGATCGACCGGTGGCTCAGAACCGAATTCCTGGCAGATGACTTCCTGGCGTTCGCCTCGGAGTTCACCGAGGTGCCCGAGGCCAAGCGGAGGGAGATTCTCGAACTCGGTGGCAGCCGCCTGGGAACTCCGCTCACCTACGACCACCGGATCGATCAATGGTTCACCGGCGATCAGCTCCGGACGATGTACGAGCGAAATCCGGAGTGGGCAGCCGTCGAGCAACTGGTCTACGGGCCGAACGATGCGCCGAACGAGCTCATCGCGATGAGTGCGATGCGATCGAAGCCGGGCCAGGCGACGCAGGCGCGCGAGTCCTCGGCGCCGAACGCCGGCATTCGATCGGAGCCGATGACGAAGCGGGAGCTGCTGGCTCGAAAGGCGCAGCGGGCCCTGGAGGCGCGGTTGGGCCTGGAGGATGGGTGGGACGAGGAGCTGTCTCCACTCGATCGGGCAAGCCACGCGCAGCAGATCGCGCTGCTCGGCCGGCGGCGCTATCGAGACGCGTTGGAGCTTGGCTGCGGCGCGGGACTGTTCACGCGCGAGCTGTCCGGCCTCGCCGACCGTGTGGTGGCGGTCGACGTAGCTCCGCTGGCGATCGCAAAGGCGCGCACCTTGGGCCTCGATCCGGGCGTCGTCGAGTTCCAGCTCGCAAACGTGATGGATTACGACGCGCGGGTCGCCGGTCCCTGGGATCTGATCGTCATGAGCGAGACGATCTACGAGCTCGGTTGGCTGTATCCGCTGTTCGACGTCGGCTGGCTTGCGGCCGAGCTGTTTGCGGCGACACGTGACGGCGGCCGTCTCATGATGGCGAACACCTACGGGCGCGAGGGAGAGGATGTCGTCAGTGGATGGCTGATCGATACGTGCCGCGACCTGTTGCTCAACGTCGGCTACCGGCGCGAGGCCGAGGAGGTGGTGCACGGCACCAGGGACGACCTCGAGTACCGGACACTGATCACGCTGTTTTCAAAAGGAGAGGACCCAGCATGAGCTTTCAGGACATCCGCTACGACGTCGCCGATCGCGTGTTGACCATCACGCTCAACCGCCCCGACCGCCTGAACGCGTTCACGCCCACGATGGGACACGAGCTGATCGAGGCTTTCGACCGGGCCGACGCCGACGACGACGTGCGCGCGATCATCGTGACGGGGGAGGGGAGGGGGTTCTGTGCGGGGGCGGACCTGGCCGGCGGCGGCGAGACATTCGACTGGCGCGACCGGCAGGAGGCGGAGGAGATCCCCCGCGACCTGGGCGGGAGGGTCACGCTGCGGATCTATGGGTCCAACAAGCCGGTGATCGCCGCGATCAACGGCCCCGCGGTCGGAGTCGGGATCACTATGACCCTGCCGATGGACATCCGGCTCTCTGCCGAGGGCGCAAAGATCGGGTTCGTCTTCACGCGCCGCGGCATCGTTCCCGAGGCCTGCTCGAGCTGGTTCCTGCCCCGCATCGTGGGTATCAGCCAGGCGATGGAGTGGGTGGCGACCGGCCGCGTGTTCTCGGCCGAGGAGGCGCGCGCAGGCGGGCTGGTGCGAAGCGTTCATCCGCAGGGCGAGCTGCTCGGCGCCGCGCAGGCTCTCGCTCGTGAGATCGCCGACAACGCAGCGCCGGTGTCGGTCGCGATCGCGCGCCGGTTGCTGTGGACGATGCTGGGCGCCGACCACCCCATGGAGGCGCATCGCGCCGACTCGCGCGCGATGTTCGCGCGCGGGCAGTCCGGCGATGCGCGCGAGGGCGTGACGTCGTTCCTCGAGAAGCGCGACGCGCAGTTCACCGACAGGGTCAGCGAGGGGCTCCCCGAGATCTTCCCTGACCGGGACGAGCCCGCGTTCTCGTAAGGTCAGTCGCCGCGCCGCACGCGGTAGCTGTCCACCGCAGCTCGCTTGCCGTTCACGCTCAGGGTCACGATCGCCCTCGCGCGTATCAGAGACGCATGCCTGGGGAGCCTGATGCGGCAGTTGAAGCGGCGCCCCGACCGCACGCGCCTGCGGCACGAGCCCAGGCGACGTTTGCCCTTCCTGACGTGGATCCGCAGCACACCCGACCGCGTGGCGCGCCCGCGCACGCGCAGGAACCGGCCATGGCGGCGGAAGCGCAACCCGGTCAGCAATCTCAGCCGCCCGCTGCTCGAAGCGCTCGGCACAGTCACGGTTACGACCCCGGCCCGGGCACGCGCCGGGAACGCGCTCGACGAGTCGCGTGCCGAGTACGTGAAGGTGTCGGTGCCGGCGAAGCCTGGGCGCGGTGTGTAGACGACCTGCGGGGTGGCAAGGGGAGCCCCCGCGGGCACGTTCAGCGTTCCGTTCGCCGGCGCGGACTCGATCGCGAACACCGGCGGTCCCGGGCTCCCATATGGCTGCGCGGTGAGTCCGATCGCCTGTGCCCCGCCCGCTGCGATCGTGCCCGGCAGCGCGACGTACCCAGGGACAGTCACGATCGAGGAGGCGAGCGCGGGACCGTTGTTGGCCTCGTTGCGCTCGTATACGTAGTTGTCCGGGTCGACGGCCGAGGCGAGTCGGTAGCGCCCGGGCGAGACGTCCGAGACGTCCACCCACTGGAACGGTAGGTCGAATGGGTAGTAGTCCAGCCAGCCCGCCGATATCCCCTCGAAGACCTGTGCCGCGTTTGGCTGTCCCTCCCTGCAGTACTGCGTAGCGCTGCGCGTGTACACGGGCGACCCTGGGCCGAAACTGTCGACGCGCTCGCTGTCCAGCAGGCAGAAGCCCACCTTGGACGCGGGAGCTGCCTGCGCGGTGCCGGCCTCGTCCCAGAGCGAGTAGCGCGCCGCGCCCTTCAGGTGCCAGTGCCTGTGCCCATCGGTGTTCTCGTAGTGAATCGGCGGGTGACGGCTGTTGTCGTCACGGAAGCTGCCGTCCGATCCGTAGATCCGCTGTCCCGAGACCGTCATCGCGCCGTTGACGGGTTGGGAGCCGCGGATCTCGAGCCGCCCCGGCCCGATGTTGTGGATCGAGCCGTCGAAGCGCAGCAGCAGATGGTCGCGACCGTCGCCGAGCCGCTCGACGGTCAGCGGCCGCGGGCTCGTTGGCGGCTCCGCGACCAGGTCCGGCAGGAGGTCCGGGGCGGCATGCGCGGCGGGCGCCGCCCACAGCATGGACGACAGCAACGCGCAGACGCACGCCGCGACGATCCTGCCGAGGAACGCGTCGCCCGGCGGCTGGCGAGGGCCTCGCATTGCTGTGAGGATGCCACGTCCGACGGAGCCGCGGGGCGCTTCTCCAGTTGACATTATCCGCAGAGGCGTCCTCGCCGGCGCTCGCTGCGATGAGTTTCGGGTCTTCGACCGGTCTCTGTTGAAGGTTGGAGCAGAGCTGGAGTTACCAGGAGGTAGGCCATGACGCAACACAAGGTTGGCAGTCGCGACGAGTGGCTTTCCGCACGCAAGGAGCTGCTCGAGCGTGAGAAGGAGCTGACGCGCCGCAGCGACGAGCTCGCACGGCAGCGACAGGAGCTGCCCTGGGTCCGAGTCGACAAGGAGTACACGTTCGAGACCGACGGGGGGACCAAGACCCTGGCCGAGCTGTTCGACGGGCGCTCGCAGCTGGTGGTCTACCACTTCATGTTCGGCCCGGAATACACCAAAGGGGGCTGTCCAACCTGCTCGTCGATGGCGGACGCGTTCGACGGCCTCCTGCCGCACCTCAACAACCGTGACGTGACCTTTCTCGCCATCTCGCGCGCGCCGCTCGAGCAGCTCCAGGCCTACAAGCGGCGCATGGGCTGGCAGTTCCCATGGGCCTCCTCGTCCGGCAGTGACTTCAACTTCGACTTCGGCGTCTCGTTCACGAAGGAGCAGCAGGAGGGGGGCAGCATCGAGTACAACTACCGCTCGTTCGATCCGACGCCGCTGCTCGAGCTCGACAGCGGCCCGGTTGCCGAGAATGCGGCCGCGACGGGGACGGACGTGGCGGGCTACACCCGCCAGGCACCGGGAATGAGCGCGTTCGCGCTCGAGGACGGCGCGGTCTACCACACGTACTCCGCCTTCGCCCGCGGCGTCGAATTCCTGATGTATTACTACCCGGTGTTCGACCGGGCGCCGGAAGGCCGGAACGAGGGCGACGAGGTCTGGATGCGCCGCCACGACGAATACCCCTCGGGGGCTTGATGGAGTCCGCGCTGCTTCGGCGCATGCCCGCGCGGCCCGGTCCGGTCGAAATCGGATTCGTCGCATCCCTGGTCGTGCTCGCGGGAGCCGCCTGGGTGCTGACCGGCGACCGCATGGCGGGCATGGACGCCGGCCCCGGAACCGACCTCGGCGGGCTGGGCTGGTTCGTCGGTGTCTGGGTGACGATGATGGCGGCGATGATGCTCCCCTCGCTGGTGCCGATGGTGGTCGGGTATGCGCGGATCGACGAGGGGCGCCGGGGTCGCCGAGGCTGGGGGCGACTGCCCTGACCGGCGCGACCGCAGTCTTCGTGGCCGGCTATCTGCTCGCGTGGGCCACGGCCGGATTCGTGGGCTACATGGTCGTCGAGGGCGTCCGCGAGGTGGACCCGGGCTTCCTTGCCTGGAACGAGCTGGGGCCCTATGTGGCGGGCGCGGTGGTCCTGGGCGCGGCCCTCTACCAGCTGAGTCCGCTGAAGGACAGCTGTCTGCGCCAGTGCCGCAGCCCCGGGATGCTCCTCGAGCACTGGCGTCCCGGTCCTGTGGGGGCGCTGCGAATGGGGTTCGAGCACGGCGGCTTCTGCATCGGCTGCTGCTGGGCGCTGATGGCGGCGCTGTTCGCGGTCGGTGTGATGAGCCTCGGCTGGATGGCCTTCATCGCCGCGCTGATCGCTGCGGAGAAGCTCCTGCCCTGGAGGGCGATCGCCAACCGCGGCATCGCGGTCGTGCTCGTGGTGCTCGCGGTTGCGATCGCGTTCGCGCCTGACGACGTGCCCTCCCTCACGATTCCCGGCTCGCCCGAGGCGATGGAGGCGATGGATGCGATGGGCATGGAGGCTGAGCCCAGCCGGTCGATGGGAGGATCACAGTCGATGGAGGAGGGTCACCCTCCCGGCGAGCGCATGAAGTAGCGCCGCGTCACTGCTCAGCTGTATGGCGCGTAGCGGTGATGCAGCATCAGGTCGTTCCCATCCGGGTCGTTGAAGAACGCCATGTGGCAGACCCCCGTGTCCAGGATGTCGCCGAAGAACGCAACACCCTTGGCCTCGAGCTCCGCGCGAGCCGCCGCGACATCGTCCACGTGCAGCGCGGGATGGGCGTTCTTCTGAGGCGCGAACTCGATCCCGAATCGCTTCGGTTCCCAGATGCTGAAGCACGTCTCGCCTGCCCAGACCTCGGATTCGGTTCGGTCGTCGGGTCGCAGGCCGAGTGTCTCTACGTAGAACCTGCGTGAGCGTTCCCCGTCCTGGGACGGGACGCCGACGAAGTCGACCTTGTTGATCATGGTGAATCTCTCCTATCGCTGGAGGCTGGACGAAACTCACCCTGAAGGTTACGCAGGCCCCGGTGGGCGTGGGATCACGCCGCTCGGTGCAGGCGGCGCCGGTGCACGGCGCACTTCAGGTGCACTTCCAGGTCACCAAACTGGAAGAGGTGCTGGCCTTTCGTGATCGGCAACCCGCACGCCAGGCAGCGTGACGCTGCCTCCGCGACTGTGGGTCCGGAGCGCTTCGAGGAAGTCGGCGGGGTCATGAGACCGCGGTGTGGAGTGGGCGGGGTCATGAAACGGTGATGTGCTCGACCGGCTTGTCGTAGCGCGAGTAGGCGAGCTCCAGCACGCCTTCCTCGAGCCAGTTCGTCTGCCGCTCCCGATGCGTGACGAACAAGATCTCGTCCGCCGGGAACCGTCGGAGCCCGTCGTCAGCTGCCTGGAGCGGGTCCTCGAGGCCCACCTCGCCTTCTGCTTGGATGCCGGCTACGCGGAGAGTCGCGATCACCTCGCTCAGGCGCCGCGTCGCGTCGTCGTAGCCGTTCTGATCCGAAGTGAGGAGCCCGAGCCTCGACGCGAGCGCGGGCGTGATGACGAACACCGAGATCACCGAGGCGGGCCGCCCGCGGGCGTGCGACAGCAGCGCCTCGGCCAAGTCCGACGCCGCCCCGTGCGTGTCGGCGACGACGAGGATGCGATGCCGCTGATCGGCGACCGGCACTACGTGCGGAGCGCCGGCGGCGGGCGGATGCGCCCTCCGCATGGACCACACCGTCAGCGCCGAAATCACGATCAGCGCAAACCCGACCGTCACGGCGGCAGCCGCCCAGATGTCGAGCCAGAGGCCGACGATCACCGCCAGCCCGATCGCCAGCACCGCGACCGCGACCAGCGCCCCGCTCAGCTCACGCCACGTCGATGCGGGGTCAGCGGCTCTCCCTTCCGCGCTCATGTGAGGAATGCTGGACCAGGGCAACGCCGCTGTCGTCGGCCCGCGGGCGACTCTTTCGCCTACGCCGCAGGGCGTACGCGAAAGGCGAAGGCGAAGGCCGGCGTCAGTACCATCGCCGGCGAGGATGGAGGCCAGCGGGATACGTACCTTGCGGCTGCCGGATCCCATCCGGGCATGCCTCTTCGATATGGACGGCGTCCTGACCGACACTGCGCGGGTGCACGCCGCGGCATGGAAAGAGACGTTCGACGCATATCTGAGCGATCGCGCCTCACATGCCGGGGACGATCTGCGGCCCTTCGACCTCGAGCGTGACTACGAGGACTACGTGGACGGCAAACCTCGCTTCGAGGGTGCGCGGGTCGTTCCTCGCCTCTCGAGCCATCGACCTGCCGGCGGGATCCCCCGCCGACCCGCCCGGCACAGAGACCGTGAACGGCCTCGCCAACGCGAAGGAGGAGATCTTCCGGCGCGTGATCCGCGAGCGTGGCGTCGCACCGTATCCGGGATCGGTGCGCTTCGTCCACGCTGCGCGCGACGCCGGCCTCCGCACGGCCGTCGTCTCCTCCAGCGCGCACTGCCGGGAGGTGCTCGAGGCGGCCGGGATCGAGGACCTGTTCGAGGCGCGCATCGATGGGACGGTCGTCGAACGCGAGCATCTCAGGGGCAAGCCCGCGCCGGACGCCTACCTCGCCGCCGCGCGCCTGCTTGGGGCGGCGCACGAGCACGCCGCGGTGTTCGAAGACGCGCTCGCGGGTGTCGAGGCCGGTCGCGCCGGACGGTTCGGCTACGTCGTCGGGGTCGATCGCTCCGGCCACGCGGAGGCTCTGCGCGAGCACGGGGCGGACGTGGTGGTGCGCGATCTCGCCGAGCTGGTTTCGTCACCGTGATCGCCCATCACGCCTACCCCGCCGAGCCGTGGGTCGTGCGTGAGCAGGAGCTCGACCTCGACATGCTGGCCCAGAGCGAGTCGATCTTCGCGCTTGCGAACGGGCATCTGGGGCTGCGCGGCAATCTCGACGAAGGCGAGCCGCGCGCGCTCAGCGGCACGTACCTGGGGGGCTTCTACGAGTCGTACCCGCTGAGCTACGGCGAGCACGGCTATGGCTTCCCCGAAGACGGCCAGACGATCGTGAACGTGACGGACGGCAAGCTGATCAGGCTGCTGGTGGAGGACGAGCCCCTCGACGTGCATCGGGGCACGCTGGAAAGTCACGAGCGCGTGCTCGACCTGCGCACCGGCATCTTGGAACGAGACGTCGAGTGGACATCACAGGCGGGACGGGCCGTGCGAGTGACGAGCCGGCGGCTGGTGTCGTTCCGGGCGCGGAGCGTGGCCGCGATCTCGTACGAGGTGGAGGCGATCGGCGCCCCGATGCGCGTGGCGCTGCAATCGAATCTGCTCGCCAACGAGACGGAGAGCTGGGAGCGCGGGCGATCCACGCGTGGCGGCGGACCTGGGCGAGGTGCTGGCGAGCCGGCTCTCGGTGCACGACGGCCTGCGGGTGGTGCTGGCCCACACCACGCGCGCGAGTGGTCTCTCCCTGGCGGCGGGCATGGAGCACGTGATCGACACCGAGCATGAACCGGAGCTGCGGACCGAGAGCGAGGACGACCTGGGCCGCGTCACCATCTCGGCGCAGCTGACTCCCGGCCGGCCGCTGCGCGTGGTGAAGCTGCTCGCCTACCACTGGTCCTCGCAGGAGTCGATCGAATGGCTGCGCGATCAGGTCGATGCGAGCCTCGAGTACTCGGTCGCCGAGGGCTTCGACGGGCTCGCGGCGTCCCAGCGGCAGTACCTGGACGACTACTGGGCGGTGGCCGACGTCGAGCTCGAGGGCGACGTGGAGATCCAGCAGGCGCTGCGGTTCGCGCTCTTCAACGTCCTGCAGGCCTCGCCCGCGCGGAGACCCGTGCGATCGCCGCCAAGGGCCTGACCGGCCCCGGCTACGACGGCCACGCCTTCTGGGACACCGAGACGCTTCGTGCTGCCGACGCTCACCTACACGCGGCCCGAGCTGGCACGCGACGCGCTGATCTGGCGCCACACGACGCTCGACCTGGCCCGTCGAGCGGGCCGCCGAGCTGGGGCTGCGGGGAGCTGCGTTCCCGTGGCGCACGATCCACGGCGAGGAGTGCTCCGGGTACTGGCCCGCCGGCACGGCCGCATTTCACGTGAACGCGGACATCGCGGACGCCGTCCGCCGATACGTGCTCGCGACCGGCGACGAGGACTTCGAGCGTGACTACGGGACCGAGCTCCTGATCGAGACCGCGCGCCTTTGGATGAGCCTCGGTTACCACGGTCACGACGGCCGTTTCCGCATCGACGGTGTCACCGGGCCCGACGAGTACTCGGCACTGGTGGACAACAACGTCTACACGAACCTGATGGCACAGGCAAACCTGCGCGCGGCCGCCGACGCTGCCGAGCGCGGCCCGGATTGCGCGCGCCGGCTGGAGGTGGAGGGGAGCGAGATCGCGGCATGGCAGAAAGCGGCCCAGGGCATGTACGTGCCCTACGACGAGCGGCTCGGCGTACACCCGCAGGACCAGGACTTCACCGCCCACGAACGCTGGGACTTCGATACGAACACGGCCGAGGACTACCCGCTGCTCCTCACCCACCCGTACCTCGACCCTGTATCGCCGGCAGGTGGTCAAGCAGGCGGACCTCGTGCTTGCGCTCTTCCGGCGTGGTGATGCCTTCACTGCGGAGGAGAAGCGGCGCGACTTCGAGTACTACGAGGCATTGACGGTGCGCGACTCGTCGCTGTCGGCGTGCATCCAGTCGGTGGTGGCGGCCGAGGTCGGCCACCTCGACCTGGCCTACGACTACCTGGCGGAGGCCGCGCTCATAGACCTGCGCGACCTCGACCACAACGTGCGCGACGGGGTGCACGTCGCCTCGCAGGGCGGAGCGTTGGTGGCCGCCATCGCGGGTTTCGGAGGCATGCGCGACTGGGACGGGGAGGTCTCCTTCGCACCGCGACTGCCGAACGGAATCGAGCGACTGGCCTTCCAGGTCGGGCTGCGCGGCCGGCGCCTGCGCGTGGAGGTCACGACCGGCGTGGCCACGTACACGCTGCGGGAGGGCGATTCGAAGCTCGAGGTCTCACACTGGGGTCAGCGGATGAAGCTGGCGCCCGGCGCGCCCACCGAGCGACCGATTCCGCCGGCGCCGCAGCTGCCCGCGCCGGCGCAGCCATCCGGGCGCGCGCCGGAACGGCGAACTTGATCGAGGCGGTGATCTTCGACCTCGATGGCGTGCTGATCGATTCCGAGTCCGCCTGGGCCGAGGTGCGCAGGGAGTTCGTGCTGGAACGCGGCGGCCGCTGGCACGATCACACCCAGCGGGACATGATGGGCATGAGCTCCGTGGAGTGGTCTCGCTACATCCACGACGAGCTCGGCGTGGACATGCCGCCGGCGCAGATCTCAGCGGAGGTGGCTCGGCGCCTGGCTCTCCTGTACCGGGAACGGCTGCCGCTCGTGCCGGGTGCTCATGAAGTCGTGGAGAGCGTGGCCGCGCGCTGGCCGCTCGCGCTGGCATCGTCGTCGAACCGCGAGTTGATCGACCTGGTGCTGGAGGTCGCACACCTCGCTCGGCTATTTCCGGGCGACGGTGTCGTCCGAGGAGGTGGCGCGTGGCAAGCCCGCGCCGGACGTCTATCTCGAGGCAGCCCGCCGCCTCGAAATTCAGCCGGCCCGTTGTGCCGCGATCGAGGACTCGCACAACGGCATCCTCTCCGGCGCTGCCGCCGGGATGCGCGTGATCGCGATCCCGAACCGAGAGTTTGCTCCCGGACGGGAGGCGCTCGCCAAGGCTGCGCGCGTGCTGGCGTCGCTCGAGGAGCTCACGCCCGAGGTGATCGAGCGGCTGATCGGGAGCCGCGCCGCGCGCGGAGCGGTCGATCAGCACGGTCAGCGTCCCGTCGGTGGGCGCGACGAGGCTGGCGGGGACGCTGCGATCGGGCCCGCCCCCGAAGGCTCGCGCGGTAGCCGCGGCCTTGTCCGCGCCCATGACGAGGAACAACACGTGACGCGCGGCGTTGAGAACGGGAAGGGTCAGGGTCACGCGCGGAACCCACGGCGCAGGCCCGGCTCGTGCGACGCCCACCGCCAACCGCTCGCGCTCCTCGAGCGCGGGATCACCGGGGAAGAGAGACGCACAGTGCCCGTCAGGGCCGAGGCCGAGCAGCATTAGATCGAAGCGAGGAATTCCTTCCCCGAAGGCTGCGCGCAGCTCGCGTCTCGTACGCCGCCGCGCCCGCGTCCGGCCCCAGCTCGCCGGGGATCCGCCGCACGTCCGGAGCGTTGCCCGGCAGCCGATCCAACAGGGCATCGCGCACCATTCCGAAGTTGGAGCGCTCGTCGTCTGGAGGCACGCAGCGCTCATCGCCGAACCACAGCGTGCATCGGACCAGTCGACATCCATCGCGGCCAGGCGCTCGTAGGCGAGCCGTGGCGTCGAGCCGCCGGTGAGCGCGATCTGCTCCGCCCGCGCCTGCCGCGGCGGCGAGCCGGTCGGCGGCCTCCGCAACCGGGTCCTCGAGCAGAGCGTGTCCGTCACTGCGTTACCCCCGCGTGCGAAAGCGGAAGCGTCTCCTCGAGTGAGCCCAGGACATGGTCCGCGCCGGCATCGCGCAGCTGCCTTCGCGTCGAAGTGTCCGGTGGCGACGCCCACCGCGACGGCGCCGGCGCCATGCGCGGCCTCTACGTCATGGGGCGTGTCGCCCACGACGAGAACCTGGCGCGGGTCAAGCGGCTCGCCGAGCAGCACACTCCCGCGCTCGATCGCCCGGCGCGTGAGCTCGATCCTGTCGCCGGAGTCCGAGCCGAAGCCGCCGAAGGAGAAAGTAGTGGCCGAGGTTCGCGCGCGCGAGCTTGATACGCGCCGCCTCCTCCATGCCGCCGGTCGTGACACCGAGCAGGCAGCCCGCTGCTGCGAGCCGGTCGAGCGTCGCCCGGACGCCCGGCAGCACGCGGAAGCCTTCGACTCCGCCACGGTCTGCCGCAGGTGGTGCATGCGCGTCGACATCAGGCGTGCGCGCTCGTCGTCGCTCGGATCGCGGCCGAGCACGTTCCGGAACGTGATGCGTGGCGACCTCCGGCTCGGTCATTCCCCCGTCCGTGTACTTGTCGATGTCGGCCGGCACGCCGTACAGCTCGTCGAAGGCCATCCGCCACGACTCGGCGCCCGCGCCTCCGCTCGAGATCAGCGTTCCGTCCACGTCGAAGAGGACCGCGCGCATCTCAATGCGCGGGGAGGTGCCAGCGGCGCGGGGCGATCAGTTCGTCGATCGCCTCGGGGCCCCAGGAGCCGGGCTCGTAGGGCATCACCGGCGGCGGGCTCTCGAGCACGGGCGCCGAGACCTCCCAGAGCCGTTCGATTCCTTCCGAGGTCGTGAACAGCGTCCGGTCGCCGATCATCACGTCGTGGATGAGTCGCTCGTAGGGCTCGAGCGCGTGCTCGTCGCCCCCGAAGGCGCTTGCGTAGCTGAAGTCCATCTCCGCTTCGCCGAGCTCCAACTTGGGACCGGGCACCTTCGCCAGGAAGTTCACCGAGATGCTGCCGGGGTCGCCGAGCTCGAACGTGAGGTGGTCGCAGCCGAACGACTCGGCCGTGAAACGCGCGTCGAGCGGGAACATGCGTCGCGGCGGCTGGTTGAACGCGAGCGTGATGCGCCTGGCGGCTCTCGGCAAGGCGCTTTCCGGTCCGCAGGAAGAAGGGAACCCCGGCCCAGCGCCAGTTGTCCACCTGCGGCCCGCACCGCGACGAACGTCTCGGTCTCCGAATCGGGCTGCGACGCCCTTCTCGTCGCGGTAACCCTCGTACTGACCTCGCACCACGTCCGAAGGTCGCAGCAGCGGCATCGCGTCGAAGACCTTCGACCTTCTCGGCCGCCAGCGTCTTCGCGCTCGAGCGCGGTGGGGGGCTCCATGGCGACGAAGCCGAGCACCTGGAAGAGGTGCGTCACGACCATGTCGCGATAGGCGCCCGTGCCCTCGTAGAACGCGGCGCGAGTGCCGATCGAGAGCGTCTCCGGAACGTCGATCTGGACGTGGTCGATGTGGTTGCGGTTCCAGACCGGCTCGAACAGCCCGTTCGCGAACCGCAGCGCGAGGATGTTCTGGACCGCCTCCTTGCCGAGGAAATGGTCGATGCGGAAGATCTGGGATTCGTCGAACGCCGTCAGGAGCGTCGCGTTCAGCGCTCGCGCGGATGCAAGGTCCGTGCCGAACGGCTTCTCCATGATCACCCGCGCGTCCGCGTTCAGGCCGGTTGTCCGGAGCTCCGTGACGACGCCGGCCGACGCGGACGGTGGTACCGACAGGTAGTGCAGCACCCGCGGCCTGCCGCCGATCTGGCGCTGCGCGTCGGTGACGGTTTTCGCCAGTCGATCGAGACCGTCGGCGGTTCCGACATAGGAGAGGAGCCTCGCGAACGGCTCCCAATGCTCTTCATCCGGGGGCATGCGCCCGAACTCCTCGACGGCCGACCGCGCCACGGAGCGGAACTCCTCGTCGGACAGCTCCGTGCGCGAGCAACCGACGATCCGGAAGCCGTCCGGCATCAGGCCCGCCTGCTGGAGATGGAACAGGCCCGGCAGGAGCTTGCGCCGCGCGAGGTCGCCGTTGGCTCCGAAGATCACGATCACGCAGTCGTCGGGGAGTCGGCGCCGCGGCGGGCGGTCGCGGGCTGCGGCGCCCGGTCGCGGCGGTGGCCATGTCAGTCCGGCCGGCTTCTCGGCATGACCGCCGAACTCCGATCTCAGCGCCGACAGGAGCTGGTCGGCGAAGCCGGCCTCGCCGCGCGAGCTGAAGCGCTCGTAGAGCGCAGCGGACAACACGCTTGCGGGGACGCCGGTATCGACCGCGGCGTGGATGGTCCAGCGTCCCTCACCGGAGTCCGACACCCTTCCGCTGAACTCCTCCAGGTCCGGTGACTTCGCCAGCGCCGCCGGCGGTCAGGTCGAGCAACCATGACGCCACCACGCTTCCACGCCTCCAGACCTCGGCGATCTGGGGGAGGTCGAGGTCGTACTGGTAGTAACGCGGGTCACGCAGCGGCGCCGTCTCCGCATCCTCGGCACCGACCGTCCCGCTTGCCGACGTTCGCGTGCCGCAGGACGTTGAACCCCTCGGCGTACGAGGCCATGATGCCGTACTCGATCCCGTTGTGAACCATCTTCACGAAGTGGCCGGCGCCGACGGGCCCGCAGTGGAGATAGCCGTGCTCGGCCGGAGACGGCCCTCCGCTGCGGCCGGGCGTCCGGCGTCTCGCCCCCGATGCCCGGGGCGATGGTCTTGAACAGCGGATCGAGATGCTCGACCGGTGCGGGCTCGCCCCCGATCATCAGGCAGAAGCCGCGCTCGAGCCCGAAGACGCCGCCGCTCGTCCCGACGTCGACGTAGTGGATGCCGCTTGGCCTTCAGCTCCTCCGCCCGGTCGATGTCGTCGCGGTAGTAGCTGTTGCCGCCGTCGATGATGATGTCGCCCGGCTCCATGCGGCTCGCGAGGTCGTTCACGACCTCGCCCGTGGCGGCGGCCGGCACCATCACCCAGGCCACGCGGGGCTTCGACAGCTTGGCGACAAACTCGTCGAGCGAAGCGGCGCCGATCGCCCCCGCCTGCTCGAGCGCCTGCCTCGAATCCGGGCGGCGCCCGTAGACGACGCACTCGTGGCCGCCGTCCATCAGCCGCCGCACGATGTTGGCGCCCATCCGCCCCAGGCCGATCATTCCAAGCTGCATGACCCTTCCTTTCCTCGCTCGCTCAAGAAGACGGCCACTGCGGCAGCGCCTGGTCGACGGCTTCGCCGATCGTGGCAAGGCCGGCGTCGACGTCCTCGCCGATGTGGATTCGAAGCGCCCGCCGGCCGCGCTCGGCCAGGACCTGGAAGTCCCCGCGCGCCTGGGCGGCCTTGACGACCCCGAAGGTGTACCTGCGCCCCGGCACAGGCAGGTCGCGGGCGTCGTCGCACGTGATCTGGAGGAAGACGCCCGAGTTGGGCCCGCCCTTGTACGCCTGCCCGGTGGAGTGCAGAAAACGCGGCCCGAAGCCCACGCAGGTGGCCGCTCGCGTGCGATCCCTGATCGTGCGCCGGATCTCGGTCAGCGCTCGCTCGTGGCCGGAAGTCATCTCGACGTACGCAAGCAACGCCGCGTAGTCGCCGCGCCCGATCCGGCCCAGGTGGGCTTTCAGCATTCCCTCGAGTGTCTCTTCGCGGGCCGCGGACGACAGCTCGGACGCGTTGCGCTCATCCGCGTACAGGGAGACTCCGCCGAACGTTGCGATCGGCTCCTCGTCGGCCAGCTCCCCGTGCTCCTCGTATCCTGCCGTGAGCTCGCGTGTTACCACCTTGGACGCCTCGACGTCCGGCTGGTCGAACGGGTTGATCCCGATCACGGAGCCCGCGACGGCTGTCGCGAACTCCCACCGAAAGAGCTCGCCACCGATGTCATGGAGGTCGTCCATCTCGATCCGCACGACGGGGTGGCCGGCATCCTCGAGCGCGTCGACGGCAGCGTCCTGTGCATCGTCCGGGCTGGACGAGAGCCGGACGTGGACGAACAGCCGGTCGTCGCCGTAGACCTCCGGCGAGCCGAGCGGCTCGCGATCGATCGGGATCACGCCCCTCCCGTCCTTGCCGGTCGACTCGGCCAGGAGCTGCTCGAGCCAGGCGCCCAGGTCCGCGATCGCGGGCGACGCGACGAGGGTGAGCTTGTCCCGTCCACCGCGGGCGCACACCCCGATGATCGACCCGAGCACGAGCCCGGGGTTGTCGGCGGCCGGAACGGAGTGGGAGCAGCTGTGCGCCATGCGCTCGGCACGGTCGAGCAGCGCCTGCACGTCGAGGCCCATCACGGCACCCGGCACCATGCCGAAGTCCGACAGGGCGGAGTACCGCCCGCCGATCGACGCGAGGCCGTGGGCGACGTGGCGAAAGCCCTGCTCCTCAGCCAGTTGCTCGAGCTTGGAGCCGGGGTCGGTGATCGCGATGAAGCGTTTCGGGGCCTCCTCGGCGCCGACCGCGTCCCGCATGCGCTCGAAGAAGTACCGCTCGAAGATGTCCGGCTCGAGGGTCGTCCCGGATTTGCTGGAGACGATGAAGACGGTGCGGGCGAGGTCGAGCTCGTGCTCGCGCGCGCTCACCTGCGCCGGGTCGGTGGAGTCGAGGATGCGCAGCTCCGGATGACCCTTGCCGCGTGGGAACGACAGCGACAGCAGCTCCGGACAGAGGCTCGAGCCACCCATGCCGAGCAGCAGCACGTGCTCGAAGCCCGCCCCGGCGATGTCCCGCCCGATCCGGTCGAGCCGTTCGGAATGCGCGAGCTGGTCCTCGGCGACGTGGAGCCAGCCGAGCCAGTCCGACTCGTCGGCCCCTGTCCACAGCGTGCGGTCGCCGGCCCACAGGCGCTTCACCTTGGCCCCTGACTGCCAGTCGCCGATCGTGTCGCGGACCTCGGTCTCGATGTCGGGCGGGAGGCTCGCGCGCTGGGAGGGCGCACCGGCCGCGGGTTGCTCCAGCTCGGCGGCGATCGCCGTGATCAGCTTCTGGAAGGCCTGGGCGAAGAGGTCCACGCCGTCCGCGGTCAGCCTGTCGGTGATGTCCTCGAGCGAGATCCCCAGCTCGTCGAGGGCGGCGAGCGTGTCCCGCGCCCCCGCGACGTCCTCCTCGAGGCTCGCACGCGGACGGCCGTGCCGGCGGAAGGCCTCGAACGTTGCCGGCGGCACGGTATCGACGGTGTCGGGCCCGATCAGCTCCTCCACGTACATGAGGTCGCGGTAGCGAGGGTTCTTCGTGCTCGTGCTCGCCCACAGCAGCCGCTGCACGCCGGCTCCCTGCGCCGCAAGCGCCGTCCAGCGCTCGCCGGCGATGCTTGTCTTGAAGCGCTGGTAGGCGAGCTTTGCGTTCGCGATCGCGACCTTTCCCTGTAGCTCGCGCGCGCCCTCCCCGCCGACCTCGTCGAGCTTTGCGTCCGCGATCGTGTCGATCCGGCTGACGAAGAAGCTCGCAACGGATGCGATGCGGGCCACGTCGCCGCCGCTCGCCACAAGCGTCTCCAGTCCAGTCATGTAAGCGTCGATCACCTGCTCGTAGACCGGGATCGCGAACAGCAGCGTGATGTTCACGTTGACGCCGCGGCCGATCAGCTCTCGGATCGCGGGGATGCCCTCCTGCGTCGCCGGCACCTTGACCATCACGTTGTCGCGGTCGATCGCTCTCCACAGCCGCTCGGCCTCGGCGATCGTTCCCTGCGTGTCGTGGGCGAGGTCAGGCGACACCTCGATCGAGACGAACCCGTCGCGGCGGTCCGTCTGCTCGTACACCGGCCGGAACGCGTCGGCGGCGTCGCGGATGTCCTGGATTGCGAGCCGCTCGTAGGCCGCCTTCGGGTCGGTCTCGCCCTCACGTCGCAGCGCCTCGAGCGCCTCGGCGTAGTCGGTCGAGCCGGCGATCGCCTTTTCCCAGATGGAGGGGTTCGAGGTGATGCCGCGCAGGCCGTCCTCGGCGATCAGCCGCGCGAGCTCTCCGGAAGTGATCAAGCTGCGGCGGATGTAGTCGTACCAGACGCTCTGGCCCAGACCGAGCAGCTCGAGGAGCGGGTTCGCGGTGGCGGCCCCGGTGACCGTCATCGTGCTTCCACACCGCGGTGCAGCTCGAGTTGTTGCCGGGCGGTGGCGACGATCGCGTCGGGTGTGAACCCGAACTTCCGCTGCAGGTCCTTCAGGGGCGCGGATGCGCCGAAGGTGTGCATCCCGATCATCGCTCCGCCGGCGCCGACGAAGCGCTCCCACCCGAACGTCGAGGCCTGCTCGACGGATACGCGCGCGACCACGCCCGGGGGCAGCACCTGGTTCCTGTATTCCGGCGGCTGCTGGTCGAACAGCTCCCAGGACGGCATGCTGACCACGCGCACCTTCTCGCCGGCGGCCGTGAGTTGCTCGTATGCGGCAACGCACAGCGACACCTCGCTCCCCGTACCGATCAGGATCAGCTCCGGCTCGCCTTCGCCGGGATCTGCGAGCACGTAGGCGCCACGCTCGAGGCCGGACGCCGCGGCGTATCGGTCGCGGTCGAGGACCGGGACCGCCTGGCGGGTCAGGACGAGCGCCGCCGGGGAGTGGTTCAGCCGCATCAGCACTCGCCATGCCTCAGTCGCCTCGTTGGCGTCGCAGGGCCGGATCGTGACCAGGCCCGGGGTCGCCCGCAGGGCCGCAAGCTGCTCGACGGGTTGATGCGTCGGGCCGTCCTCCCCGAGGCCGATCGAATCGTGCGTGAAGATCCAGATCGCCGGGATCTCCATCAGCGCGCTGAGACGGATCGGTTCCTTGGCGTAGTCCGAGAAGATCAGGTACGTGGCGCCGTAGGGACGCAGCTTCGAGAGCGACAGCCCGTTCACCACGGCCGCCATGCCGTGCTCGCGGACCCCGAAGTGGAGGAAGCGGCCGCCGGGGTCGGCGGCCGTGAAGACGCCTGCCTCCTCATAGAGTCCGGTTGCCGTGGACCCGGTCAGGTCCGCCGCGCCGCCGACGAGCCAGGGAACTTTGCGCGCAACGGCGTTCAGCGCCTGCCCCGACGCCGAGCGGGTCGCCACCGCTTTCTCGTCCGCCGGGAAACGCGGAATGTCGCGGTCCCAGCCCTCCGGCAGCTCACGACGCTGCATGCGCTCGAGATCGTCCGCAAGCTCGGGGTGCTGGGCGCGATAGCGCTCGAAGAGCTGCTCCCAGGCATCCCGGAGCGCGCGCCCACGTGCGCCGATCCCCTCGGCGAAGTGCTCCACGACACCGTCGGGAATCAGGAACTGAGCGTCCTCGGGCCAGCCGTAGCTGTGCTTTGCGAGGCGCACCTCATCCTCCCCGAGCGGCTCGCCGTGCGCCTTGGCCGTGTCCTGGACGCCGGGGGCGCCGTAGCCGATGTGGCTGTCGACCACGATCAGCGTCGGCCGCTCTTCCTCACGTTTGAATGCATCGAAGGCGATGTCGAGGGAGTCGAGGTCGTTCGCATCGCCGAGGTGCATGACGTTCCAGCCCTGGGCGCTGAAGCGGGCAGCCACGTCGTCGCTGAAGGTCAGCTCCGTGCTGCCGTCGATCGTGACGCGATTGTCGTCATAGATCCAGCACAGGTTCGACAGCCCCAGGTGGCCCGCGATCGAAGCCGCCTCGTAAGAGACTCCCTCCATCAGGTCGCCGTCGCCGGCGAGCACGTACACGTCGTAGTCGAACAGCTCGAAGCCAGGGCGGTTGAAATGCGCCGCGAGCCAGCGCCCCGCGATCGACATCCCGACTGAGGTCCCGACACCCTGGCCGAGGGGGCCGGTCGTGGTCTCGACGCCGGACGTCCAGCGGTACTCCGGGTGGCCGGCCGCCTTGGAGTCGAGCTGGCGGAAGTGCTCGATGTCGTCGATCTTCACGGATAGCTCGCCGAGCGTCTCGTAGGCCGGGTCGACTGCCTTCACGCGCGCGAGATGCAGCAGCGAGTAGAGCAGCATCGAGGCGTGTCCCACGGACAGCACGAACCGGTCGCGGTTGGGCCAGATCGGGTCCTCGGGGTCGAACCGCAGGAACCGCTGCCAGAGCTCGTAGGCGACCGGCGCCATCCCCATCGGCGTCCCCGGGTGGCCGGAGCTTGCCGCCTGGACCGCATCGATCGACAGCGTCCGAACCGTGTTGATGCACAGCCGGTCGAGCTCTCTGTCCGCTGAGGCCGTCATTCAGGTGCCGATCTCTAGAGTCCCGCCCGTTGACCGCGCCGGACGTAGAGTACGAGAAGCGGGCCGCCGCCGAGGCCGCGGCCGCGCTCGTCGAGGACGGCTCGATCGTCGGGCTCGGAACGGGCTCCACCGTCGGCCACCTGTTGCGCGCGCTCGCGCGCAGGCGGCTCCGATTGCGCTGCGTCGCCACCTCGCCCGCGACGGAGCAGGCCGCCCGCGGGCTCGGCATTGCGGTGGAGTCGTTCGACCGGCTCGACCGGCTCGACATCGCCATCGACGGCGCCGATCAGATCGATCCGGCCGGATGGCTCGTGAAGGGCGGGCGGCGGAGCCCACACGCGCGAGAAGATCGTCGCCGGTGCCGCTGAGCGCTTCGTCGTGATCGCCTCGTCTGAAAAGCTGGTCCCCGTTCTGTCTCCGCCGGTCCCGCTGGAGCTGGTCTCCTTCGGCGTGGCCGCGACACTGCGCCGGCTCGAACATGCGGTGCTTCGCGATGCGCCTCCGAGTCCGGACGGCGGACTGATCGCCGACTACCACGGTGGGATCGGGGACGCGGCCGCGCTGGCCGCGCGCCTGGAAGCGACGCCCGGAGTCGTGGATCATGGGCTCTTTCCGCCCGAGCTGGTCAGCGAGATCCTGATCGCGCGGGGATCGAAGGTGGAGCGGATCGTCCCTCCCGCATGGCGGAGGACGAATCCGAGGTGAACTAGGCTCTTCGAGCACCAGTCGAGGGGAGGTCACATGACCCAATACGGCTACAGCCTGATGTGCGAGCTGTACCACCCGAACGATCTGCTCGAGCAGGCGGCGCGGGCGGAGGAGGCCGGCTTCGACTTCCTCACGATCTCCGACCACATCCATCCCTGGCTGTACTCACACGACCACAGCCCGTATGCGTGGAGCGTGCTGGGCGCACTCGCGGCGCAGACGCGCGACGTCGAGCTCGTCTCGCTGGTGACCTGCCCCACGATCCGCTACCACCCGGTGATCGTGGCCCAGAAGGCCGCCACCGTGGCGGCGATGAGCGGCGGTCGCTTCCACCTCGGTCTGGGTGGGGGAGAGAACCTGAACGAGCACGTGGTCGGCCGCGGGTGGCCGCCGCCGCGCGTGCGCCACGAGATGCTGGAGGAGGCGATCGACATCATGCGCTCGCTGTGGGCGGGGGGCTTCCACTCCCACGAGGGCAAGCACTTCACCGCCGATCGCGCCCGCGTCTTCACCCTTCCCGACGAGCCGCCCCCGATCCACATCGCGGCCAGCGGTGCGCAGTCGATCGCCCTCGCGGCGCGGGCCGGCGGAGGGATGATCGCGACTCAGCCGCTGGCGGAGCTGACGCGCGACTTCGACGCCGCGACGGGAGGCGATCGGCCGAAGTACGGGCAGATCGCGGTCTCCCTCGACGACGACGAGGCGCGTGCAAGACGCCTCGCACATGAGCGCTTTCGCTTTGCAGCGCCGGGATGGAAGGTGATGGCGGAGCTGGCCAACCCGGGCAACTTCGAGGCCGCCACCGCGCACGTCCGCGAGGAGGACGTCGCCGAGATGATCCCCTGCGGCCCCGACCTCGATCGCCACGCCGAGGCGATCCGCCAATGGACAGATGCAACATTCGACCATGTCGCGGTCGTGCAGGTGGGCGACCCGGAGCGCTTCTTCCAGGCGTGGGCCGAGCTGCGCCCGCGACTTCAGGACTGATCGTCGCTCAGCACGGCCATGATCGGCGCCGTGTCGAAGTAGCTGCGACACCGCGAGGGCATACCGTCGGACAGCGTCCAGACGTGCGCGAAGTCCACCTCGTATTCCTCGCCGGTGGCCCTTGCGCGCCCGCGCAGGCGCCCGAGCACGACGATCAGGTCACCCGCCTCGATGAAGTCATCCGGGTCCGCCCACTGACCCTCGACGTGATCCCGGAAGATGGCGGCGTATGCCTCCACGCCGTCCCGGCCGTGGCGGGTTCCGCCCCAGGGGACCGTCTTCGGCAGGACGAGCTCGAAGTCGTGCGTGACGTCGTTGGCGAACTCGTCCACGTCCCACCGCGCCAGCGCGTCGTAGATCCGCCGGAGCGCTTCGATCTCGAATTCAGGCATCTTGTGCACGCCTCTCCATATCGCGAGGTCATGTTACGTCCGCGCGCGAGCACAGAGGTCATCCGATCGGGCTCGCGGTCCGGCTGGTGCCCATGTATCTGCGGTTCCGGTCATATGCCCTGAACCGGAAGTGGCCGGAGCGGCTGAATGACTTGCCGAAATATCCCCCCCAGTTGGTCCTGATCCGGGGACCGAGGTTCCCGCCTCTGCGCTGCACGCGCACGTACCGCCGGCCCGATCCCGGCCGCACTCGTCCCCAGATGCGCACTCCGCGTCCGCGTCGCTTCACGACGATCGGGAATCGGTACGCGTTGAACGACGGCTTGGCGCGACCGCTCGCGAACCTCAGCCCTGTCTGGAAGCCCGACCACTTGACGTCGAGCGGGCCCGACCGGGCCGGATCGTCGTACATCAGGTACTGCGAGTGGCTCTTCAGCCGCCAATAGCGGTAGGCGTACTCCTCCTTCTCGTTGATGAGCGCAGCCTGCCGCGAGAGGGTCGTGCTCACGAGTCGGTCCGGAGGGTTGCTCTGCAGGCCGAACTCGGTGTTGTAGATCGATAGGCGGCGGCTGAAGCGCTTCGCGGCGCGGGCCCTGTCGAGGTAGTAGCCGAGCCTGCGGATCGCGAGCATGTTGATCACGTCGCGCCCTCTCGGCACCCGGGCGGTGGGGCCGTAGGGATGATGCGCGAAGGCGTCCGCCTTGATTTGCTTGAAGCTCCGGCAGCCGGAGCCGCTGCTCGTGCGCCTGAGCCGCGTGTTCAGGCATAGCCAGCGGCGCAGGAACGCCGTCGGGCCCGTCGCGACCGGGGCGCGCCCGACCGGTGCCAGCTCGCCGACGAAGATGCGCACTCCGCTGCGACCGTTCCGGCGCACCTCGGGCAGCGCCTGGTTGACCATGTTGCGGTACAGGCGCGGGGCGCTCGACATCGGCTTCAGGAAGTTGCGGTGGTTGGGCTCGTTCCAGAGCGTGAAGTACCGCACTGCGGGCAGGCTCGCGAACGTGCCGGAGTAGCGCTTCGCGACCGCCGCGGCGAACCGCCCGTACTCGCCCGCATTCACCTTCCAGTTCGCGGTCGTCGAGCTCCCGGCCGTCGCCCAACGTGGGGCGTCACCAGTGATCGTGATCACGATGCGGAAGCCGAGCCCGTCAGCGCGCCGGACGAGGTCGTCGTAGGGGCCGAAGCCCGGGTATCCGTTCGGGGCGCCCTGGTACGCCCCCGGATCGGTGGCCTCGAAGTTCGGCTTGGTGCGCGCGCTCGGGTTGGGCGCGACCTCGTTCCACTTCACCTCGATCCGCAGGGTGTCGGCGCCCATCCGGTTCTTCAGCTCCCCGAGCATCGCCTGGCGCTTCGCGGGCGTGGTCCGCACCAGCGCGTTGTGATCCTCGAACATCGACCACATCGATCGTGACGCGCTCGCCGGCGCGGCGCCGAGGAGCAACACGGCCGCCGCCGCGGCCGCCAGGTGAGCGCAACGCCTCATCGTGCGAATGTGAGCAGGTCCGTGCGGCCCATGACGCAGTCGGGGGATATGGCCCTTCGGACTGCGATGAGTTTCGGGATTTTGACCAGTCTCTAGTACGGTCGGTCGCGATCGAGGAGGAAAGGCCATGACGCAACACAAGGTCGGCACCCGCGAGGAGTGGCTCGCGGCCCGGAAGGAGCTGCTGGAGCGCGAGAAGGAGCTGACGCGCCGCAGCGACGAGCTCGCGCGTGAGCGCCTGGAGCTGCCGTGGGTCCGAATCGACGAGGACTACACGTTCGACACCGACGAAGGGACGAAGACGCTGGCAGACCTCTTCGACGGGCGCTCGCAGCTGGTGGTCTACCACTTCATGTTCGGTCCGGAGTACACCAAGGGGGGCTGCCCGACCTGCTCGTCGATGGCGGACGCGTTCGACGGCCTCCTTCCGCACCTCAACAACCACGACGTGACGTTTCTCGCCATTTCGCGCGCCCCGCTCGAGAAGCTGCAGGCCTACAAGCGGCGGATGGGATGGAGGTTCCCGTGGGTGTCGTCGTCGGGCAGTGACTTCAACTTCGACTACGGGGTCTCGTTCACGGAGCGACCAGCAGCCCGAAAGCGTCGAATACAACTACCGCTCGTTCGATCCGGCGCCGCTGCTGGAGGTCGACAGCGGCCCACTCGTCGAGCTGGCGGCCGCGACGGGGACGGACGTGGCGGGGTACACGGCCGAGGGGCCGGGCATGAGCGCGTTCGCGCTCGAGGACGACGCCGTCTTCCACACCTACTCCGCCTACGCGCGCGGCGTGGAATTCCTGATGTATTACTACCCGCTGCTCGACCGGGCTCCGAAGGGACGCAACGAGGCCGGCGATCTCTGGATGCGCCGCCACGACGAATATCCGCCGGGGGCATGATGGAGTCCGCGCTGCTTCGCCGTGCTGCCGCCCGGCCCAGGCCGATCGACATCGCGATGCTCGCGTCGCTGGTCGTGCTCGCGGGAGCGGCCTGGGTGCTGACCGGCGACCGCATGGCCGGCATGGACGCGGGCCCTGGAACCGACCTCGGCGGGCTTGGCTGGTTCGCCGGTGCCTGGGTGACGATGATGGCCGCGATGATGCTTCCGTCGCTTGCGCCGATGGTGTTCGGCTATGCGCGGATCGAGGACCGGCATCGTGGCCGGGGGCGGGCCGCCCTGACCGGCGCGACGGCGGTCTTCGTCGCCGGCTATCTGCTCGCGTGGGCCGGCGCCGGTTTGCTCGGCTACGCGATCGTCGAGGGCGTGCGCGAGCTGGATCCCGGCTTCCTCGCCTGGGATGAGCTGGGGCCCTACGTCGCGGGCGCGGTGATCCTGGGCGCGGCCCTCTACCAGCTGAGCCCCCTGAAGGACAGCTGTCTGCGCCAGTGCCGCAGCCCCGCGATGCTTGTCCAGCACTGGCAGCCCGGTGGCGTGGGGGCGCTGCGGACGGGATTCCGGCACGGCGTGTTCTGCATCGGCTGCTGCTGGGCGCTGATGGCGGCGCTGGTCGCGATCGGGCTGATGAACGTGGCGTGGATGGTCGTGATCGCCGCGGTGATCGCTGCCGAGAAGCTCCTGCCCTGGAGGGCGATCACCAACCGCGGGATCGCGGCGCTGCTGGCGGTGCTTGCGATCGCGGTCGCGTTCGCACCCGCGGACGTTCCCGCGCTCACGATCCCCGGCTCGCCCGACTCCATGGAGGCGATGGATGGGATGGGAATGGATGGGCTGGAAATGGAGGCTGAGCCCGTCAGTCCGCGTAGCGGTGATGCAGCATCAGGTCGTTCCCATCCGGGTCGGTGAAGAACGCCATGTGGCAGACCCCCGTGTCCAGGATGTCGCCGGCGAACTCGACGCCCTTGCCCTCGAGGTCGGCGCGAGCCGCGGCGACGTCGTCCACGTGCAGGGCGGGATGAGCGTTCTTCTGAGGGGCGAACTCCATCCCGAATCGCTTCGGCTCCCAGATGGCGAAGCACGTGTCGCCGGCCCACACCTCGGACTCGGCGTTGTCGTCGCCTCGTAGGCCGAGAGTCTCGACGTAGAACTGTCGTGAACGCTGCGCGTCCTCGGACGGGATGCCGACGAAGTCGAGCTTGCTGATCATTGATCTCTCCTTATGTGAGGGGGTTGTCGGGACACGAACTGGTAGTTGTTACACGTGCTCTCGCGAAGCTTCAAGACCCACCTGACGCTTTACGTGCTGGTCAACGTGTTCCTGATCGGCATCTGGGCGGCCAGTGGCGGCGGGTATTTCTGGCCCGTCTGGCCGCTCCTCGGGTGGGGAATCGCCCTCGCAGCCCACGGAGCGCCGCTGATCGGGCGCGGGATCCAGGCGGCCGCCCGATGCTCAGACCTCCGTCGAAGAAGTGGCGTCGAGCGTGGACTCGGAGCGCCCGAGCCTGCGGCCTGGTGCCGCGCCCGACGGCACGGTGACCGTGCTCTTCTCCGACATCGAAGCCTCGACGAAGCTGAACGAACGGGTCGGGGACGTGCGCTGGCTGGAGCTCCTGCGCGCCCACCATGCGATCGTGCGCGAGCAGGTGCACCAGCACGGGGGGTTCGAGGTGAAGTCCCAGGGCGACGGATTCATGATCGCGTTCCCGAGCGCGCGCCGAGCCGTCCAGTGTGCGCGTGCGATCCAGCAAGGGATCGAGTCGCACCTGGGCCAGCACCCCGACGGCCCGATCCGCCTGCGCATCGGGCTGCATACCGGCGAGGCGATCAAGGAGGAGGCCGACTTCTACGGCAAGAACATCGTCCTGGCCGCGCGCATCGCCGACGAGGCCGGCGGCGGCGAGATCCTCGCTTCTGCCGTCGTGAAACAGCTGACCGAGAGCGCGGGGGACCTTCACTTCGAGAACGAGCGCGAGCTGAAGCTCGACGGGCTCGCCGGGACTCATACGGTCTACAGAGTCATCTAGGCCGGCCGCCTGGAGGGTTCGATGAGTCGAGCCGTGGAGGAGTGCAACCGCCGGATGCTGCGCGCGCGGGACGCAATGGACCGCGACTACGCGAAGCCGCTCGACATCCCGACCCTGGCGAGGATCGCCTGCGTCTCCGAGGCGCACTTCATCCGGACCTTTCGCGCCACCTTCGGCGAGACGCCGCATCGCTACCTGCAGCGCCGGCGCATGGAGCGAGCGATGTTCCTCCTGCGGGAGACCGGGCGCAGCGTGAGCGAGATCTGCCTCGACGTGGGCTTCACGAGCCTGGGGACATTCGGCCGGACATTCACCGACATCGTCGGAGAGCCGCCAACGACCTACCGGTGGCGGGCCGCCGACCTGCGCGCCGTCCCGGCCTGCTTCGCGAAGGCTTGGACGCGACCGAGCAGTTTTGGAGAAGCGGCGGTGGCGTCGGAGGATTAGCCTCCCCGCATGCTCAAACAAATCACACACTCACAGGTTTACGTCCTCGATCAGGACGAGGCGCTCGACTTCTACGTCGGGAAGCTCGGCCTCGAGGTGAACACCGACGCCGACCTGGGCTTCATGCGCTGGTTGACGGTGAATGTCCCGGGACAGCCGGAGCACCAGCTCCTGCTGGAGAAGCCCGGCCCGCCGGCCCACGACGATGCGACGGCCGAGCAGGTCCGAGAACTGGTGACCAAGGGCGCGATGGGAATGGCCGGCATCTTCGCGGTCGACGACATCTACAAGACCTATGAGGAGCTGGTCGCGAAGGGCGTCGAGTTCACCGAGGAGCCCACCGAGCGCGACTACGGCATCGACTGCGGTCTCCGCGACCCGTTCGGCAACCACATGCGGATCGTGCAGCCCAAGGGCGCGGCCGATTGAGGGTTCGGCGGCATCGAACAAAAAACCCCGCCTGAGCGGGGTTTTCTCAGGCCCTCGTTGGGCGGCAGTTCCGCTTTGCGGGCACGAAGGTCATCGGCCCATGCTCATGCCCTACCGAAGCGAGAAGTTCGCTCGGCGCGAGTACCCGTCGGCAAGCTTCACCACGAGCTGCCGGCAGGTGCCCGCCCACGCCTTGTCGGTCCTCCAGACGTAGACGTAGTGGCCGGCATCCGGGTCATAGCTGAGTCCGGACGCGACAGCCGAGACGGTTTCCTCAATGCCGGGGGTCTCAGCAGTTTCGTTGCAGGCGATTGCCTGCGACCTCGGATATCCCGGAGCAAGTACGTCGAGACCCTGGTCTCCGCCTAGGGAGAACTTCACCGGGAGCGCAGAACCGGCCCTCGCCACGTTGAGGGAAGGCGGGTTGTCAATCCGTGAGAACCCGGCGAAGTCGTAGACCACGCGGAGCGTGTTGGTCTTCGAGGCAAGATTCCCCGCGTTGTCGGAAGCCTGCACGGTGAAGCTTGAGCCCGACCGACGACGTATCGACCGCCGCGCCGTCGGCGGCATCGCCAGCGCACGTCGCGAGCCCGGAGCCGCCGTCTTCGTCCGCGCAGGAGAAGTCGGCGATCAGGCTCGACCCAAGTAGCACCTCCTGGCCATAGTCCGGCGAGCGCAGGTCGATGGTCGGGTCAGTGGTGTCCCGACCGTCATCGACATAGACCTTCAGCCCAAGGTCCGAGTGCCCACCAAGCCAGGTGGCCGAGTCCCAGTCGAAGTCATGCCACTCTGAGCCGCCACCGTACGGGCTCGCCGGCATCTTCCACTCATACATCCCAAAAATGAACCACCAACCCTGCGGAAGGGACTGCGGAGTCTCGGTCGAGGCGACGAGCGCGTACTGCTCGCCCCGCGTCAGGTCGATCGAGCTCGGGAAGGTGACCTCCACGGAGCCGTCGACGGCTTCGTGCGGCAGGATCGCCTGGCCGAGGACGGTCGAACCAGGCTTGCCTGCCGCCGTCACGCTCCGGACATCGAACTTGAGGTCCTGCCACGGATACGTCTCCGAGTAAATGCTGTTCCACTTGCTCAGCGGGAGCGCTATGCGTGTCAGCTCGCCGCTCTCCATTGCGGTGAATGTCTGGGCCAGGTCGTAGTCCTCGTACAGGCCCGTGTAGTAGTCGCGGTGGTCAGGACCGGTATCGGCCGCGGTACGCTCGACGGCATATGCAGGAGGCGCGAGGACGAACGCGAGGATGAGTATCGCGAACGGGGCAATCAGCCTGCATCGCATACGAGCTGATTCGACCTAGAGGACGCCGGACTTGAGGCTTCGTACGGTCGCCGCACCGCCCCTCCGGCAGGGCCTTTGTTCCCTCCGCACTGGGTCACCCCGCGATTGCGCCGGAAATGTTAGGTTCAGCACCGGGAGCGAGGGTGTCCTCACGCTGGATCGTGTGTGTCGTGCTACTGGCCGGTGCAGTCGTACCGGCGAATAGCAGTGCGGCCACGGGCGACCTGTCGTACGCCGGATGCTTCGGCTCGAGCCGTGCCTTCGGCTGCACGAATGCTCCACCAGGCGTCGGCGCCGCCGAGGAGCCCGCGAGGACGGTGATCGCGCCCGACGGCGTCAACGCATTCACGGTCGGCGGGAATCCGGCGGACCCGTACGCGGGGGACGGGTTGATGCGTCTCTCGCGCGCGGTAGACGGAACCCTTTCCTTCGTCAGTTGCTTCACCGGCCCCGCCTGCGCCCAGTTCCCGCCCTGGATCAATCCCATGGACCTGCCGCGCGACCTCGTCGCGAGCCCCGACGGGGAGGACCTCTATGTGATCTCCGAGTTCAGCAGTGTGGTGGCGCACTTTCGCTTGGACGCGCACGGCGATCCAGCGTTCGTGGACTGCATCCCGTGCGACCCGGGCTCTGGCGCGGAGGAAGCCGATGTGTTCGGTAGCCCGATGTCGCTCGCGATCAGCCCCGACGGCAGGCATCTCTACGTCGGTGCCGGCAGCTTCGGCCAGGCGCTGCTCACGCTCGACCGCAGGTCCGACGGAAGCCTCGAGGTCGCGAGCTGCAACGGCGGCAGCGGCGCCCCGGCGTGCGATCCGCTACCGGGTCCCTGCGCGATCCCGCTGAACGAGACGTGCCGCGGCTATGCGCTCGACAGCCCGCGCGCGGTCGCGGTCAGCCGCGATGGCACGCGCGTGTTCGTGGCCTCCGGAAACGACGGCGAGTACGCGCCCAACGCAATCTCGACTTTCCGGCGTGCAGCGGACGGGTCGCTCGACTTCCTGAGCTGCCTCGGCTACGCGACCGCCGGCTGCCACTCGACCGCGGCATGGCCGGTCGTCGGAGCGCAGGCGCTTGCCGTGGACCGTGAAGGCGATGACTTGTACGTGGGCGCGGAGGCCTACTCGGAGCGCGGCCCGCGCGACGTCGTCTCACACCTGGAGGTCGCGGCCGACGGCACGTTGCGCGTCGGCGACTGCATCGCGCACCAGGCGGTGTCGGGCTGCGGCCGGTTGCCGACCGGGGTCGAGGCTCTTCGCTTCGTCCGCTCGATCTCGCTGAGCCCCGATGGGGGGAGCCTCTACGCCGGAGCAGTCGGCTCTCCGGCGATCACCCACTTCCGGGTTGGCCCCAGCGGCGCGCTGTCCTTCGCAGGCTGCGTCAACGGGCTGGGCTGCACGGTGACCTCGCCATCGACCGGCTCGACAGGCGTCACCGTGAGCCCGGACGGTCGGAACGTCTACGGCCACGCCGGCAACACGATCGTCGTCTACCGGCGTGAGCAGACAGCGGTGCAACCGGTACCTTCTCCACCTCCTCCGCCGCCTCCACCGGCAGTCCGGACAGGCGACGCGGACGCGATCGGTCAGAGCGCGGCGATCCTGTCAGCACGGGTCAACCCGCTCGGGACGGACACCACGTACGCCTTCGAGGTTGGAGCGACGGACGCGTACGGGCGCGAGACGGAGGTCGCCCCGGCAGGCGCCGGCAGCGAGCGGCACTGGGTCTCGTCCAGGATCAGCGGGCTGGAGCCCGGGACCACCTACCACTACCGGGTGGTGGCGACCAGCGCCGCCGGCGTTTCGCGGGGCGCCGACCACACCTTCACCACTGAAGGACGTCCGCCGGCCGCGCCGGAGGGACTCGCGCCCGTGGCCGAGAAGGGGCCGGCGGACCGCGCGGTCGGCTACCAGATCAACAGCGGCCACCGGGGTTCATCCCCGACCAGGCTCTTCGCCCACCGCTCACCCGCCGATGGTCGCGCGACCTCGGGCTCGAGCTCTCGTACCCACTGATCGCCGAGGGTCGCGTCTTCGTGGTGGGCGCCTTCTCCACGCCCCCACACCGGCGCCTCTACGCGCTGGACGCCGACACCGGCGGCACGCTGTGGTGGCGTGGGTTCGCCGCGGGCCCGGACCCCATGGCGGGGCCGGCCTACGCGAACGGAAAGGTGTTTGCCGCGGAGGCGAGGATTGCGGGCGGTGAAGGCTGGGAGTCGGTCGCCGCCTTCGACGCCGCGACGGGCAAGACCGTATGGGCGCTGTCGCTCCCGCAGTACCCGTCGTCATCGTTGACGGCTGTCGACGGGGTGCTGTACGCGACCGGCAATGGATATGGCGGCGACGTGTTCGCGCTGCGTGGCGCCGATGGCGCGCTGCTGTGGTCGCGGCCCGTGCTAAACGGGGACGAGAGCTCGCCGACGGTGCTGGGCGACAAGCTGTTCGTCTCCTATTCCTGCCACGTGTACGGGATCCGGCGTGCAACGGGCGGCGTCGCGTGGCACCGCGACACCGGCTGCAGCGGCGCCGGTGGCAGCACCGTGATCGCAGCCCCGGGAGGGCGGTTGTACGTGCGACAGGACGGCTTCAACTACGCCGGCGCGACGTTCAGCGCCGATACCGGGACGCTGCTGCGCCAGTTCGAAGCCGATTCCTCCAACGACCCGGCACCCGCCTTCGCGGGCCGTCTCGGGTACTTCGTGCATGCCGGCGTGCTCACGGCGAGAAACGTCGAGACCGGCGCCACCACGTGGAGTTTCGCCGGTGAGGGCCGGTTCGGCTCCTCCCCGATCGTCGCCCGGCAGCACCGTGTACATCGGCTCGGCCGGCGGCGTCTTGTATGCGCTCGACCGGGTGAGCGGGCGCGTGCTGTGGAGCGCCGACGCGGGCCCGTCGTTCCTCGGTTCCGAGCGCCCGATGCAGCTCACGTGGACCGGGCTCGGCGCCGGCAACGGCCTGCTCGTCACGCCCGCCGGGAACCGCCTCACGGCCTGGTCACCGCCCGCCCGCGGACCGGCCGAGGGCCCAGCGCCGCCACCCTCGCCCGGACCCACGCCACCTGCGGACACCGTGCCTTCATCCGGCGGCGAGTCGGGCACGAGCGCAAGCGAGCCGCGCGCGCAAGGGGATGCGCCCAGCGCCGCGCCCGCGCCGAAACGGTGCTCCCCGGCGAGCGACAGGCGGGGCCCGGTGAGGTTGGTCTCGGGCATCCGCGACGGCGTCGCCCGCTTGCAGGGCGACACGCTCGTCAAGGGGCGGTATGCACACCGAGTCGGCTTCGCGGTATCGCGCAGTTACCGGGGCACCGTCACGATCTCGGCCGGCGCTTTGTCCTTCCTCCGAGGTGAGCGAGTGAGCATCCGGGCGGCAAAGCACAGGTCGGTACGCAAGGCTTCGGCCAAGCTGCTTCTGCCGGGCGCGGGCTGTTACAGGCTGGTGGCGCGCGGCCCGGGCTGGCGGCAGCGCTTCACGTTCGCCGCGCGCTGATCGCGGTTTCATGCGCCCGAGAGGACTCGAACCTGCCGCGTTCGCGAACAGCGAGAGCGCCGCAGCGCCACCCACTGAGAACGGATGCGCCCCAGGATCAGCCCGTTAGCGGTCCTCAGCCCCCAGATCGCGCTGATGCGTCGTCTCAAAGCTCGACGATCGCCTTGAAGCCCCCGTAGATCATCCGCGACATGTCAGCCGGCATGTCCTTCGGGTCGTAGTCGGCGAGCCGCGGGTCGGACATCACCTTCTTGTTGACGGCGTCGCGGTGCTTGCGCGACTTGTAGACGATCCAGGAGAAGCCGACGACCTCGTTGCGCTTCGCCTTGACGCTCATCGGGAAATCGGTGACCTTGCCCTTCGGCACATCGTCGCCGATGCACTCGATGTACTCGAGCGCGCCGTGCTCCTTCCAGACCTTTCCCGCCTTGCGCGCGACCTTGCGGTACTCCTCGACCTTGTTCTTGGGGACTGCGAAGACGAATCCGTCGACGTAGCGGGCCATCAGAACACTCCTGGTTGCTGGTTGGCTTTGGTTGGTCCCAACAGTTGAGACCCGCGAACGGCATCAGCCTATCGGCACCATGCGCCGCGAGGGAGGCCTCCCAATGGCGACGCCGATGGCGGCGCATGGTCGAAACTAATCGCGAACGAAAAATTCGACTCCTCTCGATGATCCCGACACGATTGCAGCGATCTGTGCGGGACCTCCAGCACGACGGGCGCATGCGCGAGCGTTGGTATCCCTGTATCACGCCGAGTCCTTCCGCCCTACTATCGCGGATCCGACGACAATTCGGCACCTTGGGGGTCCCATTCTGAAGCCGACTTCACCAACACCTCCGACGCGGAGGCTCGTTAGCCTGTCGCCGTGCCGTTGACCGCCCTCACGTCCGCCGAGATTTCGCTCCCCGGTACGGCCGACGCCGGTCGCGTGCGCGAGCGGATCGCAACGCTGGCCGACACCGTGGACCTGGTCGGCCTGACCGACAATCACGCCGGACAGCCGCGGATGTCACCCCTTGCCGCCGTCGCCCTGGCCAGGGAGCAGGGCGTGGGGACGATCGTCCACGTGTCCTGCCGCGACCGCAACCGCTTGGCGCTGCAGTCCCAGGTCGTGGGCGCCCAGCCCTCGGGTCCGAGGGGGTCCTGTGCATCCACGGTGACCCGGTTGAGGGAATTCCCCGCGTCAGAGACCTCAAGGCCACATCGCTCATTGCGGCCGCCAAGCAGTGGGCCGAGCCGCACCAGCTCGAGGTCGGCGCGGTCGTCAACCCCTTCGCGCCCGATCTTGACCAGAGCTGGCCCTGCTGGAGCGCAAGCTCGCGGCCGGGGCGGACTTCGTCCAGTCGCAGATGATCTTCGACCTAGGCGCGCTGCGCGCGTTCCTAGAACGGGCGGCGGAGTTGCTCGCCGGGGTGCGTTTCTACGCCGGGATCGCCCTGTTGCGAAACGAGCGGATGGCCGAGCGTGCGCGACGGCTGCCGGGCTGCCTGCTCCCCGACCGTGCGTACCGGCAGATCAGCATGGGCGGTGGTGTGGCGCTGGCGACCGAACTCGCGACGGAGCTCGCCGGCATTCCCGGGGTCGACGCGCTGCACATCTATCCGCTCGGCGCGGAGCCAGCGACCCGTGAGGTCGCCCGCGCCTTTCGAAGTTGCCGCGGCGTTCCAGCGCAACGGTGCTGAGGTCGCCCGCGCCGGCTTTCGCTCAGCGCGAAAAGGGGCAATGCGCAGGACGAAGGCGGTGCGTAATCCGCCACCGCGACTAACGGGGCCATCGCGACCGGCCGGCCCGCTACTGGGCTTTAACGGATAGTGGTGGGAATCAGCCGCACGGCCCGACGCGGCGACGTGATGCCGAAAGCAGGCTTAGCGGCGAGCCAGAGGGAGATCGAGGACGGCACCTGCGTCGCCTGCGGGATACTGGCGGGCGTGCCGCCCGAAGACATCGAGACGCTGCGCGCCGAGTACGAGTTGCTCAACCGTAATGACTGGGAGGGGGCGTTCGCGAGCGCGCCTGCTGACTTCGCGCTCAAGACACCCGCCGAGTCAGGTCCCTATGGCGGGGCCGCGACCAGCCGCGAGGGGGCCCGTCGGGTGTACGGCGAGTTTTTCGCAGGCTTCGACGAAGTCGAGTTCGAGGCCGAAGAGTTTTTCGATCACGACGGGTGGGTGCTCGTCCACATCGTGATGCGCGCCCGTCCTCCTGGAACCTCCGCCACGATCGAGCGGCGGGGAGCGGATCTCTGGACCATGCAAGATGGGCGGCCCGTGCGCCTTGACATCTTTACCGACCGCGAGGAGGCCGAGAAGGCGGTCGAGAAGGTACGGCGGGCGCAGCAGAAGGTGCTTTGAATAGGATCGGCGCAGCATGAGCGCGACGTAGGCGCGAACAGCACCATTGCCCGCTCGGTCATGTTCCTCCTTCACTGGCGCTTAGCCCGAGAAGCAAGGCCCTTTTGCTCCTCGCCGCCCAAGCCAGGTAGCGTGCAAGGAAATGCCGCTGGAAGGTGAGTACGAGCCGAGTCCCTGGGCCTGGGTGCGAGAGCAGGTCGCAGAGTACGAGGCCAGCAACGGGGAGCGTGCCAACACGCTCCTGGACACCGGCCTTCCTGTCGTCATCGTCACGATGCGAGGTCGCAAGAGCGGAAAGATCCGCAAGGTGCCGCTCATGAGGGTGGAGCACGACGGCGCGTACGCCCTTGTTGCTTCGATCGGGGGTGCTCCTGCCAACCCGTCCTGGTACGGCAACCTGGTCGCCGATCCAACAGTGATGATCCAAGACGGTGCGGAGCCACACGACTTCGTTGCACGTGAGGTCGATGGCGAGGAGCGCGCGCTGTGGTGGGGCCGTGCTGTCGCCGCTTATCCGAACTACGCCGACTACCAAAACAACACGAGCCGACTCATTCCGGTCTTCGTGGCCACCCGATCCGACTCCTAAGGGGCCAAGGCGCGCTCGGCGGGTTCGTGACCGTCCGTAGGTGGGGGCTTGGCCGAGCGTGCCGGTATCGCAGGCTGGTATCCCGACAAGTAATTCATTAGGTCTTCTCAGTCTCGGCTAACAAGAAAAACCCCGCCTTAG
>CAVSXO010000005.1:0-87405 GCA_963731895.1 uncultured Solirubrobacterales bacterium
GACCGGCGGTGAGGAAGCGCCTGCCGGGCCTGACCGCGGCTACTTCGTGCGGCCCACGGTCTTCTCCGACGTGCGCACCGACATGACGATCGCGCAGGAGGAGATATTCGGACCGGTGCTCGCGATCATCCCCTACGACGACGAGGAGGACGCGATCAGGATAGCCAACGACTCCGAGTACGGGCTCGCCGGCGGCGTTTGGTCTGGCGACGAAGAGCGCGCGCAACGAGTGGCGCGCCGGATCCGCACCGGCCAGGTCGAGATCAACGGCGGCGTCTTCAACCCGCTGGCGCCGTTCGGCGGCTACAAGCAGTCAGGCCACGGCCGGGAGCTGGGCAGGCATGCCCTGGAGGAGTACCTCCAGGTGAAGTCCATGCAGTTCTGACCCTTTCCACGCGCGCGGATGCGCGTTAGGATCGGCTCATCGTCGGAAAAGGGGGATCGGAAATTCCCGACTGTCGGCCGATCCCTGAAGGCCTGTCGCCCAGCATTTGCGGTGATTCTGAGTGCCGCGCTCGTGCTGGTGGCGCTGCTTGCCATGGTGAAGTTGCGCCGCGCGCCGAGGCGGCGCTCTTCTTCGAGTCGAAGTGGGGCTCTCTGGGGACCGGCGACGGACAGTTCGAGGGCCCCGAGGGCATCGCCACGGCTTCCCTCCGGGGACATCTACGTGGCCGACACCGCGAACGACCACCTGCGGACGACAATGCCAATCGCAACTTCCTCGGCAAGTGGGGTGGGTTTGGTGTCGCGCCCGGTCGTTTCAACCGTCCGGTGGCGGTGGCGTCGGACTGCCGGCGGGAACGTGTACGTCGCCGACTGGGGCAACGGCCGCATTCAGAAGTTCGGCCCGACCGGAACGTTCATCTCGTCGATCGGCCAGCCGGGCAGTTCCCCCGGCCAATTCAGCGAGCCCAGCGGCGTGGCCGTGGACGCGACGGGCAATCTCTACGTCGCCGACACCGGCAACAGCCGGATCCAGAAGTTCGGCCCGAGCGGCGACTTCATCACCGCCTGGGGCACGCCTGGTCAGTTCAGTATCGCCGGTCGGGATCGCACTCGACCTCTCCGGCAACGTGTATGTGACGGACATCGGCTACCACAGGGTCCAGAAGTTCGACTCGAACGGTGCGTTCCTTTGCCATGTGGGGCTCGTTTGGATCCGGCAACGGGCAGTTCAACGGCCCGTACGGGATCGTCGTCGACTCCCAGGGAAGCGTCTACGTCGCCGACCAGGGCAACCACCGGATCCAGGAGTTCACCTCGTCGGGATCGTTCCTCTTCGCGACCGGGGAATTGGGCTCGCAGGACGGCCAGTTCCGGTTCCCGGCGGGCCTGGCTGTGGATGGCGCCGACCGCGTCTACATGGCCGACACTGAACAACAATCGCGTGCAGCGGTTCGTGACCGCGGGGGCGCAATCGTGGCGGTCAAGGACGCGCAGCCGGACGACCCGCAGGACTTCACCTTCACGGCGGGCGGCGGTCTCAGCCCCGCCTCCTTCCAGCTCGACGACGACGGCAATGCGAACAACGGCAGTCCAACAGGCGTGGTTCGCGGCCGAACCTGGATCCGGCTATTCGCTTGCCGAGACCGTCCCGGCGGTTGGGACCTGTTCGGCCACGTGCTCGGACGGCTCCGACCCGTCGAACATCGACGTCTCCGAAGAGGAGGTCGTGACGTGCACGTTCATCAACAACAAGCGGGGCCGGATCGTCGTCGTGCAGGACTCGACCCCGAACGAGCCGCAGGACTTCGATTTCACGGCCGACGGGCGGCCTCAGCCCCGCCTCCTTCCAGCTCGACGACGACGGCAACGATTCGAACGAGCTGTCCAACAGCCGGGTGATCAACAATGTCTGCCGGGGGCCGGCTATTCCGTCTCGCAATCCACGCCCGCCGGCTGGGGCGCGGCCCAGACGAGCTGCTCCGACGGGTCGTCGACGTCGAACATCGACGTCGCGCCGGGCGAGACTGTCATCTGCACGTTCTCGAATCTCAGCGACACGGCGGGCACGATCACCGTGGTCAAGGACGCCGAGCCGGACGGCGGCCAGGACTTCACGTTCTTCGCCGGAGGCGGGATGAGCCCGTCCAGCTTCCAGCTCGACGACGACGGCAACAACACGAACGGGCTCTCGAACACGCGGAGCTTCATCGTCTCCCCGAGCAGCGGCTATTCGCTGTCCGAGACGGTCCGGCAGGGTGGCACCTCACATCGGCGACCTGCTCGGACGGCTCGCCCGTCTCGAACATCGACGTGGGCCCGGCGGAGGCGGTCACGTGCACGTTCGTGAACGAACTCAGCGGGAGGATCTCGTCGTCAAGGACGCCACCCCAACGATCCGCAGGACTTCGGCTTCACCGCCGCCGGCGGGCTCAGCCCGTCGTCCTTCGAGCTCGACGACGACGGGAGCGAGACGAACGGCCTTGCCGCACCCGCACGTTCGAGTCCGTGCCGCCCGGGTCGGGATACTCGGTCACGGAGTCGGTTCCGCCGGGCTGGGAGCAGACCGGAGCGACGTGCTCCGACGGCTCGCCGCCGTCGAACATCGACGTCGCTCCCGAGGAGACCGTCACCTGCACCTTCACGAACGCCCGCAGCGCCGGAATCGTGGTGGTCAAGGACGCCCAGCCCGACGACCCGCAGGACTTCTCCTTCACCGCCGGCGGCGGCCTCAGCCCCTCGAGCTTCCAGCTCGACGACGACGGGGACGATTCCAACGGCGCTCGCGCGCAGCCGCCTGTTCGCGGACGTCCCGGCCGGTTCCGGATACTCGGTCTCGGAGGACTCGGTGCCGGGGTGGGACACGACGGCGACCTGCTCCGACGGATCGCCGCCGTCGAACATCGACCTGAGCCCGTCGGAGCTGGTGACCTGCACGTTCACGAACCGCAGGCGCGGCAGCATCACACTCAACCTCGACACCCGCCCGGACGGCCCCCAGGACTTCGCCTTCACGACCACGGGTGGCCTCAGCCCGTCGAGCTTCCAGCTCGACGACGACGGCGACAACGGGAACGAGCTGTCCAACACCGTGTCCTTCCCGGACCTCTCGGCCGGCCAGTACTCCATCGACCAGACGCCGGTGTCGGGCTGGGTTCAGGAGGAGGGAGATTGCTCCAACGGCTCTCCGGTCTCGGACATCGATCTTGCCCCGGGCGAGGACATCACATGCACGGTCGCGATGTCCACCAGAGCCAAGATCGTGGTCGTGAAGGATGCGCGGCCGAACGCCCAGCAGGCCTTCGACTTCACGGCCGGCGGAGGGCTCAGTCCCTCGTCGTTCCAGCTCGACGACGACTCCGTCGAGACAAATGCCCTTCCCAGCCGGCGCGCCTTCATCGTGGATCCTGGCTCCGGCTACTCCGTGGCGGAGGCCGGCGCACCCGTGGGGTGGAGGTTGGCCTCGGCGACGTGCTCGGACGGCTCTCCGACCACGAGCATCACCGTCGTGGCCGGTGAGACGGTCACGTGCACGTTCCTGAACGTGGGCGATGCCTACCCGCGGCCCAAGGGCGCCTCGCCGATCAGGGTGTCACTTGTCCCCGCGTACAACCAGTGCGTGTCGCCGAACCGCACCCATGGCCCGCCGCTCGTCCTTCCCATCGTGCAATCCGCCCGTTTACTCCTCGACCAACCTCACCAACGGAAGCCCGGACGCCAACGGGGCGGCTGCCAACCTGATGGGGTCGGTGAAATTCACGGTCCTGCGGACGCCCGGAGGCCCCGACGACTCCGACGTCGCGATCACCGGGTCGGTGACCGACATCCGGTGCAGGCCCGGCACCACCCCCTGCCCGAGCGCCAACGCGGCGGACGGCGCCGACTACGCGGGCGAGCTGCGGATGACGTTCATCCTGCGGCTCACGGACCGAGGTGCGGGCGACATCCCGGCGACCGTCCAGGACATGCCCTTCTCGGCGACGATCCAATGCGCGGCGAGCACCAGCACGGCGATCGGAGGCGCGTGCGCGACGACCACCTCGGCCGACGCGCTGATCCCGGGCTCCGTGCCGGAGGGCGAGCGCTCGATCTGGGAGGTGGCGCAGGTTCAGATCTACGACGGCGGGCCGGACGGCTCCGTCGCGACGCCCTCAGGCGACAAGGTGCTCCTGCGCCAGGGGGTCTTCGTTCCGTAGGGTCCGCATCCCGTCGAGCAGTAGAGGGTGCAGACCGCCGAGCACAGACGACGAGGACTTCGAGCGCGCGCTTGCGTCGCTCGACATGACGCTGTTCGACCACGTTCGCAGCCAGACGGCGCCGCGGGACCGGATGGTCCTGCTCGCGCTGCACAACGCCTGCCGTGAGTTCTACGGCACCTTCAGGTACCTCGAAATCGGGTCTCATCGCGGCGGGTCGCTCCAGGCCCTGATCCGCGACCCTCGCTGTGTCGAGATCGTCTCCATCGACGCGCGACCTGCCGTGGTCCCGGACGACTTGAAGGGGGAGGTGGTCTACCGGGGCAACACCACCGAGCGGATGCTCGAGCATCTGCGCTCGCTGCCGGGCGCGGACCTCACGAAACTGCGCACGTTTGACGCTTCGACGGAAGATCCTCGAGGACGTCGGGCCCTTCTCCCCGCAGCTGTGCTTCGTGGACGGTGAGCACACCCATGAGGCCGCCCTTCGCGACGCGCGCTTCTGCCTCCGGGTGATGGGCGGGGAGGGCGCCGTCGTCTTCCACGACTGCGGCGTCGTGGCGTCCGGGATCGAGGAGTTCCTTGCCGACCTGCGCGCCGGCAGCTATCACTCATGCGAGCTGCCGCGCTCGATCCGGATCGTCGAGGTGGGGGAGGAGCGGCTGACGCCGCAGAGTGAGGGCGCTCGTCGAGGCTAATCCTGCGTGGTCTTCCTCCAGAACACCCCCGCCCAGTCGATCTGCTGGATCGGGTCCGTGATGGCCCGTGGCGCTCGCGGTATTCGTGCACAGCGCGCCGGCACTGCGCCACGGGCCCGTAGTCGTCCACGATCAGGAAGCCGCCGGGGCTCAAGCCTCGACCGGCATAAACAGGTCGGGGATCTCCCGTGGGTGTCCGGGAACCCTCGGAAGGAGTCGGCCAGCCAGACCGTGCGGTCGGAGCCCGTGGCAGGTCCAGGACCGCACGCATCAGGATGCCGGCTCCGCCCCTCCACACTCCGGCTTCGATCAGGTCGCCGGGGATGTTCTCCGACAGCACGCTTCGCGACGCACTGCGTGGAGGTGGTTCAGGCGCTTCAGCCCGATCATCGTCGTCCCGTTGAAGGGAATGTCGCGTCCCTCCAGCCGATGCTCCCACCGGGCGGGCCGGATCTTCTCGGGTGCCATCGCCGGCACCTTGTGGAGGTTGTGGCCGAGGGCGTCGATCAGCGCGCGCTTCAGCAGCTCGAGATAGGCGGCTTGGACGTCCATCGCAGCCTCAATGATGAAGGCCGCGCCATGCTCAGGGGTTTAGGCGGTTGCGATCGACTCTGCGACCGGCTCGCTGCCGGGCGCCCGTTGCCCCGCACGGCGGGCCGGTCGTGCAGGACGGTCGTGGCCTGCCGGCTCGGGCTCACCGTGATGGCCCGCCGCCGGCTCACCTCCACGCCGTCGATCCCGGGCCGCACCTCGCAGCGCGACAGGATCGCTTGCAGCACGATCTTCATCTCGACCAGCGCGAAGCTGGCGCCGAGACAGCGCCGCCGCCCGCCCCCGAACGGGATCCACGTGTAGGTGCCGGGCTGCTCCTCCAGGAACCGCTCCGGGCGGAAGGCGTACGGATCGGGATAGATCTCGGGGTCGTGGTGGACCAGGTAGGCGTTGGCCACCACGCACACGCCGGGCGGATAGTCCCAGCCGCCGATGTTGACGGGCTGCTTGACCAGCCGCGGCGCCGTGTTCGGCAGGACGGGGCGCCGGCGCAGGATCTCCTGCACCGTCGCGGTCAGGTACTCCTCGCCGTCGCCGGAGTCGATCTCGGCCGCCAGGGTCGCCAGTACGGCAGGCGAGCGCGTGAGGCGCTCGAACCCCCAGGCCAGCTCGGATGCCGTCGTCTCGTGACCGGCCACCAGGAGCGTCATCAGCTCGTCGCGCACCTCCACGTCGGTCATCGGCGAGCCGTCCTCGTGGCGTGCGGCGAGCAGCATCGAAAGTATGTCGGGGCGCTCGCCCTCGTCGCGGCGGCGCTCCTCGATCAACTCGTAGATCATCGCGTCGGACTCCTCCCGCAGGCGCACGAACCTGGCCCACGGCCCACGCCCGCCGAGCTCCTTCTGCAGGAACGGCAGCAGCGTGATCGGAGTGCTGCCCATCTCGAGAATCCGCGTCAGGCGGTCCCGCAGCCCGTCGAGGCGCGGGCCGGGGTCGAGACCGAATACGGCCCGAAGGATCACCTCGAGGGTCAGTCGCTGCATCCGCGGATGCAAGGCCACCGGCTCGTCGCGCGGCCATCCCTCCGCCTCGCGCTCTGCGACCTCTCGCATCAGGCCGGAGAGTGCCTGCATCTTCTCGCCGTGGAAGGCCGGCAGCATCAGCTTGCGCTGCTCGAGGTGGGTGTCCCCGTCGAGCAGGATCACGGAGTTCTTGCCGACGATCGGCGCGAGTATCCGTGCGCCCTCACCCGGGTGGAGCACGTCGGGCGGCGAGGTGTAGACCTGCTTCACCTCGGCTGGGTCGGACAGCATCACGAACACGCGCTCGCCCAGCAGCCGGATCGTGAATCGCTTGCCGTAGCGGGCGCGGTTGCGCTCGAGGAAAGAGATCGGGCGCATCCACCAGCCCATCGTCTGCAAAACGCTCGGTGCGCGCGGGCCGGGTGGTAGCTCTCCCATCGTCCTGTCTCCTCCTCTGGTTAGCTCCTCATGCGAACCGTACCCCTCGCCCCTCGTGCCTGCGTGCGATGCGTCACACACGTCCGGACGGTCATCTCGCCGGACGGCCGTCCTCCGTGCTGATGCCCCGGGCATCGAGGGCCTTCCGCAGGGCGGGGACGTAGGGAAGGATGGTCTCCTCGACGCAACCCGGGTCCGTCCGCAGCAGCGCCTCGAAGCGCCACCCCCTGCCCTTTTTGCCGGTCACCAGTTGCGGCTGCTCGAGCTTCACCTTCAGCTCCTGCTCGGACTTCATGATGTAGTGGTTCAGGCGCAGGTCCTCGAGCGAGGCGAATTTCGGCACCGGCCCCCGCATTTCTGGATCGGTGTAGCGAAACATGTGCGCACCGAGGGCACGCTCGGTGCGCCGCGGGTCGACGATGCTCTTCCACTCCCGCGGGCGACGCGGCCAGATCCGCCGCCAGGTGTAGTTCTCCAGCACCAGCCCGGGCGGAGGGTGTCTTGTAGCCCGAGGTGCCGAAGATCGATCCAAAGGGCGCCGACGCCGGGCAGGTGCTCGTAGTGGCGCAGGACCTCCGGTACCGGCACCATGCGGGGCGAGAACAGGAACTCGTCCAGGTCGATGAACGCCATCCAGCGCCAGTCGTGGCGGTTCGCCTCCAGACAGTGGTCATACGCGGGCACCTGGGGTGGGAACCGGCGGCCAGTCCGTGACGCTCACCAGGCCGGCGCGCACATAGGGCGCCAGCACGTCGCGGTGGTCATCGGTGCTGTTGTTGTCGTAGAGGAAGAAGTGCTCCACGCCGGCGAGCAGGTGGAATTCGATCCACTCCGCGAGGTACCGCGCCTCGTTCTTGTAGATGGCGCAGACCGACAGGTAGCCCTTCATTGCTGCGGCGACCGTGCCTGGCGCGGGCAGTTCACAATGGTGGGGATTATCGGTGACGACCTACCTTTCGATCTGCGCGGTCTACCGCGACGAGGCGCCCTACCTGCGCGAATGGGTCGAGTTCCATCGCCTGGTGGGCGTCGAGCGATTTTTCCTGTACGACAACAACAGCGGCGACGAGCACCGCGAGGTGCTGGCCCCATATGTCGAGGACGGCTCGGTCACGATCCACGACTGGCCCCAGTGGCCGGCGCAGATCCAGGCCTACGACGACTGCCTCAAACGCCATCGGGGCGACTCCAGGTGGACGGCATTCATCGATCTGGACGAGTTCCTGTTCTCGCCCGAGGGCACGCCCCTGCCGGAGATCCTGCGGGAGTTCGAGGAGTTTCCCGGGGTTGGGGTGAACTGGGCGGTGTTCGGATCGTCGGGGCACCGGACCACGCCGCCCGGGCTCGTCCTCGAGTCATACGTGCGGCGCACGGACGATCCCGGCATCAACCGGCACGTGAAGTCGATCGTGAACCCGGCGCGGGTGCGGGCGTTCTGTCTGCCGCACTTCTTCATGTACGACCAGGGGCCGGCCGTCGACGAGCGGCACCGGCCGATCACCGGGCCTCCGTTCAGCCATACCGAAGGCGTCTCGTTCGAGCGCCTGCGGCTGAACCACTACGCGGTGAAGTCAGAGGAGGAGTTCCGGCTCAAGCTGGCCCGGGGCCCCGCGGACAGCAGCATCCCGAAGCGGGACCGTTTCAACGAGGCTCAGCTGGCCCGGATGGCGGGCCAGTACAACGATGTCGAGGACCGCACGATCCAGATGCACCTGGACGAGCTGAAGGAGGCGCTGGCGCGTCGAGAGCCCGCGGGCGCGGTCAGGGATCCTGCCCGGCGCGCGGGCGGGTGACGATCTCGAGGAAGTTGTCCACGCCCGTGAGCCTGAACAGCTCGTTCACGTGGGGCGGCCCCTCGACCACGCTGAAGCGCTGACCCCGCATACGGGCATGCATCTCCGCAACGAGCACCGCGGACAGGCCCGTTGAATCCATGAAGCTGACTTCGCTCAGGTCGAGCACGATCGAGTGAAAACCCTTGTGCCGCAGCTCGGACAACCGCTTGTTGAAGGCCGGTACCGTGGAGACGTCGAGCTCACCGCTGAGGGCGATGCGCTGGGTACCGTCCTCGTCGTGCGGAACGATCGTGAGGGCCTTGCTCTCGCCCGCCTGGGAGGCGGGGCGCAAGGGGGCGGTCATGATCGGGTCATGTACAGATCGGCCATGTTCTCTGCAAGCACGCCGGCGCGCCCTTGCATGCGGACACTTCGCTTGTACCCACGGAAGTTGTTCCCCTAACGGGAGCCTCCAAGTGGGGCGCCGGAGCTTACCGGCGCTCGGATAGTCTTCCCGCGCCGGTGGACGTATTCCGCACACCCGACGAACGCTTCGCCGGACTGCCGGGCTATGAGTTCGCGCCCAACTATGCGGAGGTGGACGGCCTGCGGCTGCACTACCTCGACGAGGGAGACGGTCCGCCGGTGGTCTGTTTCCACGGCGAGCCGACCTGGTCCTACCTGTACCGGAAGATGCTGCCGCCGCTCGTGCAGGGCGGGAGCAGGGTGATCTGCCCCGACTATGCGGGTTTCGGCCGCTCGGACAAGCCGACCGAGCGCGAGTGGTACACGTACGACCGTCACGTGGAGCTGATGACGCGGCTGCTCGAAGAGCTCGACGTGCGCGACGCCACGGTCGTGGTCCAGGACTGGGGCGGCCCGATCGGGCTGCGCTGGGCCATGGAGCAGCCCGACCGCGTGCAGCGGCTCGTGATCATGAACACGGGTCTCTTCGCGGGCCAGGTGAACGAGGCGTTCATGGCCTGGCGCAACTTCGCCGAGCGCAACCCCGACCTGCCGGTCGGCGTCGTGATCCAGGGCGCGACCGCGACGGATGTCCCGCCGGACGTGGTGGCGGCGTATGAGGCGCCGTGGCCCAATGCGGAATCAAAGGCGGGCGCCGCCCAGTTCCCCCTGATCGTCCCGATCACTCCTGACGCGCCCGGGGTGGCGGAGATGAACGCGACGCGTGAGCGCCTTGCCGCGTGGGACAAGCCGGCCCTCGTGTGCTTCTCCGACTCGGACCCGATCTTCACCCCGAAGGCCGGTCAACGCTTCGTCGACCTGATTCCCGGCGCACAGGACCTGTGCGTGATCGAGGGCGCCGCCCATTTTCTCCAGGAGGACAGAGGCGAGCGGATCGCCACTGAGATCAACAGCTTCCTCGGGCGTGCCTGAGCGCACGGTCGAGTTCCTCCTGATCGGCGGGGGCATCGCTTGCGGCAACTGCGCGCGCCACCTGCGCGAGCAGGGAGCCGAGGGAGAGATCCTCTTGGTGGGCCGCGAGCCCGACCCGCCCTACAGCCGGCCGCCGCTTTCCAAGGGGTACCTGCGCGGGGAGGAATCGCGTGAGGACGTGTTGTTCCGGCCCGACGACTGGTACGCCGAGCAGCGCGTCGAGGTGCTGACTCGCACCACTGTCATGTCGCTGGACCTGGACGCCCGGGTCGCGAAGCTCTCCAACAAGGACATTGTGGGCTTCGAAAAGGCGCTGCTTGCCACCGGTTCGAACGTGCGGATCCTGCGCGTCGATGGAGCGCACCTGGACGGGATCCACTACCTGCGAACGATGGGAAACTCCGATGCCCTGCGCGAGGAGGCGGCCGCGGCGGAGCGCGTCGTGCTGATCGGCGGGAGCTTCATCGGCACCGAGCTTGCGGCTTCGTTCACGGCGCTCGGAAAGCAGTGCGAGATCGTGATGCTCGAGGACGTCACGCACGAGCGCATGTGCGGCCCCGAGGTCGGGAGCTACTTCCAGCGCACGCTGACGGAGCATGGAGTGAAGGTGCACGGGGGTCAGGAGCTGGAGCGCTTCGAGGGGGACGACCGCGTGCGCAAGGTGGTCACCAAGTCCGGCCTCGAGATCGAGTGCGACTTCGTCGTGATCGGCGCCGGCGTGACGCCCGACATCATGCTCGCCGAGCGCGCTGGGCTGAAGACCGCCACCGGGGTGGTTGTCGACAGGTACCTGGAGACGAGTGCACCCGGCGTTTTTGCGGCAGGCGACATCGCGGAGTACGACAGCGTGTTGCACGAGCGCGTCTTACGCATCGAGCACTGGGACGTGGCGTTCAACCAGGGCCGGTTCGCCGCACTGAACATGCTCGGCGGCCGGCAGGAATACGACGTCGTCCCATACTTCTGGTCCGACCTCGCGGATTGGTCCAGCATGGAGTACGTGGGCCCCGCGAGCGGGTGGGACGAGGTCTGGATCCGCGGGAGTCTCGAAGAGGGAACGTTCACGGCTTTCTACGTGCAGGGGGGGCGGCTGGCGGCTGCGCTGACGGTCGGCCGCTCCGATGACCTCACCGTGGCGGCCCGGTTTCTGAAGGAGAAGACCGACATCGCCGGAATGCGTTCATCGATCGAGGACGTCGAGAGCGAGCTCACGTGAGTTCGCCCGCCGGTTCGCTATCCTTGAGAGCGCAAGTAACCCGGTATGGTCACCCAACCTTCCACGGACAAGACGCTTGAAGCCCATGACCCATGGGTCTGCCTGCTGCGAGGGCACGCCGTGGTGCGACGCACCGTCGCGACGCGGCTCCAGGCCTCGCACGGGCTGACGGTCAACGACTACGAGGCGCTGCTGCTCCTCTCCCGCGCGGAGGGGAAGAGCATGCGCCGTGTCGACCTCGCGGAGGCTCTCCAGCTGACCCCGTCAGGCGTCACCAGACTGCTCGAAGGGTTGGAGGGCCAGGGCCTCGTGGAGAAGGCGGTCTGCCCGACGGACGGCCGCGTCACCTACGCGGTGCTCACCCAGGCCGGCAGGCGGACGCTCGCGAAGGCCTCCGGCGTCCACGTCGCCGCCATCCGGACAGTGTTCGAGGCGCGCTACACGCGCGCCGAGCTGGCCACGCTGGCCGAGCTGCTCGCGAGGCTCTCGGGCCCCGCGGGTGTGGCGCAAAACGGCCGGCTCGCATAGCCCGGCCGGGGCCAGCGGGATTCGGCGCCGCGCGGCGGGCCGATACTTGACCCCGCAAGTAATGCTATACTTGACTACGCAAGGAACTAATTGAAGGAGCACATTGGCTGACAACAAGCCCAACAGGCCCGCGGGTCGTGCCCGCGGAGAGCACAACCAGACCGCGGTGACTCCGCGGTCGCGGCGCGCAACCGCGCGCGCCGAGGGGTCGCCCGCCGGCGAGCGCAAGCGCACGCGGCGGCGCAGCCGCGCCGAGGAGGGCCACGGCTCTCATCCCGCGGCGACGCCCGAGAGCGGCACGCTGCAGCTGTTTTTCAGCCAGGCGGCGCGTCATCCGCTGCTCACAGCGGCTCAGGAGGTCGACCTGGCGAAGCGGATCGAGCGCGGCGACCTGGAGGCCAAGGAGCAGATGGTGAACTCCAACCTCCGGCTCGTGATCTCGAACGCTCGCAAGTACCAGAACCTGGGACTGCCGCTCACCGACCTGATTCAGGAGGGCGTGCTCGGGCTCATCCGCGCCTCCGAGAAGTTCGACTGGCGGCGGGGATTCAAGTTCTCGACCTACGCCACGCTCTGGATCCGGCAGTCGATGCAGCGTGCACTGGCGAACTCGTCCAGGACGATCCGGATCCCGGTCCACATCGAGCAGCGCCAGCGCAAGGTGGCCAAGGCTCGGCGCGAGCTGAACAACAAGCTCGGGCGTGAGCCGACCGACGAAGAGGTGGCGACCGCAACCGACCTGGAGCTTGCAGACGTGATCGCCCTCCAGGATGCGCCGCAGGCGACGGCGAGCCTTGACAAGCCGATCGACGAAGACGGCGAGACGGTGCTCGGCGATCTGCTGCAAAGCGACGCTCCCGAGCCGATCGAGGAGGTTGCCGCAGGCGAGCGCACGGATGTGGTCTCCAGCGCGCTGGACGAGCCTGTCTCCGCCGGAGCGCGAGGTCATCGAGCTCCGGTTCGGGCTCGCCGACGGCCAGGAGAAGTCGCGCGACGCGATCGCCAAGGAGCTCGGCCTCAGCTGGCAGCGGGTCGACAAGCTCGAGCGCGATGCCCTCCAGCACCTCCAGCAGGGAGGTCGCCTGGAGGCTCTGCGCGACGCCGCGTAGGTCCGTGGCAAAGCGACGGGCCTGGGTGCTCGACTCGGGCACGAAGGGCACCGGCGCCGAGATGGTGCCGCTCGACAAGGTGTTGAAGAAGCCGGCTCCCCCAGGGGAGCCGGTCTTCGTTCCTCCCAAGCCTCGCCCCCGACCCGCGCCGGAGCCTGAGCCAAGGCAACGGCGGCGGTTCAAGGTCGTCGACGTGCTGAGCGGCCGGTTGCTGGCCGAGGACGTCGGCGCGCGCGCGGCCGTTCGCGTCCTGGAAGGGGTGCGGAGCGTCGTTGACGTGCGCGTCTACGTCTGGCAGCCGCGGGCAAAGAAGTGGAGGCTGCTGACCATGGGCGAGCAGAAGGCGATGTGGGACCGGCGGGCTACCTGACGGCAAGCGCCTCGGTGGCGCGGGAGAAGAAGAAGCCCGGTTCGGGGCCGCCCTCGATCGCGTACACGCGCCCTCGGTATGCGACGACGCCGAGTCCGTGCCGTGGCGTGCGCAGGTCCGGGAGCCGGGCCCAGGTGCGCCGGGCTGGATCGTAGGCCTCGACCTCGCGGATCGTCCCGGACTGCTCCTCGCCGCCGACCACCACGACGCGCCCGCCCACCGCCGCGGCGCCGATGCCGCCGCGAGGCTTTTCCATGTCCGGCAACCGCTCCCAGCGCCGCTCGGCGGGTAGGTAGCGCTCGGCGACCTTGAAGTTGCCGCGACCGGCCGCGCGGCCGGCGAGCACATAGAAGGCTCCACCAGCGATCGCGCCCGCGAGGTGCTCGCGTGCAAGGCCCATGTCGGGGCCACGTGTCCAACGCCGGGCGGCGAAGTCGTAGATCTCCAGGGTGGGAAGTGCTCCGTCGCTCGAGTTGGCGCCTCCGGCGGCGTAGAGCTTCGAGCCCATGACGCCCACCGCCAGCGCGGCGCGGGGGGTCGGCGCGTCGGGTAGCCGCGACCACCGGTCGCGCGCGGGGTCGTAGCGGTACAGCGAGGCGACCTCGCCCCGCAGGTCGCCGCGGCCCGTGTAACCGCCAAGCACGTAGACGTCCCCCCGGTACGCGGCCGCCGCGGGATGGTTCAACGCGACCGGCATCGAGCGGACGCGGCGCCAGCGGTCACGGCGCAGGTCGTAGCGCTCGACCGCCGCGGTGCTGCGCCCGCTGCGGCGCTCGAACCCGCCCATCACGTAGACGAAGCGTCCCACGCGGGCGGCTGCCACCTCGGTTCGCGCGAGCAGCGACGGGCGCTTGGCCGTCCAGCGGCCGGTGGCGGACGCGGCCGGCTCGCTGCCTCGCCCGCCGCCCGAGTCGGCGAGGACGATCGCCGCCGCGCCCCCGGCCACACAGACCACGAGCACGGCACTGACCAGCCCGGTGCGGCTCACGTGCGCTGCGCGGGGTCGTGGGGCCGGGGCTCATGGCCGGCGCACTCACGCACCGGCAGGCGTGGATAGCGCGGATAGGCGGGGTCAGTCTTCGAGCGTTCGCAGAGGGAGAACGCCGAACCCCGGGTGGTGCGGACCACCCGTTGGTGGCGGCAGGAGTCGCACAGGCCTGCGGGCGGCCGGGCCATCGCACCCAGTATGCCAGCGGTCACATGGCGGCCGGCGCGCATGGTGGAAGATGGATTCAGCGAGCACCGTAGGTGCGAAGCACGAGACTTTAGGTGGGGGCGAAGCCCCAGATATTCTCGCGGCCTGAAAGCGACGGAAGGAGCGGAGGATGCCCAGGTTGCCCGGACCACGTCTCACCGAGGAGCGGATGCGGCAGGCGCTCCTGATCCTCGGGCTCACGCAGCTCGTGATCGGCGCCTGGCTGTTGATCGACCCGGATTCGTTCGTGGACGCGATCGCGCCGTTCGGCCCCGCCGACCACCACTTCCTGCGCGACCTCGGCACGTTCCAAGCCGGAATCGGGATTGCCCTGCTGGCCGCCGCGGGGCGTCCTGCATGGCGGGTGCCGATCCTGTTCGCCGCGTTCGCCGGGAGCGCGCTCCACACCATCAACCACCTCTTCGACATCGGTGGGACGGACCCCGGCTGGCTGGGGCCGGCCAACTTCGTCGCGCTGGTTCTGCTGACCGGCGCGTACGCCTACCTGATGCAGGAGTCCGGCAACCTCGAGCACCCGCGGGCAGACCGCACCCGGCCCGAGCGCTCGTCACAGCGGGTGCCCGCGTGAGGGTCTTCCTGGCCGGCGCCACGGGCGTGATCGGCCGCCGCCTGCTGCCGCGGCTGCTCGAGGCGGGTCACGACGTGACCGCGATGACACGCCGGGAGGACCGCGCGGCGGTGCTTCGCGAGGCGGGAGCGGTGCCGGTCGTGTGTGACGTGTTCGACGCCGAGCGCCTCGGGGAGACCGTGCAGCGTGCGCAGCCCGAGGTGGTTTTGCACGAGCTCACCGACCTACCGCAGGCGCTCGATCCGCGCAAGCTGGAAGAGCAGGCGGCGGGCAACGATCGCATCCGCACGGAGGGCACGCGCAACCTCGTCGCGGCGGCGGTCGCCGCGGGTGCGCGACGCATCGTCGCGCAGAGCATCGCGTTCGCGTACCCGCCAACCGGCGCGGGCCTCAAGCGTGAGGACGATCCACTCTGGGACGACGCCCCATGGCCGTGGAAGCGCAGCGTCGAGGCGCTGCACGAGCTGGAGGACGCGGTCACGAAAACCGAGGGCATCGAGGGCCTGGTGCTGCGGTACGGGTGGTTCTACGGCCCCGGCTCGGCGTACGGGAAGGGTGGGTTCTTCGAGCGCGAGGTCCGCCGCCGTCGTTTTCCGATCGTCGGTCGCGGTTCCGGCGTGTTCTCGTTCATCCACGTCGACGACGCCGCCGACGCCACGGTGGCGGCTGTCGAACGCGGCGCGACCGGCATCTACAACATCGTCGACGACGAGCCGGCCCCGTGGCGCGAATGGCTGCCGGTCTATGCCGACGCGATCGGGGCGAAGCGACCGTGGCGGGTGCCGCGCTTCGTGGCGCGGATCGCTGGCAGGCGAGTATGGCGTCATGCTGGCGACCGACCTGCGCGGCGCCTCGAACGAGCGCGCAAAGGCCGAGCTCGGCTGGGCGCCGAGCCACGCGAGCTGGCGGCAGGGGTTCATGGACTCGCCGAGGTAGGTGGTCCGGCAGCGGCGGCGTGCTCGCGCCGCAGCTCGTCCATCCCCTCGCGCGCGCGAGCGCACCGGCTCGTAGCCCAGTTCCTGGCGCGCACGGGAGATGTCGATCGTGCACTCCTGCGCGGAGAGCCAGTAGGCGAGGCGGGTGACCGGCGGGTTGCCGGGGCGGTGCAGCAGTCGCCAGATGCGCTCCGAGGCCGCAGCGGCGACGCGGGCGACCGGGGGAGGGGTGTTTCGCTTGGGTGGGGTCACGCCCTGCGTCCCGAGCAGCTCCGTGACGAACTCGCGGAAGACAACCGGGTCACCATCGGTGACGAAGTAGACGCCGCCGGGCCGGCCGCGCTCGGCGCCCAGCATCAGGCCATGGATCACGTTGTCGACGTGCGTGGTTGACGTGCGGTGGCGGCCCCCGCCGATCCACGAGAAGCGCTTCTTCTCGACGGCCGACACGAGGGCCGGCAGGATCGTCGTGTCGCCCGCGCCCCACACGAGCCGGGGCCGGACGACGACGGTCTCGAAGCCGTCGGCGTTGGCCTCCCGGACCACCTGCTCGGCCATCGCCTTGGTCGCGGAGTAGAGCGCCTTCGAGTCCGGCCGCAGTGGAGCGTCCTCGTTCACGTTCACGAGCGGCTTGCCCGCCAGCAGCCCGGCCTCCGTCCCGACGTGCACGAACCGGCGCACGCCCGCGGCGCGCGCCGTCTCCACCACATTCCGCGTGCCACCGACGTTGATGCGCTCGAACTCCTCGCGGTCGCCCCACTCGCCCAGGTGCGCGGCGGCATGGAAGACGACGTCGGCCCCCGCGGCCCCCGCGCGCATCGCATCGCGATCCTCGAGGTCGCCGCGGACCGGCTCCGCGCCGAGCCCGGACACCTTCTCCGCCGCACCGTCCGAACGGGCGAGTGCGCGCACCCGCCAACCGTCGCCGACCAGGCGCTTGATCAGCCGGCCGCCGATGAAGCCGGAGCCACCGGTGACGAATGCGGTGCGGCCGTCATCGCTCACCAGGGTGTCTCCCTGCCGGTCGCGCGGCGCCCGGCGTAGCGTGCCGACGCGACGCCGACGTCGAGCAGGAAGGCGGTCAGCCGTCCGGCGGAGCCGGTCAGGAAGCTGACGGCCGCCCGGCGCAGCATCCGTTCGCCTCTATCCTTCATCGCCCCGCAGGCTACCCGAGCCGCGGATCCCCCTTCATGTCCGTCCAGACCACCGTCACAGAGCTTCCCGACTCCCGCGTGCGCCTCGATGCCGAGGTGCCGAGCGAGGAGATCGAGTCGCGCCTCCAGCGCACCGCCACCGCTCTCGGTCGCGAGCTGAAGCTCCCGGGGTTCCGGCAGGGCAAGGTGCCGCCCGCGATGGTGATCCAGCGCATGGGACGCGAGGCGGTCCTGGAGCAGGCGGTGCGTGACTCGTTGCCGGAGTGGTACGAGGAGGCGATCATGCGCTCCGGTGTCTCGACCGTGGGCGATCCGAAGCTCGATCTCACGGAGCTGCCGGCCGCCGGCGAGCCGCTGAGCTTCTCGATCGAGGTCGGGCACGACACCGCGGGCCAGGCTGGGGCGCTACAAGGAGCTCGAGGTCGGCCGTCGCGAGCCCGACGTGCCCGAGGAGGCCGTCCAGGCGGAGCTCGACCGGTTGCGGGATTCGTTCGCACGACTGGACAGCGTCGAACGCCCGGCGGAGCAGGGGGACCACCTGGTGGTCGACTTCGTCGGCAAGGTCGACGGTGAGGAGTTCAAGGGCGGCCAGGCGCGCGACTACATGCTCGAGCTCGGCGGGGGACGCCTGATCGAGGGCTTCGAGGAGCAGCTCGTGGGCGCGAGCGCGGGCGACGCCCGCGTGGTGGAGGTGCAGTTCCCCGACGAGTACCAGGCCGAGGAGCTTCAGGGCAGGCAGGCCACCTTCGACGTCGATGTGAAGGACGTGAAGCGCAAGGAGCTGCCCGAGCTGGATGACGACTTCGCCTCCGAGGCGAGCGAGTTCGACACGATCGACGAGCTCCGCGCCGACATCGAGCACAAGCTCGAGCACGCTCAGGAGCACACGATCGAGGACGAGTTCCGCGAGGCGGCGGTCGATGCGGCTGCCGCGGACGCCGAGCTGTCGCTCCCGGACGACCTCGTGACGGCGCGCGCCGAGGAGATGTGGGAGCGGACCGAGCGCATGCTCGCCGCTCAGGGCATCTCGGCCGAGACCTACCTGCAGGCCTCCGGCGCGCACCCGCGACGAGATGGTCGACGAGGCGCGCGAGGAGGCAGCCCGCCAGCTCGCGCGGGAGGCGGTGCTGGAGGCGGTCGCCGATGCCGAGGAGATCGAGGTGTCCGACGACGAGCTGCTCGAGGTGATCGAGCGCTCCGCCGAGCGGGAGGGGGCCAAGCCCGAGAAGCTGCTCGCACGGCTCAAGGAAAGCGGGCGAGACGTGGCGCTGCGGCGGGAGCTGCGGCTGCGCAAGGCCGTCGACGTGGTGGCCGGCAGCGCGACTCCGATCGAAGCCGGCACGGCAGCCGCGCGGGAGAAGATCTGGACGCCCGAAAAGCAGCGCTCAGAGCAGGGCTCCTCGCAGCTGTGGACGCCCGGCAGCGGACCGCCACCGGAGGGCGGCGGCGCCGGCAACTGAGCCCCCGTCGGCGCAGGCAGCCTTGCGCCGGCAGGAACCTCGCGTTCGCGGCGGAACTATCCGGCGTGGGATCGTCGCCTAGAAAGGACGCGCAGCGCCGCCGGATCGCCGCCCTGAGCAGTGCCGGCAGGGGGCCGGAAGGTCGCCAGGACGCTAAATCCGCATTGCTAGACTCGTCCCGCGGCGGCGGGGAGTCGAACGGCACTCGGCAAGCAAGCTACGTTCCGGCGCAAGGCGCCAGAAAGGTGACATGAGCCCACTGATCCCAATGGTCGTCGAGCAGACCTCCCGCGGGGAGCGCGCGTTCGACATCTACTCCCGCCTGCTGAACGAGCGCATCGTGTTCCTGGGCACGCCTGTGACCGAGGACATCGCGAACCTGATCGTGGCGCAGCTGCTGCACCTCGAGTCCGAGGATCCGGACAAGGACATCAGCATTTACGTCAACTCCCCCGGTGGGAGCGTGTACGCGGGCCTCGCGATCTACGACACCATGCAGTTCATCAAGCCCGACGTGCAGACGATCTGCGTCGGGGTCGCGATGAGCATGGGCGCGTTGCTGCTGGCGGGAGGCGCGGAAGGCAAGCGCATGGCGCTGCCGAACGCAAAGATCCTGATCCATCAGGTGTCGGGCGGTTTCTCCGGCCAGGCTGCCGACATCGAGATCCACGCGCGCGAGATCATCGACATTCGCCGGAAGCTCGACGAGATCATCGCGAAGCACACGAAGCAGCCACTCGAGAAGGTCTCCCAGGACACCGATCGCGACTACTTCATGAGCGCCGAGGAGGCCAAGGAGTACAACATCATCGACAAGGTGATTCACGAGCACTAGACGGGCGTCGTAGCGGGGCTCCAGTTCCCGCGACTTATTGCCCGCTGCGGCCTACCCTGTAGGTAGCCGAAGGGCGGGGAGACCGACTTGACAAGACCGACCGACTCAAACGAACAGCTCCTCTGCAGCTTCTGTGGGAAGTCGCAGCGCCAGGTCAAGAAGCTGATCGCGGGGCCGGGCGTCTACATCTGCGACGAGTGCATCGATCTCTGCAACGAGATCATCGATGAGGAGCTCGCCACCGCGCCGACGTTCGACGCCGACAGCCTGCCGAAGCCCAAGGAGATCTACTCGGTCCTGAACGAGTACGTCGTCGGGCAGGAGAAGGCCAAGCGCACGCTCTCGGTCGCCGTCTACAACCACTACAAGCGCATCCAGATCGCCCGCACCGATGAGCAGGGCGAGGTCGAGCTGCAGAAGTCCAACATCCTGCTTTTGGGCCCGACCGGTTGCGGCAAGACACTGCTCGCGCAGACTCTGGCGAGGATCCTCAACGTGCCGTTCGCGATCGCCGACGCCACAGCGCTCACGGAGGCCGGCTACGTCGGCGAGGACGTCGAGAACATCCTCCTGAAGCTGATCCAGGCCGCCGACTACGACGTGAAGAAGGCCGAGACCGGGATCATCTACATCGACGAGGTCGACAAGGTCGCGCGCAAGGCCGACAACCCTTCCATCACGCGCGACGTGTCGGGCGAGGGTGTGCAGCAGGCGCTGCTGAAGATCCTCGAGGGGACGCTTGCATCGGTGCCGCCTCAGGGCGGGCGCAAGCACCCGCACCAGGAGTTCCTGACGATCGACACGACCAACATCCTGTTCATCTGCGGAGGCGCGTTCGCCGAGCTCGACAAGGTGATCGAGCGACGCATCGGCAACCGCCGGGTCGGCTTCGGAGCGAGCATGGAGTCGCGGCGCCACGGCGACGCGGGGAAGGTGTTCGAGTCGGTCCTGCCCGAGGACCTGATGCACTACGGGCTGATCCCCGAGTTCGTCGGCCGCCTACCCGTGATCTCCGCAATCCACCAGCTCACCCGCGATGACCTGATCCGCATCCTTCAGGAGCCTCGCAACGCGCTGGTGAAGCAGTTCCAGCGCTTCTTCAGCTTCGACGGAATCGAGCTGCACTTCGCCGAGGACTCGCTGGGCTCGATCGCCGACAAGGCGCTCGAGCGCGACACGGGCGCGCGCGGGCTGCGCTCGATCCTGGAGGAGATCCTGCTCGAGGTTCAGTTCGAGTTGCCGTCACGTGGTGACGTGACGAAGTGCGTCGTGACGAAGGAGACGGTCGAGAAGAACCTGAAGCCGACGCTCGTCACCGAGGCCGCGAAGGCGGCCCAGACGCGCTCCAAGCGCGCCGCCCAAGCTCGTGCCGCAGAGGCCGAGCTGGGCGAGAAATCCGCCTAGCTCTCCTCGCCTGACAGCGCCGTCGCCCGCTCCTGCAGCGGCGGGGGCAGCGAATCGATCGGCCATGCGAGGCAGGCAGCGACGTCCTGGTAGCGCCTCCAAGCGGCCTCGCGGAGGTACACCAGCCGCCATCCGTCTCGCTCGGTGATCCGGTCGACGACCCACGCCGGGCTGGACAGGCCCCATCCGTATCCGCGCTCCTGCCCGTCGAAGCCGCGGTCCTTGGCCGGGTACTCCTGATATCCAAAGCCGTGCGTGTCGAAGTCCTGCAGCATCCGGTCCGCCCGATCCTGGCCGAGCCAGCTGTCGGCGTCCAGCAGTCCCGCCTGCAGGCGATGTGCCACCAAACGGCCGTGCGTCGTGAACACGAATACGCCGTAGGGAGCAAGCACGGAGCGAAAGAGGTCCAGCCACTGACCGCAGCGCTCCTCGTCCAGATGCGTCAGGAGGGAGCCGCACCAGATCAGGTTGAACGGTCCGGGCAGCTCGAGCGCGGTCGGGTCCTCGGACGAGTAGACGGGGATCGCCCCGAACTTCTCCGCACAGAAGTCGACGCCCGCGCGCTGGATGTCACACGCCGTTATCTGACTGTCCGGGAACGCCGCCCGCAAGTAGCGCATGACTCGCCCGTAACCGCACGGGAGATCGAGGATCCGCCCGAACCGCTGCTTCGGGGAGGCTTCCAGTGCCGGCGCGATGCAGTCGAGCAGAGCCGACTCGCCGAGGGCGAAGTAGTTCTCGAGGTTGCCGTGGGCCATGTCGTCGTCGGGGGCGATCTCCCGCAGGACGCGGCTGTTGTCGAGCTCGAACTTCATTCCGGGAACCGTCTCGACACTACTGGCTGAACGCGGCGCGCGCACCGCAGCGTCACGCGTTAGCTTTCGCTCCATGGAGGAGCTGGCGTCGGGGTTTGGCCTGCTCGAGGGCCCCACGGTGGACCTCGCGGGAGGCGTCTACTTCAGCGACGTGATGGGCGGCGGTGTGTACCGCTGGTCGCCGGAAGGTGTCGAGCAGGTCGTGCCAAAGCGCCGCGGCGTGGGCGGCATCGTGCTGCACGAGGACGGCGGCCTCGTCGTCACCGGTCGCGACGTGGTGCACGTGCGCGAGGGCGATACGCGCGTGCTGCTCGAGGTCGACGGCGTCACGGGCTTCAACGACCTCGGCACCGCGGCCGACGGCTCGGTGTACGTAGGCTCGCTGCGGTTCATGCCGTTCCGGGGCGAGGCGCCGGTGCCCGCAGAGATCTGGCGCATCCCGGTGCAGGGCGATGTCGCGCCGGTTGCGGGGGGCGTCCTGTGGGCGAACGGGATCGGCTTTTCCCCCGACGGGACCGTCGCTTACGGATCCGACTATGCGCGGAGCTGTGTGCTGGCGTGGGACGTGGCGGCGGATGGGTCGCTGACCTCGCCGCGCACGTTCGCGGAGATGCCGGCGGGGTCGGCCGACGGCATGGCGGTGGACAGCGAGGGTGGGGTATGGGTGGCGACCGGGGAGGCCGCGACCGTGGCGCGCTTCACGGCGGACGGGTCGCTCGACCGCACGCTCGACGTGCCGGGGCCATTCGTCTCGAGCCTTTGCTTCGGAGGCAAGGACATGCGCGACGTCTTCATCACCACAGGGGACGGCAAGCTCCTCCGGGCCCGCTCCGACGTTGCCGGATCGCCACTCACGCCGGCGCGCGTGTAGCCAGCCGGGCCCTCAGCAACGCCGCCACGCGCTCCGGCTCCTCGAGAACCTGCCGCCACGTGATGCGCAGCACGTGCCATCCCGCCAGCTCGAGATCGAGGTCCCGCTGCCGGTCTTGCTGGAACGCGAGCGCGTGGGCGTGGAAGCCGCGGCTGTCGGCCTCCACTATCAGCCTGTGGTGTGGCCAATGGAAGTCCACCTCGTAGGTGAGAACGAGGCCGTTGACCACGGGCATTGGGAGGCTCGCGTTTCGCAACAGCTCCAGGAAGAGTCGCTCGAGCTCGCTGCGGGTGAAGGGCGGCTCGTCGGCGACCTCGGCGAGGACGCGCCGCAGCGTGCCGGTGCCGGCTCGTCCGCACGACCGCTCGAGCGCAGCATTCATCGCCGTTAGGTCGAACAGGCGCAGAACCAGGGACTGTTCGAGTGCCCGCCGCAGCCGGCGTTCGCCCTCGCACCCCGCCAGGTCGACGAGCGTGCGCGCGAAGGTTGTGCAGGGGATGCGCTCGCAGGTGGCGGTCTCGTCGGGTGGAAGGCGGCGGGTGCGGTGCACGACTATGCCCGCGCGGTGGCCTGCGCCGAGTCGGGGAGTGGTGACTTCGATCCGGCCCGACCCGGCTGCGAGCAGGCCGAGGAGAGCAGCGGCGTCGCGGTGACTCAGCACCGTGCCGGACCGCAGGCCAGCACGGCAGCCATGTATCGCGCATAGGGGAGCAGCCGGGCATGGCCCACCGAGTACACCTGCGCATGCACTCGGTGCAACCGCTTCCTCTCGAGTCGGTGCCGGATCGCGCCCCGACTTGCCCCCGCAGCGATCAGTTGCCTGCGGGCGACGACGCCGTGTTGCAGTGCGGCAAGCCCGGCGATCGCTTCGTCCAACGCCACGGCCTTGCCGGTGTGGGGCTGAGCGGCTTCATAGCGACCAGTTTCCATCACACCGCCGGAGGGTTGCGAGGCGGGCGTGACGGAACAACACATCGGTGGCACGGAAGGGTCGCGAAACGCCCTGAATAAACTGGCCGCATGGCCCGACAGGGACTCGAAGCGCTCGAGGAGCGCACCCGCTACGACCCGCAGGAGGTCGAGCCGCGCGTGCTCGCGCGGTGGCTCGAGGCGGGTTACTTCCACCCTGAGTCGGAGGGCACGGCGGCCGAGAACTACTCGATCGCCATCCCGCCCCCGAACGTGACGGGAGCGCTGCACATGGGCCACGCGCTGAACGCCGCGGTGCAGGACGTGCTGATCCGCTTCAACCGCATGAAGGGCCGCCGCACCAAATGGATCTTCGGCACCGACCACGCCGGCATCGCGACACAGGCACAGGTGGAGAAGCTGCTGGCATCGGAGGGGACCAGCAGACAGGAGCTGGGCCGCGAGGAGTTCGAGCGCCGCGTGTGGGAGTGGCGCGAGCGTTACGGGCGCACGATCGTGGAGCAGTTCCAGCGCCTGGGCGCATCGTGCGACTACGAGGACGAGCGCTTCACGCTCGACGAGGGATACGTGGAGGCGGTCCAGAAGGTGTTCGTCGACCTCTACGAGAAGGGGCTGATCTACCGCGACAACTACATGGTCAACTGGGATCCCGGCACGCAGTCGGCGATCTCGGACCTGGAGGTCGAGGACCGTGAGGTCACCGACACGCTCTACTACATCGAGTACCCGCTCGAGGACGGCGGCTCGGTGACGGTCGCCACCGTGCGCCCGGAGACGATGCTCGCCGACACCGCCGTGGCGGTGAACCCAGAGGACGACCGCTACCGCGCCCTGATCGGCAAGACGGCGATCCTGCCGCTCATCGGCAGGCGCCTGCCCGTGATCGCGGACGAGTACGTGAAGCCCGAGTTCGGCACCGGCGCGCTGAAGATCACGCCCGGGCACGACCCCAACGACTTCGAGATCGGGCGCCGCCACGGGCTCGAGGAGATCACCGTGATCGGCGAGGACGGGCGTATGACCGAGGCGGCCGGGCGGTTCGCCGGAATCACCGTCGACGAGGCGCGCGGTGCGGTGGTCGAGGCGCTCGAGCAGGAGGGCAGCATCGTCAAACAGGAGCCCTACCTCCACACGGTGCCGTTCTCCCATCGCTCCGGCCGGCGGATCGAGCCGCTGATCTCGCTGCAGTGGTTCATGCGGATGGACGAGCTCGCGGCGCCGGCGATCGATGTTGTCCGGTCGGGACGCATCAGCTTCTATCCCGAGCGCTGGGCGAAGGTGTACCTCGACTGGCTCGAGAACATCCGCCCCTGGTGCATCTCACGCCAGCTGTGGTGGGGGCACCGGCTGCCGGTCTGGTACTGCGACGCCTGCGAGGAGACGTACGTCGGCACACAGCCGCCGGAGCGTTGCGGCATCTGCAACGGCGAGCTGCGCCGCGACGAGGACGTGCTCGACACTTGGTTCTCCTCGGCGCTGTGGCCGTTCGCGACTCTCGGCTGGCCGCGGGACGCCCCGGAGCTGCGCGCGTTCTACCCCACTGACGTGCTCGTCACCGCGCGGGACATCATCTTCCTGTGGGTCGCGCGGATGGTGATGATGGGCCTCGAGTTCCCGGGCGAGGTTCCGTTCGAGGACGTCTTCATCACGTCGATCATCCAGGCGCCGGACGGTCGCCGGATGTCGAAGTCGCTCGGCACGGGAATCGACCCGCTCGACGAGATCGACGCGCACGGCGCGGACGCGGTGCGCTTCGGGCTGCTGGCGATGTCGTCGTCGCAGGACGTGCGCTACTCGGCCGAGAAGATCCAGCAGGGACAGCAGCTCGCGAACAAGATGTGGAACGCGTCGCGGCTGGTGCTGACGAAGGCCGCGGACGTGGAGCCGGCGCCGCGCCCGCGCACCGTTGAGGACCGCTGGATCCTGTCACGGCTGCAGCGCACGATCGAGTCCACGCGCGCGCAGTTCGAGGGCTACGACTTCTCACACGCCGCCCAGGGCCTGTACTCGTTCTTCTACGGAGAGCTGTGCGACTGGTACCTGGAGATGGTGAAACCCCGCCTGAATGTGCAGGAGCAAGAGGTCTCGGCCACGCTGTTGTATGTCCTGCGGGAGACGCTCGCGCTGGCGCACCCGATGGTGCCCTTCGTGACCGAGGAGATCCACTCGTTCCTTCCGGGCGCGGACGACGACCTGACCGCAAGCACGTATCCGCAGGTCGACGCCGGCCTGTTCGACGACGAGGCCGAGCGTGAGGTGGGAGCGGTTATCGAGGCTGTGCGCCGCCTGCGCAACTACCGCGACTCCGTGGGCGCGCCCGCCGGCGCCAGGATCCCCGCCCGCATGATCGGAAACGCGTACGAGGGCTCGGTCGACGCGATTGGCCGCCTCGCGCGCTTCGACATCGTCATCGAAGGCGGCGACGGTGAGGTTGTCGGCTCGATCGGGCTCGACGGCGCGACGGTCGAGGTCCTCCCCAGCGACACGGTGGACCCGGCGGAGGTCAGAGCGCGGATCGAAGCCGAGCGCAAGCGGCTGCAGGCCGAGCGGGACAGGGCGCGCGGCAAGCTCTCCAACAAGGGCTTCACGGACAAGGCGCCCCCGGAGCTGGTGCAGGCCGAGCGCGAGAAGCTCGAGCGCTTCGAGTCAGAGCTCGCCGAGCTGGAAGGGTAAGCGGGTGGGCCTGCCCGAAGCATCGCCCGCGATCCGCGAGGCGGAGCGCTACCTGGACTCGCTCGAGATGTTCGGCATGCGGTTCGGCCTCGAACGCATGCGGCGCCTGATGACCGCACTGGGCTCGCCCCAGGAGCGCTTCGCGACGATCCACGTCGTGGGGTCGAACGGCAAGTCCTCGACGGCACGCATGATCGCTGCGCTACTGGAGCAGGCCGGTGCGCGGACGGGCTCCTATCTCTCGCCTCACCTCGTCTCGTGGGCCGAGCGGATCGAGGTCGGCGGGAGCCCGGTGCCCGACGAGCGCTTCGCGGAGGCGATCGCTCGCGCCGCCGAGGCGGCCGCAAAGGTCGATCGCACGCTCGAGCCCGGCGACCGCGTGACCCAGTTCGAGGCGCTGACGGCCGCGGCCTACTGGGAGCTGGCCCGGGCCGGCGTCGCGGTGGCCGTCGTCGAGGCCGGTCTCGGTGGCCGCTACGACGCCACGAGCGTGATCCGGTCCGACGTACAGGTGCTGACGAACGTGAGCCTCGAGCACACGCGCTGGCTGGGTCCGACGGAGCTCCACATCGCCGAGGAGAAGCTGGCGATCGTGCCCACCGGCGGCACCTTGGTCACGGGCCCGCTCGGCCCCATGGCCCGCGACGTCGCTGAGCGGGTGACAGCCGAGCGCGGCGCCCGGCTGCTGATGCTCGAGCGAGACTTTCACATCCGTGACGACGTGCAGCTGCGTCCGCGCGGGGCTTTCCAGCGCGAGAACTTCGCGGTCGCGGTGACTGCTGCGGAGGCCTTCGCCGGCGGCCTCGACGCGACCGCCATTCGCGCGGCTGCGGAATCCGTTGTGACGCCGGGCCGGATGGAGGTGGTGGCCGACGGGCCGCTCACGGTCCTCGACGGTGCGCACAACCCGGCCGGGATCGCCGCGGTGATCGCGGAGCTCGACTCGCTCGTCGGGGAGCGCCCACTGGTGGCCTTGCTGTCGGTCCTGGACGACAAGGACGCGGCTGGGATGCTCTCCGCCCTGGCGCCACGCTGCACGCGAGCGGTCTTCACCCGCTCGTCGAACCGCGCCGCGCTGCCGCCGGCGGTGCTGGAGAGCCTCTGGCGGCAGGTCGGCGGGCGGAACGGCGAGATCGTGGCCGAGCCGGTCGCGGCGCTCGAGCGCGCGCGCTCGCGCGGCGGGCCGGGACGGCGCGGTGCTCGCGACAGGTTCGATCTACCTGCTGTCCGACCTGGCGCGCGCCGGGGCGATCGGCGAGACGGTGCGATGACGCAGCACGTCCGCATGCTGGGGCTCGTGGCGGCAGTCGTTGCGGTCGTGATCCTCGTGTTCTTCGCGCTCGGTTACGGTCTCGGCAGGCTGCTCCTGTAAAACCGGGGTTCCGGGAGGCCTCCACCCGCTGGGGTACACTCGCGATTCGCAGGGACGACTCGGCATGACCTTCGCTCTCTTTGGCATCGAGAACGACGGCCTCAACTTGGCTGTCAACCTTCTCGTCTTCTTCCTATTCGTGATCTACGTCGCGTTGGTGTACTGGACGTACGCAGACGCGAGCCGCCGACTCGAGGACCCGTTGCTGGTCGCGTGCGCGACCGTAGCGGCGATGTTCCCGTTCATCGGCACGATCGTCTACACGATCGTGCGACCGCCCGAGTACTTGGAGGATCGCCACGAGCGCGAGATCGAGGTCAAGGCGGCCGAGAAGCGGCTCGCGATGCTCGAGAACCGCACCTGCCGCAACTGCGGCGGCGAGGTGGAGCCCACGTTCCTGCGCTGCCCGTCCTGCATGCGAAAGCTGAAGGAGCCGTGCCGCAACTGCGGCAAGCCGCTCGATCCCCGCTGGCGTGTCTGTCCCTATTGCGAGTCCGAGGTCGCCGGCTTCCGTGCGGGAACCCCCGAGCGGCCGCGGCGCTCGCGCCGTGAGCAGGAGCGTGCGGAGAATCGCGGTGAGCGCGAGCGCGGGCGCCGAGCGGAGCGCACCACGGCTGGGGAACGCGAACGCGAGTCGAGACGAGCCCGCGAAGCCACCAAGCCCGAGCCCGAGCGCGACGGCGCCGATGCCAACATGGGCGACCGCAGCCCCGAGCGCGGCACGGAGGCCACGGCTCCGGCCCCCTCCTCACCGCCTCCGCCGAAGCGATAAGCGATAGCCTCCCGCGCCGTGTCGCGGACCCTGATCCTGATCAAGCCGGATGCGTTCGAGCGCCGACTGACCGGCGAGATCGTCGCGCGCTTCGAGCGCAAGGGCCTGCGCATCGTGGCCCTGAAGCTGATGCAGGTCGACCGCGACCTCGCGGAGCAGCACTACGGCGAGCACTCGGGCAAGCCGTTCTTCCCCGACCTGATCGAGTTCATCACCCGCGGCTCGCTCGTCGCGATGGTGCTCGAGGGGGAGGACGCAGTCCCTGCTTGCCGATCCCTGATCGGGGCCACCAACCCGATCGAGGCGGTGCCGGGATCGATCCGCGGCGACTTCGCGCTCGAGCTGACGTTCAACCTCGTACACGGCTCGGACTCCGACAACACCGCCGCACGCGAGATCGGGTTGTGGTTTCCCGAGCTAGATAGGTAGGAGGCCGCGAAGCCGCCTGGATATTTGGTCCTGGCGTCAGCATCGCCGCAGCGGAGCGCGATCCTCGCCCAGCTGGGGATCTCGTTCGAGGTCACGCCGGCGGACATCGAGGAGCGCGCCGACGGAGACCCACAGGCGGCGGTGCTCGGGAACGCGCTGCGCAAGGCACGCGCGGTGGCCCAGCGGATCGGCCCCGGTCGTGACGTCCTGGGCGTCGACACCGAGGTGCTGCTCGACGGGCGGCTGCTCGGCAAGGCCGCCGACGAGCGGGAGGCCCGGGCCCATCTCGCAGCCCTGTCGGGTCGCACACACGAGGTTCTGAGCGGGGTGGCGCTGCTCCACGACGGCGGGGAGTCGACCACGGTCGAGCGCACGAACGTCACGTTCCGCACGCTCGACGCGGAGCTGGTCGACTGGTACCTGGCCAGCCGGGAATGGGAGGGACGAGCCGGCGCCTATGCCGTGCAGGGGCGCGGAGCAGCGCTGGTGGCGTCGATCGAGGGCGACTACTGGAATGTGGTCGGCCTGCCCGTCGCCGCCCTGCTCGACATGGCGCCGTGGTTGCTGTCGGAGGAACCGTGATTTCCCTGCAACCCATGCGTCAGTCCCCGGTACCTGAGCATGGGTTCGGTACTATGCGCGCTGCGGACTTGCCCCGCCGGCGGAGGCCGAAGCCTCCCTGCGATTCGTAGAACCGGTCGCCGGGCGGGCACCTCGGTCCGCTGGTGGCGACCCCCAGGCACGCACTCTCCTACCAAATGGGCTTCTTCAGCGCTCTCACCGGTCTCGGTGGCCGCGACATGGCGGTCGACCTCGGCACCGCGAACACCCTCGTATACGTGCGTGGGCGTGGCATCGTCCTGTCCGAGCCTTCGGTGGTGGCGATCGACGTCCGCAGCGGCGAGGTGCACGCCGTGGGCATCGAGGCCAAGCGGATGCTGGGCCGCACGCCGGGGACCATCCAGGCGATCCGGCCGCTCAAGGATGGTGTGATCGCAGACTTCGACGTCACCGAGCAGATGCTGCGCCACTTCATCCAGAAGGTGCACCAGAACCGCTGGGCGCATCCGCGCGTGGTCGTGTGTGTGCCGTCCGGCGTGACGGGCGTGGAGAAGCGCGCCGTCGAGGAGGCATGCCTGTCGGCCGGCGCCCGCCAGGCATATTTGATCGAGGAGCCCATGGCGGCCGCGATCGGGGCCGGCCTACCGGTCGGCGAGCCGACCGGGAACATCGTCGTCGACATCGGCGGCGGCACGAGCGAGGTCGCGGTCATCTCGCTCGGCGGCATCGTCGTGTCGCAGTCGATCCGGATCGGCGGCGACGAGATGGACGACGGGATCGTGAACTACGTGAAGCGCGAGTACAAGCTCATGATCGGTCAACAGACCGCGGAGGAGATCAAGCTCGAGATCGGGTCGGCGTTCCCGCTGCCCGAGGAGGTGCAGGCGGAGGTCCGTGGCCGCGACCTGGTCACGGGACTCCCCAAGACGGTGGTTCTGACGTCCGAGGAGGTCCGGGGCGCGCTCGAGGAGCCGCTGTCGCAGATCATCGGCGCGGTCAAGGAAACCTTGGACCGCACGCCGCCGGAGCTGGCCTCGGACATCATGGACCGTGGCATCATGCTGGCAGGCGGCGGCGCCCTGTTGCAGGGCCTCGACGAGCGCCTGCGGGACGAGACGCAGATGCCCTGCCACCTGGCGGAGTCCCCGCTGACGTGCGTCGCCGTGGGCTCCGGCCGCTCGCTGGAGGAGTTCGACGTGATCCATCGGGCCAGCAAGAACTCGCGCAACAACAGACGGCGCAACCAGTTCTGATGCGGTCCGGGGCGCCCAAGATGATTGGGCCTGACCGCCCCGGCGTGCATACGCCACAAGACTTGAAGAGGATTATTCGTTGTACAAGAAGTCAGTTCGCAGGCGACGGGCGGTCTTGGCGCTGCTCGTCAGCCTCTCCATAGCCCTCCTCACCGTTTACTTCGGCGAGTCGGCGTCGGGTGGTCTCCACGCGATTCAGCGTGGCTTCCTCGAGGTGCTCGCACCGCTCCAGGAGGGCGCCAACCGCGCCCTGAAGCCGGCCCGCGACCTCGTCGGGTGGACCGGCGACGTGTTCGACGCCAAATCGGAGAACGACGACCTGCGCGAGCAGAACGAGCAATTGCGCCGCCAGGTCGCGGCGCTGGAGACGGCCGAGCGCGACGCGCGCCAACTCCGCGCGCTGGTCGGGCTGAACCGCTCAAGCACCTTCCCGGACGGCTATGACCATGTGGGCGCGCGGGTGATCGGTCGCTCCCCGACCGTGTGGTACTCGGCGATCACGATCGACAAGGGCTCGAGCGCCGGCGTACGCGCGAACCAGCCGGTCGTCAGCGGCGCCGGGCTCGTCGGTCGCGTGTCGGACGTGTCCGGTGGCGCGGCGCGCGTGACGCTGATCACCGATCACACCTCGGGGGTGTCCGCGCAGCTCGTGCCCGACGGGCCCAACGGGCTCGTGAAGGCGACGGTCGGGAACCCGTCCGACCTGCTGCTGGACTTCGTGCAGAAGGGGCGCGCGGTGCGCAAGGGCGCGACCGTGGTGACATCCGGCTGGCGCTCGTCGCGCCTGGAGTCGCTGTTCCCGCGCGGGATCCCGATCGGCCGTGTGACGCGCGTCGACTCCGATGAGCGCGAGCTGTACCAGCGCGTGCACCTGCGCCCGTTCGCGGATCTGCGTGAGCTGGACGTGGTGGAGGTCCTGACGGGCAACTCGGGCGGGGTCGAGAATGCGCAGGTGACACCGTGAACGTGAGTGTCGCCGGCGTGGTCCGCCTGCTCGTCCTCGTCCTGACCGTGGTGGTGCTTCAGCTCGCGGTCGTCGGGCAGATCAACCTCTTCGACGCCAACGCCGACCTGCTGCCGCTGGTGACCCTCTCGATCGGATTGCTCGCCGGCCCGGTGGCGGGCGCGACCGTGGGCTTCCTGCTCGGCCTGGTCGCGGACATGGCGCTGCTCCAGACCCTCGGCGTCACATCCCTGCTCCTGATCGGCGTCGGCTACCTGGCCGGGCGCTATCGCGAGCTCCGCGACGCCACGCACAAGATGGTGCCCCCGATCGGCGGGCTGGTGGGCACGCTGGCCTATGCGGCGGCGTTCTCGCTGGTCCAGTTCCTGCTCGGCGTCGAGTCTCCGGTGAGCCCGCTGGTGATCAGGGAGATCGTGGTCGGCGCGGTCCTGAACGGGTTGCTGATGATTCCCGTGTTCGCCGCCGTGCGCGCGTTCCTGCGTGCGGACCTGATCGACGACCTGCGCCCGCGCCGCCGGCCCGTGACCCGACTGAGGGTCACCACCTAGATGTATCTGCCTCAGGGCGACAGGCGCATGGTGGTCACGCCGCAGCTCGCGCTGCGCGTGGCGATCCTGGGCGGGATCGCGCTGGTGCTGTTCGCGGTCATCTTCTTCCGCCTCTGGTACCTCCAGGTGCTGTCCGGCGACAAGTACCTCGCCGAGGCGAACGACAACCGCGTGCGCGAGGTGAAGGTCGAGGCGCCGCGCGGCAAGATCGTGGACCGCAACGGCACGGTGCTGGTCGACAACCGGCTCGCGCTGGTGGTGCAGGTGCAGCCGGAGCAGCTGCCCGAGGACCGGGTGCGGCGGGACCGGATGGTCCGCCGGCTCGGCCGGGTCCTGAACCGGAACCCCCGCGCGCTGCGGCGCAAGATCCGCCGTGACGCACGCCAGCTGCCCTTCAGCCCGGTGACGCTGAAGACGGACGTGGGCCTCACCACGGTTCTGTACCTCCAGGAAAACCAGTCCCGCTTCCCGGGAGTCGAGGTCGAGCGCGTCTTCTTGCGCAAGTACCCCCACGAGGCGATCGGCGCGCACCTGTTCGGTCAGCTCGGGGAGGTGACCGAGGACCAGCTCGACAAGCCTCGCTACTCGGGAGTGGCGCTGGGCGACCGCGTGGGCCAGTCCGGCATCGAGCTTCAATACGACCGCTATCTGCGCGGGCGCAACGGCGCCAGCCGGATCCAGGTGGACGCGCGCGGCCTCCCGAAGGGTGAGCTGTCCGTACGCGATCCGCGCCCCGGCAAGCGTCTGCGCCTGTCGATCGACTTCGGCGTGCAGAAGGCCGGCCAGGCGGCGCTCGCGCGCTACGGGAAACCGGGCGGCTTCGTCGCCATGGACCCGCGCAGCGGTGAGGTGATCGGGCTCGGCAGCAATCCGAGCTACGACCCGAACGTCTTCGCGAAGGGCATCTCGTCCGCCGTCTACAAGCGCCTGCAGGATCCCGACAACGGCGCCCCGCTCGCCAACCGCGCGACCCAGGGCCTGTACCCGACGGGCTCCACCTTCAAGTTGATCACCGCGGTCGCGGGCCTCCAGAGCGGGCTGATCAGCCCGGCGACGGTGCTGTTCGACGGCGGCTCGCTGACGGTCGGCGGCGTGACCTTCAAGAACGCCGGGAACGTGTCGCACGGCGCGGTTGCGCTGCCGCGCGCGCTGCAGGTCTCCTCGGACGTGTTCTTCTACCGCGTCGGGCTGATGGCGGACCAGAAGGGCGGCGAGGTGATCCAGAACTGGGCCAACCGCCTCGGGCTCGGCCGCACGACCGGGATCGACCTTCCCGGCGAGGGTGCCGGCCTGGTGCCGACGCCCGAGTGGCGCAACCGGCTGTTTCGCCGCAACCTCACGGAACGGCCCTGGAGCTCGGGCGACAACGTCAACCTGGCCGTGGGACAGGGCGACCTGCAGGCCAACCCGCTCCAGATGGCGGTCGCCTACAGCGCCGTTGCCAATGGCGGGCGCATCGTGACGCCCCACATCGGCCTCCGCGTGGAGGACAACGAGGGCCGGATCCTGCAGCAGATCGAGCCGGGTGCGCGGCGGCGTCTAAACATCTCCTCCTCGACGCGGTCGGCGATCATGTCGGGCCTCCGGGCGGCGGCAAACGAGCCGGGCGGCACGTCGACACCGGTCTTCGAGGGATTTCCGATCACGGTCGCCGGCAAGACCGGCACCGCCGAGCGCGGGGCCCAGGGCGACCAGTCGTGGTACGTCGTGGCGGCCCCCTACGACGATCCTCGCATCGTCGTCGCGGTCACGATCGAGCGTGGTGGCTTCGGCGCCGAGGCGGCCGCCCCCGCCGCCCGCCGCATCCTGGCCGCGCACTTCGGGATCAAGGGCAAGAAGGCGGTCGGCACGGCCGGAGAGGCTCCGGACTAGTGGCCGGTCAAGGCGGCACTCCCTTCGGGACCGGCGTGCAGCGCTTCACCGAGCCGCGCGCCCGCATCCTGCGAATCGATTTCCTGATGCTGCTCGGCACGCTCGGGCTGATCGTCTTCAGCCTCGTGACGCTCGACACCGCGACCGCGACCGACATCCCCGGTTCGCCGGACTACTTCGTGAACCGCCAGGCCGTGTACGCCGCCGTGGGCCTGACGCTGATGCTCGCCCTGGCGGCGATCGACTACTCGCGGTTCCGCGAGCTGCGGGTGGGCCTGTACGCGGTGATGATCGCCATGATCGTGCTCGTGCTCGGCGTGGCCGGCGCGACACGCGGATCGCGCCGCTGGATCGAGTTGCCGTTCTTCCGCTTTCAGCCGTCGGAGCTGGGCAAGGTGTTGCTGATCCTTGCCCTGTCGGCGTTCATCGTGGACCGCCTGCGGCGGTTGCAGGACCGCGAAACCACGTCACGGATCATGTTGCTGGCGCTGCTGCCGACACTGTTGGTGATGGCCCAGCCCGACCTCGGCACGAGCATCGTGTACGTGACGATCGCGCTCGCGCTGCTGTTCGTGGCGGGGACGAAGTGGACCCACTTCGCCGCGCTGGGGGGACTTGCGGTCGGTGCGATCGCCGTGGTACTCGTGATCGCGCCTGTCGCCGGCGTCTCGCTGCTGAAGGGTTATCAGCAGGATCGCCTGACGGCGTTCCTGGAAAAAGACAATGCCGATCCCCAGAGCCAGGGGTACCAGCTGAACCAGGCCGAGACCGCGATCGGGTCCGGTCGCAAGTCCGGGCGCGGCAGCGATGCCGCGTCCCAGACGCGCCTGGACTTCCTACCCGAGAGCCGCACGGACTTCGTGTTCGCTGCGGTCGGGGAGCTGTACGGGTTCGTCGGAGCCGGAATCGTGCTGTCCCTGTATGCGCTGTTGATATGGCGCTCGTTGCGCATCCTCACCATCGCCAAGAACCTCTACGGCGCCCTGTTGGCCGCGGGAGTGGGCGCGATGTTGATGGCGCAAGTTTTTGTCAATGTCGGCGGTAACGTTGGAATCATGCCCATTACGGGGATTCCGCTGCCGCTGATGAGTTATGGCGGCTCGTCGGTGATCGTGACTTTGATCGCCCTCGGATTGCTCCAGAGTGTGTACGTGCAGGCCCGCGAGGCCGCGGCCTCCAAGTCGGAGGCACTTGCGTGACAGCCCGCGTGGCCGCCCACAAAATCAATGAGTCCGCCGTCAGGCGGATTCCCGGGACTTCAGGAGCGGGCGAAGCCCGCCCTCTGTCCCCAAAGGAGATTTGATGCGAAAGCAGGTATTGGTATCCGTCGACCGCGGTGAGACGCGGGTCGCGATACTCGAAAGCAAGAAGGCCGCTCCCGGCAAGGACCAGAAGGAGCAGGAGCGGTCGAAGGGCGTGCCGAAGGTGGACCAGGACTGGCGCGTCGCGGAGCTCTACATCGAGCGCCGGGGGCGCCGCTCCATCGTCGGCAACGTCTACAAGGGGCGCGTCGACAACGTGCTCGCCGGGATGGAGGCCGCGTTCGTCGACATCGGCCTGGAGAAGAACGGGTTCCTCCACGTCGACGAGATCGTCACGGCCGACGGCAAGACGAACCGCCGTGGCCGTGGACAGCGGGGTGGCCCGCGCATCTCCGACCTGCTGAAGGCAGGACAGGAGATCGTCGTGCAGGTCACGAAGGACCCGATCGGCACCAAGGGCGCACGCCTCACGATGGAGGTCTCGATCCCGGGGCGGTACCTCGTGTACGCGCCCGACGGTGATGGCGTCGGCGTGTCGCGCAAGTTGCCCGACAAGGAGCGCGAGCGCCTGCGCAAGCTCGCCTCGGGGCTGAAGCTCGAGCAGGGTGGCCTGATCATCCGCACTGCAGCCCATGGCGCTCGGAAGAGCGACATGGAGCGCGAGGTGCAGTACCTGTTGAGGCTCGACGAGGTGCTCCAGAACAGGGTGGACGAGTCGCGCGCACCGACGATGGTGTTCCAGGAGGCAGACCTGCCGATTCGCGTCGTGCGGGATGTCTACTCACGCGAGTTCGACCGCGCGGTGATCGATGACGAGAAGCAGCACCACCGCATGACGAGCTTCTTCACGCGTACCGCGCCCGAGCTGCTGGAACGGGTGGAGCTCTACAAGGGCGACGACCTGCTGTTCGAGAAGTCAGGAGTCGACGAGGTGTTCCGCGAGACGCTCTCGCGGCGTGTGGACCTGCCGCACGGCGGCTACCTGATGATCGACCACGCCGAGGCGCTGACCGTGATCGACGTCAACACCGGCAGCTACACAGGCCGCGGCAGGGGATCTCTGGAGGACACCATCACGAAGACGAACCTGCAGGCGGCCGAGGAGGTTGTCCGCCAGCTGCGCCTCCGCGACATCGGCGGAATCATCGTGATCGACTTCATCGACATGGCGTACACGCGCAACCGCGACAAGGTGCTCGGCGTTCTGAAGAACGCACTCGACGGAGACCGCACGCGCACCCACGTGGTCGAGATCTCCCCTCTCGGGCTGGTCGAGATGACCCGCCAGAACGTGTCGGAGGGGGTGCGCGAGATCATGAACAAGACCTGCCCCACCTGTGACGGCGAGGGTGTGGTGCGCTCGGAGGAGACGATCGCGATCGACGTCGAGCGGCGGCTGCGCAAGCTCGCGAAGAGCTCGCGCGCAGAGGCCTACCTGGTGCAGGTGCACCCGCGCGTGGCGGCGATCCTGATCGGCGGCGGCGGGAAGCCGCTGCGCGAGCTGGAGGTGGAGACAGGCAAGCTGTTCCACTTCCAGGGCACGGACGGCATCCCGCTCGACAGGTTCGAGATCCTCGCCGAGGGCAGTCGCGAGGAGATCGAGGACCGGGCTCTGCCGTTCAAGCAGGGCGAGGAGGTCCTGATCCGGATCGAGGAGCCCCACATGTACAACGTCGACGACGCGATCGCGAAGATCGACGGCTACGTGATCTCCATCTCCGGTGGCGGCCCGTTCGTCGGGGAGAGCAAGCTGATCAAGATCGACGAGGTGCGCCGCACCGCGGCGTACGCGAGCATCGTGACCAGCAATGGGGTGCCCGGGTCCGGTGGCGACGACGAGCCGGCCGACGCCGTGGATGGCGACAAGCCCGAGCGGGAGCCAGTTCCTTCTCCGGACGCGACGGATGAGGAGCTCGAGGCGGCCGAGGAGGGCGGCGAGCAGAAGGTACAATCGAACGGCTCCACCGGCAGACGCCGCCGTGGCCGCAGAGGCGGCAGGCGGCGTTCGCGCGCCGGGGGCGGCAACGGCAGCTCATCCAGCTCATCCTGATGGCCTACGCGATCATCGACATTGGCGGCAAGCAGTACCGGGTCGAGGAAGGTGACTCGGTGCTGGTCGACCGCGTGGGCGAGGACGAGGGCGCGAAGGTCGCGCCCCGCGCCGTGCTCTTCACGGACGGCAAGACGGCCGTGATGGACGGGGCCGACCTCGGCAAGGTGAAGATCGAGGCGGTCGTGGCCGAGCACGTGAAGGGGCCGAAGCTGCGGGTCAACACGTACCGCCCCAAGAAGCGATTCAAGCGCCGGATGGGGCACCGGTCGCACCTGACCCGCCTGGAGATCAAGAAGATCAGCGGGCCGTCCGCGCCGGCCAAGAAGACGCCGGCGAAGAAGAGCCGGCCGAGACGGCAGAGAAGGCCAAGGCAGACGGGAAGGAAGACTGAGATGGCGCACAAGAAGGGACTTGGATCGAGCCGCAACGGCCGCGACTCGGAGGCGAAGCGCCTCGGAGTGAAGGTCTTCGCCGGCCAGAAGGTCACCGGCGGCGAGATCATCGTGCGCCAGCGCGGTACACGCTTCAAGCCGGGCCCCGGAGTGGGCATCGGCCGCGACCACACGATCTTCGCCACGCGCGCGGGCATCGTGCAGTTCGCAACCGGTCGCAACGGCCGGTCGATATCCGTCGACGAATAAAGGTCCGCCGGTCTGTGAGCAGGCCGCACCGCTAGGCTCGGTCCATGCTCTACGACCGCGCGACGATCCACGTCGAGGCAGGGGGAGGCGGGAACGGCTGCGTCAGCTTCCGCCGTGAGGCGCACGTGCCCAAGGGCGGCCCCGACGGCGGCGACGGCGGACGCGGCGGGGACGTGGTGCTGCTCGCCGACCCCGGACTGCGTGACCTGTCGCAGTTCCGCCACCAGCGTCAGTTCAAGGCGAAGCGCGGGGGCCACGGCGAGGGATCGCAGCGCCAGGGGGCTTCTGGCGGCGATCTGGAGCTGAGGGTCCCGTGCGGGACCACTGTGGAGGACCTCGCTCGCGGGATCACCCACGATCTGACGCGCGCCGGCACACGTGTCGTGGTCACGCGCGGTGGGGGCGGGGGCCACGGGAACCGCCGCTTCGCGACCTCCACCCGGCAGGCCCCCAGGTTTGCCGAGCACGGTGTGCCCGGTGAGCAGGCCACGCTCGAGCTGCGGCTGAAGCTGCTCGCGGACGTCGGGCTCGTGGGGCTGCCGAATGCCGGCAAGTCGTCGTTGCTGCGGCGCCTGACGCGGGCCAACCCCAAGGTCGCCGACTATCCATTCACCACGCTCGAGCCGGCTCTGGGCACGATCTCCGACGACGACGCCGGGCGCCAGCTCGTCCTGGCCGACATCCCTGGCCTGATCGAGGGCGCGGCGGAAGGCGCCGGTCTTGGGCACGAGTTCCTCGCGCACGTCGAGCGAACCAGCCTGCTCGTGCACGTCGTCGACATTGCGCCGATCGATGGGTCGGAGCCCTGGGACGCGTTCAGAACCGTGCGTGGAGAGCTCCATCGCTACGGCGCCGGGCTCGAGGAGCGCCCGTTCTTCGTCGTGCTGAACAAGATCGACCTGCTGCCTGCGGAGGACGTCGATGCGGTGGTGGCGGCCTGGCGCGAGCTGCTGGGCGGCGAACCGCACGCCCAGGGCGAAGACGGGCCGGTCGTGATCGCCGGCTCGACGGTCACCGGCGCGGGTCTGGCGGCCGTGCGCGGCACGACCTTCTCGATGGTGCAGGAGCCCGAGGAGGAGGCGGCTCCCGAGGAGGCCGCCGTGGCCGAGCACGCGGTCTACCGGCCCGCGGGCGGTGGGTTCGAGGTCGAGCGCACATCCGATCGCGTGTTCCGGATCACCGGCCAGCCGGTCGAGCGGCTCGTGGAGCGCCACGACCTCGAGAACCCCGACGCCCTGGCGTACATCGAGGACCGGCTGAAGGCGATGGGGATCGTCAAGCTGCTCGAGGCGCGGGGCTTCGAACCCGGCGACGAGGTCGAGATCGGCGACGTGGCGTTCGCCCTCTACCCCGGGATCCCGCAGGAATAGCGGTGCCGCTGACGGTTGTGAAGCTGGGGTCCACGCTGGTCGCGGACGACCGCGGCGAGGTGCGCAGCGAGGTCCTGCGGGAGGTCTGCCGGCAGGTCTGCGAGCTGGGTCGCAGCGGTGACGCCGCGACGCTGGTCACGTCGGGGGCGATCGCGCTCGGGATGCGGCAGATGGGCATGGCGGTGCGCCCGCGCGCGATCGAGGAGCTGCAGGCCTCGTCGGCCGTCGGCCAGGGCCCGCTCTACGACGTGTACGCGGAGCTGCTGGCGGAGCACGGCGTGAAGGCCGCACAGGTGCTGCTGACGTTCTTCGACATCACCGGGCGCGAGCAGTACGTGAACGCGCGGCGCACGCTCGCAAAGCTCATGGAGTGGGACGTGGTGCCGGTGATCAACGAGAACGACACGACCGCGACCGACGAGATCAGCTTCGGCGACAACGACATACTCGCGGCCCAGGTCGCGATCCTGATGTCAGCGGACCTGGTGGTCGTGCTGTCCGACGTGGACGGCCTGTACACGAGCGACCCGAGCAGCGACCCGGCCGCGCAGCTCGTGCATGAGGTGCACGACACCGCGGAGCTACGTGCCTACGAGATCGGGATGTCGCGTTCGCACATCGGCTCGGGCGGGATGTCGAGCAAGGTGCTGTGCGCAGAGATGGCGACCTCCGCGGGCATACCGGTGGTGATCTGCAGCGGGACCGAACCGGGGAACCTGCTGCGGGCGGTCGGCGGCGAGCCCGTCGGGACTCGTTTCCACCCTCAGGCGCGACGCGAGTCGAGCTTCAAGCTGTGGCTGAAGTACGCGAAGAGCGCCCGCGGGACGGTGCTGGTCGACCCCGGGCGCCGAGCGCGCGCTGCGCGAACAGGGCACCAGCCTGCTGCCGGTCGGTGTGGTCGACGTTGACGGCGACTTCGAGGCCGGTGATGCCGTCGAGGTGGCTGCGGCGGGCGACGGGCGGCGCCCGATCGGCAAGGGGATCTCCAACTACTCGGCGGCGGAGCTACGCCGCGTGAAGGGCCTGAAGTCGGAGGCGGTGCGCGAGGTGCTGCCCCGCGCGAGCGAGGAGGCCGTGCACCGCGACTACTTCGTGCTGGCCTGAGCGGGCACGCCCCGCTAACCTTTTCCCATGGCAGTCCAGGCAGGACCATCGCGGAGCGTGCGCGCAGGCGAAGGAGGCCTCGCGCGTGCTGGCGACGCTCGACGCCGCGACGAAGGACGGCGCGCTGCGGGCCGTCGCGCACGAGCTCGAATCGCGCGTCGACGAGATCGTCGAGGCGAACGCCGGCGACCTCGAGGACGGGCCGTGCCGCCGGCCTGACCGATGCGCTGCTCGACCGTCTGACGCTGAACGAGGAGCGCGTGCGGGGAATGGCCGACGGAGTGCGCATGATCGTGGAGCTGCCCGACCCGGTCGGCGAGGAGCTCGAGTCGCGCACGCTCTACAACGGACTCGAGCTGCGCAAGGTGCGCGTGCCGCTGGGCGTGGTGGCGATCGTCTACGAGGCGCGCCCGAACGTGACGGTGGACGCCGCCGCGCTCGCGATCAAGTCCGGCAACGCGGTCGTGCTGCGCGGGTCGTCGACCGCGGAGCGCTCGAACGCCGTCCTGGCAAGGATCGTGGCCGACACGGTCGAGGCGGCGGGCCTGCCCGCCGGCTCGGTGACGCTGATCGGCGGCGGGGACCGTTCGGACCTCGCGGAGCTGGCGCGCCAGGACCGCTATGTGGACCTGATCATCCCCCGGGGCGGCGGGTGGCCTGAAGAACGCGTTGAAGGACAGCGCGACGGTGCCCGTGATCTACGCGGCCGCCGGCAACTGCCACGTGTACGTGGATGCCGCCGCCGACGTGGCGATGGCCCAGCGCATCGCCTACAACGCGAAGGTGCAGCGACCCGGTGTCTGCAACGCGGCGGAGACGCTGCTCGTGCACGCCGACGTCGCGGCGGAGGTGCTCCCCGGCTTGATGGACAAGCTGCGCGAGGCGGGCGTCGAGCTGCGGGTCGACGCGCGCACCCGCACGCTTGCCGCGGCGCGACGGCGACGGGCTGGTGGACGCGACCGACGAGGATTGGGACACCGAGTACCTGGAGCTGACGATGGCGATGCGCGTGGTCGACAGCCTCGAGGAGGCGATCGACCACATCAACCGCCACGGCACGGGGCACTCGGAGGCGATCGTGACCGGCGACGCCGCCGCCGCGGAGAGCTTCACCGCCGGCGTGGACGCGGCCTGCGTGTACGTCAACGCCTCGACCAGGTTCACCGACGGCGGCGAGTTCGGCATGGGCGCCGAGATGGGGAACTCGACCCAGAAGCTCCATGCGCGTGGCCCGATCGCGCTGCGTGAGCTGACCACGTCAAAGTACGTCGTGCACGGCACCGGCCAGGTGCGCGAGTAATCGCGAGCTGGCTTCCACCGGAGCTACGACGCTGCGGATAGGCGTCCTTGGAGGGGTGTTCAACCCGCCGCATGTCGGTCACCTCGTGTGCGCGCAGGAGGCCTGCTGGCAGCTGGAGCTGGACGAGGTGCGGCTGATGCCCGTCGGCCAGGCGCCTCACCGCCCGATCGAGCACGACCCGGGGCCCGAGGAGCGGTTCGAGCTGTGCCGGCTCGCCGCGGAGGGGGTGGACTGGCTGACCGCGTCGCGGGACGAGGTCGATCGCCCCGGGCCGTCGTACACGGCGGACACCCTGGAGCGGCTGCAGGATGCGGACCTGTACTTCGTGATGGGCGCGGACCAGGCGCTGCGACTCGCGCAGTGGCACGACCCGGAGCGCGTGCTGCGGGTCGCGACGCTTGCGATCGCCGAGCGGGAGGGAGTGTCGATCGATGACGTTCGCGCGGCTGTGAGTGCCGTCGGTGAGGCGCGGGTGGAGGCGTTTGCGATGCCCCGGATCGACGTGTCGTCGACGGAGGTGCGCCGCCGCGTGGCCGAGGGACGCCCGTATCGCTTTCTGGTGCCGGAGCGGGTGGCCGACCGGATCGAGCGGACAGGGCTCTACCGATGAGCGCCGAGGTGGAGGCGCATGTCGTCGGAGGCGCTGGCGCGCCGGATCGCGGGCGTCGCGCTGGACAAGAAGGCCGCCGACGTGGTCGTGCTCGACATGCGCGACGTCGTCAGCTACACGGACTTCCTCGTGATCGCGACCGGGAACACCGAGCGCCAGACGAAGGCGATCCAGGAGGGCATCCACCAGGAGATGAAGCAGGCCGAGGGTGGGCAGCGGCGCGTGCCCGGACGGGTCGAGGGAGCCTCGGAGGCGCGCTGGATCCTGATGGACTACCTCGACGTGGTCGTGCACGTGTTCACCCCCGCCGCACGCGACTACTACCGGCTCGAGACCCTGTGGGGAGAGGTGCCGGCACTCGAGGTCGAGCAGACGGCGTAGGCGCCGACCCACGCCGACGGTGTGATGGAAATCGGTCGCTATACAGCCGCGAATCCACACACCGTCGTTCGGGGCCCGGGACCGCGGCTAAAATTCCGGCGAAGCAGTGCTGCGGGGCTATAGCTCAGTTGGGAGAGCGTCTGGCTGGCAGCCAGAAGGTCGCCGGTTCGAGCCCGGCTAGCTCCACTCCGTTGCGCCCCGGCTAGGCCGCGGCAGGCTGATCGCGCTCGACGGCCCGCAGGAACGCCTCGACGACGACCTCGTCGAACTGCTTGCCGGTGTTGCGCCGCAACTCGTCCCGAGCTCGCCAGCGCCCGATCGCGCGCCGGTACACGCGGTCGTTCGTCATCGCCTCGTAGGAGTCCGCCACGGCCAGGATGCGCGCCTCGAGGGGGATCTCGTCCCCCTGGAGCCCGCGCGGATAGCCATTGCCGTCAGGGCGCTCGTGGTGGCACAGGATCCACTCCCGCACGTCGTCCAGCCCGGCATGGTCGAGCAGGGCGGCGCCGAGCTCCGGGTGGTATCGCATCGCCATCCACTCGCTGCCGGTCAACGACGCCGGCTTGGAGACGATCGCATCGGCGACTCCCGACTTGCCGACGTCGTGCAGCAGCCCGGCGAGGCGCACGTCCTGCACCACCTCCTCGGGCAGACCCAGCTCCCGGGCGGTCAGCTCCGCGTAGCGCGCGACGACCAGCGAGTGCTCTCCCGTGCCGCACTCACGCCGGTCGAGCTCCCGCGCCATCTTGACCACGCGCTCGATCGCCTGTTCATGGCTGGGTGCGGTGTCCGGCGGCATGGTTGGGGTGAGCTCGTTCACGGACTACGGTCTTACGCCTGCGCACCCGCGACTCCTGCCCGGCGCCGCGGGCTGCAATGGGAAGGGCCCGCCTTGCGGCGGGCCCTTGGGCCATGGGAAGCGCGGAAGTCCGCGCGAGCGGATATGTGATTTTTTTGTGCCGGGCTTAGCCGGCGTGCTCCTGGCCGTTTCCGCGGGTCGCGCCACTGGGAGCGGCTACGGACACTGCCATCGGTTGCGGAAGGGCTGTGTCGCGGTTGGCCATGATGCAGTCAACGAGAGAGATTCCCGGAACACGCGCTTTCCAACGAAATTGGACGTTTGTACGAGTTGTTTGCGTCTGCGGCATCTGCTGGCATCATGCGCGCAGGTTGGAGAGTTGGCGACTGCTTGAGAACGAGCATCGAGCTGACAGTCGAGATCGAGATCGAGCGCCCACCGTCGGAGGTGTGGTCGGTCCTGTCCGACACCGAACGCCTGCCGGAATGGTTCGCGGAGTTCGAGGAAGTGCGCCAGGAGTCGGCCGGGCCCTCCGGGCTCGGCACCGTCGTGCGCTACACGCTCCAGACAGGGCACCGCTCGGGTACTTTCGAGATCGTCGAATGGGATCCACCTCGCAGGCTGGCTTGGGACGGCCCGCCACTGCGGTGGGCCGGCGGCGGGGCACGGCCGCGCGGCTCCCACGCGCTCGCCGAGGCTGGTGACGGTCGGACGTTGGTGGTCAGCCGCTACCACCCCGAGCTGAGCGGAACTCAGGTGCTGCTGCGGCCGTACCTGAAGCGCTGGTTGCGCCGGGAGCGGCACGCGTCGGCGCGGGCGCTGAAGGCGATGGTGGAGGCCGCGCCAGCGTCATGACGGTGCCGTTCGTCCACAGGTTCTTGGACCTGGTAGTGGCTCAGGACACCGCCGCGATGGCGGACATGCTCGACCCCGAAGTGGTCTGGTTCGGTACCCACGGTGGTCTCGACGAAAGCCAGGTCCTGCGCGGGCCCGCGGCCGTGCTCGAGTACATGCTCGAGATCCAGGAGCCATGGGAGGAGTTCGATGTCGAGATCGAACAGGTCATCGAAGCCGGCGATGCGGTCGTCGTCCTCATGCGCGAGACCGGGCGGGCCCGGCACGGCGGTCCGGAGGTCCAGAACGACACGGCGATGATCTTCAAGGTGAGGCAGGAGCGAGTGGTCGAGATCACCGGCTACCTCGACCGCGACGAAGCCCTCCGCGCGGCGGGAGCCGCCTAGGTCAGCAGGGACTACCCGGCGCGCCGCACGCGCAGCTTTGCGCGCATCCCCAGCGCGCGATGCCCGGGCAGGGAGCACCACAGCCGGTAGCGGCCGGTCCGCAGGCTCACGTTGGCCTGGGCCAGGGCGCCGGGCCGCGTCTCGGACACCGAAATCGCATGAGTGCCGCCGGTGCGCCGCAGCTTGAGGTCGTGCGGGTCCTCGCCCCGGTTCATGAACTGGATCAGGGCCGGGCCGCGCACGAGGCTCTGTCGCGACAGGACCAGGCTGTACTCGTCGGCCTGCACCATCAGGCGCGCGGGCGCCCGCGCTTCGCCGGGCGCCGTTCCCAGCACCGCGACCGCAACGGTGGCGGCCAGCACCGCGCGGGTCATCAGCGCACCAGCGCCGGCCGGGCGAACCGGCCGGCCTCCGGCACGACCGCGCCCGCGTCCGTGCCGAGCCACTGCTCGAGCAACCCGCAGTAGACGCCGCGGAAGTCCGACGTGGCGCGCAGGTTCCCGTCCTCGTCGAGGCGGTCGAGGCCGGGAAACTCGCCCACCATCTGCCCGCGCGCCTGCGTGCCGATCAGCATTCCAAGGCCGGCGGCGCCGTGGTCGGTGCCGTCGGACCCATTCTCCTCGGCGCGGCGCCCGAACTCCGACCACACCTGGATCAGCACGCGGTCCGCCACTCCACGCGCCTCGAGGTCGCGCTGGAACGCCAGCAGCCCGTCGACAGTCGCCTTCAGGTTCGTGGCCAGGTCCTCGGGTTGGCTGTCGTGCGTGTCGTAGTCGCCGGGCGCGTTCAGCGCGACGCAGCGCAGCGGCAATCCGCCCGCCACCATTGCCGCGAGCGCCCCGAGCCGGCGCGAGAAGCCCGACCTGTCCTCGGCGGGATAGGCCACGGGGCTCTGGATCTGCTTCCCGCCGAACGGCAGCAGCTGCTGGCGCAGGCGGGCCGACTGCACCGCCACGCCCCCCGCGGTCTTCATCGCGGCGTCCTTGCTGCCCGCATGGGCGGCGCCGATCGACTGGAACGCCTCGATCATCATCGGAGTCACCGCCCCCCACACGCCGGGCGCCCAGAAGTCGTAGTCGCCCGGGCCCTGGATCGCCGATACGGGGACACGCGTGGTCGCCAGCGCCGGTGCGAGGTCGCCGCTCAGGGTCAGGCCCTGGAGCGGGTTGTCCATCGTTCCGACGCGGTCGAGGTAGCGGCCCATCCAGCCGGTCACCAGGCGCGGCTGCAGCGCGCCCACCTCGTAGAAGTGGCGCGAGTTGAAGTGCGACTGGTCCGGGTGCTCGTAGCCCACGGCCGGCATCACCGACGCCTTGCCCTCGCCGTGCAGGGTCGCGAAGCCGGCCGCGGACGGATGCCAGCGCAGGCGCGCGTCCTCGCCGAAGGGGGTCCCCTCGGAGTCGGGGAGCGCGAGCTTGGGGCGCAGCTTCTGGTAGTTCGGGTCGCCCACCGGCGCGAGCACCGAGAGGGAGTCGATCCCGCCCGCCATGAAGACCGACACGAGCACCCGGTCGGGCGCGGCGGCGGCCGCGACGCCTTCCTCCAGCGCCGCGATCGGGAGCCGGGTGGCGCCGTAGACGGTCAGGGCCAGGCCCGCGCTGCGCATCACGAACTGGCGGCGGTCGAGCCCGCGGCCGGCCGGCGCGGGCGCGCCCGGCTCGCGCGGGGCGGCCGCCCCGCCCGCGGCCGCCGCGGCGCGCTTCAGCGCCTGCGACCTGGAGAAGCCTTCACAGCAGTTGTGCGCCATCAGCTCGTCTGCATGTCGGGGGAGGTGGCGACCAGCAGGCGCAGGGCGTTCTGGCGCGAGGCGAAGTAGCCGCGCCGCTTGTACGGCTTGTCGGCGGCGGCGTTGACCCGTTCCGCGAACGAGAGCAGGCGCGCCCGGGTGGTGCCCGACACCGTGGGCTGCCCCCAGAACGCGAGCGCGCGGTCCACCGCGGTCGCCGGCTGCTCCGTCTCGTCGTAGGGCTTGCCCGGGTCCTCCTCGCGTTCGCGCAGGACGTGTGAGGCGGCGAGCCACCGCGCCCGCCACGTGCCGGTGTCGAGCCAGCGGTCGTCCTCCCAGCCGGCGACGTTCGGGGGCACGAACAGGCGCTGGCGCATCATGTCCGACAGCCACGTCCAGGACTCGGTGTCCATCCAGCGGCCGGAGCCGCGCAGCAGGCCCGCGAGGTAGACGACGGGCGGCTTCACCATCCGCGGTCCCTCGTAGAAGGCGGGGTGGCGCAGGATCGCCTCCACCACCGGGCGCACCTCGTAGCGCCCGCGGACGTACAGCGCCTGCAGCGCGCGGCGGGTCCGGCGGCCCGGCGGATCCGGGATGAAGTAGGACCACAGCTTCTCCACGAAGAACGACGGGTGGCTCGGGTGCGCGAGGCACATCTCGCACGAGTCGCGCCACTCGAAGCGGCCCTTCTTCCCGAAGACGCGCTTCACGCCGGCGTCGTGGTACTCGGTGTCGAAGCGGAAGTTGTTCGGCCCGACGCCGTCGTCCCAGTCGTTGCGGAAGCCGGTCAGGGCGCGCGCCTGCTCGCGCACGTCGTCCTCGGTGTAGCCGCGGTCCGCGCCGAGCGTGAACAGCTCCATCAGCTCGCGGGCGTAGTTCTCGTTCGGCGAGTCCTCCCTGTTCTGCGCCCCCGAGAGCCACAGCAGCATTGCCGGGTCACGCGTCACCCGCACCACCAGGTCGCGGAAGGAACCCAGCGCGTTCTTCCGCAGCATCTCGTTCTGGTGGATCATCAGACGCTGGGACCCGACGCCCTCGTTCGACGTCGCGAACCAGTCGTGCCACACGAGCGTCATGCGCTCGGTCAGGGGCCGGTTGGTGCGCAGCATCCGGTCGAGCCACCACAGGTGGTCGTGCCCCCACGCGTCCGCGGGCGCCAGCGGGTGGCCGTCTTCGTCGTGGGGTGGCGGACCGCCGAGGCGCTCCTTCCTGCGCGGCCGCGTGAGCGAGTGGACAGCTCCATCGAGACCCTTCCGCGCAAGCTTGGCGGCATCGCCGGGGCGGGGGCCGAACCCGGCCCGCCACAGCAGGCGCTCCGCCTGTTCGGCTCCGAAGCGGCCCCGGTAAACGGAGACGGCCGGCCCGCGGCGTCGGCTCCTGCGCTTGCCGCGGCGCTTTCGGCGCCGGGACGCGTGCGCGTCTGTAGATGGGTTCGTCACGAGGAATGATTCGACCTCCTGCAGGGAGGCCTCAAGGACAAGAACGTCATCGAGCCCGCTGCGTACTGGTCTCCACCGTGCCGCTGGACGGTTGTTCTAGGCTTGCCTTGATGGCGACCAAGCGACCAAGCCGACCGAAACGGCCGCCGGCCGCTACGACGCGCGCGCGATCGAGCGCAAGTGGCAGGACGTGTGGGAGCAGGAGGGGACCTGGGAGGTCCCCAACCCCGGCGAGCCGGGATTCGATCCCGACGTGCCCAAGAGCTACGTGCTCGAGATGCTGCCCTACCCGTCGGGCGAGCCCCACATCGGCCACCTGAAGAACTACTCGATGGGGGACGCGCTCGCCCACTACCGCCGCCGCAACGGAATGCGGGTCATGCACCCGATGGGCTACGACGCGTTCGGGCTGCCGGCGGAGAACCACGCGATCAGGACCGGCGAGCATCCGGCCCGGGCGATCGACGCCTCGATCGCGGAGTTCCGGCGCCAGTTCCGCTCCTGGGGCCTGTCGATCGACTGGCGGCGCGAGTTCGGCACCCACCAGCCGGAGTACTACCGCTGGACGCAGTGGATCTTCCTGAAGCTGTTCGAGCGCGGGCTGGCGTACCGCAAGCGCGCGCCGGTCAAGTGGTGCCCGAAGGACCAGACGGTGCTGGCCAACGAGCAGGTGATCGACGGACGTTGCGAGCGCTGCGGGACGCTGGTGGTGGTCCGCCAGCTCGAGCAGTGGTTCCTGAAGATCACCGACTACGCCGACCGGCTGCTGGAGGACTTCAAGCTGCTGGAGTCCTGGCCCCAGCGGGTGATCACGATGCAGCGCAACTGGATCGGCCGCTCCGAGGGCGCGGAGGTGATCTTCCGCTGCGAGGAGCCGGAGATGGACTTCCCGGTCTTCACGACCCGCCCGGACACGCTGTTCGGGGCGACGTTCTTCGTGCTCGCGCCCGAGCATCCGGACCTCGACCGGCTGGTGGCGGGCACCGAGCACGAGCGGGAGGTCCAGGAGTACGTGCAGAAGGCGCTCTCCGAGTCGGTCGAGGAGCGCGCCGAGACCGACCGCGAGAAGACCGGCGTGTTCACCGGCCGCTACGTGGTCAACCCCGTCAACGACGAGCGCATTCCCGTTTGGGTGTCCGACTACGTGCTGATGGACTACGGCACCGGGGCGCTGATGGGCGTGCCCGCCCACGACGAGCGGGACTTCGAGTTCGCGCGGAAGTTCGGCCTCGAGATCCGGCGCGTGGTGGAGCCGGTGGGCGAGGAAGCTCCCGACGACCAGCCCTTCGTCGGCCATTCAGGGAAGGAGCGGCTGGTCAACTCGGGGCCGTTCACCGGCATGACCTCGCCCGAGGCGATCGAGGCGATCACGAAGTGGCTCGAGGAGCGCGGGAAGGGCCGGAAGGCCGTCAACTACCGCCTGCGCGACTGGCTCGTCTCGCGCCAGCGCTACTGGGGAGCGCCGATCCCGATCGTCTACTGCGACCACGACGGCATCGTGGCGGTGCCGGAGGACCAGCTGCCGGTGCTGCTGCCGGACATCGAGGACTACTCGCCGAAGGGCAAGTCGCCGCTCGCGGCGAGCGAGGAGTTCGTGAACACGACCTGCCCGAGGTGCGGCGGACCGGCGCGGCGCGAGACCGACACGATGGACACGTTCGTGGACTCGTCCTGGTACTTCCTGCGCTACTGCGACCCGCACAACTCGAACGCACCATGGGCATCCGAGGTCGTGGACTACTGGATGCCGGTCGACCAGTACATCGGCGGCGTCGAGCACGCGATCCTGCACCTGATGTACGCGCGCTTCTTCACCAAGGCGCTCGCGGACATGGGGCTGGTCGGATTCCTGGAGCCGTTCGCGAACCTCTTCACCCAGGGCATGATCACCTACCAGGGCGCGAAGATGTCCAAGTCGAGGGGCAACGTGATCAGCCCCTCGGCGTACGTCGAGCGTTACGGCGCAGACACCGCGCGCTGCTACATCCTGTTCCTCGGCCCTCCCGAGCAGGACGCCGACTGGTCCGACAGCGGCGTCGGCGGGGTGCACCGGTTCCTCTCGCGGGTGTGGCGCCTGACCGGCACGGTGCGGCCGCTGGACGGCGAGCCGGAGTCGTTCGACCCGGCCGGCCTCGAGGGCGGCACGCTCGAGCTGGTGCGCAAGGCGCACTGGGCGATCGACAAGGTCACGTCGGACATCGAGCGGTTCCAGTTCAACACGGCGATCGCGGCCCTGATGGAGCTCGTCAACGACGTCTACAGGGAGATGGATGCCGCCGCCGGGGACGAGGCCGCGGCGCGCGCCGTCTCGTTCGCCGCCGTCACGACCGCCTCGCTGCTGTTTCCGTTTGCGCCCCACCTCGCCTCGGAGCTGTACGAGGCCCTGACCGGCAAGCGCGTCTGGGAGTCGCCGTGGCCGCGTGCCGACCGAACGTCTGCTCGAGCGCGACACGGTGACGGTGGTCGTGCAGGTGAACGGCAAGGTGCGCGACAGCATCGAGGTGGCGAGCGACGACTCCCGCGAGGCGGTCGAGACCGCTGCCCGGGCGGCGCCCAACGTGCAGCGCCACCTCGGACGGCCACGAGGTGACGAAGGTGGTCGTGGTGCCCGGCCGGCTGGTCAACTTCGTCGTCAAGTGACGCGAACGCCGGGCGACCCCGGTGTCTGACTAGAATCCGCGCCGTGCGGCTCCGCCGTCTCTCAGAAGCGGCCGTGGAGGAGCGAGGTCGGCTGCGGTCTCACTTCCTCATGGATGCAGGCGACCTCGGCTCGCGCAACCTGACGGTCACCTGGGTGGACGTGCCGCCCGGCGCCGAGCAGCGCGCGCACTCGCACGAGGACGCCGAGCAGGTCTACGTGATCGTGCGCGGCCGCGGGCGCATGCAGGTGGCGGGTGACGTCGAGGAGGTCGGCGAGGGCGACCTCGATCTTCATTCCTCCGGCGACTCAGCACGGCATCCTGAACGACGGCTCCGAGACGCTCGTCTACGTCTCGGCGGCCTCGCCGCCGGTCTCGATGGCGGAGCTGTACGGCGCCGAGCTGTCGCCCGGCGGCGACGGCTACGACGACGACTGATCGCACCTTTTTTGACAACCGTGCGCTGACCGGTGCGCCCGTCGCTCGTACCGTCGGGCGACGTGGTCGAGATCCGCAGACAGCAGCTGGTGGTGTACGCGGCCGCGGCGCTTGCGATCGCTCTGATCGGCGCGCGTTACCTGAAGCAGGAGCGCGACCCGCCGGCGCCCGCGGCCAAGGCGACGGGTGTCAGGGTGGCGCGCGGAGGCGGCGGCGGAGCGGCTTACGTCCACGTCACCGGTGCGGTGCGGCGCCCGGGCGTCTACCGCGTCCCGTCGTGGGCGCGGCTGGACGCGGCGATCCGGCGCGCGGGCGGCGCCACGGCGCGGGCGGACCTGCAGGGCGTGAACCTGGCGGCGAAGGTGGCAGACGGGCAGCAGGTGATCGTGCCCGCGCGCGTGGCTGCCGGCGGCGCCGCCGCGGCTGCCGCGGAGGGAACGGTCCCCGCGGCCCCGGGTGCCGGGCCGGGCCCATCAGCCTGAACACCGCGACGGTCGAGCAGCTCGACCAGCTCGAGGGCATCGGGCCCGACGACGGCCCAGAAGATCCTCGACTGGCGCAAGCAGCACGGCGGCTTCCGGTCCGTCGAGGACCTGAAGCAGATCAGCGGCATCGGCCCGAAGCGCTTCGAGTCGCTGAAGGACAAGGTGCGCATGTGATGCGGGCGGCGCTGGCCGCCCACCCGCGGCACTTGGCGCTCGGCGCCCTGGCGAGCGGCTTCGCGCTTGGCGGGATGGTTCCCGCCGCAGTCGTCGTCGCGTGCTGCCGGCGCCGTCGCCTTCGCGACCCTGAGGCCCGGCACGGCGCCGATCCGCGTCCTGGCCGTCGCCGCGCTGGTGCCCGCCGGCGCGCTGGCCGGCTCCGCGCGACTCGCCGCGATCGACGACTCGCGGTTGCTGCAGGAGGCGGGGCGACACGTCGAGCTGGTCGGCCACGTGGTCCGGCGCGAGCGGGTCTCGCACGGTGCGCGCCGCGTGCGCGTGGAGGCGACCGCATACCGACACGGTGCGGGGAGGCCGTGGACGGCGCTCGAGGAGCGCGTCCAGGTGCGATCGCGGGGCTCGGCGCTCGCGCGCGTGTCGATCGGCGAGGAGGTCTGGGCGAGCGGCAGCCTTGCGCGACCGCAGCGCTCGCGCGGGAGCTTCGACTACGTCGCCTACCTGCGGCGGGCGGGCGTCCGGACGGTGCTCCATGCCGACCGTGCGCGGCTGACCGGCCGCGGACGTGACGGCGTGCCGGGAATGCTCGACGCGGTCCGGCGGCGGGCGGAGGAGGGGGTGAGCACCGGTTTGCCGCCGTCGATGGGCGCGCTGGCCGCGCGGAATGGTCCTCGGCGCCGACGAGGACATCCCCGCCGCGCATGGACGACGACTTCAAGGACTCCGGGCTCGCGCACGTGCTGGCGGTCAGCGGGCAGAACGTCGCGCTGCTGGCGGTATTGGCGTGGCCGCTGCTCGCGGCGGCCGGGCTGGGCAGGCGGGGCGCGCCTGGTCGGGGTCGCCGTCCTGATCGCGCTCTACGTGCCCGCTCACCGGCGCCGGGCCGTCGATCCTGCGCGCAGGGGTGATGGGGATGGCCGCCGTCGTGGCGGCGCTCGCCGGGCCGCCCGGCGTCGCGCTGGTACGCGCTGCTGCTCGCCGCCGCGCTGACCCTCGCGTTCGACCCGCGCGCCTGGCAGGACGTCGGCTGGCAGCTCAGCTTCGCCGCCGTGGTCGGCATCTTCGTGCTCGCGCGCCCGCTCGCCGCGCGCGATGCGCGCGCTGCCCGAGCCGCTTCGCATGGGCGCCGCGCTGACGGTCGCGGCGACGCTCGCCACCGCTCCGCTGATGGCCTTCCACTTCGAGCGCGTGTCGCTGGCGGCGCTCCCGGCGAACCTGGCCGCCCTGCCGGCGATCCCGCTGGTGATGTGGACCGGCATGCTGAGCGCCGCCGCGGCGCAGGTGTGGATCGTCCCGGCCGAGCTGCTGAACGCGCTGAACGGCTTCTTCCTCGCCTACGTCGCCGCCGTCGCGCGGTGGGGCGCGCGGCTGCCCGGCGCCGTCGTCGAGGTCGGGATCGATGGGCCGCTGCAGCTTGCGATCGCGTACGCGGTGCTGGCCGGCACCCTCTGGGCGGCATGGCGGTTGCGCGCCGCACCTCGCCGGGGGGCCGCACTGGCCGGCGCCTGCGCGCTCGTCGCCGTGGCCGCTGCCGTCCTGTTGCTGCGCGGCCATGCACCCGCACCACCCTCGCGCTTCACCGTCACGTTCCTCGACGTCGGGCAGGGCGACGCGACCCTGATCCAGGCGCCGGGCGGGCTGGCGGCGCTCGTGGACGGCGGCCCGCCGGAGGCGGACGTCGCGTCGAAGCTGCGCGCGCGCGGCGTGACGCGCGCTCGACCTGGTGGTGCTCACGCACGCGCAGGAGGACCACCAGGGTGGTCTCGAGGCCGTGCTCGAGCGCTTCCCGGTCGACGTCCTGCTCGACGGCGGCAACATCGCCGACGGGCCCGGACCACCGGCGCATCGTGGCGCTGGCCCGCGCACGGTCGGCGCCGCGTCGTTCCCGCCGCGGCCGGACAGCGCTTCAGGCTCGGGCCCGCGCTGCGGCTCGACGTGCTGGCTCCCGCGGTCGGCGCTCGACGCCCCGCACGGCCTCGACCCGAATCTGCGCGCCGCGGTGCTCCACCTCTCCTATCGCGGGCTCGACGTGCTGCTGCCGGCCGACGCCGAGAGCGAGGTCACGGCCGGGCTCGCCCTGCGCCGCGGTCGAGGTGCTGAAGGTCGCCCACCACGGCAGCGCCGACGAGGGCCTGGGCGCGCTGCTCGAGCGCCTGCGCCCGGCGGCAGCCGTGATCCCGGTGGGGGCGGGCAACCGGTACGGCCACCCGCACCCGACGACCATGCGCGCGCTGCGCTCGGCCGGTCCACAGGTGTTCCGCACCGACCGCGACGGCGACGTGACGCTCACCCTGGGGCCGGGCGGCCCGGCGATTCGCTCTCAGCGCTGATGCAGTCTCTAGACTCGCGCCGCATGGCAGATCCCAAGCCCGCATACCTCCTGCAGGGCGACGACGAGGTGAAGATCGACGGCTGGCGCAGCCGCGTGCGCGCAGCGTGCCGCCGACGATCCTGAGGCGACGCTCGAGGTGTTCCCGGACAAGGCGCCCGCCGACGAGGTCGCGGCGGCGCTGTCCAGCATGACGCTCGCCATGGGGCGTCGCTGGATGCTGGTCGAGGGCGTCGAGCGCTGGAAGGACAAGGAGGTCCAGGCGGTCGCGGCGGCGCTCGGCGGCCTGCCCGCGGACACGATCGTGGTCCTGATCGCCACCGGGGCGATCAAACGAGACAAGGCCTGGGCCGGCGCCCGCCAAGTTGGTCAAGGCCGTCGAGAAGTGCGGCGGCGAGGTCACGACCTACAAGGCCCCCACCGCGTCCCAGTACGCCGAGTGGGCGGCCGAGCAGGCGGCGCAAGGTCGGGCTGAGCCTGACGCGCGGACGCCGCGCAGGCCCTGGTCGACCGGGTCGGCGAGCCGACGACCGGCCGCCGCGGCTGCACGAACGGCGGCTGATGCGCGAGCTGGAGAAGCTCGCGGTCTACGCGCCCGAGGACGCGCGCGTGGACGTCGAGACCGTGGAGGCGCTGACCGCCTCGGACGTCGAGGCGCGCGTGCACGAGCTCGCCGACGCGCTGGTCGACGGCGACACCGGCGCTCGCGCCTCACGCTGGCGGAGGACCTCCGCGACCGGGGCGCGGACGATCATGCACATCCTCTTCGGGCTGCTTCGAAAGGTGGGCGACACGCGCACGCGTCTGGGCGATGCTCGAGAGACGGCGGCGTCGACGCAGGACGTCGCGGCGGCGCTGCGGGTGCCCGCCGTTGATCGCGAAGCGGATCATGGCCGCAGGCCGAGCGCGCGGACGGCGCGCGCCTGGAGCGCCTCGCGTCGGCTCTGGCCGACCTCGACTACGCGGTCCGCGGGGGCGCGAACGTGGACGCCGGCACGCGAGCTGACGCTGATGGTCGCGGGCGCCGAGCGGACGGGCGGGCTAGCTCTGGCCGGCGCCGGACTTGATCCGGGCCGCGCGGGACTTCTTGCGGGCGGCGTTGTTGCGGTGCAGCGCGCCGTGCTCGGCGGCCTTGTCGATCGTCGACACCAGCGCGCGGTGCTCGGTGTCGATCGCCTCGGCGTCGCCGCCCTCGACCGCCCGCTCGAGGCGGCGGAAGTACGTCTTGACGGTCGACGTGCGGCGGCGGTTCTCGACCCGCTCGCGCTCTGACCGCTGGATGCGTTTTTCTTGGGAAGCGATGTTCGCCATGAGGACTGAGTCGCCGCGCCCGCGGAGCGTTCCGAACAGCACTGCTCCCGGCGGCACGGCGGCGGCGAAGTATAGCGGCGCCCACCGCGCAGCCCGGCCGCGCGCGGCACCGTGACGCAAGAGCCCAGGGTCGACCCGGAGTCGCCCGCGGAGCCCATGCAGCCGCGCGCCGGGCGGCTGGCGCTCTCGACCGCCTTCTTCTCGTTCGCCACGGGCCTGTCGCGGATCGCCGGCCTGGTGCGGGAGATCGTGGCGGCGAGCTACTTCGGCGTGAAGGGCCCGATGAGCGCGTTCACGATCGCGTTCCAGGTCCCGAACCTGATCCGCAGCCTGTTCGCCGACGCGGCGCTGCAGGCGGCGTTCGTGCCCGGTCTTCACCGAGCAGCTCGAGCATCGCGGCCGCAAGGAGGCGTTCCGGGTCGCCTCCGCGCTCGTGTTCGTGATCTCGGTGTCGCTCGGCCTGATCACGGCGCTGTTCGTGCTGCTGGCGCCGGTGATCATGCCGCTGTTCGCGCCCGGGCTTCGACGACGCAGCTGACGGACCTGACGGTCAACCTCGCGCAGCTGATGTTCCCGATCGTGCTGATGCTCGGGCTCTCGGGGCTGGTGGTCGGCGTGCTGAACAGCTTCGAGCACTTCGCGGTGCCCGCGATCGCGCCGCTGTTCTGGAACCTCGTGATCATCGCCACGCTGGTCGTGCTCACGCCCGCAGTTCGAGGGCGACGACCGCATCTACGCGTACGCGATCGGCGTCCTGCTCGGCACGCTCGTGCAGCTGCTGCTGCCGCTGCCGTGGCTGCGGCGCACCGGCTTCCGGCTCGCGCGCGACTTCAACTGGCGCGACGAGCGCGTGATGCGGGTGCTGAAGCTGATGTTCCCGGTCACGCTCGGCATCGGGCTGATCAACTTCAACCTCTCGGTGAACAGCATCTTCGCCACGCTGATCTCCGAGGAGGCGCCGGCGGCGATCGACAAGGCCTTCCGCATCTACATGCTGCCGCAGGGCGTGTTCGCCGTCGCGCTGGCGACCGTGCTCTTCCCGACCTTCTCGCGCCTCGCCGCGCGCAGGGACATGGACGGGCTGCGCGCCGTGCAGGGCAGCGGCACGCGGCAGATGCTGCTCCTGCTCGTGCCGGCCGCCGCGCTGATGCTGGTCCTCAGCGAGCCGATCACCCGGATCGTCTACCAGCGCGGCGAGTTCGACGCGGCGCAGACCGACCTCGTCGCCGAGGCGCTCTTCTTCTTCTCCCTGTCGCTGCCGTTCGCCGGGGTGAACCTGATCCTGATCCGGACCTTCTTCAGCCTCCAGCTCCCGTGGCGGCCGACCCAGATCGCGCTCGCGAACCTGGGGCTGAACGCCGGGCTCGACGCGCTCCTCTACAAGCCGATGGGGGTCGGGGGCATCACGCTCGCCGACCGCGATCGTGTCGCTGGTGACGACCGTCGCGCTCGCGCTCGTGCTGCGCGGGCAGCTGGGCGGGATCGACGCGGCCCGCACGCTCGACGCCGGCATCCGGATCTTCCGTCGCCGGGGCGCTGCTGGCCGCGGTCGCGCTCGGGGTGCGGGAGGCGCTGGAGCGGTCTCTGTCGGACTCGCTGCTGGATCAGACGGTCGCTGGTCCTGGCGGCCTCGGCGGCGGGCCTGGCCGCGTATGCGGCGGTCGTGTTCGCCGCCCGGGTCGAGGAGGCGCAGCAGATCGCGGCGCTGGTGCGCGAGCCAGTTCGCGCGGCTACGGCCGGTGAGGCCGCGCCTATCCTTGCATGTCCTCGATGCATGGAGAGATCCGCAACTTCTCGATCATCGCCCACATCGACCACGGCAAGTCGACGCTCGCCGACCGCATCCTCGAGCTGACGCACACCGTGGATCCGCTGAAGATGCGCGCCCAGGTGCTCGACTCGATGGACCTCGAGCGCGAGCGCGGCATCACGATCAAGGCGCAGGCCGTCCGGGTCCTCTACACGGCCCGCGACGGCAAGACCTACAAGCTGCACCTGATCGACACCCCCGGGCACGTCGACTTCAACTACGAGGTGTCGCGGTCGCTGGCCGCCTGCGAGGGCGCGCTGCTGGTGGTCGATGCGGCGCAGGGCGTCGAGGCGCAGACGGTCGCGAACACCTACCTCGCCGTGGACGCCGGGCTGGAGCTGGTCCCGGTGATGAACAAGATCGACCTTCCGAGCGCCGAGCCGGAGCGCGTCGCACACGAGATCGGCGAGCTGATCGGCGAGCAGCCCGACGGCATCCTGCGGATCTCGGCCAAGACGGGCGAGGGGGTGGAGGACATCCTGGAGGCGATCGTGCGGCGACGTGCCGCCGCCGCAGGGCGACCCCGCGGCGCCGCCGCGAGCGCTGATCTTCGACTCGGTGTTCGACCAGTACCGGGGCGTGATCGCCTACGTGCGGGTGGTCGACGGCACGTTCCGGCGGGGCGAGGCGATCCGCGCGATGCAGGCCGGCACGCGCGCGGACATCGACGACATCGGCTTCCGGTCGCCCGACATGGTCAAGACCGAGACGCTCGAGGCCGGCGAGGTCGGCTACATCATCACCGGCATCAAGAACGTGGCCAAGCTGCGCGTCGGCGACACCCTCACGACCGAGGCCCGGCCGGCGACCGAGGCCGCTGCCCGGCTACAAGGAGGCGCGGCCGGTCGTGTTCTGCGGCCTCTACCCGGTCGACACCGACCAGTACCCGGACCTGCGCGACGCGCTCGAGAAGCTGTCGCTCAACGACGCCTCGCTGTCGTACGAGCCCGAGACCTCGCAGGCGCTCGGCTTCGGGTTCCGCTGCGGCTTCCTCGGCCTGCTGCACATGGACATCGTGCGCGAGCGCCTGGAGCGCGAGTACGACCTCGACCTGCTCGCGACGACGCCGAACGTCGAGTACCACGTGCGGATGTGCGAGCGGCGAGATGCTCGAGGTCCACAGCCCGGCCGACATGCCCGACCCGAACTACATCGAGGCGGTCGAGGAGCCCTACATCCGCGCGAGCATCATCACGCCGCCGGACTTCATCGGGCACGATCATGGAGCTGTGCCAGGCGCGCCGCGGCACGCACATCGACATGCACTACCTGTCCGAGCAGCGGGTGCAGATGCGCTACGACCTGCCGCTGGCCGAGATCGTGCTCGACTTCTACGACCAGCTCAAGTCACGCAGCCGCGGGCTATGCGTCGCTCGACTACGAGCTGATCGGCTACCGCGAATCCGACCTCGTGAAGCTCGACATCATGCTCGCCGGCGACATCGTCGACGCGCTGTCGCTGGTCGTCCACAAGGACAAGGCGTACTACTCGGGCAAGGCGCTGGTCGAGCGCCTGCAGGAGAAGATCCCGCGCCAGCTCTACGAGGTCGCGATCCAGGCCGCGATCGGCTCGCGCATCATCGCGCGCGAGACGGTCAAGCCGGTGCGCAAGGACGTGATCGCGAAGTGCTACGGCGGCGACATCACGCGCAAGCGCAAGCTGCTCGAGAAGCAGAAGGCCGGGCAAGAAGCGCATGAAGCAGGTGGGCCAGATCGAGGTGCCGCAGGAGGCGTTCCTGGCGGTGCTGGAGCTCGACGGGAAGAAGTAGCCGCAGCCGGCTGCTCGATGCGCAGGGATTTTGCCGTGCGTCGCGCTCCGTGAGAGCCGATCGCTCACTGGTGCGTGACCTGCGCGCTCGGCGCGCGCCGGCGCACGCGGCTGACCGCCGTCACGCGCGACCCGACCGCCGCGAACGTGACCGCCCACAGCGGCAGCGCCCTGGTCTGGTCGCGCGTCGGCAGCGACGGCCGCTCGCGGCTGGTGCACCGGTTCGCGGCAACCGCAACCGCGACCTGCCCGTGCGGCCGAAGGCGCGGCCTCTTCGACCCCGACCTGGGCATCAACGCGCGAGGGCCACCGCGTGATCGTCTACACGCGCTGCGCCGGGCTGTCCGGCCGCGACTGCGACGTCTGGCAGTACGACGGCTTCGACCGGCGCGAGCGCAAGGTGCCGGGCGCGTCGACAGCCGCTGCTCGGAGTTCGCGCCGTCGGTCTGGATCGGCGTCGGTCGCGTTCGCGCGCAGCGGGCCGGGCGGTGCAACGGCCTGTACATCGTGCGGCGCGGCAAGCGCTGCAGGCTCGACACGCGCGTGCCGGCCGAGACCGACCTGCGCGGCGACCGCGTCGCCTACCTGCTCATCCCGCCCGGCGACACGACCCGCTCGTTCATGCGCGTCCGCGGCGCACGCGGCGGCAAGCTCGCGCGTCGTGGTGACCGGCTTCGCGGCGGAGGGCGAGAGCTACCGCGTCTCGAGCCCGGTCCTCGACGGCCGCTACGTCTACTGGCTGCTCAGCAGGACCAGATCCGCAACGAGTTCTTCGCCGGCCGCGCGCTAGCGCGATCCGGCAGCTCGGTGCTCGAGTTCACCGACCGCGCTGTTCCCCGGCTCGGTCGACTCGATCGCGATCACGCGCGCGAGCGGCTCTACTACACGAACGGCCAGGGCCTCTACCTGGCGACCGACCCGCCTGCCGGCGTTCGCCGCCGCGACGGTAGACTCGACCGCGTCCACGACCGCGGAGGAATCGACTTGGCAGACGCGACCGATCGGCAAGACAGTACCCCGCCTTCGAGTACGAGGTCGGGCGGGAGAAGATCCGCGAGTACGCGAACGCGGTGGGCGAGTCCAACCCGGTGCACCACGACCCCGAGGCGGCGCGCGCGGCCGGCTTTCGCAACGTCGTCGCGCCGCCGATGTTCTGCGTCGTCTACTCGGCGGGCGCGATGGGGCCGGCGATCCTCGACCCCGAGCTCGGGCATCAACCTGATGATGATGGTCCACGGCGCGCAGGAGTTCGAGTGGTTCGAGCCGGTGGTCGCGGGCGACACGATCACGACCGACGGCGACGCTCAAGGACGTGTACGAGAAGAACGGCATGAAGTTCTACGTGTTCGAGTCCGAGTCCACGAACCAGGACGGGCAGCCGACCGTCAAGGGCGACCTGGACCAACATCGTGAGGGCAGGCTGATGGCAGACAACGACAGCCCAAGCTGGAGCCCGGCGCCGAGGTGCCGGAGCTGACGGTCACCCCCGACAAGTACGTCCCGCACCGCTACGCCGGCGCGTCGGGCGACTTCAACCCGATCCACATCGACCCCGAGTTCGCGAAGGCGGTCGGCCTGCCGGGCAACATCCTGCACGGCCTCTACTCGATGGCCCAGGTCGCGCGGGCGGCGACGCAGGCCGGCGGCGGCGACCCGCGGTGCGCTGAAGCGGCTGTCGGTGCAGTTCCGCGGGATGGGCCGCCCGGAGGAGGAGATCCGCGTCACCGGCACGGTGCGCGAGGAGCGCGACGGCCGCGTCGTGGTCGACACCGTCGCCGAGCAGGACGGCAACCAGATCATCCGCAACGCCGAGGCGGAGCTGGAGCCTCAGGTAGGTCTCGAGTCCGGCCGCCAGGAGTTCGGCTGCCAGGGCGGCTCCTACAATTGAACGCATGCTGACCGAGCGACAGCAGATGCTGCTGCGGCGCGTGGTCGAGGCGCACGTCGAGCTCGGGCAGCCCGTCGGCTCCAAGTGGCTGTCCGAGCGCGACGACGTCCGGTGGAGCCCGTCGACGATCCGCTACGAGCTGGCCGCGCTCGAGGAGCTCGGGCTACCTGAACCACCCGCACACCTCCGCCGGGCAGGGTGCCGACCGACGCGGGCTACCGCCTGTACGCGGACATCGGTGCTGCGCGAGGCGCCGCTCCCGGCACCGGTCCCGGCTTCCAGCTCGAGCTGTCCACCATGCGCCGCGAGGTCGACCGGCGATGCGCGTGACCACCGCGACGCTGTCCCAGGTGACCGACCTGCTGGCCGCCGTCTCCGCGCCGCCGTCTGCACACCGCGACGATCAAGCACGTCGAGGTGCTGCTGCTCCAGCCGCAGATCGCGCTGGTGGTCGTGATCACGTCGACCGGGGCGGTCACCAAGCGCGCCTTCACGTTCGACGAGCCGGTCGACGCCGGGCTCGCCGACTGGGCCGCGAGCTACCTGAACGAGCGCCTGCGCCGGCACCGACCTGGGCGCGCTCACGCTTGCGCAGCCGGCTCGTCGTCCCGGAGCTGTCGGAGCGCGAGCGGACCTTCCTGGAAGCTGTCGCGCCCGCGTTCTCGCGGCCTGGCCGACACCGTCGAGGACACGCTCTACGTCGACGGCGCCGCGCGCCTGCTGGAGGGCAGCGGGATTCGACGACATCTCGGCGATGAACGACGTGATCCGGATGCTCGAGCACCGGGTCACGCTGCTCGTCGGTGCTGCGCTCGGCGCTCGAACGAGCCGGCCGTCTACCTGCGGATCGGCACGGAGAACCAGGCGCCCGAGCTGCGCTCGGCGAGCGTCGTGGCCGCGAACTACGGCCTCGGCCACCGGACGCTCGGCGCCGTCAGCGTGATCGGGCCGGTGCGGATGGACTACCGCCAGCGCGATCCGCTCCGTGCGCGCAGCGGCGCGGGCGCTGAGCGCATTCGTCGAGGAGGTCTACGAGTGACCGCTCGGTCGCTAGGCGGCGATGCCGCGCGACTACTACGAGGTCCTCGGGGTCGGCCGCGAGGCGCCGGACGACGAGATCAAGAAGGCGTTCCGCGGGCTGGCGCGCGAGCTGCACCCCGACATCAACCGCCACGACCCCGCGGCGGAGGAGAAGTTCAAGGAGGTCGCGGAGGCGTACGAGGTGCTGAGCGACCCCGAGCGGCGCGCGATCTACGACCGCTACGGGCACGAGGGCCTGCGCACGGGCGGCTACCAGCCGGGCTTCGAGGGCTTCGGAAGCGTGTCGGACATCTTCGAGGCCTTCTTCGGCGGCGGCGACCTGGGCTCGATCTTCGGCGGCCGCGGGCGGGGCGGGCCGCAGCAGGGCCGCGACGTGGCCGTGCGCGTGTCGATCTCCCTGGAGGAGGTGCTGACGGGCACGTCGCGTGAGCTCGAGGTCGAGGTCACCGGCCCGTGCTCGCACTGCAACGGCAACGGAGCCGAGCCGGGGACGCCGATCGAGACCTGTCCCCGCTGCGAGGGCACCGGTCAGCTGCAGTCCGTCGCCCGGACGGTGTTCGGCCAGGTCGTCCGCACGCAGGCCTGCGACCGCTGTCAGCGGCGACGGACGCGTGGCGAAGACTCCCTGCAAGCAGTGCCGCGGCAGCGGCTACGAGGAGCAGGTGCAGCAAGCTGACCGTGGACCTCCCGGCCGGCATCGATTCCGGCCAGCGGGTGCGGGTGTCGGGGCGTGGCCACGCCGGGGCGCTCGGCGGCCCGGCGGGGGACCTGTACGTGCTGGTGAACGTCGAGGAGGACCGCGCGCTTCGAGCGCCACGGCGAGGACCTGATCACGAAGCTCGACGTGCCGTTCACGGACGCCGCGCTCGGGGGGTCGCTGCCGGTGCCGACGATCGAGGGCGAGGAGGAGGTGGAGGTCAGTCCCGGCACTCAGCCGGGCGCGATCCTGCGCCTGCGCGAGCGCGGCCTGCCGTCGCTGCGCGGGCGCCGGCGCGGGGACCTGCACGTGGTGATGAACGTGCTGATCCCCAGCAACCTCGACGACGATCAACGAGATCTGCTGCGCCGCTTCGCCGACTCCACGAACGGCGACACCTACGAGGCGCGGCCCGAAGGCCTGTTCGACCGCATCCGGCAGGCGTTCCGGGGTTGATCCGGCTCGCGGTCCGCTGCCCCGCCGAGCGGGCGGAGGCCGTGCTTGCCGAGCTGCTCGAGATGGCGCCCGAGCGGGGTCGAGCAGATCGACGCCCCGGACGGGCTCGAGGGCGTCGTGGAGTACGCGGTCTACGGAGCGCGCGGAGAGCTGCCCGAGCTGGGCGGCCTCGACGCGGTGGCGGGCGCCGGCCGCGTCGAGGTGCGCTCCGACGAGGTCCCCGACGACTGGGCGGAGCGCTGGAAGCGGTTCTACTTCCCGGTGCTGATCGGCGGGCGCCTGTACGTGCGCCCTCCGTGGGAGGAGCCGGCGCATCGCGGCGGCGTCGAGGAGGTCGTGATCGACCCGGGCGGGGCGTTCGGAACGGGCACGCACCCGACCACCCGGATGTCCTCGAGCTGCTCCTGGAGGCGGACGGCCGGGGATCGTTCTGCGACCTCGGCTGCGGCTCGGGCGTGCTGGCGATCGCGGCCGCGAAGCTGGGCTTCGAACCGGTGCTCGGTGTGGACGCGGACCGGGCGGCAATCGACGAGACCCTGCGCAACGCCCGCGCCAACGGCGTCGAGGTGGAGGTGCGCCACGTCGACCTGCGCCGCGAGGGCGCGCCGGTGGCGGACGCCGTGGCGGCGAACCTCACCGCGGGCCTGTGCGAGGCGGTGGCGCGGTCGTGGGCGGAGCGCGGCGTGCGGCCCGGCGTCGCGATCGTCTCGGGGTTCCTGCGCGAGGAGGCGGACGGGGTCGCGGCGGCGCTGGCGAAGGCGGGGCTGGAGGAGCGCCGCCGCGTGGTGGGCGGCGAGTGGGCGGCGATCCTGGCGTCCTAGACTCCTGCGCCGTGACCACGTTCCACGTCAAGTTCCTCGGCTGCAAGGTGTCGCAGGCGGACGCGATGCAGGCCCGCGCGGCGCTGCTGGAGGCCGGGACACGAGGAGGCGCCGGAGGCCGACGCCGACCTGCACCTCGTCAACACCTGCTGCATCACGCGCGAGGCGGAGTCGAAGTCGCGCCAGTCGGTGCGCCGCTCGGCGGGCGGCCGGGCCGGGCGCCGCGTGATCGTGACCGGTTGCGCGGCGAACCTGAACGCGGCGCAGTTCGACGAGATCGCGCCCGAGGTGACGGCGCTCGTCGGCACCGCCGACGACGTGGCGGAGGAGGTCGCCGGCACTGCCGGCCCCGGCTGCATCGACGTCGACCCGCGGGCCATGCCGCCGTCGATCGGCCGCACCCGCGGGCTTCGTGAAGGTGCAGGACGGCTGCGACTGCCACTGCTCGTACTGCATCATCCCGAAGGTCCGCGGCGGCGCGCGCTCGCCGCCCCGCGAGCGCCGTGCTGCGGGAGGTGCGCCGCCGCGTGGCGCAGGGCCAGCCGGAGATGGTGATGACCGGGATCTCGGTGGGCGACTACCGCGACCCGGAGCGCGGGCTCGAGCTGGGCGACCTGATGCGCGAGGTCGCGGCCGTCGAGGGCGTCGAGCGCGTGCGCCTGTCGTCGGTCGAGGTGATCCACGTGCGCGACTCGCTGCTGGACGCGCTCGCGGAGGAGCCGCGCATCTGCCCGCACCTGCACGTGCCGCTCCAGTCCGGGGACGACGCCGTGCTGGCCTCGATGGGGCGCAACTACGACTCCGCCGGATACCTCGGGGCGGTCGCCAGCCTGCGCGAGCGCGTGCCGCACGTGAACCTGACGACCGACGTGATCGTCGGTTACCCGACGGAGGACGAGGCGGCGTTCGAGCGCACGCTCGACGTCGTGCGGGAGGCCGGCATCACCCGCGTGCACACGTTCAGCTTCTCGGCCCGTCCGGGAACGGAGGCGGACCGCCTCGGCGACCCGGTGCCGCCCGGCCGAGAAGAAGCGCCGCAGCCGCGAGCTGCGCGGGCTGTCGGAGGCGCTGTCGCGCCGGCACCGCGCGGGGAAGCTCGGCGCCACCGAGGAGGTGCTCGTCGACAAGGTCGCCGACACGCAGGTATCCGGTTACAGCCGCGACTACACGCGCTACTACCTGCCGGCCGGTTCGGCACGGGCGGGGGAGGTCGTGGCCGTGCGCGCAGAGGAGCTCCACTCGGACGGCTGCGCGGCGGCACTCCCCTAGGACACGAGGCCGAACTCGTCGGGATAGATGACCAGACCGCTGATGCCGGAACGGTACGCGGGCAGCCTGTGCACCATCCATGCTTCCGGCGGCACCTCGTAGGAGGTACGGATGTCGTGGGCGTCGGCCCGCTCGAAGCCGAAGCGCGGGTAGTACTCCGGGTGCCCGACCACGACGACCAGCGGATAGTCGGTCTGGGTCGCGCGTCGCAGGCTCTCTCCCACCAGCGCCGACCCCGCGCCGCCGCGCTGGGCAGCAGGCAGCACCGCCATCGGGCCCCAGGGCAAGCACCGCGGCACCCGAGTCGAGCCGGGCGCGGCTGAACGCGATGTGCCCGATCACGTCCTCACCGACGAGCGCGACCATGCAGAGATCGGGCTCATGCGCCTCCCCCGCCCGCAGGGCGTCGACGAGGTCGGCCTCCTGCGAATGCTCACCGAATGCCAGCCGGTGGATGCGGCGGATCGCCGCGAAGTCCTCCGGCGTTTCGGGCCGGACCTGTAACGCGGGCAGGCGATCCCCCGCTACCCTTGACTCGATGGCCATCGAGGAACGGATTAAGGCCGACCTGTCCGCCGCCGCAAAGGCGCAGGACCGCCCCCGCGTGTCCGCGTTGCGGCTGCTGATCGACTCCCTCCAGAAGGAGGCGAAGCAGGCGCAGGGCGAGCTCGACGAGCAGGGTGAGATCGCCGTGCTGAAGCGCGAGCGCAAGCGCCGTGCGGAGGCAGCCGACGCGTACCGCAAGGGGGGCCGCGCGGACGCGGCCGCGGCGGAGGAGGCGGAGGCCGAGCTGATCGACGTCTACCTGCCCGCGCAGATCTCCGACGACGAGCTCCAGCGGCTGGTCGCCGACGCGCTCGCGGAGACCGGAGCGCAGTCCCAGAAGGAGATGGGCCGGGTGATGTCGGCGGTGATGGCGAAGGCGCGGGGCGCGCCGACGGCGCCGCGTCAGCGAGCTGGTCAAGGAGCGACTGGAGGAAGGCAGGCTGGGTAACCGGCCCGACTACCGCTTGCGGAGCAGCTCACACTCGATCCGGCCGTCGCCACGGAGCTGGCGGGCGCCGAGGACACCGTGCTGAAGGCGCTCGAGGGACACCTCGACGCCAAGGTCTTCCTGCGCGGCAACATCCTCACCCTGGAGGGGTCGGAGCAGCGACGTCGAGGTCGGCCGCGAGGTGGTGACGGAGCTGTCCGAGCTGATCGCGCAGGGCCACGAGATCTCGCCCGGCACGATCGGTGCGGTCACGTCCGCGCTCGACCAGCAGGAGAGCCCCTCCACGATCCTCGGCGACGTGGTCTGGACGCACCGCTCGACCCGCGTGGCGCCCAAGACGGTCAACCAGAAGCGCTACGTCGACTCGATCCGCGACAACACGATCACGTTCGGGATCGGGCCGGCCGGGCACGGGCAAGACCTATCTGGCGATGGCGATGGCGACCGCCGCGCTGTCGCGGCGCAACGTGAACCGCATCATCCTCACGCGGCCCGCGGTCGAGGCCGGCGAGCGGCTCGGCTTCCTGCCCGGCAACATGATGGAGAAGGTCGACCCGTATCTGCGGCCGCTGTTCGACGCGCTCTACGACATGCTCGACGCGGAGCGCGTGAACAGCTACCTGGAGAAGGGCGTGATCGAGGTGGCGCCGCTGGCATTCATGCGCGGCCGCACGCTGAACGACGCGTTCATCATCCTCGACGAGGCGCAGAACACGACGCCCGAGCAGATGAAGATGTTCCTCACGCGGCTCGGGTTCAACTCCACGATGGTCGTGACCGGGGACATCACGCAGATCGACCTGCCGGGCGACCAGCGCTCCGGCCTGGTCGTCGGTGCGCGACATCCTGGACGAGGTCCCCGACATCCGATTCGTGCACTTCGGCGGCGAGGACGTCGTGCGCCACAAGCTGGTGCAGCGGATCGTCAACGCCTACGCCGAGCACGCGAAGGCGGCCGCGCCGGACCTGCGCGCGCGGCGCAACCCGCCCGCGGCGTCCTGAGACATGGTCGAGCTCGAGTGCCCGCCTGAGCTGCGGGCCGCGGCGCTGGCGGCGCTGGACGCGCGTGGCGTCGCGGACGGCCACCTGACGCGTCGAGCTGGTCGACACCGAGCGGATCCGCGAGCTGAACCGCGACCACCGCGGCATCGACGCTCCGACCGACGTGCTGTCCTTCCCGATCGACGGCGCCGAGCCAGTCGCCGGGGCCGCGGGAGCTGGGCGACGTCGTGATCTGCCCCGCGCACACGGCCGACCTCGACGAGGCGACGGTCCACGGCGTCCTGCACCTGGTCGGGCATGGATCACGAGACCGACGACGGCGAGATGCTGGCGCTGCAGGACCGAGTGATGGCGGAGCTGCGGCGCATGACGCGCTCCGGCTTCGTCGCCGTCGCCGGCCGCCCGAACGTCGGCAAGTCGACGCTCGTGAACGCGCTCGTGGGCGCGAAGGTGGCCGTCACCTCGGACAAGCCGCAGACGACGCGCCGCGCGATCCGCGGGATCGCGACCGGCGGGAGCGAGGGCGAGGCCTGGCAGCTCGTGCTGGTCGACCTGCCCGGCGTGCAGAGCCCGCGAGACGTGCTGACCGAGCGGATGCAGCGCCGGGTCGAGCACGAGCTGGGCGAGTCGCGACGCCGCGCTGTTCGTGCTGAACGGCGCCGAGCGCATCGGCGGCGGCGACCGCTTCATCGCGGAGGCGCTCGCGCAAGGCGAAGCTGCCCGTCGTGGTGGCCGTGAACAAGGTGGACGTGATGTCGCGCGGCCGGACGGCCGAGGCGCTCGTGCAGGCCGCCGGGCCTCGAGGAGGTGGGCGTCGACGTGCGCGAGGTCGTTCCCGTGTCCGCGCTGAAGGGATCGCGGGTCGAGCGTGCTGCGCGACGCGCTCGCCGGCCTGCTGCCGGAGGGGCCGTTCTACTTTCCCGAGGGGCAGCACTCCGACCAGCCGCTCGCGATCGTGCTCGCGGAGCTGGTGCGCGAGCAGGCGCTGAAGCGGACGCGCGAGGAGGTGCCGCACTCGATCGAGGTGCAGGTCGAGGAGCTGGAGCGGCGCGAGGACGGGCTGACCGTCGTGCGCGCGGTGCTGTGGGCGGAGACCGAGTCCCAGAAGGGCATCCTGATCGGCGCGCGGCGGGCGCATGGTGCGCGACGATCGGCACCGGCGCGCGCAAGGAGATCGAGCGCGAGCTCGGCACCCGCGTCCACCTGGACCTGACCGTCAAGGTGCGCCGCCGCTGGCGCCGCGACGAGGGCCTGCTCGACCGGCTCGGGATCGACGCGTGAGCTCGCGCCTGCCGACTGGACGCAGCGCTCCGAAGCCCCTGACGTCCAGTCAAATTCCCCTGGACACGAGCGGGAATTTCGGTTAGAAAATTAAGGACGGATTCGCGCAAAACTGGAGGCACGGATGGCACCTGCGCACCACAAGAACTGCTCCCACGCCGGCTACCACTCTGGCGTCGGGGTCTACAGCAAGGATGCAGAACAGATCCGCTACGTGCTGGTCTGTGACGACTGCGGTCAGGAGACCCGCGAGGTCTTCCTCGAGCCCTACGTCCCCAACCCGCTTCTCGGCCCCGGCGCCGGCTTTCTGCCCGCCTAGGGCACCGCAGCCAGAAGCAGGAACGAATTTCTGAGAGCGGCCCTCACCGGGGCCGCTCTCGGGCTGCCTGGGGCCCCTCCGTAGAATCAGGCTGGATGCAGGTCGAATCCGGCGCGGGCCCCACTCAGATCGCTTTTGACGCGAACGGCCTCGTCCCGTGCGTGACCCAGGACTGGTAGCACGGGCGAGGTGCTGACGCTCGCCTACATGAACGCGCGAGGCGCTCGACCGCACGCTCGAGACCGGCGAGATGCACTTCTGGAGCCGCTCGCGCGCAGGAGCTGTGGCACAAGGGCGAGACCTCGGGCAACGTGCAGCGCGCTGCGCGCGCTGCGCTACGACTGCGACGCCGACGCGCTGCTGGCGCTGGTCGAGCCGGCCGGCCCCGCCTGCCACACGGGCGAGCGCACCTGCTTCCACCGCGCCGCTCGGCGCCGACGGCGTGGCGACCCACGAGGCGCTGCCCGCGCTCGCGCGCACGCTCGCCGAGCGCCAGCGCGACATGCCCGACGGCAGCTACACCGCGCGCCTGTTCCGAGGCCGGCCAGGACAGGATCGGGGCGAAGGTCGAAGAGGAGGCCGAGGAGGTGGCCCGCGCCGGCCGCGAGGAGTCCGACGAGCGGCTGCGCTCGGAGGCGGCCGACCTGCTCTACCACCTCGGCGTGCGTGCTCGAGGCGCGCGGGCTGACCTATGCGGACGCGCTCGAGGAGCTGACGCACCGCATGAGGCCGATGAGCGTCGCCGTGGGCTCAGCTGCCGGTCACGCCCTCGCTCGAGGAGGCGCGCTCGCTGGCGCGCGACTACAACGTGATCCCGCTGCGGCACACGTTCATCGACGACATCGAGACCCCGGTGTCGGCGTTCCTGAAGCTGCGCGGCCGCGGGCCGGCGTTCCTGCTCGAGTCGGCCGAGCAGGGGCAGCGGTTCGGGCGCTGGTCGTTCCTGGGGTTCCGGCCGCGGGCGGTGCTGCGCCTCGAACAGGGGCGGCTCGAGGTGCGTGAGGGCTCCGAACGGCGGGAGCTGGACGCGTCGGACCCGTTTCGCGCGGTGGCGGACTACCTGTCGAGCTACCGCGTCGCGCCCCTCGAGGGCCTGCCGCCGTTCGCGGGCGGCGCGGTCGGGGCTGTTCGGCTACGACCTCGTGCGCACCGTCGAGCGCCTGCCGGAGCCGAACCCCGACGACATCGGCACGCCGGACATGGCGCTGATGGTCTCCGACGCGCTGGTCGTGTTCGACCACCTGAGCCACCAGGTGACGATCCTGGTGAACGCGTTCGTCGACGACCCCGACGAGGTGGACGAGGCCTATGCGCAGGCGGCGGCGCTGATCGAGCGCGCGCGCGAGCTGCTCGCCGAGCCGGTCCCCCGGCCGGCGGAGACGGGACCGCGTCCCGCCGATCCGGCGAGCGCCTTCGAGTCGAACATGACCCAGGCGGAGTACGAGGCGGCGGTCGAGCGGGCGCGAGGACTACATCTTCGCGGGCGACGCCTTCCAGGTCGTGCCGTCACAGCGCTGGAGCGGGCCGTGTCCGGTCGAGGCCTTCTCGATCTACCGCGGCCTGCGCGTCGTGAACCCGTCGCCCTACATGTACTTCCTCGAGTGGGACGACTTCGCGATCGCGGGCGCGTCGCCGGAGCCGCTGGTGAAGGTGACCGGCCGCCGCGCCGAGATGCGGCCGATCGCCGGTACCCGCCCGCGGGCGTCGAGCCCCGAGGAGGACCTGCGCCGTGGCGGACGAGCTGCTGGGCGACGAGAAGGAGCGCGCCGAGCACGTGATGCTCGTCGACCTGGGCCGCAACGACCTCGGGCGCGGTGTGCGAGTTCGGGTCCGTCGAGGTCGGCGAGCTGATGAGCGTCGAGACCTACTCGCACGTGATGCACATCGTCTCGTCCGTGAGCGGCACGCTGCGGCCCGAGGCCGGCGCGATGGACGCGCTGCGCGCGGTGCTGCCCGCGGGCACGCTCTCCGGCGCGCCGAAGATCCGGGCGATGGAGATCATCGACGAGCTGGAGCCCGTGAAGCGCGGCTTCTACGGCGGCGCGATCGGCTATCTGAGCTACACCGGCGACCTCGACACGTGCATCCACATCCGCACGGTCGTGGTCAAGGACGGCGTCGCGTACGTGCAGGCCGGCGCCGGCGTGGTGGCCGACTCGGACCCCGCGTACGAGTACCGCGAAACGATCGCGAAGGTCGGGCGCGATGTTCGAAGCGATCGAGCTCGGCGTGCCAGCAGGCGAGACTGGGCATGAGCGATGCGCGTTCTGGTAATCGACAACTACGACAGCTTCACCTACAACCTCGTCCAGTACCTGGGCGAGCTGGGCGCCGACCCGGACGTGGTGCGAAACGACGCCGCGACGGTGGACGAGCTGCTGCGAGTCGCGGCCGGACCGGGTGGTGATCTCGCCCGGGCCCTGCCGCCCCGTCGACGCGGGAGTCTCGATCGAGGCCAGCCGCCGCTTCGCCGAGGAGGGCATTCCCGTGCTGGGCGTCTGCCTCGGCCACCAGGCGATGGCGGAGGCCTTCGGCGGTCAGGTCAGCGTCGGCGAGCCCGTGCACGGCAAGACCGCCGAGGTGACCCACGACGGGCGCTCCATCTTCGCCGGCGTCGACAGCCCGTTCACGGCCGGTCGCTACCACTCGCTGGTCGTGGAGCCGGACCTGCCGGAGGAGCTGGAGCTGTCGGCCCGGTCGGGCGACACCGTGATGGGCGATCCGCCACCGCTCCCTGCCGGCCGAGGGCGTGCAGTTCCACCCCGAGTCGGTGCTGACCGGCGCGGGCAAGCGCATCCTCGCCAACTTCCTTGGGGGCAGCGGAAGGTGACGCGGCCCGGCGCGCGAACCGGTCGCTGATGCCGAACGAAGTCCTGACGCGCGCGATCGACGCGGTCGCTTCCGGCACCGACCTGAGCGCCGAGCAGGCGCAGGCGGTGCTGGCCGAGATCATGGCGGGCGAGGTGGGGGAGGCCCAGACGGCCGCCTTCCTGGTCGCGCTGCGCGCGAAGGGCGAGACCGTCGAGGAGCTGACCGGCCTCGCGCGCACGATGCGCGAGCTTGCCGTCCCCGTCGAGGTGGAGCGGGGCGACCTGCTCGACACCGCCGGCACGGGCGGCGGCGTGCCGACCTTCAACGTCTCGACGACCGCCGCCTTCGTGGCGGCGGGCGCCGGATGCTGCGTCGCAAAGCACGGCAACCGCTCCGCCACCAGCAAGTCCGGCTCGGCCGACCTGCTCGAGGCGCTCGGCGCGCGCATCGACCTCGATGCGACCGGCGTCGCGCAGTGCATCGACGAGGTGGGCTTCGGGTTCATGTTCGCGCCGGCACACCACCAGGCGATGCGCCACGTGGTGCCGGTGCGAAAGGCGCTCGGCGTGCGCACGATCTTCAACTTCCTCGGCCCGCTCACGAACCCGGCCGGCGCCACGCGCCAGCTGATCGGCGTCGTGGACCCGGCATTCATGGAGCGGATCGCCGGGGCGCTCGAGCAGCTCGGTGCGCGTCACGCGCTCGTGGTCTCCGGGACGGATGGTGTCGACGAGCTGTCCATCTGCGCGGAGACGCAGGTGATCGAGGTCACCGAGGAGGGCACACGCGCGTACACGGTGTCGCCGGAGGACGTCGGTCTCGAACGAGCGACGCCACGAGGCCGTGCGGGGCGGCAGCCCCGAGGACAACGCGGCAATCACGCGTGCCGTGCTCGAGGGCGAGCCCGGCGCGCGCGCGCGGGCTGGTGGTGTTCAACGCCGCCGCCGCGCTGATGGTGGCCGGGCGTGCAGCGACTCTCGAGGAGGGCGCACGGCTCGCCGAGCAGACCATAGACTCGGGGGCAGCGTTGCAGTCCATGGAGAGCTTCCTGTCCAAGACCCGCGAGCTGGCCCCCGAGGAGGTCGGTGAGCGCGCTCGATGAGCTGACCCGCGCCGCCCGCGCGCAGGTCGAGCGCCGCCGCGCGCAGGTCTCGCTCGAGGAGCTCGAGCGGGCGATCTCCGGGCGGCGCGAGAGCCGCCCGTTCAACGAGGCGCTGGCGGCGCCGGGCATCTCGGTGATCGCCGAGTACAAGCGCCGTTCGCCATCGGCGGGCGACCTCCCCCGCGGGTGCGGATCCGATCGAGGACATCGTGCGCGCGTACGAGCGCGGCGGCGCCGCGGCCCTCTCGATCCTGACCGAGAGCGACCACTTCGGCGGCTCGATCGCCGACCTGCGCGCCGCGCCGCGCGGTCACGGACCTGCCGATCCTGCGCAAGGACTTCACCGTCGACCCCTACCAGCTCTACGAGGCGGCGGCCGTGCAGGCCGACGCGGTGCTGCTGATCGTCGCCGCGCTCGATCCGGAGGAGCTCGAGCGCCTGCACGGCGCAGGCGCGGGAGCTGGACCTCGACTGCTGGTCGAGGTCCACGACCGCGAGGAGCTCGAGGTCGCGCTCGAGCGGCTCGACGCGGACGTGATCGGGATCAACAACCGCGACCTGACCGACTTCACCGTCGACGTCGCATCGCACCTTCGAGCTGCTGGCCGACGTGCCCGCGGGCAAGACCGTGGTCTCGGAGAGCGGCATCTCCTCCCGGGCCCAGATCGAGGACCTCGAGGAGGTCGGTGTCGACGCCGTGCTGGTGGGAGAGGTCCTGATGCGCTCCGACGATCCGGAGGCCCTGTGTCGCGAGCTGGCGGGCGCCGAGGAAGCGACCACGGCCTGATGAGCGTGCATATGCGCGCAATCCCTTCGTGGCCGGCCTGCTCGGCGGCCTGGTGGTGCTGATCGCGGGCGTGATCGCGGTCGCGGCCGGCTGGGTGGGCGACGAGAAGACCACCATCGTGCAGGGCCCCGCTGTCTCGACCGGGGGCAACGCCGGCGAGGGCCAGGGGCTGACGGTGAACGAGATCTACAAGCGCGACGGGCCGGGCGTCGTGTTCATCTCTGCCGAGGTCACCACCCAGCAGCGAGTCGCCGTTCGGGCTTCCCCAGGAGCAGCGCGGTCAGGCCACCGGGTCGGGCTTCGTGATCGACGAGCAGGGGCACGTCCTGACGAACGCGCACGTGGTCGAGGGCGCGAGCAAGATCGAGGTCGCCTTCGGCGACCGGAACAGCGTCGACGCGAAGCTGCTCGGCAGCGACGCCAGCACCGACGTGGCGCTGCTGAAGGTGAAGGCGAGCAAGAAGGTCCTGAAGCCGCTCAACCTGGGCGACTCCACGAAGCTCGAGGTCGGCGACGCCGTCGTCGCGATCGGCAACCCGTTCGGGCTCGACCGCACCGTCACGACCGGCATCGTGAGCGCCCTCCAGCGCAAGCTGGAGGCGCCGAACGGCTTCACGATCGACAACGTGATCCAGACCGACGCCGCGATCAACCCCGGCAACTCGGGCGGCCCGCTGCTCGACAGCCTCGGCCGCGTGATCGGGATCAACTCCCAGATCGCCACGGGCGGTGGCGGCGGAGGCTCGATCGGCATCGGGTTCGCGGTGCCCGATCAACACCGCGAAGAAGATCTCGGATCAGTTGAAGGAGAAGGGGCGGGTCGAGCACGCGTTCCTGGGCGTGACCGGCCTGGCGATCACCAAGTCGATGGCCGAGAACCTGAACCTGCCCGACGGACGAGGGCGTGCTCGTCCAGCAGACGAGCGGCCCGGCCGCGCAAGGCGGGCGTGAAGGGCGGCGACACCCCGGTCTCGATCGGCGGCGCCGACATCCTGCTGGGCGGCGACGTGCTGGTCGCGATCGACGGCAAGAAGGTGAAGTCGATGGACGACGTGATCGGCGTCGTGAGCTCGAAGAAGCCGGGCGAGCGAGGTCACGCTCGAGCTGCGCCGGGGCGACCAGAAGCGGTCGGTGAAGGTGAAGCTGGGAGACCGCCCGGCGAGCGCCGACTCGAGCCTCCAGCCCCCGGGCGGCCAGCAGACCCGCCGTAGGGAGTAGTGGGTCAAATCGAAAGCCCGTGTGGCCGCGGCGCCGGGCCCAGCCGCACGCGGGTGTGCAGGATTCGGCTCTATAGCAACCGGTTCCATCACACCGGCACGCAGGTGAATGGGCCACTCCCTAACTTCGCCGGCAGGTATGCAGGTATCCCTTTTCGGGTAGTCCGACGAGGTGGGGAGTTTCGCGAAGCGTGTCGCGCTGCTCGCGGTAGTCGTCGGATTGGTTAGCGCACCAGCGGCGTTGGCGCCGGCCGCCGCGGCCGAGTCGGCCATGGTCGACGCCGGTGCCCTGCGGGCCACGATCGACGCCGATCCCTGGAGGCTCGGCTTCTCCGGACCATCCCCGCAGGAGCCGCTCGAGGAGGTCGCGGGCACCGGGACCGGCGCCGTCGGCGCGCTTGGCTTCCGCACGGCGTCGGGCTGGTTTCGCGCTGTCCGCGTGATCGAGGGACACCACGACGGCGCTGCCTATGTGGCCACGCTCCAGACGACCGATCCGGCGCGCACCCTGGCGGTCCGCGTCGCGCCCTTGGCGGACGGCGTGGTAGCCATGGACGCAGCGGTGCAAGGTCCCTCGACGGCCGACGTCCTCGCGACCGGCATCTCCTTCGCCGCACCGCCCGGCGAGCGCCACCTCGGCTTTGGTGAGCGCTCGAATGCCGTCGACCAGCGCGGTGGCGAGGTCGAGAACTACGTCGCCGAGGGTCCGTACCAGCCGATCGAGCGCCCGTTCATCTCAGGCTTTGTGCCGCCCCCCGGTTATCACCCGCGCGACGACGCCACCTACTTCCCCGTGCCGTGGCTGCTCTCCACCCGCGGAATCGGCGTGTTGGTCACCAACGACGAGACGAGCGTCTTCCGGCTCGGCAACGACCAGCCCGACGCGTGGTCAGTGGAGGCGGCGGCGCCGCGCCTGGGCCTGCGCGTCGTGGCAGGGCCGCAGCCCGCCGCCGCGGTGCGCCGCTTCACCGCGCTCGTTGGGCGCCAGCCGCCGATGGAGGCGCCGTTCTACCTCGGCCCGTGGTGGCAGCCGAAGGGCGACGACATGAGCAATGTGGCGACGCTGAAGGCGGCGGGCGCACTGGGCTCGGTGGTCCAGACCTACACGCATTACCTTCCATGCGGCGATCAGACCGAGCAGGTGGAACGCGACCGCACCGCGCGGCTGCACGCGGCCGGGCTCGCGGTCACCACCTACTTCAATCCGATGATCTGCACGCAGTACGCGCGCGCCTACGAGGAGGCCCGGCAGCGCGGGGTGTTGACGCGCAACGCGCTTGGCGAGCCGTACGAGTATCGCTACACCGGCGCCTCCCAGTTCTTCGTCGGCCAGGTGGACTTCACCCATCCCGATTCCTTCGATTTCTACGGCGACCTGCTCGACGAGGCGGTCGCCCACGGCCATGACGGCTGGATGGAGGACTTCGGCGAGTACACGCCGCTGGACGCGCTCGGATACGACGGCTCGACCGGCGCGGCCTACCACAACAGCTACGTGGTCGGTTATCACGCCGCCGCGCGCGCCTACGCCCGTGACCGCGCACCACGGCCCCTGGCGCGCTTCAACCGCTCCGGCTGGACTGGTGCGGCGCGCCACAGCCAGATCGTCTGGGGTGGCGACCCGACCACGGGCTGGGGGTTCGACGGCCTCGAGTCCGCGGTCAAGAATGGGCTCACGATGGGCCTGTCCGGAGTCAGCCTGTGGGGCTCGGACATCGGCGGGTTCTTCGCACTCTCCGAGCCGCAGACGACGCCCGAGCTGCTCGCGCGCTGGCTCGAGTTCGGCTTCGCTTCGGGCGTGATGCGCACGCAGGCGAACGGCTTCGCGCTGCAGCAGACGCCCCGGGCGCAGATCTTCGACCCCGAGCTGCTCCCCGTATGGGCCCGCTACGCGAAGCTGCGGACGCAGCTCTACCCATACCTTGCGGCAGCCGAATCCGAGTACGACCGCACCGGCCTGCCGCTGATGCGGCACCTGGCGCTCGCCTATCCCCAGGACGAACGCGCAACCGCCCGCGAGGACGAGTACCTGCTCGGCCGCAGCCTGCTGGTCGCGCCGGTCGTGCACCCCGATGAGCGCGAGCGGGCGCTCTACCTCCCGGCCGGCCGCTGGGTTGACTGGTGGCGGTCGATCACTCTCGGCCAGGATGGCGCCCCGGTGCTCGGCACACCCCGGACCCTGACCGGCGGTCGGGATGTGACGCTGCCGGCGCCGCTCGACGAGCTGCCGCTGCTCGTCCGCGAGGGCGCCGTGATCCCAATGCTCGACCCGTCCGTCGAGACGCTCGCCGACTACGGTGAGGGGAGCGCGGTGCGCCTGCGCGACCGGGACGATCGCCTGCGGCTCATGGCCTGGCCGCGCGGGCGGACCACCGCCTCGCTCGGCGTCGCCGGAGTCGGGGAGCGCGTGCTGTCGACCGAGACCGGCGAGGGCTGGACGCTGGAGATCAGGGGGCTCCAGAGGCGAACGTACGACGTCCAGGCAGCACTCGGATCGCTGCGCGGTGGCGGGTTCCGCCCGTGTTCCGTCCTGAACGACGCCCGCGGCCCGACCCCGATCGAGGAATGGAGCTATGACGGGGCGACCGGCGTGCTGGCGATGACCCTCGACGCTCGCAATGCGCGCGTCGTCGTGCGGCGCTCCTGTTAGCCACGCCGGCAACACCGAGCGCGGGCGCTCTACGATTGGGGCGATGAGCGCGAAGGTGAAGATCTGCGGATTGACCCGGCTCGAGGACGCGCGCCTCGCTGTCGACAGCGGCGCCTGGGCGATCGGGATGATCTTCCATCCCGACAGCCCGCGTTACGTCGAGGAGGAGCGCGCCGCGGAGATCGCGACCGCGCTTCGGCGGCGTTGCGAGGTGGTCGGCGTGTTCGTCAACGCGCCGCTCGACGACGTGCTGAGGACGCTTGCCAGCGTGCCGCTCACGATGCTCCAGCTGCACGGTGACGAGGGGCCTTCCTACTGCGCCGAGGCCGCGCGCCGCAGCGGCCTGAAGGTGATCAAGGCGGTGCGCGGGAAGGACGTGCACGCCGTGCGCTCGCTTTCGACGTTCCCGACCGGCTTCCACATGATCGACGCCTACGTGCCCGGCACCTACGGCGGCACCGGCGAGCGGTTCGACTGGGAGCTGGCGGCCGCTCATCCCGGCGACACGCCGCTGATCCTCTCCGGCGGGCTGACCGCGGAGAACGTGGGCGAGGCACTGGCGGTGGCGCGGCCGTTCGCCGTCGACGTCGCGAGCGGGGTGGAGGCTTCGCCCGGCGTGAAGGACACCTACCGCCTGCAGGCCTTCTTCGAAGCCGTCAGAAGCGCGGCCGCCGCACCCCCGGCCGGCGCACCTCAGACCTGATGGCCACCGGCGTCGAGCAGCGCTTTGGCCGCTACGGCGGCCGGTACGTGCCCGGAGACCCTGATGCCGGCGCTCGCGCAGCTCGAGCAGGCGTGGGTGGAGGCGCGCGCCGACCCCGCCTTCCGCGAGCGTCTCGACGGATTGCTGGCGCGCTACGTGGGCCGGCCGACGCCGCTCTACCACGCGGAGCGCCTGTCCGAGCGCGCCGGGGGACCCGTGTACCTGAAGCGCGAGGACCTGCTCCACACGGGCGCGCACAAGATCAACAACGCGATCGGGCAGGCCCTCTTGGCGCAGCGGATGGGCAAGCCTCGTGTGATCGCCGAGACGGGCGCGGGCCAGCACGGTGTCGCGACCGCCACTGCGTGCGCTTTGCTGGGGCTCGAGTGCGTCGTGTTCATGGGTACCGAGGACATGCGCCGGCAGCGGCCGAACGTGGAGCGCATGGAGCTCCTGGGCGCGACGGTGGAGCCGGTCGAGACGGGTGCGCGCACCCTGAAGGAAGCGGTCAGCGCGGCGATCCGCGACTGGGTCACGAACGTGGAGACCACGCACTACGTGATCGGGTCGGCCGTCGGCCCCGCCCCGTACCCGGCGCTCGTGCGCGACCTGCAACGCGTGATCGGCGACGAGGCGCGCGCCCAGGCGCTCGAGCAGGCCGGCACTCTGCCGGCGCGGGTCGTGGCATGCGTGGGAGGCGGCAGCAACGCGATCGGGACGTTCTGCGCCTTCCTCGCGGACGACGACGTCGAAATCGTCGGAGTCGAGGCGGGCGGGGAGGGCCTCGACGCCCGCCACGGCGCCTCGCTGGGCGCGGGCCGCGAGGGCGTGCTGCACGGGGCGCTTTCCTCCGTGCTCCAGGATCCGGACGGCCAGATCCTCGAGGCGCACTCGGTCTCCGCGGGTCTCGACTATCCCGGCGTGGGCCCCGAGCACGCGTTCCTGCGCGACTCCGGCCGCGTGCGCTACGAGTCCGTGACCGACGTGGAGGCGCTGGCCGCGTTTCGGGAGCTGTCGCGCCTCGAGGGCATCATCCCGGCACTCGAGCCCGCGCATGCGATCGCCTGGCTGCTGCGGGAGCCGGTGCCCGCCGACGGGTTCACCCTCGTGACGCTCAGCGGGCGCGGCGACAAGGACCTCGCCGAGGTCCTTCGCCACGATGCCTGAGACGCCGGTCCGCAACGGCGTCCTCGCAGGAGCTTTCTCGCGTCCCGACGGCCGCGTCGCGTTGATGCCCTACCTGATGGGCGGGTTTCCCGACATGGCGTCGTCCCTGCGGGTCGGCGAGGCGTATGCGCGAGGCAGGAGCGGATCTCGTGGAGCTGGGCGTGCCGTTCTCGGATCCGCTCGCGGACGGGCCGGCGATCCAGCTCGCGGGCCAGCGCGCGCTGGAAGCGGGCGCGACCTTCGAGCGGGTGCTCGGGGAGGTGGCGTCGCCGCTCGCGGACCGCGTCGGGGTCGTGGTGATGTGTTACGCGAACCAGCTGATGGCATGCGGGCTGGACGACGCCCCGTCGATGCTGGCGGCCCACGGGGTGTCGGGCTTGATCGTGCCCGACATGCCTGCGGCGGAGGCGGGCGAGCTGCGCGCGGCATGCGACGCGCGCCGGGATCGCGCTCGTGCCGCTGGTGGCGCCCGACGACGCCGCCCGGAGGAGGTCGAGCGGATCGCGCAGGCGGCGCGTGGCTTCGTGTACGTCGTGTCCGTGACCGGGGTCACCGGCGAGCGGGCGGCGCTGCCGCCCGGGCTCGGCGAGGTCGTCGAGCGCGTCCGCGCGGCGGCGGACGTCCCTGTTGCGGTCGGATTCGGGGTCGGTACGCCCGCGCAGGTGGCCGAGGTGGGGCGGATCGCCGACGGGGTGATCGTCGGGAGCCGGTTGGTGCGCGCGGTCCAGGAAGCAGAGACGTTCGAAGCAGGTCTGGAGGACGTCAGATCCTTCCTAGGCGATAGTGTGCGCGCCTTGTCCAGCCCAGCATCCCCGATACCTCCCCCGAACCGTAGAGATGTGGGTCTTCCTCGGATTCACGGCCGGCATGTGCCTGCTGATCGTCCTGTGGGCGACCGGCCTCGCCGTTGACGCGGCGGGCGTGTTCGCGCTCGCCATCCTCGGCATCGGGGTGCTGGCCCAGATGGTGGACAGCCGGCCCGGCCGCGACGAGCCGTAAGCCCTCCTGTGACCCGGGGGAGGGGCTTTGAGAAACGACGGCGCCTCTGCTGATCGCAAGCCTCGTGCTCGCGGCCCTCGCCGCGGGCCGGATTGGCGCCTGCGGCGGAGATGACGGCGGCGGCGGTGGCGGCGAGACGTCGCTGGACCTGACGATCGGCGACCTCGTGCCGCTCACCGGGGACCTGTCGGCCTTCGGCCCTCCCGGTCGCAAGGCCGCGGACCTTGCGGTGAAGCAGATTCAGGCCGCCGCCGGTGAGGCCGGCGCCGAGCACACCGTCGAAATTGTGCACGCGGACGACCGGTCGGATCCGCAGGCTGCCGTGCGGGCGGCCCGGAAACTGGTCGACGCCCAGAACGCGAAATGCCTTGCCGGACCCTGGGGCTCGACCGCCGTCCTCCCGGTCGCACGCTCGGTCGCGATTCCCGCGGGGATCCTGCAGATCACGCCGGCCGCGCCCGGCGACTCCCTCACCGGCGTGAAGGACAACGGCCTGCTGAACCGCACCGTTACCCCGGACCGGTTCCAGGGCCCGGCGCTGGCCACGGTCATGGAGGATGCACTCGGCGGGGCACAGGGCAAGACCATCAACATCGGCGCGCGGAACGATCCGTACGGCACAGGTCTCTCCGACACCTTCAGCAAGGCCTGGCAGGAGAAGGGCGGCCGGATCGGCGAGCGTGTGATCTATGAGCCGGACGAGCCGAGCTACAACACCGAGGCCAGGGAGATCGCCGGCGGCAATCCCGACGCGTTCGTGATCTTCGACTTCCCGGGGACCTACGAGCGCGTCGGCCCCGCGCTCGTCCGGACCGGTGGGTGGGACTCGAGCCGCACATTCACCACCGATGGGCTCGCCTCGAGCGACCTGCCCAAGAAAGCCGGCACAGAGGCGACGGAGGGCATGCGCGGCATCTCGCCCGCCTCACCCGAGACCGGCGCCGGCGCGGAGGCGTTCGACAAGCTCTACCAGGATGCGCCCGGACCCGGGCGCCAGACGTTCGACGCCCACAACTTCGACGCCGTGATCCTCTGCTACCTGGCGGCGGTCGCGGCCGGGAGCACGGACGGCCCGGACATGGCAAAGGAGCTGGCCGGTCTCTCGGCGCCGGGTGGTGACAAGTACACGTGGGAGCAGCTGCCGGATGCGATCAAGGCGCTCCAGGACGGCAACGACATCGACTACGAGGGCGCCTCCGGCCCGATCGATTTCAACGAGGCCGGTGACCCCACCGCCGGCGTCTATGACGAGTACCGCTTCAGAGAGGGCCGGGTCGAGGTCTTCAGCCAGGTGCCGGTCGAAGCCTCCGAAGTAGCCGCGCCGCGCGCCACGGGGCCGGCAAGGCCGCTACCGGCGAGCACGGCTCCTGAGTTAGTCGTCATGCCTTCGGGGTATGGCACGAGTGCCGGCCGAGCGACGTTCTCGGCCTCATCTGTCGTAGATGGGAGGAGAGGCTGTGAGGCGAATCAAGATCGTGCCTTTGCTGATCGCGTCCGCGGTACTGGCCGCCGTAATCGGGCTGGCCGCATGCGGCGACGACGGCGGCGGCGGTGGGGAAGAGACGCTCAATCTGACGATCGGCGACATCGTGCCGCTGACCGGCGACCTGTCGGACTACGGTCCTTCGGGCCGCAAGGCGGCGGACCTGGCGGTCGATCAGATCAACGCGGCGGTGAAGGAGGCCGGCGCGGACCACACCGTCAAGGTCGTCAACGAGGACGACCAGACCGACCCGCAGGCCGCCGTGCAGGCGGCTCGCAAGGTCGTGGACACGGACAACGCGACCTGCATCGCGGGCGGGTACTCGTCGACGTCCAGCACGATCCCGATCGCGCGATCGGTCACGATCCGCGAGGGCGTGCTGCAGATCTCGCCGGCCTCGACGGCTGACGAGATCTCCGATCTCGAGGACGACGGCCTGCTCAACCGGACGTCTCCGCCCGACCGCTTCCAGGGCCCGACCCTGGCCGGCCTCGTGGAGGAGAGCCTGGGCGGCGCGCAGGGCAAGACGATCAACATCGGCGCTCGCAACGACGCCTACGGCACCGGCCTGGCCGACACGTTCACCAAGCCGTGGGAGGCGAAGGGCGGCCGGATCGGCAAGCGCGTGATCTACGACCCCAAGCAGCCGAGCTACAACTCGGAGGCCCAGCAGATCGTGTCCGGCAACCCGGACGGCTGGGTGATCATCGACTTCCCCGAGACCTACGCGAAGGTCGGCCCGGCGCTGGTGCGCACGGGCGAGTGGGACCCGAAGAAGTCGTTCATCACCGACGGCCTCGCCTCCAGCAAGCTGCCCGGGGACGTGGGTCGCGACGCGACCGAGGGCATGCGAGGCACCGCTCCGGGCTCGCCCGACAGCGGCGCGGCCTCGGAAGCGTTCGACAAGGCGTACACGGCCGCCGGCGGCCCCGACCGCCAGACGTTCGACGCGCAGAACTTCGACGCCGTGATCCTGTGCTACCTGGCGGCAGTGGCCGCCGGCAGCACGGACGGCAAGGAGATGGCGGCGGAGCTGCAGGAACGTCTCCGGCCCGGGTGGCGACAAGTACACGTTCGAGCAGCTGCCCGAGGCGATCAAGGCGCTGCAGAACGGCGACGACATCGACTACGAGGGTGCTTCCGGCCCGCTCGACCTCAACGAGGACGGCGACCCGACGTCGGGCGTGTACGACATCTACCGCTACAAGGACGGCAAGATCGACGTCTTCGACGAGCTGCCGGTCGAGGAGCCGCAAGCCTGACGAACGGACAGCAGCTGAAGTTCGAGACGGCCGGGGCCACGCGCCCCGGCCGTTTCAGTTCTGCGGCGCTTCGCCCTGCTCGGCCTGTCGCATGCGGGCCGTGCCGCCCAGGTAGAGCTGGGCCACCTTGTCGTCCGAGAGGAGCTCGGCGCCCTTGCCCTCGAACGCGTTCTTGCCGACGTCGAGCACGTAGCCGCGGTCCGACATCGCCAGCGCGCGGCGCGCGTTCTGCTCGACCATCACGATCGTCACCCCGGCGCGGTTGATGTCCGCGATCTTCTCGAAGATCGCCTCGACGAACGCCGGCGCGAGCCCCGCCGAGGGCTCGTCGAGCAGGAGCACCTGCGGGTCGGTCATCAGCGCGCGCGCCATCGCGACCATCTGGCGCTCGCCGCCGCTCATCGTGCCCGCCGCCTGGCGGCGGCGCTCGCCGAGCCGGGGGAACAGCTCGTACATGTAGTCGATCTGCTCGCGCGTGCGGGAGCTGTCCAGCGAGCCGACCTCGAGGTTCTCCTCGACGGTCAGGCTCGGGAAGACGTTGTCGAGCTGCGGCACGTAGTTCATGCCGCGTCGCGTGATCGTGTGGGGCTTGTCGCCGGAGATCTCCTCGCCGCGCAGACGAATCGATCCCTGCGCGGGCTTCAGCAGCCCGAAGATCGTCTTGATCAGGGTCGACTTGCCGGCGCCGTTGGGCCCGACGACGGTCACGATCTCGCCCTTGCCGACGTCGATCGTGACGCCGTTCAGGATGTCCACCTCGGGCACGTAGCCGGCGACCACGTCGCTGGTCGTGAGGATCGCTCCGTTCTCGCTCATCGCGGTGCCTCCGAGCCGAGGGCGGCGCCGCCGCCGAGGTAGGCGTCGATCACGCGCTGGTCGCGGCGCACCTCGTCCGGCGCGCCCTGCGCGATGACGCGCCCCTCCGCCATCACGATGACCTTGTCCGACTGGCCCATCACGACCTCCATGTCGTGCTCGATGAACAGGAAGGTCATGCCGCGCTCGGCGCGCAGCTGGTGCATGTGCTCCAGCAGGCGGGCGCCGAGGGTGGGGTTGATCCCCGCCATCGGCTCGTCGAGCAGCAGCATCGTGGGCTCGGTCATCAGGGCGCGCGCGAACTCGAGCAGCTTGCGCTGCCCGCCCGAGAGCACGCCCGCGTACTCGTTCGCGAGCTGCTCGAGCTGGAAGACCTCGAGCAGCTCCTCGGCGCGCCGGCGCACCTCGCGCTCACGCGCCCGCGCGGCTCCCGGTCGCACGACCAGGTTGTAGAGGTGCTCGCCGGGCTGGTCCGGAGCGGCCAGCATCATGTTGTCGATCACGGGCATCTTCGCGAGCGCCTTCGTGATCTGGAAGGTGCGCACCATGCCGAGCCGCGCGATCACGTGTGGCGGCCGGCGGACGATCTCGCTGGCCCTGGAACCGAACGGACCCGCGCTCGGCCCGGTAGAAGCCGGTGATCACGTTGAACAGCGTGGTCTTGCCGGCTCCGTTCGGGCCGATCAGCGCCGTGACCGAGTTCTCGTCGACCTCGAGCGTCGCACCGTCCACGGCCAGGATTCCGCCGAAGCGCTTTACAAGGTCTCGAACCTCCAGGATCGGCCCGTCGCCCGACGGACCCTCGGCAGAGAGGGTGCTCGCCGTAGGCGAGTGCCCGGCATGTTCGACCGCGTCAGTCACCGAGCACCATCTCCTCCTTCTTCCCGAAGATCCCCTGCGGGCGGAAGGCCATCAGCAGGATCAGCACGAGCCCGACGATCATGAAGCGCACCGCGGCCTCGCGCTCGGCGCTGATGGGCAGGTCGATGAAGCGTGTGCCCTCGAGGATCGTCCACATGATGATCGCTCCGGCCGCGACGCCCCAGTAGCTCGCCAGGCCTCCGAGCACCAGCACTGCGAAGCCGATGAAGGTGAACGCCGGCAGGAACGCCTCCGGTGTGAGGAAGTTCAGGTTGATCGCGACGAAGAAGCCGGCAAGCGCGCCGAGCGTGGCGGCGATGGCCAGCGACTGGAGCTTGTAGGCGAGCGTGTTCTTGCCGAGCGCGCGCGCGGCATCCTCGTCCTCGCGCACCGCGCGCAGCACCCGTCCCCACGGCGATTTCGTGGCGAAGTGGAGGAGCACCGTCGCGATCAGCGCCGTCACCCATACGACGAGGAACAGCGGAAACAGCTGTTCCGGGTCGCTCCATCCCAGCGATCGCAGCCAGCTGTCGATCTGATCCGCCAGGCTGTTCCATGATTCGTCGAAGCCGAAGAGGCCCTGGTTGCCGCCGGTCACGTCGCGCAGGTTCAGGGCCGTGATGCGCACGATCTCGGCTGCGGCGATCGTCGCGATCGCGAAGTAGTCGGCGCGCAGCCGCAACGACGGCAGCCCGACCAGGAGACCGAACCCGATCGCGATGAACACCGCGGTGGGCAGCGCCAGCCAGAAGGACCAGTGCGCCTTGACGACCAGGATACCCATTGCGTACGCGCCGATGGCCATGAAACCGGCCTGGCCGAAGTTGACGATCCCGGTGTAACCGACGTTGAGCTGGAGCCCCAGGGTGAAGAGCACGTAGGTGCCGGCCAGGATCCCGACGCTCGTCCAGAAGCCGAAGTCGGTGAAGGCGTCGAACGTGACCCCGAGCGGAAGTGTCATATCGCCGTGGCCTTGCCGAATATGCCCTGCGGTCGCACGAAGAGCACGATGATCAGCACCGCGAACCCGACCGCGACCTTCCAGCGCGGCTCGATCTCCAGGGTCGACAGCTCGGTTACGAGCCCCAGGACGATCCCGCCCGCGAGCGCTCCGAACGCATCACCGATGCCGCCCAGGATCACCGCGGCGAAGATGGGCAGCAGCAGCGCGAACCCGAACTCCGGGCGGAGGTTGGTGACCTCGCTGGCCAACACGCCTGCGAGCCCGGCCAGGGCGCCCGCGAAGATCCACGTGAACAGGACGATCTGCGACGTGTCGATGCCCGCTGTCTCGGCGAGGTCGAAGTTGTCCGACAGCGCGCGCATCCGCTTGCCCAGCAGCGTGTACTTGAGCATCAACCCGACCGCCATCAGCGTGACGAAGCCGACCACGATCACGATCAGGTCGGTGCGCCCGATGCGCAGGCCGAGGAACTGCGCCGTGTCGGTCACGTTCACGTCGAGGGCGCGCACCTGGGTCCCCCAGATGAACTGGATCGTGTAACGGAGCAGGAACGCGAGCCCGATCGACATCAGCAGGAGCTGCAGCAGCCCGGCGCGGCGCGCTCGCATCGGGCCCCACATGATCTTCTCGAGGAAGACGGCCATCAGGGCAGTGGCGAGCATGCCGAACGCGATGCCGAGCACCAGTGGGCCACCCCAGGTGACGTTCACCAGGAACGCCATGTACGCCCCGAACGTGAGGAAGTCGCCGTGGGCGAAGTTGGTCAGCTTCAGGATTCCGTAAACGAGCGTCAGGCCGACCGCCCCGAGCGCATAAACCGAGCCGAGCGTGAGGCCGTTCAAGGCGGTCTGGGCGACGTCGTGCAGGCCGTGCCGCGCGACCAGGATCAGCACGCCGACAACGATCACTGCGGCCGCGGTGTGCTGTGGATAGCGCGAGGCCAGCCGTACGGGCGCCGTTTCACGCAGCCGCTCGCGCAGCGGCAGGTGTGCCGCCGAGGGCACCGATCGCGCTTCCATGGTGACGGTATCCCCGCTTTCCAGGCGGTTAATCCGTCCGAGCGGCGCTACCCGAAGAAGGTGCTCGCGATCTTCAGGTAGTGGAGGTCGATCTGCTTCACGCCCTCCACCTGCGACAGCGGCACGCTGGTCATCTCGTCACCGCGCAGCGCAGCCATGTGGCCGAAGTCGCCGGCGGTCACGAGCTCTGCCGCCTTGATCCCGTAGCGGGTGGCGAGCACGCGGTCGGTCGCGGTCGGCGTGCCGCCTCGCTGCACGTGGCCGAGCGTCGTGACGCGGGTCTCGAAGCCGGTGTGCTGCTCGATCTCCCTCGCCAGCGCCTGCCCGATGCCGCCCAGCCGCGGGTAGCCGTAGTGGTCGGTCTCGGCCGATGCTCGGACCTGGCGCTTCTCGCCCGACGCGAACGCCAGCTCGGCGCCTTCGGCGACGACCACGATCGAGAAGTCCTTGCCGCGCCGGTGGCGGGCGTTGATCGCATCGGCGATCTCCTCCACGGTCAGCTCGAGCTCGGGGATCACGATCGCGTCGGCGCCGCCCGCGATGCCGCTGAAGACGGCGATCCAGCCGGTGTTGCGTCCCATCACCTCGATCACCATCACGCGGTCGTGTGACTGGGCCGTGGTGTGCAGGCGGTCGATCGCGTCGGTCGCGATCTGCACGGCGGTGTCGAAGCCGAACGTGTAGTCGGTGCAGGGGACGTCGTTGTCGATCGTCTTCGGCACGCCCACCAGCGGAAGGCCGTGCTCCTCGTGAAGCCGGCGCGTGATTCCCATCGTGTGCTCGCCGCCGATCGCCACGACCGCGTCGAAGCCGTCCTGTTCGACCGCCTCGGTCACGCGCTTGACCCCGTCCTCGTGGCGGAACGGGTCGTAGCTCGACGTGGAGAGGATCGTGCCCCCGAGCGGGAGGATGCCCGACACCGCGCGCATGTCGAGCGGGACGTAGCTGCGCTCTGCGAGCCCGGCGTAGCCTCGCCAGAGGCCGACCGCCTCGTGACCCTCGGCCATCACCTTGCGGGTGACGGCGCGGATCACCGCGTTCAGGCCGGGGCAGTCGCCGCCGGCGGTCAGGACGCCGATCTTCACGTGCGCAATATAGG
>CAVSXO010000006.1:0-16374 GCA_963731895.1 uncultured Solirubrobacterales bacterium
CCGAAGCCGCGGCGGTCGCAGCCCCGGATGCGGAGCGCGGCGCGGTGGTGAAGGCGGTGGTCGTCCTGCGGCCCGGTCAGACCGGCCGGCCCCGCGCTGGCCACAGAGCTCCAGAACCACGTGAAGGCCGCGACGGCTCCCTACAAATATCCCCGCGTGGTGGAGTTCGTCGACGAGCTGCCGAAGACGGCGAGCGGGAAGATCAGACGGGCCGCGCTCCGCGAGGCTCCTTGAACGCGCCTGTCACACTCCAGAAAGTGCCCAGCCAGGACGCGTCGCATGGCCGTGCCGACGAGCCGCGCCCGAACATACTGCTGATCATGACCGACCAGCACCGGTGGGACGCTCTGGGCTGCGTCGGGGGCTGGGTGAAGACGCCGCATTTGGATCGGCTGGCCGCCGAGGGGGTGCGGTTCTCCAACGCCTACACGAACGCTCCGATGTGCGTGCCGGCGCGGCTGAGCCTGGCGCGCGGGCGCTACCCACACCACCAAGCCGAATGGGCAAAGCAGCCCGAAGGACTGCGGCTGACCTGGATGCGCGCGGTCCGTGACGCGGGCTACAGCACGAGCGTGATCGGCAAGACCCACCTTCACCCGCACGAAGGACATCTGCGCGACCGCGAGCACCTGCTTCACGCCTACGGGCTTGACCACGTCGACGAAATCGCTGGTCCGCGTGGGAGCGCGCTGTGTCGGTCGAACCTGACCGACCGGTGGGAGGAAGCCGGCGTCTATGACGACTACAAGCGAGATTTTTGGGAGCGGGCCGCCGGCAAGCCGTGGGTGGCGCGCCCTTCGCCGCTCCCGCTCGAGCTGTACGGGGACGTCTACGTGGGACAGCAGGCGGCTGCCTATCTGCGTGGATACGACGGTGCGAAACCGTGGTTTTGCTGGGCGAGCTTCGGTGGCCCGCACGAGCCTTGGGATGCCCCGGAGCCGTACGCGAGCGCCTACGACCCTGCGGCGATGCCGAAGCCGGTGGTGCCCCAGGAGCTCGGGCACGACCGGCCGCGGGGGCTGCTGGACAAGAAGCTGGCGAAGGGCTTCCAGTTCGAGCCGGGCGACATTGCGCGGCTACGCGCGAACTACGCCGGCAAAGTGACCTTGATCGACGACCAGATCGGCGAAGTGCTGCGCGCGGTCGAGGACAGGGGAGAGCTGGATCGCACGGTGGTGGCGTTCGTGTCCGATCACGGCGAGATGAATGGTGACCACAACCTGGTTTTCAAGCAGACCTTCCTCAACGCGGCCGTGCGCATCCCGTTCATCGTGCGCCTCCCGCCGCACAGGCAGGGAGCCACGGCCGGTGCGGTCGCCGGTGCGATCGTGGAGCTGATGGACCTCGGGGCCACTCTGGTCGAGTTGGCGGGCGCGCGCCAGGTTCCTGGCAGTCTGGCGCGGAGCGTCGTACCGGTGCTCGAGGATCCCTCGCTGCCGCACCGGCAGGTGGCGCTGTCTGAGATGCGGCGGTCCGGGGAGGTGATGATCGCGACCGCTGATTGGAAGATGGCGCTGAACGGTCAGAGGGAGGTCTATCTGCTCTACGACCTGCGTGCCGACCCGTCCGAGACGCGCAACCTCGCGGGGTCGCCGGACTACAAGGAGGTCGAGCGCGATCTGCGCCGTCAATTGGACGAGACGCTCGAGGCGACCCGCTGACGCTACGCCGTCAGTTCGTGGGCCGACTTGAACAGGATCACGTCGGCCCCGTCGCGCTCGACGGCCTTTGCGCGGCCGAATGCTCCCGGAGCGCCGCGCGAACCGGCTTTGCATAGTGGAGAATCGCCTCGTCGCGAACGCCGCGTTCGGCCTCAAGCGCGCTGATCTCCTCGAACGAAAGGGCATTCTGTCGGCGGACGGAGGGGCTACCAGGGCCCAACTCCGGTAGCGTCCGGTGGCTGGCCTTCCAGAGGAACTCCTCCTCGGATTTCCAGTAGTAGTGGTTGATCCGCAGGCGCTCGAAGGACGGGGCCTTGGTGCGATTGTGGTGCACCGGATAACCGTTCTCGTCCACGGCGCTTCGGCGGAGGAAGTTGAACAGGTGGGCGCTGCGCACGCTTTCGACCGCGGCCGGGTCGACGACGCTCTTCAGGGTGCGATCTGACCCGAGCGGCAAGTGCGTGAGGTAGCTCTCGATCACGAGCCCGTCCGGCTTCGTGCGATGGCCTGATGGGCCGAAACGGGGAGCGTTCACGACCACGCCGGGCCACTGCTCGTAGTCCCTCAGGACCTCCGAGACCGGGCGATGGGTGGGCGAGAAGAGGAACTCGTCGATGTCGAAGCACCCGATCCAGCGCGCTTCGTCGCCGTATGTCGAGATCGCATGCTGGTACGCATCGATCTGGCCCGGAAGGTGGGGGACGTTCCAGTCGTGCACCACCACGATGCCCTCGTCGATGTAGGGCGCGAGCACGTCGAGATGGTTGTCCTCGCTGCCGTTGTCATAGAGGTAGAAGCGCTCGAACCCGACCAGGCGATGGAACTCGATCCACTCGGCCAGATACGGGGCCTCGTCGCGGTAGATCGCGCATGCGGCCAGATAATGCCGCGGGGCTCGCTTGCGGGGTCTGCGCCCGTCGTCGTCGGTGAGCCAGAATTGGCGGTCCTCCCAGATGACGAGCATCAGAGCCTCGGTGTCGATCAGGTCGCGGACGGGGATGCGGGCGCCGACGAACGCCTCGTGCATGCGGCGGGCGAAGCGCACGTGGCGCGCGAACTGCTCGCGAATCGAGCCGCCCGAGAGTTGCTCACCAAGGAGCCGAGCCAGCCCGCTCGACGCGGACAGGCGCAGCATCGGGAGCTCGCCGGGCATGGTCGCGAAGGCGAACAGCGATCCGAGCACGAGGGCGACCGGGTCGGGGTCATCGCCGGGCGACGCTCGTGCCCGGAGATGCTCCGCGAAGACACCGACGCGAGCCTCCGGCGAGACCCCGGCCTGGTTGAACACCTCGAGCGCGCGGACGAGGCTGTGCTCGTCCTCCGCCGCCCATTCCAAGAGATGCTGGATGTGCGACGGCAGAAGGATCTGCGGGACCCACCGGCTCGCCATGACGGCGCGCAGGGCCTCGACTCGCTCGACGAGCGTGTCTTTTCGGCCCGGATCCAGGATCTCCTGAGCGCGGCGCGCGATCGCCAGCCTGTACTCGCGCTCGGCCTGGTCGAAGTTGGGGTTGCCCCGAGCGCGCGCCGCCCACTCGAGCAGGCGCCGGTTCGTGTCGCTGGGCGGGCTTTCGGGCACTAGATCAACTTGGCCACGTTCGGCCAGAGCTCGAAGTATCGTCGGACACGCAGCCTATCCCCGATCTCACACCAGGACGCAGCCGCGTAAGCCGGCGAGCCCGCCGATGGCGCCGCGAGCTTGGCGCAGGGCGCCCGGTAGGCTCTATGACGATGAGCGTCGAGCCCTCCGCCGCCACCACCCCGGCGCCCGAAATCGACCGCCGGCGGGTCGCGGAGCTGACGGCGCGCCAGCGTGATCTGTTCGCCGAACGCACGCCTCGCTCGGGCCAGACGTATGAGCGCGCCCGGAAGGTGATGCCGAAGGGCGTCCCCTCCTCGTTCCAGGAGAACGATCCCTGGCCCGTGTACATCGACCGCGGGTCCGGCGCGCAGGTGTGGGACGTGGACGGGAACGAGTACACCGACTTCCACAACGGCTTCGGCGTGATGTGCGTCGGTCACGCGAACCCGCGGATAGTGGACGCGGTCAAGCGCCAGGTGGAGCGCGGCACCCACTTCGCGGCGCCCACCGCGCACTCGATCGCCGTGGCGGAGGAGCTGCAGCGACGCTTCGGCCTGCCCCAGTGGCGCTTCACGAACTCCGGCACGGAGTCGACGATGGACGCCGTCCACGTTGCGCGCGGAGCCACCGGCCGCGACATGATCATCAAGATCGAGGGCTCCTACCACGGCCACCATGACGCCCTGATGGTCTCCGTTTACCCACCACTCGAGGCGCTCGGCGACCGCGATGACCCGATCAGCGTCCCGTACGGCGCCGGATATCCACGTGCGATCACCGACCTCACGCGCTCGGTCCCGTTCAACGACGTGCAGGTGCTGGAGCGGGTGCTCGACCGCCTCGCGGGCCAGGTCGCGGCGCTGATCATGGAGCCGGCGATGATGAACATCAACATCATCCCGCCCCGCGAGGGCTATCTCGAGGAGGTGCGGCGCATCACCTCCGAGCACGGAGTGCACCTCGTGTTCGACGAGGTCAAGACGGGCGCGACGATCTCAGCGGGGGGCGCCACCCAGCGCTTCGGCGTGCAGCCGGACATCGTGACCCTCGCGAAGGCGACCTGCGGCGGCCTGCCGGGCGGCGCGATCGGGATGACGGAGGCGCTCGCCACCGTGATCGCGGACGGGACGGTGCACCAATATGGGACGTTCAACGGCAACCCGCTCGTGATGGCGGCCGCCGAGGCGACTCTGACCGAGGTGCTCACCCCGGATGCATATGTCCAGCTCGAGATGGCGAACGAGCGGCTGCGGGCCGGATGCGACACGATCATCGAGCGCCACGGGCTGCCCTGCTACACCGAGGGCATCGGCGCCAAGGGCTGTGTGATCTTCTCGTCCGAGCGCCTGTTCGAGTACCGGGACTACCTGACGAAGGTGGACGACGACCTCTCGACACTTGCCTGGCTGTACCACATGAACCACGGGATCTTCATGACGCCGGGGGTCGAGGAGGAGTGGACGCTGTCGGTGGCCCACACCGATGAGCACCTCGACCGGTACCTGGCGGCATTCGAGGCGTTCGCCTCGGACCTGATGGGCGGTTAGCGGCGATGGCGAACCGCCTCGCCGATCAGACCAGCCCCTACCTCCTTCAGCACAAGGACAACCCCGTCGACTGGCATCCCTGGGGCGAGGAGGCGCTCGCACGCGCCCGGGCGCAGGACAAGCCACTGCTCGTGTCGATCGGCTACTCCGCCTGCCACTGGTGCCACGTGATGGAGCACGAGTCCTTCGAGGACGTCGAGACGGCCGCCGTCATGAACGAGAACTTCGTCCCCGTGAAGGTCGATCGCGAGGAGCGCCCCGATGTCGACTCCATCTACATGGGGGCGGTGCAGGCGATGACGGGTCAGGGTGGCTGGCCGCTGAACGTGTTCATCGATCCCGAGGGTGTCCCATTCTTCGGCGGCACGTACTTCCCGCCAGAGCCCCGCCACGGGATGCCGAGCTTCCGCCAGGTGCTGGAGGGCGTCGCGGAGGCGTGGCGTACCCGCCGGGACGAGATCCGCGAGTCGGCGCCGCGCACCATCGAGGGGTTGAGCGCGCCGGCGCAGGTGCGCGCGCCCGAGGAGGGCCCGTCCGCGGGCGTCATCGACGAGGCAGAGCAGAACCTGTCCGCCCAGTTCGACGCGAACTTCGGCGGCTTCGGCGGCGCACCCAAGTTTCCGCCGGCCTCCGCGCTCGAGTTCCTGATGGGACGCATGGCCGAGCCGGGTGGAAAGGAGGAGCAAGCCGAGAAGGCACGGCAGATCGTCACGACGACCCTGGAACGGATGGCCAAAGGCGGCATCTACGACCAGGTCGGCGGGGGGTTCGCACGCTATTCCGTCGACGCACACTGGCTCGTGCCGCACTTCGAGAAGATGCTCTACGACAATGCGCTGCTCGCGCGGGCATATCTGCACGCCTGGCAGCTGACGGGCCGCGAGCTCTTCCGGGATGTGTGCGAGGAGACGCTCGACTGGGCGCTGCGGGAGATGCGCGGCCCCGAGGGTGGCTTTTTCTCCGCGCTCGACGCCGACTCGGAGGGCGAGGAGGGCAAGTTCTACGTGTGGTCCGAAGCAGAGTTGCGAAAGCTGCTCGGGGACGACGCGCCGCCCATGCTGGCGCACTGGGGTGTGGACCGTGGCCCGAACTTCGAGGGGTCCAGCATCCTGCACGTCCCGGGCGGGGACGTCGACCCCGACCTGCTCGCGCGGGCGCGGCGGACCCTGTACGCGGCGCGCGCCCAGCGCGTGTGGCCGGGCCTCGACGACAAGCGGCTGACGGCCTGGAACGCGCTCATGATCACGGCGCTGGCCGACGCCGGCGCAGTGCTCGGTCATGGCGACTACCTCGAGGCCGCCCGCCAGTGCGCCCGGTTCCTGCTCGATCAGATGCGCGACCGCAGCGGCCGGCTGTTGCGCACATACAAGGACGGGCGTGCAGCGCTGAACGCATATCTGGAGGACCACGCATTCCTCCTCGAGGCGCTGCTGGTGCTCTACGAGGCAACGTTCGAAACGCGCTGGTTCACCGCGGCCCGCGCGCTCGCCGACACGATGATCGAGCGCTTCGGCTCACCCGAGGGCGGCTTTTTCGACACCTCCAGCGACCACGAGGCGCTGATCGTGCGCCCGCGGAGCTTCGAGGACCACCCGATCCCGTCGGGTAACTCCTCCGCCGCATTCGGCCTCGAGCGCCTGGCGGCGTTCACGGGCGAGCAGGACTACGAGCGGCGTGCCGACGAGGTGCTCGGCATCCTCCACCAGGCCGCCGCCCGCCATCCCCAGGCGTTCGGCCATCTCCTGCAGGCGCTGCGGTTCCACTTCGGGCCCAGGCGCGAGGTGGCGCTGGTGGGTGAGCCGCTCGACGAGCTCCTGGGAGTCGTGCGCTCACGCCTTCGCCCGACCACGGTGGTGGCCGGCATGCGCGCGAACGACGCCCGGGCGGCGGAGGTCGTGCCGCTGCTGGCTGGGCGTGAACCCGTGGGCGACCGCCCGGCTGCGTACGTGTGCCAGAACTTCGCCTGCCGGATGCCGGTCACCGCGCCGGCCGACCTCGAACGCGAGCTCTCGGACTAGGCGCTTCCCCACGTCGGCCAGGCGACAGCGTCACGGAAACCCACGTCAGGCTCAGGTCCTACCGGCTGCGACGCTCGACGAGCACGACGTCACGCCACCGGTCACCCATCTTCCCGAAGCGCTCGCGCACTCCGACGACCCGGCAGCCGAGCGCCTCGCACAGCGCGAGGCTGGCACGATTCTCGGGAAAGACGAGGCCCTCGAGCGTCCACACGCCGGCCCGCTCGGCGGCCTCGACCAGGGCCCTCCCGAGCCCCAGCCCGGCGCCGCTGCCGCGATCTGCAGCGGCCACGTAGAGACTCACCTCCGCGACACCGCGATACACGGGACGAGACGAGACCGGGCTGAGGGCAGCGAAAGCCACCACCCGCTCCCCACGTCGCGCCACGAGCCGGCATTCGGCCAGATGGCCGCGGTCCCACTCTTCCCATGACGGCGGACGCTCGTCGAACGTCGCCTGGCCGGTGGCGATCCCTTCCGCATACACCTCGCGCACCGCGGGCCAATCGGCCGCCGTCATCGGCTCGATCGACAACTCCATGACGACATCGTCTCGGTCCAGCGTCAGGTTGTGATTGGCCCGCGGGCCAAAATTGACCGGGCAGACCCCCTACAGGATGGGCAGGTACTTCTCCATCTCCCACGCGGAGAGTTGGGTGCGGTAGTCCTCCCACTCCTGGCGCTTGATCTCGATCAGGCGCGTGAACACGTGCTCGCCGAGCGTCTTCAGGATCAACTCGGACTCCGCGGCGATCTCGATCGCCTCTCCGAGCGTCTCGGGGAGCTGCTCGATCCCGAGCTTCTTCCGCTCGTCGGGAGACAGGTGGTAGAGGTTGCGCTCCATCGGCTCGGGCAACTCGTAACCCTTCTCGATTCCCTCCAGACCCGCCTGGAGCAGGACCGCGAAGCACAGGTACGGGTTGCAGGACGGGTCGGGGCAGCGGATCTCGCAGCGAGTCGCCTGCTCCTTGCCGGGGTGGTACAGCGGCACGCGGATCAGCGCGGAGCGGTTGCGTCGCGACCAGGCCACGTAGACCGGCGCCTCGTATCCCGGCACGAGCCGCTTGTAGGAGTTCACCCACTGCGCGAACAGCGCGGACATCTCGCGCGCGTGCTTGAGCTGACCGGCGATGAACGACTTCGCCACGTCGGACAGGAAGTACTGGTCGTTGGCGTCGTAGAACGCGTTGCGGCCGCCCTTGAACAGCGACTGGTGCACGTGCATTCCCGACCCGTTCTCGCCGTACAGCGGCTTCGGCATGAAGGTCGCGTAGAAGCCGTACTTCATCGCGTATTCCTTCACGGTGATCCGGTACGTCATGCAGTCGTCGGACATCTTCAGAGCATCCGCGAACCGCATGTCGACCTCGTGCTGAGAAGGCCCGACCTCGTGGTGGCTGTACTCGACGTGGATGCCGAGCTGCTCCAGCGCCAGGACGGTCTCGCGGCGCAGGTCGGAGCCCGCGTCGAGCGTCGTGAGGTCGAAGTAACCGCCCTTGTCGAGCACCTCCGGCGGGCCGCCGCCCGTCTCCGCGGAGCGGAAGTAGAAGTACTCCAGCTCGGGTCCGATGAAGAAGTTGTCGAAGCCCATGCCCTTTGCCCGTTCGAGCGCGCGCTTCATGACCCACCGCGGGTCGCCCTCGTAGGGCTCCCCGCCGGGAACCTGCACGTCGCAGAACATCCGCCCGGTGGCCTTGTCCTCCGGGCGCCACGGAAGGATCGAGAACGTCGAAGGGTCGGGCATCGCGATCATGTCCGACTCCTCGATCGGGTTGAAGCCGGTGATCGAGGACCCGTCGAAGCCCATTCCACCCTCGAACGCGTCCTCGAGCTCCTGGCGGTTGATCGAGAAGCTCTTCAGCTGTCCCAGGATGTCGGTGAACCACAGGCGAATGAAACGGACGTCGCGCTCATCGCAGATGGCGGCTACGTCCTGAGGCGTCATGGGGGCCTTGTCTGCCAACGTCGGCTCCTTATCGGGTCGGGTTCGCGGGGGCGCCGGAGCGCCGTCAAGCGCGTAACCCTAGAGCTTCGCGGCAGGCGGAGGGGACGAGCCCGGGAACGGGCTCGTGCCGGCGACCTCGTGGATGGCGACCTCCGGAGCAGAGTCGACCAAATCGACCAGGCGGCGCGCGAATTCCTGCAGGTGCGGCTGGGCGAAATGGCGGTCGAGCGCCTCCCGGTCCGCCCATTCCTCGACGGCGACGAAGCTGAGGGAATCCTCCACCGCACCGAAGAACCCGTACCGCACGCATCCCTCCTCACGGCGGGAGTCGTCCTGCATCTGCCGCATGAGAGCGAGAAGCCCGTCCCGCTGGTCGGGACGGCACCGGACCCTGCCGATCACCAACAGCACGGCTGGGACCGTACAGCTATTCGGAAGCGGCGGGCGCCTTCAGCCACTCGCGCGCCCAGCGGCGCAGCTCTGTGACCGTTGGCCCGAGGGCCGCGCCCTTGGGCGTCAGCTCGTACTCGACCCGCACGGGCGCCGCGTCCCAGACCCGGCGGGCGATGATCCCGAACGACTCGAGCTCCTTCAGCCGCATCGACAGCAGGCGGTCTGAGATCTGCGGGATCGCCTGCGATATCTCCGAGAATCGCATCGGGCCCGGCAGCAGGACGTGCACGATCGCACCGGTCCAGCGCTTGCCGAGTAGCTCCACGGCCTCGTGGTAATACGGGCAGACGTCGCGCGAGGAGACCAGCGGCGCCGCGGTTCCTGGGGGATCCGCGGCGCCAGCTGTGTTTTGGGGAGGGGAGGTTGCAGTTGCGGTTGCGGCGCCTGGCCTTGCGAGTGTCGGCGCCTCCCCGCGCATGGTCGCTAGGCGACCTTCTTGAGCGGCTTGACCTCGCGCGAGGTGCCCTCGAGCGGGACCTCACCGGCAAGCGTCACAAGGGATGAAAAGTCTGCAAGTGCCACATGCGCGAGGGCTTCGAGGATCTGCTCGTCCGACCAGCCGTGCTCGCGTGCCTCCTCGTGGAGGTGGACCGGGACCTCGCCGCGGTTGTCGAGCGTGATCTCGATATACCGCAGGAGGGCCGCCTGATGCTCGTCGCTCGAGCTGAAGCGGCGCGCCGAGTCGATCTCGTCGAGGCTCAGCCCGACGGCACGACCGGCCCGTGCGTGCACCGCGACGTCGTACTCGGCGCCCCGGTACTCGGCCACGGCGAGCGCGATCCGCTCCTGCGTGGCGGGAGGCAGAGTCCCTCGCCGCAGCTCCGAGCGCATCCGTGCGTAGCCGCGCAGCGCGGCCGGCGAACCGGCGAGCACGCCGACGAAGTTGTTCAGCTTGCCGCTGCCCGACAGGGCTCCCTTCAGGATCGGGGCGCTCTCGGGCGGTGCGGTGAGCTCATCGTGAATGTCGAACCTGCTGATCTTGGCTGCCATCGCTTACTTTCAGGTCGGAGCTAACAAAATGGATGCAACTACAGAAAGCGATGCAACTAACAACAAAGCGCTTTCCTTACTGCGGGTAAGGTAGTTTACAAAAAGCCTGGGCCTTTTCAAGTACGCCCCTGGACCCTCCGATCCTGTCCGGAAGCTCCCCCTGGGGAGGGGGTCGCTCGGCGCCCTCCGGCGGAATTCCTCGCCGACCCCCTCCCCCAGGGGGCGTACCGATAAGGCTCTACGAGCCAGGGCGCGGGTGGGATCAGTGAATCGTGCGCAGGCGGGACGTGGCCGCCATGCCGAGGGCCTTCGCCGTGGCCGCGGTGAGGTCCCATTCGACCCCAGCTCGAAACGGGCCCCTGTCGATCACGCTCACGGTCACGAAGCGGCCGCGATGGTAAAAGGTCACGGGAGTGCCGCACGGCAGCCTGCGATGCGCAACTCCGAGCGTCGAGCGCCGCAGGGTCTGGCCACAGGCCGTGCGATTGCCGTACAGCCCGGGCCCGTACCAGGTCGCCCGCCGAAGCCGCATCAGGGCCAGCAGCTTGGGCCTCGTCTGCGGGCCCACCACGCCGTCCGTCTGGAGCCCTGCCTCGCGCTGGAACCGCCGCACCGCGTCCCCCGTGGAGGAGTCGAACCGGCCCGTGGTCTCGATTTCGCCGTAGCCCCGCGCGCTGAGGATCGACTGGAGGGTGCTTACGTCCGGACCTTCGCTCCCCTCGCTGAGGGTGCGCTCGCCCAGCTGGGCCTTGGTCGCGGTGCGTTCCGGCGCCGGCGCCGGCGGCCGGGGCACGGAGGCGCCGCCGCTCTCGCCGCGGGAGGTGGTCGCCGCGACCAGGATCAGGAACACGGCCATCGCGAAGGCCCAGGCCGCGACCCGGTCGGGACGCCCGCCGGGCGATGAGTTGTACGTTGGAGAGCGCCTGCGCATCTGCGCGCGGCGCGGCCCATGGGGGCGTTCCGGCACGTTCCTCTCTTTCGGGCGCTTACGGGGTTAGCTGACGGGCTCGCGCTGAAAGAGACGCGCTACGCCGGGAGAGCAGCTGCTCGACGGCGATTCGCCCCAGCGGCCAGAAGGCCGCCATTGGTTCCCCCGCTCCCGGTGCCATGGCGGCACGGGGACTCAGCGGTCGACGAAGGCGTGCATGCTAGCAAGATTGACTGACGAGTCAATCTCGGGCTCGGTGAGGGTGCTCAGGAAGGGCCTGGCTCGAAGCGGGCCTGTTCTTCGGCCGTCCGCTCGGCCCACGGAATCGCCTCCAACCGCCCGTCGGGGATCGGCTCGCCGCTCTCGACGGAGACACCGTACGTGCCCTCCTCGACGCGTTGCTCGGCGCGGGCGATCGCTTCCAGCTCCCGGTCCAGGCGCTCGATCACGGACTGGTCGCGCTCGTTCTCGAACAGGTCGGAGCCGGCATCCGCGTTGTGCTGGTCCACGCCCGCAAGCTCGCCGTCCCCCCGGTCGGCGCGCAGCGCGCGCAGCTCACTCTCGATCCGCTCGCGCTCGCGGGTCAGCAGCTCTCGTGCTCGTTGGGGTTCCATGGTCAGAGGGGACTGGCAGACGGGAGCCGTACGTTATCGCGTGCTCAACCGCCGTTGCGGTGGAGCAGCTGGCGCAGGACGTACTGGAGGATGCCGCCATGACGGAAGTACAGCCACTCCTGCGGGGTATCGATGCGCACCGTCCCTTCGAATTGCACCTCCGCGCCGTCGTCCCTGCGGGCGGTCACCGTCGTCGTGCGCGCCCCGTCGGCGACGTCGGCCACGTCGTAGACCTCGTGCCCGTCGAGGCCCAGGGGCTCCACGCCCTGACCGTCGGCAAACTGGAGCGGGAGCACGCCCATGCCAACCAGGTTCGAGCGGTGGATGCGCTCGTAGCTCTGGGCGATCACGGCCCGGACACCGAGCAGGCGTGGCCCCTTGGCCGCCCAGTCGCGAGAGGACCCGGATCCGTACTCCTTGCCGGCCAGCACGACCAGCGGCACGCCCTCCTCCATGTACTTCATGGCCGCGTCGAAGATCGACATCTCCTCGCCGCTCGAAAGGTGGATCGTCCACGAGCCCTCCTTGCCGGGGACGAGCATGTTCCGCAGCCGCACGTTCGCGAACGTGCCGCGCATCATCACCTCGTGATTGCCGCGGCGTGAGCCGAGCGAGTTGAAATCACGGGGCTGGACACCCTGCTCGATCAGGTACTTCCCCGCCGGGCTGTCGGGGCGGATCGCGCCCGCGGGAGAGATGTGGTCCGTGGTCACGCTGTCGCCGAGCAGTGCCAGTACGCGCGCTCCGTTGATCGGCTCGACCGGCGGTGGCTCGACCGGCATTCCCTCGAAGAACGGCGGCCGCTTCACATATGTGCTGGGCGGCCAGGTGTAGATGTCGCCCGACGGCACCTCGAGCGAGGCCCAGCGCTCGTCGCCGGCGTATACGTCGGCGTAGCTGCGCGTGAACATCTCGGACTGGACCGCGTTCTCGATCGTGTCGTGAATCTCGCGCTGGGTGGGCCAGATGTCGCGCAGGTAGACCGGCTCGCCGTCAGAGCCCTCGCCCAGCGCCTCGGTGGTGAGGTCGACGTCCATGCGACCGGCGAGCGCGTAGGCGACCACCAGTGGGGGCGAGGCGAGGTAGTTCATCTTCACCTCGGAGTGGATCCGGCCCTCGAAGTTCCGGTTGCCCGAGAGGATCGAAGCGACCGCCAGGTCCCCCTGCTCGATCGCGGCGGATATCTCTTCCGGCAGGGGCCCGGAGTTCCCGATGCAGGTGGTGCAGCCGTAGCCGACCAGGTTGAACCCCAATGCCTCGAGCGGATCCGTGAGACCGGACCGCTCCAGGTACTCGGTCACGACCTTCGAGCCAGGCGCGAGGCTGGTCTTCACCCAGGGTTGCGAGCGCAGCCCCTTCTCGACGGCGTTGCGGGCCACCAGGCCGGCCCCCACCATCACGGCCGGGTTGGACGTGTTGGTGCAGCTCGTGATTGCCGCGATCACGACCGAGCCGTGGTCGACCAGTGTCTGCTCGCCCTGCGGCCGTGACCGGTACGGCCGTGGACTTTGCCTGCTGCTCGACGCCCACCGCGGTGTGACCGCCCTCGCCCTTGAAGCGCTCGAGGTCGCTGTTGCCGGGCGCCGCAGCGCCGGTCTCGACGAGCTGCTTCAGCTCCTCGAGGAAGGACGACTTGGCATCCGTGAGCGGCACGCGGTCCTGTGGCCGGCGTGGCCCGGCCAGGCTCGGCTCCACGTCCCCGAGGTCGAGCGACAGAGTGTCGGTGTAGACGCTCTCCTCCGCGCCGGGCTCGTGGAACATCCCCTGCTCGCGCGCGTACGCCTCGACGAGCGCAACCTGCTCCTCGGTGCGTCCCGTGAACCGCAGGTAGTGGAGCGTCTCGGCGTCGATCGGGAACATGACGCAGGTCGCGCCCTGCTCCGGCGCCATGTTGGAGATCGTGGCGCGGTCGGCCAGCGGCAGCCGCGCAAGCCCTTCCCCGAAGAACTCGACGAACTTCCCCACCACTCCTCTCTCCCGCAGCATCTGCGTGACAGTCAGGACCAGGTCGGTGGCGGTCGCACCCTCCTGCAGCTCGCCGCTGAGCCTGAAGCCGATCACCTGGGGCATCAGCATCGAGACCGGCTGGCCCAGCATCGCGGCCTCTGCCTCGATCCCCCCCACTCCCCAGCCGAGAACGCCGAGGCCGTTCACCATCGTGGTGTGGGAGTCGGTGCCCACCAGCGTGTCCGGGTAGGCCTGGGTGGTGCCGTCGGCCTCGCGGGTGAACACGACGCGCGCGAGGTACTCGAGGTTGACCTGGTGCACGATTCCGGTGTCCGGCGGCACGACAGCGAAGTCGTCGAACGCCTGCTGGCCCCAGCGCAGGAACGCATAGCGCTCCTGGTTGCGCTCGAACTCCCGGTCGGCGTTGATCTGGAACGCCTTCGCGTGTGCCGAACGCGTCCACCTGCACGGAGTGGTCGATGACGAGCTCCGCGGGCTGCAGCGGATTGATGCGAGCCGGGTCACCGCCCAGGTCGCCCATCGCGTCGCGCATCGCCGCCAGGTCGACCACGGCCGGCACTCCGGTGAAGTCCTGCATCAGCACGCGCGCCGGCATGTACGCGATCTCCCGGCTCGGCTCGTCCGTCGGCACCCAGCGCGCGAGCGCCTCCACATCGTCGCTGGTCACGACCTGCCCGTCCTCGTAGCGCAGCAGGTTCTCGAGCAGGACCTTGAGCGCGAACGGGAGCCGCGCGACGTCGAACTTCGACTGCAGCGCGTCGAGCCGGAAGATCTCGTAGGAGCGGTCGCCGACGGTGAGCGTGGAGCGGGCGTCGAAGCTGTTCATGCGCTGACGGGCCTCCGGAAGTCGCGTTTTGCGGGGGCACTTCTCACTCTACTCCGCGCCTCGAGAAAACCCGGCGCGCGGTCGACCGCTTCCCCACCACATCGGTTCTGCTTTTTCCCATGACAGTCATGGGAAATCGCACCAGCGTTCGCCGGGCCGGCCCGCCTCGGCGCGGGCAGCCAAATAGAAACGGCCCCCGAGGGGGCCGTTCCCGTAGCAGACCTGTAAGCCGGATTCTGTCTTGGACAACCATCCATCTGGGACCGGCGTTGCCGCCGATCTCATGCGGCCCACCTGGACCTGGCCGGGCCGGCTCGTAACGGTCCTGCTTGGCCTTGCACCGGGTGGGGTTTGCCGCGGCCGCCGTGTCACCACGGCGCCGGTGCGCTCTTACCGCACCATTTCACCCTTACCGGCGGAGCAGTTCAGCTGAGACTGCCCCGCTTAGGCGGTGTCGTTTCTGTGGCACTTTCCCTCGGGTTTCCCCGGGTCGGTACTACCGACCACCCTTGCCCTTTGGTGTCCGGACTTTCCTCGAAGGCTTACCTCCTCGACCGTGAGGCCGGGGAGGCAGCGCCCCCGCGGCTGCCCGGTCTGCGACTGTCAATTGTAGCCGCGGACGAGCGGTTCGACAGCTCCACGGCTGCCGGCAATCCCACGACCAGGCACAGCGCCGCGCCGGCTCCCAGGGCAATCCGCATGTGGTCGCCGGTCACGCCGCCCGAGAGGGCAACGCCGCCCAGGACAGCGCCGAGCCCGGCGCCCAGCAGGCGCGATGCGGAGAGGAGCGAGGACACCCGGCCGTGCTTGGCCTGAGGCACGGCGTTCAGTGCCGCCCGCGAGGCCGGCACGAACAGCAGTCCGAGGCCGAGGCCGAAGGGCACCAGCAACGGAAGCGCCCCGAGGCCGTCGAGCGGGACGCCCGGAATCGCGAGCACACCGAGCGCCAGCGCGACGAGCAGGAAGCCGAGCGCAGCCGTCTGGCCCTCGCCTCGCGAGTCCGTCAGGCGCCCGGAGACGGGGGCCGCCACGACCACCACGAGCGCGATCAGCGTGAGTGCCGCCGCCGCGCCCAGCGCGGAATAGCCCGCGGAGATCTGGAGGTACTGCTGGCCGAGGTAGAACGAGCCGATCATGACCGCGAACGTGAGCGCCGCGACCAGCGCCGCGGCCGCCACGACGCGCTGGCGGAGGCCCGGAGGTCTCGGGGCTCTCGTCCGCATGCACCTCGCGCGGCACGAGCTGCCACAGCGCCAGCGCGGCAGCCGCGCTGGCGGGGACCATGAACCACCAGCAGGCTCGCCAGTCGATCGCGACTGTCAGCAGGCCGCCGACCACCGGTCCGATCAGGTTCGCGATGCCGGAGCTGGCGCCCCAGATGCCCAGCGCGGCGCCGCGGCGCTCGGCGAGAACCCCGACACCGCGCCGGCCAGGGAAGCCGGGCTCACGAGCCCGGCGCCGACGCCCTGGACGACTCTGGAGAGGATCAGAACCTCGAGGTTCCCTGCCACCGCACCGATCAGCGCGCCCGCGGCGAACACCGCCAGGCCCGCCAGACCGACCGTGCGCGACCCGATCCTGTCGACCAGCGCACCGCCGGGGAACAGCGCCAATCCGTATGCCACGAAGTACGCGGTCAGTACATAGGAGAGCTGGTGCGAGTCGGCGCCGAGCTCCTCCCCACCGAGGGGAGGGCGACCGTGACGATCGTGCCGTCCATCTGGAGCAGCGCGGCCGCCCCGGCGCATGCCGCGAGCCGCAGCCACGCCTCGCGGGGAGTTGGAGGACGCATGCCGGGCATTCTCGCCCACCGGCCGCGGCGGGCCGGGTGCGGGCTGGTGT
>CAVSXO010000007.1:0-73664 GCA_963731895.1 uncultured Solirubrobacterales bacterium
ATCGTATTGCTGACGAGGTGCTGCGGGTCATCGACTCCCTCCGGCTGACCGCAGAGCACCGGGTCGCGACGCCGGTGAACTGGAAGCAGGGCGAGGACGTGATCATCGCCGGTTCGGTGTCGAACGACGAAGCCAAGGAGGTCTTCGGCAGCTGGAAGGAACCGAAGCCCTACATCCGCATCGTGCCCCAACCCGGCTGATCGGCCGCTCGTGACGGGGAACGCGACATGAGGAACGTCGCCAACACCGAGCAGTTCGAGGCGTGGAACGGCGACAGCGGACAGCGTTGGGTCCGGTCGCTCGTTGCCGCGTTCGTCAACATCGCCGGCGCGCTCGGAGACGGCGGCAGGCTCTGCATCGCCACCTGGCAGCCACGGCGAGCGAACGGTTGGCTGACCGTGCCGGGTTCAACCATGTCCGCATCCACGGCGGCGAGTATCCCGGTCTTGAAGGGCCTTCAGGGGGGCATCGGGTGGGCGCAGACCGAGGGCTTCGCCAACCCCGCCCCATTTCGGCCGGACAGCTGACGATGGTGCGGGAGTCGCGGCCCGAGGACGTCGAACAGTGCGTCGGCGTCCTCGCGCGACTGCCCGACTACTTCACGCCGGACACGCATGACCAGGTGCGGGCGGCCTGGCCGTCCGACCGTTCGTGGGTGGCCGTCGACCGCGGCGAGATCATCGGCTTCGTGCTCGTCCAGCGGCGCCACCCCTCGACCGCGGAGATCACGTTCGCGGCGGTGGAGCGGACCCGGCACCGCTCGGGCGTGGGGACGATGCTCGTCGACACCGCGCTCGGCGCCCTGGACGGCGTCGTGCTGGTGGAGGTCAAGACGCTCGACGCCTCGGCGGAGTACGAGCCGTACGAGGCGACGCGGGCCTTCTGGGAGCACTGCGGGTTTCGCCAGGTGGACTGCATCGACCCGTTGCCCGGTTGGCAGCCCGGCAACCCGGCGGCGATCTACATCGCCGCGCTGGGGTCCACCCGGTAGCGGAGCAATCCCCTCGGCGGCCGCCGCCGTACTGACCGGCATGCGAACGAACGCGGCATCCCGGATCCTGACGACCGTGGTGGCGATCCTCGCCACCGCGGCCTTGTTGGCTGCGTGTGGTGACTCGAACGACGAAGGTTCGGACTCCACCACCTCGACGACGGCCGCCGGCAGCTCGTCCGATTCGACCACGACCACGGCGGCCCCGGCCGCGGATCTGACCGTGGTGGTGAAGACGGATCCGAACCTCGGCGCGATCCTGGCCGACCCCGACGGCAGGACGCTCTACACGTTGACCGACGACGCCGGTGATCCGGTCGAGTGCACCGGGCCGTGCCTCGCCGCTTGGCCCCCCCTCGAGCTCCCCGACGGCACGACCGAGCCGAGCGCCCCCGAAGGCGTCGCCCTGACGGTCGTCGACGGCCCCGACGGATCGAAGCTCGTCGCCGCCGACGGCCTGCCGCTGTACACCTTCGCCGGCGACGGGTCGGAGGCCGACGCCAAGGGTGAGGGCCTCCAGAGCTTCGGGGGTACCTGGCGCGTCGTGAAGACGAACGGCGGGGAGCCGACACCGCCGCCGGACAGCGACACCACCTCCACCACGTACTGACCCGGGGACGGGTCCCCGTTGTGGCCGTCCCGCCGCGGCGGCGGGCCACGATGGGCGTGTGCCCGTACGCGCCCTCGGAGCCGCGGTGGCGCTCACGGCCCTGCTGACCGGCTGCACCCTCACGGCCGAGCCCGCCGCGGGGCCGGCCCCCGGACCACGTCGCTCGACCTCCTCGACCTCCTCGGCCGCACCGACCACCGTCGTCCCGCCCACCCCGCCGGTCACCGAGCCGAGCTGCCCGCCGTGGGACGACGGCACCGTCGCCCCCGAGGCCGCGCCGATCACCCGCGTCCTGGCCGCCCACCTCCTCGATCCGCGGCTGGCCGGCAACCGCGTGAGCGTGTCGCTGTGGATCGACGGCCTGGGCGAGGTGCTGGTCCAGAACGGCGACGAACGGCTGGCGGTCGCGTCCAACCAGAAGCTCCTCACCGCCATGGGTGTGCTCGACGAGCTCGACCTCGACACGGCGCTCCACACCTGGGTGGTCCGCTCCGGCGACGACCTCGTGCTCGTCGCCGGAGGCGACCCCACCCTGACCTCGGAGGGACCGCACTCGCTCGCCGCGCTCGCGATGCTCGTCCGGGCGGCGGGCATCACCGAGGTGGGCGGCGATCTCGTGATCGACGAGTCCCGCTTCGATGCGGCCCGCACCGCGCCAGGCTGGCAGGACTGGCAGATGCCCGCCTACGTGGGCCCCCTGTCGGCCCTGACCGTCGACGACAACCGCGGCCGCTCCGACGCCGCCTTCCTCGCCGAGCCGGCCCTCGGCCACGGCGAGACGTTCCGTGACCTCCTCGGTGCGGTCGGAGTGCGGGTCGTCGGGTCGGTGACCAGGGGGACCGCACCGCAGGGCGCGGTCCCGGTCGCCGGTCTCGACTCCCCGCCGCTGGGTGATCTGCTCGCCCGGATGCTGCTGAGCAGCGACAACGAGGTGGCCGAGTCGCTCACTCGCGAAGCCGGTGCGGAGCTTTCGGGCGAAGGCTCCACCCCGACCGGAACCGCCGTGCTCTCGGCCCGGCTGCGCGACGAATGTGCGCCGATCGCCGCCGACGGCTGGGCCGACGGGTCGGGACTGAGCCGCGCCGATCTGCGCTCCGCCCGAGAGCTCCGGCGGCTGGTCCAATGGGCCCGCACCGAGCGGTGGTGGCCCGAGCTGGCCGCCCGACTCCCCGTGGCCGGCCGCTCGGGCACGTTGACCGGGCGCTTCCGAGGCACCGCCGCGGACGGGCGCGTGGTCGCCAAGACGGGAACGATCATCGGCGGATCGGCGCTGACCGGTGTGATCACGACCGCGAGTGGCCGGACGGCGGTGTTCTCCGTCATCGTCAACGGCCCGGGTGCCCCCGCGGCCAGCCGTGCCCTCGACGACCTGATCGTCGCGCTTGCGGCCACCTGAGCACCGAAACCTCTCGGGCGTGGGTCTATGGCTGGCGACCGGTGAAGGCGATGAGCTGGGTCTGCTCGTCGGCGTCGTCCGGCACCGCGACCCGCGGGCCGTAGTGGCCGCTCGCCCGCAGCATCTCGTCCATCGGCTCCATGCCCACGAACATGCGGTGGACCTCGTCGGCGTCGAGGGTCTCGTCGAGGCCGGTGGCCCGGGCGAGGTCCCAGGTGTGGACGAGGATGTCGCCGGTGCAGAACATGTCGACCGCGTCCTCGACGGTCGTGGGACCGGGTGGGGCGTCGAACGCCTTCGCCGCCACCGCCGGGTCGTCGAGCAGCTCCTGAAGCGACCGGTCGAGCGCCGCCCATGCACCGGCCGGGTCGGTGTCCACCGACGGCATCGGCCCGAGCTGGATCCCGGCGTAGGAGTCGAAGAAGCCGGGGACCCACTCGACGAGGTGGCGCACCACGTCCCGGGCCACCCATCCCTCACACGGCGCCGGCCGGTCCCACGCGTCGTCGGGCACGGCGTCGACTCGGGCGCCGAACTGGTCGGCGATCCTCCGGTACCGCTCGGCGTTCTCGCTCACGTCAGCCTCCATCGATTGCTCCTCCTGAGACGCCGCCACGGAACTCGATTCATCGGTCACCGAGCAGTGTCCCGACGTCCCGAGCGAAGTGGTCGTCCCCCTGGAACCAGTATCCCGATCCTCCGGCGTCGCGCCACGCCTCGATCAGGTCGAGGCGGTTGTCGATCAACAGGGCCTCGGACCTGTCACCGGCGAAGCCGAGCCGACCGAGCGCGATGTCGCACAGGACGACCTTGTCGTCGGTTCCCTCCACGTGGGACGCCACGACGTGGTCGAACACCGCCGACAGGTCACAGGCCGGAGCGACGAGATCGGTGAAGAGGTCCGGGTTCACCGTGACCACGGCCTGCGGCCGGCGCCGCTCGGACGCGACGCCCCATGCCGCCGAGTGGAAGGTGAGCCGCCGGCAGCAGTCCTGGGCATGGGCCTCGACTGCCTCGTACGCCATCCCCGTCCGCCCCGCCAGCGCCGCGTACACGGTGTCCGAGTCGACCGCGCCCACGTTCCAGGCGTCGGCGAGGTCGTCCATGACCGACGTCCACGCGGCTTCCCAAGCCGGCACGCCGGCGGGGGCACGTCGCATCCAGCGCTCGTCGACGAGCGTGTCACCGAAGTCCCAGAGGAGCACGGCGTAGGTCATGATCCGATCGTCGCGAACCAGATGGCTCCGGCGAGCGTCAGTACAGCCATGACGTCCGAGGGAAGCCCCGCCGACCTGGCGGACCTGCTGGTCGCCGGGTACGGGCGGGCGTACCGCACCGCGTACCTCATCACCCGCAACCCCGCCGACGCGGAGGAGGCGGTGCAGGAGGCGTTCCTCCGGGTGTGGCGCTTCCGCAGCGCTCTGCCCGACGGCCAGGGCATCGAGCCCTGGATGTACCGGGTGCTCGTCAACACCTGCTACTCCCACCTCCGCAAGGAGATCCCGCGGCGGCAGCGCACCGCGGGGGACGCGGCCCTGCGCACCCAGGCCGCGCCCGACTCCACCGAGGCGGCGGCCACCGTGTCCTCCACCGCCGACGGGGTCCTCGACGCCCTCGCCGCCCTGCCCGAGCACCTGCGCATCCCCACCGTGCTGCGCTACTGGACCGGCCTGTCCGAGCGGGAGATCGCCACTGCGATCCGCCGGCGGCCGGGAACGGTGAAGTCCCGCCTGCACGAGGCCCGTCGCCGCCTGGCGAACGACCCCCGCATCGCCGCGCTCGCTCCCGTCGGGCGGTCCGCGGCCGAGGAGGAGGCCCGATGATCGACGAGGACGACCTGCGGCAGCTCATGAGAGAGGCGGCCGATGCCATCCCGCCGCCGGGGAGAGCTCCGGAGCAGCTGGCCGCCAAGCTCACCCGCCCGGTCGCCCCGCCGCGACCTGGCGTCGGTCGGGAACGGGCCACCGCGGTCCTCAAGGTCGCCGCCGCGGTGCTCGTGGTGGTCGGCCTCATCGCCGGGCTGGCCACGCTCGGCGACGGCTCCAGAGACGACAGCACCAGCGGCGGTTCCCTCTCCCGCGGTGACTCCGACAGCGGCGAGGCCGCCGCGCCGCAGACCACGGTGGGGGGCCAGGAGGGCGACGAAGGCGGGAGCAGCAGCGGCGGCGCGATCCCCCGAGAGCCCGCGCCGCCGACCGACAACGCGAAGATCGTCAAGACCGGGTCGATCGAGATCCAGGTGCGCAAGGGCGGGTTCGACGCGGCGGTCGCCCGGATCTCCAGCGAGTCGGTGGGCCTGGGCGGCTACGTGGAGGAGTCCAGGACCAGCGAGTCGAGCGACCAACCGAGCGGCTCGCTCACCGTGCGGGTGCCGGTCGACAGCTACGAGGCCCTGCTGGCCAACCTGCGCAAGCTCGGCAAGGTCGGATCGGTCACCTCCAAGGGCACCGACGTGACCGCCCAGTACACCGATCTCGGCGCCCGCCTCGAGGCGCTCGTCAGCACCCGGAACCAGCTTTCGGCCGTGCTCGCCCAGGCGTCCACGGTCGGCGACATCCTGGCCGTCCAGGACCGGATCACCCAGGTGCAGACCCAGATCGAGCAGCTCCAGGGCCAGCAGCAGGTGCTCGCCGACCAGGCGTCCATGGCCACCATCGCCATCACCCTTGGCGAACCCGGGTCGGAGGCAACTGAGCCCGATCCCGACGAGGAGGGCCTCGGGCAGGCCTGGGAGACGGCCCGCCGGCGCTTCGGCGACGGGATCGAGGGCATCGTGGCCTGGTCCGGACCGCTCGCCATCCTCCTGCTCGTGGCGGCGATCCTGTTCGGCCTCGGCCGGCTCGGCTGGGTGCTCGTGCGTCGCTTCACGATGTGAACCCGGAATAATCGGGCACTTCGTGCGGCTTACCGAGGCGCCATGCCGCCTGGACCTCCCGCCTACCACATGCTCGGATCCGACCCCGCCGCCGTCGCGGGGGTGCAGGTGCGCGAGGACCTGCTCCGCCGGGTGTGGGGCTTCGCCCGGCCCTACCGGAAGCAGCTCGTGCTCTTCCTGCGGTGCTGATCGCCGAGGCCCTGCTGACCATCGCACCCGCCCTGCTGATCAAGCAGATCGTCGACGGCCTGCGCGGCGGCACTGACGAAGGCCGGCTGACCGTGCTCGCCCTCCTGATGGTGGCGGCGGCGGTCGCGGGCGCGGTGCTCTCGCTGGTCGAGCGCTGGCTCTCGGCCGGCATCGGCGAGGGGCTGATCTACGACCTGCGGACCGCGCTGTTCGACCACGTGCAGCGCATGCCGATCGCGTTCTTCACCCGCACGCAGACCGGCGCGCTCGTCAGCCGCATGAACAACGACGTGATCGGCGCCCAGCGGGCGGTCACCGGCACGCTCGGCTCGGTCGTCTCCAACGTCATCGTGCTCGCCACCACCCTCGTCGCGATGCTGCTCCTCGAGTGGCGCCTCACGCTGCGTCGCCCTCGCTGCTGCTCCCGCTCTTCCTGCTCCCGGCCAAGCGGGTCGGCCGGCGCCTCCAGGCGATCACCCGCGAGTCGTTCGACCTCAACGCCGCGATGAACACCACGATGACCGAGCGCTTCAACGTCTCGGGCGCGCTGCTGGTGAAGCTGTTCGGCCGGCACGACGACGAGGCCGACGAGTTCTCGGCACGGGCCGGCCGGGTGCGCGACATCGGCGTCCGCACGGCGATGTACAGCCGCACGTTCTTCGTCGCTCTCGGCCCTCGTCGGCGCGGTCGGCACCGCGCCGATCTACCTGCTCGGCGGCCGGCTGGTCATCTCCGGCACCATCACCCTCGGCACGCTGGTCGCCCTGGGCGCCTTCGTCGTCCAGATCTACGCGCCGCTCACCGCGCTCACCAACGCCCGGGTCGACGTCATGACGGCGTTCGTCTCGTTCGACCGGGTGTTCGAGGTGCTCGACGCGCCCGAACCCGATCGAGGACCGCCCCGGCGCCGACCTGCTCGAGCGGCCGGCCGGGCGCATCGAGCTCGACGACGTGTGGTTCCGCTACCCGGCGGCCGTCCGAGGTCTCGATCGCGTCGCTCGAGGCCGACGTCGACGCGACCGCTCGGGAACGAGGCGTCAGCGCCGGTCCTGCGGGGCATCGACCTGCGTCGTCGAGCCGGGCCAGACGGTCGCGCTGGTCGGACCGTCGGGCGCCGGCAAGACCACGCTCACCTACCTCGTCCCCCGGCTCTACGACCCGACGCTGCGGCGCCGTGCGCATCGACGGCCACGACGTGCGCGACCTCACCCAGGACAGCCTGCCGCCAGGCCATCGGCGTGGTCAGCCAGGACCCGCACCTGTTCCACGACACGGTCGGCGCCAACCTGCGCTACGCCCGCCCCGACGCCACCGACGACGAGCTCGAGGCGGCGTGCCGGGCCGCCCGGATCCACGACGTGATCGCCGCGCTGCCCGACGGCTACGACACCGATCGTCGGCGAGCGCGGGCTACCGGCTGTCGGGCGGCGAGAAGCAGCGGCTCGCCATCGCCCGGATGCTGCTGAAGGACCCGGCGATCGTCATCCTCGACGAGGCGACGAGCCACCTCGACTCCGAGAACGAGGCGCTCGTCCAGCAGGCGCTCGCCGACGCGCTGGCGGGCCGCACCTCGATCGTGATCGCCCACCGCCTCTCGACGATCGCCGACGCCGACCAGATCGTCGTGCTCGACGAGGGCCGGATCGTCGAGCGGGGCACGCCACGACGAGCTGCTGGCGCGGCGGCGGCCTCTACGCCGAGCTCTACCAGCACGCTCGTGCGGGCCCAACCGGCCTGACGTCGAGCTCAGTCGAGGGAGGAAAGGCGGGATGTCGCGGCTGCAGGGTCCGCGACCAGCTCCGTGCGCCCTGAGCGCAGCCGCGTGGGCAGCGCCGCGTCCATGAGGTCCGGGCACCGGGCGGGCGCACCGGCTCGCGCCTCGGCGTCGCTGGCCCGGCCGAGCGCGATCACCTCGTCGAGCAGGCGCGCGAGCTCCGCGTCGAGCAGGGCCAGGTCGTCGGACACGAGGGCCATGCCCGCCGGACACGCCGACCGCGCGGGCCCACGTGCGCGACCGCATCCGCGGCGCATCTGGGTCGGCCGGTGCCGCAGCATCAGGCAGTCGGGGTCGTTGAGCCAGAGGCGCCGGTGCATGAACGACCGGGCCAGCGTGTTGCGCCAGCCGTTCGACGGTCGCCGGCTCCGCGGTCTCGTAGCGGACCGGGCCGGTACTGGCCGTCCCGCAGGCGACCCAGTGCGGGGCGACGTCGGCGCCGATGCGCATGCCGTCGACCGACGCCGATGGTCGAGCCGAGCGGCGCGCCGCAGCCGAGCAGGAACGTGTCGTCGCCCGCGCCCCGCGCGGATGGCGTCGTACCCGGCCCGCACCCGCTGCGGCGGGCGTGCGGGTGGGGTCGTGGTACACGCCGTCGGCGGCGGGCGCGAAGGTGAAGTCGAGCTTGAGGTAGCGTGAACCCGGCCTCGACCAGCGAGCGGGCGACGCGCCTCGAGGTGGGCGAGCACCTCGGGGTTGGTCGTGTCGAGGCCACGTGAGCGTCGGCGCCGCCCCAGGCCGGGTTCCACCACGCCGATCGAGCCGCGTGTCCCGCTCGGTGCGTGCCGGGCGACCCAGTCGGGGTGCTCGCGGGCGACCGGCGAGTCGGGCCGCGGCGAGGAACGGGGCGATCCAGATGCCCGGCCGGCGCCCGGCAGCCGCGATGCGCGCCGCGATGGCGTCGAGGTCGGACGGGAAGCGCTCGTTGGTCGCGAGCCAGTCGCCGATCGTCGGCTGGTAGCCGTCGTCGAGCTGGAAGACCTCGAACGGCCAGTCGTCGGCGCGGGCGAGGTTCGCGCCGCAGGTCGGCCTCGGTGACGCCGTCGAAGTAGTGGTACCAGCTGCACCAGCCGACCTGGAACGGCGCGCCGATGCGGGCGCCGTCGCGCCGCGCCGACCTCGCGCCGCCCAGCGCTCGAGCAGCGTGGCGGTGGTCGTCGCCTCGCTCGACGACCACGAACCCGTGGAGCTCGCGCTGCTCGCCCGGGCGCCGAGCACCGCGCCGCCGAGGAACGCCTCGACCTCGCACGACGGGCCCGTCGGCCGTCGGTCGCAGGCGGAACGTGCCGTCGTGGCGGTCGCCGCCGTCGAAGCCGACGAGCACGCGCGTCGGGCGCCGTCGTCGGCCAGCACGGTCACGAGCTCGGAGCGCAGCTCGCCGTCGGCGCGGCCGGCCGCTGGTCGGCGTGGTGGTCGGCGTGCACGAGCGCCGAGCACCGGGTCGAGCGTGCGACGGGTCGGCGTCGACGCCCAGCGTCGCCACGCCGGTGGGCGACCAGGACTGGTAGCCGTTGCGGAACATGCGCAGCGGACCCCGCACGCCGTCCACCATGAAGCGGACCCGCACCGAGCGCACCCGCACGGCGGTGTCGAGGCGGTTCGTCACTGACCACCGCCACCCCTCGCCCAGATCGACGGTCAGCGGCCCGAGGTCCGAGCGGCCCGGGCCCGAGGCTCGTGCCTCGATGCGACCGGCGCCGTCGATCTCGACCGCCACGCCCACCGGATCGAGCTGCACGGCGCCGGAGCGTAGGCCCCCGGCAGGTCGCCGCCTACGCTGCGCCGCGGTGGACGAGCGGACCTACGGCGTCGCCGAGCTGGGCAGCGTATCGCCGGGGCCGTCCACCAGATGTTCCCGGCCGGTGCTGGGTGACGGGCCAGATCCGCAACCTCACCCGCAGCGCCGCCGGCCACGTCTACTTCGAGCTGGCCGAGCCGGCCCGCTCGGGGCGGCGCCCGACGCGGTCGTCCCGGTCACGCTCCTGGCCAGCGACCGGCCGACGGTCAACGCGGTGACGAGGCGGCCGGGGCCGGCCGCATGGACGACGGCATGGAGATCCGGATCGCCGGGCGACTCCCTGGTCGCGCCCCGCGGTCGGCTGCAGCTGCGGATGGTGACGATCGACCCCGCCTACACGCTCGGGCGGCTCGGCCGCCGACCGGGAGCGCGCTGCTGGCCGCCCTCGCCGCCGAGCGGCTGCTCGACCGCAACCGGTCGGCTGCCATGCCGGCCCTGCCCCTGCGCGTCGGCCTCGTCACGAGCGTGGGCAGCGCCGCCCACGCCGACTTCCTCCACGAGCTGGAGCGGTCGGCATCGGGTCACGGTCTCGAGGCCGACGCCCGCACGCAGGGCGTCGACGCCGGGCGAGTCCGTCGCCGCCGCGATCGGCCGCCTGGCCGGCCACGGCGTGGACGTGGTGGCGCTCGTGCGGGGCGGCGGCGCCCGCACCGACCTCGCGCCGTTCGACAGCGAGGTCATCGCCCGGGCCATCGCCCTCTGCCACGGTGCCGGTCGTCACCGGCATCGGCCACGAGGTCGACCGGAGCATCGCCGACGAGGTCGCCCACACCTCGTTCAAGACGCCGACCGCCTGCGCCGCCGGACTGGTGCTGATCACGCGCGTCCGCCATCGATCGGGACCGAGGCGCTGTGGACCGCGATCGCCGCGGCGGCCGCCGCCCGGCTCGTCGCGGCCGAGGACCGGGTCGCGGAACGGCGCGGACCGCCTCGAGCGCTCGAGCGGGGGCGGGCTCGCCGCCGGTGAGCGCACGCTCGCTGGAGGCCGGCCGCCGCCTCGGCCGCGAGTCGACCCGTGCCCTCACGCTGGCCGACCAGCGGCTCGTCGGCGCCGAGGCGCGGCGCCGCTCCTTCGATCCGGCCCTCGCCCTCGCCCGCGGCTGGTCCATCACCCGTGACGAGAGCCGGCCGGGTGGTGCGCTCGATCGACGAGGTGGCACCCGGCGACCGGCTCGTCACCACGATCGCCGACGGCGACATCAGGAGCACCGTGGACGATGGATGACGCACCCGGCTACGCCGCGGCGATGGCCGAGCTCGAACGGATCCTCGTCGACCTCGAGCGGGCCGACCTCGACGTCGACCAGCTCGGCACGAAGGTGGCCCGGGCCGCCGAGCTGATCCGGGCCTGCCGGGACCGGATCGGCATCGGCCCGGCTCGAGGTGGAGCGGATCGTCGCCGACCTCGACCCGGCCGACGAGTCAGCTCTACTTGATGGCCAGCGCGTTCGGGGGCGAGGCCACGCCCCGGGTGAGGTGGAGCGGTGAGGACGTCTGAACAGGAACGTGTAACGGCTGTCGCCCGCGCAGTCCTCGGCCAGCGCGTCGAGGACGAAGAACTCGCCCAACGGGATGCCGAGCAACGGGATCAACGCGGTGTGCACGAAAACTCCGGCATCGTCGAGCGGTCCTCCATGGCTGCCTGCAGATCCTCCGGTGACGACAACGCACCCGGCGGCCACACCTCCACCGCCGGGTTGTCTGCGGCGACGGCCGCGATGTGCAGGTCCCACAGCGCGCGGCGGTGGCACATGCCGGGACGGAGGCCGGGGTTGGCGTGCTGCTCGGCGAGCGCCGCCTTCTCGTCGGCCGACCGCGCCCGGTACCAACCGAGCCAGCCGGTGCGGATCAGCAGCACGTCGCCGGGCTCGGACTCGACCCCCTCGTCGGCGAGGCAACGCACCACGTCCTCGGGATCGATGGGCACTGGCTGGTCCAGCTCGAGCGGGCGGCCGTCGGCCTCCAGCCACCGGCCGACGTCGGCCAGCACGCCCCGGCCGACGATGCCACGGTCGGCCCAGTGGTCCACGCCGTGGTCCTTCTCGTCCAGCCCGCCGTAGAACCGGTGGACCGGGTGCGGGATGTGGCGGAAGCCGTCCCACTGCGTGCTGGCCTGCGTGTTCCACCCGTCGAGGACGTCGTCGTGGAAGATCGACGCCGCGTCCCCTTCACCCGTGACGGTGTGCTGCATCGCGCGCGCCCGAACATCGGCGGGTCGACCACGTCGAGCGGCGCGTCCAGCGGGAAGACCACCCCGGTCTGCACCAGCCGGGCCGCCTCGACGACCCGCTCGGGGGTCAGGAGGTTGAGGCAGCCGAGCCGGTCACCGGCACCCCACAGGCCCCAGGACGAGCCCGGCGGTGCCCCGTCGACGACGGGCAGGTCGGCGTGGTCGGGCAGCGGCATCGGGTCGGCCATGCCCCGCATCCTGCTATCAGACGGAACCCTGTGCGGACACGAGCCGGCGAGGCGACGCGGCCCTACGCTCGGGCGCCTCGTGGTCGACCTGCCGAAGCCCATGAAGGCCGTGTCCGGGACGCTGCCGGACGACGACGACGGCTGGGCGTACGAGATCAAGTGGGACGGGATGCGGGTCGTGAGCGGCATCGACGACGGGATCAAGGCGGTCAGCACCGCGGCCTCGACGTGATCCCCCGCTTCCCCGAGCTCGAGGGTCTGGCCGACCATGCTCCGCGGCCACCGGTCGCGCTCGACGGCGAGGTGGTGGCCTTCGACGGGCAGCGCACGGACTTCGGCCGGTTGCAGCACCGCATGCACGTGGCCAACCGGCGCGAGGCCCTCCGTCGGGCCGCCGAAGTGCCGGTCGTCTACGTCGTCTTCGACCTCCTGCACCTCGACGGCATCGACACGATGCCGCTGCCCTACGAAGACCGGCGGCGGCTGCTGCTCGAGCTCGTCGAACCCGGAGGTGGGTGGTCGGTCCCACCCCACCAGATCGGCGACGGCGCGGCGCTGAAGGAGGCGGCCGCCGAGCAGGGTCTCGAGGCGTGGTGGCCAAACGGCTGGCCTCCCGCTACGAGCCCGGCCGGCGGTCGCCGGCCTGGCGCAAGGTGAAGGTCCGCCGGCGCCAGGAGCTGGTGGTCGGCGGCTGGACCGGCGGCGAAGGCAACCGGGAGGGGTCCTTCGGCGGGCTGCTCGTGGGGCACCACGCCGACGGCGACCCCGGATGGGCCGCTCGAGTTCGCCGGCTCGGTCGGCACCGGCTTCGGCCAGGCCGAGCTGACGCGCCTCCAGGGGCTGCCGAGGCCCACGCCAGCGAGCGGTCGCCGTTCCGCACCCCGCTGCCGAAGACCATCAAGGGCATCCGGTGGACCGAACCCGCCCTCGTCGTGGAGGTGGGGTTCGCCGAGTGGACCTCGGAGGGCCGGATGCGCCATCCCGCCTACCTCGGGCAACGGATCGACGCCGACCCGGAGCGGGTGATCCGCGAGCCCGGCTGAGCCCGGTGCGACCCATGTCCGGTTTGTCCGTTCGAGTGGCCGGGTATCGATCCCATTCGAACATCGATGGGCGGTCGGAGGGTCCGTGCAGACGGCAACCAACCCTGAGATCGAGACCACCGTGGCCGCCACGTTCCCGGCGGAGGCGCGGAGTGCCACCTCGGCCCGCCACTTCGTGGTGCGGACGATCGAGCCGCTGGTCAGGCGGGACGTCGTCGACGTCGCGGCGCTGCTGGCCACCGAGCTGGCCACGAACTCCCTGCTCCACGCCGGCTCGGCGATCGACGTGCAGGTCACGGTGACCTGCGAGCGCCTGCGGGTGGAGGTCTGCGACGCGCACCCGAGCCGCCCGCACCGGCTCCATGCCGATCTCTACGGCACCTACGGCCGCGGTCTGGCCCTCGTCGAGCAGATGAGCGACAGATGGGGCGTATCGCCCAAGGCCGCCGGCAAGGGCGTCTGGTTCTCGCTCGAGCTCTGAGCTCACCCGCCCGGGGCATCCCCGGTGGCGGTCCTGCAACAATCGGACCAAAGACGGGTGCCGGAGATCGGGGAATGGGCTGGCCACACCACTGACCGAGGACGAGATCCGGCTCGACGCTGCCCGCGCGGCCCGAGTACGCGCGGCTGGCCCGCCTGACCGTCGCGGGCCTCGCCACCCGCATCGGCTTCACCTACGACGAGGTCGAGGACCTCCGCATCGCCGTCGGCGAGGCGTGCTCCTTGCTCGTCGCCCCCGACCGGCGTGACGGACAGCTCGAGCTGGTGTTCCGGGACTGCCGTCGAGGCTGCGACATCGACGTCACCGGCCCTGTCGACCGCCCGTGTGGCGGCCGAGGACAGCGACCTCACCGAGCAGATCCTCGATGCCGTCGTCGACGAGCTCACGATCGATCCGGACGCAGCGTCCGGTTCCTGGTCAAGCACCGCCGACGTGACATGTGCCTGGACGACGAGGAACGCCAGCGCCTCCGGGAGCGGTTCGTCCAGTTCGCGCCAGACCCGCGACCGGGCGATCCGGGACGAGCTGATCGAGGCCCACCTCCGCCTCGCCGAGCACCTCGCCCGCCGGTTCGCCAACCGGGGCGTCGCCCTCGACGACCTCATCCAGGTGGCGTCGCTCGGTCTGGTGAAGGCGGTCGAGCGGTTCGAGCCCGAGCGGGGCCTCGAGTTCTCGACGTTCGCCACGCCCACCATCGTCGGCGAGCTCAAGCGCCACTTCCGCGACAAGGGCTGGGCGGTGCGGGTGCCCCGCCGCGTCCAGGAGCTGCACGTCGAGGTCAACACGCCTCGTCGGCGAGCTGACCCAGCGGCTCGGCCGCTCGCCCACCATCAGCGAGCTGGCCCGGGCGGCCGGCACCTCCGAGGAGGAGGTGCTCGAGGCGATGGAGGCGGCCCAGGCCTACCGCTCGGCGTCGATCGACGCGCCGCGCCGGCGGCGACGACGACGGGCGCGGGCTCGCCGGCCAGCTCGGCGACGAGGACGCGCAACCTGTTCGCCGCCGAGAACCGCATGCTGGTCGACGACCTCGCTCGCCACCCTCCCCAAGCGCGAGCAGCTGATGCTGCGCCTGCGCTTCTACGAGGGCATGACCCAGAGCCAGATCGCCGACCGCCTCGGCATCAGCCAGATGCACGTGTCCCGCCTGCTCGCCCGCAGCCTCGCCCAGCTCCGCGACCGCCTCGAGCCGACGCCGACGGCAGCGTGACCGGCGCCGTGGCCGGCGTCAGCGACCGGTGGAGCCGAAGCCGCCGCCGCGCGCTCGACGTGTCGGGCAGCTCGTCGACCGGGCGCGAACCGCGCCTGCTCGACCCGCTGGACCACCAGCTGGGCGATGCGGTCGCCGCGGTGCACCTGGTAGTCGGCGTCGGGGTCGGTGTTGACGAGGAGCACCTTGAGCTCGTCGCGGTAGCCGGCAGTCGATCAGGCCCGGGCGTGTTGAGGCAGGTGACGCCGTGGCGGAGGGCCAGCCCGCTGCGGGGCTGCACGAACCCGGCGTAGCCCGCGGGCAGGGCGAGCGCGATCCCGGTCGGGCACGAGGGCCCGGCCGCCGCCGGCCGTGAGCACGACGTCCTCGCGGGCCACGCAGGTCGGCGCCGGCGTCGCCCGGGTGGGCGTAGCCGGGCAGCGGGCAGGTCGGGATCGAGGCGGACGACGGGACGCGGCACCTCGCAGCATCGGGCGGCCAGCCTGGCGAGCCGCCGGTCGCGCCGGTTCTACGGTCGCTCGAGTGCTCGTCTGGATGGACCTCGAGATGACCGGGCTCGACCCGGACCGCCGACGTCATCGTCGAGATCGCCACCCTCGTCACCGACGACGAGCTCGACGATCGTGGCCGAGGGGCCCGACCTGGTGGTCGCACCAGCCGCCCGAGGCCGCTCGCCGGCATGGAGGAGGTCGTGCGCGACATGCACACCCGCAGCGGCCTGCTCGACCGCCATCGCCGCGTCGACCATCACCCTCGAGGAGGCCGGCGCCGCAGACGCTCGCCTTCATCAAGGAGCACGTCCCCGAGGCCCGCACGGTGCCGCTGTGCGGCAACTCGATCGGCACCGACCGGCGCTTCCTCGCCAAGCACCTGCCCGAGATCGAGGACTACCTGCACTACCGCTCGGTCGACGTGTCGACCATCAAGGAGCTGGCCCGGCGCTGGTACCCCGAGCGTGCTCGACGGCGCGCCGCGGAAGGCGACCAGCCACCGGGCCCTCGACGACATCCGCGAGAGCATCGACGAGCTCCGCTTCTACCGGCGGACCGGCGTGCTTCCGATCACCGCACCGCGCCGGCTGACGCGACGCGCACTCCGCCGATAATCGCTTGACGCCTTGACCGGGGTCGGGTCCGATGATCGGGCGCCCGGTCCACCCGGGCGTGGCGCACTCGCCGACCGACGCCCGATCCGAGGACCCGATGAGCACGCAGACCCGGCACCTACCAGAGAGCGCGGCACCGCCGCCGGTGCCGCGCGGCCCGCGCCGGTGCCGCCGCGTCGCTGCTCCCGGTGGTCCCGGTCGCCGGTCGCCACGACGCTCGCCGTCCGTGGACCGCCAACCCGACCTTGCGGTGATGGCCGTCCAAGCACGGCCTCACCCCTGCCCCACGGCCTGAGGAGGCGGTTCCCTGATAGGCGACAAGGCCAAGAACCTCCGAAGGCCGTCGGGATCTCCCGGCGGCCTTTCTGGTTTTCGGCCCCGGTCCACCTGCACCACCCCGCCCACCTGACACCACCACCCAACGACACACCGACACCACGAACACCGGGAAGGGGACCACCGATGATCGCCCTGAACGACGACCTGCAGCACCGATCCGAGGACCGCAGCTGGTGGGCCGAGGCCCGCTGCAACGACGCGGCCGGCTCCATGGCCGGGCTGTTCTTCTCCGAGGAGCTGCAGGACATCGCCGCGGCCAAGCGCATCTGCGCCGAGTGCCCGGTGATGGTGCAGTGCCTCGAAGGGGCCCTCGCCCGGCGTGAGCCCTGGGGCGTCTGGGGCGGCCAGCTGTTCCTCAACGGGAGGATCCTGGCCACCAAGCGGCGCCGGGGCCGGCCGCCCAAGGTCGCCCGTCCCGAGGACCAGCTGCCCGACATCCCCATCCCCGAGCACCTGCGCAGCGCGTAGCGCCCGCAGAAGGCGAATGGGTCCGTCCTGCCCCCGGCCGAGCATCGGGGGCAGGATGGAGCCCGCGACCGACGAGCCGACAGCCACCCGGGGTGCCCCGGTTGGACCGGCGCACGATCCTCGTCTGCGTGGCGATCGCCGCCGTCGCCGCCATCGGTGTCTTCGTCCTCCTGCTCGACGTCCTCGCCGACGACACGGGCACCGCCGCCGAGAACACGGCCTCGGACGACGACCAATGGGTCCGCCGAGCACCGGGTCCGAGACCGGGTCCGAGACACCGGGTCCGAGGGCACCACGTCGACCTCGTCGAGGCCACCGAGGCGCCCGACGTGGCGTTCACCCGCTTCGACGGCAGCACCGCGAAGCTCTCGGACTACCGGGGCCAGAAGCTGGTGGTCAACTTCTTCGCATCCACGTGCATGCCCTGCAAGAAGGAGATGCCCGCCCTCCAGCGGGTGCACGAGCGCCTCGGCGACGACGTCACCTTCATGGGCATCGCCGTGCAGGACGACCCCGAGGCCGCCGAGGACCTCGTCGACACGACCGGGGTCAGCTACGACCTCGGCCAGGACCCCCAGGAACGCTGTTCCACGGCTTCGGGGGCGTCGTGCTGCCCGTGACCGCCTTCGTGGCCGAGGACGGCACGGTGATGGACCTCCACGCCGGCGAGCTGACCGAAGCGGACGAGCACCCAGAAGGTCAGCGACAAGCTGCTCGCCGGCGGCTGACGTGGACGGCGGGCGCTCGGCCTGGCGCTCACCGCCGGGATGCTGGCGACGGTGAACCCCTGCGGGCTGCCGATGCTGCCCGCCTACCTCAGCTTCTTCATCTCGGACGACTCCGACGACGACCGCGCCGCCCTTCCCCGCCGTCCTCCGGGCCGTGGTGGTGGCCCTGTTCGTGGCCCTCGGCTTCCTGGCCGTCTTCGCGATCGCCGGTGGGCTGGTCAGCTGGGTCACCCACGACGTCTACGAGGTGACGCCGTGGGTCACGGTGGCGGTGGGCGCGGTGCTGCGTCGGGCTCGGGATCGCGATGCTCCTGGGCCGGCAGATCAAGGTGCCGCTCCCCCGGCTCGACCGGGGCGGCCGCACCCGCGGGCTGGGCTCGATGTTCGTCTTCGGGGTCTCGTACACGATCGCGTCGATCTCCTGCACGCTTCCGGTCTTCCTCGCCCAGGTGTCCTCGACCCTCGGCAGCGACCTCCGGCGGGGCCTGCTCGTCTTCGGTGCCTTCGCGGCGGGGATGGCCCTCGTGCTCGTGGCCCTGTCGGTGTCGCTGGCCCTCGCCCGCACCGAGGTCGTCCACGCCCTGCGGCGCAGCCTGCCCGTGATCGGGCGGGTCGCCGGCGCGTTCCTGGTGCTGGCCGGCGCCTACCTCGCCTGGTTCGGCGTCTACGAGATCCGCGACTCGGTCGAATCCGACCCGGCCATCGACCGGGTGACGGGCTGGTCGGGCGACCTCGCCGAGATCCTCGACGGCCGGGCCTACGCCATCGCCGGGGTGCTGGCGATCGCCATCGTGGCGATCCTGGCCGTGGCCTACGTGCGCTCGGCCAGGTTCTCGAGGAGCTCGAGCAGCTCCTCCCCGTAGAGGTCGAGCTTGGCCGGGCCGATGCCCGAGATCCGCGACAGCTCGACCATGGACGATGGGCGCTTCACCACGATCGCGGCCAGGGTGGCGTTCGACAGCACCACGTAGGCCGGCTTGGCGATCTTCGATGCTGTGGCCGTCCGCCAGCCGGCGAGGGCGTCGTAGACCACTTCCTGTGCGGTCTCGGTGAGCTCGTCGCGTGGCGCCGCCTTCTTCTTGTCCGGCGCCACCTGGCCGCGCGGCGGAGCGATGACCTGCGGCTGGTGGGGCGCGGTGCCGTCGAGCTCGCCGAGGAAGGGCGACGGGCGGGCTCGCGTCGCCCAGCACGACGACCCGGTGCCGGGCGCGGGTGAGCGCGACGTGGAGCACCCGCCGCTCGCTCCTCGACGTCGTCGGCGAGGCGGTGCGGCAGCGACCCGGCGGTGACGCCGACGACGGCGACCCGATCCCACTCGCGCCCCTTCACCCGGTGCACGGTCGACAGCGTCACCCCGCCGTCGGCGCTGGTCGCGGCGCAGCGGCCGCCGCAGCCACGGCTCGAAGCCGGCCGGATCGGGGTGCAGGTCGGCCACCTGGAGCAGCGCCTCGAGGTCGTCGAGCTGGCTGCGACCCCTCGCCGCCCTTCGAGCCGGTCGAGCAGCTCCATGGCCTCGCCCAGCCCGACGCCGTCGCGACCTCCTCGAGCACCTGCGCGGGTGGTGCCCGACGCGCGCCGCCTCGATCGACCAGCGGCGAGGTCGTCGGCGAGGCGCTCGACCTTGTCGGCCACCTTGGCGTCGTCGAGCCGGGTGGCGATGCGCCGGGCCCCTGCACGTCGAGCCCGCGGCGGAACCACTTGGTGATCCAGTTGGGCAGGCCGCGGCTCGGCCGCCGGTAGACCTCGGCCAGGTCGTCGGGATCGAGCGGCGAGGGGCTCGGCGCGATGCGCAGGTAGGCGAGCGCCGCCCGCACGCCGGTGCGGTCGAGCACGTCGGCGCGCGAGCGATGGAGCTGCACCGGGACGCCCGCCTCGACCAGCGCCACGTGCGGGGCCAGCAGCAGCGAGCGGACCCGCGGCCAGCACCGCGATCTCGGCCGGCTCGGCGCCGTCCTCGAGCCAGCCCTCGCACCTCCTCGACCAGGCGCTGCGCCGCCGGCGGCTCGGGCCGGACCGACGAGCGCCTCGGGGCCGGATCGGCGGCGCGGGCCCGGGCCGGATCACCTTCGCCACCCGGCGTGGTTGTAGGACGAGCAGCGTGGCCGCGCCGCGTCGACGACCGGCGCCGGGCAGCGGTAGTTGACCTCGAGCGGGTGGTCGCCGGCGCGCCGGGAAGAGCGTGGCGAAGTCGATGAGGAACCGCGGGTCGGCACCGGCGTGGCCGTAGATCGCCTGGTCGTCGTCGCCGACGCCGAACACGTCGAGCCCGGGAGCGGCGCACCAGCCGCACGAGCAGGACGTGGGCGGGGGTGAGGTCCTGGAGCTCGTCGACCAGCAGGTGGCGGTGGGCGGCCTGCATGCGCCGCCGGAGGGCGCCGTCGGCGAGCAGCGCCTCGACGGCGCGCGTACGACCTGCTCGTCGAAGTCGACCACGCCCTTGCGGCGAGCTCGGCGCGGTAGCGGGTCGAACAGGTCGCCGAAGCCCGGGACGTCGCCCCGCTCCTGCTCGACCTCGCGCGGGGTCGCGCAGGCCGAGGCGGATCGGTGGTGAGCGCCTCGAGGTAGGGGCCGAGCGGGTCGGTGTTGGCCCGGCGGGCGACGGGACGGCGCCAGCCGGTCGAGGATGCGCCGCACCTCCCGCTCGTCGATGACCGGCGGCGCCCCGCCCTCGTGGTCGGCGAGCACGCCGTAGGCGAGGCCGTTCAGGGTCTGGACGCGGGCGCCGAGGCCGGCGGTGCGCTCGGCCATCTCGTCGCGGGCCTTGACGTTGTAGCGCGACCGCGAGGAGCGGCGTCGCGCTCCTAGCCCCGGTCGGCGACGAGGTGGCGCAGCCGCTCGGTGAGCACCCGGGTCTTGCCCGAGCCGGCCGGGGCGATGATCCGGGCCGGACCGGCACCGTGGGCGACCGCCGCCAGCTGGTCGGGCGCGAGGTCGGCGGTCGGCGCGATCGGAGGCGGGGCCACCGCCAGGCGACCGAGCTCGATCGAGTCGACGTGGACCACCGCATGCCCGCCCACGGCCTCGGGCGCGAAGGGGCACGCGGGGTCCGCCGTCGACCCAGGCCGGCCGGCCGTCGGTCAGCACCAGGTCGGCCGTTCCGTCGGGGCTCGGCGCCGCGCCGCAGCCGGGCCGCCTTGGTGGCCCACCACCAGCGGGCTCGTACCGGTCCGGGCGTCGTAGGTGTTGGCCCAGACCAGGAAGTGCAGGCGGTCGCCCCACACCTCGTGCTCGGGGCCGAGCGTCCAGGGTTCGACCCGCCACTCCTCGGGCTCGCGGAAGCGCGGACGGGTCGACCGCCAGCCGCACGACGAAGGGCCGGCGGGTGGCCCAGAGGTCGTGGAGGGTGGCCACGGTCGGGCCGGGATCGGACAGCACCGCCTCGTCGATGGTGACGACGGGGGCGTCCTGCCAGGGCGGCGGCACCGGATCGCCGGCTCCGATCACCACCCCGCGGCCGAGCGCGACGGGGCCCGGCAGGGTCGCGATCGGGGCGTCAGCGGGCACCTGAGCACCCTACGCAGCGGCCGTGACCCACCCTTCTCGTCCCTGCGGAAGGCCGCCGGGGTCGCCGGTAGGGTCGCCGCCATGGACCTCCGCATCTTCGTCGAGCCCCAGCAGGGCGCCTCCTACGAGACCGCAGCTGGCCGTGGCCCAGACGGCCGAGGAGCTCGGGCTTCGACGCCTTCTTCCGCTCCGACCACTACCTCAAGATGGGCGCCGGGCTCCGGCGAGCCGGGCCCGACCGACTCGTGGGTCACCCTCGGCGCCATCGCCCGCGAGACCTCGACGCATCCGCCTCGGCACGCTGGTCACCTCGGCGACCTTCCGCCTGCCGGGCCCGCTCGCCATCTCGCGTCGCCCAGGTCGACGCCATGAGCGGCGGCCGGGTCGAGCTGGGCATCGGCGCCGGCTGGTTCGACGACGAGCACACGGCCTACGGCATCCCGTTCCCGCCACCGGTGAGCGCTTCGACCGGCTCGAGGAGCAGCTCGCGATCATCACCGGGCTCTGGGAGACGCCGGCCGGCTCGACGTTCACCTTCAAGGGCAAGCACATGGCGGTGGTCGACTCCCCCGGCCCTGCCCAAGCCGGCGCAGCGCCCGCGCCCGCCGATGATCATCGGCGGCTTCGGCCCCAAGCGCACGCCCCGCCTCGTGGCGCCCTACGCCGACGAGTTCAACACGCCGTTCCTGCCGGTCGAAGGACGTCCCAGGCATCGCACGCCAACATCGACGCCGCCTGCGAGGCCATCGGCCGGGACCCGGCGACGGTCCTCCGCTCGTCGGCCGTCGTGGTCTGCTGCGGCAGCGACGAGGCCGAGGTCGCCCGCCGGGCCGCGGCGATCGGCCAGGAGCCCGACGAGCTGCGGCAGAACGGCGGTGGCCGGCACGCCGGCGGAGGTGGTCGACGCGCTCGGCCGCTACGCCGAGGTCGGCATCACCCGCGCCTACCTCCAGGTGCTCGACCAGACCGACCTCGACCACATCCACCTCCTCGCCGCCGAGGTCCTCGGGAAGGTCTAGGCGGTGACGGTCTTAGCGAGGCTGTGGAGCGCCAGCCGGAGCGAGCGCTGCCGGTGCCACCCGGATGGCGAAGCCCGACCTGCGAGGGGCCCGGCGGAGCCGGGAGGGCGGCGGCGGAGGTAGGGCGGGGGTCGCAGTGTCATGGCATGAGGCGCTGGATGTCCCACCCGGTGTCGGTGCGGGTGTAGCGGAAGCGGTCGTGGAGGCGGCTGGGCCGGCCCTGCCAGAACTCGATCTCGTCGGGCACGAGGCGGTACCCGCCCCAGTGCGGCGGCCGGGGCACGGCGTCCGCCGTAGCGGGCCTCGGCCTCGGCCCACCGGCGTTCGAGGTCCTCGCGGTCGGCGATCGGCCCGGCTCTGGTCGGAGGCCCACGCGCCCCACTGGCTCCCGGGCGGTCGGCTCGCGAAGTAGGCGTCCGACTCGACCGCGTCGCACCTGGTGCACGGGGCCCACCACCCGGACCTGGCGTTCGAGCTCGAGCCAGCCGAAGCACGAGCGCGGCCTGCGGGTTGGCGGCCAGCTCCTCACCCTTGCGGCTCTGGTAGTTGGTGAAGAACACGAACCCGTCGTCGACGCCCTTGAGCAGCACGAAGCGGGCCGACGGGCGCCCGTCGCATCGGCGGTGGCGAGCGCCACGGCGGTCGGTTCCTTCGGGGATGTCGCCTCCCAGTCGGCGAACCACGTGCGCGAACTGCTCGAACGGATCGGCCGCGAGATCGGCGCGCCGCAGGCCGTCCACGGTCAGGGGTTCTCGACCCTCGCGGCGATGTAGGTGAGGTGCTGCATCACGTCGGGGTCGGCGGCCATGCCGAAGGCCGACACGAGCGTGCCCCGCACGTTCGCTCTCGGGTAATGCAGGCCGAACACGACCATCTCGTCGCCCGGGTCGCTGTCGCCCTCGAACCGGTACATCCGCTCGACCACCGCCTCGTCGAGCCCGCACGGAAGTGTCGACGCCCGTGAAGCGCAGCACGCCGCCGTCGAGCAGGGTGACGGCTGGCGGCGTAGCCCTCGGCTCGAGCATGCGGGTGGCCTCGGTGACGGTGTCGGGCGCTTCCATGCCCTCCACCTTGCCACTCGGGCGTCAGAGATCGAGACCGAGCTGCCTGGCGGGGCGCTCGCCGGGCGGGCTCGGGCACGGCCACCGGGTGCTCGTGGCCGGTGAGGTGGGCGCTCTCCCGCGGCTCGGCGCTGCACCCGCCGGCCCGGCGGACCGCTGCGTGCACGATCGCCGCGACTCGCCGCTGGTCCGCCTTGGGCGCGTTGGCCCGCGGGTAGATGCGCTCGGTCCGCTCGGCCACGTCGGGATGGCTCGCCCGCAGCGACGCGAGGTAGTGCTCCTTCACGCCCGGGCGCAGGTGGAGCAGGATCGGCGAGATCGACACCGCGCCGGCCTCGACGCACGCCGTCGCCACCGCCTCGAGCTGGTCCGGCCGGTCGGAGAGCCCGGGCAGGATCGGCGCGACGAGCACGCCGCACGGGATGCCGGCCTCGTTGAGCGTGGCGACCGCCTCGATCCGCCGGCGCGGGTGCGGCGTGCCGGGCTCGGTCGCCCGCCACACGTCGCTCGTCGAGCGTGCCGATCGAGAGGTTGGCCCGCACGTCGGTGCGCTCGCGGCCTCGACGAGCAGGTCGAGGTCGCGGAGGACGAGCGTGCGACTTGGTGAGGATCGAGAACGGGTTGCCGCGCTCGCCGAGCACCTCGATGATCCCGCGCGTCAGCCGGTACTTGCCCTCGGCGCGCTGGTACGGGTCGGTGTTCGTGCCCATCGCGATGTGGTGCCCGGCCCACCGGCGCGGCGAGCAGCTCGCCCGCAGCCGCTCCACCGCGTTGACCTTCACGACGATCTTCGGTCGAAGTCGCCGCCGGGTCGAGGCCCAGGTACTCGTGCGTCGGCCGAGCGAAGCAGTTGTGGCTCACCACGCCGTTGGCGATGAAGTCGCCGGTCCCGGTCGTGATGTCGTACATCGGGATCTCGATGCCGAGCGGCTCGACGGCGACGACCTGCCGCCGGCGCGTCGCTTCATGGCCCGCCCGAGGATCGTCCGCTTGCGGGCGTCGCCGGATCGACGGTGAGGAAGAACCGCAGCCGTCTCGGGGAGTCCGCCGAGGATGCGGACGTTGCGCACGCCGTTCGGCGTGGCAGGCTCCAGCACCGAGCCGGAAGCTCGAGCCGTCGAGCGACGGTCGATCCAGTCGAGGATCTCCGGATCGCTGTTGCTGATCCGGATGACCTCGGCCCAGATGACCCTCGGCGTCGTAGATGCCGGCCAGGAAGCCCTTGGTCCAGCTCTCGCGAGCGCAAGCGGGCCACGCGATCAGCGACTCGATCGCCTCGACTGCCGCCGTGCCGGCGTGCGGATCGCCTGCATCGTCGCGTGGCGTCTCGGCCGCCGAGAAGTCGAACCGCGTCGCCTCGACACCGAAGTTCGCGAGGAACGCCTTGCGTTCGGTCGAGCGGCTCGAGGTCGTCGAGCGCGAGCCGGAACTGGTGCTGGACGTCCAGGTACGGCCGCTCGGCCGCTCGTACTCGGTGGCCGAGGTGGCCGTCGCCGCGGATCATCCCGCAGAGGTAGCCGCGGCGGTAGTCGTCGTCGATGCTTCGGCGGCTGCGGCGAAGCGCCCGATGCCGAGGAGCGCGTTGTTCGCGTGAGATGCGGGCGCTGCGCGGGCCTGCTCGGTGCCGGTCACGTGCTTCCAGCCTCGCTCGGTGAGGAACCGGTGGTCGCCGCTGGCGATCAGCTCGGTGCCGTCCTCGAGCGTGACCCGGTAGGCGGCTTCGACGTCGCCCAGTGGTCGAGAACCGGCGTGGCCACGTAGCGGCGGTACCATCCGTCACGCGCTCGGTCCCGAAGACGCGGTCGCCGACCCGCAGGTCGGCGATCGGCGATCCGCCCGTCGGCCATGAGCACCGGGGTATCGGGCGCCGCGCAGTACGTGCAGGCATGGCTGCATCCTCGGTACGCGTTGATCGTGAAGCGGAACGGCAGGTGGCTGGCGGCGCCTTGACCTCGTTGATGATCCGGCGGGCCCGCACGTGGAGGAACTCCAGGCCGCGGTACTCGCCGGGGCCGGCCTGCCACCCCTCGGTGCGAAGAGACGAGCCCTGCGCCGAGGGTTCCTCGGCCCGGGTCCAGCGCAGGTGGGCCGGTCCGTGAAGTGGGGGGCGTGGTCGCGCCACGCGCCACTCTACGACGAACACCAGTTCGCTACGACAGCAGGTTCTTGGACATCCAGCCACTCCTTGGCCACGTCGGCGGGATCGTCCTTGTCGATGTTCGGTACGGGCGTTCCAGCTGATCAGGTCTTCCGTGGTCAGCTTCGATGACAGCTCGTTGATCGCATCGGTGAGGTCCAGCCGCCTACGATCGGCGCGACCACGGGAATCCAGGCGTAGCCCCAATCCGAATCGCGCTTCCCAGATATCGGAAGCAGGAAATGCGCGAGGCGAGGCCCGAGATCGCGTGCGGGATTGATCGCATAGCCGGTGGGCCCGCCCAGCGACAAACCAACACCAAGCACCAGACCGCCAAGCAACAGCGGCTGCAGTCCACTGCTGAAGACGACCGACAGATCGATGTCGCCCGGCGCCGCCAGCATCTGCGCGTTGGCCGCGATCGCGAGGACGGCAAACATGAATACGCCGGTCGCGATCGTCTCGGTCATGAAATTCGCCGCGGGGCGACGAATCGCCGGTCCTGTGCAAAAGACGGCGAGTTTGAGATTCGCGTCCTCGGTGACGGACCAGTGAGGCAGGTACATCAGCCAGACCAGCGTCGCTCCAATAACGGCACCACCCATTTGCGCCGCGATGTAGCCGGGCACATCGACCCACGGAAACGCACCGATCGACGCGAGCGCCACGGTGACCGCTGGATTGAGATGTGCGCCACTCAGTCGCCCGACCGCGTAAACCGCGATCATCACGGCAATCGCCCATCCGAAGGCGATGACGATCCAGCCGCTCTTCTCACCCTTGGAACGGGCCAGCAGGACGTTGGCGACCACACCGTCGCCAAAGAGAATGAGCAATGCCATGCCAATCGCTTCAGCTGTGTAGTTGATCATAGTGAGGCAGGTGGATTGAAGAGTTACCGGGGCTCGTGATGATAACGCCCGAGTTCTTCCCAATGAACTGTCGAGCACGGCAACCTCAACTGTAACGAGGGTGCGGGTGCAGGTGAGAGAGGCCGTTTTCCTCCGCGGATTCCACCGCGAAATCTCGCGGTCATCGATCGCGCCGCTCACGAGCGCACGTGGCAACGAGACCTGCAGGGCAGACTGACCTCCGCCGCGGTCACCATTTGGACGCGGCAGTCGCGAGCACGAAGGCCCGCGGGCGTCAACTGGAACGATGGAACAGGCCTACTGCTGCGCTTGTCGTCGCGTCGTTGTGCCTTTATTGTCTAGCTTCCTACACGCCGGGATTTCTCGCCCCTACGGCAGACTCAATTTCGTTATTGCGTAACATCGCGGAAAATTTGCGCGACGACAATCCACATCAGCTTACATATTGTTCCACCCACCGCCTCCTCCGGCATCAATACTGCACTAGAGCCGCCGACGCGAGCGCGGACTGGTCCGCCGCTCGCCTCACACATCGGGTGTGAATATGTCAGACAGTCAGTTGTCTCTTGCGGCTAAGTACTCCCGCTGTTCGATCGCTGTACCGGCAGATTGATCGGGCGGCGCGTTCCGACGCCAAGGTGCTCATCACCGGTGAAAGCGGAACGGGTAAAGAAGTCATGGCGCGTCTGATTCACGAACGCAGCCCAAGACGAACGTCTGCCCTCACGACCGTCAATTGTGCAGGCATCCCGGACTCGCTGCTCGAGTCGGAATTGTTTGGCTACCGTCGCGGCAGCTTTACAGGGGCTGTTCGAGACCGGCAGGGACTCCTCGAGAAAGCACATGGCGGAACGCTGTTCATGGACGAAGTGGGCGAGATGAGCGGGCGGATGCAGGGTCTGCTCCTGCGATTCCTTGAGACAGGTGAGATCCAGCCGCTCGGGAGTGAATCGGCGGGACGCCACGTGGACGTCCGCGTGATTGCCGCAACGAACCGCCAACTCGAACACGACGTCACATCGCAGTCGTTCCGTCTTGACCTGTACTACCGTCTCAAGGTCGTTCACGTTCACATCCCTCCCCTGCGGCAACGCCCAGACGACATTCTTCCGCTGCTCGATCACTTCATGACGTTGTACTGCGAGCGCTACCAGGTCCCGAAGCGAGAGCTGTCGGACCCGGTGGTCGACTGCCTCAGGAACTGCGCCTGGCCGGGAAACATCCGACAGCTGAAGAACGTTGCCGAGCGTCTGGTCGTGTGCGCCGAGGATGGGCCCATCACGGTTGATGAGCTCCCACTCGACCTCCAGGAGCCGCTGTCCCACGAGGCCGACGATCGCCCGGCCGAACCGGCGCGCGTCGACGCGCTCTTCGATCGGATGATCAACGGGGGCGAGTCGTTCTGGCTGGCCGTTTACGGACCGTTCATGCTGCGCGATCTTACGCGTGACGATGTAAGACTTATCGTCCGGAAGGGATTGCTCAAGAGCCACGGCAACTACATGCGAATGCTGCAGACGTTCAACATGCCTGCAGATGACTACAAACGCTTCCTGAACTTCCTGCGGAAGCACCAATGCCAGCTGAGCTTTCAGCCGTTCCGTTCTGATGCGCCGGTTCACCTCGCGCCGCCCATCGACCCTCAGCCTGCTCGATTGGCTGAGGCTGAGTAACGACACCGTCGTCGCCGCCGGGCGCGACTTTTTCGAGCGCGACCGACCGATTCGGTCTGAATTCCGCGAAATCTTTCGGAAATCGACCGAACGAGCGGGTTCCGGTAGTGGTGGCGAACGGATTGCAGCAGCCGGTGAGCGCGCAAAGCACGCGCGCTCTTTCTCCGCAGCGTGGAGTACGCACCCGGAGGCCGTGTCCCATGAGTGAGAAGCGAGGTCGAGAGTTGATCGGGAGCAGCCAGCAGATAAAGGCATTGCAGAACCAGGTCCGCCGGGTCGCGGCCAGCGATGCCAAGGTACTGATTACAGGCGACAGTGGTGTAGGTAAAGAGCTCGTGGCGCACGCGCTTCACAGTGAGGGCACTCGCGCCAACCAGCGCTTTGTTCCGGTCAACTGCGCCGGCCTGCCCGAGACGCTTCTGGAATCGGAGTTGTTCGGACACGTCAAAGGAAGCTTCACCGGCGCGTTCCGCGACCAGGCTGGCAAGCTCGAACAGGCCCATCTCGGCACGGTGTTCCTCGACGAGCTCGGTGAAATGACACCTCGTATGCAGTCGCTGCTGCTGCGGTTCCTGGAGACCGGGGAGTTGCAGAAGGTCGGTGGCGATCAGCTCGGGTCAAGGTGGATGTCCGCGTCATCGCGGCGACCAATCGCGACTGCGGGCCATGGTCCGACAGGGCACGTTCCGCGAGGACCTCTACTACCGAATCCGCGTCATCCATCTGCACGTACCTCCGTTGCGCGAACGGACGCAGGACATTCCTGAGCTCGTGGAGTATTTCCTGGCGCAGTTCACCGCGGGCACATCTCTGCTCACGCGCGGCATCTCTCCGGAGGCCATGGCGCTCCTCCTGCAACACACCTGGCCCGGCAACGTGCGCGAGCTCGAGAACGTGCTCGAACGCCTCGTCGTCACCGGTTCGCACGAGATGATCCAGGTCGACGAGCTTCCGCCAGAGATACTTCCTCAAGCCGAGCAACGACCGCTTGCCACCGCGTCCTCGATGACGGTCGCAGACGAGCTCTACAAGGAACTGACACAGGAAGGCAAGTGCTTCTGGACCTCGGTGTATCCGCTCTACATGCAGCGCGAGATCACTCGCGGCAACGTGCGCGACCTTGTACGCAAAGCGCTCGAAGAAACGTGCGGCAGCTATCGCGTCGTCACACGAATGTTCAATATGCAGGACGCCGATTACAAACGGTTTTTGAATTTTCTACGCAAGCACGATTGTCAGGTTCCATACCGGAACTATCGTCTGCAGTCCCTGCAGTGAGGCGCGCCATGCCTACTCGTATCTTCCTGATCGCCGCGGGCCTGATGGTGATGACGCAGGCCTCACCCGCGTGGAGCCAGGACGCGTCCAGCACGCCCGCCACGACCGCGGCTCCGCCGCCTGCCGCGATGGCCGCGCCTCCATCCGCCGCGGCAGCAGCCGAAGCAGAGGCCGCGGTCACGAAGCCGTCGCAGCCGCGTGGTTACATCATCGGACCTGATGACATCCTGCAGATCGTCTTCTGGCGCGAGAAGGAGCTCTCTGGTGACGTGGTCGTGCGGCCGGATGGGCGGATCTCGCTGCCGTTGCTCAATGACGTCGTCGCCGCGGGGCGCACACCGGAGGAATTGCGCACGACTCTGGCCCAAGAAGCGGCGAAGTATTTTGGCAATCCCAATCCCACGGTCGTCGTCAAAGAAATTCGCAGCCGGAAAGTCTTCATCACCGGAGCGGTGGAAAAGCCCGGGCCGTACATCGTGACCGCTCCAACGAGCGTGCTCCAGTTGATCTCGATGGCAGGTGGACTGAAGGAATACGCGGACCAAAAGAACATCCTCGTCATGCGTACGATAGACGGAAAGCAGACCGGTTACGTGGTCGACTACCACAGCATCCTGCGGAGAGAAAACCTCGAACAGAACTTCCTGCTGGTACCTGGCGATACCGTGTTGGTTCGCTGAACGTGGCACCAGCGGGGCCGAGTTACGGAGGAATACCCGACGTGTATTCACTTTGTGTGGCAAGTGCGGTCACGGTGCTGCTCGCCTCGAGCGTGCCCGCCATTGTGCATGCCCAGGAAGTGCCTGAACGCCGGCCCACTCGTCCACTCTTTGGCGCGCCCGATCCACGCGGTGAGAGCGAAGGCGGAATCTCGGTGAGCGGAGCACTCTTCGGCTCCTACGACGACAACCTTCTCCTCAACAGCCAGGGATCGGCAACGCGACCGCCCCCGGGTGCCGTCCTGGCCGAGCCGATCGCGGGAGCAGCAGCCGGATACGATTCGGCGCTCTTCCTCAAACTGCCGAGCGAACAACCGACGTTTGAGGTCAGCGTGGCCAGTGCGGGCCGCTACCTTCCCGAGTTCAACGACTTCATCCCTGGCCGGCAGATGGCTGAAGCGTCCTCGTCCGTGTCGGGGACGCCATGGCGGGACACGACGCTGCGCGCGACTGGCTCGGGGCGCTATTCCTTGAACGCTCCTCCCTTCCTCACTGCCGACTCGCTTTATGACGTCGACGTCGATCTGCCCGACGGCGGGGATTCCGTCCGCCTTCGAGAGACCAACGATATTCGCGGAGTGGTCGAGCTCGAGCGCGAGTGGGGTGGAAGCAAGTCAGTGGGGGTCCTTGGGGGCATTCACTCCTCGCAGATCGACGGTGGAGATCGGCACGAGCTCTACGACGTGGGCGCGAGGTTGGGCGTCAGGATGGGCCGTTATGGCGCGTTTCGGGCGAGCTACGTCCGCCAGGATGTCGATCGCGGCACGTCGCAGTACGTCGTTCATCACCTCAACATCGGCGGTGACTACGTGCGACCACTCTCGGCCTCGCGGCGGGCCTTCATCGCATTGAGTGGCGGCTCAGCCGCGCTCGAATCGCGAGACGCGCTGCGTATGAGTGCCATCGGCGATGCCGACTTCTGGTACGAGTTCAAGCAGTCGTGGGTCGGTGCGCTGCGGTATCGCCGCGGCATCACCTTCATCGACGAGGTCGACGACCCGCTCCTGTCGGATAGTGTCGGCGCCGAACTCACGGGGCTGCTGTCCCCGCGCGTCGACTTCCTCGCCTCAGGATCGTTCGCGCACGGCGTCGTAGGAGTGGACAGCGGCCAGACGTACCAGATGTACGGGGCGCGCGCACAGCTTCGTTACGCGCTGTCGCGAATGATGGCGCTGTACGGGGAGTACACCCTCTATCAGGACCAGTTCCCGGAATCGGTTCCACTCACCGGGGGAATCCCCTCGGCATTCAATCGACAGGCGGTACGGGCGGGACTGACGGTCTCGACCCAGCTCGTCGGGTTGGGACGAAGAAACTGATGCTGCCAGGCAGAGTTTACACGTTCGATGACATCGCGGTCATGATCCGGCGCCGCTGGTGGCTCCTGATTCTGCCGGTCATCGTGTTCGGCGCCGGCACCATGGCGGTGCTGGACAAGATGCCGAACAAATATCGAGCGGACACGCTGATTTTGGTCATTCCGCAGCGCGTGCCGGAATCGTACGTGCGCTCGACCATCACCGCGCGGATCGAGGACCGGCTGCAATCGATCAGTCAGCAGCTCCTGAGCCGCACACGCCTCGAGCGCATCATTCGCGACTTCAACTTGTATGAGGCAGATCGGCAGACGTCGGCGATGGAGGACGTCGTCGAGCGGATGCGTGCGGATATCCGCGTCCAGATGGACAAGGGTGACTCCTTCCGGGTGAGTTACATCGCGACTTCGCCAACCATCGCCCAGAAGGTGACTCAGCAGCTGGCATCACTCTTCATCGAGGAAAACCTGCGCGACCGCGAGATGCTGGCTGACGCCACCAACGCATTCCTCGACACGCAGCTGGAAGACGCCCGCCGGCGCCTCGTGGAGCAGGAAGAGCAGCTCGAGCAGTATCGCGTCCAGCATGCCGGGCAGCTGCCGTCGCAATTACAGTCGAATTTGCAAGTCTCGCAAAATCTGCAAACCCAGATGCAGGGGCTCATCGATTCGATGAACCGCGACCGCGATCGCCGACTCGTGCTCGAGCGTATGCAGCTCGAGATTGAATCGGCCCCGACCGGCGCCGCGCCCGTCAGCAACGAAGCGTCGCCGGCCGCTCAACTCGAGAACCTTCAGCAGCAGCTGACGTCGCTGGAAGCTCGACTCAAGCCCAGCCATCCCGACGTGATCCAGACGAAGGGTCAGATCCGTGATCTCGAAGCCAAGATCGCGGCGAACCCGTCAGCGGCCTACGGCCCGCCCGAGACGGGTTCGGTTGCCAACGAGGCTGCCCGGCGGCGGCGTCTCTCCGCGCTCGCAGCTGAAATCCAGACGCTCGACCTTCAGATCGCGGACAAGGAGCAACGCCGCAAGAACTTCAACGACCAGATTGCCGGCTACGACACCCGCATTGCCGCGGTTCCGGCACGAGAATCGGAGCTTGCGTCGCTGACGCGCGACTACGAGACGTTGCAGAAGATGTACACGGATCTTCTGTCGAAGCGTGAACAGTCAAAAGTGGCGGCCAACCTCGAGCGACGGCAGATCGGTGAGCAGTTCAACGTGCTCGATCCGGCCCGCTTACCGGAAAGGCCGTTCAGCCCCAACCGGCCACTCGTCATCCTCGGTGGCCTCGCGGCAGGACTGCTCTTCGGCGCCGGCCTCGCCGGCTGGCTCGAGTATCGCGATACCTCGTTACGCTCCGAGGCAGACATCCGCGCCGCTCTGGCGCTCCCGTTGCTCGGCGAAGTCCCAGTCATCCGCACGGTCCTCGAACGGCGCCGCAAGCGGACCCAGGTCATCACCCTGTCGTTTGCCACGGGCACGCTCGTGATTGCGGCCGTGCTCATCGTGTGGAAATTCTCACTGCTCGCGATTTAGTCATCCATGTCCAAGGCCCACTCCGCTCCGATTCCGCTGTCACAGGTCATGGACGCTCCTCGTCCCGATCCCACCGCTACCCGTCCGCCCGTGAAGATGCGTCCCGGCGGCGAAGCGCGAAGCAACGCAACCTGGCAGGAGTTCGACGCCAGCTACGACGTCAGCGATGCGTATTGCCGGTTGGCGGCTCAGCTCCATCAGGTCCAGCAGACCCGGCCACTGACCACTGTGCTGATCGCGAGCGCGCTGCCAGCTGAGGGCAAGTCGCTTACGGCAGCTAACCTCGCGCGCGCGCTGAGCGAGGCCTACGGAAAGCGGGTCGTCCTCATCGATGCCGACCTGCGCCGACCGTCGCTCCACTCGCTCTTCGGTACCCGCATGAGTCCGGGCCTCAAGGATTGCCTCGCAGGCAACAGCCCGCTCCATGCGGCCCGGTTGTCCAGCACGCTCTCGCTCGTGCCGGCCGGTACACCCGAGGCCAATCCCCTGGAACGACTGAGCTCGGGCGGTTTGCGCGCGCTGCTGCTGGAGCAGGCGCAACGGGCGGACTGGGTCATCATCGACGCGCCCCCGCTGGCCGCCTGTCCCGACGCAGGCGTGCTCGCCGGCCTCGTGGACGGAGTGGTGGTCGTTGTGCGTGCAGGCCAGACCCCGCTGGCCGCGGTGGAATCCGCCGTCGCGGCGCTCGGCCGCGAGCGGATTGTCGGCGTCGTCCTGAACCGATCGACGTCGATTGCCACGCGGTATCGATATCCGGCTCGAAAGGCGTAGCGCCATGCTCACGTTTCTTTTACAGAGCATAAATGCCCGCGCGACGATGCTGATCGGGCTCGAATCGGTCCTGATCGTCGGATCACTCATCGGCACGTCGATCGTTGTCGGTGGGACAGAGGCCTGGTCAGTCGTCGGTACGGCCGGCGGATTTCTGCGCGTCGCACTGGTGGCGCTGGTGTGCCAGATCTGCCTGTACTACACCGACCTCTACGATCTCCGGATCATCGCGAACCGCCGCGAGCTCTTCGCCCGGACGTTTCACTCGCTCGCCGCGGCCTCGATCATCCTGGCGGTCGTTTACGCGCTGCTTCCGGACCTCGGCGTCGGTCCTGGCGTCGTGATCGCCGCCACGCTCGTCGTCATGGCCACGATTCCGGGCTGGCGGGTGGTCTTCGAGTCCGCCGTCCATCGCGTCTCACCACGGGAGCGGCTCGTCATCGTCGGGACTAACTCCGCGGCCGTCGGGCTGGCCTCCGAGCTGACCGAGCGTCGCTACTCGCTGGGACTGGAGATCGTCGGTTTCGTCACGGCCGGCGCCGCTCACACGCCCGGACCGGGGCCTTCCGCGTGCTCGGCGACATCGCTGACATTCCGGCGATCATCCGCGAGCATCGAGTCGATCGGGTGGTCGTCAGCCTCGCGGATGCGCGCGGAAACCTGCCGATGGCACAGCTGCTCGACATGAAGATGCGCGGTGTCACGTTCGACTATCTCGCGTCCGTCTACGAGCGCTACACCGGAAAGATCGCGATCGAGAACCTGCGCCCCAGCTGGCTCATCTTCTCGGCCGGGTTCCGGGCAACGCCGCGCCTGCTCGCGCTCAAGCGTCTGGTCGACATCGTGATCTCGCTGGTGGGTCTTGTGGTGACTGCCCCGTTGATGTTGCTCGTCGGGTTGGCGGTGAGGCTGTCGTCTCCCGGGCCTGCCCTGTATCACCAGCAGCGCGTCGGGGAACGCGGCCGGGTGTTCACGGTCCACAAGTTCCGCTCGATGCGGACCGATGCCGAGGCCAGCTCCGGCGCTGTCTGGTCCCGCGAAGGCGATACACGCACGACAACGGTCGGTCGATTCCTACGGGCGGCACGTCTCGACGAGCTCCCACAGCTCTGGAACATCCTGCGCGGTGACATGAGCCTCGTGGGTCCCCGGCCCGAGCGTCCGGAGTTCATTCAGCAGCTGACCGAGCAGATCCCGTACTACGGACAGCGACACATCGTGAAACCCGGCCTCACCGGCTGGGCCCAGGTTCGCTACACGTACGGCTCGTCGGTCGAGGACTCGATGGAGAAGCTGCAGTACGACCTCTTCTACATCAAGAACATGTCGCTCGCCATGGACCTGCTAATCGTGCTGAGCACCGTCAAGACCGTGGTGTCTCGGCGAGGTATCTGATGCCCAGGTCCGCGCCACTGACCGTCGTCCACGTCGTCGCATCGCTCGAAGTCGGCGGACTCGAGCGCGTCGTGCTCGACCTGGCGACACACGCCGACCGCACGCGCATCGCGCCGCGGGTAGTGTGCCTCGACCACCCTGGTGCCCTGGCATCACGGTTCACCGACGCCGGCATACCGGTCGAGTGTGTGCCCCACGCGAGCGGGCGGGATGGGAGCGCGGATCTTCCGTCTTGCCCGGTTACTCCGAGAGGCCAGCGCTGACGTGATGCATGCGCACAACGTCAAGTCGCACCTGCACGGTGCCCTGGCCGCGCGCCTGGCTGGTGTGCCGGTCGCCGTGAGCACCAAGCATGGGCGGAACTTTCCAACCAGTCCGCGCGGCCAGATCGCCAATCGGCTGGCGTGCCATCTATGCAGTGACCTCGTCGGCGTCTCGAGCGATTGCGCCGCGATCTGGCACGACGTCGAGTCGGCCAATGCCGCCAAGGTCTCGGTGATCACCAACGGCATCGATATCGATGCGTTTCCCTACTGGTCCGGGCCGGTCGATGAACCTCCCAGGGCCGTCAGCGTCGCGCGTCTCAGCGCTGTCAAGGATCCGCTGACGCTGCTCCGGGCGGCCAGGCGCGTAGTCGATCGTGAGCCCGGTTTCCGGCTCGATCTCGTCGGCGACGGCCCCTTGCGGGCCGAGGTGGAAGCGACCATCGATCGGTTGCGTCTCGGCCGTGCTGTACGCGTGCGCGGCAACCTCGATGACGTGGCCTCGGCGCTGAGCGGCGCGAGTTTCTTCGTCCTGGCCTCGACCAGCGAAGGCGTGTCGCTCACGTTGCTGGAAGCGATGGCAACCGGGCTGCCGGTGATCGCGACCCGTGTGGGTGGGACACCTGAAGTGGTCTCGCACGGAACGACCGGATTGCTGGTACTCACCACGCTCACCCGAGGAACTCGCGGACGCGATGCTCTGGATGCTCAGGCAGCCGGATGCCTGCCGACGGATGGGGCAAGAAGCCAGACGCCGCGTCGAGGAGCGATTCAATCTGCGTCACACCGTCGACGCGTACGAGCAGATGTACTTGCGAGCGTTCGACACACAGCAGCCGCCGGACGGGGCGGACGCCCGAGCCACAGACCGCGTACGAGGCATAACGCTGTGAAGCTGCTGCTCGTGACCACCGTATTTCCATCACCTCTCCTGCCGGGGCGAGGGGCGTTCAACTACGAAATGGTCCGCGCGTTCGGTTCCTCGCACGAGGTCAAGGTCGTAGCACCAGTGCCATGGCCGATCGCACTGCGCGCGCGCCGGCAGTCGCGCGGCTGGCAACACGCCCGTCGACTGGACGGCATCGAGATTCAACACCCGGTGTATTACTACACGCCGCGCGCGTTGCGGAGCTACTACGGCGCCTTCCTGCGATGGTCGATTCGCCGCTCCGTCGATGAGATCCTGCAGGGGTTCGCGCCGGACGTCGTCGTCGGCTACTGGGCGCACCCCGACGGGCACGCCGCAGTTGCGCTCGCTCGCCGACTGGGTGTTCCGGGTGTCGTGATGGTCGGCGGCAGCGACATCCTCCTGCTCGGCCGCGAAGAGGGCCGCGCGCGCCTGATTCGACAAGTCCTCGAGGACGCCGATGCCATCGTGACGGTCAGCGAGGACCTGAAGCGGGCGTTAGGCCGCTGGGCGCTGCCCGCTGACAAGGTTCAGGTCGTATACCGCGGCGTCGATCTGACGCGCTTCACTCCGGGATCGCGCATCGAGGCCCGCCGGCGGCTGGGAATTCGTCAGGCCGGGCAGATGCTCCTCTACGTCGGGCATCTCGTCCCCGTCAAAGGCCTCGAGATCCTGCTTGCCGCGTGCGCCCGCGCGAAGACCCGGTCGGATTTCCACTTGTATCTGGTCGGCGATGGTCCGCTGAAGGCCAGGCTTCAACGTGTCTGCTCGGGGAGTGGCCTGACCAATCGCGTGACGTTCGTCGGCGCGGTCAGCCATGCCACCCTGCCCGACTGGTATCGCGCCGCCGATCGAACGGTGCTCTCCAGTCGGTCGGAAGGCGTCCCCAATGTGTTGCTCGAATCGGCGGCGGCTGGTACGCCATTCATTGCACCGCACGTCGGCGGGATTCCGGAGATCGCCGATCCGCTCGCCGATCGTCTCGTCCCACCAGGTGACCCGGATGCCCTCGCCGATGCGATCGTCGAGTCGCTGGCGGCTGCCCCTGTCGACGAGGAGCGTGAGGCCGACCTCGCTTGAGGACGCCGCGCGTCAACTGCTCGCCGTGTTTGCATCGACGATCGCCACTGCCCATCGACGCGCGCCGGCGGCAATGAACGTGCGCGCCGCGCAATCCGAGGGGGCGCGGTCATGACACTCGCCCAGCTGGTCCTCGGCGACATCCGCGCGAAGGCTGAGTGGAACTACGAGCGCACGGATTGGAAGGCCCTGCTCAGGACGCTGGCGACCGACGGCACGGCCGCCATGGTGCTGTATCGGCTCATGCAATGGGCCACGCGACGGCATCTGACGCCACTCGCGTGGATATTCAACAAGCTGAACTCGGTCTTGAACAACTGCATCATCGGCTGTGGTGCGAATTTCGGGCCTCGTCTGGTCCTCATCCACGCAACAGGGGTCGTCATCAACAGCTCCGTCCGTGGCGGTTCTGACATCCACGTCGAGCATCAGGTCACGATCGGAGCCGACCGCCGGCTGGCGCCCGTGCTGGGCGATGGAGTGTTCATCGGCGCGGGCGCGAAGATCATCGGCAGCGTACACATAGGTAGCGATGTGCGCGTCGGTGCGAACGCCGTCGTCGTGCACGACGTGCCGCCGCACTGCACGGTCGTCGGCGTGCCGGCGCGCATCGTGCGGCGCCGATCTCCGGACTCCGCCGGCGATAGTCACCAGCCGTCGGCGATGGTTTTGATGTAGCCGACGGGAATGTAAAGGCGTTCATGACGACTATCGAGATCATGTTCTGGGTGTGTGTCGCGCTGATTGTCTACGCGTACGCCATCTATCCGATCGTCGTCTGGGGACTGTCACGACTCTTCGGTCGGCTGGCCACGAGCCCTGCGCTTGCCGAGGACGACCTGCCGTCGGTGTCGCTGCTCATCGCCGCGTACAACGAGGAGCAGGTCATCGCGCCACGAATCGAGAACGCCCTCGCGCTCGACTATCCGGCCGACCGCCTCGAAGTCGTCATCGCCTCCGACGGCAGCAACGATGCGACAGCGCGGATCGTCAGCGCATTCGAAGACCGGCGGATCCGCCTCCTCCAGTCGCCGCTCCGGCGAGGGAAAGCCACCGTCCTCAACGCGGCGTTCCGGCACGTGCGCGGCGACATCGTTCTTCTCTCGGACGCCAACACGTTCACCGACCGCAGCGCGCTCCGGCACATCGTCAGGTGGTTCGAGAACCCGCGCGTCGGGATCGTGTGCGGCCACCTCGTGCTCACCGATCCCGCAACGGGCCGCAATGTCGACGGCCTCTATTGGCGCTACGAGACCTTCCTGAAAACCTGCGAGGGACGCCTCGGTGCGCTGCTCGGTGCCAATGGCGCCATCTACGCCATCCGCCGATCGAGCTTCGCGGGTATCTGGAATGACACGATCGTCGATGACTTCGTGATTCCGCTCGTGACTCGCCTGCGCTCCGGCTGCGAGATCGTCTACGACGATCATGCAATTGCCTACGAAGAGACGCCCCACGATTTCAGCACGGAGTTCAGCCGCCGCTCCCGCATCGGCGCCGGGGGCTTCCAGAGCATCATCCGGCTGCGAGGGTTGCTGAACCCGGGCCAGGGCTGGACCGCGTTCACGTTCTTCTCGCACAAGGTCCTTCGCTGGCTGTGCCCGTTCCTGCTGATCGCGCGCCTTCGTCACCAATCTCGCGCTCATCAACGTTCCGCTCTATCAACTGACCATGACTGTGCAGGTCCTCGGATATGGACTGGCACTCCTCGGCCTGGCCACAGGCACACATCCCGGGTTCAGGCCGCTGCGCCTGGCAACGATGTTCACCGCCATGAACGCGGCGCTGCTCGTCGGCTTCTGGCGCTGGGCGTCGGGTGGCCAGCAGGGCGTCTGGCAGCGGACGGCGAGGTAGCGTGATCGCCGAGCTTCGTCACACCTTGTCCGTCTCGGATTCTCGCGTCGCGCGGGCCACTCGCGGGGTGCGGCGAGCGGTGTCTACGTTCACGCTGCCCGCCGTCACCGGCCGCATCGCCCGGCCCGTGTTGTGGTGCTTTCTGACAGCCAGGGGCATGGTGTTCTTCCTCTATCGTGTCTTCGTGTGCGAGCCGCTCTTCAAGGCGTCCTGCCGGTCCTGCGGACGCGGCGTGCGGACCAATGTGTACCTCCACTGGATTCAGGGACGCGGCAACCTCGTCGTCGGGGATGACGTGCTGATGGACGGCAAGTGCAGCATCACTTTCGCCGCTCGCTACGTCTCGGATCCGACGCTCGTGATCGGGGATCACACCGGCATCGGGCACGGATGCCGGTTCTCGATCGGCAAGCGGATCACCATTGGACGGCACTGTCGGATCGCCAGCGACGTGTGGATGTTCGACTCGTCTGGCCATCCGCTGGATGCCGAAGCACGACGCGCGGGACTCGCCGCTGCAGACAGCGATGTGCGGCCGATCACCATCGGGGACAACGTCTGGATTGGCGGCCGCGCGATCATCCACCCGGGCGTCACCATCGGAGATCACAGCGTGGTATCGGCTGGGGCGGTCGTGATGAACGACGTGCCCGCACACGCCGTCGTCGCAGGCAATCCCGCGCGCGCCGTGATGGGGACCAGCCGTCCGATGGTGGAGCGCAACACGGGCGGCGAACGGCTCAGAGCCTGAAAGGCGAAGGAGGAATGGATGCACGCCGAGTCGGCAAATGAACACGACCTTGCACGAGTCATGACACTCGTGCGCGAGACCGGGCACATCGGGGACATCACGCCGGATGAAGATTTCTACGACGCCGGTTTCACGTCGCTCCGATCACTCGAGCTCCTGCTGCAACTCGAAGCCGAGTGGGAGGTCACCATTCCCGACGAAGAGTTCATCGTCGCACGGTCCGTCCGGTCGCTGGGCGAGCTGATCGTCCGTCTCAAGGAGAGTACTGCGTGCGCTTGATGGTCGCGCTGGAGGGCCGCGCGCACGAGATGGCTCAGGAAGAGATTCAGAAGCAGGTCGCGTATCTGTCGCCGGACATCCGCAACGTACGATTCGATGCCGATGGCGCCGTACTCGAGTGCGACGTCCCGGACGAGCAGGCAGAGCGGCTCGGGCAAGACGTGCGCGCGCTCGCCGATCGGATGCAGCGAAGCCTCCGGCGGCTGCAGCGCAAGGTGATCTTCCGAAGCGCGTCGTTCGAAAGCCCGGTGTTCCGTGGTGCCGGCACCCTCGACGATGTCCACATCCTGGGCACTGGTCAGGTCGCGCTGACGGGACTTCCGCTGGCGGTGTTCATGTCACTCGACCGTCTCTTCACCCAGCTCGGCGACATCTGGGATGCGCAGCCCATACGAACGCCCACACTGATTCCGACGCAGGTCCTGGCCCGGTGCGACTACTTCCGTTCGTTTCCGCAGAACGTCACGTTTGCGAGCCATCTGCGCGAGGATCTCGAGGTCATCGATAGCTTCAGGGCCGAGGCACGACGACGCTGGACCGCCTCGACGATCGCGCGCTCGGCCGACATGGTCACCCCTGAGGTCTGCCTCTCGCCAGCGGCTGTTACCACATCTATCACCTGCATCAGAACCAGACCATCCCCGCCGCGGGAACTGCGCACGGCGTGTGCGGCTCGTGCTTCCGCTACGAGGCAGGCGAACACCAGCGACCTGCGCCGCCTCTGGGACTTCACGATGCGTGAGGTCGTCTTCATGGGACACGGAGAGGACGTGCTGCAGCGCGGACGACCGCGATTGCAGAGGATCGCGGATCTCCTGGACCAGCACGGTTTCGGGTCGAAATCCGAACGGCCAGCGATCCTTTCTTCATCGCACCGGATGCCGTGGCCAAGACGTACTTTCCAGCTCAGCTCCGAGACGAAATACGAGATTTCGCTGGTGCTGCCCGGACGGCCGAGCGGGTGGCGGTCGGCTCGCTGAACTATCACACCGACTTCTTCGGGCGCGCGTTCACGATGCACGTGGACGGCCGGAGGGCCGATGCACAGCGTCTGCATCGCGTTCGGCCTCGAGCGCTGGGTGCATGCCTTCCTGGCGCAGCACGGCGAGCATCCGGAAGACTGGCCGGATATCATGCGGGACGCGCCCGAGTTTGCCTCCAGGGTATCGGCGACATGCTGAATGCTGCTGTGCGCTCGGCGAGACGTGGGAGCCCTCCGCTCGGGCATCCAGTTCCACGACGCGGACCCATCCGCCCATGCCACCGCGGCCGCCGCGCTTCTGCGACAGGCATGGGGGCCGCCCTGTCTTCGCTACTCAGATTGGTACGTCAGGTGGCAACTGGCGTTCCCGGGAGCCGTGCGGCCACGAGCGGTGCTCGCAACCGATGGGCGGCGGACAATCGGATTCGTCGCCTTGATTCCTCGGCAGGTCCTGATCGGCGATCGAGTCGCGATCATCTACGTGTTGTCGTTCTTCTCGGTGCATCCTGACTACCGTGGTGCGCGCATCGGAACCGAGCTGGCCTCTCGGATCGTGGAGATCGCGGATCGTCCAATCGTCACCTTTACCGAGCCGGGCGCGCCATCGGAACGGCCGCTGGTCCGGTCGGCTACTGCCAGAGGATGGACGTTCAAACGGCTGGCCACGCTCCGGACTATGCAGGCGGCCCCGGCCGCCGGGCACACTCGACGGCCATCGCGCGACAAGCCACGGTGGAGGAGTTCGTCGCGGCCGCGAAGCCTCGTGGCGGCGCGACGGTCGTCTGGAGTCAGCCGACGATCGAGCAGGCCAGGCACTACGCTAGAGACCCGCGCGGGGCCTACTTCGCGATTGCGCAAACCACGGGCGGCGTGACGCTGGGTGCCGCGCTGGTGGTGCGTTCCGAGGTCCTCACCCTCGCTGGCGCCGAGGACGTGCCATCGCTGGATGCGGTGTACCTTCATGACCATCACGCGGAAGCCCTCGGTGCGCTTCGCGCGTTTGCGCTCGAGCGTAGCGGCGGCCAATCGATCGTGACGGCCCCGAACCTCGACACGGTGCCACCCGATGCGATTCGACTGGCTGGCTTCCGTGCGACCCAATCGGCCTTCAACGTCGCTGTGCTGAGTGACCCGAGCGAGCCAATCACCGAGCACACGACGTCAACCAACCTCGAGGTGTTCTGAGACCGTGAGACTTCCGCGCAACGCTCATCTCTGGCTTCCGGGACTTTTACGGTCTCGCCGCGACCGGGTGCGGGTGTCCAGGGATGGGCCGGTCGATGTTCTGCTATGCATGGCAGACCACTTCGAACCGGCGCATGGGGATCCAGGACTTACGGTCGAGCGCGCCCGTATGGACGCATGGTGCGAGCGCCTGCCGAAACTGGCAGCTCGATTTGCCGATGCCGATGGACGGCCGCCCCGGCACACCTTCTTCTTTCCCGCCGAGCAGTACCGGCGTGAGCACCTGGATCGGTTGTCGGCTCTCTGCGAGGCCGGCCTCGGCGAGGTCGAGATCCATCTGCACCACGACGGCGACACCTCGGAGGGCCTGCGCAGCACGCTGCTCGAGTTCAAGACGCGGTTAGCCACGGACCATGGGCTGCTGACGTCCGCACCCGACGGCACCGTGCTCTACGGCTTCATCCATGGCAACTGGGCGCTCGACAATGCACGACCTGACGGTCGTCGCTGCGGAGTGAACAACGAGCTCACGGTGCTGCGCGAGACCGGCTGCTACGCCGACTTCACACAGCCGGCTGCTCCGGACATTTCGCAGACTCGCACCGTCAACTCCGTCTACTACGCAGTCGACGATCCCGATCGCGCGCGGTCGCACGACTTCGGCATCGCCGCCAAGGCCGCGCGGACACCACCGAGCGACAGTCTGCTGCTGGTCCAGGGCCCGATCGCGTTGGACTGGGATCGTCGCGTGTGTGGTGTGGCTCCGGGTCTGGACGTTGGTGCAATCGACGGTTCACCGGGCTATGCGCCAGTCCTGCGACGATTCCGAAAATGGGTCGACGCCGGCATCGGAGTACATGGCCGCCCCGAGTGGGTGTTCGTCAAGCTCCACACCCACGGCGCACCCGAGCGAAATGCAGCAGTCCTGCTGGGTCCGAAGATGGAGGCCCTTCACGAGGACATCAATCGCGAGTTCAACGATGGCCGCCGCTATCGTCTGCACTACGTGACCGCGCGTGAAATGGTGAACATCGTGCGCGCCGCCGAAGCCGGCGCGCACGGGAACCCCGGACGCTATCGCGACTACCTTCTGCCGCCCCCCCCTGCGGCACGGGTGAAGAAGAAGGCAGTGTTGACCGATTAGTCCAAAGTTAGGGGGATTAATGATTTTTGGCGTCGGCCTTCGCACTCTCACGACCATTCCCGTGCTCTGTCTGCTTCTCGCGTCGGGTGCAATCCGCGAAACGGCAGTCGACGCCGCAGTCTCACCCACGGGTCGTTCGCCAAAGCTTCTCTGGACGGCGGAGCGACAAGGCGTGTGGGCGCGCATGAAAGCCGACTACGAAATGAACTCGCGGTCGATGCCCGCCCAGTGGTACGGAATCCTGAAAAGGAACGCCGAGTGCGCGTGCAGGTACGGCGACAACGGGATCTGGGCAACGGTGATGTACCAGATCACTGGCGATGCGAAATACGTGAATCTCGCCTGGACACGCCTCACCGCAGGTTTCCTGAAGTCTACGGGCAGGGCGCTGGTGGGTAACTACGCGCGCGAATACTCCCAGGAGATGGTGCTGATCTACGACTGGCTGTACCCAGGGCTCACCGCCACTCAGCGCCAGACGTTCCTGTCGAAACTCAACGAGATGTTCTCGCTGCTGGCAGCAGGAAACCAGTACACCGGCAAGGTCCCGATTCGAACGGCCGACACGGATCAGACCGTTGGCAGCTACTTCGGCTTTGCGTTTCTCGCGCTCGCCACCGGCGACCACAACCCGGCCGGGCTGGAGCTGTTCTCGAGCAGCTTCATCGGCGGCCTCGATGCCACCGGCTCCGGACGAACCACGCTCCGTAACGCCATCAAGCAGTACGTCAGCGAGCTCGCGGCGGGCGGCGAATGGATGGAGGGATCGGAATACAACCTCGGGACCGTGCGCCTGCTCGCGATCGGAGCCGAAGGCGTCAAGACAGCGACAGGAGTCGACCACTTTCCCGAAGTCACCACCTTCCTCGACGATGCTGCGCTCAGACAGGTCTACATGATGACGCCGGATCTCAAAGGGTCGGTCCAATGGGGAGACGAGCAGAATCCCCGGCAAGTCGCCAGCCGTCTGTTCTCGTGGCAGACGACCAACGGCATCCTCGCGGGGTTGACGCAGGACGATACGAGGAGCGGACCGTACATTCAGCAGCTCGTGTACGACATCACCGAACAGTACGGCGTGACGGGATACCTCTCGAGCGAGCCATGGGCCCGCTTCTTCCTCCTGTTCAATCCGTACGCGCGCATGACCACCCCTGATTCGTTGCCGCTGTCACGCTTCTCGCCCGGCCAGGGCATGCTCGTGGTCCGTGATGGCTGGACGGACGACAGTACGCTTGTCGCCGTTCACATGCCGATCAAGCATTCGGCAGTCGATCACCAGGTCAGCTATTTCGGTGACTTCCAGATATACCGCAAGGGCGCCTGGGCCGTGACTCACCCGCTTTCGTACGCAGGTCCCTCGCTCCGCGGCGACGGTACCAACTCGATGATCATCGGGAGCTTCTCCTCGATGGCGCAGTACAAGCGTGTCACCGCCTACGAGCACGGCGCGGGCGGCAGCTACACCTACATCGCCGGAACGACCGCGGGGCAGAAGTCGTTGGAGGGCGCCTACGACCCGCCGCCCACATTCCTGCACGAGTGGACACGCAGCGTCGTGTATCTGCCGTCGAAGGACAAGCGCTCCGATACGCTCGTGGTCTACGACCGGACGAATGCGCACCATCCGATGGAACTGCCAAAGTTCGAGCGCTACCGTCGCGCCAGCCCCGATGAACAGAGCGCGATTCTCGACATGCCGGCACTGAAACAGTGGGTGATTCATTCACCGGTCGAGCCCGAGTTGTCGTCCGACGCTATCTCGTGGGCTACACCTGAAGGTCAGCAGATCGAGGTAACCACTCTCCTGCCGCAGCAACAGCGTCGCCTGGTGTACGACGAGCGCACGCTGTGGACGAGCAGGGTCCCCCTCGCCGAGCGAAAGTGGCAGGTTCGAGTCGTGCCGAGCGTCGACCAGCAGTGGGACACCTTCCTGAATGTCGTCCAGGCGTTCGATGCGCCGACGACATTGTCGAACGGTCTGCTCCGCAGCGAGGACAAGAATGCCGAGGGCGTCCTGGTGCGACGCGGCGGCCACGACGACATGGTCCTGATGTTCAACGCCTCATCGGGACAGGCGCTTCCGGATACCCGCAAGGGAGCGCTCTCGGTCTTCGACGCCAATGCGGACTCGATGCTGAATGCCGTGCGGTTGCGGTCGAACAGTTACGTCGTGCGGTGGACCTCGGCCAGTGCCGCGACCGGTGTGCTGCTCTTCGATCTGGTGCCATCGAAAAGCTGGCGCGTGAGTGTTGACGGCGGCCCGGAGGCCGCGCTGACGGTCAGTGCCCAAGGGGTTGGCTCGGTGAACATCACAGGCGTCGGCGCTCACTCGGTGAGCGTGACGTCTACCCCGTAGGCGGGGGAGACGCGAGTTCCACCAACCCGACGCGGCCGTTCACTTCAACGGCGGCCGCGACGCGGTGGTCCGCGGCGATCTCCTCCCAGGCCTCGCGCATCCGCGACCCTGGCCGCTTGAAGTCGATATCGTCGAAGGCAATCATCCCGCCACTGGACATGCGCGGCCGCAACGCGTCGAACTGGGCCTTGACGAATTCATAGGTATGGATGCCATCAACGAACGCGAGATCGATCGTCCCGGGCACAACCTTCTCGACGTGATCCTCGAACGTGCCTCGCGTCAGGGTCAGGCAGTTGCCGATCGACCGGATGTTGCGCTCGGCGATGTCCGCCCATTCGCGATTGATCTCGAAGCTGTAGAGATGACCGGACCCGGCCGCCATCAGGCCGCTCGCGAAGTACATCCCGCTCACGCCGAATGCCGATCCGAATTCGACCACCGTTGCCGGCCGGCGCTGCTGCACGAGCCATGCGTACAGATCGCCGAGATCGGCCGACGACCTCACGTCATCGGGCATGCGCACACCTCCGACCTCGCCGTAGGCAAGGTCGAGCTTCTGCACGCCGAGACTGTTGGTGTTTCGCGCGACGGCTTCGATCTGGCTCTTGCGAGGAGCCTGGGGAACGCGTTGACGAAGGTGGCTCCCGAGCCATCCGGCCCGTTTTCGCCATCGCACATTGAGACGAACACCGATGATGCTGCGCAACATTTCGCTGTCGATTCTAGCGCGCGGCGCCATACTCACGGCCGAGATGGCACTGCAAGCCCGGCTATTTCGGACGCGATACACTGGCTTTCTCCGGCCCGATAGGTGCAGTGCTGTGAGACACCACGAAATGCGGCAGCACAATCGACTCCCCCGTCTTCCTCATCAGCCGACGCCGCGACATCGCAGGCTGTCGCTGACGATGGCCGCGCTCCTCCTCGCGATGGGTTCGGCGACGATCGTCGAGTATCCGGAAGCGCGCCAGGCGCCGGGAGGCGTCCGGCTGGCCCAACTGGGTTCGCCTACAGGGCGCGAGCCACGTCTCATCTGGACGCCAGAGCGCCAGGCCGTCTGGTCCCAGATGCGCGCCGACTACGAAGCGAGTCCTGCGTCGCCTCGCACGCTGGGCGGTCAGGTACTACAAGCTCATCAAGACCAACGCTGAGTGCAAGTGCCGCTACGCGGACACCGGCCTTTGGGCCACCTTGATGTTCCAGATCACGGGCGATCGTCAGTACGTCGAGCTGGCGTGGAACGAGGTGGAAACGTCCTTCCTGAAGCTCACGGGACGCAGTCTCACTGGCAACTACGCGCGCGAGTACGCCCTGGAGAATGTCCTGCTCTACGATTGGCTCTATCCAGCCCTCTCGAGCGCCCAGCGCTCCGCGTTCCTCGCGAAGTTGAATGAGATGTTCACCGCGGCGCTCACGAACCCGTCGAGCCCGGCCGCTCCCGTTCGCACGGCCGACTCCGACCAGACCGTGGGTACCTATTTCGGTCTCGCCTTCCTGTACGCCGCAACCGCCGATCACAATCCACAAGCGACCGAGTTCATCAATCGCCCGTACGTCGGCGGGTTGAACGCGACCGCCCGCGACCGATCGACGCTTCGGAATGCAATCCTCGATTACGTGACCATGGCCAACGGCGGCGAATGGATCGAGGGGACCGACTACAACCTGGGAACGGTGCGCCTGCTGCTGCTGGGAGCCGAAGGAGTCCGGACCGCGACGGGCCGGCAATACTTCCCCGAGATCGCGCGATGGATCTCGAGTGCCGTGACTCGCCCGGTCCACCTCATCACTCCAGACCTGAAGCAGTCGTATCAATGGGGCGACACCGAGCATCCGGGCATCTTCCAGGGGAGGCTCTCGGCGTGGCAGACGACCAACGGCATTCTGGCCGGACTCGGCGATCCCGCTACGGCTCCATACGCACAGGACCTGGTGTCGCGGCTGGCCACGCGATATGGGGTCGCCGGTTATCAGACCGCTGAGCCGATGGCTCGGATGTTTCTCACATACAACCCGTATGCGCCGGCTGCTCCGAGCAGCGCCCTGCCACGGGCGTGGTTTGCCCAGGGACAGGGCTTGCTGGTCGTCCGCAACGGCTGGGACGAGAACTCCTCGATGTTCGGCGCGCACTTTCCGGCACAGCAGCCCTACGTCGATCATCAGGTGGCCTACGTTGGGGACTTTCAGCTGTATCGAAGAGGGGCGTGGGCCGTTACTCACCCACTCACTTACGGCGGGCCTGGCATCACTGGGGAAGGCGTCAACACGTTGCTGCATTCGGGCTTCGGCTCGATGCTCGAGTTCCGCGACGTGGCGGGGGCCGAATGGGATGCCGCGGGCACCTACGCCTACGTCGCAGGGACCACGGGAGGACAGAAGTACGCGGACAGCTACTACCAGCCGCCTCCGACGTTCCTCCACGAATGGACCAGGAGCCTCGTGTATCTGCCGGCAACCGGCGGAGGCGCCGATGCGATCGTCGTCTTCGATCGAAGCCACGCGGAACATCCTCGTCAGCTTCCCAGGTTCGAGCGCTACTCGGCGACAGATCGCAACACCATCATGGGCTCGCCTGCCCTTCGACAGTGGATCATCCACATGCCGGTGAACCCATCAATCTCCGGTGACACGATCGCGTGGCAGACGCCAACCGACGCAGTCAGAGTCACCATGCTGCTGCCACGGGAGCGGACGGTCAGCACGGTCGATGAATCTCAGAAATGGGCCGCCGCCACGGTTCGCGACGATCAGCGGAAGTGGCACGTGCGTATCGCGCCGGCAGCGGAAGGGGCATGGCACACGTTCCTGAACGTCGTCCAGGCGTACGGTGGTTCGGCGCCGGCAGACGTCAATCTGGTGACCTCGTCAGACCGCGTCGAAGGCACTGTGGTTCACAGAGCCGGACAGCCGGACATGGTCGTGCTCTTCAATGCCGCGCCAAGCTCGCGCATCGAAGGACTGCCCAATGGGCTCGGAGCCTACAACGCCGGCAACCCCGGTCAACTGCGCAGTGCGCGGCTGCGCTCGACCGGCTTCAGTGTCCAGTGGCAGAGTTCAGCGGGATCAACGCGCGTGATCGTCGCTGACCTGGATCCGTCACGGACGTGGCAGTACCGATTGAACGGGGGTGACTCTCGCACGCTGCGAGTATCGATGTCTGGCGTGGCGACGATCGACGTCACGGGTGCGCGCAGTCACACACTTGCCGTGTCGTGAGCGCGGGCCTATCCCGGATACGACGGCGAGGCTGGTTTCATCAGCAGCGCTGAGTAGTAGGAGTGCATCAGTTCCTGCAGAACCGGCACCTTCGCCAGCGGCGACAGCAACGGCGCGAGCCTGTTGCCTTTTCCACTGAACCCGTAGACGCGGAACTGCCGCACCTCGAAAGGTGACGCCTTCATCACGCGTCGAATCTTCCGAAGCGACAACATATTCAAAGGCTCACCCGGCCGATCCCGTAGAGTGGTCACCGAGTCCCAGCGTCCAAGCCCTTCCATCCGCTCCCAGACGGTGGCCGTGTATCCAGGGCTCCGCAGCAGCGTTCGAATGGTCTTGATGATCGCGGTCTCGGAAAACAGAACCTGGCACCAGGGAATCGGGATATGCGCGCTGGTACAGTGACTCGCAAAGTAGTTGTACCAGCCGATCGAGCCCACCCAGAGGACGCCGCCCGGTCGCAGCCAGCCGTGCACCTGTTGCAGCAGCGCACCAGGATCGACGAGGTGCTCGAACGAGTCGAAGAGAATCGCCACATCTCCGTTGCTCACGCCCGTCATGTCGTCGGGATGACGGTAGACCACTTGTGACGATCGATCGGCGTAGCGTTCGTGCAGGATCGCCTCGCCGACCGCAAGCTCCTGCCGATTGATGTCGATGTTGGTGACGTGCCTGGCCCCGAGATCCAACCAGCCGAGCGCACGACCACCGAGACCACTTCCAACATCGAGCACGATCTTCCCCGACACGTCGAGATCGTGCATGTGCGTCTGGTAGCGCAGATTCGTGTCGCGGTATTGCTGCTCGAAATACGAAGCCTGATCGTCCTGGGCCGTGCCGGGTTGGCTGCGCAGGCGCCGCGCGAACTGGGTAACGGGGTAGCACACCGTGTAGGGCAGGTTGAGCGTGAAGGCCATATCTGAATCACTCCGTCGTGCGTCTCACCCGCGCAGCGTGTGCTTGAGGCGTTCGAGCCGATCGTGGAGCTGTGCAAGCCGATCGGCGCGAACAACCGGATCGCTCAGCTGAGGATGCGCGGTTCGGGAAATCCATGAGAGCTGCGCCGTCGCCATGGCCTTCTTCACTGTCAGCTTCAGAGTCGACCTCGACGTGGGAAAGATCGGGACGACGCGATGCGGTTGGTAGGAAAGGCCGAGCGAGCTGCACCAGTCACGCCACTTGAACGCGAGGGTGCCCGCACCTGCGGTCCTGACCGTGATCCACGGAACACCGAGCGAATCCGCCACGATCGCACCATGCATCGCCTCGGTAACGAGCACTTCGCTGCGACGAATCCCGTCGAGGACTGAGTCCCGCGGTTCCCGTGGGTCTATATACCCGAACCCTAATGCACGACACACCGAGGCCCAGTGGTCGCTGGCATTACGGTAGTGAGGCATGTAGGAGAACTTGTGAATCGCTGGGGCTGCCTGCTTCGGCAGGAGCGCGGCGAGAAACAGCGCGGGATCGGTCACGGCATACGAAGGCGATAACCCGAGCGCCTGCGCCGAAAGCGGTCCCCGCACGCAGTAGAACGTCCAGGAGTCGTCCACGCGCGGGACGCCCGATCCAAACCCGACTCCGGCCCCAAACACGAGCGTCCGGCGCGCGCGGGGAAACCGTTCGTTCAACAGCGTGCCGATGCCGGCGAGGACAGTGTCGCTCTCGCTGACCACGTAGTCACCGAGCAGCTTCCGCCACATCCACGGGTTGAGCTCGTCACCAAAATTCGGGACGCCGTCAGCGCTCTTGAAGTAGTACAGCTTCAGCACGGCTCTCTTGCCTCGTTGCGGAGGACCTGACCAGGCTCACGACGTCGGCACATACCCGCCGCCCGGACGGAAGGCCCAGAAGCACGCCTCCTGCCGCCAGCAGCGCAACGCCGGTCGATAGCGCCAGCAATCGCACGCCCTCGACCGGTACAGCGAACGACAGCGCGCTGCACGCGATGAAGATCGCCACGGCTGCCAGGAATCCCGGGCGAATCGCCGCGAGCACGTCGGTGACGCGCACGGGTCCGCGTCGGCCCACCAGCCATGCCAGCAGCGGTGCCCGCACGAACAACTCGCATGCCGCATACGCCATCGCCACGGCAATCACGCCGTGGGATATGCCCGCCACGATGGCTGCACACGACAGTCCGGAACCGACAATGCTCCACAAGCGGAGATCGGCGCGCCGGCCCTGGCTCACGAGCATCCAGATAAATGTCGCAGAGACTGGCTGCACCATACCGGCGATCGCCAGCGGCATGAACACCGGCGCAACCTCATGCCACTTAGGTCCGAGCAGGAGGTCGACGACCGGCCCGGCATTGACGAACAGGAACGTCGTCATCGGCATGCAGACGACGGCGATCTTTTCAAGGAGGCGCGTGTACGCCTGCCGGTAGCGCTCGTCTTCACCATTCAGCCGGCTGAGAGCCGAGATGGCGACGCTCGAGAGCGGACTCGTCACCTGCTGGAGTGGAAGGAGGAGGAGCTGGTATGCCCTGCTATAGAGCCCCAGTTGCGCAGCGCCCCAGAAACGCCCGATCAGGAAGTTGTCCAGATTGCGGGCCCAGTAGGTCAGCACGTTGAACTGCGTCAGGTCCCGTCCGAGCGCGACCATCTCGCCAATCTTGGCGTCGAACCTCGGCCGGGTCGGTCGCCAGTTCACCCTGTGCCACACGAGGACAAGGCTCACGATTTCGGTGACCATGTATCCGCCGACAAGGGCCATGGGCCAGCGCCCTGACTCGCAAACACGATGGCGGCCGCCGTGCCCACGGCCAGCGCGGATATCTCAATCCAGGCAGTCGTCCCGAATTTCATCTCGCGGCGCAGTAAGGCATGGTGCTGAACACTGAGCCCGCCGATGAGAAATGTCACCGACAAGGCCGCGATCAGCGGCGTGACTCGAGGCTCGTCATACACCATCGCCATGAGAGGAGCGGCAGCAACGGCGACGATCAGGGCGGCGGCGCCAAAGCCCACGTTCAGCCAGAACAGTCCGTTCAACTCGGCATGCGTAAGCTGCGGAGCCTGAATGGTCGCCGTCGCCAGGCCGAGCGACTTGAACAATCCGATGAACCCAGTCACCACCGCCACCATCGCGACCAGTCCATACGCATCAGGCGTCAGGAGCCGTGCGAGGACGATGGTCGAGATCAGCCGGAGGGCAAGTTGCGTGGCCTGCGCAACCAGACTGATCCAGCTCCCGCGGAAGACCTGGGCACCAAGCGCCTCGTGGCGAACCGAACGCGGCGCGGCACTGGCATCAAGCGCAATCGCCGCCGCGGAGGCTCCCCTGTCCGTCATTGCGCCGCGCCCGATTGAAGACGCGTCTGCAGAATCGATATCACCCTGCCCGCCAGAGTCGACCAGTCATGGCGGCTGGCGATGGCCCGCCGCGCATCCCTGGCACATCCGTCGGCACGTGTCATCAGCGCTCGCGTAATGGCGTCGGACCATTCATCGGCCTCGCCGGCGAACGTCACGACGTCGGCAAACTCCCGGAGATTCGGCAGCGGAGACGCGACGACGGGATTGCCGGAGGCGAGATATTCGTGCACCTTCACCGGGTAGATGTAGTGCGTGTACTGTTGATCTCGTACGGCATCAGGCACACGTCGAAGTGCTGGACGTAACTGTGTAGCTCGGCCGTCGGCCGGCCGCCCAGGATGTAGACGTTCGGCAGATGCCGCAGGCGCGCGACGCTGTCCGCGACTTCGGGCTGACGCTGCTGGTCGCCGACGAACACAAACGACCATGCGGGATGTCGCTCGGCCAGTGCCTGCAGCAACGGCCAGTTGATCTGCGGCTTCAGCCACCCTGAGTACCCGATCCGCGGCCGCGGGATGGCGCGCAGGTCGTCAGGCTCCGGCGCACTCTGCGAGTACCGTGCGTAATCAACCCCATTCGGAATGTGTGACGTGTGAGGGTTGATGCCTCCCTTTGCCTGAAGCATGGTTTCCGAGTGGATGAACACTTGCCCGACCTGGCTCAATAGTCGAAGCTCTAAGGGCGAGCTGGGCACATCCGACGTTGAAAAGGAATATTCGTCGTCGATGTGATAGCAGGACAGGTGGTGGCGCACCAGGCGAAGGGCCGAGGCAAACTCCGGTCTCCACAGGTAGAGCACGATGTGCCTGGCGCCCGCGCGAATCAACGACTGACGCGCCGTCCTCAACCTCAATGCCAGGGTCATATCGTTCAGCCGGGGCTGGCCATGGAAACGTGGAAGCCAGAGAGGCGCATCACAAATCCGCAGTCGCGGGTCGTGTGGAGCGTCTGAGTTGTCGAAGCGCCGATCGCCGTTCGAGCGAAGAATGCTGCGCCAGTGATGTGCGGGGTTCATCCAGGCCACGTTGCACTGCTGCGCAACGCGCGACAGGAGGTGATGGCGAGCCTGCCACCTGTTGCCCCAGTGATCGGGAACAAGGGCGATGATGCCCACTGACGAGACGTCAATCCCTGACATCGGCGCCGCCACAGGGCCTCACCTGCCTCTCGGCTGTTGGGACGCGAGGTTCAGGTCCGCCCGGGTGCCCTCCGGGACGACCCCGGTGACCGCGGATGGCGAGACACGATCGAGGATGGCCGCGAGGGAGGCCGTTAACCGCTCGCGGCTGAAGGTTTCGACGAACGCGCTGCTGACGAGCGGCTCACACGAGTCAGCCACCGCTCGCGCTTCCCGCAATGCGCTCGTGACCGCATTGACATCGCGAGAGGTGACGACCCATGCCTTCGTCGCAAAGTGCCGGATGATGTCCGCGTTGTCGCCCGGGGGAACCTCTGCCAGCACCGGAAGGCCCGTCGCCAGATACTCGTAGGTCTTCGACGCGACGGCGACGTACTCAGTGATGCCGTCCTCCCAGCCCTGGACGAGGTAGAGGAGGGAGGCAGTCCGCATCAGCTCCAAGGCCTCGGCATGCGGAATTCTTTCGATATGCCGGATGCGAACCCGATCGGCGTAACGCTGGAGAACCTCTGACGACGGACCGATATGAACGAACTCGATCTCGGGATCGTTCAGCGCGCAGAGTGCTTCCAGCAGGCGCGCGGGCGTACGCGAGCGATAGAAATCGCCAACGTGCATGATGGTGAACCGATCGCGTCGAAGCGATGGTGACGCAACATTCAACTCGTCGAAGCCGTTGGGAACGCACGTCATCTTGTGCGCGTACTCCGGGTATCGATCTCGGTAGAGCCGTTCGGCCCCCGTCGTATTCAAGATTAGCGCATCGCAGGTTCGGAGAACCCAGCGTTCGAGCCGCCTCAGGATCCTCCGCTGAAGAGGACCATGATGTGAGTGCTGGTTGAGTGCCCAGGGATCGCGGAAATCGAGCACCAGTGGCCGGCCGGTTGCGAGCTTGATCAGGCAGCCGCTCACTGCCGAGCTGAATGGCGAACAGCTCACGTAAACGCAGTCACTCGTCCGAGCCAGCAGCACGCCACGGATAGTGCTGAGCCAGGCGATCTGCACGTCCGGGAGGCACCAGGTGTAGAGGGCGCTCGGGCGCCGCGGGAGACGGAACAGATCGCGGAGCCGGTTGATTACGCCCGTCAGCAGCGTCAGGACGCCCAGCAGGTTCCATTCGTAAGACCGCACCACCTGCACGTGCTCAGGCACCTGCTCGCAACGAGGCTCCCAGCGGATGCGCGAGTTGCCAACTGTCAGCACAACCGGCAACCAGCCGAACTCGCCGAGCCATCGCGTGAAGCCGACGCTCCGGTGCGTACCCGCCGACGAGAGCGGCGGGTAGTAATAGCAGAGCATCAGCACCCGCTTGCGGCCGGATTCCATCTCACCACGCTCCCATCGTCAGCACCATTGCGTAGACAACGCCGAGCGTGACCATCGTGACGGCAACGGCTCTGAAGGCTGGCGCAATCAGCGGGGGGAGCGTTCCGCCTGCCGGGGCAGGGACGAGCCTGTCGATTGATCCGGCGAGCGCCAGCAGGATGAACGGCACGGCGACGTATTGCCGCGAGAGGAACCACCCGCACATCACCATCCCGGCGGCCGACGCAACCATGGCGTTCATCCAGGACGGCGACAGGGCCGGCCCCAATGAGGCGGCTGCCTTCCGCGCTCGATGGAGAATGCGGAACAGGGTGTCGTACATCGCAATGAACACGAACGCTCCAACGAGTCCGAGCTCTGCGGCGGTCTGGACAAAGGAGTTGTGCGCAACCTTCTGATGGAACTCCGTGAAACGGCTGTAGCCGACGCCGAAGACCGGCTTCGACTTCAGCATCATCAGACCCTGGCCCCAGGCCTCGATCCGGCTCTGCGCCGAGTTTTCCTGGGAGTCCATGGCCTGCACCCGCGCCGGTCCCAGGAGAATCACCGCGCCAACCGCCACTGCCCCGAATGTGAGCGCCGGGATCATCTTGAATCGGCGCAGGGCGAAGACAATGGCCACCGCGCACAGGCCGAGCATCGCGCCCCTCGAGCTCGTGTAGACGATGGCGGTCAAAATGGGCGCCGAGAGTAGAGTGGCGAACACGCGCTGCCAGAGCGGTCGATCGCGCTCGAACACGACCCACATGAGCAGCGGAACGGCCATGACCAGTGTCATGCCGAGATCGTTCGGGTCGTTGAAGATGCCCGTGCCCCGGATCCGGTTTTCGAGTCCGACGGTGGTGACGTTCCCGATGCCAACCCCGGTGTGGTACTGAACGATGCCGTTGATCGCGAGCAGCACGTTGAGCGCCACGAACACGTGCACGAATCCACGCAGCCGTTCCGGCGTGTCGATGGCGACGCGCACCAGCAGGTAGAAGAAGACAACCGGGGCAAAATCGACGAATCCCTTGTAGGCTCCTCCGAGCCATCCCCACGCGGCGTTCGACACCACGATCGCTATCCAGAACAGCAGGACGTAGCCGTCCATCGCCGCCACCTTCAGCCGTCCCGGGCGGACAAAGAGCGTCCCGACCATGATCAGCGTCGAGGCGACCGTCAGCCAGTCGACGAGCGGAATGCCCTCCAGGCTCGGCATGATCTCCGCCGGCCGGATGTAGAGCACCGAAAGGTAGAGAACCGCCGCCAGGTACAACACGGTCTTATGCGGTGGCCCCTGCTGGAGGAGCCCCCGTCCATTCATCGATCGAGGGCCACATGTATTGCGGACGCGGCACGCCGAAATGTTGGAGGATGGTTGGAGCGACAGTCGCCAGTGGAACGTGCGTGGAATGCACGGCATGCTTGCGGTTCGCCGCACGAATCCACAGCATCCCGTCGGGATGGTGCATGCCGCTCTTCACTCCGTCGACCTGATAGAACACGTCGAAGAACGGGATCTCGGCGTTGGAGTCGTCGATCATCAACTTGGCATCACGCGAGAGTCGCTCGTAGACGCGGCACCCCATGAACAGGCCGAGGCCGTTTCGTTCGACGGACACCGCCTGCCGGGACATGTGGCTCACGCGAGCCAGACGCGCTGCGGCATGGTCGGCGGCTTCGTTGGTCTTGAAGTACAGGTGGAACTGATGCGCCATCACCGGTGAGACCGTGTACGAGTCGGTGATACCGGCAAACGATGTGAGCCGGCCCACATCCGTCGGGCGGTAGAAGAATTTCCCGCCCTGTTCCTCGAACATGAGACACGGTTGCTGACTGAGCGCCGTGGCCATGACGATTGTCGTATCGGGATCGGCCAGCGCATAGACACGCGCGATCAACTCGTCCATCTGCCGATAGCCGTACGCGATGGCGTCACGATACGTGCGCCGCTGGGCTTCGGTCGGTTGCACGGTAAAGACGTCCGGGTCCATCTCGCGCCAGTACAGATGTTGATAGTGCGCGGTGCTGTTCAGGAAGAACGTGGCGAACTGCGGCCGAATCTTCCGGTAGTACCACGCGAACACGTCGAACTGCAGCTTGTCGAGCAGAGCCGCACGCTTCCACCTCGCCGAGCCGGCACGTTCTTCCGCCAGCTGCTTCGCAATCGCGACGATGCTGTGGCGGGAGAGTCCGTGCGACGCCATGAAGCCCGCAAATCGAAGGAGGTCGCGCGCGCCGGACGAGGCCTGCGCGCTGGTGTGCTCCATCACCTGCCGCTGAACAAAAGAAAAGTAGGGCTCGAGCGCTGCCGGTTGCGGCCGGACCTTCGTCGTCCAGGGATCGGGCATGACGCAGCCGTCTGGCAACTGAGCGTCGCCGACGTTCATACTGCCGCAGATCCACGATCTTTGCCCCGACGCGGTGAGCAGATCCCACACCCTCGGGACCTGCAGCGTGTGTCCTTCGTTCAGTCGCTGCAGACCGTGGTCGCTGAAATTCAGGCCGGTATGTACGGTGACCCACTGAATCCAGGGATCGAGGTGGGGCGGGCGTTCCGACGCGGTGGTCGTGTAGATTTCTGACTCGCGGTACAGCCGCGAAAAGTTCGGTAGTGCTGCCGTCGCCCATGAACCGCTGAATGAGCGAGGGCGTGAGCTCGTTGAGCTCCAGGACGATCATGCGGGCTTTTGTCGCCGACATCGTTGTGTCACACGAGCTTGTCGCCTTAGGCGACCGCTGCGTGCGCCTCCCCTTCGGTCAGACCGTCGGCCTGAGCCGGAACGTGTAAAAGGACGTCCAGAATGCGTTCGGCGGCACGGCCGTCCCACAAATACGGCACTCGACCGGCTGGACCGTCTCCGGCCAGCACCCTCTCGACCGCCTCTGCGATACGTGCCGGAACGACGCCCACCAGCTGGTTGGTGCCATGCGTAATCGTCACCGGCCGCTCTGTGTTCTCCCGAAACGTCAGGCATGGAACGCCCAGCGCCGTCGTCTCTTCCTGGATGCCCCCCGAGTCAGTGAACACGAGGCGCGCCTGGTTCATCAACGCGAGAAAGTCGAGGTAGCCCTTCGGTCCGGTGATGATCAGTCGATCGATGGACGCCAATCCGTCGAACAGGCCGAACTCCTCCAGGCGCCCCTTCGACCGCGGATGAAGCGGCACGACGGTCATCATTCGCGTCGCGATTTCCCGCAGCGCCGCGATCGTGTTCAAGGCTGCGTCGCGCGTGTCGACGTTGCTCGGCCGGTGCAACGTGCACAGTGCGTACTCGCCTGGTACCAATCCCAGTTCGGCAAGCACGGGCCGGCCCTGCGCCCGCTGACGGTGTCGAAGGAGGGTGTCGATCATCACGTTGCCGACGAAATGAATTCGCGACAACGGGATTCCCTCGGCGACGAGATTCTCTGCGGCTGATTCTTCCGTCGTGAACAGCCAATCGGCGAGGTGATCGGTCAGGACACGATTGATCTCTTCAGGCATGCGACGGTCGCCGCTCCGAAGGCCGGCTTCCACGTGGGCGACGGCGATGTTCCGCTTCGCGGCGACCAGCGCGCAGGCGATGGTCGAATTGACATCTCCGACCACGACCACCGCGTCGGTCGGATGCCGGGCAACATCTTCATCGAACGCCGCCATCACCCGTGCCGTCTGCGCCGCGTGCGTCCCGGAACCGACGCCAAGGTGAGCGTCGGGCCTGGGCAGGTCCAGCTCCTCAAAAAAGCGGTCCGACATATCCGCGTCGTAGTGCTGGCCGGTGTGCACCAATCGACACGACACACCTGCATGCCTTGCGGCTATCAGCAGCGGAGCCACCTTCATGAAATTCGGTCGGGCTCCCGCGACCAGGGTCAGCTGCATCGTCTCTCCTCAGAAGCTCATTGCACGGCGGTTGCCATCCGCTCAGCCGACGCCGGCTCCGGGAACGAGGTGAGCTCCACGAGCGGCGCATAGATGTCAGTGTAGCGGGCAACGAGTGTTGGCCATTTGCGGTGTTCCAGTACCCACGAGCGAGCACGCTCCCCGAGTTCCTTCCGAAGACTCGGATCCTCGAGCAGGCGCAGGCACACCCTCGCCAGGGCATCGGCGTCGCCCGCCGGAAATGTCGCACCCGTTTCGCCGTCACGAACCAGCTCACGCATGCCAGGGACGTCGCTGATGACGAGCGCCCGTCCCATCGCCATGGCTTCGAGCGGTTTGAGCGGCGTGGTGAGCTCTGTCGTGCGGGTCAGCAGCCTTGGGCACACGATGATGTCAGCCAACGCATAGGCGCCCTTGACCATCGCGTGGGGGACGCGGCCGGTGAACGTGACGTGTGACCCGAGATTGAGGCGGGAGACCGTTGCCTGTAGCGACGTTTCGACGGCCGTGCTCTCGCCTGCCGAGCCGCCGACGATCAGCAGGTGTGTGTTCGCCGCGCGCGCGAGAATTCCCGGCAGAGCTCGAATCAGGAGGTCCAACCCCTCGTACGGCTGAAACGTCCCCACGTAGGCAATGACCTGCTTGCGCTCGAGACCCCACTGCCTGCGAATATCGTCCAGCCCATCAACCGTTGCAGGATCGAACACGCCCGTGTCGACGCCATTGCTGACCACGAACACGCGCTTCGGATCCGAGACGCGGGCTGCAACATCTGCTCTGAGAGCGTCGCAGATGGTCACGACGGCATCGGCCCGCCTCAGGACGTAGGTTTCCAGGCCGCGAGCGAGGCGATAGAGGGGCGAGTTGTATCCGAACTTCCCACGGTCGACCGACGCGTTCTCCCAGAGGTCGCGTATTTCGTAGACCAACGGAAGGCCGTGATTACGCGCTGCCAGAAGCGCCGGCAACCCGACGAGGACGGGCGAATGTGCGTGCACGAGATGGGGCCGCACCTGGCCGATCACCTGCTCGATGCGCTGCTGCAGTCGGCGCATCAGCGCGCGTTCGCGCAGGATTGGCAGTGAAGGCTCGGTCGATGCCCCCGTCCGGAAATGGGGCGTGCCATCGATGTGATCGACACGTCCCTCGATCGAGTCGGGCTGTCGCGAGGAGGTCACGACAATCGGATCGAGTCCTCGACTCCGTTGGTGGCTGACAATCGCGCCGCTGCGAATGCTGTAGCCGCACAGCAGCGGCAGCGAATTGTGCAGGACGTGGAGGACTCGCACCGGCGATTCCATGCTCACCGGCCCGTTCCCGCACGGGCGACCAGGCCCAGCTGCGCTGACACGCGCCGCGCCTCCTCGGCACCCTCGAAGTTCGCATTCAGCGCGAGCGCGCGATCGAGGGTCCGCCCTGCCCTCGCACGATCGCCCCGGCTCGCGTACACCATGCCGAGGTGATACAGATAGACCGGGTTGTTGGGCTCCTTCAGGACGCTCTGCTCGAGTGCCTCCTGCGCATACTGATAGAGGCCCTTCTGATAGTACACCCAGCCGAGCGTGTCATTGACTTCGGGCCGATCCGGCAGTGCCCGCTTCGCTGCTTGAGCCAGCGTCAGCGCCACGTCGAGGTCGCCACCTGACGTGCTGTAGAGCCACGCAAGATTGTTGGAAGCGACTGCGCTGCCGCGTCCATCGTGGACGATCTTCTCGTAATGAGTCCGCGCCTCGTTTACACGGTTCTGCAGGTGCAGCAGCGTCGCCACCATCGTGCGCGAGCCGGTCGATTCAGGTCGACGCTCGACGAGCCGCTCGAACTCGGCCTGCGCCTCAGGCAGCCGCTTCTGTGACATGTACAAACGACCGAGGAGGTCGTACGCCGGCAACTGATCGGCGTCGATTTCGATGACCTGACGCAGCACGCGTTCGGCCTGTGCCTGATCGTTCGCCGCCAGATTCAGATGAGCGGCCAGCATGAGCGCCGATGGATCCCTGGGCGCGACGGCCAGGCGGGCCTCCACGCGGCGTCGCGCACTCGCCATGTCGCGCGCAAACAGGTCCGCTCTGACGGCGCCGGTGAGCGCGTCCATCGAGTTGGGCGAAAGGGCAAGCGCACGATCGAAGGCCGCTCGAGTCGCAGCCTGATCCCCCTTCAACCGGGCCAGCTCTCCGACCGCGACCTGGACGTCTGCTGACTGCGGTAACGCCGCTGCCAGAGGCGCGATGTTGGACGTTGCGCCCCGCAGATCGCCCTTCTGCATCATCGCCTTCACGACGAGGAGGCGAGCCTCGAGACTCCTGGGATCGTCCGTGGCAGCCTGTTGGGCAAGATCCAGGGCGACGTCGGGCCGGCCGCGCGCCATTTCGATGCGCGCGAGCTGCAAGCGCGTGTCGATCCCGCGGTCCTCGATCTTCAGCGACTCAACGAGTGCCTGGGCGGCGGCCTCCATCTCATAGCGCGCAGCATGGGCTTCGCCAAGGAGACGATAACCCAGCGCAGAGCGGGGATCCAATTCGAGTGCACGTCGGCTTTCAGCTACCGCCTCCTCGTAGCGCTCGTCGCGCAACAGGAGCTGCGCCCTGACCAGACGGGCGGCGGTGCTGTCGGCTTGCTGCTTGAGCAAAGCATCCACCGTCGCGTAGGCATCCTTCCGGTCGCCTTGCGAGTGCTGAATCATCGCGATGCGGCCCTTGACTTCCATCGCCACGGTCTTGTCCGTCGCCATATCCTCGAGCACGGCCATGGCCTCGCTGCGCCGGTTCGTCGCCGTGTAGTAGTCGGCGAGCATCAGACCGGCCGCAGGTGTCGTTGCGGACTGGACCAGCGTCTTGAGGATTGGCTCAGCCTCGGCAACGCGATTGATCGACATGTAGAGCACGGCGAGCGAGCGCGCCGCCACGAGATCCGACGGGTCGAGCTCGCGCGCTTTGACGAAACTACCTTCAGCCTCCGCATAGCGGTCCTGCGCCCAGAAGAAATTGGCGAGCGCAACCCAGGCCGGAGCCGAACCGGGATCGAGCTCGACCGCTTTTCTGAACGTCTGTTCGGCCTGCTGCAGATCGCCGCGGGTCAGTTGCAGCGTCCCGAGATTGCTGAACGCTGCAGCCGAGTTGGGTGCATTGATGAGTGCCTGCTCGAGCCGCTCGATCGCCCCATCGATGTTCTTCATGCCGGCCAGCGAGTAGCCGACGATGACGTGTGCCTCCACGCTCTTCGGGTCCCGCTCCAGGACCTTCTCCGCCCTCACGCGGGCGTCCTCGAAGCGACCGGCGACGAGCAGGTACTGACCGGCCTTGATCTGCACGTCAGGGCGATCGGGCAGGATATCGGCGGCTCGCACGTATTCGCGAAATGCATTCTGCAGATCTCCGGTGCGCTCATAGGTTCCGGCAAGCCGGAGGCGAGCCTCGCCAAACGTCCCGTCGATCCGGACCGCGCGCCGGTACTCGAGAATGGCCTCGCGATACTTGCCGGCCTCCACGTAGCCGTTGCCCGCTTCGAAGGCACGCATCTTGAGGACCTGAGGATCACGTGAGCACATGGCGGTCGCGGCGACCGCGACGACCAAGGCGATGATGCGTAGTGAACTTACGAGCATGGGAGACGACTCCTCTGACGTCACGCCGGAAGGTATCCGTCCAGCAAAGGAAAGATGGTCTGGACGAAGGCGGTCAATCGCGCGGCGGCCTCTTCAGGTGCCCCATCTGTTCCGGCGGGCGTGACGACACGGACGAGCGCACCGTCGGTGCGTCCGTAACGCGCCGCGTCGAGCATCATGTAGGCGCGACTCATGTACTCGCTGGCGACCACGCGCCCGCGCTCGTGATACCAGTACAACGCCACCTGACGCTCCTCACCCTTCTGCATGACGACGCGGTTGACGATGACGGTGCGTGCGCCGCCCGTGTCCGGCGCTCTCGCCGGAACCTCGAGACCGACGCGCTCGCGACTGACGAACTGCCAGCCCGCGCCCGGCAGACAGTTGAGGGGCGAATGAATGACGGCGCCCGTGGTCTGGCTGCCGTAGTAACCAACGAACAGGTCCACTGGCAGCGCAGCGCCCTGCCGGTACATGCGTGTGAGGTACTCGTCGGCCCCGAGCACTTTGACGACTCGCTCGTCGAAGTCCGGGGAGACACGGCCGGTCCACTCATTGACTTGAATAGGAAAGGCGCGGAGTGGCGGGCGTGAAGGGATCGTTCGCTGCATCTGCGAAGTCTCGACCAGCGCCGCCGTGGCGACAAACACCGCCGCCAGCACGATGAGGCGCATCGCCGACAGCCTCGCTCCGCTCGTCATCGCACGGCCTCACTCACGATCGGCGCGCCCGGGTGACTGCTCACCCACCGCATGACGCCCTGCAGCAGGAACATCATCGCCACCGCGAACATGAACACGAGCCAGCCGGCGAAGACGTGGAAGAATCCGTCCGCCGCAGCCTGTCCCGCCAAGTGCGCCAGCACGCCGGTGCCAGCGACTCGCAGCGCGTTCGCGACGACGGCAATCGGCAGCGTTGACAGCGCGAGAATCGCACGCCGGTCGATTCGGTCCTCGGTGAAGTAGCCGTAGACAATGCCGACTGTGAGCAGCGAGACCAGCGACCTGATGCCGCTGCACGCCTCCGCCACTTCGAGCGTCGCATTGGACAAGAAGATCACGTTCCCTTCGCGCAGCACCGGAATGCTGAAGAGCAGCAGGGTCTCCTCCGCCACGGTTGAGGCCAGCAACTGAAGCGGCAGGGCGACCTCGTTGAACACGATCGCCGGCAGCGGAATCATCAGCAGCGCAAAACCGAACGTCCACGCGAGCATACGAACGTGCGCCAGGCCCAGAACGAAGGCCACCGATCCCGCCAGCACACCGATCAGCGAGACCCGCGCGAGGAACTGTTCGGCGCCGAGCTGACCCGCGACGAACAGACACAAGGAACCCGCGACGACGACGAGGCCGGTTGAGGATGGACGCACCTCGAGCACCGCCAGCCGCCGCCGGCGTTCCCAGACGAAATAGGCGCACAACGGGACGATCAGAAAACCGTGGGAGTAGTCAGGATTGGTGATCCATGCGTTGACGAGCCCCACAGCGACCTCGCCGTACAGAGCCACCAGACTGAGCCCGGCAATGACGAGAGCCGCGCGCCTCAACAGCAACGCGTCCCCCATCAAAAGCGGCCGGGCACGTCGCACGCGGTCGAAGCGCGGGCGGACGAGCCCGTGATTGGAGTCTGGCTGGTCCATATCCATCTGGTGACACTTCACCGTCGCTGAGAGTCTGCCTGCAGGGCAACAATAGGTGCGCTCCACGGCGCAGGAACGGCAGCAGTGCGTCACACGCACACACAACTGCCGAGCCGCTCGACCCTAGATCGTCGTCGTCTTCTTTTTCGCGCCCCGATAACGCGCCATCCAGCCAGCCGCCGCGAAGGCGCTGCCGAGCAGGAGGAGAGAGGCAGGCTCGGGCACGGCCGACGGAGCGAAGGATTGCCCGCTTATATTGATGCCGTTGGCGACGGTCGTCAGCCCGGGCACGTACCGGGTTGCGTTAGTACGAATGACCAGAATTCGGGAGACTTCACCGGGATTGAGCTTGAGGGCGCTCTGGAATGGATTCCCGGCAAACGTGAACCCGACCACTGTGCCATCCGCGCTTCGTGCGGCCAGGGATGGGGCCCCCCCGATTGAACCATTGCGGAAGAAGTCCAGCCCTCCGTTTTCAAGGCGGAAGAACACGTCCGTCACGAACGTGGCCGACGGAATGGTGAATGACTGATTGCCCGCCAGGTTGATGTTGTGACCCGAGGTGCCCTTGTTACCAATCTGATAATAGAAGTCGAGCGTGCCACCGGCGTTCTTGACAACCGCCGTACGCAGATTGGCAATCAGTTCCGGTCCATCTAGCAGCGGCGTCAGCATCGAGTCCACGAGCGTGCCGGCCGCTCCCCCCAATACATCCGGCATGACAGCCCCCCCGGGCACGAGTACGGTGGCGTGGGATGTCGTAGGTGCGAGCAGCAATGTCGTTGCGCACAGTGCTGCGCGACCAAGCCGAATCACTTTTGAGTCCATAAACGATCCTCCGCAGAATCGAGGGTCACACCAGAGTTAGCTGGCATGCTCCGCCAGCAGATCAGCAATCCGGCTGCCATGACGAGTCAGCCCGACAGTACTTAGTTCTCCAGAGCCGAAGGACGTGGCACCTGAACGAAGAACTACCCCGACCAGAGACGAGAGTCCAGAGACGAGAGATAGCTTTACTGGATCGCATCACGTTCGCTGTTCGGCGGATTGCCGCCTGGCACACGCTCGAATCCGACGAGCTTCCATCCACTCACTTCCCTGAGGAAATACGCGTGTGATGGCTGGGCCCAGCTCTCCGGACCTCCCTTCGCGGCAATCTCAGCGCGAATGTAAGTCGATGGAGCCGACGGCAGAGTTGGCGGCACCGGGACACTCATGCTCGCCCCGGGCGCACTCGTCGTCCCGAGCGGAGTTGTCGTCCCGGTGGCGTTGTCGAACTGGAACCACGCAACCACGATCTCCTGCGGCACAGCTGCAACCTTTGCATCCACCGCGGCATTCTTGAATGTCAACGGACCTGCGGCCGCAAGCTGGACATCGACGATCGGGTTCACCGCGGGCAGGTAGCGCCGCATGATGGCGTCGCGACGGTCGATCAGGAAGTTGGCGAGCATCTCTTCCGACGTCGGGTCGTCAAATTGACCGACTCGTGGTAACGCTTTCAACATCTCGTCCGTGAACATCTGCAGACGGCGGGCGGCCCAGAATTTGTCATCGAGTCGTGCGGACCGGAACGCTGAGTTGCCGTACCGCGGCTTCCACTTCTCCGGATCCCAATTCTTGTTCTCGCTCGGAAAGGCGCCGACCGAGCGCGCGCGATACATCGGAGTGGTTCGCCAATCCTTGATATAGAAACCGAACGTCGGCATTCCAGCGAGCGTCTTCTTGCCCTCGACCAGATATTCGGATCCCTCGAACGGCTCGCGCGGGTAGACACCGGCACTGCCGATGGTCGATCCGAAGTCCAGAATGTTGTGCCTGATGACCTTTCGCCCGTCTTGATCGATCACGGTGTCGAGGGTGTTGATCGACTTCGAGTCCACGTGATTGAGCCACGCGGCGAACGTGCCGTACGCGCGCAGTTCGCGTCTGTGTTCGTGCTGAATCACGTCGTTGGGGTCGTTGGAGCGCCGGCCGTAGAACCGGAAACCACCAACCGGGCGGCCATCGAGCGCCTTGCTGGCGATGACACGGTAAGAGCCGTCATCGTCGCGATGTGCCCCGCGCAGCAGGGCGCGAATGTCGGACGGCTTCATCCGACGTTCGTTGCCGCTCGGCGGCGTAATCATGGCGCTCTCGTCGATCTCCAGCTCGTCGGGGCGCAAGACCGCCAGGTGAACCTCAGGCACGTAGTACCCGAGCGCCCAGAACAGCTTCGTAACGACGACTTCCGTGCCGGTGGCCATCGCGCGATAGCCGGGCGGGTCCACTTTGAGGAACCACACCGTGCCTGCGGAGTCGCGCACGGTAAACCCGGGTGTGACGCCGTCGTTCTTGGCGTCGATGACGATCCAGGCGCCCGGCGCAGGCCCGCTGGTCGTATCCGGTCCCTTCAACAACTCCTCGACGGTGACCGCGCGGGTCCCGAGCCGATTGGTGAACCAGTTCGAATCCGGCACTTCGTCCACCGTGTTGACGTTCTGCGCGCGCACGTTCGGCGTCCGATCGCCAGGCCAATAGAAGGAGTTCTCGAGCGTGTCGAAAAGAAGATTGATGCTGCGTTCCTTCACCGCAGACGCATCCTGCGAATCGTCGACCCTCGAGACCGGATCGTCGGCGTAGAACTTCTGGCCCGCCGCGCCGGCCGTGAGGAGGGACGTCAGGGCGATCCCCACGGTCAGCGCACATAGCCGCATCGTCATGGCACGCATTGGCAGAGACACGGGTTAGAAAGCGCCTCCCGCGCTGAAGATGAGACGGAGATTGTTCTCGCGGCTGCTCGCGGCCTCGATACGGAACGCGTACCCCTGTACGCCGATGAGGCGCATACCGATGCCGTACGAGTCCTTCAGATCCTTGAAGTCGAGATCGTCGCGGCGCTCTGCGACCTTACCCGTGTCGTAGAACAGCGCCATGTCGAGAAAGCGGGCCGGAGTCCAGCGCAGCTCGGCGTTCATCAACAGGCGGTTCCGATCGCGAAAGCGAAAGTCCGGATAGCCGCGCAGCGTGGAGCCGCCCCCGAGCGACGGGAGCAGGAAGTACCGGAACGTTACCGGTGTCTTTGATATCAGTGACCGTCGCGACCCCGCGCAACGCGATCACCCAGTTTGCGCGCAGGATCGGAATGAGCTGCACGACTTCTCCTTCGAGCGACTGAAACGAATACAAGTCGTTGTTGCGCTCGCTGAAGTCGTCGAACTGCGCGCGCAGGAGTCCGCCACTTCCGGTGTAACCGAGTCGCCGGCGCCAGTCGAATGCCGCGCGGGCCGTGCTGTTGATATAGCTGAATTCGGAGAGCTCGAGCCCCGGCGTATTGGCGGGCGAGAACACATCGTCGATCGATGGTGCCGTGCGACCGGCGGACGTCGTCACGTCGTGATAGTCGACCCCGCCGCCGAGCGTGAACTTCCTGCTCACCTCGATGTCCAGGCGCGCTCCACCCGTCACCGGGGTGTAGCCGAACCGCGTCTCGTCCTCTTGCTGCGAATCATTGCCCACGCCGAAATGCCGCACATCGGGGGCGTCGATGTAGCGTCCCGACAGAGTGATCCGCGCCCTGTCCCGTGCAAACGTCGGCAGTTCGAGATCCGCCTGCGCGCGAGCGAACGTGTTGATGGAATAGCCGCCGAAGACATTGACCGCGCCGTCATCGCCAAACGGCTTCCGTGCCCCAGCGCCGGCTGCGAAACCGCCGCCCGGATAGACCGAGCCGAACCACGGATAGACACCGCGCGGCGACCCGGTGATCACACCCCAATCTTCCAGGCGGTCGAGAAAGCCCTCGAGAGGATGCGGCTGCGACGGCTGGAGCTGCTTTTGTCTCGCGGCCTGCTCCTCGCGAATGACATCAGCACGAGTGTCCTGCGCGAGCGCGGGATTGACGGCGATCAGCGCAACGACGCCGATGACCGCGACGACCTCCGCTCGCCAGCGTCTACAGTTCCTGTAACTGATCTGGAGTTCCTCGCTCGCGAGTGTGCGCATAGATGTCTTCGCTGCCGGCAACGCATGTGAGCCGACGGGCTCATCGCTGCCTGCAGCACGCGCTCATCCGCGCGCCTGCCGACGCCCGTGCAAACAGCGGACCCTGCGAAGGCGAGTCCACAGTAAAAATTCGGATGGACGGCGAAATGCTTACGCTGCTAGCGGATGCAATCGTCCACGCCTCTGCCATCGAGGAACTTTCGGCTTCATGCAACTCGACCTTTGCAACTCATCCGGAGCCAAAAGTGCCGATGGCGAGGATGAGCCTCGGCACCGCTCACCGATGAGCAGACGTAAAAAGCGGATAATTCGCTTCATAGCGGGCCCAACGACGTGTCGTCACTTTTTTCCGCCTCCGACTTGGGCAGACTGCTGACCGTCGCCTTCACCGTCAATGACGAGCTGGACGCAATCCTGACCATTGCATTGAAAGCCTGTCAGGCGGAGGGCGTTCCGGTTCGCTTCGTCGTGTCGCAGGTTTTCAAGAGCTGGACCCCTGCCTCCAACTACCCGCTGAAGAAAGTGTGCCGGGCACTTGCGCCGCTGGATCAGCTCGAGGCGCTTGCCCCGCTGCTCAATCACAACGCACAGGCCATTCGTCTCGCAGTCATTCACGCGTACTACAACTTCGGCGTGACTGCGGATGTGCGGACTCTGGAGACACTGTTGGCCGACCAGGATCCAGAGATCAGAATCAAGGTCCGAGACGCCATCGACACGATCGTGGACCCGAAGCACACACCGCGCACACGGCAGGCCATTGTCGGGGTCCTCAGCGACGACGATCTCCAGATGACGCGGATCATGCTTGGGCGTCCGCTCGAATCGGCAGACATCCCTCCCGTCGTACATCTGCTCTTCTCTCCGAGCGGCCCCATACGTCAGCTGGCACGAAAGGCACTCCAATCGACCAGCCACCGGGACACGCTGATCGACTCGCTCGAGCGGGCGATCACATCGGAAGCATCGATATCCGCCGAGGCCGTTGAGACGTTGCGCGATCACGACAGCGACCGCGCGATCGCGCTGCTCATTCGCATCCTCGCAGACAGCGACAGGAGAGGAGACGGGCCGAGAGCAGCGCTCGAGAGCCTCGGGGCGCAGGCGGCGCCCAGGCTACTCGAGGCATTTGCGATCGATGGGAATGTTCGTCGCCGGTGGGGCGGACTCGTCGCACGCGTCGCAGGCGCCTCAGCCCTCCCGGCGTTGCTCGCGGCGTTCGAGAGTCCGTACCACGCCGTGCGTCGCAGTGCTGCCGACGGTCTTCTGACGCTGCGCGATGCGGCGAGCGTCACTCCGTTGATTTCGCGACTTGAACGAGCGAATCACGACGAGACTGTTGAAATTCTCAACGTGCTGGGAGGACTGGGCTCACCAGCCGCGCGGCAGCCAATCCTGCGGTATGCCGAGCATCAGGAACCGCACGTACGCATCGCCGCGATCCGCGCGTTGCAGGGTTTCAATACCCCTGAGGCTACGGAGATGGTCGTCAAGGCCTTCCGCGCCCCCAACTGGAGAATCCGCAAGGCGGTGGTCGACGTCATCGGCGGTTGGGACTGGCAGAACCGCGAGGCGGTCGCAGTGCTCAGCGATGCATTTCAGGATCCCGATACGCGGGTCAGTGGTGCCGCTGCAAGCTCTCTCAACCGTCTCGCGCACGGGGCTTCGTCGGAGGTGGCGGCGGCGAGCTCTTTCGACCGTCTCGGTCACGGGGCTACGTTGGAGGCACACGTGGAGCGTCTCGCCCACGCCCTCGAGCATGGGGACGCGAACGAACGTGCGTGGGCCACTGACGAAATCACCACGCTGCGGGGATTGCTGGCGTTCCATCTTGCGCAGCTGCGTGTGTTCAGCCCTGAAGGCGAGCGACGATGGCATGAGGTCACGAACCGGATCAAGGACGTCGTTGATCTCTCCGAGTGGACGCTTCATTTTCGACAGCCCGGGGCATCATCGTCAGCCAACCCAACCTAGCGTTCGTCAGCCGCGGGGACGCGGCGCCCCGGTCGACGTTGCCGCGCCACCTCCAATGGCATGGGGTGGTCACCGCGTGTCATGCCTTCAGCTGACCCCGATTTGCGCCACGCGCCAGATACGGCCGGAGCGTGGTGTCGAGATCTCTTTGAAGTCTGACAGTGCTTCACCCGTCAACTTTCCCGGGCCGACAGCAATCGTGTTGCCGCCTGGCCCATGCTTCGGATAGCTCAGATACACGAGCCCGTTATGAGCAAAGGCGGGATGCAGCTCCACGAAGTGCAGGAGGTCGGGTGCATTGTTTGAAGGCGGCGACCCGGCGGGTGGCTCCGGCGCCTGCCACGCCGGCTTCGGCAAGAGTTTCCCGTCCCTGATGACACGCAGGCGCCCGGGCCCTTGCGAGTGATGGCGCTTCGACAATTGATGACAATTCATGCGTTGCTTCACGGTCCGGGCGCTTCTCATAATCCGCGCGGCCGTGCTCGGTTGCTGTCCCCAGCGCGTGCCTCCTTTCACCAGTGTCGTGGGCATCACACAAGGAGGGACCAGTGGTCTCGGCACCTTTCGGTCGTCGCGCTCTCCTCGTTGCCGTTCTCAGCCTGACTCCAGCGTCAGTGCTGGCGCAAGGCGCCAGCACGGCCACTATCGCCGGCGTCGTCCGCGACCCATCGGGCGGCGTACTGCCCGGCGTCACCATCGAGGCCGCCAGCCCGGCGCTCATCGAGAAAGTTCGCTCGACTGTCACTGACGATCGCGGCCAGTATCGGTTGCCTGAACTGCGGCCTGGCCTCTACACCGTCACGTTCTCGCTCGCCGGCTTCTCGACGCTGAAGCGCGACGGCCTCGAGCTGCGCACCAACTTCACGGCCCAGGTGGACGTGGAGCTCAACGTCAGCCAGTTGGAAGAGACCATCACCGTGTCGGGTGCCACGCCCCTTGTCGATGTGCAGAGCGCCACGCAGCAGCGCACCGTCTCGCGTGAGCTGCTCGACACGGTCCCGACCGCCAAAGGCGTCCTCGGCATCGCGGCATTGATCCCCGCGGTCGTCGAGCCCCCGAACGCGCAGGACGTCGGCGGCAGCAAGGGCGAACGGTCCGTCCGCATCACCGTGCACGGCGGCAAGACGTTCGACTCGCGCCTGCTGCAGGACGGCATGCGTTACAACGCGTTGACGCCCGGCATCGGCAGCCTCGAAGGCACGGGCCGCGGCTACTATGTCAATCCGCTCGCCGTGGAGGAGGTCGTTGTCGACCTCGGGACGATGGGCTCAGCCGAGTACTCGCTTGGCGGCGCCCAGGTGAACAGCATTCCCAGGACGGGCGGCAACCGGTTCACGGGATCGTTCTTCGTCGCCGGCACCGGCGATGCCCTCCAGAGCAACAACCTCGACGACGACCTGATCGCACAGGGTCTGACGTCGGTGAACAGCGTCAAGAAGGTCTACGACTTCAACGCATCGTTCGGCGGCCCAGTGATTTCCGATCGCCTCTGGTTCTTTGCATCGGCACGGCGCTGGGGGACGACGACGGGAGTCGCCAACCTCTTTGGCGACTCGAGCGTCGCCGACTTCATCTATTCGCCGGATACCGGACACCAGATTGAACCCGACGAGTCGAACAAGGGCATCGGCGGCCGCCTCACCTATCAGGCCACTGCAAAGGACAAGCTCACCTTCTCGTGGGACAAGCAGCGGAACTTCCAGGATCAGCTCACCGGACAACTTGAAACGGGCACGATCAAGAACGAGGCGAATGCCGGCTACTGCCAGCGGCACGAGGTCCTTCAGGGGTCCTGGAGCCGGCCACAGTCGAACGCACTTCTCTTCGACGCCGGTGTGACGGTGAGTAAGTTCAATTTCGGCGGCTTCGGCGAGGACCTGTTCCTGTCGGACTACGAAGGCTGCGGTGGCGGCATCCAGGACAACGTGTCGATCAACGACACCGGCCTCGGGTTCACCTACAACGGCGTCGGCAACCGCACAATGAGCCTGTCGCACCAGTCGAACGGGCGCTTCAACCTGTCGATCATCAAGGGACAGCACACCATGAAGACGGGCGTCTTCTGGATGTACGGCCTGGGCGGCGGCCACCGCACGTATACGACCCGCGGGCCCACGCAGGTGAACGGGCTGCCGGTGTCGTACACCTTCTTCAACGGCGCCCCGCGATCGCTCACGCAGTTCGCGTCGCCCAGCTACACGGTCGACCAGCTCAACCCCGATCTCGGTCTCTACGTGCAGGACCAGTGGCGCATCAGTCGCGTCACGATCAGCGCGGGACTGCGGTTCGACTGGCTGCGCGAGTCGGTGAAGGCTACCGAGGTCCCGGCCGGCATGCTGGTGCCGGCGCGCAGCTTCCCGGCGCGCACCGACGTGCCCAACTGGAAGGACCTCAACCCGCGGTTCGCCGTCGTGTGGGATCCCACCGGCAGCGGGAAGACGGCCATCAAGTTCGGCATCAACCGCTACGTGCAGTCGAACACGACCGGCCTGGCGCAACTCTTCGACCAGGCGGCGGGCGCGGTCAACAGCACGACGCGGTCGTGGAACGACCAGACGTTCCCGGTCGGAGACCCGCGCCGCAGCAACTTCCTGCCCGACTGCAACCTCGTCGCGACAACGGCCAACGGCGAGTGCGGGGCCATGGCCAACCCCAACTTCGGCACCTACGTGCCGGTGAATTCGCCGGATCCGGACTGGATTACAGGCTGGGGCAAGCGGAACTACAACTGGCAGACGTCGATCAACGTCGACCGCGAGGTGATACCGAACGTGGTCGTGAACGCGGGTATTCCGCGCGTGGTACGGCAACTTCATGGTGACCGACAACCTGAGGGTGACGCCCGCCGACTACAGCCCCTACTGCGTGACGGTGCCGGTGGACGATCGGTTGCCGATGAGCGGCCAGCAGCTCTGCGGGCTCTACGACATCAATCCCGGCGCGTTCGGTCAGGTGGACAACCTGATCACGCGCAGCGATGCGTACGGCAAGCAGGAGGAGATCTACAACGGCGTCGATGTCAATTTCCAGGTGCGCCTGCTCGGCAAGGCCACGCTCGGCGGCGGCTGGAACATCGGCAACGCCGTGCAACTGGGTACCTTCGCGGGCGGCAGCGCCTCGTCCGGGACCGACACCTGTTACGTGATCGATTCGCCGCAGCAGTTGTTCAACTGCAAGGTGGACGTGCCGTATCAGAACCGGGTGAAGCTCAATGGCTCGTATACCTTCCCGTACGGCCTCCAGGTGGCCGCCGTTTTCCAGAGCAACCCGGGCGCGAACTACGGCGCCAACCGTACCTACACGCTCGCCGAGATCCAGCCGTCGCTGGGGCGGCCGCTCTCGGGTGGAGTCACGGCGGTCGTCATTCCGCTCTCGGCACCGCTCTCGGTCTTCGGGCCACGCATCAATCAGTTTGACCTGCGCGGCGCCAAGAGCCTGCAGATAGGGGCGACGCGGCTCCAGCTCAATGTCGATGCGTACAATCTCTTCAACAGCAACACGCCGGTCACGCTGTTCGGCACCTACAACGCCCGTTGGGGACAACCGACGCAGGTGCTCGACGGACGACTCGTGAAGTTCAGTGTGCAAGTGGACTTCTAGCAGAAACTGAAGACCGTCAACGCCCAATCTCCAACTTCCAACTCCCAAGCACTACTCTTTGGGAATTGGAGGTTGGAAGTTGGGAGTGACAGCGTTAGCTCCAGAGAGGGGAGACCACGATGAAGAAACGGATATCAGCCGGACCCGTGCGACATCTCACCGTGTGCGCATTCGCCATCGGCCTGGCCCTGGCACTCGGCCTGGGCCAGAGTGGCGCGGCCGAGCAGCGCGGCGGACGGGGCGGGCGCCCGTGGGCAGGGTGGCGGCCCGGCGGGACGCGGACGGGCGAACTATTCCCTGAACGATCCCGCACCGAACGATCCGGCGCTGAAGGGTGCGATCGACATGCACGCGCACCAGGATCCTGACAGCTTCGGGCCGAGCTACGGGCAGGCGGCCCGCTCGATCGACGCGCTGGATCTCTACACGCGGGCGAAGGCGTCCGGCATGCGCGGGTTCATCATCAAGGGCCACCTCGAT
>CAVSXO010000008.1:0-40000 GCA_963731895.1 uncultured Solirubrobacterales bacterium
CGGTCGCCGGGATGTCGCCGGCCCCGCGGTCCGTGATCCGCAGCGTCAACATCACCCGCAGCTCGCCCGCGTAGTCCGCGCCGTCGGCCGCGTTGGCGGTCGCGCAGGGCGAGGTGCCCGCCTTGCAGCGAAGTCGGTCACCGAAACGGTTATCGAGACGTCGGAGTCGTCGGCCCCGCCGGGCGTCCTCAGGACGGCGAGCTTCACCGATCCGGTCATGTTCGCCGCCGCCCGGCGTCCGGAGCCCGGGGTGAGCGTCGAGGACCCATAACGGGCGGATTGCAGGACGGGTGGGCGAGCGGTGGACCGTGCATGCGGTTTGCCGAGGCGCACTAGGTGTACGCGGGCACGAGGGAGACCCAACGGAGTCGCGCCCTTCGGCCGCGGGTACCCATCCGCCACGTTCACGAAGGTGCAGGTGACCGTCTCCCCGGCCGCGACCGAGATGTTGGAGATGGGTGAGCCGTCCGAGCAGGTCGCCGAAGCCAGCCGCCAACTGGGCGGCACGGATCCCTCCGCGACCGAGTAGCCGGAGCCGGGATCGACCAAGAAGGTGCGCCGGCTGCGAAGGGCATTGGTCTCGATCGCCGTCGTCATCGAGCTGGAACGATGGAGGGGCTGAGCCCGCCGCCGGCCGTGAAGGAGAAGTCCTGCTCTGCGTTCGGCCGCGCATCCTTCATGACCACGATCTTTCCTCGCGTGGACATCGCGATCGTGCAGGTGACGTGCTCTCCCGGGGCAAGGTCGATGTCCGAGACCTGGAGATCCGTTCGAGCACGTCTCCCTCCTCCTGGACCCAGCCCGACACCGGCGTCTGGTCGATCGAGTAGTGCGTGGCGGGGACGTCCGGGAAGGAGATGGTGTTCGACAGCGCGTTGCCGGTGTCGCCGTCGTCGTCGAGCTGGAAGCTCGACGGGCTGAGGCCGCCGGTGGTCGTGAAGGAGAAGTCCTGCGGACCGTCCGGGCGCGTGTCGAGGTTGAGCGTGATGCTGCCGCGCCTGCGGTTGGTGAACGTGCAGGTCACCAGCTCCGACGGGCTCGAGGTCGATGTTCGACGGCGGCGATCCGTCGGAGCACGTCGCCGTCGTGTCCCACCCCGGCACGGGTGCCTCGGACGACCGAGTATCCGGACCCGGGCGGGAGGTCCGTGAACGTGCGGCAGCGGGCGAGCGCCGTTGGAATCGTCCCCGTCGTCGTCGAGCTGGAAGCTCGAGGGGCTGAGGCCGCCGCCCGCCGTGAACGAGAAGTCCTGCGGGTCGTCGGGCTGGGCGTCCTTGATCACCACGATCGTCCGGCCTGCGGGCGTTGGTGAACGTGCAGGTGACGTTCTCCCCAGCGGAGACGTCGATGTTCGACGGCGGCGAGCCGTCGGAGCACGTCGCTCCGGTCTGCTGCCAGCCCGGTGGGACCGACTCCGTGACCGAGTATCCCGACCCGGGCGCCACGGATTCGAACGTGCGGGTGCGAGCAACGCCGTTCGTCTCGCTGCCGTCGTCGTCGAGCTGGAAGGACGTCGGGCTGAGCCCGCCGCCGGCCTTGAAGTCGAAGTCCTGCGGGTCGTTGGGCTCGGCGTCCTTGACGACGACGATCCTGCCGCTGGGCTGGTTCACGAACGTGCACGTGACTGTCTCCGCCGGGCCCACGTCGATGTTCGACGGCGGCGAGCCGTCCGAGCAGGTGGCCGACGAGAGGTGCCACCCGCCGGGACCGACTCGCGACAGGGAATAGCCGTCGCGCGGAGAGACGATGAAGCTCCCGCGTGGTTCGAGAGCCCGTTGTGTTGCTCGCCGTCGTCGTCGAGCTGGAAGCTCGGACGGGGCTCATCCCGCCCCCGGCGAAGAACGGGAAGTCCTGTGGGCCGTCCGGGTCGGCGTCCTTGACCACTCGATGGTGCCGCCGTGTCGCTGAGGTTCGCGAACGTGCAGGTGACGGTCTCGCCCGGCGCGACGTCGATGTTCGACACCGAGGAGCCGTTCGAGCAGCTCGTCTGGGCCGCGCCCCAACCGGCCGGCGTAGATTGCGAGACGGAGTACCCGCTCCCCGGCACCACGTCGTCGAACACCCGTGATGTTGGACAGGGTATTGACGGCGTTGCCGTCGTCGTCGAGCTGGAATGAAGAGGGGCTGAGCCCCCCTCGGCCGTGAAGTCGAAGTCCTGCGGGTCGTTCGGCGTCGAGTCCTGCACCACGACGATCCGACCCCGCTTGCGATTGGTGAACGTGCAGGTCACGACCTCCTCTTCGGAGACGTCGATGTTCGACGGGTTGGAGCCATCCGAGCACGTAGACGAGAAAGGTCCCACCCGCTCGGACCGTCTCGGCGAGCGAGTAACCGGACCCTGGCTGGGCCGCCAACACACGCCTGTTGGAAGTGCCGTTGTTCGCATTGCCGTCGTCGTCGAGCTGGAAGGAGGCTGGGCTGAGACCGCCGCCCGCCGTGAACGAGAAGTCCTGCGGATCATCCGGCTGCGCGTCCTTGACCGCCACGATTGCGCCTCCGGAGGTGACGAAGCTCTGTACGCGGTGGTTGCCCAGGTCGGCGACGTAGACGTGATCGGAGCCGTCCACGGCCAGGCCGGCGGGGAACCGGAGCTGGCCGTCCTGCGAGCCGAGCTCACCGGTCGCGAACAAGAACGATCCCGAGGAGGTGAACTCCTGAAGCCGGTGGCCGCCCTGATCGGCGACGTAGACGCTCCCCTGAGAATCGACGGCGATCCCGTACGGACCGTTGAACTGCCCGTGCCCGAGCCGGGCGCGCCCCACGTGGTGATGGAGGCACCGTTGGAGTCGAGCTTCTGGACGTTGTGGTAGCCGAAATCTGTTACGTACACGTTGCCCGCGAAGTCGAGCGCGATCCCCGTCGGGAAACTGAATTGGCCAGGGGCGCCCCAGGCGGTGATGAAGTTGCCGCCCGAGTCGAACTTCTGGATCCGGCGGTTGCCGGTGTCGGCAACGTAGAGATTGCCCGTCGCGTCCACCGCCACACCGCTGGGCTCGCTGAATTGCCCGGGCCCGCTTCCTTGCTGGCCGATCGACGAGATGAAGGTGCCGGCCGGTCCGAACTTCTGGATGCGGTTGTTGCCGTAGTCGGCGACGTACACGTTGCCGCCGGAGTCGACCACCACCGCCACCGGCCGGTTGAAGCGACCGGGTATGTCGCCGAACCTGCCCCACTTGCCGACGAAGATCCCACCAGGGGCGAACCGCTGGATCCGGTCGTTCGCGGTGTCGGCCACGTAGATGTCCCCGAGGGGCGCAGTCGCGATGCCCTCGGGTCCCTCGAACTGCCCGTCGCCCGTTCCCTGAGAGCCCCACTTGGACTCGAAGAACATCGTTGCCTCGGCGCGGGGCGCGGCGGCCGCGGCAAGCAGCATCGCCATCGCAAGCACCGCGAGGACAGGACGTTGCGCCTTCAGATGTCGCACGGCAGCCGGAATCCCACTCCCCTTCTCCGGTGAGTAGGAGCCTAACGCCGATCGATGCGCGTGGAAAGGGTCAGAACTGCATGGACTTCACCTGCAGGTACTCCTCCAGTGCATGCCTTCCCAGCTCACGGCCGTGGCCTGACTGCTTGTAGCCGCCGAACGGTGCGAGCGGGTTGAAGACGCCGCCGTTGATCTCGACCTGGCCGGTGCGGATCCGCCGCGCGACGCGCTGCGCGCGCTCTTCGTCGGCCGACCACACGCCGCCCGCGAGCCCGTACTGCGAGTCGTTGGCGATCCGGACCGCGTCCTCCTCGTCGTCGTAGGGAAGGATCGTCAGCACCGGGCCGAAGATCTCCTCCTGCGCGATCGTCATGTCGGTGCGCACGTCGGAGAAGACCGTGGGCCGCACGAAGTAGCCGCGGTCAGGCCCGGCGGGCGCTTCCTCACCGCCGGTCACGAGCCGGGCACCCTCCTCGACGCCCTTGCGGATGTAGCCGCGCACGCGCTCGCGCTGCACGTCGGACACGAGCGGGCCGAGCCGCGTGCCCTCCTCGAACGGGTCGCCGACCGTATAGGCGTCCGCAACGGTCGCAGCGATGCGCTCCGCCTCCTCGAGCCGGGCGCGCGGCACCAGCATCCGGGTCAGCGCGCTGCACGTCTGGCCGGAGTTCAGGAAGCACTTCGCGACGCCGTCGGTGACAGCCTTCTCGAGGTCGGCGTCGTCGAGGATCACGTTCGGCGACTTGCCGCCCAGCTCCAGCGCGACCGGCTTCACGCTCTGCGATGCCAGCTCGCTCACCCGCCGGCCGGCGCGGGTCGACCCGGTGAACGACACCATGTCCACGCCCGGGTGCGAGGCGATTGCCTCGCCGACCACCGGTCCGGTGCCGGTGACGAGGTTGAACACCCCCGCCGGCACGCCGACCTCATCCATGATCTCGGCCAGGATGAAGGCGTTCAAAGGCGCGACCTCGCTCGGCTTCAGCACGACCGTGCAGCCGACCGCGAGCGCGGGTGCGACCTTGGCGGCGATCTGGTGCAGGGGGTAGTTCCAGGGCGTGATCGCACCCACCACCCCGATGGGCTCGCGGACCACGACGGAGTTGCCGATCTCCTCGCGCCAGACGATGTCCTCGAGCAGGGTCGGGACAGACGTGAACGTCATCGTCGGCAGACCGGCCTGAATCCCGGTCGACTGCACGATCGGCATCCCGAGCTCCTGCGAGATCGTGGTCGCGATCTCCTCGCTGCGGGCCGCGAGGCCGGCGGCGATCGCCCGGATCAGCTCCGCGCGCTCGGCCATCTCGGTCTGCGACCAGCTCTCGAAGGCGGTCCGCGCGGCGGCGACCGCACGGTCCACGTCCTCCGGCGTCCCCTGCGGGATGCGGCCCATGACCTCCTCGGTGGAGGCGTTCACGACGTCGATCGTCTCTGAGCCGGTGGGATCGACCCACTCGCCCCCGATGTAGAGCTTGTCGCGTACCTGGATCTCGGCGGCTACCGCCATTTCATCTCCTTTGGTTGAAAGGTCTCTAGCTGACGGCGGCTTCTGCCTTGCGGGTCGTACCGCTGCGGTCGGCGGCGATCGCCTCGGCGGTGCGGTGCGCGAGCGCCATGATCGAGATCATCGGGTTCGTTCCCGATGACGTCGGGAATGCGCTGCCGTCGCCGATCCACACGCCCTTGGTGTCATGCAGCTGGCCCCACGGGTCGGCAACGCTCGTCTTGGCGTCGTTCCCCATCCGGCACGTGCCCATCTGGTGCGCACAGAAGAGCCGGAAGCCACCGGCCCGCAGGGGCACCCGCTGCCACCGCTCGATGCAGTCGTCGAGATCGTCGCCGTCGCGCCAGCGCGTGGTGCCGCCGGCCATCGGCTGGATTTCGCGTGCGCCGGCCGCCGCGTGCAGCCGCGCCTGTGCGTCGATCGCCCGGTGCGTGTTGCGCACGTCCAGCTCGTCGGTGAGGTCGTAGTACGGGACGGCCTGCCCGTCCCCGTCGATCTCGACCCGGCCGTGGCCGTGGTCGCGCAGCAGTCCGATGAAGGTGCCGCCGTAGCGCACCTTCTCCATCATCTCCTTGTGCCGGCGAGCGTCCGTGAAGGGCAGCGCGGAGCCGACCAGAGCCGGGGCGTACTGAGTCGTCTCGACCAGGAAGCCGTATCCGTCCTCGACCGCCGCGAACTCGTCCACGAGCCCGGCCTGCGGCGGGCCCCACCAGGCGTCCTGGTCCTCGCCGTACATCCCGAAGAGCGCGGTGCAGGGATGGATCCGGAGGTAGTTCCCGACCGCCGGGCCCCCGATCTGCGAGCGCATCAGCAGCGCCGGCGACTCCAGCGAGCCGGCCGCGACCACGACCTGCGGCGCCCGCACGGTCACCCGAGCGGTGCGGCCGGTCTCCGGATCGGCCCACGTGCCCTCCACCCCGGCCGCCTGGCCGTTCTCGACCAGCACGCGCTCGACCGTGCAGCGCACGACGATGTCGGCGCCGGCGTCGAAGGCGTCCTGCAGGTAGGTCCGCTGCGTGCTCTGTTTCGACCCGGACTGGTCGCCGAATCCGATGTATGCAGCCGACGCGGGGTCGTAACAGCTCTCGTCGGTGTTCCGCAGGATGGTCTGCCACGACCACCCGAGCCTGTCAGCGCCTTCCTTCATGCGCTGGTGCGGGCCGTTCAGGTCCGAGCAGCGGTCGTTGACCGACAGGCGCTCGAAGATCGCGTCGAGGTGGCGGTCGAAGTCGGGACCGTCCACGCCCTCGAGGCCGTGCTCGCCCGCCCACTGCTCCCTCACCCACGGACGGGTGCGAAGGCAGTTGGTCCAGTTGATGACCGTCCCGCCACCGAGGCCGGCGCCCGCATAGACGGTCACGTTGAAGTCGGCCGTCGGCTGCGGCCCGCCGCGCCAGTACATGTTCTCGTAGGCGGAGAGCTCGAGCTGGTCGAAGTCGGACTCGTTGAAGTAGCCGGCCGCCTCGAGGACGCACACCTTCAGGCCCGCCTTGGCGAGCGTCCCGGCGATCACGCCACCGCCCGCGCCGGAGCCGACGATGCAGACGTCGGCCTCGAGCGCGAGCTCGTCTCCGTCGGGCTCGATCGGCTCGATCGTCTTCGGGGTCGGAGTGGGCGCGGCTGTCGGGCCCGGGTAGCCGAACACCTCCCAGTTCGGGTTCTGGCCCGTCTGCGGGTTCGGAGCGCCGTACGTGATGAACAGCGTCAGGCCGACGAGCGTCGATATGCCGGCGGCCGCCTCGGGACCCACCATCGAGAAGTTGCGCAGCACCTGCTCGCGCGAGCGCTGGGACAGGCCCGGAAATCCCTGCTGGCCGAGCGCGTCGAGGAGCTCCATCATCCCCGCGAACGTCTCCTCCGGAAGCTGGCTGAAGACCTGCTCGATGCCCTGGTCCGCGCCCATGTCGGTCGCGCTCCGGGCCCACAGTCCGGTGGGGTCTGGGTCGTGCGGAATGCTCGGCACGACCGTGTCGCACACCGCCTGCAGAACGGCACGCCTGGACTCATTGAATATCAAGCCGGCTTCGCCGGCGCCTGCTGGTGTCATTGCCCTCTCCTCAGTTGCTCAGGTGCTTCATCGCCTCGACCGGGTCCGAGAACAACATCAGCGCGTCATCGGTCGCCACCATCCGGCCGTAGTGCGTCGACATCTCGTGCTGGATGGCGTAGGGATTCACGTCGATTCCCAGCTCCTCGCTGACCTCGTCGAAGTCGATTACGAGCCGGTCCTTCGCGCGGATGTCCCAGAACGAAGCATTCTCGATCACCTCGATGCCCTCCTGGTCCCCGAGCACGGCCGCGACCGCGTCGCCCTCCGCGCTCTTCGCCATCACGATCCCGACGTAGTCGTAGGTCTCCTCACTCACTTCGCACCCCCGCGCCGGCGCCTGGGACGAGATCCGCCGCGCCACACTGCTCGCACAGCTCGTCGAAGTCGATGCGAGCGTTGGCGCGTGCGTCATCGAACGAGATACCGGCGGGGAGGTCTGCGAACACAGGCCGCAGCGCCTGCGCCGCATCCTCGGCCAGCGGCAGCCAGTCGGCCAGCCAATCGGCAAGCACCTCGCGGTTCGCCGACCCGTGCTCAGCGTCCTCCAGCACGAACTTGATCAGGTCGACGGTCCAGCCGTGGACCCACTCCCATTCGAGCTGGGCGACGTGGTTCACCGCCTGCGTGACGATGTCGCCGTTGGAGCGCACGGAGCGCATCAGAAGCTCGCGCCGGATCATCAGCCCGACGGCGGGCTCGAAGCACAGGTTCACCGCGACCAGGCGCTCCCCCCAGTCCGGCGTCGCACGCAACCGCTCGACGTAGCGCCGCGCCGGTTGCCAGACCTCGTCGGTGAGGAAGCTCTCGCGCGCCTTGTCCACCGGGAACTCCCCGAAATGCTCCTCGAGGTCCATTCCGTACAGAAGGTACGCCTGCGCCTGGCGCTGCTTCATCGCCGCTTCGAGTGCGACGCAATGCGTGACGGTGTCGGACAGTGTGTCGCGCGCGGCGCTGGCGAGCGCGAGCCAGATGCCGTGCTCGATGAACGCCGGCACCTGGAAGTGCTTGCGCAGGAAGTCGACCCATGCAGGGTCGAAGTCGTCGAACACCCGCTCTCGCTTGGCGGTGCGCACGGCGCCCTCGATCAGCTGCTCATACGCCGTGCCGTCGTGGTAGAAGGGGCGCTCCCACATCTGGCCAGGGTCGCGGAACTCATACCAGTCGGCCGCGCGAAAGCGGGTCGAGGCGTCCGACCAGAGGCCACGGCCGTCCTCGAAATGGACGGGCCAACCACGGTCCAGATGGCGGTGCACCGACGGCTGCGTATCGACCGTGACGTCCTCGTACATCGTGGCCCGGCGCTTCTTCGGCGTGTACCACTGGAACGAGCGCTCGGGCTCGTCGCCGCGACGGCCGGCGCCGTTGCCGAGCGACTTGGTCGGTGGTCCTGCTCCAGCCTCCATCTCCTGCCTCCTGAATATCTAGCCGGCTTCGCCGGCTCCTACGACAGCGTCTGCCGAGGTCGTGAACTTATCGTGGAAGATCCGGCTGCGCTCGTCGATCCCGTGCCGCTCGGTGGCCAGCTCGATCATCGCGTCGATCATCGGGGGCGGGCCGCACATGTAGATCTCTGGGTCGCTCAGCTCGCCCGCCGCGATGCACGCGCAGGCCGGCTCGTGAACGAACCCGATCACGGGCACGAACTCGAAGTCCGGCAGCCGCCCGCCGAGCTCCTGCACGAGGTCGACGTAGAAGAGGTCCTGCTCGGAGCGGGCGCCGTAGAAAAAGCGGACCGGCCGATCGGTGCCCGCGTCCGCGAGCGCGCGCAGCAGCGACAGGATCGGCGCCATCCCCGAGCCGCCCGCCACCATCAGCACGGGCCGGTCGCTGTCGCGCAGGTGAAACGCGCCGTAGGGCCCGGTGAACCGCAGCTCGTCGCCGGGCGCGATGGCCCCGTCCAGCATGGAGGAGAAGAGCCCGCCCTCGTAGCGCTTGACGATCAGCTCGATGCGACCGTCGCCGGGCAGGTTCGCCATCGAGAACGAGCGCCGCGCATCGGACTCGGGGACCCACACGTCCACGTACTGCCCGGGTAGGAAGGAGAAGCCGGCCGGCTCGGTGACCTCCAGCTCCAGCCGCCTGATGTCGTGGGTGAGCGCCTCCACCGCGGTGACGGTCCCGCGCCCGTCGCGGATCTCGTGCTCGAGCTTGTAGTTGTCGGGGTCGAAATGCAGCAGCTCGACGACCAGGTCCTCCTCGGGCATCGCGCGGCACAGCAACGTGTAGCCGTTCGTCTCCTCCGACTCGGACAGCGCGAAGGTGGAATACGGCTTCAGCACGACCTCCCCCTCCAGCAGGTAGGCCTTGCACGCCGAGCACTGGCCCTCACGGCAGCCGTACACGAGGTTGTAGCCGTGCCGGAACGCGGCATCCAGCACCGCCTCCTCCTCGTCGCAGTCGATCTCCTCGCCGATCGGCTCGAAGACCACGCGGGGACTCATGGCTACTGGGTGACCTTCGCCTTCGCCGGCGCCCGGCCGTTGCCGTTGCCCCACGGCGCTGACGCCTTCAGGCCGCCGTCGATGTGGCCGTTGGGTGTGACGAGGCCGACCGAGGAGCCGTTTGGCAGCCCCATCTTCTCGGCCACCGTGATGTTCGGGCTCTGCACGTGGAAGTCCATGCTCTTCACGTCATCGAGCGTCCACATGTTGTCGTCATCGAGGTGCGGCTGGGCGATCAGCGTCTTGCCGTCGGCCCGCACGAAGCCGAGGTCACGCACGAGCTCGGACAGCTCCCACCCGTGGTAGCGGTCGAAGAAGTTGCGGTCTCCGACGTAGCGGCCGGGGTTGGACTCGTCGAGCCACATGCACTCCTTCGAGCAGTAGAAGCGCGTGCGCCCTTCGACCGCGCGGTGGCACGTGTCCTCTGGGAACACGCAGCCCATCAGGCAGACCCAGCACGACGGGGCCGCCTGGTCGAGCGCCATGTTCAGCAGGTGCTTGAACTGCTGCGGGTCGTGGCGCGTCGCGCGGAAGGCTTCCCAGGGCGCGCCGTACTCCGCGTACCAGCCCGGATACTTCGACTCGAGCCATTCGAAGTCGCGCTCGTTGAGGGCGTCTGTGCGCCAGAAATGGAGCATCCAGAACGCCGCCGCGCTGAGCATGTTCTTGTGGACCATGCCGCGCTCGAGCCGCGATTTGGCGCGGTCGAACATGTCCGCGGGGAAGTTGAGGCCCAGCTTGCCGAGCTTCAGCACGTAGGAGCGGTACCAGTCGTTCTCGATCCAGCGCTCCCACTTGTCCAGGTAGCTCTCGGGGTCGGAGCGGTCATCGGAGCTGTACTCCATGATCGCCGAGCCGAACCCGTCGAGGTAGGCGTGGTTGATCCACCACGCCTGCGCGAGGTCACGCTCGATCAGCGGCGCGTTGTCGTCCTCCTGGAGGACCGTGAGCAGCGTCGCGTAGCCGTTCGAGATGTGGCGCGCCTCGTCGGACTGAACCGAGAGATAGGTGGTCGGCAGCGTGAAGTCGCCGTTGCGCGCCCCGACGTCGGGCAGCGCGACGAACGCGATGTTCGTGAAGGCCGTCTCCGCGACGACCATCAGCGTGAACGCACACTGGACCGGGTCGCCGACGATGAAGTGCGACAGCATGTTGAGCGCCTGCCGTGTGCCCGGGTCCTTCGACAGTGTGCTCGGCCCGAGGTGCCAGCCGGATGGGTCCGGAACGTGCTTGGCGTACCAGCGGGCGAGCGCCATCTGCAAACCGGTGTGCCGGATCTCGTCGACGAACTGCACGTGGTAGCCGTTTCGCAGCTCGTTGTTCGGGATCGCGTCGATCAGCATCGACATCGTCCGCCCCGCGCCCACCTCGGCGTAGGCCGTGGTGACGATGTAGGGCTTGATGATCTCCATCCACCGCCGCCCGGTCTTACCGGTCATCTCGGCACGCACCGCCGCGTCCTGACCCCCGTAGACGCGCTCGTCCTTCTCCAGCTCCATCGGCAGGTACTCCCGCATGATGTGCTTCATCGGGTCCTTCGCCTTGAGGGGGAACGTGTAGCGCGTCGGGTACTTGTCCGCCGGCTGGAAGTAGTCCGGCTCCCAGCCGAGCTGCGAGATGCGCTCGTGCGTCTTGGTGATGCTGCGGCGGCGGGTGGTGCTCATGGAGAGTCCTCCTGCGAGCTCGGGAGCGCGGGCCTTGTGTTGCTGAGGCGCGAACCTATAGGGTTACTGACGCCATGTCAATAGGAACGCCGACCACCCCTGCCAGGCGCCGCCGGCGGAGCCCCGAATCGGCCGAACGGGAGATCCTCGAGGCGGCCGAGTCATTCCTCGCCGAACGACCCTTCCGGGACCTTTCCGTCGACGAGGTGATGGCCCGCACGACGATGTCGCGGCCGTCGTTCTACGTCTACTTCCGCGACCGCCACCATCTGCTGGTCCGGCTCGTCGAGGGCATCGGGCGCGAGCTGTTCGACGGCGCGAACATCTGGCTCGCGGGCGACGGCGACCCACGCGCCAGCCTCAGGGCCGTCGCCGACGTGTACGTGAGGCACGGCCTGGTGCTGGGCGCGATCGCCGACGCCGCCGGTCACGACCCGGACGCCGAGTCGACCTACCGGGGCCTGATCGAGCGGTTCGTGGACGCCACCGCGGCTCGCATCGCGCGCGACATCGAGGCCGGATTGATCGAGCCGCTCGACGCGACGGAGGCCGCCCGTGCGCTCGTGTGGATGAGCGAGCGGTACCTGAAGGAAACGCTTGGCCGGCTTCCCCAAGCACCGGTCGCCACCGTCGTCGAGACGCTGCCGGAGATCTGGATCCGCGCGCTGTACGGAAACGGTTCTTCGCAACGCGGTTAGGCAGAACGAAAGAGACCCCGCCGTGGCGGGGCCTCTTACAAATGCTGTGTGGCGGCCGCGCTAGCGGTTGACCGTCTGCTTGAGCTTCGATCCGGCGCTGAAGCGCGGCACGCGCGCCGCCGCGATCTGGATCGCCGCACCGGTCTGCGGGTTACGACCTTGCCGCGCCCCACGCTGGGCGACGTGGAACTTCCCGAAGCCCGTGAGGGTGATCTCGCCACCGGCGGCGAGCTGCTCCTCGATTGTCTTCAGTGCGGCATCGACCGCTGACTCGGCCTCGCGGCGACTCAAGTCGGCCTTCTGGGCGATTTGATCGACCAGCTCTGTCTTGTTCACGAGCACTCCTCCTGGGTCGTACGACGCTGCGCACGCTAGGAGGTGTATCGGACGGCGCGCGGCCCAGGACGGCCCCCGAGCAATGGAAAGCCCCGCAATTGCGGGGCTTTCCCTGCTTGAGACCCGATCCCTAACGGCTCTACAGCAGCTTTATACCCCCGTGTCGACGAAGATCTTCGTCTTCGTCTTGATGTCCGACTTCACGTGGCCGAGGATCAGGCCGGCGTTGAACACGGTCGTGTTGAAGTACGTGTTCAGGACGAGTGCCGTGGCGTCACCCACCCGTGCGTCCGCCTCGTAGTGGATCACCCCGGTCGACGGATCCTTGCTGTGCGAAACGTTGACGAGGTCCGCGGTCGGAGACGGCACCAGGCCGAGCGCGTTCCCGGCCAGCACGTTGCCGTTGACGATCCTCGGGATGGTCACCTCGAGCCGCTTTTGTTCCACGCCGTCTGCGTACTGCAGCATCAGCATGCCGCCTGCGTGGTCGACCGTTCCCAGCATCGTGCCGCTTTCCACGAGGCCCCCTGTGATCGGGAAGCGAAGCGCCGGGCCCTCCTGCCACGAGTTGAACGTCAGGTATGCCGGCGGAATCGGGCTGACGGAGATGCCCGCCTGCGCGAACTTCTGAATGTGGCTGAACGGGACGAACAACGCTGTCTCGCCGCCCGTGGCCTGGTCGACCGAGACCGCGCTCGCGGTCGGTGCGCCGACGGCCATCGCGAGCAGCACGAAGAGCGTCAAGACGAACGACGGTACGCCTCTGCGAACTGGCATCAAAACCTCCCTGGAATCATGTTGCGCGCGATGGTGCGGCGCGCCTGCCCTCTCCCTTTACTGAACCGGACTTTAGCACCGGTGCCCGCACGAAGTACGTCACCATGTCCAGCTTTCATATGGCTCTCGTACCCGCTTCGCGAATTCCTATTCACCAACCGTGGCGAGACCCCGGAACATCACCCCGGAAAATCCGGATTCCGGCTATTCCGGTCCGCGCTCGAGCCGCGCAGCGTGCTCGAAGTGCGGTGACCAGGGCTGTGCCGAGCTCGTCCAGGCTTCCACTGCCGGCTCGAGCCATGACGCGTCGTCCAGCGACCCGGCCTTGATGAAGGCCAGCTCCGGCATCACCGCGGCGATGCTGAAGACCGGCGAGCCGCACGCCGAGCAGAAGCTTCGCTCCGTGTCCCCGCCGTGGTCCTCGCCGGTGGTGGCGTAGGAGGCGATCGTGCTGGCCTCGACGTTCAACGCGGCGCGGGGCACGCCCACGATCACGGAGAACGGGCTGCCCGTCTGGCGCTGGCAGTCCGTGCAGTGGCAGACGGCCTGAACCACCGGCTCGGCGTCGGCGCTGTAGGTCACGCCGCCACACAGACAGCGACCGGTGATTGGCCTGGGAGCATCAGCCATGCCCGTGTGACGCTACACGAGACACCGCAAGGTCGCGTTTTGCGCTCCGAGGGGCGGGTAGGGATCTTTTAGCGCTCTGATGGAGCGGTAGGGAAACCTGAACAGTTGGGCACGGGCAATGGCAGGGATTGGGAAGCGCGAGTTCGTGGGGCCTATTTTGGTGATCGCTCTTTTCGGAGCGGTCGCGTCCCCGGCCTTCGCGCTCACGGCTGACCTGGGCCAGACCTCCGTTTCGACCGACACCGTCGCCAACGTCGTGCAGGGCAGGTCCACTGGCTCGTCCCCGACGTCCGGCGGCGGCCGTGCGGTGCCCGACATGGGCAAGGCGGTCACCGACACCGCCGGCGCCTCACCTCGGACCAACGTCGATGCGACTCCCGCGACGGGCTCGGGCACCGGCCAGCCTGCCGCCGAGACCGGCTCCAAGAGCGCGCCGCTCCAGCAGCAGTCAGCCCAGACTCCATCGGAAGTCGGCGGCGGGGCGGTGACCGACCTGGGTAACGCGGCGGGCCAGACGATCCGCGCCGAGCCGCAGCCGAAAGCAGATCCGGCTCCGGTAGCGAGGGCCCTGACGCCGCTCACAAGCACGGCGCCCAAGGTCGTGGACGCCGTCCAGAAAGACGCCTCGACGATCGCGGGAGCTGTCGGCTGGGGGCGGTGGGCCCGCGGCGCCAGGCGTTCCCGACACACCGCCGGCGAACATGGGCGCGCTGGCGGAGACCACCAAGACCCTCACGGATACCGCCGCCATGCTGACCCAGGACCCGGTGGGCGCGGCGCCCGCCCTCGTGGATGCCGTCCAAAAGGACGTCTCGACGGTCGTTGGGATCGTCGCCGGCGGTGGCGCGCCGCCCCCGCCGGGCGTCCCAGGCGGCGGCGGACTGGCGAGCCTCGGCGGCGTGATTACGTACGTGAGCCAGGCGCTCGACCCCGTAATCGCGATCCTGGAGGACCCCGTCCGGCTGGTCTCCGCGACGGTCCAGCAGCCGCCGCTGGCCCCGACGGGCCTTCTGGATCTGTTCGCGCCTGTGTCCCAGGCACCCCTCGTCTCCGGTCGTCACATCGTCGCTCGGCGCATCGATCGTGAACGATGGGCGAAAGCCCGTTGTCCAGACACAGCGAACCGTCCTGCGGACGCTCCGCCTGCACGCTTCTCCGCCGGCCTACTCCCGAGCGAACGGGTCATCGCTCGGGGCGTCGTGGCCAGTCCCACCGATCCCGGAGCCACCGCTCGCGGCGCCACGTCAGGGGCGGGGACCATGAGTGTCGACGGCATTTCGCTCTCGATCCGCTCGCTGCCGCTCCTGGGTGTCGGCTCCCGCAGCTCTTCAGTCGTCGACCGGAGCGGCGTCCCGTCCCCGGAGCTGCCCGGAACTCCGCCGCAGCCTGAGCTGCCGGCGCTCGGCGGCATTTCCTTCTCGACCTTGCTCTCGTTCGGATCCTTCGCCGCGCTCGCCGTCATGCTGGCGTCGATAGCCGCGCGTTCAGGCTTCATTCGCCGCCTCGCACTCCCCAGGGGGCGGCCGGTGGGCTTCGCCCTCCTTCTCGAGCGACCCGGTTAGTCGTCTCGCGGTCGTGTTGTTGCGCCGGGCCCTCGCCCGGTGCATTCGATCGTACGAGAAGGAGATGACTCATGAAACGCACGTTTGCGTCCGTGCTCGCGGGCCTGACCAGCCTGGTGCTCGGCGCGGGAATCCTGGGGGTGGCAGCACCACCCGCACGGGCCGCCGATGGATCGGCGTCCCCCATACTCGCCCAGGGAGTGGGCATGGGAGCGAAGCCGGATCGGCACGTTCGGAGCCTCCAGCGGATCCTGCGTGCTCAGGGTCGCTCCCTCGGTCCAGCCGGGGTCGACGGGCGCTTCGGCCCGGCGACCGCAGCGGCGGTACGAGGTCTACAAAGAAGCTTCGGCCTCTCCGCTGACGGCGTGGTTGGCCCGAAGACCCGCAAGCTCTTGCGGGTGCTGTGCAGAGCAGATGTCTGCGTTCGGGAAAGGAAGCCGGTCGGGAACCGATCGGCGGACCCGGGGGGCGCGGCGCCTGAACGGGTCGCCACCTCGCCTCGCGGCGACTCCGATCCGGAGGCGGTCGGCGTGGGCCCACTGACATTCATGGCGATGCTTGGGCTCCTGGTCCTCGCGCTCGCCTACGGACGGTGGCGCAGTAGGCCTGAAAACCGGGCGTCCGCTCATCCCGTCAGCTCGGCCCTCTGCGGCGATGCCGATCCGACCCGCACAGCCGAGCGGCCGCCGCGTGGTCGGTTATCTGGGGCCGGCTGAAGGGTCGCTCGTCGACACCCGGGCAGAAGCACAGGAAGACGCGATCGAGGGGGAATGCATTCGCCGCGGCTGGACGCTGGTGAACGTGTTCACAGAGGTCGCGGGCGGCGAACGCGATGCTCTCGCCTACACGCTCGAGCGCATCGAGGAGGGATATGCGACGGGCCTGGTGGTCTGCAGTCTCAACGACCTCGGCGCCTCGGTCGCAGAGCTCGGCCACCTTCTCGAACGTCTCGGGGAGATGTCCGCATACCTGGTCTCTCTGGACGGCGGGATCGACACGACGACGCCCGAAGGCGCGCTGGCGGCCGCCCGTCTGGCTCGAGTAACGAGAAGCGAGCGCGAGCGAGCGGTGGCGAGCACCGGAAACGGAAATGGACGACGCCGCATGCACCCCCCGGGAGGCGCATCGTGACATCGAAGAGCGGCAACGCAGTGAGGCATCCGACTCCAAGTCATGGCGCCTCGCGTCAGGACGTCGACAGTGCAATCAGTCAATGAAAGGGAGGAAACATGCGCAGGTTCGTCACGCTCTCAGTAGCGGCACTCACCGTAGTGTTCGTTTTGTCGTACGCGGTCCCCGCAAGCGGAGGGCCAGGCGCTTTCAGCTCCGCCAGTCCCGTCAAAATTGCCAAGCGGGCCCTGAAAACGGCGAAGAAAGCGGATCGGAGATCGAAACAGGCGCTCGCGAAGTTCAAAGGCGTCGTAGCGACGAACATTCAGACCGTGACGTCGGCGCCTTTCACGGTCGTGCCCGGAGGGGTCGGCTCGGGAACCCTTAACTGTCCCCCAGGCACCGTCGTGATCTCAGGCGGTTTCTTGTTGACCGGCATCGAGGCCAGCGTGTTCTTTGACCGCAGGAGCGCAAATGGCTGGACGGTCGGCGTCGACAATGTCGCCGCGGGAGACCCGGCTACTGGATCCCCGACCGCGCAGTTCACCATCGACGTGCAATGCGCAGCGACTGGCGACACCGTCGTCTCCAGTCGTTCGGCAAGCGCGGACCGTCGCCGCGACCGCCGACTGGTGGAGGAAAGGAGGGCAGCGCATCGGCGTGCTCCATAGACGGCACCAGCGCAGCGCAGGCTAATCCGCTTCATGGGCGACAAGGCCAAGGCGGCTGGCGAGGCGATCAAGGATCCGGGAGCGGCCGGCCCGGACAATACGAAGGCCGGCAGCAAGCCCGAGCAACCGTAGGCGCAGGCAACGGACGCCTCGTGCGCTGGTGACATCGCATCCGTTCTGATGCCTCGGCTATCGCTTACCGCGAAATGCGACAGCGTGGGTGACGTAAGGGCAGCGTCGTCAGTCGAAACCACGAGCCCGTGACTCATGTGACGCCGACCCGATGGGCTCGCGCAGCAGCGTGCGCCACGTTGAATTGGACCAAGCTCCACCTGTAGCTGATCAAGAGAATCGGGCCGGCCGCGCACCGCGGCTCGCCCAACTAGAGCGTCGTCCCCGCAGCCAGCCGCTATGCCGATTCGGTGTCGTGCGAAGGTAGGTAGACGGTCGGATGCGCGCGGCCGTGCGCGAGGATCCTGTCCATCGTCTGGACCGTCACCGCCGGCTTCGGGCTGACGGCGTCGGGGCGGCGTGCGTGCAGCTGCTCGAGCGTGTCGGTCGTGTCACCCGCAAGCAACACATGGCGCTCCTCGTCGTCGACGCAAACGACTGACATGTGGCCGGGTGTGTGGCCGGGTGTATCCACTGCGACTATCCGCCCGTCGTCACTAAGCGGTCGGCTGCGCGCAAACGCGCCAAACACGCCGCCGTCGAGAGCGAGCGGCTTGAAGTCGGCTCCCGAGGGCACCGGCTGGCGCAGCACGCGCTGGAAGAACCGTGCGCCGCGGGTGCGCGAGTACGCCAGCTCGCGATCGTGTACGAGGATGGGGACGCCAACGTGAACGGCGCCGTCCATGTGGTCGCAATGCATGTGAGTGAGGACGACGGTGTCCGTGTCAGCCACCGACAGGCCGGCCGCCGCAAGCGCCTGCGGGAGCTCCTCGCCGGGGGCCACCTCGAAGCGGCAGAAGGGCACGTCGTGGACGGACGCGGTCTCGCCCGTATCCACGAGCGTCAGCTTGCCCTCGTGCTCGATCGCCCAGCAGTGAATCGGCACCGGGTCGCACCACTCGCCCGGTACGAAGAGGTCCAGCTGCCTTCGCGGGCCTCTCCTCGGATACATGAACGCGCGCTTCAGCCGCGCGGTGCCGGTGGTCAGGGCGTGGATTTTCATTGTGCCGGGCCGCACTCTAGCCGGGTGGCGCGGGTGGCGCGGCGCCGTCAGGTGGAGAGCGTCAGCTCGTACTCGACGAAGGCACCGCCTACCCCGGCCGCTCGCAGACGGCCAAGAGTCCGGCTACTGCCCCACCTCGGACGGGCGAGACACTGCGCCTAGAGTGGCTTGTTAAAGCTACTTCGGCTTGGACGAGCGGCCGCCGCGAGCCGCATCTGCTCGCCTGGCAACCGACTTGGCCGCGCTTTTTGCGGTGCTGCCCGCTGCTTTTGCGGTGCTCCCCGCAGCCTTCGCCGTAGCGCCGGCGGCGCCGAGGACCTCGTGATCGTCCATGACTGGCCACACCCGTTCCTCGGGCGCAATGGCCACCCGAGGGCGATCTTCACCGCTTTCGAGGACTGCTGCGGACGGCACGCGCAGGACGCTCGCTGGATCGCCTTCCTGGACGTGGACGAGTTTCTCTTCTCTCCCCGGGCGCGATCTCGGCCGGCTGGACCCTGGCCACGTACGCACCCGCCGTGCGCGAGGTGGTGGCGACGCAGACGTTCGCCGACGGCAGGACCCTGTGATCGAGCGCGGGCCGCCGGCGTCGCCGCAGCAGCGACCGCGATCGCGCTGCGCGCCCCGCTGGTCGTGACGATCGTCGTCGCGGCGGTGGTAACGGCCGCGGTACGCGGGCTCACCTAGCTGTGGTTCGCAACCAGGTTGGCGCGTGGAGCATCGCGCTAACGAGCGGCTCGCGGCTTGAAGACGAGATCGGCATGCAAGCCGAGTCTCGTGTTGGCCGCGTCGATTACGTCGACGACCTCGAACCCCCTCGAGGCCATCAAGGCGATCAGTTCCGCGCCGGTCAGAGCGCCATCGAACCTCGGGGTGACGGAAACCTCGGCGATCACCAGTTCCGTGTCTTCGAGCAGTTGTCGCGCTCCCTCGATCACCGCGTGCTCATAGCCCTCGACATCCACCTTGAGACAGTAAGGAGGAGCCCATTCGTGCTCCTCGAGGAGCACGTCGAGCGTCGTGAGGGAAACCCGGCGAGGTGTGCCTCTTGCGGCGAGTCCTTTCGGGCGCAGGGCCGATGTCGTATAGAGACTGCCGGAGACATTCAGGACGATCTCTCCCTGCTCGGCGCCGATCGCGGTCTGGATGTGCTCGCCACGCCACTTCTCGAGCAGCGATTGGAGATGCGCATCGAATTCGTGGAGCGGCTCTATCAGAACGTGGTATGCGTCCGGAAACGCGCTGTAGAGAGCCAGGGTCCCCGCACCGGCGCCGACGTCGACCACGGTGGCAGGGTGTGCGCCGTGGCGTTGGATCAGATCGGGAGTCCAAGCGCCCGCCTTGGGAATCGCCCCTGGAGGAGTGCTCGTCAGCCCTTCCAGCAGACCGCGGACCGCGCGCCCGGACTCCTGCCCCGTGTCGAACCGCTGGTCGACGCTCACGAGCTCGCAGCCGGCCTCCTGGAGGCGGGTCAGGACGTTCAAGGCTCGCCGCGCCGATGCCCCGATCCGGTCCAAGCGCACGACCACCAGGCGATCGAGGTCGTCAGCCTGGGCGATGGCGGCCTGCAGGCCGCGGAGATTTCCCTGCCGGGCCGCGGGGCTGACGTCCTCGTAGACCTGCGCGAGCTCCCAGCCCATTTCCGCGATGTGCGCCTCGAGACGCGCTCGTTGCGCCCCGGGATCCAGTTCCGCAACCGCCTGCTCGGACGGAGAGGTGCGAACGTATGCCGCAGCCCTGGTCACGCAACGGATGATGACGCGTCCGACCGTCGCGCCTGAGGTCTCGCGCTAGCCCGCCGCTCCAGCGCTGCTCGTAAGCGCGGCATTACCACATGTTGAGCTCGGCAACGTCCTGCGCGCGGTCGTGGGCGCCCCGCCCTCAGGGCGATCGCGCGTTTCGGGGCTTGTCCCATGCCGACACACTTAGCTCTGGTCGGCCCAAAATGGAAGTCCCCCGGCCCGCCCGTTGCGACTGTCTTGCGACTGCAAAAGTTCCCGATGGACAGGGACTACGCGGAGAATGCGGGGTCGGCGCCCGTTCGCTCGGACCGACCCCACGCGACCGTAGAAGGGCGATAGCGCTTACGAATACACGACGAAGAGCCCGTATGCAGCCTTTCTGTGCCCGCCTCGGGGCCAACGCCGACAGTTCAAACGAGCAAAACGGCTAATGGGGGAGGCTCTCACCGACAGCTTTGGCTCGACGGACCGTGGCCCCAGGATGGCAACCATCAGGCCTACCTCACGACACTGAGCGCCGGCCATCTCGTGGTGCAGGTCTTCGGCAAGCGAGTCTGGCCGTTCGAGTTCGAGCGCAGATCCGACAACAGCTGGCAGATCTGGCCCTCCCCAGTCCCGAAGATGTGGCCTCCCGCGCGCTCGCTCGGGGACGACGAGCTCGCCGCCTTTGGCCAGTCGCTGCTGCGGGATTTAGGCGTGTCGCCGGCGTCCCGTTCGTAGTCCGCCGTTCGATCGCCGGCTATGGGTTTCGTGGCCCTCCTGTGCCGGGACACACGGCGCCGGCCCTCCGCGACGACCGGGCTCCCCGACCGACTGCCGCGCGACTGCTTTGCGACTGTGAAATGCGGGCAGGTGCCGCCACGTCCCCGCCCGGGCCGAGATCTCGTACCAGAGGAGGAGGCCATCGAGACCTATCCACGGGCAAGGCTGCAGGGAATGCGCTGGATCCTGGTGGAGGCAATGGACCGGGTCCTGCCCGAGATCGACCCTCGCCTGGCGGACTATGCCGTGCGCCAGCTGCGCGGGCGGGGGATCGACATCCGGCTCGGGACGACCCTCGAGGAGGCGACCGCCACCTCGGCACGGATCTCCACCGGCGAGACCGTCGGCACGCGGACCGTCGTCTGGACCGCCGGGGTGGTCCCGCATCCGAGCGCCCGCAATCTGGGGTTGGCCGTCGACGAGCACGGCCGCATCGTGGTCGACGACCACCTGCGCGTGAGCGGCGAGGACGACGTCTGGGCCCTCGGCGACGCGGCTGCGGTCCCCGACCCGGCGAAGCCCGGCCGGCTCTGCCCGCCCACCTCGCAACACGCGATCCGGCAGGGAAGGACCGCCGGGCGCAACGTGGCCGCGTCGCTGGGCATCGGGGAACCTGCGCCCTTCTCCTACAAGACACGCGGGGCATTCGTGAACCTCGGTCGCTACAAGGCGGTGGCGCGCGTCGGGCCGTTCACCTTCCGCGGGTTCCCGGCGTGGTGGCTGGCGCGTACGTACCACGTGAGCCAGATTCCGGGCACGGCGCGCAAGGTCCGCGCGGTGATGGACTGGACCATCGGCCTGCCGTTCAAGCGCGACATCGCCGAGGTGGGCTCGATCGGCCACCCCCGCCCGCTGCGCGCCGACGCCTACGAGCGCTCGGGTACCCACCGCAGCTAGGCTTGCTCGCGCATCGGCGATGCCGTACCAGTTCCTTCACATCGGCAAGACGGGCGGCACCCTGATCCGCCAGGTGCTCGGGTCGTTGCCTGAAGAGCACAGGTCCCAGTTCCGTCTGCTGGGCCACGACGCGCGGCTTTCTCACGCGATCGAGACCCGGCCGGACATGCCGGTCTTCTTCTCGGTGCGCAGACCCGAGACGCTGTTCGTGTCTGCCTTCAACAGCCGGCTGCGTCAGGGAAAGCCGCAGTACGACAGGTCGTGGGGCAGGCGTGAGCGGATCGTGTTCTCGGTCTTCAAGACCCCCAACGACCTGGCTGAGTCGCTGTCGGCAACCGACTCCGCCCTGAAGGCATGCGCCGAGTTGTCGATGCTGTCGATCAACCACATCCGCAAGGGACTGCAGTGGTACCTGGGCAACACCGAGTTCCTCGAGAAGCACCGCGAGAAGATCGCCTTCATCCTGCTCCAGGAGGAGCTCGAGCAGGATCTGCGGACCTTTGCGGCGCGTGTGGGCGTACCGCTCGCGTCGGCACAGATATCGCCCGCCGAGCGCCTCCACGCATCCGGGCCCGAGGACGAGACGACCCTCTCGGACACGGGCCTGGCGAACATCCACGAGTGGTACCGGCCGCACCAGGAGATCTACGACTGGTGTGTGGCGCGTCGCGACCGGTTGCTCGCAGCAGGCTGAGCTGCGTTACTTTGAGCGTGCGCGGGTGCGGGCCGCCTTGCGGGCGGCCGCCGTCGCGCCGTCACGTGCGGTGACGCGTGGGCGCGGGGGGGTGCGCTGCGGTCGGCCGTTGCGCCGGCCGTAAGTCGAGGTCCTTGCGCAGATGCTCGGGGATGTCCTCGATGTCCTGCTCGTTCAGTTTCGGCGCGATCACGCGCTCGATGCCGGCGGCCTGGGCGGCAAGCGCCTTCTCCTTCAGCCCGCCGATCGGGAGCACCTGCCCGATCAGGGTCAGCTCCCCGGTCATGGCGGTGTCCTTGCGCACCGGCCGGCCGGCGATCAGCGAGGAGAGCGCGGTGGCCATCGTGACGCCGGCGGAGGGCCCGTCCTTCGGGATCGCCCCGGCCGGCACGTGGATGTGGAGGTCGTGCGTCTGGAAGAAGTCCTCCGGCAGATCGGGCTTCAGCTGGCCGATGTGCGCGCGCACGAATGACAGTGCCGCCTGCGCGGACTCGCGCATCACGTCGCCGAGCTGCCCGGTGATGATCAGCTTGCCCGAACCGGCGTACTGGGTCGCCTCGACGAACAGCACCTCGCCGCCGACCGGAGTCCACGCGAGACCTGTGGCGACACCCGGCTCCTTCGTGCGCAGCCTCGACTCCGAGAAGAAACGCCGCCTGCCCAACATCGCTCGCGCCTTGGCGGGCGTGACCGTCACCTTGCGCTTGGCCCTGCCCTCTGCGAACTCGCGCGCCACCTTGCGGCACAGCGTTCCGAGCTCGCGCTCGAGGTTGCGGACGCCGGCCTCGCGCGTGTACTCGCGGATCACGATGTCGATCACCTCGTCCTTGATGTCCACCTGCTCGGGCGCCAGCCCGTTGCGCTCGATCTGGCGCGGGACCAGGTAGCGGCGCGCGATCTCGTGCTTCTCCTCGGCGCGCGTCGGGGCACACATCGTGCCGCCCTTCAGGGCGACCTTCGCCTCCGCTCGCCAGGCTCGCGCATCGGCGATCTTCCTAAAGGTCTTGCGGATCGGCTTGCCATCGCGGGGCGACCAGAGTTGGGCCTGGTAGGTGGGCTGCAGTCGCAGGCGACCCCGGAGCGACTTCCGCACCTCTGTTGATGGCGGGGCACGATGCCTTCGGGGCGATCGCGCCGTTTCGACGTTTGTCCCATGCCGACACACTTAGCTCTGTTCGGCCTCAAATGGAAGTCCTCGGCCCGCCCATTTGCGACTGTCTTGCGACTGCGAATATTCGGGATGGACAGGGACTATTGGGAGAAAGCCGGACCAGCGGCGATTCGCTCTAACCAACCAGACGAGGCCATAGAACTGGCAGTGGCGCCCGGCGGATGCGAGGCGAAAGGGCCCGATCTGCAGGAGCTTTGCGCTAGGCCGGGGCCCAACAGCCCTACGATTCAATGGCCTGTACGGCTAATGGGGGAGGCAGGACTTGAACCTGCGTAGGCTGAGCCGGCGGTTTTACAGACCGCTCCCCTTTGGAGAGGGGTGAGCGACGGGACTCGAACCCGCGACCACCTGGACCACAACCAGGAGCTCTACCTGCTGAGCTACGCCCACCACGCTGGAGCGTCGAGCGCCCCGAACGGAATCTAGCAGTGACGCGGGGCGCCCCAGCGGAGCCGATAATCCCTGTAGATGCTGATCTTGATGGGGTTCGCCGTGATCGCCGGAGCGGCCACGGCGATCACTCCTTGTGTACTGCCGGTCCTTCCCGCTCTGCTTTCGGCAAGCGCGGTCGGCGGCCGGCGGCGGCCGGTCGGCATCGTCCTCGGGCTGGCGCTCACGTTCACGATCGTGATCGGCGGCCTGGCGTCGGTGGTCGACGGCGTCGGGGTCGCCGACGGGACGGTGCGGTCGATCGGCATCGCCGTGCTGCTCGGGTTCGGGCTGATGCTGCTGTGGCCGCGTCTCGCTGCGCGCGTCGAGGCGCCGCTGTACCGCCTCACCCGCCTGGGACCGCGCTCCCGGGGAGACGGGTTCTGGTCGGGAATGATCGTTGGCGGGTCGCTCGGGTTCCTGTACGCGCCCTGCGCAGGCCCGATCCTGGCCGCGGTGGTCTCCGTCAGCGCGTCGCAGGGCAGCTCCCTCGAGATCCTCGCGATCGCGATTGCCTTCAGCGCGGGCTCTGCGGCCGTCCTGCTGGTGTTCGCGCTCGGCGGGCGCCGGACCGTCGAGCGCATCCGCGCCGCGGGCCGTGGACCGGCACTCCAGCGTGCGGTCGGCATCGTGATGATCGCCACCGCGGGCGTGATGGCGGCCGACCTGGACGTGCGGTTCCAGACCGCGCTGGCGGACCACTTCCCCAGCTTTCTCGTGAATCCCACATCAGCAATCGAGGAATCCGGTGCGGTCGAGCGTCGCCTTGCCGACCTGCGCGGCGAGTCGAAGTTCCCCGAGCAGGTTCCGGGCGGCGCGAACCGGGCATCGCTGGAGAACGAAGGGTTGCGCTCCAAGCTGCCGGTACTCGGCAAGGCGCCCGAGTTCACGGACAACCAGCGCTGGTTCAACACGGGAGACCGTGCGCTCACCCTGAGTGGCCTGCGCGGACGGGTGGTGTTGATCGACTTCTGGACCTATACCTGCATCAACTGCATCCGCACCCTCCCCGTCCTGCGGGCGTGGCACGAGCGCTACCGGGACCGCGGCCTTTCGATCGTCGGTGTCCACACCCCGGAGTTCGACTTTGAAAAGGACGCAGGCAACGTGGAGCGCGCCATCCGGCAGAACGAGCTGCGCTACGCCGTCGCGCAGGACAACGAGTTCGGCACCTGGAACGCGTGGGGCAACCAGTACTGGCCCGCGAAGTACCTGATCGACTCGCGCGGGCGGGTCCGCTACGCGCACTTCGGCGAGGGCTCCTATGGGGAGACCGAGGCCGCAATCAGGTCCCTGCTCCAGGAGGCGGGCGCGAAGCGGCTCGGCTCCCAGGTGCGGGTGAGGGCGGAGACAGCGGCACGCAGCGTGTCGACGCCCGAGACATATCTCGGGTCGGACCGCGCGCAGGGCTTTCTGCCGAGCGAGCCCGTGGCAGGCGAACGTCACTACCCCGTCTTTCGCCGGCGGCTGCCGCAGGACGGCTTCACCCTCGCCGGCAAGTGGGATGTCGGGCCCGAGTCGGCGCGCGCGGTGCGTGATTCGTCGCTGCGCGTCCGCTTCGGCGCGCGGCGCGTCTTCCTCGTGATGTCCTCGGCGGGCGGTGCGCCGCGTCGCGTGCGTGTGTTCCTCGACGGCCGCCCGGTGCGAGGTCGTGTTGCAGGAGCGGACACCCGGGATGGCGCGGTGACGGTGCGCGGGCAGCGCCTGTACCGGCTTGTGTCTCTGCCACGGGCCGAGCGCCGGGAGCTCGAGCTTCGGATCGCGCCCGGGGTCTCCGCCTACGCCTTCACGTTCGGGTGATCAGGGGGCGAACACGCCCTGCACGGCGAACACGCCGTTTGGTTCTGTCGAGCCCAGCCCGTCGGAGCCGCCGTCGGCGACCGTCACCTGGCTGAGCTGCCACACCGCTCGGCTGCCCTCGGCGGCGATGCCGGGGGTGATCGCATCGGCGCTCGTGGAGAGCGCGCATGTCGATCCGATCCCGGTGGCGCCCGTCACCGCACATGGCACCACGAACTCGAAGGGGAGGTCGCCGAGCGTCGCACTCTCGTTCAGCCCCGTGCCGCTGAGGCGATCCGTGAGCCGCAGTGTGGTGCGGGCCTCGAGCTCACCGCCGTAGTCGGCGAGGTCAGACTTGCGGCGCACGTCGGAGATGCTCACGGAGAGGGCCACGTCAGCCTCGTCGGCCTGTGTGGCCGGGTTTCCGGGGATCACGCTCATCTTCAGAGAGCCGACCGAGTTGGTCGTCTGGCCGTTCGCGTCCGCAGTCCCCACGGTCAGCTGGGTCGAGCGCTGCACAGGGGCTGCGCACGACCCGAAGGCCAGCGGTGGCCCGTGCATCCGGTTTGGCGACGCGCACGCGGTATAGGCCGGCACCAAGGACACTCGGAGTGGTGAGGCGCCCTTCGGGCGCACGTGCCCGCCGGCGATCGTGTTCACCTTGTCGAGCGTGCTCGCGAGATTCAGCCGGCCACCGGTTACGACCTTGCCGGCCAGTCCCGGTTTTGGATCGACGCCCTGGAGCAAGGCGTCCTTCACCTGGACCGGGCTCGCGCCGGGGACTCTCGCCCACGCCAGCGCCGCGGCTCCGGTCACGTGCGGCGTTGCCATCGACGTGCCCTGCAGGTACGTGTACTCGTTGCCGAAGTACGTGGCGCGCACGCAGCGGACTTCGACGTCGTCGATGTAGGCGCCGTCACCCGTCTGCGAGCCATCCGACACGAAGCGGTAGCGCAGGTAGACGTTCGGCTGGCCGTCGAAGGCCGACATGTCCTCGTCCTGCCAGATCCAGCCGCCGCTGCTGCCGGACCAGGCCGCGAGCTCCGTCCAGGTCGAGCCGTTGGTGGAAGCCTCCACGATGATCCCGTCGAATCCCTGCTCGGTGTCGAGCCACAGGAGGTACTGCGCCCGGCAATCCGTCATCCCGCTGAGGCTGAACGTCGACGCGGTGCGGGACCAGGAGTTCGTGTTGTTCTGGTAGTTGCCGGGGCTGTCGACCATGGTGCACGCGGCGCCAGCGCACATGCGTGTCCAGCTGTTGCGCGTGCCGCCCGTCGTCCAGCGCGAGGAGAAGTTCGCGACCTGGAAGTCGTCGCTGAAGCGGACGGGGAACGGATACGTGCTCAGGATGCTGGTGCCGGGGGCAGCCAGGTCGACCGCGGACGCTCCGTAGTTGGAGAACGTGGCGCGGTTGTCGTCCTCGTCGGTCGCGGCGACGCACACGACGTTCGCGGAGGGATACCCGCACGGGTACTGCGGGTTCGTGTCGTTGTTGTTGTTCTCGTTGCCGGCAGCGAACACGAACAGCGTGCCCGGCGCGCCGGCGATCGCGTTGGCGACGATCTGCGCGCTTCCGCCCCCGGAGATGCTCGAGTTCACGACCTTCATGCCCATCTGGCCGGCGTAGGCGAACGCATCGGCCTGGGCCGCGCTCGAGCACAGGACGAACGGGTCGGGGCTGCAGATCCGAAGGGGCGCCAAGCGCACCCGCCAGTTCACTCCCGTGATGCCGGTGCCGTTGTTGCCCACCGCTCCGATCGTGCCCGCCACGTGGGACCCATGGCCGTGGTCGTCCATCGGGTCGTTGTCACCCGAGACGAAGTCGTAGCCGCGAAAGTCGTCGATCTGCCCGCTGCCGTCGTCGTCGACGCCGTTCGTCTCCTTCCCCGCGCCCGACTCGCCCGGGTTCGTCCAGATGTTGGCCGCCAGGTCGGGATGGTCGTATGCGATGCCGGTGTCCGCGACGCCGACGGTCACGGCGGTGCTGCCCTGCGTGAGGTCCCACGCCTCAGGAGCGTCGATGTCGGCGTCCGGGGTGCCGGCGAAACCGTTGACTGTCTGGCCGGTGTTGTGCAGCCCCCACAGGAGCGAGAACGACGAGTCGTTCGGGGTCGTGGCGACCGGCGCGGCGATGTAGTTGGGGTGTGCGAACTCGACGTTCGGGTTGCGCTCGTAGGCACGCGCGGCGGCGGGAACGTCGCGGCCGTCCGGGAGGCGCAGCAGGAACCCGCGCGGCACCAGCAGCCGCCGCTTCTCAGCCGCGCCCTGAGCCGCGTTCAGTGACCTGCGCTCGCCGGCCGAGGTCCCCGGCCTGAAGCGCACGACCAGCTCGCCCGGGACGTAGCGTGGGTGCGCCGGAGCCGAGCTCGGAGCACCGGGCTGAGCCGCGGTCTGCACCGGCAGGGGAGCGGCCGTCGCAGAGGCAGTCAGAAGAAATGCCGACACCGCGCATGCGGCAATGCCCGCTCTTACAGCCCCAGACCCCATGAATCGACCATAGACCACAGCGGCGACGCCGCATAGCGGACTCGCAACGAGTGTCGCTTCGGAGTGTTCTCGGTCACGGAACCTCTCCATTCAGGGGGTATGCTCGCCACATGTCCCGGACAGCCTCACCGGAAATGTTTGAGCACTTCAAAGAGGGCTTTGAGTGGTGGAACTGCGGCGAGCTCGACCTCATGCAGGAGCAGTACGCAGAGGACGCTGAGTTCGACGTCTCCGCCGTCTTCATGGACACGCCACCGATTCGCGGCCGCGACAGTATGCGCCGTTACTGGGACGAGATGTGGCAGACCTGGGAGGGCATGAGAATTGACCCGCTCGAGGTTTTCGACCTCGGCGACGGGCGCTTTGCCGTGGACGTGCGCTGGTGGGGAAAGGGCTTGCGCAGCGGCGCCGAGATAGACCAACGGATGGCCAACCTTTACACGGTCCGCGCGGTCGACAACAAGGTCGTCCGGTTACAGGTGTTTCCCACGCTCCAGGCCGCGATGGATTACGCAACAGCTTCGGCGGCGCAAAGCAGCCGATAGCTCGGCCTTAGCGCGCGGACAGGCATGTTCGTACGCCCCCGGCAGGATTCGAACCTGCGGCCCGCTGCTTAGAAGGCAGCCGCTCTGTCCACTGAGCTACGGGGGCTCCGGGTGGAGAGGCTAGCGTTGAGACCCGCCGCCGCTCAGCCCTGGCGGTCGGGGCCGGCGTGCTCGATCGTGAGGCGCAGCAGAACGCGACGCTCGCGCTCCATGCGGGCGCGGTACTCGTCCCAATCCGGGTTCTCGCCAGGGAACCGCTCGTAGTAGTCGATCAGCAGGTCCATCGCCTCGGGCAGGGACACGACCTCGGCGACACCCTCGACGTACAGCCACTCCCCGAAGAACCGCTCCGTGAGGGCGCACAGCTGCGCCCACGGGTCGCGGCGCAGGTTCTTCGTCTTGATCGCGGTCTCGCGGCTGGAGATGACCACTCGGCCCTCGGCGTCGACCGTTGCCAGCACTGGGCTCTGCTGGATCCCGCCGGCACTGCGTCGCGTGGCGAGCACGCCGCGGTTGTGCTCACGGATGAAGTCGCGGGCGGCGTCGAGGTCCATCGCGCAGGGTACCCGCCGCCTACACTTGGCGCTACACGGGGCGTGGCGCAGCCTGGTAGCGCGCTGCCTTTGGGCGCAGAGGCCGCCGGTTCGAATCCGGCCGCCCCGATCATCCTAGATCAGCTCGAGCCGGTCCAGTCCGACCACGGCACGATGCCCGCGTCGGGGCGCGGCTCCTCATCCAGCATCGCCAGATACTCGAGTAGGTGACCGTCGGGATCCTCGAAGTACACGGCGGCGGCCGGCATCCACGCGAGGACGTCGGGCTCGTCCGTCTCGGCGCCGAAGAACGACAGGGGCGTGACGTCCTGGGCGCGGAGTCGTTCCGGCGCCGCGCGTACGTCGTCGAGCGCGACCTCGAACGCAATGTGCAGCGTCATGGTGTTCACCGCCGACCCGATCCCCCACAGCCCGAGCATCGAACGACCGCGCCCGCCGATCCACAGGAGGGCGGCATCGCGTTCGGGAAGCTCCAACGCCACGGACAGCCCGACGACGTCCCGGTAGAACGCAACCGAGCGCGGCACGTCGCGCACGGTCAGATGCGTCTCGAACAGCCCGCGAACAGGCGTGGGCGCGCTCACGGCGGATCAGGCTATCGGTGCCGGGACCGGCGACAGCACTTCCTGGACCGGCCTGGGCCTGCCCACGTGGTAGCCCTGCACATAGTCCACCCCGTATTCACGCAGCAGAAGGATGGTGCTGTCGTCGCCGACGAACTCCGCGATCGTCTTCTTTCCCAGACCGCGAGCGAGCTGGACGATCGCCTGCACAACCGACTGGTCGGTGCTGCTCTGCGTGACGTTGCGAACGAAGTCGCCGTCGATCTTCACGTAGTCGATCGGCAGGTATTTGACGTAATGGAACGAGCCAAAGCCGGCGCCGAAGTCATCGAGCGCGAACCTGCAGCCCAGGCGCGTCAGTCTGTTGACGAAATTCTTGGCCTCGTCCATGTTCGCGATGGCTGCCGTCTCGGTGATCTCGAAGATCAGACAGCTCGCGTCGATCCCCGATCCGGCCAGCCGTTGCTCGACCCAATCCGGGAACCGCGGATCGCCGAGTGACTTCGCCGACAGATTCACCTCCAGCTGCAGTCGGTCCCCCTGCTCCTGCCGGTCGGCCACCAGCGCAATCGCCTGATTCACGACCCAGCGGTCGATGTCGTTCATCAAGCCGTACCGCTCTGCGGTTCCGAGAAAAGCCCTGGGGAGGAGTATCTGCCCGTCCTCCTCCTCCATACGCAGCAACAGCTCGTATTGAGACACCCTGTCGGTCCGTAGGTCCAGGATCGGCTGGCAGTAGATCCGCAGCAGGTCGTTCTCGAGCGCTCCACGGATGCGGTCGATCATCGTCAGTCTGGCCTCCACGCTCTCCCGGTGGGCCTGCGACACGTAGACCGCGCACCTGTCACGCCCGGACTCCTTCGCCTCATACATCGCCACGTCGGCCCGGCCCAGCGGCTCGTCCTCTCCGCCGTCGTCGACATCGTTGACGAGCGCTATGCCAACGCTGGCGGTCACCCGCACGTGACGGTCGCGGAACGAAGACCTGTGACGGCGAATGGCATCGAGCACCGCCTCCGCGGTCACGCGAGCGTCTGCCTCGTCCGCCTCCGGTAGCAACAGTGCGAACTCGTCTCCCCCGAGGCGCGCAACGACGTCCGTGCTGCGCAGCCTCTCCGAGAGCAGGCGGGCGACCTCGTTCAGCAGCTGGTCTCCCGCCCGGTGACCGAGGGTGTCGTTGACGTCCTTGAAGTCGTCGAGGTCCAGCAGGAGCACGGCGCCTCCGGTGCCGTAGCGAGCCGCATACGCGACCTGCCGGGCAACGTCCTGCTCGAACCGGCGCCGGTTGAAGAGTCCGGTGAGGACGTCGTGGTCGGCCAGATAGAGCAGCTCGGACTCGAAGCGGTCCCGATCGGTGATGTCCCGGAAGCTCCAGACCCTTCCGACCACCTCCTCCCCGGATCGCTGCGGCTTGGAATAGCGTTCGAACACGCGGCCGTCCTTGAACTCGAGGATGTCGTAGCTCTCCGTGGTGGGATCGGCGTAGAGGTCCGCGAGCTTCTTCTGGAACTGCTCGGGCGCGGCCAGTTGCTCCAGGACGTGCTCGATCGCGAGACCGTCATCTCTCGATTCGACGATGTGGTCGGGAATGCGCCACATCTCGATGAACTTCTGATTCAGGCGAACCATCCGGCCCGCGGCATCTACCACCAGGATCCCATCCGCCGTCGACTCGAGGGTTGCCTCGAGCACCGACAGAGACGACCTCACCTCCGCCGCAGAACGGCGCTCGCTGCTGAGCGCCGCCGTCAGGCGATCGCGCAGGATTGCCACCAGGACGCCGCTCACGAGCACGGTCCCCGTGACCAGCGCCGATCCCATGGGATCTTGCGGGGGCACGACCGTATAAGCGGCGCCGATCAGCGCGGACTGGAAGACGCCCCAGCGCAGCGAGACGAAGTAGAAGCCGTAGAGCCCGACCCAGATGTACAGCAGCGCATAGGGGCTGGGCTTCGACGCCGTGAAGAGCACGCAGCACGAGACCAGCGCGGTGCCGCAAACGTTGGCCAGGCGCAGGTCGAGCATCAAGACTTCATTCCGGCGAGCCCACATGATGGCCGCGACGGCATAGGCGCCCGTAGCCGTGAAAACGATGCCTCGCTCGTCGACCGCATCCGGATGCGGCAGCGCGATAGCGACCAGGGCCAGGGTCGCACCCGCCGCGAACAGCACCGCCCCGGCGAGTGCCGCGAACACGCCCTCCTGGATGGTGTCGGCGGCAGGCCGCCGTGGGCCGTCCGCCACTGTGGGAGAGCTCATCCCCCATTCATCGTCAGGAGTGCGTTAATGACTTAAGGTTTACTGAGGCCAGTCGGCAAACGCCTTCCGGTAACTTCCCGCGGCCCGATGGCCGACGTCCAGCCGCTCCGCGCAGTCCACTACGACACCACCGCGGCGGGACCGCTCGACCGCCTCACCGCGCCTCCCTACGACGTGATCGACGCGGCGCTGCGCGCGCGAGCTGGTCTCGCGCAGCCCGCACAACGTCGTCGAGATCGACCTGCCCGTGGGCGAGGACCCGTACCGCCATGCGGGCGAGCTGTTCGAGCAGCTGGCAGGTGGAGGGCATCCTGCGCGCGACCGGAGCCGGCGCTGTGGGCGCTGACGCAGACCTACCGCGCGCCCGGACGGGGATCGAGCGCACGCGCCACGGCTTCTTCTCCCGCGTGCGGGTCACCGACTACGGGCCCGGGCCGATCCGCCCGCACGAGCGCACGCACCCCGCCGCGAAGGAGGACCGCCTGCGAGCTGATGCGCGCGACGCGCGCGAACCTCTCGCCGATCTTCTCGCTCTACCCCGACCCCGACGGGGCGGCCTGGAGCGCGCTCGAGCCCGCCACCGAGGGCGAGCCCTGGGGCGAGGTGACCGACGACGACGGCACCGTGCACCGCCTGTGGCGCGTGGCCGACCCGGAGGTCGATCGACCGCGTGCAGGCGGCGCTGGCGGACCGCGAGCTGCTGATCGCCGACGGCCACCACCGCTACGAGACCGCGCGCACCTACGCCGAGGAGGTCGGCGGCGAGGGCGATCACCGCTACGTGCTCATGTGCCTGGTGTCGATGTCGGACCCGGGCCTGACGGTCTTCCCGACGCACCGGCTCGTGGGCCGCCTCGAGGACGAGCGCCGCGGCGGCTGGACGAGGAGCTGCAGCGCGAGTTCGACGTCGACGAGGTCGACCCGGACGCGCGTCGTGCCGGAGGGCGGCAACGGCGGCGCGCCCACGTACGGCTAGCTCGACCAGGGCGGGCGCTCGCTGCGCCTGCGCCTCGGCTCGCCCGAGACCGTCGACCGCGCGCTCGCGGGGCACTCCCCGAGCTACCGCCGCCTCGACACGGCGGTGCTCGAGAAGCTCGTGCTGGAGGACACGCTCGGCCTGACCGAGGACGACATCTCACACCAGCGCGGCCTCGCCTACGCGCGCGACCTGGACCAGGCGCGCGAGCTGCTCGGCCCGGCGAGTACGAGGTCGCGTTCATGCTGCGCCCGACGCCGATCGAGCAGGTGCAGGCGGTCGCGGAGGCGGGCGAGACGATGCCGCCGAAGTCGACCTACTTCTTCCCGAAGCTGCTCTCCGGGCTGCTGTTCAGCCCGCTCTGGGACTAGACGGGCTACGCCGCGAGCTAGTCCTGCTGCCCGAACATCTCGCCGCAGGCGCGTCGGCGACCTCGAAGTCGCCGTAGATGCCGATGTCGCCCTCGAGGATCGCCTTCGCGGGGTGGATCTCCCCGGACGGCGATGCGCGCGAACGTCGGCACCGAGGTCCGGAACGTACCGCCGGGTCGCTGCGCGCGCCGGGCTCGGCGAGGCGCGCCGCCGTCCTCGATCCGCACGACCCAGTTGCGGTCGCCGTTGCGGCCGGTCAGCTCGTACTGGAATGTCGCCGGAGAAGCCGTTCGCCTTCGCCGGGGACGAAGGCGCGCTCCATCCCCTTGAAGATCATCCGCAGGCCCGGCGTTGGACCCGACCGTGCGCTCGAGCTGCGCGTCGCTGCGGCCGCGCACGAAGGCCGCGAACGCGGACTCGCCGGCCCGCTGCGAGCCTGCTCCCTGAGCCAGTGCCGGCCTCCGTTCGGAGCGCCGTTCGACTCCGCCCGGCGCGCGGCGGCGATCACCTGCGCCGGCCGCGGCTCGCCGGTCGGCGTGATCACGTAGCCGGGGTCGGGCGTGCGCGGCGGCGCGCGCCGCGCGAGCGCCCGCTCGCACGGCCTGCGCCAGCCGCTCGCGCTTGGCGGCCTCGCGCTCCTCGCGGCCGTCGGCGAAGTGCGGCAGCACCTTGCTGCCGAACAGCTCGATCGACTCGCAGATGTGCTCGTGCCGGTTCGGGCCGGCCTGCTGCACGAAGATCACCTGGTCGACGCCCGCCGCCTCGTAGCGCTCGACCAGGTCGGTCACCTGCTCCGGCGTGCCGATCGCGCCGCGCAGCGAGCCGAGGCCCTGCTGGAGGATCTTCACCCCCAGCGGCCCGTCGTCGGCGTTGATGATCTCGCGCGCGAACCCGTAGTCGGCGCGCTTGGCCTGGAACTCGTCCCAGACGTTCGTGATGCCGGGCCGGTGGTCGCCGAACACGTAGTAGTGCGCCAGCGAGAACCCGAAGAAGTGCGCGCCGTCGATGCCGCGCTCGATCGCGGTCGCCTCGTCCTTGTGCAGCATCATCGGCAGCACGACGGCGAAGTTCGGGTTCACGGCGAAGCCGGCCGGGACGCACTCGTCGGACTCGATCAGCCCGTAGTACTCGTCGACCCACTCCTTCGCCTGCTCCGGCTCGATGAACGCGAAGGTGAGCGCGCCGATGCCCTTGCGCGCCGCCAGCAGGATCGTCTCGCGGCGGCTGCACGCGACCCACAGCGGCGGGTGCGGCTTCTGCTTGGGCTTCGGGACCACGGCGCGCGGCGGCATCGAGATGAACTGGCCGTCGTAGCCGGCGAACGGCTCCTCCACGAACATGCGCGTGATCGCGTCGAGCGCCTCCTCCCACTGCGCGCGCTTGGTCTCGCGGTCGACGCCGAAGCCGCCCAGCTCCGCCTGCGAGCTGGACTCGCCCGTGCCGAACTCGACGCGCCCGCCGGAGACCAGGTCGAGCGTCGCGATCCGCTCCGCGACGCGCGCCGGGTGGTTGAAGCCGGGCGGGATCTGCACGATGCCGTGGCCGAGCCGGATGCTGCTTCGTGCGCTGGCTCGCCGCGGCGAGGAACACCTCGGGCGCGCTCGAGTGCGAGTACTCCTCGAGGAAGTGGTGCTCGACCTCCCAGACGTAGTCGATGCCGACCCGGTCGGCGAGCTCGACCTGGTCGAGCGCGTCGTTGAGGAGCTTCTCCTCGGCGTCCTCGGCCCACGGCCGCGGCATCTGGTGCTCGTAGAAGATCCCGAATCTCATCCTGCTTCGCCGAACGGTACTCTACGGGCGCAATGAAGATCTACACGCGCAAGGGCGACGACGGCACCACCTCGCTCTGGTACGGCGGCCGCGTGGAGAAGAACGACGCCCGCACCGAGGCCTACGGCTCCCTCGACGAGGCCGACTCCGTGCTCGGGGTCGCGCGGGCGCTCGCGACCGACGAGCGCCTGCAGGCCGACATCCTGCGCCTGCAGAACGACCTGTTCGTCGCGGGCGCCGAGCTCGCGACCGCGCCCGAGGCGCGCGAGCGCCTGGAGGCCGGCGTCAGCCGGCTCGACGACGGGATGGTCGACTGGCTCGAGCAGGCGATCGACCGCTACATGGCCGAGGTGGACCTGCCGCCCAAGTTCGTGATCCCCGGCGGCACGCAGCTCTCGGCCCAGCTCGACGTCGCGCGCTCCGTGCTGCGGCGCGCCGAGCGGCGGATCGTCGCGCTGGCCGAGCGGAGGAGCTCGGCGACTCGGCCGTGCTCGCTACGTGAACCGCGCCTCCGACCTGCTGTTCGCGATGGCGCGCTTCGCGGACGTGCCCGAGCCCGAGCTGTTCGAGGGACGCGCCGCTCGCCGCGGAGGCCACGTGAAGGTCAGCGCCCGCCGCCGCAAGGGCTACGCGCACAGAGTCACGTTCGGGCACCACACGCTGATCGTCGACGAGCCCGCCGAGAAGGGCGGCACCGACGCCGGCCCGCGCCCGACGCAGCTGCTGGCGCTGAGCCTCGCCTCCTGCACCGCGATCACGATCGAGATGTACGCGACCGCAAGGGATGGGACGTCGGGCGACCTGCAGGTCGACGTGGACTACGAGCTCGACCCGAAGGGCACGTCGCGCTTCGACGTGGTGCTGAAGCTTCCGGCCGCGCTCACCGACGAGCAGGCTGAGCAGCTCCCGTGATCGCCGGCAAGTGCCCGGTGCACCGCGTGCTGCTGGGCGACGTCGAGATCGCCGACGGGTCGAGCGTGTCTGAGCCTCGAGACGCGGCTGCTGATCGGCGGCGAGCAGGTCGCCGGGGACGGCGACGCCGCTGGCGGTCGAGAACCCCTACACCGAGGAGACGATCGCGACGGTCGCGCTGCCCTCGGCCGAGCAGGTCGACGCCGCGATCGCGGCCGCGCGCGAGGCGGCGCGCGACTGGGCGGCGACGCCCGCGCTCGAGCGCGGCGAGATGCTGCACGAGGTCGCCGCGCGGCTGCGCGCGCGCACGGACGAGCTGGCGCGGACGATGACGCTCGAGGGCGGCAAGCCGCTGGTCGAGAACTCCGACGAGGTCGGCTGGACCGCGGCCGCGTTCGACTACTACGCGGAGATCGGGCGCAACAGCGCCGGGCCGCGTGATCCCGCCGATCGAGTCCACGCAGCTCGCGCTGGTGCTGAAGGAGCCGATCGGCGTGGTCGGCTGCATCGTGCCCTGGAACTACCCGCTGCTGCTGCTGGCGTGGAAGCTCGCGCCCGCGCTGGCGGCCGGCAACACGACCGTCTGCAAGCCCTCCGAGCTGACGCCGCTCTCGACCCTGATGCTGGCGCCGTGCTTCGACCACCTGCCCGCCGGCGTCGTGAACCTGCTCGCCGGCGCGGGCGACGTCGGCGAGGCGATCGTGCGCGACGAGCGCGTCGACTGCATCGCCTTCACCGGCTCGGTCGAGACCGGCAAGCGGGTCGCCGTCGCCTGCGCGCGAGCGCGTCGCGCGCGTGAACCTCGAGATGGGCGGCAAGGACCCGTTCATCGTGTGCTCCGACGTCGCCGACGAGATCGACGGTCGCGGCCAAGGGCGGCGCCTGGGCCGCCTACCTGAACGCCGGCCAGGTGTGCACGTCGGCCGAGCGCTTCTACGTGATGCGCGACGTCTACGACGACTACGTGCGCGAGTTCGTCGACTACACGCGAGACCCTGGTGATCGGCGACCCGCTCGACCCGCGCACCGACGTCGGCCCGATGGTCTCGGCGCGCCAGCGCGACAAGGTCGCGGCCCAGGTCGAGCGCGCGGTCGCGGCGGGCGCGGAGCTGGTCACCGGCGGGACGCGTCCGGACGGGCGCGGGCCACTTCTTCTCCCCCGCGGTCGTCACCGGCGCGCCCGCCGAGACCGACCTGCTGCGCGAGGAGACCTTCGGCCCGGTCGCGCCGATCGTGCCGGTGTCGAGCCTCGACGAGGCGATCGAGCTCGCGAACTCGACGCGCTACGGGCTGGGCTGCAACGTCTACACGCGCGACCTGAAGACGGTCGTGCGCTGCATGCGCGAGATCAAGGCCGGCACGGTGTGGTTCAACGACCCGCTGACCGACAACGACGCGGGGCCGTTCGGCGGCATGAAGCAGTCAGGCCTCGGGCGCGAGCTGGGCGAGGAGGGCCTCGAGGCCTTCCAGGAGACCAAGCACGTCCACATCGAGACCGAGATCGCGCCGAAGGAGTGGTGGTACCCCTACGGGGCGGCGGGGACGCGCCGCCGCACGGCGCGTAAGAGGAGCTCCGAGATGCGAGTGAGCGGCCAAGGACAAGCCGAAGCGCCGCGAACCTCGAGGTGATGTAAGGCTGTATCGGCATGAGCTGGGGTGTCGAGGAAGTGGGAGGTCGAGGCGGCGAGGGCGCCGGAGAGGTCGCGCGTTCGGCCGCCGAGGTGGAGGGCTGGGAGGATCGCGGCATTCCGCCCGCGGAAGATCGAGGCGACGATCGACACGCGGTCGAGATGCAGGCCCTCGCCGAGGAGCACGGCGGCGACTTCCGGAGGTACCTCCGATCACATGGGGGCTTCGAGGAGACGGTCGCTGATCTGATCCGTTATTTCCGTTTCCTTGGCGACTTGGTGTGTATTACTTCCTCTACGTGGTAGTGCGAAGATGTGCCGCCCCATTATGAGTGGCGCGCATCGCGCTGTAAGGGCACGGTCTCGCTCGGCCGGCGACCGTCCGCGAGCAGCTCCTCGGAGGTCATGAAGCCCGCGCCGGCGGCGCGCATCTCCTCCAGCGCGCGCTCGATGTCGCCGGGCTTGACCTCGATGCCGCGGATCGCGTCCTCGACGACCGTCACGCCGAAGCCCCGCGCACGCGCGTCGAGCACCGTGTGCTTGACGCAGTAGTCGGTCGCGAGGCCCGCGATGTAGACGTGGTCGACGCCGCGCTCGCGCAGCACGTCCGCGAGGTTGCCGCCGTGGAAGGCCGAGTAGCCCTGCGTGTTGGGGTCCTGGGCCTTGTCGACGACCACATCGACCTTCGAGCGGTCGAGCGACGGGTGCAGCTCGGCGCCCGGCGTGCCCTGCACGCAGTGCACCGGCCAGATGCCCGGCGGGTCGACGCCCTCCCACTTCGCCGGGTCGACCTCGACGCCGACGAACGACCCGTGGTCGGGCGGGTGCCAGTCGCGCGTGGCGACCACGAGGTCGAAGCGGTCCGCGATCGCGTTGATCGCGGGGCCGATCTCGTCGCCGCCCGCGACCGGCAGCGCGCCGCCCGGCGTGAAGTCGTTCTGGAAGTCGACGATCAGCAGCGCGTCCATGCCCGTATATTCGCAGCGCGATGAGATCCCGACGACTACGCGGCCCGGCTGGGCGGGCTGCTGCTCGACCCGGCCGAGGCGGTCACGATGAGCGCGCCCGGGAGCGTCAAGGCGGCGGTGCTCGTCCCGCTCTACGTGCAGGGCGGCGAGCTGACGGCCGTGTTCACGAAGCGCCCCGCCGACATGCGCCGCCACGCCGGCGAGATCTCGTTTCCGGGCGGGCGCCGGACGAGGGCGAGGAGCTGCGCGAGACCGCGCTGCGCGAGGCCGAGGAGGAGATCGGGCTGACGCGCGAGCACGTCGAGGTGGTCGGCGCGCTGCCGCCGACCGGCACGTTCGTGACGAACTACGTGATCTACCCGTTCGTCGGCCTGACCGGCCGGGCGGACGCCTTCCGGCCGAACCCGGTCGAGGTCGACGAGGTCGTCGAGCTGTCGCTGCCCGACCTGATCGCCGGCTACGAGCGCAAGCGCCTGATCCGCCGCGGCGTGCCGATCAAGACCGACACCTACACGGTCGGCGGCCACTTCATCTGGGGCGCCACCGCCCGGATCCTCGGCGCCTGCTCGAGCGGCTGAGGCCGCTCCTCTAGACGACTCCGACTCGCTGGACTTCAGCTATACGTCCTTCTCGACCGGCACCGCGACCATGTTGCCCCACTCGGTCCACGAGCCGTCGTAGTTCTTGCACGTTGTCGATGCCGAGCAGCTCGTGCAGCACGAACCAGGTGTGCGCCGAGCGCTCGCCGATGCGGCAGTAGGCCACGATGTCGTTGCCGTCGAGCACGCCCTTGCCGCCGTAGAGGCTCGCGCAGCTCGTCCGCGGACTTGAACGTCCCGTCCTCGTGACGGCCTGCGCCCACGGCACGCTCGCCGCGCCCGGGATGTGGCCCGGAGCGCTGCGCGCCCTCCTGCTCGTAGCCCGCCATCGCGATCAGCTCGCCCGAGAACTCCTGCGGCGAGCGCACGTCGACGAGCCGCGTGTCCGTGCCGACCAGCTCGAGCATCTCGTCGCGCTTGGCGCGGATCGAGTCGTCGGGCGCCTGCGCCTCGAAGGTCGCGGCCGCGTGGGAAGGCTTGTCGTTGGTGGTCGGCCGGCCCTCGTTGATCCACTTCTCGCGCGGGCCGTTCATCAGCTTCACGTCGTCGTGCCCGTAGTACTTCAGGTACCAGTAGGTGTACGCGGCGAACCAGTTGTTGCGGTCGCCGTAGAGCACGATCGTGTGGTCGTTCGAGATGCCGCGCGAGCCGAACAGCTTGCCGAAGTCCTCCGGGCCCGAGGAAGTCCCGCTTGACCTGGTCCTGGAGGTCCTTCTGCCAGTCGAAGCCGATCGCGCCCGGGATGTGCGCCTCCGCGTACAGCGCCGGGTTCTCGTCCACCTCGACGATCCGGATCGAGTCGTCGTCGAGATGGTCCTCGACCCACTGCGTGTCGACCAGGACGTCCTTCGCG
>CAVSXO010000009.1:0-22920 GCA_963731895.1 uncultured Solirubrobacterales bacterium
CCCTCCTGGTCCGGTGTTGTCCAAATGGTGCTGGACCAGAACGCTACTCGCTGCCACCCGGCGGGGGTCACCTGATGGGCTACGGCGCCGCCCGATCCTTCCAAGTCACACGGGAAGCCCTGAGCTAGCGGGGGATGGTCATCTACGCGGCGGCGCTGACCGGCGCCGCTGCGACCCAGCGCTCGACCGGCAACTGTGGCCGGGGGTTGAGTGCCGCCCGGCGGAGATCCAACTCACCCAGTGTCATGACCTCGACGCTCCCCAGGCGCGCGATCGTGTCGCGATTCGAGTGGTGCATATCGCTGGGTCTCGCGGGCCAGGGCGTCAGCACGACGGCACGGACGTCAAGCCCGGCGGTACGCGCGCACTCGAGCGTCATCAGCGTATGGCTGATCGTCCCGAGGCCCGGCCCGGCGGCGATCACGACCGGTAGCGCGAGGTCAGCCGCGAGGTCGCGCACGAGGTAGCCGGCCGCAAGCGGGACCATCAGGCCGCCGACACCCTCCGCCACGAGCACGTCGCCCGACACCAGCGCGCTGTGCGCCGCTGCGCGAAGGACGTGGGGTTCGACGGCTTGTCCGGCCCACTCGGCCGCCAGATGAGGCGATACCGGTGGGTCGAACAGGTAGGGGGAGACATCGGCGGCGCTTTGGGACGACCGCGCGGAGGCGCGCAGGCGCTCGTGGTCGGGCGGCCCGTCGGCATCCACGAGGCCTGTCACGACGGGCTTGTAGACGGACACTTGGTGTCCTCGCTCGGCCAGCGTGGCGGCGATCGTGCACGCGACGACCGTCTTCCCGACCCCGGTGTCCGTGCCGGTGACGAACAGCCCGCAGGCCGGTGAGGCCGGGAAGGCCGGGTTACGCCGCACGCGCGTGGTCGAACAGGATCGCCGAGCGCTGTTCGGGTGCGGACCGGGTCGCGCCGGCCTCACGTACGGCCGCGCCGATCTGCGCCGCCGCCCATTCGAGCTCGGCCGCGTTGTGGCTCGACATGGCCGCCAGGCGCAGTCGCGAGCTGCCCTCCGGCACGGTGGGCGGCCTGATCGCCTGCGCGAACACGCCCCGCTGAAGTGCTCGCTCGGACACTGCGACGGCGCGTGCGGCATCGCCGATGAGCAGCGGCACGATCGCTGTCTCACCGGGGGGGACCGCGAGGCCCTGATCGCCGAGTGCGTCACGCAGCGTCTGGGCATTGCGGCGCACGCGCTCGATCCGGCGAGGTTTCTCGCGTACCAGTTCGAGTGCGGTCAGCGCCGCGGCGACCACCGGCGGCGCGGGCCCTGTGGAGAAGATCAACGTGCGCGCAGCGTTCACGAGATACCGCGCCATGTCGGCGTCGCAACATGCGTAGGCGCCGTAGGAGCCGAGCGCCTTGCCGAGGGTTCCGACGATGATGTCCACGTCGCCCTCGAGGCCGGCCTGCGCGACGGCCCCGCGCCCCTCGGGCCCGAGGACGCCGGTTGCGTGTGCCTCATCCACCATCACCCGCGCGTCGTAGCGGCTGGCGAGGTCGACGATGCGCTCGAGCGGCGCGACGTCGCCGTCCATCGAGAACACGCTGTCGGTCACGATCAGGCTTCCCCGCCCGCCCGCCTCGCGCAGCCCCCACTCGAGGTGGTCGGTGTCGAGGTGGTCGTAGACGAACGTGTCCGCTCGGGCCAGCCGGCACCCGTCGATGATGCTGGCGTGGTTGAGGGCGTCGGAGAAGACGATGTCGCCCTCTTGCGCGAGCGCGCTGATCACGCCCACATTGGCGAGGTAGCCAGACCCGAACAGGAGGCATCGCTCGCTGCGCTTGAACTCGGCCAGCCGCTCCTCCAGCCGCCGGTGCAGCGTCATGTTCCCCGATACGAGTCGCGAGGAGCCCGTGCCGACCCCGTAGCGCATCGCGGCGTCCGCGGCTGCCTCTCGCACCTGCGGGTGGTCCGCGAGGGCGAGGTAGTTGTTCGAGCACAGCAGCAGCACGCGCTTCCCGTCGAGCAGCACGCGCGGCCCCTGCGGACCGGACACCATGCGCATCCGGCGGTAGAGGCCCGACTCCCGCAGTTCCTCGAGACGGTCGTGGATCTCACTCATCGTCGCAAGGGTGTCAGGCGCGCGGATACGCCGGAGGCTTGCTCTTCTTGCGGAACCGGAGCTGCGTCGAGGGGTCCCAGAAGTTCGCTTCGGCCTGTGAGTCGACCAGATCGTCGATCGGGGTCGATGGCGCCTCGCCCTCGAGCCATCCCGAGCGGTTGTCGGGCCGCGGGTTCGCGCCGTTGTCCTCCTGGCGCGCGACGTTCAGGCCCAGCTCCTCGAACATGTGGCGGTCGTCCTCGGGCTCCGAGCCGAGCGTCGTGAGGAAGTTGCCCATCATGACTCCGTTCAGCCCCGCCTTCACGGCCAGCGGCTGAAGCTCGCCGAGGTTCTCGACCCGGCCGCCGCACAGGCGGAACAGTGCCGCGGGCAGGATCAGGCGGAAGATCGCGATGAACTTCACCGCCTCCCACGGGTCGATCAGGTCGCGCTCGCCGAACTTCGTGCCGGCCCGCGGGTTGAGGAGGTTGATCGGCACGCTGGTCGGGTCGAGCTCGGACAGCTCGAAAGCCATCTCGACCCGCTGCTCGCGTGTCTCGCCAAGGTTGAGGATGCCGCCGACACACGTCTCGAGCCCGGCGTCCCTGACCGCATGGATGGTGCGGATCCGCCCCTCGTACTTGACGGTCGTCGACACCTCGTCGTAGTAGCTGCGCGCCGTCTCGACGTTGTGGTGCACGCGCTGGACGCCCGCCTCCTTCAGCTGCCGGGCGCGCTCTGGAGACATGTGGCCGATCGAGGCGCAGCGCTTCAGGTTCGTGTGCTCGGCCACCAGCCGCGTGCCCTCGAGCACCTTGGCGAAGTCGCGTTTCGAGAGGCCCTGGCCCTGCGTGACCATGCAGAAGCGGTGGGCGCCGGCCGCCTCGGCCGCGCGCGCGTGCTCGAGGATCTGGTCGGGCTCCATCAGCGCGTGCATCGGGGTCTCGGCGTCGGCGTACTTCGACTGGGCGCAGAAGCCGCAGTCCTCCGCACATCCGCCGCTCTTCGCGTTCACGAGCGAGCACATGTCCGTGGACTCGCCGAAACCGTCCTGGCGCACGTTCCATGCGACGTCCACCAGGCGCTCGATGTCCTCGTGAGCCGTCAGCTCGCCCAGCTCGACGGCCTCTTCGAACGTGATCAGCGGAGGCATCCGGGCGCAAGGTAGTGAGGCTGACGGACCCGGAGCTCCGGACGCGCTAGCGATCCGTCTACTCGTACGCCAGCGCTTCCAGCACGTTCAGCCGCGATGCCCGCCGCGCCGGCAGGATCGCGGCCAGCACGCCGGCGATCACCGCCAGGATCGCGAACACGATCAGGCTGACGTACGGGATCGAGAGGATGAATCCCTCGTCCTCGAGCGCGATCGTGGTCACGACGCCGAGGAAGAAGCCGACGGTCAGGCCGAGCGCTGCGCCGATCAGCGCGGTGATCACGGACTCGTAGCGGACGATGCGCCGCACGAGGCTCCGTGGCGTGCCGATCGCCCGCATCATGCCGATCTCGCGCGTGCGCTCGTGGATCGAGAGCACGAGCGTGTTCACGATCCCGAACAGCGACACGATCACCGACAGCGAGAGCAGCGCGTAGATCAGGAACAGGAACTGGTCCACCTGGCCGGTGATGCTGTCCTGGAACTCCTGCCGGCTCTGGGCCTCTGTGATCGGGAACCGCTGCTCGAGCACGCGGTCGATGCGGTCCTGGACCGCCTTCGGATCGGCGCCCGGCTGTACGGCGACGAACTCGAAGAGGTCGTCCCGCACGCCGAAGTCCCGCCTGATGAGGTCGTTCGTGACCATGAAGTCGCCCGACGAGTCCCGCCCTTGTCCTCGTACGTCGCGCGCACCCTCAGCACCGGCTTTTCGCCGACCGGGGTGGTCACCTTCAGCGTGTCGCCGAGATCGAAGTTGTTGTCCTCGGCCCAGTTCTTCTCCAGCGCGATGTCGCGGTCGGCTGAGGGTCGACAGCACATTGGGCGGCCCCTTGTCGATCTGCATGTCCCAGACCTGGTCGAACGTCGCCGGGTCGATCCCGCTTCCGAACGGCTTGCCGCTGACCCCGTCGACCTTGGCCTGGGATGTGTTCAGCGGCGAGACGGTCTGCACGCCGGGGACTCGCTTCAGGGCGTCGCCGGTCTGCGGGCTGATCGGAGAGAACCCGTCCTTGTTCAGCACCACGATCTGAGCCTTCATGTCCTTGCTGACCGTGTCGTCGATCGATGCCTTCACGCCGTCCGCGAGGATGGCCACGAACGTCACAAGCGCAAGCCCGATCATCAGTGCCGCGGCCGTGACGGCCGTGCGGCCCGGGTTGCGGAGCGCGTTCTCGCGCGCAAGGCGACCGGCCACGCCGCGCAGCCGCTCGAGCGGATAGCCGACGGCGGCGGCGATCGGCGGCACGAGCCGCGGGCTCAGCAGCGCCACCGCGATGAAGACGAGGATCGCCCCGATCCCCAGCAGGCCGAGCGCCTGACCGGCCGGGCCGCCCCCGAAGAGCCCGAGCAGCACGGCGACCGCCCCGATGATGAGCAGAGCCCACGACAGGATCGTGCGGCGCAGGGTGGGAGGCTGCGGGGTCGCGGCCTCCTCCCGCATCGCGGCCAGCGGCGGCACGCGGGTGGCGCGCCGGGCAGGGGCGAGGCTGGCGAGCATCGTCACACCTGTCCCGACCAGCAGCGCCACGATGACCGTGCGTGGCTTGAGCACCAGCCCCTCCTGCGGAAGATCCGCCCCGAAGGCCTTGAACAACGCGTTGATGCCCTGTGCGGTGGCGATGCCGAGCAGCAGTCCGAGGATGGAGGCGGTCAGCCCCACGATCAGCGCCTCCAGCATCACCGAGCGGAGCACCTGGCGGCGCGAGGCGCCCATCGTGCGAAGCAGCGCGAACTCCCTGGTGCGCTGCGCAACCGTGATCGAGAACGTGTTGAAGATGATGAAGGCGCCGACGAACACCGCGATGCCCGCGAACACGAGCAGCAGGATGTTCAGGAAGCTGAGGCTGCTCTTGATCGAGTCCGACTCGTCCGTTGGCTTCCTGTTCCCCGGTCTTGACCTCCACGGTGTCCGGCATCGCCCGCTCGAGCCGCGTGACCAGCTCCTGCGGCGTCACGCCAGAATCCGCCGCCACCTGGATCGAGTCCACCTTCCCGCGCTGGTCGGCGAGATCCTGCGCCACCGGGAGCGTCACCACCGCGACCGTCGCTCCTCCGAGCGACTCCACGTCGCCGAAGGTGGCCAGGCCCGAGATCCTGAAGTCCTTCCTGCCGGTGCGGCCGACCAGCGAGACGCGGTCGCCGATCTTCAGGCCCTCGTCGTCGGCCGTCCCCTTGTTGATCGCGACCTCCTGGGGGCTGGCGGGCGGCTCGCCCTCGACGTATTCGAGCGGATCGAATCGCTCGGGCGGCCGGGAGAAGAGCAGCGGCGGCGCGCCGCCGGTCTTCACCTGGTCGCCGTTCGCCTTGAAGATGGAGGCGAAGTCCTCGACGTTCCCTGCCGCGGTCTGCACGCCGGGTACGTCCTTGACCCGGTCCACGAGGGACTCCGGGATCTCCTGGGTAACCGGGCCGTTCTCGGTGTCGAACTCCGAGCGGCCGCTGACGACCACGTCGACGCCCTCGTTCGCGGTCTCGAAGACCTTCTCGAACGTGCTGTTGATCGTGTCCGTGAAGACGTAGGTGCCGGAGATCATCGCCACGCCGAGCAGGACGGCGAGACCGGTCAGCACCGCGCGCGCCTTGCGCGCAAAGAGACCTCTCAGCGTGAGTGAGGTCATTGGGGCCTGGCGAGGGCCTCGATGCCGGTCGTCCGCATCAGCTCGTGCACCTGGTCTCGCGTCCCGGACGCGGCGTCATGGCAGATGCGCCCGTCGCGCAGCACGACCAGGCGGTCGCCGACGCTCGCGGCCTCGGCGTCGTGGGTGACCATCACGACGGTCTGGCCGAACTCGTCGACGGCGTTTCGCAGCATCTGCAGGACCTCGGCGCTGGACTTGGAGTCGAGGTTGCCGGTGGGCTCGTCGGCGAACACCACGGCCGGACGCGTGACGAGCGCCCGGGCGATCGCGACGCGTTGCTGCTGGCCGCCGGAGAGCTCGGACGGCCGGTGCTGCCGGCGGTCCGACAGGCCGACCTTGTCGATCAACGTGTCGACCCAGGACCGCTCGACGTCACGACCGGCGATCGTGAGCGGAAGAGTGATGTTCTCCTCCGCCGTCAGCACGGGGAGCAGGTTGAACGCCTGGAAGATGAAGCCGATCTTGTCGCGGCGCAGGTCGGTGAGGCGCTTGTCGTCGAGCGTCGTGATCTCGACGCCGTCGATCGTCACCGAGCCCGACGTGGGCCGGTCGAGGCCCGCGAGGCAGTGCATCAGGGTCGACTTGCCGGATCCCGAAGGGCCCATGATCGCGGTGTACTGGCCACGCTCGAAGCTGACCGTCACGCTGTCGAGGGCGTGCACGGCGGTCTCGCCGTGCCCGAAGTACTTGTGCAGGTCGGTCGCGACGACGATCGCCGAGTTTTCCATCGTGAACCTTTCTGTTGTGCCCGGCCCCGAGCCGAGGGGGCGGCTTAGCGCCCCTGCCAGCGAGGCTTTCGCTTCTCGCCGAAGGCCTTCACGCCTTCGCGGAAGTCCTCCGTCCGGAAGGAGGACAGACGAAGCTCGATCACCTCGCGCTCAAGCTTCTCGGAAAGGCGGGGGAACGTCAAGAGCTCGGTGATGATCCGCTTGTTCCCTTTCAGGGAGAGCGGGGCGTTGCCGGCGATCTCCGCCGCCAGCTCGACGGCGTGCTGCTCGACCTCGTCGCGCGAGACGGCCTCATGCACCAGCCCGATCTGCTCCGCGCGCTCGGCCGTCACGTTGCGGCCGGTGAAGAAGAGCTCGCGCGTGCGGGCCGGCGCCGACCGTGTCGAGGAACTTCTGGATGCCGGTGTGGCTGTAGATCAGACCCAGCTTGCCGGGCGGCATGCCGAGCTTCGTTCCCGGCCGCGGCCAGGCGCAGGTCGCAGGTCACCGCCAGCTCGAGTCCGCCGCCCAGCGCGTGCCCGTTGATGGCGGCCAGCGTCGGGAAACGGGAACCGCTCGACAGCCTCGATCGCGCGGCTGAAGGGGTGCGCCACCAGCCGCTCCGCCTCCTCGGCGAACACCTCGTCGGGGATGTCGCCGATGTCGTAGCCGGCGGAGAACATCCCCTCGGAGCCGGTGATGATCACGCACCGCGTCTCGATGCCGTCGTCGAGGTCGTCCATCGCCGTTGCGATGGCGTCCAGGATGTCGTGATCGAGCGCGTTGCGCTTCTCGGCGTTGCGGATGGTCAGCCGCGCAACCGCCTCCGCCGGACGGTCGAGGACCAGCTTTCCGTGAAGCGAGTCTCGTCTATTCAAGAACGACCAACGTATCGCCCTCGCTGACGGCCTGGCCCTCCTCCACCGAGATCTCCTTCACGGTCCCGGCGTCCTCCGCCTCGACCGGCATCTCCATCTTCATCGACTCGAGGATCACGACCGTGTCTCCCTCGTCGACGGTGTCACCGGGCGAGACCTCGATCTTCCAGACAGTGCCAGTGATGTGAGCCTCGACGTTGGCCAAGGGGACCTCCAGAGTCGCTTGAGCGAGGACGGCGGCAGAATATCGGCGGCTCCGCCGCGACCTAAAGTCCGTGCTTCGCGCCTGCGGCGCTCGCTCGATAATGCCGCCAGTGTCCCCCGAAACGGCCAGCTCGACCGTGTCGTCCTCGTGATCGCCCGCGACGAGGGCGACCGGATCGCACAGACGGTTCAGGCGCTGCGCGAGGCCTTCGGCGATGCGCGGGTGATCGTGGCGGACGGCGGCTCCTCCGACGACACGGCCACGGAGGCGGCGCGGGCAGGCGCGGAGCTCGTGCGGTGCGGGACCCAGGGCGGGAAGGGGGGCTCGGCGACGCTGGCGGCGCGGCGGGCGCTGTCGGAGGACGGGTCCGACGAGCGCGTGTTCGTGCTGCTGCGACGGCGATCTCGGGCGTTCTGCGGGGCAGCTCGGGCCGCTGGTGGCCGCGGTCGAGGCCGGAAGGTGCGATCTCGCGGTGGCCTCGTTCGCGACGCGACGCGGAGGCGGGCTTCGGGATCGCCGTGGGGTTCGCGCGCTGGGCGGTCCGCTCGCTGACGGGGCTCGAGCTGCGGGCGCCGATCTCGGGCCAGCGCGCGATGCGCGGCTCGACCCTGCGCGCGGGTGCTGCCGTTCGCGCACGGATTCGGGATGGAGACCGCGATGACGATCGACGCCGCGCGTGCGGGCCTGGCCGTGGGCGAGGTCGAGCTGGAGTTGGAGCACCGCGCGACCGGTCGCAACCTCGCCGGCTTCCTGCACCGCGGTCGCCAGCTGCTGTCGTTCCTGCGCGTGTACGTGTCGCGCCGGCGCAGCGGTCGCAATAGGTTCGCTCGGCGCTCGCAATGATCCTCGCGATCGACCAGGGCACGACGGGGACCACCTGTCTCGTGTTCGACGAGCAGGCGCGGCTGCGCTCCCGGGCATACCGCGAGTTCACGCAGCACTTCCCGCGGCCGGGGTGGGTGGAGCACGACGCGGACGAGATCTGGGAGGTGGCCCGCGCCGTGGCGCACGAGGCGCTGGGCTCTGCCGGCATCCCGCCCGGGCAGGTGTCGGCCGTCGGGATCACCAACCAGCGCGAGACGGTCGTGGCCTGGGACGAGCGCACCGGCGCGCCGCTGCACCGCGCGATCGTCTGGCAGGACCGCCGCACGGCCGAGCGGTGCGACGAGCTGCGCGCGCAGGGGTTCGAGGAGCTCGTGCGCGAGCGCACCGGCCTGGTGGTCGATCCCTACTTCTCCGGGACGAAGATCGAGTGGCTGCTGCGAACTGTTCCAGGGCTGCGCGAGCGCGCCGCCGAGGGAGGCGTGCGCTTCGGGACGATCGACGCGTGGCTGTCCTTCAAGCTCACCGGCCGCGCGGTCACGGACTGGACGAACGCGTCGCGCACGATGCTGTTCGACATCCACACCCTGCGCTGGGACGAGGAGCTGTGCGACGTGCTCGGCGTCGTCGCCGGCGGCGCTGCCCGAGCCGGTCCCGTCGGCCGCATGTGATCGCCGACACCGACCCCGACGCCTTCATCGGGGTCCGTGCGCCGCTCGCCGGCATGGCCGGCGACCAGCAGGCGGCGCTGTTCGGCCAGGCCGCGCTCGATCCGGGCCTCGGCAAGAACACCTACGGCACCGGCAGCTTCGTGCTGCAGAACGCCGGCCCGAACCCACCGCCGGTGCGGCCGGGCCTGCTGACGACCGTTGCCTGGGGCATCGACGGACCGACGCCGACTACGCCCTCGAGGCAAGCGTGTTCGTGACGGGCGCGGCGGTGCAGTGGCTGCGCGACGGGCTCGGGATCCTCTCCGAGCCGGGGGAGACCGAGGCCATGGCCGCGATCCGTCGACTCCAACGACGGCGTCTATTTCGTGCCCGCGCTTGACGGGGCTCGGCTCGCCGCACTGGGACCCCTACGCGCGCGGCACGATCGTGGGGATCACGCGCGGGACACGACGCGAGCACCTCGCGCGCGCCGCGCTGGAGGCGATCGCCTACCAGACGGTTGATGCGGTCGAGGCGATGGAGGCCGCCTCCGGGAAGCGGCTCGCGGAGCTGCGCGCGGACGGTGGCGCGGTCGCGAACGCCTGGCTGATGCAGTTCCAGGCGGACGTGCTCGGCCGGCCGGTGGTGGTGCCGGAGGTGTCGGAGACCACCGCGATGGGCGCGGCGTTCCTGGCCGGCATCGGCTCGGGGATGTGGACCGTCGTCCGACGTGCGCTCGATCTGGCGCGAGGCGGCGCGCTACGAGCCCCGGATGGGCGACGAGGAGCGGCAGAGCCTGCTGCACGAGTGGCGGCGGGCCGTGGAGCGGGCGAAGGGCTGGGCGCAGTGACTGGACCGCCCGGATCTGGGCGATCCGGCATGGTGTAACCACTGCTGGCGGCAGGGGTAGCAACCCCCGTCCGATGAAGCCCCAGGTCTACATCGACCCCCGTCCCGCGGAGTTCTTCGACGAAGTACCACGAGCGGGTGCGTGCGGGCCGGCCCGACTGGGATGTACCGCGTGGTGCGGATCGTCCTGACGCCGCCGATCCTGCTGGCTACCGGTTCCGCGCGATCGACGTCGACAACGTCCCTGAGCGGGGGCCGGTGCTGATCGCTCCGAACCACTTCAGCTTCTGGGACCACTTCTTCGTGGCCGTGCTGATGCGCCGCGAGGTGCAATTTCATGGCGAAGTCGCAGCTCTTCAAGCCGCCGGTGCTGGACTTCATCATCAACCACGGCGGGGTTTTCCCGGTGCGCCGCGGGCAGCGCGACGAGGAGGCCTTCATCACCGCCCACACGATCTTCGACCGGGGCGGCATGGTCCTGATGTACGCGGAGGGCGGCCGCTCCCGCACCAAGGAGCTGGGACAGCCCAAGCCCGGCCTCGGGCGGCTGGCGCTCGAGGCGGGCGTGCCGGTCGTTCCGGTCGCGATCCACGGCTCCGAGCACGTGCGGGAGGCAAAGCGCCTGCGGCTCCCGAAGGTGACGGTCCAGTACGGAGAGCCGATGCACTTCGGCCAGGTCGACAACCCGACGAAGGAGCAGTCGCAGGAGGTCGCCGACCAGGTCTTCGAGCGCGTGCGCAACATGTACGAGGCGCTTACGAAGCAGGGCCGGCGCGGCGTCCTCGAGCGCCTGCGCGAGGAGCGCCGCCAGGGCGCTCCCGCTACGAGCTGAGCAGCGCTCGGAGTAGCCGCACGACCTCGGCCGGGGCGTCCTCCATGCGGCGATGGGTGATGCGGATCACGCGATAGCCGGCGGCCTGCAGGATGGCGTCGCGCATGCGGTCATTCTCGAAGGCCGCGCGTGTGCGGTGGTATCAGTGGCTGTCCAGCTCGACGACCAGGCGGTGGTCGAGCCAGGCACCGTCGACCTCGAAGCCCTCGACGAGGATGTTGGTCTGGGGCCGAGGAAGATCCGGCTTCGTGGCAGAGGTCGAGGAACAGCCGCTCGAGCTCGGAGCGGGTGATCGGCGGCGGTCCACGGTAGTCACGGATGGCCGCCTTCAGGCGTACGAGGCCGCGGTGCCCGAGCTGCGGGCATCGAGCGGCTCGAGCGCTCGCAGGTCGAAGGAGTCGCAGGTGCTCGGACTCGTCAGCGCATGCCGTAGCCGCGGCTCGCAGCACGACCTGGCCAAGGTCCAGCAGGGTGCGGGAGATAGATGGTGACCGGGATGCATCGTCCACGGCCCGATCCTCGGGTGTAAGATGGCGAGGAAGGTGGAGCGCGATCCCCGGGATGGCGTGTGACGGCGTGCGGCCGTAGCCACGACATCGACGCGGAGCGCGGATGTTGGAAGGATCGCGCGAAGCGCGGCTGCGCTGCGGTGGCTCAGCAGAGCGGTCGGCCCACACGCGAGCACGGCGGCCATGACAGCGCCCGTGACGCTGACAGCCGCTGATGCCCGACGGCGTAGACGACCGCGGTCAAGAGCGGGGTGTGAGCCTCCCCGCCCCGATCCGACGCTGCACATCGCTGCCGATAGCGGCAGCGGCGCTGAGCTCGACTGCAGCTGCCAGCTCGGCGATCGACCCCGGTCCGAGGCGGTTGCTCTCGTTTGTTCGGATAGTGTAGTATCTTATAGCAACCACGCTTGCCATAGGCCCCATGGTGGCAGCCGAAACACGCGCGTGTGTGTGGCGTTCAGGCGTTCTTGCGCACGTGCCAGTGGACGGTCATCTCGGCGACCGTCGTGCCCTCGTCGTCGGTCAGCTCGACCTCGACCGGGAACTCGACCTTGCCGTCGGCGTCGAGGCGCTCGAGCAGGCGTGCCTTGCCCTCGCCGAGCGTGCCGGTGGCGGTGATCGGCCCTTGCGCCAGCTTCAGGTAGGAGATCTCGCGGTGCGGGCGAGCGGCGTGATCTCGCCCATGCGCTCGGCGAAGGCGCCCACGAACGCGGCGCCGGAAGCCGCCTCGCCGGCCGAGAACAGCGCGCCGGCGTGCTGCGAGCCGACGTGGTTGTGCAGCGCTCGTCGTCGGGCAGGCGCACCACGCCGCGGCCGTCGCCGACCTCGGCCACGTCGAGGCCCGATGTGGCGGTTGAAGGGGATCGCCTGCTCGAGCCCCTGCGTGACGGCTTCGTAGTCCATGCCCAGCGTCACCTCCATAGGATTCGCGGGCGTGAACGCTAGCGCGCCACCCGCCGGCCGGACCGTTTCGCCGTCGAGCGCGCGCAGGTGCGCGACGGGGTCGAGCTCGCGTATCGTGCGGGCGGGCGAGGGCGGCTACCCGCTCCTGCTGGTGCACGGCTGGCCGGAGACGAAGCGGATCTGGTGGCGCAACATCGAGCCGCTCGCGCGCAGCCGGGCTTCGAGGTGATCGTCCCCGACCTGCGCGGCTTCGGCGACTCCGGCCTCGCGCCCGACGGCTTCTACGACCCGGCCGCGCACGCCCGCGACCTGCACGCGCTGGTCCACGAGCGTCCTCGGCCACGAGCGCTGCGCGGCCGCGGGCGGCGACCTCGGCGGCGTCGTGATCCAGGACCTCGGCCTGCGCTTCGAGGGCTTCGTCGAGCGCCAGTGCCTGTTCAACACGGTGCCGCCCGTCGCTGCCCGACGAGTACGAGGCGGCCGGCATCCCGCCGGAGATCCCGCGCGACGTGCGGATGGCCGCCGACTACTTCCTCCGCCAGGGCCGCGACGCCGACGGCGCTCGCCGCCGAGCTCGACACGCCCGAGCAAGCGCCGCCGCTACATCGCGCAGTTCTACGGCTCGCGCTTCTGGGCCGCGCCGGGCACGCTTCACGCGCGAGGACGTCGACTTCATGACCGAGCCGTTCGCCGACGCCGGACAAGCTGCGCGCCGGCTTCGGCAACTACGAGACGGCGCTCGGCACGCGCCCGGCTGCCGAGCCGCCGCGCTTCTTCGAGACGCAACCCGGTGCCGACGCTGGTGCTCTACGGGCCCGAGGACCACGTCATCCCGCGCGACTTCCCCGAGCGCTGCGAGGTCGCGTTCACCGAGCGCATCGGCCCGTTCGTCGTGCCGCGGCGCCGGCCACTTCCTCCAGTGGGAGCGGGCGGACGTGCTGAACCAGAGTCTGGTCTACTTCCTGCGCCGACCTGAGGGAGGTACGCGATGGCCGTCGACTTGCACGACAGCACGGCGCTGGTGACCGGCGCGACCGGCGGGATCGGGCAGGCGATCGCGCGCGCGCTGCACGCGCGCGGCGCGACCGTGATCGTGACCGGGCGCAACGCGCCGACGTGCTCGAGGAGCCTGCGCGACGAGCTCGGGACGGCGTCGAGACGGTGGTCGCCGACCTCTCGCGACCGGCGCAGGTGGCGGCGCTTGCGGCGGGCCGACGGACGTCGACGTGCTGGTCGCGAACGCCGCGCTGCCGGCGTCCGGGCGGCTCGACAGCTTCACCGCCGAGGAGATCGACCGCGCGCTCGACGTCAACCTGCGCGCGCCGATGCAGCTCGCGCGGGCGCTGCGTGCCCGGCATGCGTCGAGCGCGGCAGCGGGCCACATCGTGCTGATCTCGTCGCTGGCCGGCAAGGTCGCGAGCGCCGGGCGCGTCCGTCTACAGCGCGACCAAGTTCGGGCTGCGCGGCTTCGGCTTCGCGCTCAACGAGGAGCTGCGCGGGACCGGGGTCGGGGTCGACGACGGTGTTCCCCGGCTTCATCCGCGACGCCGGGATGTTCGCCGACAGCGGCGCGAAGCTGCCGCGCGGCGTCGGCACCCGCACGCCCGAGGACGTCGCCGACGCCGTGCTCCGGGGCATCGAGAAGAACCGCGCCGAGATCGACGTGGCGCCGCTGTCAGCTCGCGCTCGGCGCGCAAGGCTGTTCGCGCATGCGCGCCGCGCGACTGCTCGCGCGGGATGCAACCGCCGCTCGGCGTCCGACCCGCTGGCCGACGCCGATCGCCGGAGGGCCAGCGCGACAAGCGCTGAGGTCACGCTAGGCTGCCGGTTAGCGCGCTGCCGCCGCCACGGCCGGCTCCCGCGCGAACGCCGCGATCAGCTCGGCGAGCCGCTCCGGCTGGTCCTCGGGCACGAACGTGCAGCGAGTCCTCGATCCGCTCGAGCCGCCCGTTCGGGAAGTCGCGCGCGAGCCGCTCGCGCGCACTCGGTCGGGAAGAGGTCCTTCTCCGGCCCAGGCGATCAGCACCGGCTTGTCGAACTCGTTGAAGCTGCTGCGCCGCCTCCTGCGTGTGGCGTGGCTCGACGCCCTTCAGCAGCTTGGCGGTGTCGCGCCTCACGCCGCGCGTTCGTCAGCACGCGGTCGCAGCCACGACCGTCGTGATCTCGGCCGGGATGCCCTTCTTCGTCAGCCAGCCGAAGGCGATCGGCGAGTCGGCGCAGGGCGGTCATGCGCATGCGGCTGGCGCAGCGCCCACATGACGCCCGGGAATGCGGGCCGGCCATGAACAGGGCCTTGAACAGCTAGGGCGGGAACACGTCGAACGCGTCGCAGTTCGTCAGCACGAGCCGCCCGATGCGGTCCGGGTGCTCGCGTGACGAGCATCTGGCAGAGCGCGCCGCCGGTGTCGTTGCCGACGAGCGTGACGTTGTCCAGGTCGAGCGCGGCGAGGAAGTCCGCGATCAGCTTGGCGACGCCGGGAGGGGTGAGGTCGGCGTCGGCGGGCATCGCATGCTCGTGCGAGCCGAGCGGCAAGTCGGGCGCGATGCAGCGGAAGTCCTTGGCGAGCTCCGGCACGACCTTGCGCCACAGGTCGCGCGTTCACGAGCGCTCCGTGGACGAACACGATCGGCTCGCCGGTGCCGCGCTCGCGGTAACGGATCGTGCCCTGCGGGAGGGTCACCTCGCGCTGCTCGCCAAGCTCGCTCGAAATCGACATCGTGCGACCTCCTTGCGGTCGTCCGGTCTACGATACATACAGCTGGTATCTAACATACAGACAGTATGAATGTCAACAGCATGAGTGCCCGAGTCACGAGGCAGGCACGAGCAGGCGGAGCGGTCCGAGGCGACGCGCAAGGCGCTGGTCGACGTCGGCGCGGAAGCTGTTCGCCGAAGCGCGGCTACGCCGACGTCGGCACGGAGGAGATCGTGCGCCGCGCAGGCGTGACCCGGGGCGCGCTCTACCACCACTTCAGCGGACAAGGAGGACCTGTTCCGCGCGGTGGCCGAGCAGGTGGAGGAGGAGATGACGCGCAAGTCCGCGGAGGCGGCGCTTGCGGACGAGGATCCGTGGGAGCAGCAGCGTGCCGGCTGGGAGGCATTCCTGGACGCCTGCCTCGACCCGGCCGTGCAGCGGATCATCCTCGCTGGACGCACCCTCGGTGCTGGGGCCGAAGGCCTGGCGCGAGATCGCATCGAAGTACGGGCTGGCACTGGTGCAGTTCGGCCTCGGGTCGCTGATGGAGGCCGGGCTGATCGAGGAGCAGCCGGTCGATCCGCTCGCGCACCTGGTGATCGGAGCGCTCAGCGAGGCCGGCGGTGGTGATCGCGCAGGCCGAGGACACCGAGGCCGCCCGCGCCGAGATGGGCGCCGCCCTGGAGCGGCTGATGGCCGGGTCTGCGGACGGACTCCGGGAGGCCCGCTACTCGTAGCGCGGGGCGAGCTGCGCCCAAGCGTCCGGGTCGTGCCCGGGGATGATCAGCGCGTCGGGGTTCTCGCGCCGGTAGAGACGAATTTCACCGATCGAGCGCCGCCACTTGTGCTCGTCGGCCATCGCCCAGCCGCGCCGCTCGTCCTCGAGCGTGCGCTCGAAGTAGATCGCGTCGCCGGCGACGAGCACCTCTCGGTCCTTCAGGCGCAGGATCACCGACTGGTGCCCCGCGGAATGGCCGGGGGTGTACACGAGGCGCACCGAACCGTCTCCGAACAGGTCGAAGGACCGCCCGAAGGTGCCGTACGAGTCGATCACCGGGCTGTCGTACGGGACCTCCTTGTACTCGACCGCGTGCTGCACGTGGTTGCGCACGTAGCCGTTCAGCGCGGAGCGCCTCGAGTGGAACGCCCGCCACTCGCCCGAGCCGAGCACGAAGGTCGCCGACGTGAACTCCGAGATCGCCGAGGCGTGGTCCATGTGCAGGTGGGTCATGATCGCGACCCGCACGTCGCTCGGGTCGATCCCCTTCTGCTCGCGCAGCTGCGCCGGCATCGCCTGCTCGGGGCTCATATGGATGCGGTAGAGGCGCCCGAGCACGGGCCCCAGGTTCTGCTTCGGGTCGACCGCCACGGAGGGATGGAAGGCGGTGTCGATGATGATCGGCCCGGCCCCGGGGTGCTCGACCAGGAAAGCGGGGATCGGCAGCTTGAGCCAGTCGTCCTTGGAGCCGCAGGAACTTCCGCGCGACGCCGAGCTTCCCGCCCGGCATCGCCATGAACTCGGCCGGCGAGTCCATCAGGGCGCAGACCATCGGGTGCAGGACGACCGTCGCGCCCTCCCGGCCGCCCGGCAGCGGCTTGGTCAGCCGGCTGGGCTCGGCGAGCGCCACTACGCGTCCGCTCGCCGCTTGAGCACGACCTTGGTGATCGAACTTGCACACGGTCTCGTCGCGCTGGTTCACGACCGCCTGGTGAAACGTGGCGAGCCCGATGTTGTCGTCGCGCTCCTCCTTCTCCTTCAGCTCGACGTGCACGCGTATCGTGTCGCCGATCTTGGTCGGGGCGAAGAAGCGCACCTTCTCCATCCCGTAGAAGGCGACGATCGGCCCGGGTTGCATCGGTACCAGTCCGGCGGCGTAGGAGAGCACGAGCATCCCGTGCGCGATCCGCTCGCCGAACATCGTCTTCGACGCCCACTCCGCGTCAACGTGCAGCGGGTACGTGTCCCACGTCAGCGCGGCGAAGTTCACGATGTCCGCCTCGGTGATCGTCCTGCCCTTGGTCGTGAACGAGTCCCCGACCGCGAGGTCATCCAGATAGCGCGCGAACATGTCGGGCGCGGTCGTTTCCGTTGTCATGACACCTCCACTATCGCCTCTACTTCCACGGACATTTCGAACGGCAGCTCGGCCGCGCCGATCGCCGAGCGCGCGTGACGCCCGGGCTCGCCCCAGACCTCGATCACCAGGTCGCTGAACCCGTTGATCACGCCCGGCGTGCCGCTGAACCCGGGCGCGCAGTTCACGAGCCCGAGCGCCTTCACCCAGCCGGTCACCCGATCCAGGTCGCCCAGCTCCTGCTGGAGCGACGCGAAGATCGACAGCGCCGTCAGACGACCGGCCTCATAGCCGCGCTCCGGAGGGCACGTCGGCGCCCACCTTTCCGCGCACGAGCACCTCCGAGCCGTCGAGCGGCCCATGGCCCGACACGTACGCATGGTCTCCGCTCACCCTCACCCACTTGAACGGGAGCACGACGCCGGGCGGAGCAGCGGGGGGTTGCGGCAACTCCAGCTCCAGCTCGGCCAGCCTGTCCCGGATCCGGCTCACAAGAGCCTCAGCAGTACATCCCGCCGAACTGCCCGCCGGTGACGTTGAGGATCTGGCCGTGCACGTAGTTGGAGAGCGGCGAGGCCAGGAACAGCACCGGGGCCGCCGCCTCCTCCGGCTGCGCAGCGCGCCCGAGGGGGATGATCATGGCCGCCATCTCGCGCATCTGATCCGGGATCCCGATCGGTACCTCGGCGCCGCCCTCCCCGGCCTTCACGGTCTCGCCCTTCTCCTTGGACTGCGTGAGCCGCGTCTCGACGAACCCGAAGGCGACCGCGTTCACGTTCACCTTGAACTGGCCCCACTCCTTGGCGAGCGTCCTCGTGAGACCCGTTACCCCCGCCTTGCCGGAGGAGTAGTTGGCCTGGCCGGCGTTGCCCATCGTGCCGGAGATCGAGGTGATGTTCACGATCTTGCGGAATACCTCCTCGCCGCGGCCGCGCTCCTCCTTGGCGGGCTCGCGCATGTGCGGTGCCACGGCGCGGATCATCCTGAACGGCACCACCGTGTGGATGTCGAGCATCGCCTGGAACTGCTCGTCGGTCATCTTGTGGACCGCGCCGTCCCAGGTATAGCCGGCGTTGTTGATCAGGATGTCGACCTTGCCGAAGGCGTCGATGGTCTTCTGGACGACCTCGTCACATGCGCCCGGCTTGGTGAGATCGCCCGAGACCGCCACGGTCTCACCCGAGATCTCTTTTGCGGACTGCTCGGCGATGTCGCCGTCGATGTCGTTGATCGTCACCTGCGCGCCCTCGGCCGCGAACAGCTCGGCGGTCGCGCGGCCGATCCCGCGGGCCGACCCGGTGATGATCGCCGTCTTGCCGTCCAGTAGTCCCATGCGTCTCCTTCGTCGCTTCGGATTTGCGCCTACATTGAGTTGGCGCAGCTTATATCCGGGCTCCGCGCACCGCGGGCGAACGGAGGGCGCGGTGCTGTGGGACGGCTAGGCCGGGAGGGCGCCGACGAGCACGGGCGGCGGCTGGTCCGACTCGGTGAGCGCTTCACAGAACGCTTCCACGACCGCCGGGTCGAACTGCGAGCCCGCGCACCGCCGCAGCTCGGCGACCGCCTTCTCTGGGTCGCGAGCGGGGCGATAGGCGCGGTTGGAGATCATCGCGTGGTAGGCGTCGCAGACGCTGATGATCCGCGAGCCCATGGGAATGTCCTCAGCGCCGATCGGCGTCCGGGTACCCGTCGCCGTCGAAGCGCTCGTGGCTCCAGCGCACCAGCTTTGCCGGCTTCGAAAGGGCCGGTGCCGCTCCGAGGATCCGCTCGCCGATGATCGTGTGGCGGCGGATGAACATCATCTCCTCGTCGACTCAGCGGCCCGGGCTTGTTCAGGATCGCGTCCGGGACCGCGGACTTGCCGACGTCGTGCAGGGCGGCCGCCTGGCCAGTGAGGTCATGTCCTCCTCGGGGATGCCGAGACGGGTGGCGGTCTTGATACACAGTTTCGTGACCTCGCTGAGGTGCGCTCCCAGTTCGGGATCGCGCTCCGCGAGCATGCGCAGCAGGACGTCTGTGGCTCTGCCGGCCCGCCGACGCGCGGCCCGCCCCTTGCGCGCGTACATGCGCTGGTCGGCGAGGCGCAGTGCCTCCGAGACGTCGGCGGTCTCGGTGGGCAGCAGCACGGATCCGTATGACGCGGTGATGTTGAACGCCGTGCCGGTCTCACTCAGGGCGTCGCCGGCTGCCGCGAGGATCATGTCCGGGCGGCCGCCGTCGATCTTGGCGAGCACGCAGAACTCGTCGCCGCCCATCCGGTAGGCGCTGCCGACGGCGCTGACGGCGGCGGAAAGGTTGCCACCGAGCCGCACGAGCAGCGCATCACCGACCGGATGGCCGAACGAGTCGTTGTATGCCTTGAAGCCATCGAGGTCGTAAAGCGCCAGCAACAGCGGTCGCTCGGGCGAGGCGTCACGCATGCACTGCTCGAGGTCGCTCATCAGGCTGCGGCGGTTCGGCATGCCGGTCAGCGAGTCGCGCAATGCCGCGTCCTTGAGCTCGCGCTGCGACGAGCGCAGCGTGACGGCGCCAAAACCGATCAGAAGGAACGCGCCGATCAGCATCGCGACCTCGGAGACGCCGAGACTTTCGTACCAAGCTGCGGCCGCGGTCGGGGACACTGCCGCCACGATCCACCGGTTCGGGTTGTGCGGCTGGGGCGCCACCTTCGCAAAGGCGGCCGGCTTGTCACCGACGTCCAGCGTTCCTGCCTCGTCCGGCGTATTCGCGAGCCCGTGGAAGCGATTGTCGCCCGGGTCGCCCAGCGGTGCGGCAGGGTGGCGGTGGACGCCGTTCGGGTGCATGTGCCGGACGGGCTTGCCGCTGCGCTGCTTCAGACTGCTGTCGATCACGACGTCGCCGGTGCGCGCATTCAGGATCGCGATGTCGAAGCGCTCGCTCGAAGCTGCGGCCTGGCCGCGCAGGCTCTCGATCGTGATCTCGAAGTGCACGATCGCCGGGCTCGCGACCCCCGGCGCCCGGATCGGAGTCGAATTCGCGATCACCCATTCGTTGGTGTCCGGCGACACATAGGGAGCGGATTGGTAGACCTCGCCGGGCTTCAGGGCGAAGCTCGGGTCGAAGAAGGAGGCTGCCGTCTCGTCCGGCGAGAGGTTGGAGCGCGATTCCACCTCACCCTTCACGGCGCGTGCGTTTTCGGCCCCACCGCGGTCGATGAAGCATGCCTCCCCGATGCTTCCCGGGAACAGCTGTTCGAGATAGGCGAGGGCGCGGTTCGAGTCGCGGACGGCCGCGTTCCCCGAACGGATCTTTTCGGTCCGGGATCCCGGCTCCGCATAGAAATCCCGGAACCCAGGATTGCGGGCAGTGATCAGGGCCAGCGATCGGGCGCGCGCATAGTAATTGTCGAGTCGCTCGGACTGGGAGCGGGCCTCGTTCTGCAGCGCCCGTTTGCGGGACTCTGCCTGGCGGTCGTGCTGGACGATCGTGCTGCCGAGGCTAACGGCGATCAGCACGATGCCGGCCAGCAGGGCGGCGACGGACGCGGGGCTCGTGCGATGCAGGGAGCGGCTGAACATCCAATGAAATATCGGCATCGGGCGGCTTGAGGGATTAACCGTGGATTTCCCGCTGCCCACCTGGCTTTCCAGGCCTTAGACTCACGGCATCCAACACGGCCAGGAGGTCGCCAGATGTCAGCCCTCGAGCAGTCCGAGTCCACCGCCCAGTCCAATGGGGCGCCGCCGGCTTCGAGCGGCCAGATCGCCGTCGAGAACCCGGCCACGGGCGAGGTGATCGGCCACGTCGACGACATGGGTGCTGACCGTGTGGAGGCGATCGTCGAGCGGGCGCGGCGCGCGCAGCCGGCCTGGGAAGCGCTCGGCTTCGACGGGCGCGCCGAGGTGATGCTCGACCTCCGGTATTGGTTCGTGCAGAACCGGGACCGCGTGATCGACCTGCTCGTGAAGGAGAACGGCAAGACGCGCGAGGACGCGCTGCTGGCCGAGCTCTTCTACGTGTGCGACGCGCTCGGCTTCTGGGCCAAGAAGGCATCCACCTACCTGGCCGACGAGCGGATCAAGACCCACTCGGTGCTGCTGCTCGGCAAGAAGGTGTTCGTGCGCCACCGCCCACACGGCGTCGTGGGCGTGATCGGGCCGTGGAACTACCCGCTCACGAACAGCTTCGGCGATTGCATCCCGGCGCTGATGGCGGGCAACTCGGTGGTGCTGAAGCCAAGCGAGATCACGCCGTTGACGAACCTGATGCTGGCCGACGCGGCGCGCGAGTGCGGGGCGCCCGAGGACGTGTTCCAGGTCGCCACGGGTACCGGCGCCACCGGCGCGGCGCTGGTCGACAACGTGGACATGATCCATTTCACCGGCTCGACGCGGACCGGGCGCAAGGTGGCGGTCGCGGCGGCCGAGCGGCTGATCCCCTGCTCGCTGGAACTGGGCGGCAAGGACCCGATGATCGTGCTGCGCGAGGCCGACGTCGACCGCGCCGCCAACATGGCCGTCCAGTGGGGGATGTCGAACAGCGGCCAGATCTGCATCGCCGTCGAGCGCGTGTATGTGGAAGCGCCCGTCTATGACGAGTTCGTCGAGAAGGTCGTCGCCCGCACGCGCGAGCTTCGCCAGGGTGTTCCGGGCGAGCCCGGCAAGATCGACATTGGCGCGATGACGTTCCCGCCGCAGATCGAGATCGTTCGCAACCACGTGCAGGATGCGGTCGACAAGGGCGCTCAGGTGCTGGTCGGCGGGAAGGCCGTGGACGGCCCGGGGCAGTTCTTCGAGCCGACGGTGCTCACCGGCGTCGACCACACGATGAAGATCATGACCGAGGAGACGTTCGGCCCGACCCTGCCGATCATGAAGGTGCGCGACGCCGACGAGGCGGTGCGGCTTGCCAATGACAGTCGCTACGGCCTCAACTCGAGCGTGTTCTCCAAGGACATCGCGAAGGGGGAGCAGGTGGCGCGGCGGCTGAACGCGGGGAACGCGTGCGTGAACGACGCGCTGATGAACTACCTCGCGCTCGAGGCGCCGTTCGGGGGCGCGGGAGAGTCAGGTCTCGGGGCGCGCCACGGCGCACCGGGAATCCGCAAGTACTGCGCGACGCAGACCATCCTGGTCACCCGGTTCGCCGGAAAGCGCGAGCCGACGATGTTCCCGAACACCGCGTTCAAGGCGAAGGCCTTCGAGAAGCTGATGCTCCTGATGTGGGGCCGGAGGCGACGGAAGCGATAGCTCCGCCCGGGGAGGAACGCAGGAAGCGCATCCGCGCCGCGGCGGTTCGGGCCGACAGCAACCCCGCTGCCCTGCGTGCGGCGCGGTGGCTGCGGTCGCGGATTCCCGGCGACGACCGCTTCGGGGACCCGCTGTCGACGGCCGGCCACGCTCCCGTGGAGGTCCTCGGCCGCGAGGTATCCGCCCTCGAGCCTCCCCGCCCGAGCGCCGCGCACGAGCTCGGGCTCGGGGCGCTGCAGCTGTGGCAGGGACTGTCCGAGGCCTCGGGGCGAGGGCGGGGGACCGAGCAGGTGACCCTGCTCTTCACGGACCTGGTCGGCTTCTCGTCGTGGGCCCTGAAGGCCGGCGATGCGAGCGCCGTGGAGCTCCTGCGCGCAGTCGGCGCGGTCAGCGAGTCGGCGGTGGGACGCGGAGGCGGGACGATCGTCAAGCGCCTCGGTGACGGCGTGATGGCTGCGTTCGGGGATCCTGCCGCAGCGGTCGAAGCGGCGTTCGAGACGCGACAGGGACTGGGCGGGATCGACGTCGCGGGTCACAGGCCACGCATGCGCTTCGGGGTGCACTCCGGAAAGCCACGGAGGCTGGGAGGCGACTACTTCGGCGTCGACGTCAACGTTGCGGCCCGCGTGATGGCTGCCGCACGCCCGGACCAGGTGCTCGTATCTGAGTCGGCCTGCCACGGTCTGCCGCTCGATCGCTTCAGCCTGAGCCGCGCGAAGCGGCTGAAGGCGGCCG
>CAVSXO010000010.1:0-175986 GCA_963731895.1 uncultured Solirubrobacterales bacterium
ACCCGGTGAACCCGTGCGGCGACCCGCCGGGCGGCGCCGGCACGGCCCAGACCGTGCCCACCGCGCAGGGCGGCCGGCTGCGCGCCCAGGACCTCCGCACGCCGGGCGACCCGGTGGGCCTCAACGGCTCGCTGATCCGCATCGACCCGATGACGGGCGCGCCGGCGCCGGGCAACCCGCTGCGGGTCACTGCCGACGCCGAACGCAGCGCCGCATGCTCGCCTACGGGATGCGCAACCCGTTCCGCATGGCGATCCGGCCCGGGACGAACGACGTCTTCATGGCCGACGTGGGCGGCGGCTGGTGGGAGGAGATCGACCGCGTGAACGCGGGCGTGGACCCGGTGAAGAACTTCGGCTGGCCCTGCTACGAGGGCGGCACCCATGCGGACGGCTCGGTCTACGCGAAGAAGCTCGCCTCCTGGGACGCCATGAACCTCGACATGTGCGAGAGCCTCTACGCGGACGGGACCTCCGCGGCCCCGTACTGGGCGTACGAGCACGACATCGCGCTCACCGACGCCGACAACTGCGACGCGAACGGAAACTCGATCTCCGCGATCGAGTTCTATCCCTCCACCGCGACGGCCTTCCCGACCTCCTTCGGGGGTGCGCTGTTCTTCGCGGACTACTCGCGTGAGTGCATCTGGGTCATGAAGAAGGGCGCCAACGGGCTGCCCGACCCCAGCAATCTCTCGATGTTCGCCAACCTCGGCATCTACCCGGTCGACATGAAGGTCGGCCCGAACGGAGACCTGTTCTTCGTCGACATCGCCTTCGGCGCCATTCGGAAGATCACCTACACGGGCGACGACAACCGCGCTCCGACCGCCCACGCCGTGGCCTCACCGGCCTACGGGCCGGCCCCGCTCGAGGTCGGCTTCGACGCCTCCGGCTCGACCGACCCCGACGAGGGCGACACGCTCACCTACGCGTGGGACCTGGACGGCGACGGCGAGTACGACGACTCGACGGAGGAGTTCCCGCGGACCACGTACGACGAGGGCACGCACAACGTGAGCCTGCGCGTCACCGACTCGCATGGCGCCAGCCACGACGACGATCTCCGGATCGACTCGGGTGAGACGCCGCCGAGCGTGTCGATCGACACGCCCGAGCGCGGCACTCAACTGGCACGTCGGCCAGAACGTGAGCTTCTCCGGCTCGGCGACCGACGAGCAGGATGGTGCGTTGCCCGCCTCGGCCCTGTCGTGGAACCTGATCATCAACCACTGCATCACCGTGAACAACTGCCACGCACACCCCGTGCAGGACTTCGACGGGGTGTCGAGCGGCTCGTTCGTCGCGCCGGACCACGGCTATCCCTCGCACCTGTTGCTGCAGGTGACCGCGACCGACTCGCGCGGCCTGACGGACTCGAAGACCATCCGGCTCGATCCGCAGACGGTCAACCTCACCGTCAACTCGAACCCCGCCCACCTGAGCATGGGCGTGGACGAGAAGTCCGGCCCCGCCCCACTCGTGCACGAGGCGATCGTCGGCGCGACCACCACGATCTCGGCGGAGTCGCCGCAGCTCGTCGGCTCGACCTACTACGGGTTCGACGCGTGGTCGGACGGCAAGGCCCAGAGCCACGAGATCACGGCTCCGGCAACCGACACCACCTACACGGCCAGCTTCGACCAGCTCACGAAGCTGACCTTCACGCCGGCCGCCGATGCCCGTGTCGAGGAGGCGACTCCCAACACGGCGTACGGGACGCAGAACAAGCTCCGCATCGACGGCGGCGCGGATCCGGACATCCAGAGCTACCTGCGGTTCGCGGTGGCCGGTGTGACCGACGGGACGGTTGTCTCAGCCAAGCTGAAGCTGTCCTCGATCACCGGCACGATCGACGGGCCCACGCTGCGCTCGGCAAGCAACAGCTGGACCGAGTCCACGGTCAACTGGTCCAACCGCCCGAGCGCGGGAGCGACCGTGATCGACGACCGCGAGAACATCGCGGACCTCTCGGCGGTCGAGTACAACGTGAAGCCGCTGGTGACCGGAGACGGTCCCGTCAGCTTCGCGCTGCTGCCCGCCTCCAGCGACGGCCTGGACTTCGCGTCCCGCGAGTACGCGGACGCGACGAAGCGGCCGGTGCTCGAGCTGCTGGTCTCGAACTCGGACCACCAGGCCCCGACCGCGCCGGCGAACCTCGATGCAGAAGCCATCGACGCCCACCGGGTGGACCTGTCGTGGACGCCCGCGACCGACAACCGCGGGGTCACGAACTACGAGATCTACCGTGACGGGCAGCTGCTGCGCGACGACGGGCAACGTGACGAGCTTCTCGGACACGACCGTCGAGCCGCAGACGACATACGAGTACACGGTGAAGGCGCTCGACGCCGCGGGCAACCGCTCGGTCGCGAGCAACGCGGCCGAGGTCACCACGCCGGCAGCGCCGCTCACCACCGTGACGTTCACCCCCGTGGCGGACGCGCGAGTCGAGGACGGCTCGCCGTCGTCCAACTTCGGCACGTCGACCAAGCTGCAGGCCAGCGGCGGCGTTCCGAAGCGCGAGAGCTACCTGCGCTTCCAGCTCGCCGGCATCACCGGCCCGGTCGTCGGCGCGAAGCTGCGCATGACGTCGACCACGGACGGCACGAAGGACGGCCCCGCCCTGTACGGCGCGGGCGGCGGCTGGAGCGAGACCGGGCTCGCCTGGTCGAACCGCCCCAGCCACGACGCGACCGCGGCCCACGACATCGCCGCGATCCCGAAGGGCACGGTCGCCGACTACAACGCCACGTCGCTCGTGAACGGGAACGGCACGCTGAACCTCGCGTTGATCTCGACGTACAACGACAACGTCGACTTCGGATCGCGTGAGCTCGCCGACACGGCGAAGCGCCCGCAGCTGATCGTCACGTTCGACACGTCCAGCTCGGACACGACGGCACCCTCCGCGCCGGGCACCCTCAGCGCCGAGGCGCCGAGCCACAACCGCGTGGACCTGTCCTGGGGCGCGGCGAGCGACAACGTCGGCGTGACCGGCTACGAGATCCTGCGCGACGGCGCACCGATCGCGACCGTCGGCGCCGTGACCAGCTACGCCGACACCACCGTCAGCCCGCTGACCCACTACGACTACGTCGTGAAGGCGCTCGACGCCGCCGGCAACCGCTCCGCTCCGAGCAACACCGCGGGGGTCAACACGCCGGCGCCGCCCGCCAGCACGACGGTGATGTTCGACGTGGTCGCCGACGCGCGCGTCGAGGAGGGCGCTGCGACCACCAACTTCGGCACCTCGTCGAAGCTGCGCGCAACGAACTCCCCGCCCAGGTACGAGAGCTATCTGAAGTTCGCCTTGACCGGCGTCACCGGCACCGTGCAGTCAGCCAAGCTGCACATCTTCGACTCCAACGACGCGACGAACAACGGCCCGGCGGTCTACGCGGCGCCGAGCTCCTGGACCGAGACCGGCATCACGTGGAACAACCGCCCTGCCCGCACGGGTGTGCCGTCCGACAACAAGGTGCAGATCGCGATCGGCACCTGGGTCGAGTACGACGTGGCCCCGCTGGTGACCGGAAACGGCGACGTCACGTTCGTGCTCGTCGGGGACTCCACGGACGGGGCGAACTTCGCCTCCAAGGAGTACAGCGACCCCAGCAAGAAGCCGCAACTCGAGGTGACCTTCTCCAACTGACCCCCGGGCCGGCGCCGGGCCGCACGTTGCGGGGCACGGATGCCTCGTGGTCGCGGCCCGGCGCCGCATGGCCTTTCCTCAGGCCGCGTCAGCCGCTCGGGAAACGCAGCGTCTTCGAGTAGGAGACCGGATAGGGCTCTGTGGCCCGGTCCGGCTCCACCACGCGTAGCCCGGGAGGCAGCGCCGTGAGCTGCCTCGCGGCACGCGCGCGGATCTGGTCGAGCGGTTCGGCGTTCACGCGCTCGCCCACTCGCATCGCGGGTGCCAGCAGTGGCTCGCCGTCCTGGGGCTCGCCCTCGGCGGCAATCACATCCCCGGCCATCCGGCCCGCCTCGTAGCGGCGCCACACCTGCTTCATCCCGGGCACCGTCGCCTTGTCGGGCGACAGCTTCGACGTCCCTCGCCACGCCTCGCCGCCGAGGCTGTCGGCAACCAGCTTGTACACACCTCCGACCGCGGGCGCGTCACGGCTCGTGCCGAGGTCGGTGCCGACGCCCCATCGGTCGATCGGCGCCCCGGCGGCCACCAGCCGCGCGATGCGCAGCTCATCGAGGTCGCCGCTGGCCACGATCACCGCCTCGGTGATTCCCGCCTCGTCGAGCAGCGCGCGAGCCGCGCGGGACGTGGACAGCAGATCACCCGAGTCGATCCGCACGCCCGCGAGTGCGACTCCGGACTCCCGCGCCGCGGCGATCGCGCGCCGGACGCCCTCGAGCGTGTCGTACGTGTCCACCAGCATCACCGCGTCGCCGCGCACGTCCTCCATGAAGGCGCGGAACGCCTCCTGCTCGTGCTCGAACGACATCACGTAGGAGTGGGCCATGGTGCCCACGGGCCGCAACCCGTACCGCATCGCCGCGGCCACGTTGGACGTGCCGCCGGCCCCCGCGATGGCCGCCGAGCGCGCCGCCTTCATCGCGGCGTCCACGCCGTGGTCGCGACGCGGCGAGAAGTCGATCAGCCGGCCGTCGGGGTCCGGCAGTCCCGCTCCGATCGAGAGCACGATGCGCGCGGCCTTGGTCGCCACGGCGGTCTGGAAGTTCAGCTGGTTCAGGAGCAGCGTCTCGAGCAGCTGACCCTCGATGCGCGGGGCGGTGACGCGGACGAGCGGCTCACCGGCGAACACCACGCTGCCCTCGGGGATCGCCTCCACGTCGCCGGAGAAGCGAAAGCCGGCCAGGTACTCGAGGAACCCGTGCTCGAACCCGAGTGTCTCGAGGTAGGCGAGCTCCTCGTCGCCGAACCGCATCTCGCGGACCATCGTGAGCGCCGGGCCGAGGCCGGCGGCGAGCAGCCAATCGCGAGTCGGTGGGAGCTTGCGCACGAACAGCTCGAACACGGCCGGGTCGTTCATCCCGCGCCGGTGGTAGCTGGCCGCCATCGCAAGCTCGTAGCGGTCGATCAGCAGCGACGTCTGGGCGGCCGACAGCAGGCCCGCGTCATCAGGATCGGCGCGCATGGGGCGCGAGTGGTCTAGCGCGACGGTTTGGTCTTCTTGACGAGCGATCCCGCACGACCGCGCAGCTGCTTCACGTCGCGGGCCACCTCACCAAGCGCTCCGCGCGCGCGGCGGAAGTTCTCGGCGATGTCCGCTTCCCGGGCGGAGGCGACCTTGCTCACGGCGGCGGTCTTCCCGCCCTGTTGTGTCTTGGCTCCCATGGTGAAGCTCTCCTCGTGCGGAACGACACGATAGTCGGATCGGGCGCACAGTGCCAGCGCCCTGGGTGTAGCTCCTGACCACGTTGTTTCATCCGGCCCGTGCTCGAGCTCAGGTCGAAAACCGGGTGGGGTAGGGGGTGTGATCGAGGCCGGCGTTGGGCTGCCGCGGGCGGTATCTGTACGAGAGTCGTGCAAACGTCACGCATCGGGCCTGATCGGAGGCCACCTTTTCGCGATCCGTGACAGGGCCTGCGTTCGGTTGGTGAGTTGTGGCCTGCTATAGCGGCCCATAACTCACCAATCGATACGAAGGGCGCGATACCAGATCACGCGCACACGCGCCGTTTTCGACCAACGCATGCGCGGCGCATCACAAACAGCGCGAGGTTCGTGAACCCTCCCACCGCGTCCTGGACCCGACTCCCCTTACCTACCTGCTTTCCAACCCGGTACCCTCGCCACCCCCGACGCCCCCAAAGGTGGTCCGCACAACTCCGAGCACGTAGCTGGGAACTACATCTAGGGGACCCGGTGGACCTCGAGCAGGTTCGTGCCGAGCCCCTGACCCGCGAGGCCGGCCGTGATGCCGATCAGGTCGCCGGAACGGGCGAAGCCGAGCTCGCGCGCCCGCTCGGCGCTCGACGCCAGCAGCTCGTCGAGGTTCGGCGGCTCGTCGTGCTGAGCGGATTGGACGCCGAACAGCAGATTCACCCGCCGTACCGTCTCGATTCGCTCCGACAAGGCCAGCACGGGGACCCGCGGCCGGTGCGCCGAGACGAGCCGCGGCGTGCGGCCACTGCGCGTCGGCACCACGAGCACGGCCAGGTCGAGCTGATACGCGGCCGAGACCGCGGCATAGGAGACAGTGTCGGCGACGTCGTGCTCCGCATGGCGGGTGCGCGTGTGACGCCATTCCTCATAGGGCAGATGGCGCTCGGACTCCTCGGCGATCCGGGCCATCATCCGCACCGCCTCGATCGGGTATTTCCCGATCGCGGTCTCCTCGGAGAGCATCAGCGCGTCGGTCCCGTCGTAGACGGCGTTCGCCACGTCGGTCGCCTCGGCTCGGGTCGGTCGCGTCGAGCGGACCATCGAGGCGAGCATCTGGGTGGCCGTGATGGAGGGTCTGGAGTAGCGCCCGGCAAGTGACAGCAGCTGCTTCTGGATCTGCGGCACGCTCTCGATCGGAACCTCGATGCCGAGGTCGCCCCGTGCCACCATGATTCCGTCCGCCGCCTGGACGATCTCCTCGGCGGCCTCGGCCGCCTCACGCTTCTCGATCTTCGCGATCACCGGGATGTCCTCGCCGCGCTCCTCCAGCCGCGCGTGGACCGGTTCCAGGTCGGTTGCCGATCGCACGAACGACACCGCCAGCAGGTCGACGCCGTGGTCGACGGCGAAATCCACCCAGTCGAGGTCGGAATCGTCCACCGCGGCCGGAACGGCCTCGACGCCCGGCAGGTTCATGCCCTGGTGGGAGGCCACGGTCCCACCGGTCTCTACCCGGCACAGGACCTGCGACTTTCCGCACTCGCGCACCCTGAGCCGGATCGACCCGTCGGCGAGATAGATCACGTCGTCGGGCTTGACCGCGGCGGGAAGCCCCGGCCACCCGACCGGGATCGTGTCCCGGCCGTTGCGAGTCCCGTCCGTGGTCAGGGTGAGGTCCTGTCCGTTGCGTAGGTGCATCACGTCGCCCTCGAGGTCCCCGAGGCGGATCTTCGGCCCGGGGATGTCACCCAGCAGCCCGACTTCACGGCCGGCCTTCTTGGCGGCGGTGCGCGCCATGTCCACCAATCGCGCGTGGTCGTCGCGCGTGCCGTGCGAGAAGTTCAAGCGGAGGACATCCGCGCCGACCGAGATCAGGCCGCTGAGGATCTCCGGGTTGTGGGTGGCCGGGCCAAGCGTGGCAACGATCTTGGTGCGGCGCATCTTCTAGAGGCTACTCCGCCGGGTGGCCCGGTTTCGAGAAGGGCCGTTTGTCATTCGTTCAGGTCCAACCCGCTCAGGAACTCCTCGGCCTCGCTCCAGCGTCCCGGCGGCACACGCAGTGCGATGTCGCCCCGACCAAACCGGTCCAGCGGACGATCGGATGTGATGGCCGCCTCCAACCCGGCCTCTTCGAGGTGCTGGCGCCAGGCGCGCGCGGCGTCGACGCTGTCGAAGTCGCCCACCACCTCCCAGTCGTCGAAGCGGGGGTCGCCGACGTGCAGCTCGCCCTGGCCTGGCACACGCTCCTCGCGCCCGGCGCGCCGGCGTCGCAACCAGCTCATTCCGGGTCGGGCGGCCCGAGGCGGAATTCAGCCTCGTATTCGCGCATCATCGCCGCCGCCTCGTCAGGTCCCGGCCTGTCCGTGGGAGTATCCGTGTCGTTCGCGTTCGCTTTCTGCGCGAGGCCCCACACCATCTCGAAGAACGCCTCGGTCCTGAGCGCGGGCCGCGTCTGCCAGATCGCGCGAGCACGTCCGGGGCCGGGGTTCCACATCGAGTGCGGCGTCTTGGCCGGCACCTCGAAAGTGTCGCCGGCGTGCAACACGCGCTCGACGTCTCCGATCCGCGCGCGCAACTCCCCCTCGAGCACCTCGAATTGCTCATTCTGGGACGGGTGGTGGTGAACGGGGGGCTCCTGGCCGGCACGCGCCCAGCTCGACTCGACCTCGAGCAGCTCTCCGGCCGTCTCGGCCGTCGTGCGCCGGAACGTCAGGGTCTGGCCCGTGAAGGGGTTCTCGAGCACGTCTCCCGCCTTTGCCATGCGCGCATTATGCGGAAAACGGCGCGGAATCAGTGGGCCACTAGTATCCGCGCGGGCAACGGACCGGAGGTGGACATGAAGGCGTTTGTGACAGGCGGCACCGGATTCATCGGCAGCCGTCTCGTGTGGAAGCTGCGAGATCGCGGCGACGAGGTGGTGGCGCTGGTGCGCTCACCCGCGAAGGCGAGCGAGTTGCGGGAGCAGGGCGTCGAGCTGGTCGAAGGGGACCTGTCCTCCGAGCAGGCGATCCGGGACGGGGTGAAGGGCTGCGACGCCGTCTTTCACGTGGCCGCCGTGTACAAGGTCGGCATCCCCGCCTCGCAGCGTGACGACATGTGGGATTCGAACGTGCGCGGCACCGAGCGGGTGCTGGATGCGGCGATCGACGCGGGCGTGCCGCGGATCGTCTACGTCTCGACGATCGGTGTGTTCGGCAACACCCACGGCCAGGTGGTGGACGAGACCTACAGCCACGACGGCGCGGACTTCCTGTCCTGCTACGAGGAGACCAAGTTCCGTTCCCACCAGGTAGCGCTGGACAGGATCGGGAAGGGTGCGCCCGTCGTGATCGTCCAGCCCGGCGGGGTCTACGGCCCGGGCGACCACTCAGAGATAGGCAACATCATCGACCAGACGCGGAGCGGGAAGCTGAAGATGCTGATGTTCCCCGAGACCGGGTTCAACCTCGTGCACGTGGACGACGTCGCCGACGGCATCCTGCGCGCTCACGACCACGGCGAGGTGGGGGAGAGCTACGTCCTCGGCGGCCAGATCGCGAAGATGCGCGACCTGATCGAGAAGGTGGCCGAGATCTCGGGCCGCAAGGCGCCCAGGCGCGAGTTGCCGGCCGCGGCCATGAAGCTGGCGATCCCGATCGGGCCGCTGGTCGGAAAGGCAATGGGGTTCCCGCCCAATCTGCGCGAGCTGATCCGCACGTCGGACGGCGTCACGTACTGGGCGACCGACGACAAGGCGCGACGCGAGCTCGGCTACGCGCCGCGTGACATGGACACCGGCCTGCGCCAGACGCTGGCTGCCGCCTAGGGGGGACGAATGCACAATCCAGATCTGTCGGGCCGCGTGGCCGCCATCACCGGCGCCTCGTCGGGCATCGGGGAGGCGACCGCGCTGACGCTTGCCGGCGCGGGCGCGGCCGTCGCGCTGGCCGCCCGCCGCGGCGACCGCATCGAGGCGCTCGCGGAGCGCATCAACGGGGACGGTGGGCGGGCGATCGCGATCGAGACCGACGTCACGGACGAGGCCCAAGCAGGCGCGTTCGTGACGCGCACGAAGGAGGAGCTTGGCCGGCTGGACATCCTGGTCAACAACGCCGGCGTGATGCTGCTCGGCCCCGTGATCGGGGCGGACACGAGCGAGTGGAGGCAGATGATCGAGGTCAACCTGCTCGGCCTCCTGTACTGCACCCATGCCGCGCTGCCGATCATGGGCGAGCAGGGCAGCGGGCACATCATCAACGTGTCCTCCGTCGCCGGCCGCTTCGCGAACTTCGGCTCGGCGGTATACAACCTGACGAAGTTCGGCGTGAACGCGTTCTCCGAGGCCCTGCGTCAGGAGGTGGCTGCCGCCAACGTCAAGGTGACCGTGATCGAGCCCGGGTTCGTCACCACCGAGCTCCAGGGCCACAACACGCATCCGATGGTGCTGGACGCAATCGAGAACATGCGAAAGGAGATCGGCGAGCCCCTCGAGGCAAGCGACATCGCCGAGGCCATCCTGTATTCCGTGGGCGGACCGGAGCGCGTCGCGGTCAACGAGGTGCTGGTGCGGCCGGCGGGCCAGAGGCGGTGAGCGGAGCGCGATGAAGGCGGTCACCTTCCAGGCGCCCGGCGAGGTGCGCGTCGACGAGCGGCCCGAGCCGGAGCTGCTGGCGCCCGACGACGCGATCGTGCAGGTCGAGGCGACCGGTGTGTGTGGCTCCGATCTCCACATCTACCACGGCCGAGTGAAGATCGAGCCCGGCTTCGTGATCGGGCACGAGTTCGTCGGCGAGGTGATCGCGGCGGGCGACGCGGTCACGAAGGTCGACGTCGGCGACCGGGTGCTGGGCTGCTTCCACACGGCATGTGGCTCGTGCTTCTTCTGCATGCGCAGCCAGTACCACAAGTGCGACGAGTCGCGGGTGTTCGGTCACGGCGCGACGCTCGGCTCGCTCCCGGGCGCGCAGGCGGAGCAGGTGCTCGTGCCGCGGGCGAACCTCACGCTGCGGCGGGTGCCGGACGGGATGTCCGACGACGCAGCGCTGTTCGCGGGCGACGTGATGGGAACGGGATACCACGCGGTCGTTTCGGCCGGCGTGCGGCCCGGCGACACGGTCGTGGTGCTCGGGCTCGGGCCCGTGGGGTTATGCGCCGCACAGGCTGCGCGCGCGTCGGGCGCCGCACAGGTGATCGCCGTCGACTCGGTCGATGAGCGCCTCTCGGTCGCGCGGGAGTTCGGCGCCCGTGCGGTTCACCTCACCGAGGAGGATCCGCGCGCGGCGGTGAAGGAGGCGACGGAGGGCCGTGGGGCGGACATCGTGGTGGACGCCGTGGGCCACCCGGACGTGCTCGACACCGCCTGCCGCATGGCACGCAAGGCCGGAACCGTCTCGGTGGTCGGCGTCTACGCGGAGCGGTGCGAGGTGCACATGGGCGTCGTGTGGATCAAGGCGCTCACGATTCGCACCGGGCACGCGAACGTGATCGCGCACGTCGACTCCGTGCTCGCCATGATGCAGGCGGGGCTGCTCGACCCCACGCCGCTCGTCAGCCGTCACATGAAGCTGGACGAGGCGCCCGACGCGTACGAGGCGTACGCCAACCGCGAGGCGCTGAAGATCGTCATGGCGCCATGAGGAGGATTGGATGACCGTCACCGCTTCCACCGACTCGCTCTCCGAGGACGCTCGCCGCTTCCTGGAGCGCCCGCTACAGCTCCTGATCGGCGAGGAACGCGTCCCGGCCGGCGACGGGCGCACCTTCGAGACCGTCGACCCCTCCAGTGGCGAGGCCATCGCAGCGGTGGCGCACGCCGGTCCCGCCGACGTCGATGCCGCCGTGCAGGCTGCGACCGCCGCGTTCGCGCAGGGCAGCAAGTGGCGGAAGGCGCCCGCGCCAGAGCGTTCACGGCTGCTGAACCGGCTTGCCGACCTGATCGAGGAGCACGGGCAGGAGCTGGCGGAGCTGGAGTCGCTCGACAACGGGAAGCCCGTCGCGTATGCACGCCAGATCGACGTACCCCTGACGGTCGCGCATTTCCGCTACTTCGCGGGCTGGCCGACGAAGATCGAGGGCGAGGTGATCCCGGTCGGCGCGCCCAACATGCTGTGTTACACGCGCAAGGAGCCCGTCGGCGTCGCCGGCCAGATCATCCCCTGGAACTTCCCGTTGATGATGGCGTCATGGAAGGTCGCGCCGGCGCTCGCCGCCGGCTGCACGGTGGTGCTGAAGCCGGCCGAGCAGACCCCGCTGACCGCGCTGCGGCTGGGCGACCTGGCACTCGAGGCCGGCTTCCCGCCCGGCGTCCTGAACGTGATCACGGGCGGCGGCGAGACGGGAGCGGCGCTCGTCGATCACCCCGGCGTCCACAAGATCTCCTTCACCGGATCGACTGCCGTGGGCCGCGAGATCGGTGCCAAGGCCGGGCGCGCGCTGAAGCGCGTGACGCTCGAGCTGGGCGGCAAGTCGCCCAACATCATCCTTCCGGATGCGGATCTGAAGAAGGCCATCGGCGGGTCGTTCCAGGGCATCTACTTCAACGCCGGCCAGGCCTGCAACGCGGGCTCACGCCTGTTCGTGCACAGGGACAAGTTCGATGAGGTCGTCTCGGCGCTCGCGGAGCGAGCGCCCAAGATGAAGATGGGTCCGGGCCTCGAGGCCGACACGCAGCTCGGGCCGCTCGTATCGGCCGACCAGCGCGACCGTGTCGCGGGCTACATCGAGAAGGGGAAGGCCGAGGGCGCCGAGCTGGTCGCGGGCGGCGGTGGGCACGGTCCCGGCTATTTCATGGAGCCGACCCTGTTCACGACCGAGTCCGACGATCTCGCGATCGCGCGGGAGGAGATCTTCGGGCCGGTGCTCGTCGCCTCCCCGTACGACTCGGTGGAGGAGGTCGCCGAGCGAGCGAACGACTCCGAATACGGACTGGCCGCCGGTGTCTGGACCCGTGACATCGGCACGGCGCATCGCCTCGCGGCGCTGCTCGAGGCCGGCACCGTCTACGTGAACGTCTGGGGGCTCACCGACCCGGCGGCGCCGTTCGGCGGCTTCAAGGCCTCCGGCGTGGGGCGCGAGCACGGCCGCGCGGGGTTGGAGGAGTACCTCGAGGCGAAGACCGTTTGGACGGGCATCGGTTAGTTCGCGGCGGTCGGCCGATTGCTCAGCCGGCGGCCAGTGACACGCCGACCACGGCGAGCCGCCTGTTGAGCGCGCTGAGTCCATACTGCGCGAGTTCGCCGTCCGCGACCCCAAGCACGTCCCAGGCGCCCTCGCTCGGCGGCGAGACGGACTCCGCGACCGCCGGAAGCAGGTCGACCAACTGCGCGTGCACGACCTCTGCCATCTGCGGATCCTGAGCCACCGCCTGCTGGAGGAACTGGGTGCCGTATGCGATGTGGCGCTGCTCGTCGGCTGCGATGCGGCCGTAGCCGTCGGCAAAGCCCGGTAGCAGGCCGCGCTCGCGCAGGAAATCCAGCAGGAAGTGGGATGCGGTGATGCCGAGCGTGCCCTCGATCACCATGTGGTAGATCGTCACGAATTCGACCTTGGCCTGGCGGTTGCGCGGATCCAGGCGCAACCGGTCGTGGGCTTCCACGAGCGCCTCGTCGAACACCTTCTCGAATGGCTCACCCAGCACCTGCCGGGCGCGCTCGACGTGCCCGGCGATTGCGTCCGGGTCCGCCACGACCTCGTTCTGGAAGCGGGCGTAGAACTGCATGTGACGCACCTCGTCCACCAGCTGGGTCGAAAGGAAGCTGCCCTCCTCCTCGTCGTCCTGGGCCAGCACGAGTCCGCAGAACTGGGTCGAGATGCGCTCTTCCGCAACCATCAGCGAGCTGAGGACCCAGTGCAGCAGCGTCCGCTCTCCGTCCTCCATCCGAGCCCAATCCTCACCGTCGCGGGCCAAATCGACTTCGCGGGCCGACCAGTGGGAGCGCTCCCAGTCTTCGTAGAGCTGCTGGGGAGTGCGCAGCTTCGGCTGTGCGGCCGCCGGGCTCATGCGCAGCCCGCCGCCGCAGGCCGGGGCGTGAAACTTACATCGACAGCCATCGATGCAATGTATACAGGCGCGCGACGCGCGGGTCAACCCGGTGCGCGACGCGCCGGTCAACGTGCGGATCATTCATGATCAGCCGATGACCCTTGCTCACGACGCGACCACGCTGCTCCAGCGGCTGATCCGGCTCGACACTGTCAACCCGCCCGGTAACGAGCGACCGGCCCAGGAGCTCCTGCGTGGAGAACTCGAGGCGGCCGGGTTCGAGTGCGAGCTGCTGGGCGTGAGCGACGAGCGGCCGAACCTCGTTGCCCGATTGCGCGGCGCGTCGGACGGGCCGCGGCTCTGTTACCTGGGCCACGTCGACACGGTGCTCGCGGATGCGGCGGAGTGGAGCGTCGACCCGTGGTCGGGCGAGCTGCGCGACGGCCATGTATGGGGGCGAGGCGCGTTGGACATGAAGGGACAGGTCGCGTGCGAGGTTGCAGCCGCGTGCGCGCTGGGCCGCTCCGGGTGGCGGCCGGCCTCGGGCGAACTGCTCGTGATCGCGACGTGCGACGAGGAGGCGGGCGCGACGATCGGCGCCCAGTGGCTGTGCGAGCACGTGCCCGACAAGGTGCGCTGCGACATGGTCGTGAACGAGGGGGCCGGGGAGGTCGTCGAGTACGAGGGCCGCCGCCTCTACACGCTGTGCGTGGGGGAGAAGGGTGTGTTTCGCTTCAGGCTCTCGACCGAGGGCCGTGCGGGCCACGCCTCGATGCCCGCCATGGGGGACAACGCCTTGCTGCGGATGGTCGACGTGCTCGGGCGCCTGAACGGCCGCCAGCCAGAGCCGGATCGGTACGCGGCCGGGGTCGCCTGCCTGGAGGCCCTCCTGGGGTCGCCGGCCGGCGACGTGCCGGCGGCCCTTGCCCGTGTGCGGGAGGTGGAGCCGCGGCTCGCGGCCCTGCTCGACCCCATGATGGGAGTGACGGTTGTGCCCACCATGATCAGGGCCTCCGAGAAGGAGAACGTGATTCCCTCGCGTTGCACGGTGCGGGTCGATTGCCGGGTGCCGCCGGGGATGGGGGAGGACCACGTGCGCCACCGCATCACTGAACTGCTCGGCGACGAAGGCGCCGGCGGCTACGGGATCGAGTTCAGCGAACAGGTCGTCGGCAACAGCTCGCCGGCCGACTCGCGACTCGCGTCGATGCTGCGCGACTTCGTCGGGCGCACGGAGCCGGACGCAGAGATCCTGCCGATAGTGCTGCCCGGTTTCACGGACAGTCACTGGTTCCGCAAAGCGTTTCCGGAGTGCGTCGCGTACGGGTTTTTCCCCCAGCGCGCAATGACGCGGTACGACACGATGCCGCTGATCCACGCGCCCGATGAACGCATCCGTGTCGAGGACATCGAGCTCGCGTCGCGGTTCTTCAGCGAGCTTGCGCCTGCCGCGCTCGGGTGACGACACGTCGTGTCGTGCGCGAATGTGAGACTGTGTGTCTTCGCCGTTGGCCTTGCGTTGTCATCCGGCGTATGAAATAAACATCCGACCGTCCCCCATAGCGAGAGGAGTGTGATGTCTCCAGCGGCTCGCAGAACAGCAACACGCCGCAAGCCAGCGGCACGCCGCACGACGGCGAAAGCGAGCGGGCGAGGCACGACCCGCAAGACCGCAGCTCGACGTACGTCGGCCTCCGGTGCCCGTAAGACGACCGCACGTCGTTCGAGCAGCAACAGTCACGGCAAGACGCTCGATGCGATCGAGAAGCAGATCAAGGCTCTCCCGGCGAACGTGCGCAGGGGCAGCGCTTCATGGTTGAAGAGCGCCCGCAAGAGCGCCAACAAGCTCGAGAAGGCCGTATCGGGTGGCGGCAGGTCTGCCGCCAAGCCGGCCCGCAAGGCGACCACGCGCAAGGCGACCACGCGCAAGGCAACGGCGCGTAAGCCGGCCGCGCGCAAGGCAACGGCGCGCAAGACCACCGCGCGTAAGACCACGGCACGTAAGCCGGCCGCACGGAAGACCACGGCGCGCAGGTCGGGAACGGCCGCGCGGTCCACAGCGCGTCGTGCCACGGCACGCCGCTCCACGGCACGCCGCACGACGGCGCGCCGCGCGACCACCGCGCGCTCTCGGTAGCACGGCCCTCGCCTTGGGGCACGCTTTGCCGCGCCGTCCGCACTCAGCGGGCGGCGCGGCCGTCGGCGTACCCTTGACGCTCACCGGCGGCTACCTATAATCTAGGTACCTATGTTCTAGGTATTCGGGTCGGTCTGGTCCGGATCCTCTACCAGCGTGCGAGCAGACTCATGAAACACGCGATCCTGGGCTTCCTCGTCGACCAGCCGATGCACGGTTACGAGCTGAAGCGAAAGCTTTCCCCGGCCCTCCCACGCGAGCGCCGCGTGAACGACGGGGTGCTCTATCCGTTGCTGCGTCGCATGGAGGAGGACGGCCTCGTCCGCAAGCGCGTCGAACGCGGACAGAGCGGGAGGGACCGCAACGTCTTCCACGCGACCGCCCAAGGACGGCGCGAGTTCGAGCGCTGGCTGCGCAGTTCCGACGACGAGGCCGACGAGGCGACCTACGACTTCCTGGTCGGCCATCCGTTCCTGACGAAATCTCTTTTCTTCGCGCGTCTGGATGCGGGCGAGGTCGAGCAAAAGCTCGTCGCCCAGCTCGCAGACAGCACGCGAAAGCTCGAGACGTTCGAGGAGATCAGGAAGGGCATGGTCGCGAGAGACGTGGACCCCTACCGGATCGCGGTGCTCGACCTCGGCATCGCGCAGCAGAAGGAGAGAGTGCGATGGTTGAAGCGAATGATCACCTCGCGCGCGGCGAAAGCGGCGTGAGCGAACTGCGCGCGATCGACATGTGGGCGCCGATCGTGCCGGTGCCCGAGGTGATGCAGCATGTCGCGCGTCACTTCCCGAAGGAGATGGCGGGCTACCTGCGCGTCTTCTACAAGCGTGAGCCCGACCCGGCGGAGTTCGGGCGCATCGCGACCGGCATGACCATGGATGACGAGACAATGATCGGTGCGCTGGACCAGGCGGGCATCGACCGTACGCTGATCACCGGCTTCGACGAGTTCTCGAGCGTGCACGAGACGTTCATCCCGAACGAGCTGGTCGCCGGGCTCGCCGAGCGCCATCCCGACCGCTTCATTCCGTTCGCGGGGGCGGACGTCCTCGCCGGCATGGACGCGGTGCGCGATTTCGAGCACCTCGTGCGCGACCGCGGCTTCCGGGGCCTGAGCGTGCGGCCGTTCATGATCGGCGCTGCCCGCCGACGATCGCCGCTACTACCCGCTGTACGCGAAATGCGTCGAGCTCGACGTGCCCGTCAGCATCCATTCGTCGGCCAACTGGACCACCGTGGCCGTCAGCGACCTCGGCCACCCGCGCCACATCGACGTCGTGGCGGCCGACTTCCCGGAGCTGAAGATCGTGATGAGCCACGCGGGCTACCCCTGGGTCCTGGAGTCGGCGCTGCTGGCCTGGAAGTACCCGAACGTCTACCTGGAGCTGGCCGCGCACCGGCCGCGCTATCTCGCCACGCCCGGCACCGGCTGGGAGCCGCTGTTGCGGTACGGGACCACGACGATCCGCGACAAGGTGCTGTTCGGGACGGGATGGTTCCTGCTCGGCCGCCCGCCGGGGCAGATCGTCGACGAGTTTCGTGCGCTGCCGGTCCCCGAGGACGTGCTCGAGATGTGGCTGTGGCGAAACGCAGAGGCGCTGCTGGGCGCGGGAGTGGCCGTCTAGAAGAGGCTGGGCTGTTCGGGTTCGGCCGGTTTCACGGGCTTCGGTGGCAGCACGCTCCGCCCGCGCTCGCGGTCGCTTTCCCGCCGGCCGTCCACGCGGGCGGCGCTTGCGCCGCGGCGGCCGGCACGCTGTCGACCATCTCGGCGATCCGCTTCCTCTCGGCGGACGGGACGTAGGAGCGGCCGCTGTAGAGCTCCTCGTAACGAGGCATCAGGTCGGGCCGGTGCGCGCGCATCCATTCGAAGAAGACCTCTTTCACGCCCGGTCTTAGATGGAGCGCCATCGCGGGGGCACTGATCGCTCCCGCGTCCTCGGCGATGCGCAGGATCTCGCCGACCTCCTCGGGCGAGTCGTTGATGCCCGGCATCACCGGCGCGATCAGGATGCCGCTCGGGACGCCGGCCTCGTTCATCTTGCGCACTCCCTCCAGGCGTGCGCGGGGCGAGGGGGTGTGCGGCTCGGTCTCGCGCCACGCGCGCTCGTCGAGCGTCGGTACCGAGAAGAAGACGGTCACGCCGGGCCCGGCGGCCAGGTCCTGGAGGATGTCGATGTCGCGCACCGCCAGCGGCGACTTGGTGACCAGCGAGCAGGGCGTGTCGGCGTCGAGCAGCGCCTGCCAGATCTCCGGCATCAGCCGGTAGCGGCTCTCGACCCACTGGTAAGGGTCGGTGTTCGTTCCCAGCGCGACCTGCTCGCGCTTCCACGACGGCTTCGCGAGCTCGGCGCGCAGCACCTCCGGCACGTTCACCTTCACGACGATCTCGCGCTCGAAGTCACGGCCGGCGTTGAGGTCGAGGTAGGTGTGCGTGGGGCGAGCGAAGCAGTTGTGGCTCACGACGCCGTTCGCGATGAAGTCGCCGGTGCCGGTCGTGATGTCGAACATCGGCATGTCGATTCCCAGCGGCTCGATCGACGCGACGCCGAGCTTCGCGTTGCTCTTGATCGCGGTGCCTTCGAACGTGCGCTTGCGAGTGATCGCCGGGTCGACCGTGATGGAAGAAGCGGAGTACCTGCTTGAGCCCGCCGCGCAATCGCACGCACCTGAGCCCGTTGTCGTGGCCAGGATCCTCGATCACGTACTGGAAACTCGAGCTGCCGCAGGCAATAGGTCGATCCAGTCGATGATCTCGTCGTCGGTGTTCGAGATGCGAACACACGCCGTTGTAACTGCCCTCGGCGTCGAATATTCCTGCGAGGAACCCCTTCATCCAGTCGGTCCCCGGTGTGCGCGGCCAGCAGACGACGTTCCTGACGCGATCTGAACGTTGTCGCGCGACGACGTGCGTATGGCCGCTGATCGCACGCGGGCCCCGATGGCGGCGTGGAACGCGAACTCCTGCGGTCGCGACATCGAGCTCCGCGAGGTAGTGACGGGTCCTGCGGAGAGCCTCGAGGTCTGCGAGCGCGAGCCGAAAACGGTGGACATCGCCGTGTGCGCGACCCGGACGCTCGTATGAGTACGAGCCGACGTGCCCGTCGCCGCGGATCATGCCGCAGAGGTAGCCCTGCCGGTAGTCGTGTGTGTCCTCCGGGGCGGTGCGCGAAGCCGCCGGTGCCCATGAGCTTGTTGTTCACGCGTGAGGTGAGGCCGCTGCAGCGGGCCCGATTCGGAGCCGATGACGTGCTTCCAACCCCGGTCGCTCAGGAAGCGGTGGTCGCCGCTGGCGACGAGCTCTGTGCCGTCCTCGAGCGTGATCCGGTAGGCCGGCTTGACGGTCGACCAGTGCGCGAGGACCTCGGTCGTCACATAGCGCCTGTAGTTACCTTCGCGAAGAGTTCCGTAGATCTGATCGCCGACCCGGAGATCGGCGATCGGCTTGGTGCGGCCGGTCGCCAACAGGATCAGCGTTTCGCCAGACAGGCAGTAGGCGCACGCATGCGAACATCCCCGATACGGATTGACCGTCCAGCGGAACGGCATCCGCGACTGCTTCGGGACCGCGTTCAGGGCCGACTTCGCGCGCACCTCGTGGAAGCGGATGTCGAGCGCCTCGGGCGCGTCGAACGTGCGCACCACGGCGTCATCGCCGAGGCGCGGCAGCCTCCGCTCCCTGTCACGGTCCACCTGCTGGCTGTCCCACCGCACGAACACATGTTCGCATAGGCGGCGGGCGGAAACGTCAGTCCTGCCGAGTCGCTCCCTGCCCCTGGAGACCCAGCTCGCCGGCGCGCTCGGCGAGCGCGTCGATCACGAACTGGAGATGAGCGTCGAAGTCGAGGCCCGAGTCGGGCTCCAGCTCGGCCGCCCCGGTGTAGACGTCCTCGCGGTGGACGCCCGCGGCGAAGCTCGGCTGCTTCAGCTTCTTCTTCACCGACTTGGGCTTCATGCCCCCGATGCCCTCGGGCCGCACGTACGCGCATGCCGCGATGAACCCGGACAGCTCGTCGCACGCGAACAGCGTCTTGTCCAGCAGGCTCTCACGCGGCACGCCGAGGAAGTCGGCATGTGATTGGACGGCGTGCACAACGTCCTCCGGGTAGCCGCGCCGGCGCAGCTCCTCGATCGCCATCCGCGGATGGCCGGTCTCGAGGTCCGGGTAGCGCTCGTAGTCGAGGTCGTGCACCAGGCCGGCGATCGCCCACGTTTCTTCGTCTGCGCCGAACTTACGCGCGTATGCGCGCACCGCGGTCTCGACCGCGAGCATGTGCTTTCGCAACGAGTCGGACTCGGTCCACTCGCAGACGAGATTCCATGCTTCCTCGCGGGTCGGCATGTCTGGAGTCTAAAAACTTGACAGCTGGGTAGTACTGAAAACGCGTGTTTGCACGCACTTTGATTCGAACTGGTTAAGGAGGAAGCAGAGGATGATCAGCGTTTTGATCGCGGTTCTACTGGCCGCACTCGTGTACGCGCTGTGCCTCGCCCTCGGCCTGCCGGCGATCGTCGGAATTGTTGCGGCGATCCTCGTGCTGCTCGCCGGTATCCCGACCGGCGGCTACGGCCTCGGCCGACGTTGGTGAGCTGACGCGGCGGGCGCCGGTTGCCGCGCATCTGCGGCGACCGGCGCCTACGCCTGTCCGGGCCCTGCTCCTAGAATCGTCGCGATGGCGGACCCGGCTGCAGTCGACGGAGTATCGGAGCTCGTGCTCCAGGTCGCCGACCTCGAGCGCGCGGAGCGCTTCTACACCGAGACGCTCGGCCTGCCGGTCGTCGAGCGCTGGCCGCACCGTGACGCCGTGTGGGTGCTCGCGGGACGGACCCGCATCGGCCTATGGAAGCCCCAGGTCGGCCTCGAGGGCAGCCGGGGAGGCGAGCATGTGCACTTCGCGATGCAGTTGCCCGAGGGAGACTTCGACGGGCGCGTGGACGCGATGCGCGGGCACGGCCACGAGGTTCCGGTGCACGAGTTCGGACCGCTCGCGGACGGCGCGCCGCGTACACGCGCTGCGTACGTGCACGATCCCGACGGCCATCTGGTCGAGTTCTGGACCGCGGACATGCGCGCCTACCGCGGCTGAGGCGCCGATCAGCTGACTGCGGGGCGCAGGTGCGCCCAGGGCCGCTCGGCCTCGATCTGCGCGGCCAGCGAAAGCAGCGTGGCCTCGTCGTTCGGCGGGGCGATCAGCTGGACCGACATCGGCATCCCTGCGCTGTCGAGACCGGCCGGCACCGCCGCCGACGGCTGACCGGTGAGGTTCCACATCGCGGTGAAGGGGCAGTGCCAGCCTGCGCCGTTCAAGGTCCGAATCGCGCCACGGCCCTCCCACCTGCCGACCGCGGGTGCGGGGCGCGCGGTGACAGGTGTCATCAACACGTCGAATTCCCGGAACAGCGAGTTCACGCGGGCCGCCACCTTCGGCTCCGCCGCCCTGCCACGGGCGACGCTGCGGGCGGGAATCAGCCCGCCGATGCGCGCCACGGCGCGCGTGCGCCGCTCCAGACGCTCCTGATTGGGCATCGCGTGCGCGTCGTCACGGATCCCCCGCAGATACCGTCGCAACGCGTGATTGAACGCGAGGCCGTAGGCGGGGTCGCGCTCCTGGACCTGATGGCCGAGGGAGCGCAGCAGGTCGGCTGTCGCCTCGACCGCGGAGCGCGACTCGGCCGACACCCGGGCGGTCGCCAGCGGCGGGACCTTCGTCGAAACCGCGATGCGCAGGGGGCGAGGCGATTGCCGCGCCGCGTTCGCGAACGGCTCCGGGGGTGGCGGCGCCGCGGTCGCGTCACCGGGCGCAGGGCCCGCAACCGCGTCGAGGAACAGGGCCGCGTCGAGCACATGCCGGGCGAGCGGGCCGGGCACCGACATCCCGTGCCAGTGTTCGGGGAGCGGCATGTAGGAGATCCGGCCGCGCTGGACCTTGAGCCCGAACAGGCCGCACCACGCCGACGGGATCCGGATCGAGCCCGCGCCGTCCGAGCCGAGCGCCACCGGCGCGAGCCCCGCGGCCACGGCTGCGCCCGAGCCGCCGCTGGAGCCACCCGGCACCCGGCCGGGGTTCCACGGGTTGCGGGTCTTGCCCCAGGTCTCGGTCTCCGTGAAAGGCCAGATCGTCAGCTCCGGCACCTTCGTGATGCCGATCGGGATCGCACCCCCCGCGCGCAGCCGGCGCACGACCTCGGAGTCCTCACGCGCCGGCTCGTCGATCGTGCCGCAGCCCATCGTGTTGAGCTGTCCGGCGACGTCGAACTCGTCCTTGATCGCGACCGGGACGCCCAGCAGCGGCGTCGTCTCCCCGGCGTCAAGTCGCGCCTGGGCCTGCTCTGCCTCCGCCAGCGCCTGCTCGCCCAGCACGACCCGGAACGAGTTGAGCTGCGGATCGAGCCGCTCGATCCGCTCGAGGTACAGCTCCACAAGCTCGCGCGCCGAGATCTCGCGCGCGCGCAGCAACTCGGCCTGCCGCGCCGCCCCGGCAAACGCCAGGTCCTGCCCGCGCGCCGGCTCCGGTGTGCGGGGGCCCGCACTGGGCGTGGTCATGGCGCGATCGTATCCGGACGCGCGAGGACGTCCGGTCTCAGGCTACGCTGGAACCAGTGGATGTCTGGCTCCTCAAGGTCCTGAACGGCTTCGCCGCCCTCTCCGACGGCATCGAGGACCCCTTCGAGTTTCTCGCGAATGAGGGTGCGTTGATGTTGTTGGCGCTGCTGGCGGTCGCCTTCATCGCGCGGGGCAGGTTTGCCTCCATCAAGGCTCGTCATGGTGTCGTGGCGGCCGGCTCGAGCGCGCTGCTGGCGCTCGCGGTCGCACATCTGATCAGCGGGCTGTGGGACCGGGCCCGTCCTTATGAGGCGGTCGGCGACGTGCACCTGTTCGTCGCGCCGTCCGGTGATCCGTCGTTCCCCAGCGACCATGCGACGGCAGCATTTGCGATCGCGGTCGCGCTGCTGCTTCGCAACCGGCGGGTGGGCTGGGTCGCGCTGGTCATGGCAGCGGTCGTGTCGATCAGCCGGATCGCGGTGGGAGTGCATTACCCCAGCGACGTGCTGGCGGGAGCGATGATCGGCTCGCTCGCGGCGCTCGCGCTCTGGGTGCCACCGGTGCGGGGCCCGCTGCATGCGCTCGCCGACCGGCTCTCGGACCTGTACGAGCGCCTCAGTGCCGGAGCGTCGCGGCTGATCTTCCGGGCCGCGCCCTACTAGCGCGCCTGCGAATCAGGCGGCGCTCTCCTCGAGCTTCGCCACCTCTTCGCCGGTGAGGCGCAATGCGGCGGCTGCCACGTTCTCCTCGAGGTGGTCGATCGATGACGTGCCCGGGATCGGCAGCATCACATCGGAGTGCTGGAGCAGCCACGCGAGCGCCACCTGGATCGGCGTCGCGTCGTGCGCTGCGGCGACCTCCTCGAGCGCAGCCGTTCGATTCCGCCGGCGTCGAGCGGGAACCAGGGGATGAACGCCAGCCCCTGCTCCTCGCAGGCCTTCATCACGGCCTCGGAGTCTCGGGCCGTGACCGAGTAGCGGTTCTGGACGGACACGATCGGAACGATCTTCTGGGCCTGCTCGAGGTGCTCGGTGCCCACGTTCGACAATCCGACGTGGCGGACCTTGCCCTCGTCCCTGAGCTCTGACAGCGCGCCCACGGACTCCTCGAAGGGCACCTTCGAGTCGGGCGTGTGCAACTGGTACAGCGGGATCGTGTCCAGCTTCAGGCGCAGCAGCGACTCTTCGCAGCAGCGCTTCAGCCGCTCGGGACGGCAGTCGGGCTCCCAGCGTCCCGGGCCTGGGCGAGTGAGGCCGCCCTTGGTCGCGATCACCAGGTCGGGCGGATACGGGTGCAGGGCCTCGGCGATCAGCCGTTCGCTCGTCTCGGGCCCGTAGGAGTCGGCCGTGTCGATGAAGTTCACGTCCAGCTCCACGACGCGTCGCAGCAGCGCGATCGCGCCGTCGCGGTCCTCGGGCTCTCCCCAGATGCCCTGACCCGGTGATGCGCATCGCGCCGAAGCCGAGGCGGTACACGGGCATATCCCCGCCGAGCGTCAGCTCGCCCGCGGCGATCGCAGTCGGTCGGTCCGATGAGGCCACGGCGCGGATGTTAGTGCTGCGCGACCGGTTAATCTGCAACCGATGAAGCGAGACGAGGCCGAGGCGCTTCGAAAGCAGTTGCAGGCCGAGCACGAGGACCGCGCCACCCATACCTTCATGGTGCGCGAAGCAGGAGAGGGTGAGTGGGAGGTGGTCAAGGTCTCGCTTCCCCCCAGGTCGCCCCTGAGCGCAACCGTCGAGGCAAAGCCGAGGCCGCCGCAGTCCGACGATGCCCCACTGTGGCAATCGGCGGGCGGAGTCCCACCCGGCGTCGGCCCCGGTTAACCGCCGTGCTTCATGGGCACCGTGTTTCCCTCGGGCGGGATCGGGTGCTGTCGCAGGATGCGGGCCAGGTGCACGACGTTGTGCGCCATCCAGCCGGCCGTCTTCTGCGTGTAGGGGTGGTCCTTGCCGTTCGCCTCGATGAATGACGGTCCGGGCCCCGCGTCGCCCACCCAGTAGGTGTCGGAGTTCGGCGGGATCGTGAACCCGAGGTGGGAGAGGTTGAACAGCGTCGTCTCGGCTGCCGCATGCGCGCCGTCCTCGTTGCCGGTCACCACCACCCCCGCGACCTTGTTGTACATCGGGTACTGCCCGACGTCGTTCGTCGACTCGTAGGTGCCGTCGAGGCGCTCGATCACCATCTGGCAGACGCTGTTGCGGACGCCGAACCAGATCGACGTGCCGATGATCAGGATGTCGGCGGCCTGGATGCGTGCCAGGATCCGGGGCCACTCGTCCCCGTCGCCCATGTCGGACACGACGCCGAAAGGGATCCGGTAGTCGACCGGCCGGATCAGCTCGCACTCCACGTCGAGGCTCTCGAGGTGGCCGATCACGATGTCCATCAGCGCCTCGGTGTTGGAGACCTCGGGCGATTTCTTGAGCGTGCAGTTCAGCAGCACGGCGCTCAGCTGCATATGTCCTCTCCTATTGAACGAAGGCGGCTTGCTGGATGCGCCGCACGATGGTCTCGACGCCCGGGCCGAGCGCTTCCGCCATGCGGTCGCGCACGCTGGCGGCGTACCCGTCGGAGTCGTACTCGACGCGCCGCAACTCGACGGCGCGCCCGCCCTGCCAGAGCGCATAGGCGGCGCGCCGATCGCCGTCGAACGGGAGCCCGACGCTGCCCGGGTTCACGAGCAGCCGGCCGCCCTCGGCCTCGCGCTGGAACTGGATGTGGCTGTGTCCGAAGAAGACCATCGCCTCCTCCGTGTTGGCGAGCAGTTCGTGGTCCGCGTCGGTGGGCTCAGTCATGAACGTGAGCGTGTCGTCGTGAGGCGACGCATGGCATACCAGCGCGCCGTCCAGCGACACCGACGGAGGCAGTTCGAACAGGAGCTCGACCTGGCGGCCGCCGAGCTCACCCCGGCAGTACTCGATCTGGCGGCGCAGCAGATCGTCGTCGGGCATGTCGGACGGGTCCTCCAGCCAGCGGTCGGTGTTGCCCCGGATCAAATTCGCCGGTCAGCCCCTCGATCCGCTTGACGCACTCCTCCGGGAAGGCTCCGGCAAGGGCGTAGTCGCCGCCGAACGCGAATTCGTCAACGCCCGCGGACTGGGCGTCGGCGAGCACCGCCTCGAGCGCCGGGAGGTTCCCGTGGATGTCGTACAGCAGGGCGCGCATGCCCCCGGCCCTCAGCTACGCCCGCGGACGTTCCGAGGGGTGGCCGGCGCCGGGCCACGGTGCGAGGATCAGCACGAGGCGGGCGTCGCTCTTCGCGCGCACCTCGTGGCGCTCGTTGGGGGCCGTCAGCGCGAGCAGGCCCTGGCCACCGCTCGCGGTTTTGCCGTCCGCCTCGATCTCGACCTCCCCGTCCACGACCAGGATCCATGCCCGTTCGTGAACCTGGTGGTCCTGAAGCTCCTCGCCCGCGGGCAGGTTGATCAAGATCGTCCTCCCCTCCTCCTCGGAGTGGAGCACCTGCGGGTGGTGCGGCTCGACGTCGAGGGTTCGGGTGTCCCAGGTCTGCACGGGGCCTCCTGTGGTGGCGTGGAAAGTCGGTTGGACAAACGGTTGCCGGGGATGCGTATGAAAGCATCATCCACATGGAGGATGCAGCCGGCAAAGACCTCGAGGTGCGCGGTTCGGAGCTGCTGCTCCGCTATGCGCGTGAGGACGATGCGCCGGCCCTGTTCGGCCTGGCGTCGGATCCGGACGTGACGCGCTTCTTCTCGTGGGGGCCGTACACCGATGAGAGCGAGGCCGCCGCCTATGTGCGCTCGCTGACGCGTAAGCGTGCGGACGGCGAGCGCCTGGAGATGGCGATCGTGCATCCGCAGGACGGCGTGATCGGCGTCACGGGCCTGTCGGAGTTCTCCCTCCGAGACCGCCGTGCCGTGGTCGGAACGTGGCACGGGCGCGAATGGTGGGGGACCGGCGCCAACCGGCAGTCGAAGACGCTCGTGCTTGCACTCGCGTTCCGGGGCCTGGGGCTCGAGCGCGTGACGGCCTGGTGCGGGGCCGACAACGAGCGCTCGCAGAAGGCGCTCGAGCGCCTCGGGTTCGTGCACGAGGGCGTGTTGCGACGCTGGCACGTGCACCGCGGCGAACCGAAGGACGTGATCAGCTACTCGATGCTGAACGACGAGTGGGAGGCGGGGGAGCTGGCGAAGGAGCCCGCGGAGATTGTTGGCGAGGTGCCCGTGCAGTTCAGGCCGCTGTAGTTCGCAGTCGCAGTCGGTAGTCGGCAGGCCTAGATCCCGGTGCCGCCGCGGCCCTCGCCGCCGGCGAAGCGCGCCGCCCCGCGGGCTGCGACCTCGAGCACCTCGCGGCCGATCTCGTGCTCGAGCTGAAGACCCTCCCGCGGCGGCAGGCCGGCGCCCTCGATCGTGGCGCGCCGGTCGGAGAGCATCGTCTCCTGGGGAAACCCGGCCAGCTGCTCGGCCAGCTCCAGCGCCCGTTCGACGTGGCGGCCCGGCGGTACGACCTCGTTCGCCAAGCCGATCCGCAGGGCCTCATCGGCCTGCACGGGCCTGCCGGTGAGGGTCAGCTCCAGCGCGCGGCCCATCCCCACGACCCGCCGCAGACGCTGCGTGCCGCCATCGATCAGCGGCACTCCCCAGCGCCGCTCGAACAGGCCGAACGTCGAGTCCTCGGTCGCGATGCGCAGGTCGCACCACAGGGCGATCTCGAGCCCCCCGGCCAGGCACCAGCCGCTGATCGCGGCGATCGCGGGCTTTGACGGCGTCACGCGCGTGAACCCCATCGGCCCCTGTGGATGCTCGATCTCGAGATCCATCGCCTTCAGGTCTGCGCCCGCGCAGAACGCGACGCCGCCGGCGCCCGTGAGCACCATCACCCGCGCGCCCTCGTCGGCCTCGAAACGCTGGAGGGACTCTCGCAGGAGCTCCGCGGTGGCCGCGTCGACGGCGTTGCGGCGCTCGGGGCGGTCGATCGTGACCAGCGCCGCGGCACCGGTGCGCTCGTACCGGACGGGGGCGTCGGTCATCGCAACGGGAACTTAACGCAGTTTTCACGCAACGCTCACCGGAATTGCGGGTTCAGCCTCTAAGTTCGACGTAGTCGACATGGAGGTGAGCTGATGCCAGTGCAACAGCACCCCGATTGGACCCTGCCCAACCCCGATGCATTGCTCGACCCCGAGGGTCCCCCGATCCCGGACGACGAGTCACTGCTGTCCGAGGTCGGAGCGACTTACCCGGCCGTGGCCTACCCGGCGGCGCAGGAGGATGCAGGTGAGGACCAGTTGGAGAAGACGATCTATGTGGGACTCGTCTTTCCGTAACCGCGGGCGGTGAGCGGGCGGCGCACTCAGCGCCGCCCGCCGCCGTCACGGTGCGAGCGAGTCGATCATCGCCGGTAGCTCGTCCGGTCCGCAGATCGGCGTCAGCACCGGAGTCGTGATTCCGCGCTTCACAAACTCCGCGAGTCGTGCCTTCTGCTCCTGCGGCGAGCCGAAGATGAAGATCTCGCGGATCAGCTCCTCGGGCGCCGCCTCACGCGCGCGCTCGCGATCACCGGCCCGCCAGGCCTCGACCATCGGGTCGATTGCCTGGCCCCAGCCGAGCCAGCGGAAGAACGCCTCGTAGACGGGGACAGTCGCGTACGCAGAGAACATCCAGCGTGCGAGCGGCAATCCTTCCTCCGCCGGTTGCGGGATGCAGAAGAAGCGGCACAGGACGTCCGAGGAACCCTCGGGCTTTCCGGCCTCCTCTTCGCCCGCGTGGATCTCGGCCATCACCGTCTCGAGGCCCGAGAGCGGCAGGAAGTTGACGAACGTTCCGTCACCCAGCGAGCCGCCCAGGCGGAGCATGCGCCCCCGCAGCGCCGCGATGTAGATCGGTGGCGGGAGCTCGGGCGGGCTGTCGAGCTTGAACCCTCCGGGTCCGCGCTCGCCGGCGAGCACCGCGCGCAGCACCTCGACGGTCTCGCGCACCTTCGTGAGGGGCTTCTCGAACGGGATCTGGTTCCAGCGTTCGACGATCACGTTCGACGACGAACCGATTCCGAGGCAGAAACGCCCGTCCGAGGCGTCCTGGAGCGCGGCCGCGTGCTGGGCCAGCACGGCCGGGCCTCGGGTGTAGGCGTTCACCACGCCTGTGCCGAGGCGCATCCGGTCTGTCCAGGCCGCGGCCAGGGCCAGCGGCGTGAAGCCGTCGGGCCCGGAGGTCTCGCCGCTCCACAGATCGGTGAAGCCGACCGCCTCGGCTCCCTCGAGCAGGGCCCGGTGCTCGCGCAGCGGGACGGCGTTGAAGGGAACGGTGAGCGCCCACCGCGTGGCGGGCGGCCCGTCCGCGCTCAAGCGATTTCCCGTGCGGGACTCACGCGCGGAGCGTATCCGCGGGCGGCTACTTGCGCTGCTTGCGCTTCTCGAGCAGGTACTGCCCGATGCTGAGGCCGACGACGAGGACGGTGAAGAAGATCATCAGCCCGAACCCGAAGTTGGTGATCACCTTGTCGTCGGTCTTGCCGTACAGACCTTCGCCGCCCTTCTCCGCCATGGCGGGCGCCGCGAGCAGCAATGTGAGCGCCAGCGTGGCCAGCAGCGAGAACACGGACCTCAGAAACCTCGTGTGCATGCGGCAACTGTACCTCAGGCCTGGGGCCGTTAACAGTGCTTCAACATGTCGGTCACGGCTCCGTAACTTCGCCCATCTTGCGGAGACCTATGGTCCGCACCAGATGGAATCGGAACGGCACCCCCTCGATGCCCGCCTCGGCCTCAACATCCCCTACGAGTGGTGGCCCGGCGCGGCAGCGCTGAAGGGGATCGAGGCAGCCGGCTTCGCATGGGTCCAGGTGCCAGCCCCGCCCGTCAGGATGCTCGCGGACCCGAGGCACGCCGTCCGCCACGCCACCGCTCTGCGGCGGTCGCTCGAGGTGACGGACCTCCACATCGTCCTGCACGGGCCCACCAACCTCCAGCTCGGCTCGGCGCTCCACTACCGGGCGTTCGAGGGCCTGCTCGAGTACGCGCACCACATCGGCGCGGAGCTGGTCGTCTACCACGCGCTGGACTTCGACCGGCGTGGTGCAGAGTCGGCGGCGGAGGAAGCAGCGCTGCGCCGCCTGTCGCACACGGCCGAGGCGCTCGGTGTGCGGGTATGTCTCGAGAACCTCTGCCCCGTATATCCCGGCGGCTCGAGCGTCTGCCACGACCCCCTGTCGGTCCGCGACCTCGTGAAGCGCCTCGACACCCCGACCTACGGGATGCTGCTCGACGTCGGCCATGCCCACGTGGTGGCGGGCTACATGGGCGTCGAGACCGTGACCCTCGTCGAGCCGGTGCTCGACGCGGTGCGGCTGTTCCACGTGCACGACAACCTCGGCGCACGGCTTGCGGGGGAGGGTGGCCCGTCGGTCGACCCCCTGCAGCTGGACCTCCATCTCCCACCGGGGGGCGGCACGATCCCGTGGGACCAGATCTCGCCCGCCCTCATGGGACACGGCGCCCCGCTGGTGATGGAGGTCCACCCGGCCCACAGACCGGGACCAAGCTCCCTGTGGAAGGCCGCCGTCACGGCCATCGAACAGGGCGGCGCGCGCCTTGCTCCGGGCGCGCTCCAAACCCCGGCGCCCTCGAATGGCGCCGGATCAGCTTCCGTACCCGGCGCGCGCGGTCTGCCACGTGCGCGCCACTCCGCTTCCAGCTGAGCCGACAGCGCCTGGATATAGGCTGCTCGCCGCATGAATGAGCTCCAGGCGCTGTTGCTCGGCGTCGTCCAGGGGCTGACCGAGTTTCTGCCGATCTCGTCGTCGGGGCACCTGATCCTGGTCCCGTGGCTCCTGGACTTCCACTACCTCGAGCAGCATCCGGAATTCAACAAGACCTTCGACGTCGCGCTCCACGCGGGCACGCTGGTGGCGGTGCTCGTCTACTTCCGCAAGGAGCTGACGGCCTACGGTCATGGCTTCGTGCGCACGCTCCACACCCGGCGCGCGGAGACCGAGGACGAGCGCATGGCGTGGCTGATCGTGATCGCCACGGTGCCCGCCGCCGCGATCGGAGCCGCGGCCGAGGGCACCATCGAGGACAAGCTGGGCCAGCCGTGGCAGATCGCGATCCTGCTGGGGGTGTTCGGCATCCTGCTGGGCCTCGCCGACCGCCTGCCGGAGCGCCGTGAGATGTCGGGCCTCGGCTGGCGCGCCGCGCTCGCGATCGGGTTCGCCCAGGCCGTCGCGCTGGCGCCCGGGACATCGCGATCGGGGATCACCATCACCGCGGGGCGCGCCCTGGGCCTGACGCGCCCGGCAGCGGCGCGCTTCTCGTTCCTGCTGCTGGCACCGATCACCTTCGGCGCGGTGCTGTACGAGGGGATCGACCTGGCGCGGACCGGGATGCCGGAGGGCGCTCTCGGCCCGTTCGTGGTCGGCATCCTGGCCGCCGGCGTGTCGGGCTTCGCTGCGATCTGGGGGATGCTGCGCTACCTGCAGACCCACAACTACGACATCTTCGTCGTATACCGGGTGACGGTCGCGCTGATCGTCATTGGCCTGATCGCCACCGGGGTGCAGTCGGCCACGTTCGAGTAGGGCAGCCGTCCGCCGTTAACCAGATTTTCTCAACCTCGTCACCAGGGGTTCACCGAGGGTTGGGGCCCGGCCCTTAGCTTGGTGATGAGATGAGCGTTCAAAGTGGGCGGCAGGGCGTCGAGGCAGCTTCACGGGACGGTGACCGCGATTGCATCTGCCCCAAGCGTCGGGGGTGCAGACGGCTCCGTGCCCGATTCCCGCCGCCGGGCAGAGGTGATCCGGCTCGCCAACCTCGAGATCCGGCCGGGCGAGTTCGAGGTCCTGGCGGACGGGAAACGCGTGGGGCTGACCGTACGGGAGTTCCAGACGTTCCTGGTGCTCGCCGGCCGGCCGGACCGGGTCGTCACCCGGCCTGAGATCTACGCGCTCGTGTGGGGCGGCCAGATGACCTACCGGGACCGCTCCGTCGACGTCTTCGTGCGCAAGGTGCGCCGCAAGCTCGCAACGTGCAGCCCAGGCTGGACGTACGTCCACACGCACTTCGGCGTGGGCTACCGCTTCTCGCCCGAGCGCGTCACGTCTGCCTGAGGCCTAGCCGACCTCCTCCGTCGCCTCGCCCTGCTTCTTGTCGAAGGCGCATCGGAACAGCTCCGGCTGCCCGACCGGCTTGCTGCCGGCGAACCCGCCCTTGTCGCGGTTGTCGTAGACCGTCACGTACTGCAGGGTCTCGGGGCTGGGGTTGGCGGGGAACGGCACCGGGTTCGGCTCCCCCTGCTCGGGGTCTCCGAGCGAACCCTCGGTGACGCCCTGTGACCCCGCGGCGCTCGACCCGGCCGTCACGGTGACCAGCGTGGCGCTCATCTCGCGGCGGTCCTTGAGCCCGTCGGTACGGTCGAGGTCCACCGAGGCGGTCAGCTTCGAGTCGTCGATCGTGGACGCGAGCTTCACGCGCGGAGCGGCGCCGGCGAGCTGCGCCGCCGTCGGCAGGTAGCCGCCCAGCTCGACGCACTTCTGGGTCGCGAAGAAGTAGTCGTTCTTGCCGATCTCCTCGTTCGTGACGCCGTACGGGGCGTTCATCAAGCACACACGTGCCGAGGTCCACGGCATCGGGCGCGCAACGCGCCGTCAGGTCGCGCAGGCGCTTGCCGCCCAGGCGGTCGGCGCGCCGTGCCGCGCGGACCTTGGGGATCACGCTGGCCGGGAACTTCTTCTTCTTGTTCAGGCGCAGGACGCCATACGGCTTGGGCTTCGTGCTCGCGCTGGGGAACGCGCGCCGGACCGCGTCCGAGACGCCGGTCATGGAGAACGTGAGCGACAGCAGCGCGATCGCCACCGCCGCCCATGCGACACGCCTTGCCCTTCTGATGTCTGACATCCGATTGCTCCTTTTCTCAGAGAGGACGCCGCGTGTGCCGCGCCTGTCGTGCGTATGCGGGAGCGGGTTGGACCCGCGTTTTCGGTCGTGGCCCGCCGAAGATCGTGGTGCCCGCCAGGGCCGCGAGCACGAGTGCGCCCAGCAGGTATCCGGTCGGGAAGCCCTGGTCCTCGTGGTGGAACCTGGTTGCTGCCTGCATCTCCTCGGGCGCGACCTCCTCCTCGCGCTGCTTCTCGAACGCGCGCCCGAAGCCGCCGCTCGGCGGGCTCGGCCGCAGGACGGCGCCGGGGACCGGCAGCGGAGTGGGGGCAGGAAGCCGAGCGGGTCCCGAGCGGGATGAAAGGAGCGATCGGCACGAGCGGCTTGGCGGCGATGGTCGGGGGTGTCGGCGCCTGAGCCGGAGGTGGCGGCGGGTCGAAGGACACGGGTGGCTCGTTGCCTCCCTGCGGTGCGGCGGGCGGAGGCGGGGGAGACGTCGTCGCGCCCGCGCGGCGGAAGCGGTCCGGCCGCAGTGGGCGCGTCCCGCACGGGCGCTGCACGCTGCCGGCCTGGATCCGCACCTGCTGGGAGTACGACAGGCCGCCGGCGCGCACGGTGACCGTCGTGACGCCGGCGTTGAAGGCGCAGAAGAGGCCCGAGCGACTGTCGCTGATCACCTTGCCGTCGGCGCCCAGCAGCGGCTTGCGGAGGTTCGTGGAGGTCGGGTCCTGCTTCACGAAGTCCCCGAGGTCGGGGTCCGATGAGAGGAACTCGTACTCCGGCGCGACCCGGTTCGCGCAGCCGGCCAGCAGGCATTGCTCGGGCGGGAACGCGACGTACGGGTCGGATCCCGCCGGATCCGCGTTGCCGCCCGACAGGGGCCGCCACCGGTCTCCCGCGAGCGGCCGGCGCCCGAGGCCCTGGAACAGCGCCGGGCGGCTGCGGCGCAGCAGCGCGCCATCCACGGCCTGGATGGCGAGGTCGTCGATCAGCGGGATCAGCCGCACTCGGGCCGGCGCGCGGTTGGTGAAGGGGTTGCGCTTGCGTCGAGGTCGATCTCCGCGAGCAGGTAGCCGCTGTCGCCGAACAGCGAGCTGGCGCCGTTCGTGCTGCCGGGATCGCTGATGGTCGAGCGGTAGCCGAGGGTGCCGGTCCCGAAGGCAGGGATGGAATCCGCCGCGCCGCCGGAGATCTGGTAGGCGCGGTTCTCCTCCGGCCGCTCGAAGAAGTAGGCGGAGGCGCCGCCCTCGACGAGCATCCGGGCCGTGACGTCGCCGTCGGTCGCGGTGTTGAGGCGAGGGCTGGAGCGGGAGTTCAGGTCCCGGCTGCCGACCACGATCGCGGGGATGCCGCGCGCCCTCGCGTCCGCCAGCGTCGCCGCCAGCCACGGCCGCTGGGCCTCGAGCGGATTCTGGTGCGGGTCGCTTTCCTCCAGCGAGCCGGACGAGTTGTCGATCACGATCACGCGCAACGCTCCCTCGGGGCCGATCGAGTCGAACGCGTAGTGCGTGCGGGCGCCCGGGGCGGGCGGAGCGCCCGGTATGCGGCTGGAGTCCACGCCGGGGGCCGGCGGGCCGCCGCCGAACGGCGCGAGGAAATTGGCGAACGAGGTGCGAAACGGGGATACACCGGCCTCAGCGTCGGTCTCCGAGACGGCCGGGTACACGGGCACGGGGGCCGAGGCCAGCAGCGACGCGTAGCGCGCGGTGTCGCGGGTCGCGGCCGTCGCGTCGAGCCCGGCAGCCAGGCGGCCTCCGGTGTAGAGCATCATCCGGGGCCCGTTCGGCTGCGCGCGAAGCGCGGCGACCTTCTCGAGCGCCGCGGCCAGCGACCGGTCCGGGCGGATGTCCTGCAGCGCGAGGTCCGCGCACGCGGTCTGGCAGGCGGCGTGGCCGGCGACCGCGATCCGCGCCGGCCCGGACGGCAGAGGCACGCCGGCCTGCGCTGCGCCGGGCGGAGGCACACCGCCGTCTCCGTAGCGGAACACGGCCGCGGTCTGCACGCGCGTGCGGTCCGCCCGCCCGTTGGAGCCCTTCGCCGAGGAGCCGCTCCCGGCCGCGTCCTGCTCGCCGCTCCATCCTCCGACCGCCCAGCCCGGTGCCGTTCGAGTCCAGCGCGAGGTCGAGGACCGGGTCGGACTTGATCGGCCGGTCGTCGTCCGAGCCGGAGTAGGCCGAATGCTGCTCGTCGCGCCAGCCCGGTGGCCGTCTCGCGCAGGACGAAGCCGTCGGGCGGCAGCGGAAACGCGGGCAGCAGCGGCACGGGCGCGTTCGGGTCGGCCTGCCCCACGTCGTCGACCGGCGGATACAGGCGCTGACCGGTCGTGCCCAGGCGCGCCACCGACACGACGGCGCGTACGCGGCCGCCCTCGCGGAAAGCGGCCGCCGCGACCGCCGTCGAGCCGGGCAGCGGCTGGTCCGCGAAGCGCCACGGCGAGCCGGCGGAGTCACGCTCGATCACCACCTCTTTCCCGGCGGCCACGGCGCCGCCGTCGGGCAGTCCCGCGACCGCGAACAGCTGGGTCTCGGCCCGGCATCGATCGCAGCAGCCGGCGCGCGTCCTCGTCCACCCGCCACCCGCCGCCGTCGTTGACCAGCAGGTCGGCGCCCGCGGCCACGATCGCCTGGGACCCGGCGAATGCGATCTGCGTGAAGTTCGCCGACCCGAAGCCGCCCGGCAGCGGCTGCTGGATCCAGCCCTTCTCGTATGACATGCAGCGCGCCGCCCTTGCCGACCGCATAGCCGCGGTCGGGGTTTCCGGGCTGGAAGGCGACGTCCATCAGATTCGCCTCGTAGCCGATCGGGGCGCCCGGGTCGCGCTCCCACAGCCCGGTCTCGCGGCGCCACATCCACATCGTGCCCAGATCGCCCACCGCATGCGCGCGCGCGGCCTCGGGCCAGGCAACCCCGCGCAGCGTCGCTGCGTACGACCGTGCCCGAGGAGGACAGCAGGAACTCCCGCGTCCATCCCTGGCCCGGGCTGGTAGCGCAGCACGGTGCCGTCCGGCCCGGCCGCGAGCGCACCCGCCCCGAGGTCGCCCGGCGTGCGGCCGGCTTCGGTCGCGATCGCCGCCAGCGGCGCGCGCGCCGAGACGGGCCACGAGTCCCGCAGGCCCTCGGGCTCGGGCTCGCGCGTGATGTGCACCGGGCCCTCGAGCCAGCCCTCGTCCGGGCTCGCGAAGGCGCCGCCCGGCGCGAAAGTGGCCGCCCGCCGCCGGGCATCCGCTCGAAGCGCGTGCCGTCGAGCCGCAGGTAGGTGCCCCGGTTCGTCTCGGAGTCGCCGTCCGGGTCGAGCGGGTTGGTGACGATCCGCGACCCGAACCCGTCGCCGGGCCAGGCGAAGCTGCGGTATCCGGCCAGGCCCGACAGCCGCACGCCGAGCGGCTGTGCGCAGACCCGCTCGGAGAACGTGTCGATCGCGTCGCACCACGACCCGGTCACGTTGCCCGGCCGGCTCCTCGTGTCGAAGAACAGCGTGAACGTGTGCGTCTCGCCGCCGTCGGCGGCCGTGCGCAGCGAACCGTCGACCCACACGCCGTCCGGCGTGGCCGTCAGCGACTGCGCGCTGTCTCCGAGCACCTGCACCTCGTCCAGGCCCCGGTCGGCGTCGGCGCGGTTGGTGAAGGGCGTCTCCCCGATGCCGCGCTCGACCCATCTGGCCACGCCGCCCTCCGTGGTGCGCTCGAACAGCGAGACGCCGCGCCCAGAGGCGACGTCCTTGCGCGCCGTCATCCAGGCGTTGTCCGCCCCGGTGGCGGAGATCGCGACGATCTCGAATCGCGCCTGCGACTCGACCGGCACCTCGACCGGCTCGCGCGACCACTGCTCGCCGTCCCAATGGACGATCGCGCTCTCGACCGCCGGGCCGACCGCGGCCACGAAGGCGCCCGTCCGGTCGCCGGCGTCGTAGGCGGCCACCGCCGCGCGTCCGGTTCCCTGCTCGGCCGCCAGCGCCTCGCCGGCGCCCAGCACGCCGGCGGGTGGTTGAGGCAGCGCTCGGAAGCGCTCGCCCGGGTCGCGCCGCAGCACGAGCGGCGGCGTCCTCGGTCGAGCCCTGGGGGGTGGCCGCCGGTCGGCGCCGAGCAGCAGCGCACCGCCCCGCGGCGTGACGCGGGCGGTGCGGCGGTTCGGCCCCATCGACCGCAGCGGCTGCCCGCTCTCGTCGAGCGGGGATGTCGGCGTACTGCCAGCCCGTCGCGCGGGTCCAGCGCAGGAAGGCGAGCTGTTGCTGGTCTCCTGGGCCGAACTCCAGCCGGCCTGCCGTCGACCACCGGCGGCGCGGTCGAGAGCGGCAGCTCCCGGTATCCCCAGGCCACGCCGTCGCTGCCGGCGCCCATCAGCCTCATCTGCTCGTCGGCCACGCCCAGCACCGGCTGCGCGTGCACCCCTGCGGGCGGCGGTCCCACTGCCGCCAGCGCCGGCACGATCGCCGCCAGGGCGATCAGGCCGAGCGCCAGGCACGACCGCACGCCGGCGCGCGACGGCGCTCGCCCGGCGGGCCCGCGCCGCGCTCACCGGCCCGCGCGCGTGGCGATCGTGTCGCCGTCGGTGGTGATCGTGTCGCCGTCGCCCCCTGTCGGCACGGTGTCGCCACCGTCCGCCGGGTGCCTCGGTGCCGCCCTGGCCGCTGCTCGCGCACGCGGAAGCTGAGGCGCTGGGGCCAGCGCTTCGGGTCGAGCCGCAGGCGCAGCACGTGGCGCCCGGGGCGCATCGTGCGCGCCCGCGTGCGCGCGACCGTGCGTCCCTTGCGGCGCCCGATGATCTGCACCCGCGCGCGGCGCGAGAGGGTGAAGCGCACGGTCAGCGTGCGGCCGCGAATGCTCGTCTTGATCCGGCGCAGCAGCGCCGGCAGCCGCTTCACGGCGGCCGGTGCCGGCGCCTGCTCGAGCTCCACCGGAGGCGGCGCGAACAGCTCCGAGTCATCGGCGGGCGGCGTGTCGGGGATGAACTGCTCGGCCGCCTCGTTGGGCCGGAAGGTGATGGTGCCCGCGTAGGCGGGGTCGGTGTTGCGCGGATAGACGGTTCCGTCCGTGAAGTGGAACAGCCAGCCGGCGGCGGTCACCATCCAGCCCTCGTTCGGGCCGGTGAACGCCACCTTCGCCGCGGTGCCGCGGCCCGGGCCGGAGGCGGGCAGGGTGACCACCTCGGCCGCGCCGTCGGGCTGCAGGCGGGCCACGCGTGCGTGGGCGCCCGTGCTGGCGCTCGCCGAACGGCTCGACTGCGGCCCACGCGCGTCGACGTGCCGGGCACCGCGGCGACGTCCACGAACCGCTCGCCGGTCGTGAACGGCCGCGACGGCGGGGAGGCCACCTCCTTCCAGGTCGTGCCCTCGAGGCGCGCGGCAAGCGGCGGTCGCGGCACCGGCGCGTTGAGCGCCGCCGCGCCCGAGGTGGCGCCTCCGCCCACCGCCCAGATCTGCTGGCCGTCCGAGTCCAGCGCGAGCAGCTCGCTGCCGCCCACCGTGATCGGCTGCGGCATGGGCAGCGCCGGTGGCGAGCGGGATGTACGTGCTCGCCGGCAGGAAGGGGTCGTTCGCGAACACGCCGCCCGTGATCCGGTGGATCAGGCGCGGCTCCGGCTCGGGCTCGAACAGGTCCACCTGATCGCTGCGATCGCCGGGCGTCTTTCCCACCCTGACCGTCTCCCACAACGCTCCGCGATGCACCTCGAGGTCGGTCACTCCGCGTCCCTGCGGCGCGTACACCGTCTCGAGGTTCGCGCCGTCCCAGTGCAGGTGGAATGCGCCGCGGCGCTCGCCCGTCGCCGTCCATCGGCCGCCGATGCCGCCGAACCAGCAGTCGTCCGGCGCCAGGCACGCCGCCGCGGTCATCTCGTGGAACGGGTCCGCCGCGACTGGGCGCCGTGCTGAACGAGCCGACCACGTTGCCGTCCAGGAACCGGCACAGCGCCGTGCCGGCCGCCTCCCGGTTGCGCGGCGGCGACGGAGTCGAGATCGTCCAGAACTCGCGCGTGCTCGCGATCGCGATACGGGTCGTGCGCCCCGGCCCGCCGCAGACCGTCGAGAGCTGGTGCCACTCGACGCCGTCGTAGAAGTAGAGGCCGCTGGGCATGCTCGTGTTGCCGTCGATGCCCTCAACGGCGAGCAGTCCGTGGTTGGGCCCCAGGAACTGGAGGTCCCCCGGAGTGCCGAGCGGGATGGCGAAGGGCGAGCCCGGCGGCGGCGCCGGCTGCTCGAGCCGCCACGACGGCTCGGCGCCGCCGGCGCGGCCGGCGCGCACAGCGCGGCCACCAGGGCCGGGAGGAGAATCGCGGCCAGACGCTTCATGGGAGTGACGTCAGGCCGGCGCCGAGCCGCGGCTCGGCGGCGGGGCGCCGCGACGCCCGTTGATTCCGTCGATCGGCATGTGCTGCACGGTGGACAGAAGCGCGTCGAGGGCGACGCCCGACAGCGTCTCGTGCTCGATCAGGGCGTTGGCGGTCTCCTCGACCGCCCCCCAGTTGCGCTCCAGCACCACGGTCGCCTTGTCGAGCGCCGTCGACACCAGCCGCTCGACCTCGCGGTCGATCGTGTCGAGCGTCGCCTGCGCCGATCGAGCCCAGGTCCTGGAGCGACGCGCCCAGGAACACCTCGCCCTCGCGCTCGCCGATCGTGATCGGGCCGAGGGCCTCCGACATGCCGAACGACGTCACCATCCGCCGCGCGAGGTTGGTCGCCACGTGCAGGTCGTCATGGACGGCCGTGGACACGAAGCCGTACTCCAGCCGCTCGCCGGCGGTCCCGGCGACGACCGCGATCAGCTGGCGGTGGAGGTCCGGCTCCTGGGCGACCACCTGATCGCGGTCGGCGAGCATGTGGGCGGCGGTCCCCATCTGGCGCCCGCGCGCCACGATCGAAAGCTTCTGGACCGCGATCACCTGGCCGATCGCGCGCGTCACGACGGCGTGGGAGGCCTCGTGCACGGCGATCACCCAGCTCTCGGCCTTCGTCAGCACGTGCTCGTCTTGGCGGGGCCGGCGACGACGCGGTCGATCGCCTCCTCGAGCGTGTGCTGGGTGATCACGGGTTCACCCTGGCGCACCGTCAGGAGCGCCGCCTCGTTGATCACGTTCGCCAGCTCCGCGCCGCTGAAGCCCGGTGTCATCTTCGCGATGTCGAGCAGCGAGGCGTCCGCGGCCAGCGGCCGCGCGCCGCAGTGCAGCTCGAGGATCTCGAACCGTCCGTGCACGTCGGGGACGTCGATCGTCACCTGGCGGTCGAACCGGCCCGGCCGCAGCAGCGCGGGGTCGAGGATGTCGGGGCGGTTCGTGGCCGCGATCACGACGATCCCGCTCTCGCTGTCGAAGCCGTCCATCTCGACGAGCAGCTGGTTGAGGGTCTGCTCGCGCTCGTCGTTGCCCTGCCCGACGCCGGCGCCGCGACGGCGCCCGGCGGCGTCCAATTCGTCGATGAAGACGATCGCCGGCGCCATCTTGCGGGCGCGCTCGAACAGGTCGCGCACGCGTGCCGCGCCCACGCCCACCAGCGACTCCACGAACTCGGAGCCCGATAGCGAGAAGAACGACGCGGCCGCCTCCCCGGCGACGGCGCGCGCGAGCAGCGTCTTGCCGGTCCCCGGGGGGCCGACCAGCAGCACGCCGCGGGGCGCCATCGCGCCCATGCTCGCGTACCGGCTCGGATCGGCCAGGTAGTCGCGTATCTCACGCAGCTCCGCGACCGACTCGCTCGCTCCGGCCACGTCCGCGAACGTCACCGGGTTCGCGCCCTTCTTGCGCTTCTTGCCGCGGTTGCCGAGCTTCGAGAATGCCGCGAAGCCGCCGGCCCCGCCGTCCTGGCCGATTCGCATGAAGAACGCGAACAGGCACACGAGGATCAGGATCGGCATCAGGAACTGCACGACGATGCGGCGCTCGGCCTTCCAGGGCTGCTGCTCGACCTCGACGATCGCGCCGCCGCGGCCCAGCGTGCGCAGCAGGTTGTTGGTCTGCGCGTCCGAGGACGGGTAGGCGGCCCACAGCTGCTGGCCACCCTCGGTGTCCACCACGACGCGCGCGTCTGCGTCGAGCAGCGTGGCGCTTACGATCTGGTCCTCCTGGGCGAGCTCGACGAGCGTGCTGAGCGGGATCTGGCGCCCGGATGATTCGGGCCCCGTCGAATCAAGCAGGCTGAAGAACAGGATCGTGAGCAGGATCGATCCGAACAGCAGGACGGTGCTGAGCGGGTCGCGCAGCAGGAGCCGCAACACCTGCATGCCGAACTCGCGGGCCCGCTCGGAGACCACGGTCGCAGCACTCTTGTGCTCGAGCTTTCCGCGCCCCGGCGGTGGCGTGGTCGCGGGCCGGCCTGGCGAGGGCCGGCTACCGGTGGGTTCGGTCATGGCGTGCTCCCGTTCTCCGGGACGCGTCCGGCGGCCGGGTGGGCCGCCGGACGGCAAATGGGCACGTACCCCTGCTCAAGCTTGGCCCAGCACGTCAAGGTGTCGTAGCTCCTCTCGGCAGACAGCGGCGAATGAGAATGATCCTGTGGCGAGGCCCCTGGTGACCGAATTCCGGCGCAACGCTCTCACAGTTGTAAGGGGCCGAAAATGGAGGGTCAATACCTTTCACAGGAGTCACACACGCGCTTCACATCGCGGAAACAATTTTTTATCCACGCTTTTCGAGGCTTTTTTTTCACCCGGATTTCACCGCCAGCTGTGAGCTGGTGAGGCTCGCCCGGCCGAAAAGAAGCGGCGCCCGGTCGATCGACCGGGCGCCGCTCAGACTTCGTGCTTCGCGAGGCTAGGGAATGAAGATCCCCTGCTTGGCGAAGATGGTGTTCGGGCCGGTCTGGACGTCACCGTCCGCGCCGCCGTCGTTCACCGTGACCTGACCCATCTGCCAGATCGACCGCCGCGTCTCGAGGATCGACCCCGGCATGACTGCGTCGAACGTGGTCGAGATGGAGCACGTGCCGCCGATCGTCGTCGACCCGGTCGCCACGCACGGGACCGTGACGCCGAACGGCGTGTCCTGCACGGTCGCGGGCTGGTTCTCGGCCGTGCCGCTCAGCCGGTCCGTGATCCGCACCGTGGAGGTGACCTCCACCTCGCCCGTGTAGTCGGCCAGGCCGACCTTGTTCCGGACGTCCGTGATGCTCACGTTGAGCGTCACGTCGGCTTCGTCGGCCGGCGTGCCGCCGTTCCCGGTTATGACCGCGTACCGAGCGAACCCGACCGAGTTCGCTGCCGGCGCCGTTCGCGTCCGGCGAGCCGATCGTGAGAGAGCCGGAGCTCTGCACGGGCGGGTTGCACGACGCGAACGCCAGCGGCGGCCCGTGCGTGCGGTTCGGCGAGCCGCACGCGTTGTACGCCGGCACCAGCGAGGCCCGCAAGGGCGAGGCGCCCTGGGCCGCGGGTAGAAGTAGCGCACCGTCGGGCACGGGCCGGTGCCGGGCTTGTCCCAGCAGACCGCGTTCACGCCGTTGCGCGCGATGTTGAGGATGTTCGACGGCAGCTGCGAGTAGTCGTTGGCGAACAGGATCTCCTGGCCGTCGTCGCTGACGATCGATGCCCAGTAGTCCTTCACCGTCCTCGCCTTCTGCTCCTCGGCCGCGTCGCCTGCGCCCTGCAGGCTGTACGGGCCCTTGTAGTCGTCGAACAGCAGGCCGTACGTGAGCGTGCAGACGACCCAACCGGCGGTCGAGTCGGTGCCGTTCGCGGTCGACCAGTCGCCGAGCGTGGTTGCCGGGACGCCGGTGAACGCGACCGACTCGCAGTTGGCGCCCTTCGTGCCATTCGTCTGGTAGCCGTTCGGGTCCGCCGTCGGCTCCACGAAGGTGCCGACCGGGTTGGTCGTCTGCGTCCAGAACCGGTCGTCGTCACGCGACGCCCGGAACGCTGGTCGGCGTGATGCCGAGGCCGTTCGAGCGGGCCGTGGCGATGTCCGAGTAGCCGACCGAGCCGTCGGTGGCGTTCAGCTTCGCCATCAGCGAGCCGTTGCCGTTCGCGCAGCCGCTGGTCAGGTGCGCTCCCGAGCGGCCCCGTGGGCGGGGTCGTCGGGTTGCAGTCCGTACGGGGCTGCAGCGACGCGTTCGGCCAGTTGCGCGTGTCGGGGCCGGACGTGAAGCCCGGGTCCCAGTCGCGGGTCGGGTTGACCTTGTCGAGCCAGGCCTTGAACGCGAACGACGTGCCCGAGTCGTCGAACCGGACGACGCGGGTGATGAACCCCGTGCACTCCGGGTCGGAGGTGAGGCTCGGGAAGATCTCGTCCCACTCGTCGTGGGCCGAGTCGCCGTTCCAGATCTCCTCCGCCTGGGTGCGCGTGAAGCGCACGCGGTCGGTGAACGGATCCGCGTTGGCGGCCGGCCGGGTTGGTCTCCGCGGAGTCCGGCAGCAGCGCGCGGTCGCAGTTGTCGGGCCAGTTGACGGCCAGCACGACCGAGCCGACGGCGCCCGGGATCACGTGGGTGAGTGCCCTCGTCGCCGACTGCGTCGGTGCCCTGGTTCATCTGGCTGACGGCCGTCACCGTCGGCGGCTCGTCGGTCATGCCGTAGCGCGGCACCTGGTTGCGGCTCAACGAGCCGTCGGCGTTCGGCGCGGTGCGCTCACCCATCACCCGCCGGCCGGCGCCGCTCCCTGCGGCGTCGTAGGTGAGATCCGGGAACACGCCGACGTCGGCGCAGTAGCTGTTCTGGAAGTTCGTCTCCCAGGCGATGTGGGCGGCATTCGCGAACGAGGCACCCCTCCCGGTGACGTTCGACCCGAGACACTTCCCGGTCGTGAAGTCCGCCTGCGCCGCGGGCACGATTGCCGCGAATGCGGCGACTGCCCCGGCCAGTGCGAATGCGAGCCCGATCCATCGGCGCGCACCGTGCATGGCTAGTGAACTCGACATGCGGCAAGAACCCCCTTCATCGTTTATCTGCCTCCTCCAATCCGGGCAGTTGTAACGACGATTTCGCTGTGGTCAACCCGCTTAACAGCACTCACACAACGCATTAACGAGTTGGAAACGGGGGCTTATCCGAACCTTTTCCACTTAACTCTCAGCCCGGCCACCAGGCGTTCACCAGTGATTCACCAGTCTCAGTCCGGCCCCTCCGGGGAGGGGGTCGTTCGGCGCCCTGCGGCGGAACTCCTCACGACCCCCTCCCCTGCGGGGCCGTCGGTGACGAGGTGTCCGCGCCGGTGCCTCAGCCGCGCAGTGAAACGGTCCGGCGTGCTGTGAGTGGCGTGCCGCCGCCGGTGGGCGTGAAGGTGACAACCAGGCGCGTGCGGATTACGCCCCGACGGCGCAGAGCGCCGCGATAGCGCGTTGCGGGCCGCACCGTGAAGGTCTTCGGATCCCGCCTTGGTGGCGCGCGCGCGGCCGCTGGCCAGCGTGGTCACCTTCTTGCGCGGGGCGACACGCCCCCGCGCAAGGCCCGCGAGCCGGCCGCGGCCGGGAACCTGCACGGTGACCCGTAGCGAGCTGCCCGTGCGTCTCACCTTCAACCGCAGGCGTCTGGGTGGAGCGCGCACCGCCCTCGGTGGGTGGGCGGGTCTCAGGAAACGGCGGTTCGCCGGTGGCTCGCCGGGCGTCCGCGTTGGGGTCGACCTCCGACAGTACGAAGGCGTCGGCGGCGGAGTTGCTGTCGCCGAAGTACATGTTGGAGGCGCCCGACACGAAGGTGAGGCGGCTGCCGTCCCGCGACATCGCCAGCGTGCCGACACCCCCGACGGCCGCGCCATTGGTGATTCCACCGTCGAATGCGTATGTCACGCGTTCGAACTCCATCGTCCCAAGGTCGAGTACGTACAGGTCGGCGATCTGGCCCTCGCGCACGGGCGGCGGGGTCGTCAGCCGCGGGGTTGGAAGCGCAAAGATGGTCCGCGCGGTTCCGAACGCGATCCTGCGACCGTCGCCCGAGATCGAGACCGACTCGACCGGGAGGTCGAATACTCCGGAGGTCTCACGGGTGAGCTCGGTTGTGCCGGCCTTGCGGGTGACGCCCTGCGCTCATGTCGGTCACGTACACGTCCAGCTGGCCCGCCGCGACCGTCGGATCGGGCCGCGGGCCGGGTCCGGTGAGGAATGCGACATGGCGGCCATCGGCGCTCAGCGCCGGCAGCTTGTCCGTGATGCTCCCGGCGGCTGGAATGCCCTCCGGGAGGGCCAGCGGGCCCCAGCACGGTCCGGTCGTGGTGGGATCCCCGGTCGGTATGAACGAACCCGGCGGACACGCCGCGTCGTCAGGGTCCGAGACGCCGGTGATCCGGCGCGTCGGCGCTGCCGTCCCGTCCGCCACGCGGCGCCACAGGAAGTACGTGAGGTTCTCGTCCTCGCCGGGGAAGAATGCGGCCTGCGCCGCCGCGTTCGCGCCCGCCCACACGACCGTCGAGCCGTCGGCGCTGATGCCGGCCGGACTGAGCGCGTCGCCGGCGCCGCCGGCGGGGGAGCCGTCGTCCACCCGGCGCGTCACGAGCGTGGTTGTCTTCGCCTCGCGATCGCGGACGAACACCTGGCCCAGCGGCACGGTTGCGAATGGCGCTGCCGGCAGGTCCGAGGGCGCGCGGGTGCGGAAGACCACCACCCGCCCGTCCGCGCTGATGCCGCCGCCCGCAGTGATCTCGGCGCCGGAGGGAGCGGTGGGGAAACCATACGACGCCGGCACGTCGCCGCCGTCCCGCGCCGAGATCAGCTCGTGGGCAGCAGGATCGCCGATCGGCTTGGTCATGTCGCGGACGTACACGTCGACTTTCGTGTTCGAGTCCGCGGCCGTGAGCTTCGCCGCGGTCGAGAAGACCACCCAGCGCCCGTCATCGCTGATCGAGGGGTTGCGGGCGCCGAGCGTGAAGGGCCCGCCGGCCGTCGGCTTCACGTCACCGTAGGCGACCAGCTCGAGCGCCCCGGTGACGAGATCGCGCCGGAACACGCCGCCCTCGCGAAACATGCCGGGCGGCTCGGGATCGTTGTCGGCAAAGAAGTTCCGCGCCCGGGTCTCGAACACGACGAACCTCCCGTCGCCGGAGATGTCCACGCGCGTGGTGGCCGCATCGCCCTGCTCGCGGCGCTCCGGCGAGGCGGACACCAGCTCCGCGCCCCGCTGGTAGGCGGCGTCAGCGGGCACGGCGACCAAGCACACGGTCACCAGCAACAACAGCACTGTCGCGACGCGGCCTCATCTGACCCGCACCTTCATCTCGCGCCGCTTGCGGTTCCCCGCGCGGTCGCGTGCCGACACGACCAGCTTGTAGATCCCCGGGCGCTTGTAGCTGTGCACGACGCGTGTGCCGCGACCGCGCTTGCCGTCGCCGAACGAGATTCGCGATCGCGCCGGCCCCGCTACACGGGGCCGCTTGCCGTCCACGATCCTGATCCGCACGCGGCGCTTTCCAGAGTGCCGCCGCGCTCACCCGGGGCGGCTTGCGGTCCAGGCGCAGGACGGCCTCGGTGCTCGAGATGCGCTGCCCGAGGCGGTCGCGGGCCGTGACCTTCACATCCAGACGCCCGTCTTTCAGGCGCTTCGTCCTGAATCGCAACGAGGTGCGGTCGAGGTCGCGCGCGAGCACGCGCTTCCCCACGGACACGGTGTAACGCACGCGCCCGAGCGCGTTGCGTGCCGGGTCCCAGGTGAGCTTCACCTTCCTGCTGCGCACGAAGCTGAGCGGCACCTGCACCGCGAACTCGAGCGGCGGAGAGTCGACCGCCGCGGCCGCGACCTGTGTGCGTCCCGGGTCTCCCTGCAGCAGGCCGACGATCGCGTCGCCCAGCCCGGAGCTCGCGATCTGGACGTCCTGCACGGCCCCTCCGGAAGCGGCCGCAACCCCCTTCACGACCGGCTTGCCGTCCACACGCTGCTCGTGCACGCCGACCAGCGCCCGGCGAGCCCGCCAGGCGGCCACCCACGCCTCGGTCTCGGCCACCTCCACGACCGGGTTCGCATCGCCCACACCGCGGTCGTCCCCGAGCGGCTGTGGCGCGTCGACCCGCGCCTCCCCGCCGGGCGTGATGCGGGCGGCGCTGCCCACTCCGAAGGTGGTCCGGAACGCGCCATCGGGCGTCACGCCGACGTCGGGAGGGGAGAGGGAGCTGCCGAGCGACCCGCTGCCCGCGCCGTCTGAGAGCCGGGGACCGAGGAAGCGCCCGGCGTCGTCCCGGAAGGCTTCCGGAATCGTGTTCACGAACAGCCGCGGTCCGGTCAGCGCCGAGTTGGGGCCGGGTTGCTGGCGGAAGGCAACCGCGCCGGTGCCAAATCCCGCTCACGTCGAGCGTGAAGGCGTCGGCCGCGCCGCGCAGCGGGCGCGCCGCCGATACTCCTGCGGGCTGACAAGCAATGGGATGCCAAGTGACGGGCCGAACAGCCGGCGTGCCCACACCCGGTCGACGAAGTCGTCGTCGGGCTCGTGGAAGGCGACGATCCCGTTTCCGGTCACGTCGATGCCCACCTTGGGCGAGTTCCCTGCGGTGGGGGTCGAGACCGGCGCGGCCTGGTTGCGGTCGGCCGGCACGCCCAGCACGGACCACAGCGAGCCGTTGTAGCGCGCGATTCGGGTATCGGCCGCGAAGTAACCGGGCGGCGCGTTCGGGTCCGCGGCCCCGTTGCCGGCCAGCACGCGGTAGGCGAGGTAGGCGACCCCACCCCTGTTCATGGCGAGCGAGGGGTACGTGGCGACCGCCTCGCCGACGTTCAGGTCGATCGGCACGCGGCGCCTGGAAGCGGCGCGCGCCGGGGTCGAGCCCGGCGGAGAACAGCCGATCGCGTGCCGACGCCGAACTCCTGCACCCAGGTGACGACCAGGCGCCCGCCGTTGCCGGCGCCGATCCGTGGCCACGTGGAGTCGAAGCCCTGGCCCACGTCGATGCGCTGCGGCGCCCGCCAGGCGCTGTCGACGAACTGCGCCGCGTAGACGTGCGCGCGCCCTCCGTGCGCTTGCGGTACACGATCCCGCCGGTGCCGTCCTCGGCCATCGCGACGCCTCCGACGTCGAGCACGTCCGCGCTCGGGCCGTCCAGCGTGACCGCGTCCGAGATCACGGCTCGCGCCTCGGGCGGCGCCACCGGCGCAGCAACGAGCGCGGCGACAGCCAAGCACGCCAGCGTCCACCTCATCCAGTGAACGGTCGCGCGCTTCTCGGCCGTAGGAGGTGAACAGCCTGAGAAGTTGTGGTGAAACGGAAATGCCGGCGGCGACTGCGGGCGTCGACACATTTTTTTAACCACGCGAACACATCGCGTTTACTCGCCACCCGATCACCTCGGCGACAGTCTGCTCGCACCGGGTCGCGCGGAGTCGTTGTTCGTCGATCTGTGACCAGCGTCAACTCATGCACAGGAGGATCCGTGCGTAAAGCCGGCATGACCGCAACTGTTCTCGTCGCGCTGCTCGCCGCGCCGATGGCCGCGCAGGCGAAGTCGACGATCACGCTCAGCGGCTCCACGTCCGTCGCTCCGCTGGCCACCAAGCTCGCCAAGGCCTATCTGAAGGCGAAGCCCGGCAAGGCCAAGTTCCGCATCCTCCAGGGCGGGTCCGACATCGGCATCGCGGACGTGTCGCGCGGGCGGGTGTCGCTCGGCATGTCCTCGCGCGATCCGCAGCCGTCCGACCCGGGCGGGCTGGTGTTCAACCGCATCGCGCGCGACGGCGTGTGCCTCGCCACCCACCCGGGCAACGGGCTCGGCAACCTCTCCCAGGACACCGTGCAGGCGATCTTCTCGGGCCGCGTGCGCTCCTGGAGCCAGGTGCCCGGGGCCACGGCGTCCGGCACGATCGACCTCGTCGTCCGCAACCCGGCCTCCGGTACGCAGGACGCGTTCCAGAACATCTTCATGGGCCAGGACCTGCGCGTCTCGCCGAGCGCCAGCCAGCGGCCCTCGAACGGGCGCGTGCAGCAGGCGATCGCCTCGAACAAGAACGCGATCGGCTACGTGGACTTCAACTTCACCAGGGGCCTGCACACGGTGCCCTACAAGGGAGTGGCGTGCTCGCTGCGGAACGCGAAGTCCGGCCAGTACGGCGGCGTCCGTAACTTCTGGCTCGTCTCCCGCGGCAAGGCGACCGGGGCATCGGCCTCGTTCATCAAGTGGACCAAGTCGCGCAAGGCGCGCAAGATCATCGCCACCAACTGGGTCCCGCTCAAATAGGGCATCGGGCCGGGAGCAGATGACCCAGATCGCCGCGCCGGCCGGGAGGGTCCGAGGAGGGCGGCGGCCCGTCTCGCCGAGACCCTTTCCAGGCCGTGGAGCGACAGGCGCACCGAGCGCGTGCTCGGGGTGCTCGCATGCTCGCTGCTGGTGCTGATCGCCGGCATGGTGATCTTCGTGTTCAGCAAGGCGTGGCCGTCGTTCGCGCACAACGGCCTGGCCTGGTTCGGGTCGGGCGGGAACGTCGACCAGCAGCTGGGCGACATCTTCAACTCGCCGGCGAACCCGGACGACTACGTCTACCACCTGCGCGCCTGGCCGCTGATCTGGGGCACGTTCGTGACCACCGCCGGGGCTGTCCTGTGCGGGATCGTGATCGCGCTGCTGTCGGCGATCTTCATCGTCGAGTTCGCCCCGCCGCGCCTGCGCAAGGTGCTCGAGCCGGTGGTGCGGCTGCTGGCTGCGGTGCCGTCCGTGATCTACGGGCTGATCGGCGTGCTCGTGATCGTGCCGTTCGTGGGCAACCACCTGATCAGCGCCGAGCGCAAGGAGTCGGTCGCCTATGTGGTGCAGCTGACCGGGAGCAGCCTGCTCGTCGCGGTCCTGATCCTGACCGTGATGATCACGCCGATCATGATCGCGATCATCGTCGACGCGCTGCGCTCGGTGCCGCGCTCGTGGACGGAGGGCGCGGCCGCCCTGGGCGTGAACCGGGGGCGCGTGATGTGGACCATCTCGGTGCGCGCGGTGCGGCCCGCGATCATCGCGGCCGCGGTGCTCGCCACGGCCCGCGCCCTGGGTGAGGCGATCATGCTGTCGATGGTCTCGGGCTCGATCGGCTTCGCGCCCAACCCGCTCGACGGCCTGACGTTCTTCCTCGAGCCGACGCGGCCGCTCGCGGCCACGATCGTCGACAACGCCGACGGGCTGTCGGTGGAGCCGTTCGGGCAGACGCTGTACGCGTTCGCCGCGATCCTGCTCGTGTCGGCGATGTTCCTGTCGCTGGCGGGCTGGGCCGCGAAGCAGCCGCTGAAGAAGTACGGGGCGGGCGTCTGATGACCACCGGCGCCGCGCCGCTCGACGCCCCGGCACCAGGCCGCTGGATTCCAGCAAGTCGTGGCCGCTGATCGACCGGGTCGCGCTCGTGGCTCTGCTGGGGCGCGGCCATCCTGCTGTGCCTGATCGCGGGCGCGATCGTGATCTACATGCTGGTGCGCGGCATCCAGTACGTGCGCTTCGACCTGCTCGTCAGCCACCCGCAGGCCGAGCTCGACCAGAGCCGCGCGGGCGGGTTCCTCGACCCTCTGCTGGGCACGTTCCTGCTGACCGTGATGGGTACGGCGCTGGCGATCTGCCGGGCGTGGCGACCGCGGTGTGGCTGTCGGAGTACGCGCGCCCGTTCTGGCTCGCGCGGGCGGTCGAGTCGGCGGTCGAGGTCGTCGCCGGGACACCCAGCATCGTGCTTGCGATCTTCGGCCTGATCCTGTTCTCGCGAGCAGCTGTTCAGCGCGCTGTCGTTCACGGCCGAGGGCGGCGCGGTATTCGGGCGCTCGTTCTTTGCGGCCTCGGCGATGATGGCGCTGATCGCGCTGCCCCTGATCGTGGGCGGCACCCGGGAGGCCCTCCAGGCGATCCCGCGGCATGTGCGCGAGGCCTCATACGCACTCGGCAAGACCAAGGCCGCAACGATCCGGCGCGTGCTGCTGCCTGCCGCGCGGCCGGGGATCGCGACCGGCACGGCGCTCGGGATGGGGCGCATCGCGGGCGACACGGCGATCGTCGTGATCCTGCTGGGCGCCTCGCTGCAGCTCACGGGCGCCGGCGGGGTGGAGCCGCTCGACACGCTGCGGGGCACCGGGTCCACGCTGACGAGCTATGTGTTCGTGAACTCGCCCGCCGGCGAGGGGAACGCCCCCGAGAAGGCCTACGCGGCGGCGTTCGTGCTGCTGACGATCGTGGTGGCGCTCAACTTCTGTGTCGACCTGATCGCCCGCCGAAGGAGCGCTCCGTCGTGGAACGCGTAGAGCCCCCACCGATCCGGCGCATCCTGGTGGACGCGGAGCCGACGACCGTGGCGCCGCCCCCGCGGCGCCCGGCCGATGGGGACGACGGCGCGGAGAACGGACAATTCGCGCTCGGCTCGCTGGAGCTTCAGCGCAAGCGTTTTCGCCGCTCCACAGGCCACCACGCCGAGCGCATGACGGCCGAGTCGCTCACGATCGCCTACTCGGGGAAGGTCGCGGTGAACTCCGTCGACCTGCCGGTCCGCCAGGGTGAGGTGCTCGCCCTGATCGGTCCGTCGGGCTGCGGCAAGACCAGGCTGCTGCGGTCCCTCAACCGGCTGGTCGAGCTGACACCGGCGGCCACGCGGGCGGGACGGATCTCACTCGACGGCCGGGACGTGGACTCGATCGAGGTGACCGAGCTGCGGCGACGGGTGAGCATGGTGTTTCAGCAGCCGAACCCGTTTCCGATGAGCATCTTCGACAACGTCGCCTACGCGCTGCGCGAACAGGGGTCGCGGCGGCCCTCGCGGGAGGACCTGCGCCCGGCGGTGACGGACGCGCTCGAGCGCGCCGGGGCTGTACGACGAGGTCGCGCGACAACCTGTCGCACCCCGCGCTGCGCCTGTCGGGTGGGCAGCAGCAGCGGCTGTGCATCGCACGCGCGCTCGCCGCGCGGCCGGAGGTGCTGCTGCTCGACGAGCCGTGCTCCGCGCTCGACCCGCGCTCCACGGCGACGATCGAGGACCTGATCATGCGGCTCCGCGACGAGGTTGCAGTCGTGATCGTCACCCACAACCTCCAGCAGGCCCTGCGCGTGGCCGACCACGTCGGGTTCATGTACCTGGGCGAGCTGGTCGAGTACGGGACGGCGGAGAACGTGTTCGGGTCGCCGAAAGAGCAGCGGACGCGGGATTATGTATCCGGGGCGTTTGGGTGAAGCATGCGCAGTTCGCAGTCGCAGTTCGCGCTGCGCCGGTCCTGGCGCTGGCCGCTGGCACTCGCCCGCTTGTGAGTCGACGCAGGACAAGAGCGAGCGGCTCGAGCGAGACGGCGGCGGTGCGCTTGCGCAGGAGAAGGGTGTCGTGGTGAGCAGGCAGAGCAGGGACGTGAAGGTGCTCTCGACCGAGGTCGTCCAGGACGAGAACGGCACGGCGGCGGTGGTCCGGATCCGCAACACCGGCAAGTCCGCCCTGGCGCAGGTCCCGGTGTCGATCGACGTGCGCGGGCGGCGGGCGGGCAAGTCCCTGTTCCGCAACGACGACCCCGGCCTCGAGCCGAGCCTGGTGCGCGTCCCGCTGCTGCGCCCGGGCGAGGAGTTCGAATGGGTCAACGACCAGATCGCGGCGGCGGAGAGGCCTCGTGCCGTGAAGGCCAAGGTCGGCGAGGCGAAGTCCGTTCGCTCCGACATCCCGAAGGTCACCGTCACGCGGCCGCGGCTGGAACAGGACCCTGTGAGCGGTGTGGCGGCGGTCGGGTTCGCCGCGAACCGCTCGAAGGTGGAGCAGCGCAAGCTGGTGATCTTCGCGGTGGCCCGCAAGGGGGGCCGCGTCGTCGCCGCCGGCCGGGCGCAGATAAACCGGGTGAAGCCGCGCAAGCGCACCCGCTACACGATCTTCTTCATCGGCAATCCGCGCGGCGCGCGCATCTCGCTCGAGGCGCCGCCAACGAGCTTGAACTGACCAGGAGGAGGTATGACGATCGACCACCACGAGCTCGAACGATCAGCGGCGCCGGAGCTCGGAGCGCAGGGCGAGCGGTGCGCACGCTGTGGCTCCCCGCTTGCGAGCGACCAGCGCTACTGCCTCGAGTGCGGGATGCGCCGCGGCCGACGCGCGCCTTCCCTTCAAGGATGTGCTGGAGGCGCGCATCCGCCGCGAGGCGGGGCCGACCCACTGCCGGGTCCGCCGCGGCCACGCCCCGGTCCGCCGCCAGGTCAGCCCGGTGTTCGCCGGAGCAGGCGTCGCCGTGCTGGGACTTGCCCTCGGCGCTCGGGATCCTGATCGGGTCCGCGGGGGACGACCAGCCGCAGCCAGGTGGCCGCGGCGCCGCCACAGGTGATCACCGTCGCGACCCCGGCCGCCGGCCAGGCGGCCGGCGCAGGAGTTCACGGGCGACTGGCCGGATGGGACCGACGGATACACGGTGCAGCTGCGCACGCTGCCCAAGGACGGCACCGAGGTGTCCGCTGTCCAGGCCGCCAAGTCCGAGGCGCAGGGCCAGGGGGCGCCGGAGGTCGGTGCGCTCGACTCCGATGACTTCGCGAGTCTCGACGCCGGCAACTACGTGATCTACTCGGGTGTCTTCAAGACGCGCAAGCAGGCCAAGAAGGACCTGCGCGGGCTGAAGGCCGACTATCCGGGCGCGAAGATCGTGCGGGTGTCGGCGAGCGGAGGCGCGCTGTCCTCCAAGGGCGACAAGGACGCCCTGTCCGGCAAGAAGAAGGAGGCCACCGTGGGCAAGGACCAGCTCAAGGAGCTCAAGGGCCTCTCGCCAAAGGAGTACCAGGAGAAGGCCAAGAAGCTGCCCGACACGACCAAGCTGCCGGGCAAGGCGCCGCCCAAGGACGACAAGAAGCCCGGAGGCGGCGGGCGGCGGGGACGTGATCGAATGAGCGTGCTCGACCGCATGTTCCAAAGGGCACCGGCGGCCCCACCGGCGCGGGGGGCTGCGCCCCGCCGCGGCTGGCCGCCTCCCCCCACGTCCGATAGACGAGCCGATTGCGGGAGGCGGGGCGCCGGTCCGGCCCCGCGACCTCGCGGGGCAGCGGGAGCGCCTGGCCGAGCGGCTGGCCGAGCTCCAGTGGGATCTGGGCGGCCTGGCGTACGAGATGGCGATCCGCGACCACTTCCGCCTCGACGTGCTGGTGCGCGCGGCGGCCGAGCTCCAGCGGGTCGACGCCGAGCTGGGCGAGGCCGAGCGGCTGCTGCTGATGGAGCGCAGCGGCGTGGCCGGCGACTGCCCGTCATGCGGGGCGCTGCACGGTCGCGGGGCCGTCTATCTGCTGGCAGTGCGGTACCCAGCTGCTGGAGTCGAGGCGCCCTTCAGCCGGCTGAGGGCCCGCTGAGGGCCGAGCGGCCGCACGCTACCGTGCGGCCACGAGCGGCCTTTCCGCAAAATCCGGCGACTCGCTGGTAGATTGGGCGCACGGCGGTCCCCGCCCCCTCGTGCCGCGAGGGGTGACGGCCGATAGCCGTACAGGGTGGTTGTGGGCCATTGGCCCCGAGGGCGCGCCTCCCAGCTTCGCCCATGCTCCCAGCTTCACCCATGCAATGGAGGCTCAAACAATGAACGCCGTGCGGGACGTCGGTCCGGCCGGCGCCACGTCCGCTCCGCGGGCCCGAAACCGGTTCCTGAACCGGGAGCTGTCGACGGTCGACTTCAACGCCCGCGTGCTGGCGCTCGCCGAGGACCGCTCGATACCGCTGCTCGAGCGGGCGAAGTTCCTGGCGATCTTCGCCTCGAACATGGACGAGTTCTTCCAGGTGCGCGTCGCGGGCCTCAAGCAGCAGGTGGAGGCCGGGATCCGGACGCGGTCGTCCGACGGCCTCACGCCGCGGGAGGCGCTGTCGGCGATCGCGGCCAAGGTCGTCCCGCTGGCCGAGCAGCACGCTCAGCATGTTCGCCGAGGACGTGAGGCCCGCGCTCGAGGCCGCGGGCGTGAGGGTGCTGCGCTGGCGCGAGCTCGAGGCGGCTCAGCGCGACGAGCTGAACGCGATGTTCCGCGAGAAGATCTTCCCCGTGCTGACGCCCCTGGCGGTGGACTCGGGGCGCCCGTTCCCGTACATCTCGAACCTGTCGCTGAACCTTGCCGTGCTGGTCCGCGACCCGGCCGCGAGCCGCATGCACTTCGCGCGCATCAAGGTGCCGCCGCTGCTGCCGCGGTTCGTGGCGTTCTCCGAGGACCGCTGCTTCGCTCCCCTCGAGGAGGTGATCGCCGCGAACCTCGATCAGCTCTTCCCCGGCATGGAGATCGTCGAGCACCACACCTTCCGCGTGACGCGCAACGCCGACCTCGAGATCGACGACCGCGCGGACGACCTGCTCGAGGCGCTCGAGGAGGAGCTCTCCAAGCGCCGCGCGCAGCCGGCCGTGCGGCTCGAGGTCGAGCAGACGATCCCGCAGCACGTGCTCGAGCTGCTGATGAGCGAGCTCGAGGTCGGACACGCAGGACGTCTACATGCTGCCGGCGCCGCTCGACCTCTCCGGGCTCTGGAGCCTGCACGCGATCGACCGGCCGGATCTGAAGGACGAGCCCTACCAGCCGGTCACGCACCCCGACCTCTCGCTGGCGGACGAGGAGACCAGCATCTTCGAGGTGGTCGCCGATCGCGACGTGCTCGTCCACCATCCGTACGAGTCATTCGCGACCAGCGTGCAGCGCTTCATCGAGGAGGCGGCGAGCCGACCCCGACGTGCTCGCGATCAAGCAGACGCTCTACCGGACCGCGGGAAGCCCGATCGTGGGCGCGCTGATCGAGGCCGCGGAGCGTGGCAAGCAGGTCGTGGTCCTGATCGAGATCAAGGCGCGCTTCGACGAGAGCGCGAACATCGCGTGGGCGCGCACGCTGGAGAAGGCGGGCTGCCACGTGGTGTACGGGCTCGCGGGCCTGAAGACCCACTGCAAGCTGTGCCTCGTCGTGCGCGACGAGGGAGGGCAGCTGAAGCAGTACGTGCATGTCGGCACCGGCAACTACAACCCGCTCACGGCGCGGATCTACGAGGACTTCGGGCTGTTCACCGCGGACCCCGAGCTGGCAGCCGAGGTGGCGCACCTGTTCAACTACATCACCGGGTTCTCGCGCGACAAGAAGTACCGCTGCATGGTCGTGGCTCCGCACGAGATGCGGGATCGGATGATGTCGATGATCGAGCGCGAGGCGGCGTCCTCGACGCCGGAGCGCCCCGGCCGGATCATCATGAAGATGAACAACCTGTCCGACGCCGGAATCGTGAACGCGCTCTACGACGCGTCGCAGCGCGGCGTGCAGGTGGACCTGATCGTGCGCAGCATCTGCACCCTGCGCCCGGGCGTGAAGGGCCTCAGCAAGAACATCACGGTGCGCAGCATCCTGGGCCGGTTCCTCGAGCACTCGCGCGTCTACTACTTCGACAACGGCGGCGACCCCCAGATCTACATCGGCAGCGCGGACATGATGCCGCGCAACCTCGACACCCGCGTGGAGGCGCTCGCGACCGTGAAGTCCCCCGAGCTGCGCGAGCATCTGAAGCTCGTCCTGGACCTCGCCCTGTCCGACAACTGCTCGGCGTGGACCCTGGACCGGCAGGGCCGCTGGAACAAGGTGTCTCGCGGCCGAGGGCGAGCCGCGGCTCGACTTCCAGGAGCAGCTGATGCGCCACCCGACGCTCGATGCTTGAGCAGGAGCTGAAGCTCTCGGTCGAGGGGGCGTTCGCCCCCAAGTTCCCACCCGGGCGCAGCGATGTCGCACGCGTCGACGAGCTACCGGCGCTCGACCTGCGCGCGACCTACTACGACACCCCGGACCTGCGCCTGGCGCGCAACGGTGTGACGCTGCGCTGCCGGAGCGGGGAGGACGGTGGCCCGGGCTGGACCCTCAAGCTGCCGGTCGGCGACGGCATCGCGGACGGGCGGGACGAGCTCAACTTCGAGGGCGGGGCCAGGCAGGTGCCGCATGCCGCCCAGGACCTGGTGCGGGCGCTGGTGCGTTCCGCGACGCTGCGCCCGGTGGCGCGGCTGCGCACCCAGCGGCGGCGGTGGCTGCTGCGCGACGCTGAAGGCGCCGAGCTCGCGGAGCTGGTGGACGACCGTGTGTCCGTGATGGAGCGCGGCCGGGTGTCGAACCGCTTCCGCGAGGTCGAGATCGAGGGGCGTGGCGTGGGGCGGAGGGCGCTGGAGCGGATCGCCGGCGTGCTGACCGGCAACGGCGCATCGCCGGCGGAGCAGATGCCCAAGCTCGTGCGCGCGCTCGGCGATCGCGCCGAGGCGCCGCCCGACATCGCCGAGGCCGAGACTCCGCGTCCACGCGATCCCGCCGCCAACGCCGTGCGTGCCGCGATCACGGCCGGCGTGCGCCGGATGATCCTGAACGATCCACGCACCCGCCTGGGAGAGGTCGAGCCGCTCCATCAGATGCGGGTCGGGACGCGGCGCCTGCGCAGCGACCTGCGCACGTTCCGGCCCCTGCTCGACAAGGACTGGGCAGAATCGCTGCGGGCCGAGCTGAAGTGGCTCGGCAGCTCGCTGGGGGCGGTGCGGGACCTCGATGTGCTGCTCGAGCGCCTGCGCCGGGAGGGCAAGGATCTGTCGCCGCGCCTCCGCGTCCTGTTCGAGGCACTCGAGAGCCGCCGCGACGAAGCCCGTGCCGCGCTGCTCGAGGACCTGCGCAGCGGGCGCTACGTGGACCTGCTCGACCGGCTGGTCGAGGCTGCGCGCGAGCCGCGGCTGTCCGACCGCGCACAGCGGCCCAGCCGGGAGGTGCTGCCGGCGCTGGCGGCCCGATCCTGGCGGAAGCTCGACAAGGCCGCCCGGGCGCTCGGCGACGACAGCCCCGACGAAGAGCTCCACAGAGTCCGGGTGTTGACCAAGCGCGCCCGGTACGCGGCGGAGGCGGTGGCTCCCGCCCTCGCTCCGGAAGCCAGGCCGCAAGGCGGCTCGGTTCGCGGGGCGTGCCGCCGACGTGCAGGACGTCCTGGGCGAGCTGCAGGATTCGGTCGTGGCCGCGAAGACGCTCCAGGACTTCGCGCTCGAGCGCCGGCACAAGGGGCCGCTGAACCTGGCCACCGGCCGGATGCTGGAGCGCGAGAGCCGCAGGCACGATGCCGCCCGCGCGGCATTTGGGCCGGCAATGAGGAAGCTCGGTCGCAAGAAGCTTCGCTCCTGGATGAGGTAGACCCTGTGGCGCGAGCGCCGATTCAGGCAGCGGGCGGCGTCGTATGGCGCGTGGGTGAGGGCGCGAACGGCGGCCAGATGGAGGTCGCGATCATCCACCGCCCCCGGTACGACGACTGGAGCCTGCCGAAGGGCAAGCTTGCGCCCGGCGAGTCGCATATCGAGGGAGCCGTGCGCGAGGTGCACGAGGAGACCGGCTTTCGCGTGCAGCCCGGCCGCTCGCTGGGTGAGGTGCGCTATCTGAAGGAGTCCGGCGGCAGACCGCGCGAGAAGGTCGTCCACTACTGGGCGATGCGAGCCATCAGCGGGGCGTTCAGCCCCAACCGCGAGGTCGATCGGCTGGACTGGCTGACGGTCGACGAGGCGCGCGAGCGGGTCACGCGCGGCATCGACCGGGAGGTGCTGGAGCGGTTCGCGCTGCGGCCCGCGATGACCGGCTCCGTGCTGCTGGTGCGCCACGCGAGCGCGGGCAGCCGCGGCGATTGGAACGGGGACGACAAGCTGCGGCCGCTGGACGAGACGGGACAGGACCAGGCCGACGAGCTGGTGCGGCTGCTGTCCCGGTTCGAGGTCGATGACATCGTGACCGCCGACCCACTTCGGTGCGTCGAGACGGTGCGGCCGCTGAGCGAGTCGATCGGCGTGCCCGCGCGCACCGATCCGCTGCTGTCCGAGGAGGGCTTTCCCGGCCACGAGGAGGAGGCGCTGGAGCTGATCAGAAGCCTCGGCCGGCCCGGCGGCGCCGCGGTGGCGTGCAGCCAGCGCGGCGTGATCGACGAGATCGTGGGCCGCCTGGCGGAGTCGGACGAGATCGACGTGGGCGGGTCGCTCGGGCTGAAGAAGGGCGGGGTCTGGGCGCTCGCGTTCGACGACCACCGGTTGGTGGGCGCAGAGCGCCTACCGCCGCCGAAGACTGAATAACTGCGCAGTTCGCAGTCGGCAGTCGGCAGTCGCTAAGCGCGGACGCCGTTCGGGCGCGACGCGTCCGTGAACTCGCGGAACTCCCCGCTGATCACGAACGCGATTTGCTCCCCGATGTCCACGGTGTGGTCGCCGATTCGCTCGAGGTAGCGCGCGATCAGCATCGCGTGCGCTCCCCACTCGCGCGCGTGGGGGTCGCTGCCGCCGATCTCGACGGCCTCCTGGAAGATCTGGCGGTTGAGCGCGTCGATCACGTCGTCCTGGCTGACCAGGTTCTCGGCGAGGTTCACGTTGCGCTGCTCGAACGCGAGCTGAGCCTGCTTGAGCTGGTCGCGAGCCTGGTTCGAAGCAGCCTCGAGCTTCGCCATGATCTCCCCTGCGCCGTCGGGGGTCTCGCCCATCAGGGGCACCAGCTTGGCGATGTTCACGGCCAGGTCCCCGATCCGCTCGATGTGCATGATGGTGTGGAGCAACGCCGCCACGAGGCGCAGGTCACTCGCGACCGGGTTCTGGCGGGCGAGCAGGCCGAGGATGCCCTGGTGCACGTCGAGGTAGCGGCCGTCGATGCGGTCGTCGCCCTCGATCACCATCACCGCCAGCTCCGTGTCGCGTTGCAGGACCGCCTCGACGGCCTGGTCCAGCGCCGTCGCACACAGGTCGATGGTGGACAGCGTTTCCTGCTCGAGCTCTCGCAGCTGCTCGTGGAACTCGAAGCGAACCTCCGGAGCCATGGTTAGCCCACCCTCCCGGTCACGTACTCCTCGGTGCGCTTGCTGTCGGGGTTCGTGAAGATCTTGTTCGTCTCGGCGTACTCGACGATGTGGCCGATCGTGACGTCGCCGTCGCGCACCTCCGGCATCAGCACCGCCGTCATGTCCGACACGCGCGCGGCCTGCTGCATGTTGTGCGTGACGATCACGATCGAATAGTCGCGCTTCAGCTCGAGCATCAAATCCTCGATGCGGGAGGTCGCGATCGGATCGAGCGCCGAGCAAGGCTCGTCCATCAGGATCACGTCCGGCTCGACCGCCAGGCACCGCGCGATGCAGAGCCGCTGCTGCTGCCCGCCCGAAAGCTGATACGCGTTCTCCTTCAGGCGGTCCTTGACCTCGTTCCACAGCGCCGCCCGCTTCAGAGCCCGCTCGACGATCCCGTCCATGTCGCCCTTCATCCCGATCACGCGCGGCCCGAAGGCGATGTTGTCGTAGATCGACTTCGGGAACGGGTTCGGCTTCTGGAACACCATCCCGATCAGCTTGCGGACCTCGACCGGATCGACGCCGGCGCCGTAGAGGTCCTGGCCGTGGTAGAGGATCGAGCCTTCGACCGTCGCGCTCGGGATCAGGTCGTTCATCCGGTTGAAGCAGCGGATCAGCGTGCTCTTCCCGCAGCCCGACGGCCCGATCAGGGCCGTGATGCGGTTGTGGCCGATGTCGAGCGAGATGTTGCGCACCGCCGGATTGCCGTCGTAGCTGACGCCCACGTTCTGCACCTCGAAGATCGGCTCGGCGCGCCCCAGCGGCGCGTTGCCGGGCTCCCGCGTTTCCACCTTGGTGGTCGGGCGTTCGGTGCGCGGTCCGCCCGCGGCGGCTTTTTCCTGGGAATCCATCACTTGGTCAGTCGGCATGTTTACCACCTACGTTGATACTTGTTCCGGAGCCAGATTGCGAATGCATTCATGGTCAGCAAGCAGCGCGAGCAGCACGAGGATCGCCGCGGCGGCCAGCAGCTTGAACTCCGCCTGGGGCCTCGAGGTCCAGTTGAAGATCTGGATCGGCAGCGCCGTGAACTGGTCCGTCAGGCCGGAGGGGTTGAACGGGACGAACACGATCGCGCCGATCAGGATCAACGGCGCCGTCTCGCCGATCGCGCGCGACAGCGCCAGAATGGAGCCGGTCGCGATCCCGGGGATCGAGGCCGGCAGCACCTGGCGCCAGATCGTCTGCCAGCGCGTCGCTCCGAGCGCGAGCGCGCCCTCGCGGATCGAGGGCGGCACCGCACGGATCGCCTCACGCGAGGCGATGATCACGATCGGCAGCACGAGCAGCGACAGGGTGAGCGCGCCGGCCAGGAGCGCGCGGCCGAGCCCGATCGGCCCCCGCACGAGGAACGCCAGCCCGAGGATCCCGTAGACGATCGAAGGGACCGCGGCCAGGTTCTGGATGTTCAGCTCGATCGCGCGGTTGAACCAGCGCCTCCTGTCCGCGTACTCCTCGAGGTAGAGCGCGGCGCCGACTCCGATGGGCACCGTGATCAACGCCACGAGCACCATCAGGTAGATGGTGCCGACGAGCGGCGATTGGATTCCCGCCCGGCTCGGAAGGGAGGACGGGAACGACGTGCACGAAGTCCCAGCTGAGATGGCCGAGGCCGTCGGACGCCACGGTGATCAAGAGGATGATCAGGGTCGCGAACCCGATCAGCAGGCTGAAGATCAGCACGCCCTTGAAGAGGGCGCCCGTCACACGGTCGCGCTGGGAGGCCGCGCCGACGAACCGTCCGCCGCCGTTCTGGACCGCGCCGGCCGGCTGGTAGCCGAAGCCGCCGAGGCTCACTCGTACACCTCGCGGTACTTGCGGACGAGCCGGATGCTGATGATGTTCAGGAGCAGCGTCGCGACGAACAGCGTGGAGGCGACCGCGAAGATCGTCTTGTACTCGACGCTGCCGGTGGGCACGTCGCCGATGCCGACTTGCGCGATGTAGGCCGTCATCGTCTCGATGGACTCCAGCGGGTTGAGCGTCGAGCTTCGCCTGCTGGCCCGCCGCGATCAGGACGATCATGGTCTCGCCGACCGCGCGGGAGATCCCGAGCACGAACGAGGCCACGATGCCCGACAGCGCGGCGGGCACCACCACGCGGGTCGAAACCTGGAGCTTCGAGGCGCCCAGTCCGTATGCGCCCTCGCGCAGCGACATCGGGACGGCCATCATCGCGTCGTCGGACAGGGACGCGACCGTGGGCAGGATCATGATGCCCATCACCAGGCCGGCCGCCAGGACGTTGAACACGTGGACGTCGATGCCGATGTCCTGGAGAAACGGGGTCACGGCGGTGAGCGCAAAGTAGCCGTAGACGACCGTCGGGATGCCCGGCCAGGACCTCGAGCGCCGGCTTCAGCCAGCGGCGGGCGCGCGGCTGCGCGTACTCGGAGAGGTAGATCGCGGCTCCCAGCCCGAAGGGCAGCGCAACCAGGCATGCCCAGAAGGTGGCGCTGAGCGTTCCGACCACGAGCGGCAGGACGCCGAAGCTGGACGGCGCGATCAACGGTGACCACTCCGTGCCGGTGAAGAACTCACCCACGCTGACGTCCTGGAAGAACTCGACGGTCGGCTCGGCGAGCGCCACCACGATCCCGATCGTGGTGAGCACGGACACGCCGGCACACGCCAGCAGCACGAGCTTGATCAGCGTCTCGCCGTACCGGCGCCGGGAAATGGTGAGCCGGCGCGCGATCGGCGCGCCGGCTCCGGGTACTTCAGCTCGGGAGGCTGCCTCCAACTAGCCCTCCAGCTGCGTGACGGCGTCCTGCGCCTTCTGCGCCTGCTGGTCGGTCATCGGCACGAACTGTGCCTGCGTGGCGATCTCCTCGAAGTTGTCCACGTAGAACTTGACGAACTCCGCCGTCGCCTCGTTCTGCAGGGCCTTCTTCGACGGGTAGATGAACAGCGGTCGCGAGAGCGGCTTGTAGGTGCCGTCCTGGACCGTCGTCGGTCGTCGGCTCCACGCATCCGTCGCCGCCGTCGACCTGGAGCGTCTTGACCTTGTCCTTGTTGGCGATCGCGTAGGACAGCCCGAAGTACCCCAGGTTGCCCTTGCCGCCGGATACGCCCTGGACCGTGACGTTGTCGTCCTCGGAGGGGCTGTAGTCCTTGCGCGTCTCGGCCTTGTCGCCGTTGATGGCCTCGTTGAAGTACTCGAACGTGCCCGAATCCGTGCCCGCCCCGAAAAGCTCCATCTTCTCGTCCGGGAAGCTGCTCTTGACCTGGTTCCAGTTGTTCACCTTCGACCCTGGCTCCCAGATCTTCTTCAGCTCCGCCGTCGTGAGGCAGTCGGTCCAGTCGTTCTCGGGGTTCACCACCACGGCGAGCCCGTCGTTCGCCACCTGGGCCTCCCCGTACGTGATGCCCTCCTTCTTGCATGCCGCGACTTCCTCGGGCTCGATCGGCCGGGATGCATCGGAGATGTCGGTCTCACCGGCGCAGAACTTCTCGAACCCGCCACCGGTTCCGGAGATGCCGACGGTCACTCTGACGTCCGGGTTCTCCTCGCGGAACAGCTCGGCCGCCGCTTCGCTGAGCGGTCCGACCGTGCTGGATCCGTCGATCTTGATCGAGCCGGAGAGGTTCGAGCTCCCTCCGCTGTTGTCGTCGCCGCAGGCGGCCACGAACAGGGCAGACGCCAACACGACGAACGCTACGGGAAACAGCAGGCGTGAGCGCACGCGCGCCCTCCTTTTTTCGTTTTCGTCCTTCATCGAGGACCAGCGTCGCGGTCGCCGGCGAACGGCTGGTTAAAGGCGCGTGTCCACGATGTGAAAATCCTGTGAATCGGGCGTGAAGGGCGTGTGTTCAGCGCCACCCGTCTTTACACTGGCTTTAGTTGGAATCGCTCAAAGGCGTCCACAACCTCTTGCCCGACGCAAGTCAAGGAGCCCCGGCCCCCGCGGCCGTCAGGCTCGCGATCGTCGACTCCGACAGCGGCTTCGTGCGGGTGCTCTCCAAGCGCATCGGCGCCGTTGGCTGGCGGGCGCGAGGTGCTGCGGCAGCCCCGCCGCCGGTCGAGGAGCTGTCCCGGCATGCGCCAGCACGCGATCGTGATCGACCCGGCCGTGCTCGGCTCGGAAGCGTGGACCTACCTCGGGCACCTATGCTCCAGCTCGTCCTCGCAGGCGGTGGTCGTCTGCACGGGCCCGACCTCGGTCGCGCAGCGGGTCAGGGGCATGCGACTTGGTGCGGACGACTGGATCACCAAGCCATGCCATCCCGAGGAGGTGCTGGCCCGTGTCGAGGCCGCGCTGCGCGCGCGGCAGGCAGGCAGCGTGACGGCCGAGACGGCTGCGCCCGTGATCGCCGGCGAGCTCGAGATCCGGGCGGACATGTTCGAGGCCTTCGTCGGCGGGCCGTGCCGCTGGGCCTCACCCGGCGTGAGTTCGAGCTGCTGCAGCTGGTGTCCGCGGCCGCGGGCCGCGTGATCCCCCGCGAGCGCATCTACGAGCGGGTGTGGGGATACGCGATGGCGCACGGTGACCGCTCAGTGGACGTGTTCGTCCGCAAACTGCGCAAGAAGCTCGAGTCGGCCTCGCCCGGTTGGCTCTATCTACACACCCACTTCGGGGTCGGCTACCGGTTCGACGCCCAGGAGGCCGGCGAGGCGTCGCCCGAGGACGGCGAGGAGCCGCCCGCGCACCTCTGGTAGCTTGCCCCCGGCCTGAGAGAGTCGAAGCCCTCTCAGCGCTGCCGCCCATGGCCCGACTCAGTCTCGTTCCCAAGGATCGCGAGTTCTTCAACCTCTTCGACGAGGCGGGAGCGAACATCCTGCACGCCGCCCAGCTGTTGGGCCGGCTGATGAAGCAGTGGCCCGACGCGGGCGGGCTTGGCCGCGAGATCCTGATCTGCGAGCAGGAGGGCGACCGGATCACGCACGACATCATCCACCGGCTGAACAGCACGTCGGTGACCCCGATCGACCGCGAGGACATCCACGCGCTCGCGTCGGCGCTGGACGACATCGTGGACTTCACCGAGGAGGCCGCCGACTTCATGGGCCTCTACAACATCGAGGCCCCGATGGAGCAGGCGCTGCAGCTCACCGGCGTACTCGAGGATGCCTGCCGGAACATCGCCCAGGCGCTCTCGCGGCTGCGCGGCTTCCAGGAGCTGAACCACTACTTCGTCGAGGTCAACCGGCTCGAGAACGAGGGCGACCGGATCACCCGCGAGGCGCTCGCCTCGCTGTTCAGTGGCGGCATCGATCCGATGGTCGTGATCAAGTGGAAGGACATCTTCGAGCGGCTGGAGCACGCGATCGACGCGTGCGAGCACGTCGCCAACATCCTCGAGGGGATCGTCGTAAAGCACACCTAGGTTCGACGGCCGCGGGGCGCCGCCGCCGCTACGGGTAGAAAGAGGGCAATGGACAGCGATCTGGTCCTGGTGATCGTCGTCGTGACGGCGCTCGCGTTCGACTTCACGAACGGGTTCCACGACACGGCGAACGTGGTGGCGACCGGGATCTCCACGCGCGCGATCCCGCCGCGCACCGCCGTGTTGGGCGCCGCGCTGCTCAACTTCGTGGGGGCGTTCATCTCGCTCGAGGTGGCCGCGACGGTTGCGAACGGCATCGTGGAGGCCGACCTGATCACGCCCACGATCGTGTTCGCCGGCCTGATCGGCGCGATCACCTGGAACCTGATCACCTGGTGGTACGGCCTCCCGTCCAGCTCGTCGCACGCGCTGATCGGGGGCGTCGTCGGCGCGGCGCTGGCCGCCGAGGGCACGAAGGCCGTGGTCAGTGGAGGGCTGCTCGGCAAGGTCATCGTCCCGGCCCTGATCGCGCCGGTGCTGGCGTTCGCCGTCGCGGGGCTCGGGATCCTGTGCGCCTACTGGATCATCGGCCGTCTGCGTCCCGGGTCGGTGAACCGCGGCTTCCGGCACGGCCAGGTCGTGACCGGGGGGCTGCTGGCACTCTCGCACGGCACCAACGACGCCCAGAAGACCATGGGGATCATCCTCCTGGCACTGATCGCGAACGGCAACCTCAGCGAAGGCAGCGACCCCCCGATGTGGGTCGTGATCGCCGCCGCGACCGCAATTGCGCTCGGCACGTACGCCGGCGGCTGGCGCATCATTCGCACGCTGGGGACCCGCATCATCAAGATGGACCCGGCCCAGGGCTTCGCGGCGCAGGGAGCGGGGGCGACCGTGATCCTGGCCTCGTCGCACTTCGGCTACCCGCTGTCGACCACCCACACGATCTCCGGCGCGATCATCGGCGCCGGCGCGGCGAAGCGGCTGTCGGCCGTGCGCTGGGGCGTGGCCGGCAACATCGTCACCGCGTGGGTCCTCACGCTCCCGGCGGCCGGCACGATGGGCGCGATCGTCTACGGGGTGACCCGCATCTTCGGCACCGGCGCGCTCGGGCCGATCGTCGTGTCCGTCCTCGTGGTCGGCCTGGTCGCGGCGATCTTCGGGCGGCGCTGCGCGTCACGTGACGCCGCCACCGCTCCCGTCGCGAGCGAGTCGGCGACCGTGATCGCCACCGTCGTCGACTGGGCGGCGCTGCGTGACGTGGTCGTCGCTTCTCTGGCGGCCGGAGTCGGGGTCACGGTCACGTTCTCGCTCGCGATCCTGGGCCTGACCCGCTTCGCCGACATGCGCCGCGACGAACGCGTGGTGGGGGCGTGGGCATACGCGGGCCTCGCGATCCTCGGACTCGCGGTGTCGGGTGCGGCCGTGGTGTTCGGGATCATCCTGATGACGTCGAAGTAGGTCCGGCGCGTCGTAGAATCGTCCTCATGAGCCGCACCACGCTGCGCAACATCGCCATCATCGTGCTGGTCGCGCTGGCGGTCGCCGTGATCCCGGGCGGCTCGGCCACCGCGGAGCTGGTGCTGGCGATCATCTCCCTCTGCTTCCTGGCCGCGATCGGGTTCCTCGGCTACCGGCTCTACATGGAGAACAAGTTCACGCTCTGGAGCATGAGCGACCAGCACCGGGTGCTGCTCTACGGGGGCGTCACCGTCGCCACCGGGACGCTGATCGCCAGCGACCGGCTGTTCAACAGCGGGCTCGGCACGATCCTGTGGTTCGCTCTGCTCGGCGGCTCGGTGTTCGCCGTGTATCACGCCTGGGTCGAGTCGCGGCGATACCGCATATAGGAGAGGCCGCCGTCAGGCGGACTCACCAGCATGCAGCGGCGAAGCCGCCCGATATCCTAGAGGCCGCCGTCAGGCGGACTCACCATGCAGCGGCGAAGCCGCCCATATCTCGTTCGGGCGGCTTCTGTGAATCGCGTGCGCTGACGCTTCGCACCTGCCTGCGTAGCGTGCGTTGCGGGCAAGGATGGGCACCGCAGGAGCACAGCGAACGGAGTCCCAACGCGGGCAGGCGTCCGTCGAGCTGCTGGGTGTCCTGCCCGCGGTGCTCCTGGCGGCGCTCGCCGCATGGCAAATCGTGCTGGCCGGGCACACGGCGTGGCTGGCGGGCAACGCGGCTCGCGTCGCCGCGCGGGCAGAGGTGGTGGGCCGCGATCCCGGCGCGGCGGCACGCGGCGCGCTGCCGGCGCACCTGCGCAGGGGGCTGATCGTGAAGACGCGGGGCGACGGGCGGATCGACGTCCGCGTGAGGGTCCCGATCGTGCTCGAGGGCGCCGCGTCGCCGCTGCGGGTCGGCGCGTCCGCAGCGCTCCCGCAGCGATGACACCGCACCTCGCACGCTGTCGTGAGGGCGGGCAGGCGGCCGTGGAGCTCGTGGGCGCCGCCGCGCTGCTGGCGATCGCCGGACTGGTCGCGTTCCAGGTCCTGGCGACTGGGCATGCTGTGGCGGTCGCGGACGGCGCCGCCGAAGCGGCGGCGCTCGCGCTCGCCAACGGGCGCGACCCGGAGCGCGCGGCCGGCGCGGCAGCGCCCGGATGGCCGCTGCCGTGCCATGTGGGTGGACCGCGATGGGGGCACGGTGCGCGTGACCCTCGCCCCGCGGACGCCGCTCGGCATTCTGAGGGGGCGCCTGCGAGTCAGCTCCCGGGCATGGATCAGGCGTCCCGCGGCAGGAGCGGTCAGGTGAGTGCGATGGGATCCGCGCTGCGCCGGGCCGGAGGGCTGCTTGTCGAACCTGCACCGGCGGCACCCCCGACCCGCCCGCTGCCGCTCGATGTGGTGGTCACGTCCCTTGGCGCGGGGGCGGGAGCGACCACCGTCTGCCGTGGCCTGGCGATCGCGCTACGGCGGCTGCGTCCGGTGGAGCTCGCCGGGATGGGCAGCTGCTCCCCGGTGGCGGCTGGTCCCGGGACGGTGGTCGTGCGCGACACCGCTCCGGCGGATGCCGGCCCGCTGTGCCACCGGGGCGCCGGCCGGGTCCTCGTGACCGTCGCCGACGCGCGACGCGAGCCGCCCCTGGCCGCGCTCGTCCGCGACGTGCTCGCGGATCGTCACGAGCGTGTCGTGCTGGTCGGGAACCGGGCCCGGGACCCCGACGCGTGGCGGGAGCAGGGGGCGGTGTGCGTGCCCGAGTCACGGCTCGGTGTCTGGCTGCTCGAGCGCGGCCGGCGCCCGCCGGGCGCGATGGGAACCGCGTTCGAGGTCCTTGAGGCGGCCGTGCACGAGGCCGGCTTGGGGCTCCGCCCCGCGACGGCTACGCTGCCTCCCCCGGCTCAGACGTCGACGATCACTTCGAATCCACCGTAGATCATGCGCTTGCCGTCGAAGGGCATCTCCATCGAGGCCATCGTCTCGGCGACGCGGGGGTCCTTCATCACTTTGGCGTTGACGCGGTCGCGATGCGCACGCGACTTGAACACGATCCAGGCAAACACGACTGTCTCGTCGGACTTGAGCTTGACGCTTTGCGGGAACGACGTCGCCTTTCCCACCTTCACGTCGTCCGCGACGCATTCCTTGTAGTCGAGCGCGCCGTGCTCCCGCCACACCTTGCCCGCCTTGCGCGACATGCGCCGGTAGGCATCGATGTTGCCCTTGGGTATCGGTAGGACGAATCCGTCGACGTAGTGCGCCATGCGAGATCTCCTCAGGTTGATGGGATGGTCGTGGTCTAGAGACCGGCCGGGGGACGCCGACTCATCGGTCGAGCACGCTACCTTCATCGCGAGCCCATGACGACCACTCCGAGCACCGGCTCGCGACGCGGGCGGCCGCCCGCCGCGAGCCGCGACGACGTCCTCGAGGCGGCGATGCGCCGCTTCCTCCGCGGAAGCCGGATCGACGTGCAGGCGATTGCCGCCGAGCTCGGGCTCGGCCGCACGACGGTCTACCGCTGGTTCGGATCGCGCGAGGAGCTGATCGGCGAGGTGCTGTTCCGAGCTGCCGAGCCGCTCATCGACGCCGCACGCGCGGGAGCGCGCGGGCGCGGCGGCCGCGCGCTCCTCGACACGTTCGATCGACTCAATCGCAGCCTCGACGCCGCTCCCGCCCTGCGCCAGTTCGTCGAACAGGAGCGTGAGGCAGCGCTGCGGATCATCACTTCCGGCGGCGGTGTCGTGCAGCCGCGCATGGTCGCGAGGATCGCGGGGCTGATCGAGGACGAGGTGCGCGCCGGCACGTACAGACCGCCGGTCGAGCCGGCGACGCTCGGCTATGCGATCGTGCGCCTCGCCGAGGCCTTTCTGTTCAACGACGCGGCCGCCGGGATGCGCGGCGACGTCGACCGCCTCCGCGACGTCGAAGCAGCGATCCTTGGCGTGAGGGCCCCTGGTCGAAGCTGAGCAGGCCGCGCTACGGCTGGTCCTTCACCTTCTTCGTGTGCTTCAGGAACGGGAGCAGGTTGCGGACGAAGTCGTTCTCAGGGTGGGCCGAGAGCGGATCGACGTGGGCGTAGGTCGCGCTCCCATTCACCAGCGTCAACCTACGTTGCGGAATGCCGGACTGGCCGGCCAGTAGCTGAGCCGCGTCCAGCACGCGCTGGCCTCCCAGGGCGGCACCGAACGCGTAGACCGAGAGGTGCCCGAGGTCCCGGCCGTGCGTCGCGTCGACGTCCAGCACCTCTTGCGCGGGGTTCGCGATCCCTGCGCCGACTGCTCCCGAATCGACCGTCAGCCGCCGCGGGTGGAACCAGGCGGTGCCGTCGAGGCCGGGCAGGCCGGTCCCGAAGAACATGTCCGCCACGCGTTGGATCGGGCTGATGTCCCCGGCCTGGTCCCAGCCGCGCGGATCGCCGGCGGCGGCAAGCTGGCCGGCGTGCACCTGGGCTGCAGCCAGGTTCGGCGGCGAGGTGTCGGTGTCGAGCGAGTAGCCGTACGCCGCCTCATTCGTGGCCGCCACCGGCGCGCTCAGGAATGCGGGCAGCAGCGGCCATCCCTGCAGAGTCGACTGCGCGTCGGGAGCCGCCTTCGCCAGCCCCGCCCCCACGATGTTGAACAGACCCGCGAACGGTGGGGGAATCCCGCCGAATGTCAGCCACGGCGAGCCGCTCTGCACGTTCTGCAACGACTCGGTCGCCTGCTCGGCCGTGAGCGTGGGCGGTCCGCTGCCCCCGTCGATCAGGACGAGGCCGGAAAGATCGTCACCTCCCGCGCGCCCGTTGAAGTCCCAGGCGGCGTAGGCCGTCGCGATCGAACCACCGAGCGAATGACCGCCGAGCACGACCTCCCTGCTGTCGCGGCGCGCCTCTTCGACCACCCGCCTCAGGTCCTCGACCGCGACTCGCATGCCCCATCCGCGGGCGTACGACGGGCCGCCGAGCGCAATGGCGTAGTGGTCCCTGACGGCGGGGTTCGTGAGCCACCCGAGGTAGTAGTCGAACAGCTGCTGCGCCGTGGCCTCGCCGCGCTTCACCCGGTCGGCCATCGAGTGGTCCTCGAAGACGTTCTCCCTGCGCTCGACCGACCACACCTGCCAATCCTTGGTCTTGCTGACGATGTCCTGGGCGAGCGGCTGAAAGTAGGCGGCGCTGGCCGACGTCCCGGGCACGAGGATCAGGACCTTCCGGGCTGACGGCGATCCCTCCTTGAGCACGCCGACCTTCTCGAGCACGTCCGGTGTGGCCGGGTCGTCGAAGCCCTGGATGCTGGAGAAGGTCGCCGCGCCGGACGATGGTGCAGCGACAGCCAGGGCCATCGCGACGGCTGTTACGGCAAACGCAAAACAGCGACCCCGGCACTCAGAGCGCATGCTCTCCTCCTCGACGCAGCTTGGTGATACAGCCCGAGGCGAATGTATCAAATTAGGACGAGCCGGATGCCCCTGAATTCAGTGGCCGGCCGGCACGTCATCCATCCGGCGACGTGGCGACCTCCAGGTACGAGTAGCCGCCGGACCGGCCGTCGTCGGTCACGATTCCGGGGCAGCTGCCGCGCAGGTCCTCGCACCCGAAGCGACCGCCACGGGCCAGCCCGATGTCCAGCCGCGAGGGGTAGTAGAACGAGAACATGTTGCCGTCGTGGTTGGGGTCGATGGCGGCCGCGAGCGAATCGGAGCGCCAGCGGTTCGTCAACAGCCGCCTGTCCGCGCTCGCGTCGCCCTTCACGTACTTGTCGAACCACGCGGTCGTGTACCAGGCGGTCATGTCGGCGCCCCGCAGCGTTGCGCTGAACGCGACGTTGGGAATGAAGCTGAACTCGTAGTGCGTGCCGCCGCGAATGTTCAGCTGACCGGTGTCGACGCCCGCTTCGCTGTAGGCGAGGGAGGACTGGCTCTTGGCGAGCGGGTCGGGGTCGGACGTGTACGGCGTTGGTGTGAGTCCGTAGTCCGCAGACATGCCGAGAGCCGGCTTCGTGATCGTCGTCGCCTCGTGGCTCGCGGGGTCGAACGGGCACGGCTTCACCGGTAGCCCGCCGGTGGTGGCCGGGCGTCCCAGGTTGTCCCACGCGACGATCGCGCTCACCCGCGGGTCCTTCTGGCCCACGAACGAGACCCCCGCCGCTCCGAACGAGTGGCCCGCGAGCCCGATCTTCTTCGGGTTCAGCATCTGCCAGAGGGGGTTGTAGGCGGCATTCAGGCCGGATGCGACCCGCCGGTTCTGCTTGGGCGCATGGCTTGTGCCGCTGTCGCAGCTCGGGCGCGGCTTGTAGACGCTCTTCGGTGTGGAGAGGAAGAACTCGAGCGCGTCCTGCGTGCCGTCGAAGAACGGGCGGCCGTCGCTCTGGGCGGGCGATCCCTCGTTCTCGTCGGGTGCCTCGCCGCGTTCGTCGGACTGACCCTGGCCCTGCGGGTCCGAGGTCAGCACGACATAGCCGGCCTTCGCCAGCGTCTGCGCGGCAAACCAGTACAGGCGCTCGGGAGCCTGGACCGAGCCGTTCGTGATCACGATGCCGGGCCGCTTCGCCGGCCCTGCCCTGGTCGCCCACACGCGGCCCGAGATCGTCGCGCCACTGCGAGCCGTGAACAGCACCCTCTTCACGATTCCGTAGCCCTTGGCCTCCCAGTCGTAGAGGCGCGTGTCCCCCGCGCAGCCGTCGTCGCCGGTCGAGCACAGATGCAGGCCGAGGAAGTTGCGCTCCGGATCGGTGGCCTGCATCGTCACCGCCTCCTCGAAGTTGCGAAGGCCGACCTGACGCAGCTGTGCCTGGTACTGCGCGGTGTTGTAGATCGTCTGGCGCTCCTCGATCTTCGAGAAGTTCTGCGCCTCGGTGGCTGGATCAAACGCTTTCGCCTGGAGCGCCGTGACCATCAGGACACCGAACGCGGCCAGCACGAGAGCAAGTGCCGTCCGAAGACTGCGGGTGTGAACCATCATGCTGCTTCCTCCCCTGGGACCACGACGCGGGCCGGCGCTGAACGCATCGGTATCGGAGCCGGTGATACCTATCGGAACACAGAATGCCCGATGTGTCGAATCGATAAACGGGGTGATCTCGTCACCCCTGCGCGCGAGTTCCGTGACCGCAGCGCGCTGACGCTGCGCACCTGCCCGCGTAGCTTCGGCTGCGGGCAAGGATGGACACCGCCGCAGCGCAACAGAGAGGGTCCGAGCGCGGCCAGGCGCTGATCGTCGCGCTGGGCGCGGTGTTCGTCGTGATGTTTGGCGCGGGTGCCCTGGCGGCGCTGGGCGGAGCCCTCGCGGAGAAGGGCCGCATGCAGCGCGCGACCGACCTCGCCGCGCTGTCGGCCGCGCGCTCGATGCGCGACGACTTCGCCCGGCTGTTCGAGCCGCCGCTGATCGGTGGGCGCCTCAACCCGCGGCACCTGGCGCAGGCGTCGTATCTGACGCGGGCGAGGGACGCAGCGCTCGAGGCCGGACGCCACAACGGACTCCAACTGGCGCCGGCCGACGTGTCGTTCCCGGGCGGTGGCTCCGGCGCGCCTGTACGAGTCAAGGTGAAGGTGAAGAACCGGCTGCCCGCGCGCGGCGGCGACGTGCCGGTCCGTGCCGCCGCGACCGCGGAGCTGTCACCGCCGGCCGGCGACCCGCTTCCGCTGGAGGCCTCAGGCGCCGGCTACACGGGCCCGCTCGCCTACCGCCAGGGCAAGCCGATGCGCCCCGACGTCGCGCGCGCATTCGACCGCATGGAGGAGGCAGCCCGTTCGGACGGCTTGCGGCTGATCGTCACCTCCGGCTACCGCTCCGACGCCGAGCAGGCGAAGCTGTACGAGCGCCATCCCGACCCGAAGTGGGTCGCGCCGCCGGGCAAGTCGCTGCACCGCTGGGGCACGGAGCTGGACCTCGGGCCTCGCAGCGCGTACCCGTGGCTTGCTCGCAACGGCGAGCGCTTCCACTTCATCCAGAGGTACAGCTGGGAACCGTGGCACTACGGCTACACGCTGAATCCCCGCTCGACGCCCGACCCCGCGCGCGGCGCCGGGCGCCCCGGTGACGGCCGCTTCGCCGTTCCGTCGTTCGTCCCGGCGGCGTACCAGGCGCCGATCGCGCGTGCGGCGAGCCGCTGGAATGTCTCAGCCACGCTCCTCGCTGCGCAGCTTTACGCGGAGAGTGGCTTCAACCCGTTCGCGGTCAGCCCCGCCGGGGCGCGCGGCATCGCGCAGTTCATGCCCGCCACGGCGCGCGCCTACGGCCTGGGTGACCCGTTCGACGCGGCTGCCGCGATCCAGGCGCAGGGGCAGCTGATGCGTGACCTGCTGCGGCGATTCGGCACCGTCCCGCTCGCGCTCGCCGCATACAACGCGGGTCCCGGCGCGGTGGCCGGCTGCGGCTGCATCCCGCCGTACGCCGAGACGCGCGCCTACGTTGCGCGCGTGCTGGCGTTGATGGGTGGGGCGGGCGAGGTCGTCCCCGGGGACGATGGGCCGGAGGTGAGACTGGTGAGCTGACGCTCCGATCCGGTTCTCGGACGCCTGCGGACCCGTGCGTAACCTTGAGGCATGGCCGATTCATCCAACGGGGGCGCCCGACGAGAGGCTGACCGACCAGCGACGGGCGCTCCCCGACGCCCCCGGCGTCTACCTGTTCAAGGACGCCGGCGGGCGGGCGCTCTACGTCGGGAAGGCGAAGTCGATCCGCAAGCGGGTCGGCTCGCACTTCAGCGGCCGCTCGGCCCGCGGTGCGGACGAGATGCTGTCGCGCGTCGAGTCGATCGACTTCGTCGCGACCCAGAACGAGGCCGAGGCTCTGCTCGCCGAGCAGCGCTTCATCAAGCAGCACCGGCCGCCCTTCAACATCCGCCTGCGCGACGACAAGTCCTACCCGTACATCGGCATATCGCTCGACGAGCAATTCCCGCGTGTGTACTTCACGCGTGAGCGCCATCGCGCGGAGCGGGCCTACTTCGGCCCGTTCTCGAGCGCGAAGCGCGTGCGCGAGACACTCGACCTCCTGGGGCAGCTCTTCCCGTACCGGACTTGCGACGGTCCCAAGCCCGGCCGCGCCTCGGGCAGCCCCTGTCTCGACTACTACATCAAGCGCTGCCAGGCGCCCTGCGTCGACTACATATCGGAGGCCGACTACCGGGCGAACATCGACGCGATCATCCGGTTTCTCTCCGGACGCTACCGCCAGATAGAGCGCGACCTGGAGCAGGCCATGGCGGGAGCCGCAGAGGCGCAGGAATTCGAGCAAGCAGCCGTCTACCGCAACCGCCTGCGGGCCGTGCGCTCGCTGTTCGAGCGCCAGCGAGTGGCGAGCGGAACGGTCGGCACGGTCGACGTGCTCGCCGTCGCCGTGGACGGCACCGATGCCAACGCCCAGGTCTTCCAGGTCCGGGACGGCGTGCTGGCGGACAGGCAGAGCTTCTATCTCGAGAACCGCGCCGGGCGCACAGAGGCCGAGGTCGCCGAGGAGTTCGCGATCCAGTACTACGCAACGTCCCTCTCCATACCGGGCGAAATCGTCGGGCCGGCGTCGCTCGTGCAGGCCGACATCGTGCGACAGGCGCTGGAGGAGCGGCGCGAGGCGCCGGTCGAGCTGCGTCACGCGAAGCGTGGCGACAAGCGCCGCCTGTACGAGCTGGCCGAGCGCAACGCGCGGCTTGCGATCGAACAGGACAAGCTGCGCACCCAGCGGAGCCGCCAGCAACGAGTGGATGCGCTCAATGACCTGCGCGAGGCGCTCGGGATGGACGCGCTACCAGTTCGAATCGAGGGCTTCGACATCTCGAACCTCGGCCCGTCGCACACCGTGGCTTCGATGGTGGCGTTCGAAGGCGGCGCGCCGCGCAAGGCCGACTACCGGCGCTTCAAGATCCGCGCACTCGATGGCCGGCAGGACGACTTCGCCGCGATACAGGAGGTCATGAGCCGCCGGATGGCGCAGTGGGTGGAGCAGCGGGACCACTCGCCCCACGACCCCTCCCGCGATGCGAGCTTCGCGGCGCTGCCGGCGCTGGTCGTGATCGACGGTGGGCCCGGGCAGCTCTCGAGCGGTGTGTCCGCTCTGGGTGAGTTCCTGGCAGAGGGGGTGACGGTGATCAGCCTCGCCAAGCGGCTGGAGGAGATCTACGTGCCCGGGCGGGCCGAGCCGATCCGGTTGTCGCGCGACTCACGGGCGCTCCAGCTGCTGCAGCGCATCCGCGACGAGGCGCACCGGTTCGCGATCGAGCACCACCGCCTGCGCCGCGACAAGTCGATGAAGGCCTCCGTCCTGGACGAGCTGCCGGGCGTGGGTCCAGCCCGCAAGCGGGTGCTGCTGCGCCACTTCGGGTCGCCGGAGCGTTTCCTCGGCGCGACCCGCGAAGAGCTGGAAGCGGTGCCAGGGCTACCCGGCAAGGTCGCGCGGCAGATACATGAGCAGCTGAACAAGACAGGCTAGTTCGCGGTTCGCAGTTCGCAGACTGCCAACTGCGAACTGCCGACTGCGAACTCGTAGCTATGCCCGAACGCGATCCTGCGCGAGGGCGCGGATGAACGCGTCGACCACTTCGACGTCGAATTGCGTGCCCGCGTTGCGGCGCAGCTCCTCCATCGCGGCCATGCGGGTGAGTGCGGGGCGGTGCGGGCGCTCGCTGACCATCGCTTCGAACGCGTCTGCGACGGACAGGATCCGGGCCTCGAGCGGAATCGAGCCGTTCGAGATGCCGGACGGGAATCCCGATCCGTCCACCCGCTCGTGGTGCGCGAGCACCCATTGCCCGATGTCACCCAGGCGCGCGTTGGCGAGGATGCGCGCGCCGATCTCGGAGTGGCGGCGAATCTCGTTCCACTCCTCCGGGCTCAGTGGCCCGGGCTTGCTCAGCAGCATGTTCGAGACGGCAATGTTGCCCACGTCATGCAGAAGGCCGGCGAGTCGCACCTGTTCCACCGTCGATTCGGACAGGCCGAGCTCACGCGCTGTGATCTCCGCCAGCCGCGCGACGGTCTGCGAGTGCCGCGCGGTGCGCGCGTCACGGATGTCGAGCGCGTCGGCGAGCGCAAGCACCGTGGCAAGCTGCTGGTTGCGGGCGCCGTTGCGGCCGTTCGCCGGAGTCAGCACGCCGACGACCTCCTTGCTGTAGATCACTGTGCGGTCGCGTCCCAGTTCCTTGGCCGCGTAGAGGGCGTCGTCCGCAGCGCCGAGCAGCTCGTGGCGCGTTGCGCCGTGCTGCGGAAAGCTCGCCACGCCGAAGCTGATCGTCAGCTTCACCGGGTCGTCCGCGAACTCGTCGCGCGTCGCCTGTCGCAGCCGCTCCGCCAGCATGAAAGAGCGGCGGTCCACGGTGTCCGGCACGATCATCGCGAACTCCTCGCCGCCGAGCCGTGCAAGTGTGTCGATGCGGCGCTTCTCCCGGTCCAGGATCTCGCTGGCGCGCGCCAGGGCGCTGTCGCCCTGATGGTGCCCGAACCGGTCGTTGACCTGCTTGAAGTGGTCGAGGTCGCCGATCACGACGCTCAACTTGCGTCCGCCGCGCCGGGCGCGCTCGAGCTCCAGCTCGAACGCCTCCTCGAAGCCGCGCCGGTTCAGCAGCCCGGTGAGTGCGTCGGTGCGGGCAGCGTTGGCAAGTCCGCCCACCGTCATGTCCACGTGGCGGCGCAGCGCGAAGATCAGCACGCATGCGACCAGGAGGGCGCCGACCGTCAGCAACCATTCCTCCGGCGCATGGTCGGACCGGGGAGTCGCGCTCTGCAGCACGACGGCGGAGCCGCCCACCGCGAGCGCCACCTGCGCGAGCGTCGTGAGGCGGCTGAGGAAGTAGCCCGAGTAGAGGATCCCCCACAGGTAAAAGAGTGCGTGCGCGGCTGTCGGGGTGGCGCTGAAGTGGATTCCGAACGTGATCAGCACCGTGCCCAGCGCCACGATCCAGGGGTACGCCCCGGGAGCGATGCGGGCATGACGGAGCAGCACCACGAGCGCCGCGCCGTAAGCCACGCCGGCGGTGCCAAGCATTCCGGCCACGTCTGCTTCGGGGTGCGGCAGCGCAGCCAGCACCGCGAGCGTGAGCGTGGCGCCTGCCGCGAAGAGGAACGCGATCGCCCGCGCCATCATGGCGCGGTGTGCGAGGTCGTCGAGCGTGCCGACTGCGCTATGCAGTCGCGGCGCCGCTCCAAGGAGAGTGGAGGAGTCCTTTCCCAAAGCCGTCATCCCGTTTGCCTTCCGTGGCTTACGGTCTGGACAAACCCTAATGCGGGGAGGCCGGCAATGCCACCTTTTTCGCGCTGCAATGCTTAATCCGGGCTTAACCGCCAAGCGCGGCGACGGCCATGCCAAAACAGTAGACTGCCGCGCACTGGGGCGCCGATCCGCCTGCATTCATGGGGGAGAAGCGCGGTAGCTGTAGGTAGGAGGAGAGGGACATAGACGCACAGGCTGTTGGGACCGGCATGGGCGCGACCGCAACCGTCGGCGACGGTGAGGGCGCCTCTCCCCGCGACCCCTTGGGGGCGATCCCGCGGCGACGAGCTGGAGTCGGACCTGGTCGATGAGCACGGGACGACGCTGTCTGCTGCTGACAAGCCTCTCCGCACGACGTAGACTGACTTCGAGAACGGAGTCGTTGGGCGGCTCGAGCGAGTCGCCTTTCGATGTTCGGGAGGGGACCACGGAACCGAATTTGCACGCCGCGCCCATGACGGGGGGCGGGCAGTAATGAGCATCGCCCGGGCTGCGGCCGTCGGGTCGCTGGTCGTCGCGATCATCGCGATCGGCGTGCTGATGTTCGGCGGCGGGGGTGGCACCGAGTACACGGTCCGGATGCAGACCGCGAACCAGCTCGTGAAGGGCAACCAGGTCAAGGTCGGCGGCCTGCCGGTCGGTGAAGTCACCGACATAAAGCTGTCGGAGGACAACCAGGCCGACATCAAGGTCACGATCAACGACGACTTCGCTCCCCTGCGGCGAGGATCGTCGATCACGGTCCGCCAGGAGTCGCTCCCCTCGGTAGCGAACCGCTACCTCTCGCTGCATCCCGGGCCCAACAACGGTGAGGAGATCCCGGACGGGGGGACGCTCGACGCCGACGAGACGACGAACGTGGTCGACCTCGACCAGCTGTTCAACACGCTCGATCCCAAGGCGCGCAAGGGCCTGCAGGGAGTGCTGCGCGGATTCGGCACGTGGTACGTGGGCCAGAGCGACAATCTTCAGGACACGTTCAAGTACCTGGCGCCCTCGCTCGGGAATCTCTCCAAGGTGATGGAGGAGCTGGGGCGTGATCAGAAGACGTTCGAGAGCCTGATCGTGAACAGCGCCAAGGCGCTCGGCGCGATCGCCTCGCGGCGCGACGACCTGGCCGAGCTGGTCACGAACGGAACTGGCTTCGCGCGGGCGCTCGGCAACGAGAACGCCGCGCTCGACCAGACGCTCGCCGCGCTGCCGGATGTGCTCGAGGAGGGCAGCGTCACGTTCGAGAACCTGCGCTCGGCGCTCGTGCCTCTGAACGAGCTGACCGACGTCTCCAAGCCGCAGATCAAGGGCCTGGCGCCGTTCCTGCAGCGGTTCGCACACCTGTTCGGGACGATGCGACCGACGTTCGGGAACCTGAGCCGGCTTGGTCAACGAGCCGGGGCCCCGGAACGACTCGGTCGACCTGATGCGAATATCACCGGATCTCGAGCGGATCTCGCGCCAGAGTTCGAAGAACTCCGTCAAGGCGCTCAAGAAAGGCCAGGACGAGGTCGAGTTCCTGCGGCCCTACGCCCCCGACATCTCGGCCTGGATCACGCACTTCTCGCAGGTCCCCGCCTACTACGACGCGAACGGTCACTTCGCGCGCGTGCTGCCGATCTTCAACGCGTTCCGCTACGACGAGGCGACGAACGAGCTGATCGCGCTGGCTCCGGGCGAGCGTGTGTCAGCCGTGAACAGCGGCGGCACGCGGTTCTGCCCCGGAGGTGCCACGCAGCCGGCCCGAGACGGCTCCAACCCGTCGACCGACGACGGCAAGCTCGGTCCCGAGGACTGCAACCCCAGCGATAGGCCGGTCGGACCGTGAGGCAGCGGCTCGCCATCGGTGTCGCAGCGGTTGCGCTGATCGTCGCGCTCGTCGTCGGGATGGGCGCCGGGGAGGACGACGGCGGCGGGTACAAGGTCCGCGCGATATTCAACAACGCCGCATTCGCGATCCCGGGACAGGACGTGATGATCGCGGGCGCGAAGGTGGGCTCGATCGACGGCCTGGAGGTGACGGACGACCTGCGCGCGGCCGTGATCCTGAAGATCGACGACCCTGGCTTCCAGGACTTCCGTGAGGATGCCGAGTGCCAGATTCGCCTCCAGTCGGTGATCGGCGAGAAGCTCGTCGAATGCCAGCCGACACAGCCGCGTCCGGAGGGTGAGAAGCCGCCGCCGCCCGCTGCCCAAGGTCCCGGAGGGCCAGGACGGTGCAGGCCAGCGCCTGCTGCCCGTGGAGCAGACCCTCACGCCGGTGGGAGAGGACCTGATCCGGGACGTGATGCGGCGTCCCTACCGGGAGCGCTTCGCGATCATCCTGAACGAGTTCGGGGCCGGGCTGGCCGGGCGCGGCAAGGACCTGCGCAAGGTGATCCGCGGCGCGAACCCCGCTCTGCGGGAGCTCGACAAGGTGCTGAAGATCCTGGCCAACCAGAACCGCCTGCTGGCCGACGGCGCGCGGTCCGGCGATCTGGTGCTGGCCGAGTGGGCGAAGAAGCGCAAGAACGTCTCCCACGCGATCGTGCAGGCGAACATCGCCGCCCAGGCGACCGCGGAGGAGCGCGCGAACCTGGAGAAGAACTTCGAGACGTTCCCGGAGTTCCTGCGAGAGCTGAAGCCCACGATGGCGGCGCTCGGTGCGATGTCGGAGCAGATGACCCCGGTGGTACGTGACCTGGGCGTGGTCGGGACCGACGTGAGCCGCATCCTGCGCGCCCTCGGGCCGTTCTCGCGTGCGGGCATCCCGGCCTTCCAGACCCTGGGCGACACCGCGGACGTGGGCAGCCGCGCGTTGCAGGCATCCCTGCCCACGATCGAGGACCTCGGCGACTTCACCTCGCAGGCGCGCAGCCTGACGTCGAACCTCTCCAAGTTCCTCACGAGTTTCCGCGACGAGGACGGCGTCCAGCGCCTGATGGATGTCATCTACTACGTCGCGCTCTCGACCAACGGCTACGACCAGTTCGGCCACTACCTGCGCACGACCCTGCTGGCCGGCTGCAACTCGCTGGCCACAGTCGTGAACCCGGCCTGCACGGCGAACTTCATCGCCGGCGCGAGCAGCGCGCGTTCGTTCAGGCGGAAGGCCACCACGCCGCTCGATCGCATCCTCGCGGGCGAGAACCCCGACAAGGTGATGCGCCTGTACCGCCGCCAGCAAGCAAGGAAGGCCAAGCGGCAGGACGCGGCGTCGCAGAAGGCTGAGGTTCGCAGTCCGCAGTCGGCAGTCGGCAGCTGCCCGCGCCGCGGCCCGAGCCGCCGGCTCAGCGCGCCAGCAGCCCGCAGCGCAAGGCTGACCCCGTGGTCGACTACCTGTTGGGAGACGGGTCATGAGCAGGCGCCGCGGTGCGACAGCGATCGCTTCGAACCCCGTCCTCGTGGGCGTTGCGACCACGCTCGTGATCGTGGTGGCGATCTTCCTGGCCTACAACGCGAACGCGGGCCTGCCCTGGGTGCCGACCTACCGTCTCACGGCCGAGGTGCCGGTCGCGACCAGCCTGGTGAAGGGCAACGAGGCCCGGATCGGCGGCCTGCGTGTGGGCGTGGTGGACAAGATCACCCCCGTCCAGAACGACGATGGGTCCGTGATGGCGAAGCTCGACCTGAAGCTCGAGACCCGGATCAGGCCGCTGCCATCGGACTCGACGATCATGGTGCGTCCGCGGTCGGCGCTGGGACTGAAGTACATCGAGATCACGCGGGGCGATTCCGCCCAAGGCTTCCCGGAGGGCGGCACGATCCCGCTCAAGAACCAGACCGCCACCCCGGTCGAGTTCGACGAATTCTTCGGCATGTGGGACCGGCCGACGCGTGCCGGCCAGCGGCTCAACCTGCGCGGCTTCGGCGATGCGTTCGCTGGTCGCGGCGAGGACCTGAACGACGCGATCCAGACGTTCGTCCCCCTGGTCGCCAACGCGGTTCCGGTGCTGGCGAACATCGCTGACCCCGACACGCGCTGGCGGCGGTTCTTCGCGTCCCAGTCCCGGGCCGCGATCATCGTCGCTCCGGTCGCAATCGTGCAGGCGCAGCTGTGGGCGAACCTCGACCTCACGATCTCCGCATTCGCCGACGTGGCAAGGCCCTTCCTCCAGGACACGATCCGCCTGGGCCCGGAGGGGATGCAGACTGCGATCGAGACGTTCCCGCAGATCCGGCCGTTCTTCCGCAGCACCGGTGAGTTCTTTGCCGAGCTCCAGCCGGGCGCACGGGCGCTGCGCAGGTCCGCGCCGACGCTTGCGAGCGCATTCACCAAGGGCGTCAAGGGCCTCGAGGGCTCTCCCGCCTTCAACCGCCGCCTGAGCACGTACCTCGCGGACCTCGAGGACTTCGCCACCGACCCGCTCGTCCCGATCGGCCTGAAGGACCTGATCGAGACGGTCAAGGCACTCGACCCGGCGATCAGCTTCATCACCCCGGCCCAGACCGTCTGCAACTACCTGTCGCTGTTCCTGCGCAACGCCGCCAGCCTGCTGAGCGACGGCGACCAGAACGGCACCTGGCTGCGGTTCATGGTCGTCACGACCCCGGTCGGGGTGGACGGCGGCCCGGCGCCCAACGGCGAGGGCGGCCCCTCAGCCGCGCCGGCCAACGGCGGCGGGCGGCCGATCGACAAGATCGACCCGAACTTCCTGCACGTGAACCCGTACCCGAACACGGCCGCGCCCGGCCAGGAGCGCGAGTGCGAGGCCGGCAACGAGACCTACGCGCAGGGCAAGCAGTCGATCGGGAACGTGCCGGGCAACCAGGGCGTCGAGACCGACGAGCAGGGCTCCGAAAAGGCGGCGGGCGAGTAATGGCGGCTTCCCCACAGGCCTCTCCGAAGCACATCGTCCCGCGGCGCCTGCGCGGCCGGATCAACCCGCTGCGCGCGGGCGCGATCGCGCTGCTGATCATCGTGGTGGGCACATGGCTGGCGTTCACGAAGTCGCTGCCGTGGAAGGACCCCTACCAGTTCCACGCGGTCTTCCAGACCTCGAACAACCTGCGCCTCGACTCGCCGGTCCGGATCGCCGGGGTCAACGTGGGCGAGGTCGTCGAAGTCGAGCGCGAGGAGGACTCCGACATGGTCAGGGTCACGATGGAGATGAAGGAGGCGGGCCTGCCGCTGCACAAGGACGCGACGCTGAAGATCCGCTCGCGCATCTTCCTCGAGGGCAACTTCTTCGTCGACCTCACACCGGGCACGCCGGAGGGCGACGAGCTGGAGGACGGTGACACGATTCCGGTCACACGCACGTCCACGCCGGTGCAGCTCGACGAGCTGCTGACCGCGCTGCAGACGAACGACCGTGAGTCGCTGCAGGATCTGCTGAACGGCCTCGGCGACGGCCTGAACGGCAAGCCGACCGCCGCTGACGACCGCGACCAGGACCCGAGTGTCCGCGGCGACATCGGCGGCCAAGTCGCTGAACGACTCCATCGATCACGCGCCCGCGTCGCTGAAGGGCTCGTCGCAGGTCAACCAGGCCCTGCTCGGCACCGAGCCGCGCGACCTCTCGAAGCTGATCGCCGGTCTCGACAAGATCACGACCGCGCTCGGAACCAACGAGGAGCAGTTGAAGAGCCTGATCACGAACTTCAACCGTTTCTTCGCGCCCTTCGCGGACGAGGAGCAGAACCTGAACGCGGCGATCCGCGAGCTGGGGCCGACCGTCGAGAACGCACGCTCGTCGCTCAGGAGCCTGAACTCGGCGCTGCCCGAGCTCGAGGGCTTCGCGCGCGACCTCATCCCCGGTGTGCGTGAGACGCAGGCCACGATCACCGCCGTCACCCCTTGGATCTCCCAGGCCGAGCTTCTGTTCGGGCGCACTGAGCTCGGGAAGCTGCTCGACTCGCTGCGACCGGCGACCGCCAGCCTGGCGAGCGCGGCGTCCTCCTCCCGTGGGTTCCTCACGCAGACCAACCTCACCAGCCGGTGCTTCGACAAGGTGATCCTGCCGGCCGGCGACACCGTGATCAACGAGGGCCCGTTCACGAGCGGCGCATCGGCTTTCAAGGAGTTCTGGTACGTGATGACGGCGTTCGCGAGCGAGTCGCAGAGCATCGACGGCAACGGCTCGCTGGTGAACACGGCCACCGGCGGCGGCGACACCCTGATCAAGACGGGCAAGCTCTCGGACCGGCCCAAGAACCGCGACGTCCTCTACGGGCGCGGCCTCACCCGGCCGCTCGGGACCCGGCCGGACCGCCCCTCCAAGAAGCCGAAGTACGAGCCTGACAAGGACTGCTACAAGAACGCGAAGCCGAACCTGAACGGCCCCGCCGCGACCCCCGGGCCGGCCGACCAGGCGCTGCGCTCGAGGAGGGGCAAGTGAGGCACGCCATCTCCAAGAACCTGCGGGAGTTTCTCGCGGTGATCCTGATGGTCGTCATCGCGCTCGGGGTCGGCGGCTACATCCTGTCCAACCAGCGGTTCTACCTCCCGGCGTGGGTGCCGGTGCTGGGCACGGACTTCTTCGAGCTGAAGGCCCAGTTCAGCACCGCGCAAGCCGTCCAGCCCGGCCAGGGCCAGACGGCGGAGATAGCGGGCGTCCCGGTGGGGGAGATCAAGCGCGTCGAGCTGGTGGACGGCCGCGCGGTGGTGACGATGGGGATCCGCGCCAAGTACAGGGACATGATCAAGCGCGACGCGACGATGCTGCTGCGGCCGAAGACCGGCCTGAAGGACATGGTGATCGAGATCGACCCCGGCACGCGCGGGGCGCCGGGGGTGCCCGATGGCTACACGGTCCCGGTGTCGCAGACACGACCCGACGTGAACCTGGACGAGATTCTCGCCAACCTCGACCGCGACACGCGCGACTACCTGCGCCTGCTGGTCGCGGGCGGTGGGGAGGCCCTGAAGGACAACGGGCCCGCCTTCCGCAACGCGTTCCGCCGCTTCGAGCCGCTCGGGAAGACAACGGCGAAGCTGACGAAGCTGCTCGCGCAGCGGCGCCGCCACCTCGCGCGGCTGGTCCACAATCTCCAGCTGCTGGTGACCGAGGTCGGCACGAAGGACAAGGAGCTCGCCGAGCTGGTCGTGTCCCAGAACGCCGTGTTCGAGGCGTTCGCCAACCAGGACGCGAACCTGCGCGAGACGTTCCAGCTGCTCCCGGACACGCTCAAGACGACTAATTCTGCGCTTGCCAGCTCGGCCGAGCTGACCGAGCTGCTCGGCCCGACGCTGGCGGAGCTGCGCCCGGGCATCCGCGCGCTCGACAATGCGCAGCGCGCGACCCAGGACTTCGCGCGCGAGACCATTCCGCCGATCCGCAACCAGGTGCGGCCGTTCACGCGTGAAGCGGAGCCCGCCGCGCGGGCGCTCCGGCCCGCGGCCCGCGACCTGGCCAAGATCACACCGCAGCTCGAGAAGAGCTTCGACGTGATCAACACGCTCCTGAACGCGCTCGGCTACAACCCGCCGGGCACCGAAGAGGGCTACCTGTTCTGGGCGCTGTGGCTGAACCACATCGGCGCATCCGTGTACTCGACGTCAGGACGCGCACGGGCTCGTCAGGCGGGGCATCATCTTCACCGACTGCATCGCGCTGGGCGCGCTCGAGGCGACTCGGAAGATCGACAACCAGCTCGGCACCCTGATCGACCTCTCGAACTTCGCCACGAAGCAGGAGGCATGTGGGTGATGCCGGACGGGCGGTGATGCTAATGGTCAAACAGGCACCGACCGTCGGCCGCATCATGGTGATGGCGATCTTCACGCTGTCGTGCTTCGGGCTGCTGCTCTACCTCTGGTCGGCCTTCGGCGGTCCCGTGCCCCTGAAGCCGCACGGCTATCGCTTCAACGCCTCGTTCCTCGAGGCCACGCAGCTCGCGCAGGAGGCGGACGTGCGCATCTCGGGCGTGAACGTCGGCAAGGTGAAGACGATCGACCTTGCTGATGACGGCCGCACCAACGCGACAATCGAGCTCGACGACCAGTACGCGCCGATGCCCAAGGACAGCCGGGCGATCCTGCGCCAGAAGACGTTGCTCGGCGAGACCTACATCGAGCTCACGCCCGGGACCAAGGCCGCCGGCAACATCCCGGAGGATGGACGCCTCGAGACCGCCCAGGTTGCGCCCACCGTGGAGCTGGACGAGATCTTCCGCGCGTTCGACAAGAAGACCCGCGAGGGCTTCCAGGTCTGGCAGCAGGACCTCGGGAAGGGCATCGAGGACCACGGCGCCGACTTCTCGGACTTCCTCGGCGTGCTGCCGGGGTTTGCGAACAACACGAACGAGGTGCTGAAGGTCCTGAACTCCCAGGAGCGTGCCACGCAGGAGGCGATCAGGAGCACCGGCACCGTGTTCGACGCGCTCACCGAGCGCGGGGACCAGCTGAGCACCTGGATCACGACCTCCAACCACCTGCTCGAGACGACCGCCAACCGCGACCAAGAGCTCCGGGCGATCTGGCGGGCGTTCCCCGAGTTCATCACCCAGTCGCAGCTGACCCTGAAGGACCTCGCGGCCTATGCGGTGAACACCGACCCGCTGATGCGCGACCTGCGCCCGGTCGGCACCCAGCTCAGCAACCTGCTGGTGAACATGGACAAGATCTCGACCGACTTCAACGAGTTCTTCATCGGGCTGAACCGCCTGATCCCGGCCTCGGTCAAGGGCCTCCCGGCCCAATCGAAGTTCCTCGACCAGACTCGCAACGTGCTGGCGCAGCTGGACCCGTTCCTGCGCAACTTCAACCCCTTCCTGCGCTTCCTCGCCCAGTACAAGCGCGAGATCGCTGGGATGCTCGCAACCGACACCGCGGTCACCCAGGCAACGGATCAGATCGGGCAGGACAGGGTCCACTACCTGCGCCTGCAGAGCCCGGTGAACGCGGAGTCGCTCGCCACCTATCCGAGCCGGCAGGACTGGTTCCGCGGCAACCCGTACTACAAGCCCGGCAACTACGATCAGCTGCGAGCCGGCCTGCCGGTGTTCGACAGCAGCAACTGCGGGCCGACCCCGTTCCCGACCATCCCGTCGAGTCCTTACCTGGCGGAGGAGTTCCGCAACAGGATCATCCAGTACGTCCTGAACGGCGGGACCACGGTCGCGCCCCCGTGCCGCGAGCAGGGCCCGTTCACGGAGGGCGGGGAGACGAGCACCTACCCGCACGTGCGGACCGACCCGCAGCCGAGCCCGTAGAACGATTGATAGATTCGGTGCACGGGGGCTCCGCCCCCTCGGCGGCTGCGCCGCCTCCCCCGTCGCAATGTAGCTCCAGCGTGAAACCGAGCAAGCAGGAGGACGCATGTCGGTAAAGGTCGGGATCAACGGCTTCGGCCGGATTGGCAGGAACTTCTTCCGCGCCGCCTTCGAGCGCGGGATCGATCTCGAGTTCGTGGCGGTGAACGACATCACCGACGCGCACACGCTCGCCCATCTGCTCAAGTACGACTCGACGCTGGGGCCGTTCCCGGGCACGGTCGAGGCCGGGGACGGGTCGATCAAGGTGAACGGCACGGACGTCAAGGTGCTCGCTGAGCGCGACCCCGCCAAGCTGCCCTGGAAGGAGCTCGGTGCGGAGGTGGTGGTCGAGTCGACCGGGCTCTTCGTGGATCGGGAGAACGCCTCAAAGCACCTCGAGGCGGGCGCCGACAAGGTGATCATCTCGGCCCCCGCCAAGGACCCGGACGTGACGGTCGCACTGGGCGTCAACTTCGAGGAGGCATACGACGCGGCCGAGCACCGGATCATCTCCAACGCCTCCTGCACGACCAACTGCCTCGCCCCGGTGGCCAAGATCCTGAACGACGGCGTCGGGATCAAGCACGGCCTGATGACCACCGTGCACGCCTACACGGCTGATCAGCGCCTGCAGGACATGCCGCACAAGGACCTGCGCCGCGCACGCGCCGCCGCGATCAACCTGATCCCCACGTCGACGGGCGCCGCGAAGGCGCTCGGGCTCGTCGTCCCGGAGCTGGAGGGAAGGATGAACGGCATCTCCGTGCGCGCGCCAGTGCCGACGTGCTCGGTCGTCGACCTGGTGTGCGAGATGGAGCGCGAGACCTCCGTCGAGGAGGTGAACGAGCTCTTCTCGAGCCAGTGCGACAAGGGCCGCTACGAGGGCATCATCCAGTACACCAGCGACCCGATCGTCTCCTCCGACGTGAACAAGTCGCCGTACTCGTCGGTGTTCGACTCGCAGCTCACGATGATCACCGACAAGACGCTCCTGAAGGTGGTCGCCTGGTACGACAACGAGTGGGGCTACTCGTGCCGGCTGACAGAGCTGGCGGAGAAGGTCTGCGCCTCCCAGCCGGCGCTCGCCTAAGCCTGAGTGCCCCCGAAGGCCTTTCCGAAGAAGACCGTCCGTGACGTCGATCCAGGGGGGCGGCGACCCCTGGTGCGGGTGGACTTCAACGTTCCGCTCGAGGGTGAGGGCGGCGATCGCCGGGTGGCGGACGACGGTCGCATCCGGGCCGCGCTGCCGACGATCGAGTATCTGCTCGAGCAGGGTGCGCGGCTCGTGCTCGTCTCGCACCTGGACCGGCCGGACGGGCCCGATCCGCAGTACTCGATGCGGCCGGTGTCGGCCCGGCTCGGTGAGCTGCTCGGCAACGAGGTGCGCCAGGCGCCCGCGGTTGTCGGGCCGGAGGTCGAATGGCTCGCGCAGCAGCTCGGCGATGGGGAGGTGCTGATGCTGGAGAACAGCCGCTTCGAGTGGGGCGAGACCAGGAACGACGCCGCGCTGGTGGACTCGCTGGCACGCCTTGGCGACATGTACGTGAACGACGCGTTCGGCGCGGCGCACCGCGCGCATGCCACGACGGAGGGCGTCGCACGCCGGATGCGGCCGGCCGTCGCCGGCTTCCTGCTCGAGCGCGAGGTGACTGTGCTGTCGTCGCTGCTGGACGAACCGGAGCACCCGTTCGTGGTCGTCCTCGGTGGCGCCAAGGTGAGCGACAAGATCGGCGTGATCGAGCGGTTCCTGGAGGTCGCCGACGCAATCCTGATCGGGGGTGCGATGTGCTTCGCGTTCTTCCGCGCGATGGGCCGCCCGACCGGCGACTCGCTGGTCGAGGAGGAGGGTGTCGAGCTGGCGCGGCGCGCGCTCGAGCTGGCCGAGGGCTCGTCGTGCCGCCTGGAGCTGCCACAGGACCTCGTCCTGGGCGACCGCTTCGACGCCGGAGCGCAGACCCGGGTGGCTGAGGCCGGCTCGATCCCAGATGGCTGGATGGGCCTCGACATCGGCCCACGCGCATCGGAGGCCTACGCTCAGGAGATCTCCGGGGCACGCACGGTGCTGTGGAACGGGCCGATGGGGGCGTTCGAGCTCGAGCCCTTCGCGGCCGGAACGCGCGCCGTGGCCGAGGCGCTGGCCGCCAACGACGGCACGACGGTGGTCGGAGGCGGCGACTCCGCTGCGGCGCTGGAGCGCTTCGGGCTGGCCGGCTCGGTGACCCATCTGTCGACGGGCGGCGGCGCGGCGCTCGAGCTGCTCGAGGGCAAGCCGCTACCGGGGATCGAGGCTCTCGATGACCGCTGACAGGAGGCCGCTGGTCGCGGCCAACTGGAAGATGAACAAGACCAGCGCCGAGGCGCGGGAGTTCATGCAGGCGTTCCTGCCCGAGGCCGAGGGCATTTCCGCGGACGTGGACATCGTCGTGTGCCCGCCCTACACGGCCCTGCAAACGGTCGCCGATCTCGCGGCGGGCTCGCGCGTGCGCGCCGGCGCCCAGAACATGCACGAGCAGGACTCGGGAGCCTTCACCGGCGAGGTTTCCGCGCCGATGCTGCTGGAGCTGGGGGTCGAGGCGGTCGTGCTGGGCCATTCGGAGCGCCGCCAGCACTTCGGTGAGACCGACGCGGCGCTCGCGCGGAAGGTGCCGAAGGCCCTCGATGCCGGTCTGCTCCCGATCCTGTGCGTGGGGGAGACGGAGGAGGAGCGCGAAGCGGGTGAGACGGAGCGCAAGCTGCGCCAGCAGGTGCAGTCCGACCTGGCCGCGGTGAACGTCGCGCGCCTGCCCGAGGTCGTGATCGCATACGAGCCGATCTGGGCGATCGGGACCGGCAGGACCGCCACTCCGGAGCAGGCGCAGGCGGCGATCGGATTCGTGCGAGCGCTGGTGAGCGACCGCGATGCCGCCGCGGCGAAAGCCGTGCGGGTCCTCTACGGCGGCAGCGTGGACGCCGCCAACGCACGCCGAGCTGATGGCTCTCGAGGACGTCGACGGAGCCCTCGTCGGGGGAGCCAGCCTGAGCCCGGACCGCTTCCTCTCGATCGCGGCGGCTGCCAGGCCGTGAGCGGCGCGCCGTCCCCGGGCCCGATCCCGCCGGACCTGCCGCTGCCCTCCGTCGCGCTCGTGGTCCTCGACGGCTGGGGCCTCGCCCCGGACGGCCCCGGCAATGCCGTCTCGCTGGCCGACACGCCGGTGTTCGACGACCTGTGGCGCTCGTACCCGCACACGCAACTGGACGCCTCCGGGCAGTCGGTCGGGCTGCCGCCCGGGCAGATGGGGAACTCCGAGGTCGGCCACCTGAACCTCGGGGCCGGCACCGTCGTGAAGCAGGACCTCGCCCGCATCGACGAGGCGATCGAGTCGGGCGAGTTCTTCCGCAACGAGGCGCTGCGCGCGGCGTGCGCGGCGGCTCGGGAGCATGGCGGAGCGCTGCACCTGATCGGGCTGGTGTCCGCCGGCGGTGTGCACTCCAGCCTCGGCCACCTCGAAGCGTGCATCGAGCTGGCCGTGCGCGAGCAGGTCCCCGGCGGTCCTGCTGCATGCATTCACCGACGGGCGCGACACCCTGCCGACGTCCGCGCCCGAGTATGTCGCGCAGGCGGAGGCATGGCTCGCCGAAGCATCCCGCCGGGGGGTGCCGGCCCGGGTCGCGTCCGTGATGGGCCGCTACTGGGGAATGGACCGTGACAGCCGGTGGGACCGCACGAAGCGGGCCTACGACGCGCTCGTACACGCTGAGGGCCTGGCCGCCGAGAGCGCGCAGGATGCCATCCGTCAGGCTTACGGGCGCGACGAGACGGACGAGTTCATCCAGCCGACGATCGTTGGCGATCCGCGCCCGCTGGTGGACGGGGACAGCGTCATCACATTCAACTTCCGTCCCGACCGGATGCGCCAGATTGTCCGAGCGCTGGGGGAGCCGGGCTTCAACGAGTTCGACCGCCGCCGCTTCCCGGTCGTCCACCTCACGACCATGACGCGCTACCAGGAGGACTGGAACTATCCGGTCGCCTTCCCCGAGGCCCGGCCCGAGATCACGCTGGCCAAGGTGCTGGCCGATCGAGGCGATCGCCAGCTGCACGTCGCCGAGACCGAGAAGTACGCCCACGTCACCTACTTCTTCAACGGGGGGGAGGAGCACCTCTATCCCGGCGAGGAACGGGCGCTCGTGCCCTCGCCCCGCGACGTCGCCACCTACGACGAGAAGCCGGAGATGAGCGCGCAGCCCGCGGCCGCCGCGTTCGCGGACCGGTGGCGAGCGGCGGCGGAGGAGGACCGGCCGTTTCGCTTCGGCGTCATCAATTTCGCGAACCCGGACATGGTCGGCCACACGGGCAGCATCCCGGCGGCGATCCGGGCTGTCGAAACGGCCGACCGCTGCCTGGGCCAGGTGCTGAGCGCCGTGCTGGAGAGCGGCGGCGGTGCGATCGTGACCGCGGACCATGGCAATGCCGACGAGATGCTGACGCCCGACGGCGGGCCGCAGACCGCCCACTCGCTGAACCCCGTGCCGTTCGTTGTGACGGTGCGGGGGGCGACGCTCGCCGGACCGGGAATCCTGGCCGACGTGGCGCCGACGGCGCTTGCGCTGCTGGGGATTCAGCAGCCGGCGGCGATGCACGGCCGGTCGCTGCTCGACCGGGCCTAACGACCTCCGGGTCAGCGAGCCGATGGCCGCCGAACGTTGTCGCTTGGCGTGCACCCCCCGCTGCCACCCAAAGCAGCCGAAGCTCCTATCGTCCGGACGCCGCCGTCCGGAGCTTCAATGCCGGCGGTCGGCGCCGTGGGCCTAACTGACTAAATCTGATGGAGAAGCGCTTAGATTTTGCTAAATTTGGGAGCAGTTTTACCTGCAATACCACGTATTAGGGAGGTACCCAAATGGCACTTGTTCGCTGGGAGCCGATGCGTGAGCTGAATTCCCTCCAGGGAGAGATGAACCGGCTGTTCAACTCCTTCTTCGACGAGGGGACCGGAGGCGGCGAGCGGCGCAGATGGGCGCCGGCCGTGGATCTGCTCGAGCGCGAGGACAGCCTCGTGTTGAAGGCCGATCTTCCCGGCCTGACCGAGGACGACGTCGAGATCGAGGTGCGCGGCGACGTGCTCACGATCGCGGGCGAGCGCAAGGCAGAGCACGAGGAGAAGCAGAACGGCTACTACCGCGTGGAGCGGTCGTTCGGTCGCTTCTCGCGGTCGCTGCAGCTTCCCGACGGGGTCGACGCGGACCGGATCGCGGCAGCGTTCGACAACGGCGTGCTCGAGGTCACGATCCCGAAGCCCGAGCAGCGCCAGCCGCGCCGGATCGAGATTGCCGACAACGGCAAGCGCACGGTCGAAGGAACGGCAACGGAGAAGTAAGCAGTAGTCAGAGCGGCCGCGGACAACCGCGGCCGTTCGCTATTGCGTGGCGTCTTCTATGAGCTTGCGGATGCCGTCGATCTGGTCCTGCACGCGCTCGCTGACGACGCGCTCGAAGTCCTGGGTGCCGCTGCCGTCGACGTTCACGATCACGACCGCCGCGACCACGGTCGCGATCAACAGGAACAGGAACATCAGCGCCATGAAGCGGGTGAACGCTCCGCGCCGCCGGCGCGGCTTGGGCTCGGGCCGGGGCGCGCGCGCCGTCCGCCGGGCCGCGCGCCTCGATGGGCGCGCCGGGGCCGATTCCGGGGCCCGCGCCGGTGCCGGTACGGGCACGGGCGCAAGCACGTTCGTGGCGGCCTCACCTCCAGCTGGGGAGACATTCGTGGCGGCCGTCTCGAGCATCATCGTGACCGCCGAGTCGCGCCCGCGGGCGCCATCGCGGAGCGCCTCGCCGAACTCCGCCGCGCTTGCGTACCGGAGCTCGGGGCGCGCGGCCAGGGAGCGGCTCACCACGCGGCTCAGCTCGGGCGACACGTCCGGGTTGATCAGGTGCAGCGGCTCGGGCGTGCCTTCCTGCTGGCGCGTGGCCAGTTCGGTCAACGAGCCGGTCTCGTATGGCAGCCGCCCGGCCAGCAACTGATACAGGACCACGCCCAGGGAGTAGACGTCGGCGCTGGCGGTGGCCTCCTCGCCCTGCGCCCGTTCGGGCGAGAGGTAGGCGGCGGTCCCGACGACCGAGCCGACCTGCGTGATGCCCGTGTCCTCGGCCGCCTTCGCGATCCCGAAGTCAACGAGCTTCACCACGCCGTCCGGGTTCAGGATCAGGTTCCCCGGCTTCACGTCCCTGTGGATCACGCCGTGCCGGTGGGCGTACTCGAGTCCTTGACACGACTGCACGCCGATGTCCACGGCCTGATCGATCGGCAACCGGTCGCGCTCCCGCATCAGCTGCGCGACCGTCGGCCCCTCGACGTACTCCATGACGATGAAGTACCGGTGCGCCTCCGGGTCGTGTCCGGAGTCGTACACCTGGACGACGTTGGGGTGGATCAGCTTCGCGGCCGACAGCGCCTCCCTGCGGAACCTCGCCACGAAGCCCTCGTCCTCGGACAGGTGCTCGGCCAGCAGCTTGACGGCGACCTGGCGCTCCAGGATGTTGTCCCGCGCGCGGTAGACGGTCGACATGCCGCCGGCTCCAAGACGCTCGTCGAGCCGGTATCGCCCTGCTATCTCCAGTCCGAGTACGGCCATTACTCGCCGCCCCCCGGCACCACGGCGCCACCGTCCCCGGTCACGCCGGTCGCCCCGGTTGTCCCGGTAGTGCCGTCCGGCCCCGTGACGCCCGTGTCGGGCGGCTGGTCGTCCTTCGGCTTCTTGGGCTTCTTGTCCTTCTTGCCGTTGCCCTGCTGGTCGCCTCCGGTCTCGTCCGTGGTGGTCGGAGCCTGTGTCTGCGGTTCCTCGACCGCGGCTGCCGGCTCGCACTGGTCCGCGACCAGCGTTTCGAGCCGCGTGGCGCTTCGCTCCAGCGCATTCCGGAGGTCGCGATCCACCCGCGAGGGAAGAGAATCGACCTGCCGGCGGAAGGTGGCGGCCTGGTCGGCCGCCCCGGTGCAATCGCGGTCGTTCACGCGTGTCTCGACCTGGTCGAGCGACGACCGGAGGTTGGATGCGCGCTGCTGTGAGAGGCCCGTGTTCGAGTCCCCACCGCAGGAGGAGACGAAGCCGGCGGCGAGGACGAGTGCCACCGCGGCGCCGAGCGCCCTGCGACGCCGGCGGGTTGGGCGCACTGGAGACATGCGGAACGAGGATATCGGGGCGCGGGGAGGCTGCGGCAAGGCCAGTGGTCCCAAACCAGTGGTGCGCTAGAGGCCCTGATAAAGCCGGTCGGCGAGCGACCGTGGCAGCCCAGCGTCGATGATCGCGCGGGCCGCATCGTCGATCGGATACTCGACGCGCCGGAATGTCGCTGTCCACTTCTCGGTGTCGAGCATCAGCCACGCCGCGCGCGGGTCGCCGTCGCGCGGTTGCCCCACGCTGCCGGGGTTCACCAGCCACTCGCCGGACGCAATCTCGATTACGGTGCCGTCGTCGGCCTGGCGGCCGTCCGTCTCGCCGCCATTGCGCCCGAACCAGCAGGCCACGTGCGAGTGCCCGATCAGGCAGACACGCTGCCTCTGGACGTCCAGGCACTCCCCCGCCTGGGTGACAGAGAGGACATACTCCCAAACCGGGTCGCGTGGGCTGGCGTGGTAGAGGCCAACGCCGGCGGTCTGGCCCAAGGGCGCGAGGCCGGCAAGGAACTCGCGAGTGTCGTCGCGGATCTTCTTCACTGTCCAGCGCGCCGCCGCGCCGGCGCTCATCGCGAAGTAGCGGATGTCGATGTCACCCCGGATCACGAGGTCATGGTTGCCGGCCAGGCACACCTCGACCACCTCGGAGACCATCTCGGTGCAGTCATCGGGGTGGGCGCCGTAACCGACGATGTCGCCCAGACACCAGACCTGTTCGGGGTCGTGGCTGCCCACGTCGGCGAGCACGGCCTGCAGCGCAGGCAGGTTGCTGTGGATGTCAGAGATGACCGCTACTCGCATCGGCAAAGGCCCCTACGGGCAGCGCGGCCCGCCGTCGAGCGTGAACCGCTCGAGCACGGTGTTCGACTGTCCACCCTGGTAGCTGAACTCTCCGTCGAGCAGGAAGAACGTCCCGTCGCACAGCACCGGGCTGTCTATGTAGTGGATCGTGCGGCCGCGCCGGCGCACCGTGAGGTCGCGTGTGGTCACGTCGAAGAAGGTGATCGAGGCATCGGGGGCGCTTGGCAGCGTCTTGATCGGCGGCACGGCTGCGTCGAGCACGTACCCGTACCGGCTTCCCCGGCCCGACTTGATCACGGCCTCGATCGTGATGATCGGGCCCAGGTCAGGGATCGAGTAGATGATCACGGACGGGCTGCGGCCCCCGCCGGCGCCGTTGTAGAGGGTCACCTTGGCGTTCACGTTGTCGACGATCGGGGGTGCCGCACCGCGTGCCGTGCCCGACCCCAGCTTCGAGCCCCGCGGGCATGCCCGCGGGCCCCTGGCGCGCAGCGCCTCCACCTTGCACCTGGGGAAGTGCCGGCCGTTCACCACCGCGCCCTTCGGAAAGCGCAGCAACGTGCGCGTGAGCTGGAGCGGCGCCGGAGCCGCCGGGTCCGTGATCGTGAACCTGGTCCGCAGGCTGACACCGCCGCGTTCCTTGTTGCGGTCCCGCTTGGAGTACTTGACGGTGAACTCGACCTGCTCGGTCGTGACAGCGCCGGCCGGCGCTGTGATCGCAAGACCAGTGGCCGCCAGCACGCCGCAGCCGATCATCAACCTCCAGCGCTTCCCCATGTCACTCCTCTCCCGCTCCCGGGCCGGGCGGTGATGCCGCGGCCGGCGCCTATCTTGTCATCATGCGGTTTCACCGGCTGAGGTTGCCCGCCGCCGTGGTAGCTGCCGTGCTGGTGGCCGAGGCCGCGGTGTGGCTGCTGCGCCCGGACGGCGTGATCGACCCGTTGCCGGTGTCGGAGTCGGCCTACTTCAGCGCCGCCGAGCTCGACCGCGCCCACGATTTCAGAGACCTGCAGCGCCTGATAGGGATCGGCGGGCTGGTCGCGCAGGGAGCGCTGCTGGCCCTGCTGGTGACGCGGCCGCCGCGGAGCGCGATCGCCCGAGCGCAGCGTCTGGCGCGTGACCGGCCGGTGGTCGGGGCCGCGCTCGTCGGCGCGGGCGTGATACTCGCCGTGCAGCTCGTTGCCCTGCCTTTCGGAGCGTGGGCCCACGAGCGCGCCGCCGACGTGGGCCTGTCCACACAGGACTGGGGCGCATGGATGTCGGACCGCGCAAAGGCCGCCGCCGTGGCGGGGGTGCTGGCGGCTGGTGGCGCGGCCCTGTTCAGCGTTTTGATGAGGCGGTTCCCACGACGCTGGTGGCTCGCGGGCGCGGGCGCCGTGGTTGCGATCGAGATCGTGTTCGTGTGGCTCGCCCCGGTGGTGGTCGACCCGCTGTTCAACCGGTACGAGGACCTGCCACAGGGCCGTACGCGTGCTGCGGTCACCCAGCTCGCGGAGCGGGCCGGCGTCGACGTGGGCGACGTGCTCGTGGTGGACGCCTCGCGGCGCACCACGGCTGCGAATGCGTACGTCAACGGGCTCGGGCACACGAAGCGGGTGGTCCTGTACGACACGCTGCTCGAGCGCTTCGATCCAGCGCAGGTCGACCTGGTCGTGGCGCACGAGCTTGGCCACGTCAAGCAGCGCGACCTCGCGCGCGGGATGTTGTGGGTGGCGATCGTTGCCGGGCCGGGGATGTACGTGGTGATGCTGCTCACGCGGCGGTGGGGCGCGCGGGCCGGCGCGTCACCGGGCGCGCCCGGGTCGATGCCCGCGCTCGCCCTCGCCCTGGCCGTGGTCTCATTCGGCCTGACCGTCGTCTCGAACCAGCTTTCGCGGGCGGTAGAGGGCCGGGCTGACACCTTTGCGCTCGAGCTCGCCGGCAAGCCCCGCGAGTTCATCGAGCTGGAGCGCCGGCTCGCGCTGGCGAACGTGGCGGACCCCGATCCCCCCGGCGCGTACCAGTTCCTTTTCGGAACCCATCCCCCGACGGTGGACCGGATCGGCATGGCGCTCGAGTTCGAGCGCCACCCGGCAAGGCCCTAATCCCAGGTGATGTGGTTGATCTGAAGCACGCTATGCGTGCTCGAGATCGACCACCCGGTTCGCCACGTGGCAGTGGACGTTTATCCCGCTAACCGGAAGCACGACGCCACACGTTTCGATGTCGCACCAACCTAGGTTAGGACGCTCCAGCTGGTGCACGTTACCCGCGGGGGGAAAGCGCAGCCGGCGGCGGCGGCGCGCCTCGGTGAGCGCGGCCGCGGAGCCCAGTGCGTCGTCGCTCTCGGGAGCTTCCCGAGGCTCGTCGGGTGAGTATCGCTCGGGCTCGGCCAATTCGGGCTCGGGCTCGGCCAGTTCGGGCTCCGCCTCCGGCTCGGCGGGCGCCGCCTCCGGCTCCGTGTCGGCCGGCTCCGGGCGCTCGGGCGCGGGCGCCACCGCGGCTCCCGCCGGCGCCTCGTCGTAGTCGTCGACGAGCGGAGCCGCCTCGGCCTGCTCGATCACGATCGTGTCCTCGATCGCCGCCTCGCCCTGTGAGATCTCGGCCTCCAACTCGGCCACGCCCTCTCCTGTGACGTCCTCCGTGACCTCGACCGGCGATCGGTCTTCGGTTGTGGTCGCGAAGGCGAACAGCTCGTGGCGCGCACGACCCTTGCGCTTGGCCTGGTACATCGCCTGGTCGGAGTTGCGCATCAGGTCCTCGGGCGTCGCGTCCCGGCCGCTGCTGACGGCGATCCCGATGCTCGCGGTCACGGTGGCCTCATGCCCGTCGATCGGGAACGGCTCGCGCAGTGCCTCCTCGATGCGCTCGGCGACGCCGATCGCGTACCGGACGTCGACGATGTCTTCGAGCAGGATCGTGAACTCGTCACCGCCGAGGCGCGCCACGGTGTCCTCGGGGCGCACACAGGCGCGGACGCGCTCGGCCACCGCTCTCAGCAGGCGGTCGCCCGCGTCGTGGCCGAAGCGGTCGTTGATGGGCTTGAAGTCGTCCAGGTCCAGGAACAGCACCGCCACCGCCAACTTGCGCCGCTCCGTGCGCGCGAGCGCGAGCCCGAGCCGATCGGCGAACAGCGCCCTGTTCGGAAGCTCTGTGAGGCTGTCGTGGAACGCCTGGTGCGAGAGCTCATCGAGCCGCTGCTGCTCGGTCGCGCGCAGCGCGGCGTTCTCCACCACGAGCGACCCCTCGAGCGCGAGCTGCTCGACGAGCCGCCGCTCCTCGTTGGTCCAGTGCCGCGGCGCGGTGGTGTGGCTGCAGAGCACGAGGCCGAGCGTGCGCGCCTCGGCCAGCAACGGGAAGGCGACATAGGACTTCAAACCCAGGGCCTCGACCAGCTCCGGGGGCATGAGGCGGCTGGCGTCGGCGTTCTCGATGAAGATCGGCTTGGCGTGCCGCGCCGCGACGCGCCACAGGCGAAAGTCGGCCGGGCGGCCCACGACGTGCTCGCGCAGCGTGCGCTCGAAGGCGCCATCCGCGCCCACGGTCTTCAGGTGGACGATCCGGTCCTGGTCGTCGCGCATCAGCAGCGTGGCCTGCTCGGCTTCGAGCGCCTCCTGGGTCACTTTCGCCAGCGCCTCCCCGGCCTGCTCCAGCGAAACGGCACGTGACCCCTCCTGGAGGAGCCGGCGGATCGCGGTGGCGGCGCGCAGGTGCGCCCCGCGCTCGGCGCTCATCCGCGCCTGCTCGATCGCGGGCGCGATGTGTGCCGCCGCGGCGGCCACCAGCCGCACCCCCTCGGCGGAGAAGCTGTCTGGCCGGGGGTCGTCGACGAGCAGCACGCCGACCGCGCGTGGCGGGCTCCCGATCGCGACCGCGATCAGCGACTCGATCCCGAAGGTGTCGGTCCACCAACCCGCCACGAGCGGCGACTTCGACGTACCGGTGACGACCGGCTCGCCCGAGTGCAGCGCCGCCTCGGCGGCCGGCAGCACCGAGGGAGCGCCGCGCATCAGCTCCCATTCGGAGAGATCGCGCGAGCCGTCCGCATACCGTGAGGCCGCGGGCTTCAGCCTGCCGTCGTCGACCAAGAGCACTGTTGCCCGGCGTGCGCCGGCCACTGCCGCCACGCGCTCGCAGAGCGTCGAGAGCATCTCGTCCAGGGAGGCGGCGGCGAGGGCGGCCTCCGTGAGCCCGAGCAGGAACTCGGCCTCGGTGCGCTGGCGCTCGCTCTCGATCGTGCCGGATACGCGGCTGACCGCGGCGGCCACGAGCGGGAGCAGCGTATGCAGCTCAGGCGAAGCCCCGGCAGCAGCGGGTTCAATCGAAAGCATCCCGACCGCCCTGCCCGCCAGCAGCGGCTCGAAGCGGGCCGAGCCCATCGCCAGCTCGGCCGCGAGATCTGGCGGGATGCGATCATCGGCCTGCGCGTCCGGGATCTCCGTCGGCCGGGCCTCGAGCACCACGCTGACCGCCACGGGAATCTGGTCGAGCGGGATCTCGGCCCACTCGCCCACGAAATCCTCGATGGCGCCGGGTGAGTCGACGGCGTACGGGATCACAACCTGCCGCGGCGCGTCGTAGAGCCACGCGATCACGCGCTCCGCTCCCACGGCTTCGCGCACGGCCTTGCAGAGGCGGCCAACCCACTCGCCGGCCTCCTGCCGAGATACAGCTAGCTTGTCCACAGAAGAACCGCCCGCCATGGCTTTTCGCCGCGCGCCCCTGCGCGCCACGATGCCGCGCGCCCTGCGCGCTGCGATGTTATCTACCAGCCTAGTCCTGCGCGCGGGCCGCCGCGACTCGTATTTGCGCTCTGAAAACCGCTTCGGATGCGGCTTTCGGGCGCCTCAGGCGGTCAAGCGGTGGAGGAGTGGCTGCGCTCGTCCCCGCCGGCCGGCTCGTCGCCCCGGTATTCGGGGAGGTTCTTGATCCCCTCGCGGGCGGACCACTTCGAGTAGTTGTCCTCGAGCGCGTCGATCAGCTCCCGCACGAACTTGGGCGAGGCGCTGATCCGGGATACGACCACGCCCGGGATCTCGTCCTCGTCGATGTCGTGGTCGAGCCGGGCGAAGGTGATCGTGAATTCGTAGTCGGAGTGGCTGATGTTGGCGAAATTCGCGTATGCGCCGGCCATCGCCTCCGGCGACATGTGCATGTTGATGTGGCGCTCGCGCTCGCCGTCCTCAGCCATCGCCCAACTAGTATCGCACCCGTGCGGCTGGTGGTGATCAGCGTCGGCAAGGCCCGCCCGCCGTTCGCGGACGACGTGGAGCATTACGCGCGGCTGCTGGGCCGCCATGCGCGCCTCGAGCAGGTCGAGCTGGGCGAGGGGGACGACCAGGCAATCCTGCGCCGTGTACCCGGCGGCGCCCACGTCTGTGCGCTCGACCGCGAGGGGAAGGCGCTGTCGAGCGAGGCCCTTGCCGAGCTGATCGCGGAGCGGCGCATGTCGCGAGCCGACCTCGCATTCGTGGTGGGGGGCGCGTTCGGGCTCGATGCGGCCGTACTGGAGCGCGCCGACAGCAGGTTGTCGTTCGGACCCATGACGCTCCCGCACCAGCTCGCGCGGGTGGTCCTGCTCGAGCAGCTGTTTCGCGCACACAAGATCCTGGCCGGCGAGCCGTACCATTACTGACCCCGGCAGTCGCCCCGGCAGTCGCCGATCCTCGCGAGCACTGGGGATGCGGATGCCAGCCACTCGAATCTCCGAGCGCTTCCAGACGCGCGTCGGGCTGCGGCCCGGCCGCGCTGCCGCGCGCCTCGAGATGATGTTCTTCCTGCGCCGGATCGCGCTGCTGGTCGGCTCGGTCGCCGTGCTCGTGCTGGCCGGCGCCGCGGCGCTGGCCAGTTTCGAGGATGTCTCCTACTGGAGCGGCGCCACGTGGGCGCTCGACACGGTCGCCACGATCGGATCGATCCCCAACCCGGACACCCTGGGCGGCGAGATCACCAAGGTCGTCCTGACGATCTTCGGCGTGGGTACGATGTTCTTCGTCCTCGTCACCTTGACGGAGCTGTTCGTCGCCGGGGACCTCTCTGGACTGCTCGACGAACGCCGCATGCAGAGCAAGATCGCCCAGCTCACGGACCACTACCTGATTTGCGGGTACGGACGCGTCGGCCGGCAGGTCGCGAAGGACCTGCGCGCCGGGGACGTGCCGTTCGTGGTGATCGACGACAACCCGGACGTGCGCGAGTACGCCGAGGAGGAGGACGTGCTGCTGGTCGAGGGGCGGGGTTCTGACGACCACACGATGCAGGAGGCGGGCATCGAGCGGGCATGCGCGGTCGTTGCGTGCGTCGACTCCGACGCGGAGAACATCTTCGTGACCCTGACAGCGCGCGAACTGCGCCCGGACATCCCGATCGTGGCTCGAGCTGCGGTCGAGTCGTCGGAGCGCAAGCTGATCCGCGCCGGGGCGAACGAGGTCGTCTCGCCCTACAAGGCGAGCGGGCGCACGATGGCCAGTCTGGCGCTCGTCGCGCCCCAGCGCGCCGGCGCGAGGAGCGTGCGGGACGCGGTCGCCGGCGACGGAGCGGAGACCCCGACCGCCTCCTCGTGACGCATCCTTCGAGTGACACGGAGCGGGCACTCGCCGGGCCCATCGAGCGCCTGCGCGCCGTGGTGGAGGACGTGGCCGCCGCGATGCGTGGTGGCGGGTCCGAGGCCCCGCCCCCGACGCTCGAGCGGCCACCCCGGGCGGAGTTCGGCGACTTCTCGACCAACGTCGCGATGCTGCTCGCGCCCGCCCTGAAGGCGCCGCCCCGCGAGATTGCGGAGAGGGTCGGGGCGGAGCTCGGAACCGGCCTCGGCGTGGAGCTCGAGCGCGCCGAGGTCGCGGGCCCCGGCTTCCTCAACCTGTTCCTGTCCGACGCGTGGTTCCGGCAGGCGCTCGCGGGCCTGCGCGAGGAGGGCGACGGGTTCGCCGCCGGCGTCCTGCCGCCGGCCGAGCGCGAGCGGATTCTGGTCGAGTTCGTGAGCGCGAATCCGACCGGCCCGCTGACCGCGGCCAGCGGCCGCCACGCCGCCTACGGGGACTCGCTCGCGCGTGTGCTGGAGCTTGCGGGACACGAGGTCGAGCGCGAGTACTACGTCAACGACTACGGCACGCAGATCGAGCTGTTCGGGCGCTCGATCGCGGCCCGCATGCTCGGGGAGCCGGTGCCCGAGGGCGGATACCAGGGCGACTACGTCAACGCGCTCGCGGAGCGGCTGCGCGGTGAGGGACTCGAGCCTTCCGACCTCGAATCGCTCACCCGCCGTGGGCTGGAGCTGATGCTCGAGCAGGTGCGCGCCACGCTCGAGCGCTTCCGGGTGGGGTTCGACCGCTTCTTCTCGGAGCGCTCGCTGCACGACGCCGGCCGGATCGACGAGGCGATCGCCCTGCTGGAGGACGCGGGGTCACATCTATACGTCCGAGGGCGCCCTCTGGCTGCGCACGTCGGCGTTCGGCGACGACAAGGATCGGGTGCTGCGCCGCTCGTCGGGGGAGTTCGCCTACTTCGCGCCGGACATCGCCTACCACCTGGACAAGCTCAAGCGCGGTCACGACCGGATGCTCGACGTCTGGGGCGCGGACCATCACGGCCACGTGCTCCGGATGCGCGCCGCCTTCGAGGCGTTGGGCGAGGGCGCGAGGCTCGAGATGATCATCATGCAGCTCGTCCACATCGTGGAGCGCGGCGAGCGATCCAAGATGTCCAAGCGCCGGGGCGACTTCGTGACGCTCGACGAGCTGATCGACGACATCGGTGTCGACGCGGCCCGCTTCTTCATGGTCGAGCGCTCACACGACACGACGCTCGATCTCGATGTCGACCTGGCACGCGAGCGCAGCCAGGAGAACCCCGTCTACTACGTCCAGTATGCGCACGCACGCATCGCGGGAATCCTGCGCAACGCGGGGGAGGAGCGGGTCAACCGCGCGCGTGAGGCCGATCTGCGCACGGGCTCCGCGCAGCTCGAGCCCGCGGAGCGCACGCTGGTGAAGCGGCTGCTCGAGCTGCCCGAAGAGGTGCGCGTGACAGCCGAGCGGCGGGCGCCGCACCGGCTCACCACCTATGCGCACGACGTCGCCTCCGACTTCCACGCGTTCTACCGCGACTGCCGGGTGGTGGGCGCCGAGCCGGCTGAGCTCGAGGACGTGCGCCTGGTGATCTGCGACGAGACCCGCCGCGTGATCGCGCGCGTGCTCGATCTGCTCGGAGTCTCGGCGCCGGAAAGCATGTAGCGGTGCCCGAGGGCTTGGAGCTGCTCGTCCACCGCGTGCGGCCGCCGGCCGGTGAGGCGGCAGGTGCGCTCGTGCTGCTCCACGGCCGGGGTGTGGACGAGTCTGACCTGTTCCCGCTGCTGGACGAGCTCGACCCCGAGCGCCGCCTCGTGGGCGCCACGCCGCGCGGGCCGCTCACCCTGCCGCCGGGCGGCTATCACTGGTACATCGTCGAGCGGGTCGGCTTCCCGCACCGGGACACGTTCATGGAGACCTTCGGGATGCTCACCGCATGGCTCGAGGCCTTCGCCGAGGACGTCGGCGTGCCGTGGGAGCGGACCGTGATCGGAGGGTTCTCGCAGGGCTCCGTGATGTCATATGCGCTCGCCCTGGGAACCGGCCGACCCTCACCCGCCGGGCTGCTCGCGATGAGCGGTTTCATCCCCGCGGTGGACGGCTTCGACCTCGACCTCGAGCGGCCGGGGCTGCCGATCGCGATCACGCACGGCAGCCTGGACCCGGTGATCTCGGTCGAGTTCGCCCGCTCTGCGCGCCAGCGGCTCGAGGCGGCGGGAAACCGCGTGCTGTACCGCGAGTCGCCGGTCGGGCACGGCATCGACCCCGGGGTGCTCCCGGACCTGCGCGCCTGGCTGGCCGCCGCGATCGAGCTGGCTCCGTAGAAACCTCCGCACGCGATTGCTTCAGCCCGCCCGCGCCTCCCGCGGGTCGGCCCTGCTGCGACAGAAAAGTCGGCCTCAAGCCGATAAAAGTGTCGCACTGCAGGAGGCGAGTCGGGTCGGCAGGAGCGTCGCGACCACGGATCGAGAAGTGGTCACGCGCCTCTACCGTCGGAGCGGCTCTTCTAACGCAGCCCGCCGCGACTCTTGCGGCGCCATTCCGCGCCGTAGCGGCTCCACGCCGCGAGCAGCCCAACGGCGAGGATCGTGCAGATCACTCCGCCGACGATGCGCCCGGTCGCAAAGAGGGCACCTCCGATCACCGCGAGGATGATCGCGTAGACCCAAGGATCGCTCTGGAAAGGCATCATTGGCGGAGAGCTGTCGAATCCGGATGGGCGCCACCGTAGCGCCTGGGGTAAGAATCGACCGGGCCCCGCGCTACGCCCACTCCATCTCAGAACGATTGCTGCCTATACGTCCTGGAAGAAGTTCAGCCCCCACTCGTCCAGCACCTTCTGGGCCTCGATGTTGAGCCGGAACAGCTCGCCGGTCAGCACGAGGATGCCGATGCCGATCAGCAGGAGGCCGGCGACGGCGTTGATGACCGCGTAGTGGCGGCGGATCCACCCGAAGGCGGTGGTGGCCCGGTTGAACGCGACGGCCGTGAGCAGGAACGGCACCGCAAGGCCGGCCGAGTAGACCGCCAGCAGGGCACCGCCCTGGCCGACCGTGTCCTGCGTCGCCGCGAGGCCCAGGATCGAGGCGAGCGCGGGGCCCACGCAGGGCGTCCATGCCAGCGCGAACGCGGCTCCGGCAATCAGTGGCCCGCCGCGTCCGGCGCGTTGTGCGAGCGCGTCGATGCGCCATTCCCGGTTCAGCTTCGGCACGAACAGGGCGAGCAGGAACAGGACGCCCATCGCGATGATCGCCACGCCGGCGACCTTCTCCAGCGTGGAACGCGAGTCGGCCAGCGTGTCCCCGACGCCGGTCGCCGTCATGCCGAGCAGCACGAAGATCGTGGTGAAGGTGAGGATGAACAGGCCCGCGCGGACGAGCACGCCCCGCATCGCGGTGTCCGGCGAGCGAAGCTCGTCGGGCGAGAGGCCGCAGACCGTGGACAGATAGCCGGGCACCAGCGGCAGCACGCAGGGCGACACGAACGACACGAGCCCGGCCGCGAATGCGAGGAAGATGCTGGGCGCGTCGCTCGCCGCCAGGACCACGGCGCCGCTCACCTAACTAGAGCTCGTAGCGCGACAGGTCCCGCTCGAGCCGGGCGGACTCGGCCTGGCTCAGCTCGGCGGCCGACTCCGGCCCCGGACCGCGCCGGCGACGCGCGCGCGACACCGCCAGCCACACGGCGAGCCCTCCGAGGCCCACGGCCGCCACGGGGACCACGTAGGCGACCGCGTCGAAGCCCCGCTCGCCCGGGTCCGGCTCGGCAAGCACCTCCGGGCCGAACTCCGCGACCAGGGCGTCCTTGATCTGCTGCTTGGAGCGGCCGCGCTCGATCTCCGCGCGGATGAAGTCGCGCTGACGCTCGGCCTGGGGCGAGAACGCATGACTGAGCGGCACCCCGCAGGTCGGGCACATCACCTCGTCCTCGATGTCGGGGAGGGAGGCCGACTGGGCGGCAGCCGTCGAGGCGACCGCTAGGGCCGCCACGATGGCCAGGACTGCGATAGCCGCCGGCTGCTTCCTCATTGGACAAACGGTACAGCCGCCGGGACGACGGGCGACCAATATGGGGGCCGCCGTGGCGCGAAAGCCTTCCTTGGCCTCGGGCACTGACGCGGGGGGCCATCCTTGACCCCCGCGTCCTCACGAGGTAGCGCGCTCTGCCACCTCGACCCCTAAGACGCAGCCACCCGCGGAAACTTGCGGTTTCTGTCCACAGGCTCGGGTGGAGATTTGCCTCCACCTTTCGTTGATCAAGCCGAGCCATCGGCATCGGACCTCGGCTACAGTCGACCTGGGCGCTCACCGAGCGCTCGTATGAGCGTCACGTCCCAAAATCCCGGCTTTGATCTGCACGTCGACCGGCGCGGCTCGACCGCGATCCTGCGCGCGTCGGGCGAGCTGGACATCCTCGGCGCAGAGCGCCTGGAGGCGTGTATCGGCGACCTGGCCGGCAACTCGCCCGACACGGTGGTGATCGACCTGCGCGACGTCAGCTTCATGGACTCGACCGGCCTGCGATCCCTGATCCGCGCCCGGGCACGGGGGACCGAGGCGGACTGGTCGCTGAAGCTCGTGCGTGGGCCGGACCCGGTCCACAGGGTCATCGAGCTGACCCGCATGGACGCCGTCTTTGACTTCGCGGAGCCCTCCGAGGTCGACTGACCTCGGATTCGCGTGGCGGTAAGCGGGTAGCCCGTGTCTATGGCGACGGAACGTCTCGAGTTGACGATCAATGGCGGGACGAGCGCCCCCGCGCGCGCAAGGACAGCGCTGAAAGCATTCGAAGGAACCCTCCGCCACCTCGCCGACGACGTTCGTCTGCTCATCAGCGAGCTGGTGACGAACGCCGTCGTGCATGGAGGCGCCGACTCGGATACCTCCATCGGCGTTTGGGTCGAAGCTTCGTCTCGCGGGATCCGGGGTGAGATTTGGCATCCGGGTCCCCGCTTCGAGGCGCAGCCCCGCCCAGAGGAGCAGAAGTTCGGTCTGCACCTGGTGGACCAACTCGCCGACCGATGGGGTCATGAGCCGACCGGTGGCGTGAACCGCATCTGGTTCGAATTCGACCGGGCTTAGACCGCACCCCTACCCAGCCAACCACTCGAGATCGGGGCTACACTCGCGCCCGATCGGTTTGGTGTCCCTGGGAGGGGTGGGACAGAGGCTCTCGGCAGGGGGAGCCTCCAAACCGTCGAGCGTTCGCGCTCGACGCGGCGCTCCCGCACAGGGGAGCGCGAAGGCGCGCGCGGCATCGTTCCGGTAGTACGGTGCCGCGCCGCTGACAGCTCGACTATCCGCTCTACAATGCGGGCCGCGCGCGGACGTAGCTCAGTTGGTAGAGCGTCGGCTTCCCAAGCCGAAGGTCGCGGGTTCGACCCCCGTCGTCCGCTCTCTCGGAATCGCTGGTATGGACCGGGTTCGGCGGCGTCGGCGCGGATGGGCGCGCGATGAACGGGCATCAATCGGGCATCAATGCGCCTGGGGGCGGCGGCGGTGCGACGGAGGGCGAGCCGCTCTGCACGGAGCACCGGGACAGACGATCGCGGTTGGCGCGGTGACCGGGTTGGCGCTCAGAAGCGTCCTTGTCAGCGTGACCACCGAGGTCCCCCTGGCGCCCCGAAGTGGGGCTCGTGCTCGGGGCGCTTGTGGGTTGGCTCTCGCGCCGAGGTCGCGAGTAGGACGCTTACGGCACGAACACGCCCTGCGTTACGAACACGTGCGTTCCCCGTCGGGGTTTCGACGTCTCCGTCCGCTCCGCCGTCGTACACATCGACCTCGCCGAGATGCCAGATCGCCCGTGTGCCTTCCTTCACGGTGTTTGAATCGCCGTAGACGGCGTCGGCCGTCGTCGTGATCGCACAGGTGCTGCCGATCGTGTCGGGCGTCGGAGTGGTGCCGCAGGGGACGGTCATCTCGAAGGTCGTATTTCCCGTGGCGGGGTTCGTCCCGCCGCCTGGAGCGACGTCGTTGTACTTGTCGGTGATCCGAAGCTCAGCGGTGACTTGGACTTCGCCGGTGTAGTCGTCTCCCCCGGCCGCGTTGGCAGGCCCGCAGGGTGAAGCGCCCGCCTGGCAGCGGACATCGGTGATGCTCGCCGTCATCTGCACGTCGGCCTCATCCGCCGGCGTTGCCAAATTGCCGCCAATCACCTGGAACCGCACGCTCCCGATCGAGTTCGCGACCGCGTCCGGTGTGCCGACCGTGAGGTTGGGGGAGGTCTGAGCGGGCGGGTTGCACGAACCGTCGCTGGGGCTCGTCGACAGCGGGGGCGGCCCGTGGACCCGGTTGGGAGCCGTGCACGCGGTGTAGGCGGGCACGAGCGAGGCTCCCAACGGTGCGGCACCCCGGGGACGGGGGTAGCCCGGTACCGGCGTGGTGTTCAGCAGGATCGAGACGTAGTCCAAGTTGTAGTGCGCGGCCGCCAGGTCGGGCCGCCAGTCGCTGTTGAAGTCACCAACCGCGACCGACCAGGGGCCGTCGTCAGCAAAAGCGAGATTTGTCGGTCCCGTGAAGCTGCCGGCACCGTCGCCGACCAGGATCGAGATGTTGTCCGAGTTGACGTTCGCGACCGCCAGGTCGGGGCGGGAGTCGCGGTTGAAGTCGCCGACCGCGACCGAGTAGGGGGCGCTGCCGACGGGGAAGTTGGTCGGGCCTGTGAAGTTCCCGCTACCGTTGCCGAGCAGGATCGAAACGCTGCCCGAGTTGGAGTTCGCCACCGCCAGGTCGGGGCGCGCGTCGCGATTGAAGTCGCCGACCGCGACCAGGAGGGGGTTGTTTCCGACGGCGAAGTTGGTCGGACCGGTAAAACTCCCGCTACCGTCGCCGCGCAGGATCGAGACGCTGTTGGAGCCGTAGTTCGCGACCGCCAGGTCGGGGCGCGAGTCGCCGTTGAAGTCGCCGACGGCGACCGAGTTCGGCTGGGTGCCGACAGGGAAGTGGGTCGGAGCGGTGAAGCCGCCGGTCCCGTTGCCGAGCAGGATCGCGACGTTGGCCGAGTTGACGTTCGCGACCGCCAGGTCGGGGCGCGAGTCGCCGTTGAAGTCGCCGGCGGCGACCGAGACAGGGGTGTTGCTGTAGACGAGGAAGTTGGTGGGCCCCGTGAAGCCCCCGCCCCCGTCGCCGAGCAGGATCGAGACGCCATCCGGGGGGCTGACGTTGGCGACCGCCAGGTCGGGGCGCGAATCGCCGTTGAAGTCGCCGATCGCGATCGACTGGGGGCCGTCGGCAGCCGCAAAGTTGGTCGGCCCCGTGAAGCCGCCGTTCCCATCGCCGAGCAGGATCGAGACGGTGTCCGAATAGTTGTTCGCGATCGCCAGGTCGGGGCGCAAGTCGCCGTTGAAGTCACCGACCGCGACCGAGCGGGGGCCGTCGTCGGCGGCGAAGCTGGTCGGGCCGCTGAAAGTCACGGAGTGGGCGACCGCAGGCGCGAGGATGGCCGTCAGAACCAAGCAGAGGACCGTGCTCCCGAGCCATCGAAGCGGTGCCGCAAGCCTGGCTGTGCGCACCATCGTCCCCCCCTATGCGTGATCGGCACTGAGCGTGCGCTCTGCGCCCAAGCGAACATCGCAGCTTCGAAGGTGAGGGTCAAGGTCGCGGTCCGACCTGGCGTCTCGTGCTAAGTCCACCCGGTGGGGCCGCAGTTCCAGGTTTCTGGAATAGCGCAGGGGCGCATTTGGACCTAAGGTGCCCCGTCATGAGAGCAGGAGCGCGGTCGCTTTATGAACATCGACGGCAATCCATACCCGAGAGACCCGATCCGCAGAAGGGGCGGGCACGGCACCAAGCGAGGCACCAAACTGAGAGCGGGCCGGGCACTGAGGGTCGCTCATCACACGTGAAGCGCCCCGTGAGGCGTCAGACAACAGGGCTCGCAAAGCTTCCCAAGCCGAAGGTCGCGGGTTCGACCCCCGTCGTCCGCTTGGAGGAAACCCGGCTACGGCCTGGGTTGGCCCGTTCGTTCGTGGGGTGTTGCAGGGGACGTTCGGCGACGCGATGAAGCGCGGGTGGGCGAGGGAGAACGCGGTGGCGTCTGACCAACGTGCCTCACCGACCGACCCGCGAACCGGTTCTCCCGGTGATCGGTGGGAACGCGAGCACTGCCCTCGCGCTGCATCTCAACTAGGCGATCAAATCCCTCCTCCCACGCGGCCTCATGAGCTAATTCAACGAGGCAGCTGCGCCGGCGGACTCGGGCGTCACGGCCGCCGCAAGCCCGCTTGTCGCGCGCTCCACGGCGGCTTCGAGCGGGGTGATTGCGCCCGTGTCGGCGACGATCAGGATCTCGCGCATGGTCGTCTCGATCCCGCGCGCAAGCTGGATCGCACGCTCGCGGCTGTAGCCGGCGATCTCGCGATTGACGTTGATCAGGCCACCGGCGTTCGCGATGAAGTCCGGCGCGAAGAGAATGCCGCGTTCCGCGAGGCGCTTCGCGAGCCGCTCATCGGCGAGCTGGTTGTTGGCAGACCCGCAGACGATCTCGCAGCGCAGCCGGTCGACGTTCGCAGCCGAGATCGCGCCGCCCAGCGCGCACGGCGCGAGCACGTCGCACTCGACTGTCATGGCACGCTCGGGGTCGATCCACGCAGCGCCCAGCCGCTCGGCGAGCGCCCGCTTCTCCGCCAGGATGTCGGAGACCATGAGCTCGCATCCGTTTTCGGACAGCCGCTCGGCGAGCCTCGTGCCGACGTTGCCGAGGCCGACAATCGCCACGCTGCGCCCCGCCGGCTCTGGATCGCCGAAGCGCGAGCATAGGCAGGCGCGGATCGCACTCTCGACGCCGATCGCGGTGAACGGACTCGGGTCGCCGGTCCCGCCGCGGTCGGCCGGCAGCCCGGTGACATGGTCGGTCCGCTCGGCGATCGCGACCAGGTCGGCCGGGGTGGTCCCGACGTCCTCGGCGGTGATGTACTGGCCGCCCAGCGATTCGACCAGGTCGCCGAAGTCCAGCAACGCGGCGCGCCTGTGCGCATCACGCAGCCCTTCCGGTGGAGCGCAGATCACGCCCTTGCCGCCGCCGAGGTCGAGTCCGGCGGCGGCCGCCTTGTAGCGTCATCCCGGCGGCGAGTCGCAAGGCGTCCCGCGCGCCGTCGATCACCTGGGGATAGCGCCACAGACGAAGCCCGCCGAGCGCCGGGCCGAGCACGGTCGAGTGCACTGCGACGATGCAGTAGGTGCCGCTTCGCTTGCCGCAGTGCACGACCAGCTCCTCGTGGTCGAAGGCGACCGGCGGGATCGACGTCGGGTCGACGGTGGCGACCGCGGTCCCCACGCCGACCCTTCCGTTGCCTCGATGCCTGACCCCGACCGCCATCACTCGCCCTCCCACTGCTCGAGGCGGTGCTTGATGCGGGAGAGGAACCGGGCCGCCTCGGCGCCGTCGAGGGCGCGGTGGTCCAACGACATCGGCAGGTACGTCATCGGGCGAATGGCGATCACGTCGCCGTCGGAGCCCTCGATCACGACCGGGCGCTTGACGATCGCCTCGAGATCGAGGATCGCGACCTGCGGCTGGTTGATGATCGGCGTCGCAAGCACCGCGCCGAACTGGCCCGGGTTCGTGATCGTGAAGGTGCCCCCGTGCACGTCGTCGGGCTCCAAGCGCTTGTTCCTCGCCCGGTCGGCGAGGTCGGCGATCGCAACCGCGAGGCCCTCCAGGCTGAGGCGCTGGGCCTGCGGGATCACCGGGACGATCAGCCCGTCGTCGAGCGCAACGGCGATCCCGAGGTTGACGTCGTCGTGGTACACGACCTCCTCGCCCTCGATCGACGCGTTGACGATCGGGTGCTCGCTCGAGCGCCTCGACCGCGGCCTTGGCGACGAATGCGAGGTAGGTGAGCTTCACGCCGCGGCGGGCCAGCGCTGTTCTTCAGCTCGGCGCGCCTCGCCGCCACCCGCGACATGTCGACTTCGACGACCGTCGTGCAGTGCGCCGCCGTGCGTCTGCTGGAGACCATGTGCTTGGCGATCGCGAGCCGCATCGGGGTCATCGGGACGCGTCGCTCGCCCGTCGTCTGCGGTGCGGAGACCTCCGGCTCTCCGTGGTACGGGGACTCCGTGTGGAGGACCGGACGCCGGCTCGGCCGCGTGGCCGTCGGCGCGGGCCTCGGCGTAAGCGAGGACGTCCTTCTTGCGGATCCGGCCGCCGATCCCGGTGCCCTTCGACCTGCTCGAGATCGACGTGGTGCTCGTCGGCGACCCGGCGCACGACCGGCGAGATGAAGCCCGAGCGATCGGGCTCCCCGTTCCCGGCAATCGAGGGACTGCGAGACCGGTGACGGATCCTCATCGCGATGCGCCTCGCCGGCGTTCGCCCCCGCGTCGATCTCGGCGATCGCCTCGCCGACCGACACGGTCTCGACCGGGCTCGACGAGGATCCTCACGAGGCGCCCGCCGGCCGGCGACGGGATCTCGACGTCGACCTTGTCGGTCGTTATATCGGCGATCGTCTCGTCGGCCTCGACCCAGTCGCCGGGCTGCTTTCGCCACTCGACGATCGTCCCTTCGGCGACCGAGATGCCCATCTTGGGCATCTCCACGCAGACCAGCTGCTCAGTAGGCGAGGAGCTCACGGCAGGCCTCCTTCATGTCGTCGAGCTGGGGAAGCACCGCCTGCTCGAGCGGCGGACTGAACGGGATCGGGACATCGGCGGCGGTGAGGCGCCGCACCGGCGCGTCGAGGTCCTCGAAGGCCTGGCGGCGACTAGCGCCGCGACCTCCGCTCCGACCCCGCACGACTGGGTCGCCTCGTGGGCGACGAGCACCTTGCCGGTCTTGCGCGCGGAGGCGAGGATTGTCTCCACATCAAGCGGGCAGAGGCTGCGCAGGTCGATCACCTCGATCGTACTCATCGAGCTCCTCCGCCGCCATGAGCGCGAGGTGGACCGCCGAGCCGTACGCGATCACGGTCAGCTCCTCGCCCTCGCGGGCGACGGTCGCCTCGCCGAGCGGCGTCAGGTGCTCGCCCTCGGGCACCTCGGCCTTTCACGTAGCGGTAGAGGCCCTTGTGCTCGAGGAAGCAGACCGGATTCGGGTCACGGATCGCCGACTCAAGCAAGCCCTTGGCATCAGCGGCCGTCGCCGGCGCGACGACCTTGAGGCCCGGTGTCTGGAGGAACCACGCCTCGGGGTTCTGCGAGTGGAACGGACCGCCCGAGAATCCGCCGCCCGATGGCAGGCGCACCACGATCGGCACGGCGACGCCCTGCCGGTAGTGGAGCTTGGCGGCCACGTTCACGAGCTGGTCGAAGCCACAGGAGATGAAGTCCGCGAACTGCATCTCGCAGACCGGCTTCATTCCCTCGACCGCCATGCCGACCGCCGTACCGATGATCGCGTTCTCCGCGAGCGGCGTGTCGAGCACCCGGTCGGCGCCGAACTCCTCGATGAATCCGTCGGTGACCTTGAAGGCGCCCCCGAAGGCGCCGATGTCCTCGCCGAGGCAGAACACCGACTCGTCGCGGCGCATCTCCGTACGCAGCGCGTCCGAGATCGCGTCGAGATAGGTCATCTCATGTGGCCGGGTCACGGTTGTCATGCCGCAACCTCCTGCGCGACGCGCGACCAGCGCGACCAGGGTGCTCGGCCGTCACCGAGCGGTCGCCACTCGTCCGCGAAGACGCCCTCGCCGGCCGCGCTTGGATCGGGCATCGGCGACTCGAGGGCTTTGGCCGCGCATTCCTCGACGTATGACCTCACCTCGGAGCGCAGCTCGTCGACCTCGCCCGAAGCGAAGCCGTAGTCGTCGACGAGGCGCCGGGCGTAGAGCTCGATCGGATCGCGCCGCTCCCACTCCTCGTGCAGCCCGTCGGGCACGTAGCGCATGTCGTCGTGCGCGCCGTGGCCGTGCATGCGCATAGTCCGGCACTCGATCAGTGTCGGTCCCTCCCCGGCGCGAGCGCGATCGGCGGCCATCCGCGATGCCTCGAACACCGCCTCGACGTCGTTTCCGTCGACACTCACGCCTGGGAAGCCATAGGTCGGCGCGCGCTCGACCGGGATCGACCGCGAACTCGAGCTCGTTCGGTGTCGAGTAGGCGAAGCCGTTGTTCTCGAGCACGAACACGACCGGCAGCCGGTGGATGCCGGCGAAGTTCATCGCCTCGTGCCACTGGCCGTTGGCAGTCGAGCCCTCGCCGAAGTAGGTCATCGCGATCCGGGGTTCGCGGCGAAGCTTGAACGCGAGCGCCATCCCGCTCGCTACGAGCGCCATGTCGGGCAGCATCGAGACCATCCCGACACAGCCGAGGTCCCGGTCGCCGAAGTGCATGTTGCCGTCCTTGCCGCCCGTGACACCGTCGGCGCGTCCCATGTAGTTGGTGAAGTAGCGGTCGGGCGTGACCCCGCGGACGAAGTGGGCGCCGAGGTCGCGGTGCAGGATGCACATCCGGTCGCGCGGGCCGAGCACATACGCCGATCCAACCGAGATCGCCTCCTGGCCGCAGCCGTCGTAGAAGCTCCCCGGCACCTTTCCCTGTCGGTACAGCGTGATCCCGCGCTCCTCGGCGGCGCGCATCATGACCATGAAGCGGAGCAGGTTGAGGCGGTCCCGGCGAGTGAGTGCCTGCCCCTCCTCCGCGTGTCGAACCGCGGTCCCGTTCTTGCGGCATCGCACGCCGGACTCTGCACGTTCGCGAGCGACGGCGCCATCGACTGGCTTCATATCTCCGCCCTTCAAGTAGAACCGCCCCATCGGGATCGCCTCCGGGTCGGCCATTGACCCGCCGCTTCGGGATCTCCTCCACGGCGCCTATGGACGACGGGATCAAAAGGATCTCCTCCTGCTCCCTATGTCTGGATTCGGCCAGGCGATGACCTGGTGCAAATCACTACTAGATCTTATTCCCGCGCTGCGCCGCTTCAACCCACCTGGTTCCGGCGCTGCGCACACAGCCCGCGCGCAGGTGTTTTCCCCGGATCGAGGGCAGGGGGCTTCTGCGCGCCGGAACGGGCTCGAGCGCCTCGATGAGCGCCCAGTCCTCATCCTCGACCCCGTCGCCCGCTGCGGGATACTGCGCGGCGATGTCGCAGGAGAACGTGGAGATCGTGAAGCGGGCAACTGAGTTCCTGGAGCACAGGGATTCGCCCGGGATGACGGATCTGTTCGATCCGAACGTCGAGCTACACGGGACTGTCGGGGGCCTGGAGGAAGGCAAAATCCTGCGCGGCCTCAGCGAGATCATTCGGGCCTTCGAGACGGAAAACGACGAGGTATGGGATGAGCACCGGATCGAGCCACAAGAGTTCATCGACGCCGGCGACCGGGTGGTCGTGCTCCAGCGCGAATACCAGCGCAGCAAGAGCGGGGCCGAGCTTGTGATCGATACGGCGTCCATCCTCGATCTGCGGGACGGGCGCATCGTTCGCATTCAGGGGTACATGAACCCCGCCGAAGCCCTCGAAGCCGCAGGCCTTTGATTTCGGCGACGTAGGAGTACAGTGGGCGACCTGGCCGACTCGTCCGCTGAAAGCCCGCCGCCCAGGAAGCCGGAGCGGTCCGGCCAGCGGGTCGATCCGGTCCCCGGCGGACGCGGAGCCGCGCCCGAGCGCAAGCCGCCGATGATTCCGCGCAGCAGGCAGTTCATCGCGATCCTGCTTGGGCTGCTGGCGCTGAACCTCGTGATCTCGTTCGTCACGCGCGGCCCCGCGGATCGCGAGCGGATTCCCTACCAGCCGTTCTTCGTGGACCAGGTCGAGGCCGGCAACGTGAAGGAGATCAGCTCGCAGGAGGACTCGATCGAGGGCGAGCTGAAGCGCGAGGCAAGCTACGACCCACCCGGCGACGCGAAGCCGGTGAAGGTCACGAAGTTCAAGACCGAGGTCCCCACCTTCATCGATCCCGCTCAGCTGACGACGCTGCTCGCCCGCGAGAAGGTCGTGATCAACGCCAAGGCGCCGGACACCGGCCGATCGTTGTGGAGCACGCTGCTGCTCGGCTTCCTCCCGACGATCCTGCTGGTGGGGTTCTTCATCTGGCTGTTGCGCCGCCAGAGCGGGGCGGGCGGCGGAGGCGTGCTCGGCGGATTCGGGCGCTCGACGGCGCGGCGGGGCAAGCCCGGCGAGAAGGACCGAGTCACCTTCGACGACGTATCCGGGATCGACGAGGCCGAGGACGAGCTGGTCGAGGTCGTGGACTTCCTGAAGAACCCGCAGCGCTACACGAAGCTCGGCGCGCGGGTCCCACGCGGGGTGCTGCTCTACGGGCCGCCGGGCACCGGGAAGACGCTGCTGGCCCGTGCGGTGGCGGGCGAGGCCGACGCGGCCTTCTTCTCGATTTCGGCGTCGGAGTTCATCGAGGCAATCGTGGGCGTGGGCGCATCGCGCGTGCGCGATCTGTTCAAGCAGGCCAAGGAGGCGGCGCCGGCGATCGTCTTCATCGACGAGCTGGACGCGATCGGCCGCTCGCGGTCGGGCAACGTGGGCGGGATCAGCGGCGGGCACGATGAGCGCGAGCAGACCCTCAACCAGATCCTGACCGAGATGGACGGGTTCGAGGCCGGCACGAACGTGATCGTCCTGGGCGCCACGAACCGCCCCGAGATCCTCGACCCTGCGCTGCTGCGCCCGGGGCGCTTCGACCGCCGGATCGCGGTCCAGCCGCCCGACCGCAAGGGCCGCGCGGAGATCCTGAAGATCCATACCCGCGCACTGCCGCTCGCGCCCGACGTGGACCTCGGCCGCATCGCGGCCTCCACACCGGGCGCGACAGGGGCCGACATCGCGCTGCTCGCGAACGAGGCGGCGCTGTTCGCGGCCCGACGGAATCACACCGCCGTGGAGCAGCGGGATTTCACCGATGCGATCGAGAAGATCATCCTCGGCGCCGAGCGTCAGGTGTTGATGACGGACGCGGATCGCAAGCGCACGGCCTACCACGAATCCGGACACGCGCTGGTGGGCATGCTCACGCCCGGCGCCGACCCGGTGCGCAAGATCTCGATCATCCCGCGCGGCCAGGCGCTGGGCGTGACGCTCGCGACTCCGGAGACCGACCGCTTCAACTATGCGCGCGACGAGCTGCTCGCGAGGATCAAGGTTGCGCTCGGGGGACGCGCGGCGGAGAAGGTCGTCTTCGGTGACATCACGACCGGCGCGGAGTCGGACATCCAGAACCTCACGCAGATTGCGCGCGGCATGGTCGGCCGCTGGGGGATGAGCGACGCGATCGGCGCGATCGCCGTCACCGACGGCCGCCAGGACGGCGCGCTGCTGCCCGGCGCGGTACCCGCCTCGGACCCGACGCAGCAGCTCGTCGATGAAGAGGTGCGGCGCATCGTCGACGGTGCCGAGCACGACGTGATCCAGCTGCTGGAGCGCGAGCGCGGGCGACTCGAGGCGCTGGCCGGCGCGCTGCTGGAGCGCGAGACCCTCGACCAACCGGAGGCCTACGAGGTGGCCGGCGTCGAGGTGCCCGCGACCGACGCTGCCGAGGAGGCCAAGGCCACGGCCGCCCCGTAGCAGCTCCCGTCGCTCGGGCTCAGATCGCGAGGACGAGCTTGCCGGTGTTCCCGCCCGTGAAGAGCCGCAGGAGGGTGTCGGGGAACTGGTCGATGTCGCCCTGCACGACGTCCTCGCGGGATTTCAGCTCGCCGGAGCGGAGCCATTCCGCGAGCTGCGCCACACCCTCCGGGTACCGGTCCTGGTAGTCGAAGATCACGAACCCGGTCATGGACGATCGGGTCACGAGCAGCTGCATGTAGTTGACCGGTCCCCGCGGCGCCCCGGTCGCGTTGTACTGGGACACGGCGCCGCTCAGGACCACGCGCGCTCCGCGCGCGAGCCGCCGGAGCACCTCTTCCAGCACCTCGCCGCCGACGTTGTCGAAGAAGACGTGGACTCCCTCCGGAGCCAGCGCGCGAAGCTGCGCGCGGATATCGCCCGCCTTGTAGTCGACGGCCCCGTCGAAGCCGAGCTCCTCGACCAGCCAGCGGCACTTGTCCGGTCCGCCCGCGATCCCGATCGCGCGGCATCCCTTGATGCGCGCGATCTGGCCCACGATGCTGCCGACGGACCCCGCCGCACCGGAGACCACGACGGTCTGGCCCGGCTCGGGCCGGCCCACGTCGAGCAGTCCGAAATAGGCGGTCAGGCCGCTGATCCCAAGCGCCCCGAGGTGAACCGGTGCCGGCGCAAGTGAAGTGTCGACTGCGATCACTCCGCCGCCGTCCGAGACCGCGTAGCGCTGCACTCCGAACACGCCGTACACGGACTGACCGACGTCGAAGTCCGGATGGCGCGAGTCGATCACACGGCCGATCCCGGCGGCCCGCATGACCTCGCCGATCTCCACGGGTGGTACATACGACGAGCGTCCGGCGTTCATCCATGTCCGCATCGCGGGGTCGAGCGAGATGTACTCCACCTGCACGCGGAACTGCCCCTCCTGCGGTTCTGGTGCGGGCTCCTCGACGAGATCCCAGTCGGAGGACTTCGGCAGGCCGACCGGCCGGGCGGCCAGGCGGCATTGGGGGTTGACGAGTGTCACGACGCAATCTCCTTTTGGCTGGACGGCATCACAGGCGGTTGCTGCTCGAAGCGCTCGGACACCGCGCTCAGCACGCGCCGCCCGCCCGGATCCTCGGCGGTGGACGGCACGACGCCGACCACGTCGGCGCCGGCGTCGTGGTAGGCGCTGATGCGCGCGACGACGGCCTCGAGCGCGCCGATGGCGCCGATCTGCTCGAGCAGCTCGAACGGGATCGAGCGCGCGAGCTCGGATCGCCGTGCGCCCTGGCGCGCGCGGCCGACGAGCTCCGAGAACCCGAGCGCGCTGAACATCTCTCCGTATCCGGGAACCCCGAGGTAGACCGCGAGCTGCGCGGCAATCTGCGCTCTGGCCTCATCGCCCGGCTCCAGCGCGACCGGCACCCAGACCGCCAGGCCCGGGGCTGTGCGGCCGGCAGCCGCCGCCTCGACGTCGACGGTCGCGCGCACGGCGCGGACGTGCTCAGGTGGAACGAGGTTGAGCACGACCTCGTCCGCATGTCGCGCCGCGACACGAGTCATCGCGGGGCCGAACGCCGCCACGGCGATGTGCATGTCGGGCCGCGGGCGGCGCAGGCGAAAGCCGTGGGTGCGTACATGGCGACCGTCGTAGCTGGACCGCCGGCCGGCCAGGATCTCGCGAAGGCAGCCGATCGCCTCGCGCATGCGGGAGGCGCTGTGCGCCCACTCGCGGTCGTGCCACCCCGACACGATCACCGGGCTGGAGGCACCGAGCGCGAGGCCGACCTCGCTGCCCGTGAGGGTCTCTACCGACGAGGCGGCGAGCGCCATGGAGACCGGACTGCGGACCCCCACCGCCAGTGGGCCGATCTTCAGCCGCAGGTCCGGTACGCGATGTCCGATCGCCGTTGCGAGCGCGACTGCGTCGAAGGTCGCCATCTCGCCGATCCAAAGCGTGTCGAGCCCGGCGCGACTGACCTCGAGCGCGATGTCCAGCGCCTCCTCGTCCGGCCGGTCGAGCCAGTAGGGCAGGACGCCTTCGATGCGCCGGCTCACAGCGTCGGGGTGTCGGCGGGCTGCCCGAGCAGGAGCCGGCCCGGAAGCTCGCGAGAAGCTTCGTTGACCTGAAAGTGCGCCGTGGCCGTGTATGCGTCACGGAACCGGCGCTGCAGCGGCGAGTCGTCGTAGATCGCCGTTCCGCCTCCGAGGTCATACATCGACCGCACGACGTCGGCGGCAGTACGAGTCGCGTGTGTGGCCGCCAGACGAAGGCCGTTGCGCAGGTCGACCGAGACCGGCGGGCCATCCTGGGCTGCTTGCCAGGCTGCGTCGATCGCCTCGTAGTACGCGGCTCGGGCTGCGCGCAGCGACGCCTCGGCCTCGGCGACCGTAGCGTGGGTGGCCGTGCGCTCGGCCAGCGTGCGGGACGAGCCCAGGCCTACCTTGTGCGTGGCCAGCGCGACCAGTTCGTCGATCGCTCCGCGTGCATTGCCGAGCGCGGCTGCTGCGATCGAGAGCGCGAAGAAGCCGAAGGCCGGAAAGCGGTACACCGGGCGGTCGAGGACCGGGCCGTCGAACAACGAGAACATGCGCGCGGCGGGGACGAACACCTCGTCGGCGACGGCATCGTGGCTCCCTGTCCCGCGCAGGCCGAGCGTGTGCCAGGTGTCGAGTATCTGAAGGTCGTCCTTGGGCATCGCGACCACGCTCGGCATCGGCCGCTCGCTCGAGGTGCTCCGGTCGCTGTCGATCATGCAGCCGCCGAACAGGAAGTCGGAATGGGTGATTCCGCTGCAGAAGGCCCAGCGGCCGGACACCACGACGCCTCCGTCGACCGGCCGCGCCTTGGCGCGCGGGGCCCAGACGCCGGCGGCGATCCGGTCGCTGCCGAACAACTCGGCGCGGCTCTCGGGCGGCAGGTAGGCCCCAAGCAGACTGCTGGTGATCGCGATCGAGACGCACCAACCGGTGGAGGCGTCGCCACGGGCGAGCTCTTCCGCGCACCTCAGCGCCACCCCGGGCGCCAGCTCGAGTGCCCCGACCTCTCTCGGCGCACCGGCGCGCAGCAGCCCGGAACGGCGGAGATGGTCGAGCAGCTCGCCGGGAAGCTGTCGCCCGCGTTCGATCTCGGGCGCCAGTTCGCGTGCGATCGAGGAGATGTCGCGTGCGATGCGTTCGACCTCGTCGCGAGAGGATGGAGGGGACTGGAGTTGGACGTCCTTCATCGCGTCCTCCGCCGGCCGCTCAGCTCACGAGGCGCGCGGTCAGGGTGATCTCATCGACGCCCGCCAGGGCGCGGGAGACCGGACAGCCCTTCTTGGCCTCCTCGGCATGCTCCGCGAAGTGGTCCTGGTCGATTCCGGGTACGCGGCCCTCGGTCTCGAGCTCGATCTGCTGGATCGCCGGGCCCGCGTCCGTCTGCCGCAGATGCACCTTCGCCACCGTTCGAACCGACTCCGCGGGATGACCATGCTGCGCCATCACGTTACCGAGCGACATCGAGAAGCAGGCCGCGTGTGCGGCGGCGATCAGCTCCTCCGGGTTCGTGCCCTCGCCCTCCTCGAAGCGGGACGAGAACGAATACGCCCCCTTGAAGACGCCGTCGCCGACCGTCAGGTCACCGTCGCCGGTCTTGAGGTCACCGCGCCACTCGGCGCTGCCGTTGCGTGTTGCCATCTCGCCCTCCTGTCAGGTCGGGTTTGGGACGGAGGCTACGCCGAAGTCGTCAGGTGCGGCTTGCCGGCAGCGACGCCGCCTGCAGGATCGTCTCGAGCAGGCCGGGGAAGCGAGCCTCGAGGTCATCCCGGCGCAGCGTGTTGAGGCGGGTGGTTCCCTCCGGCTGCTGGTGGATCAGGCCCGCTTCCCGCAGCACCTTGAAGTGATGCGTGCAGGTCGACTTCGACACCGGGACGTCGAAGCTGCCGCAGGTCTGGGCTCTGTCGCTATCGCTGCGGGCCAGCTCGGCCACCATTCTGAGGCGCACGGGATCGCTCAATGCGTGCAGTACGGCGCCGAGCTCGAGCTCGGCGCGGGAGGGATGGGCGATCTCTTCGGTGGTTGAAGTTTGCATGGCTCTCGAATGGCCTTTGTTCGACGATCGTCGTACAACTGCTACGGTGTACGACATCCATCGTACAACCTGGGTGACGCTTTTCCGAGGAGGCAATGCCATGACCGACACAGTCACATCGATCAGCCAGCCAGACCATGTAGAGAGTGGCCGAGAGCGTTGGATCGCGCTGATCGTCCTGTGCGTCGGGTTCCTGATGATCATCCTCGACCAGACGATCGTGAATGTGGCGCTGCCTTCGATCCAGGACGACCTGGGCTTCTCGCAGTCGAGCCTCGCCTGGGTCGTGAACGCCTACCTGATCGCGTTCGGCGGCCTGCTGCTGCTCGCCGGCCGGCTTGGCGACCTGATCGGCCGCAGGCGCATCTTCATGATCGGCCTGGGGGTGTTCACCACCGCCTCGCTGCTGTGCGGCCTGGCGCAGAGCCAGACGGTGCTGATCGGTGCGCGCTTCCTGCAGGGCGCGGGAGGCGCGATGACCGCCGCTGTGATCCTGGGCATGATCGTGACGATGTTCCCCGAGCCGCGGGAGCAGGCGAAGGCGATCGGCGTCTACAGCTTCGTCGCTTCGGCCGGGGCCTCGATCGGGTTGCTGGCGGGCGGGGCTCTCACGGAGGCGATCAGCTGGCACTGGATCTTCTTCGTGAACCTTCCGATCGGCGTGGCGACGGCGATCGTGGCCTGGAGGCTGCTCGAGCGTGACGAAGGAATCGGTCTGGCTCGCGGTGCCGACGTCCTCGGCGCCGTGCTCGTGACGGGCTCGCTGATGCTGCTCGTCTACACGATCGTGAAGGTGAGCGACTACGGCTGGGCGTCGGTGCACACGCTCGGGTTCGGCTCCGCGGCCGTCGGGCTGCTGGGCGCCTTCATCCTGCGCGAGTCACGCACCGGCACGCCGCTGGTGCCGCTGCGGATCTTCCGGTCGCGTGTCGTCGCGGGGGCGAATGCGGTGCAGGCGCTGATGGTCGCCGGACTGTTCGGCATGTTCTTCCTCGGGACTCTGTACATGCAACGAGTGCTCGGCTACGGACCGATCGAGATCGGCCTGGCATTCCTACCGGTCGCACTGCTGATCGGGACGTTTTCGCTCGGCTTCTCGGCGCGCCTCAGTGAGCGCTTCGGCCCGAAGGCGATGCTGCTCGGCGGCCTCATGCTGATGGTGACGGGCCTGGCGCTGTTCGCGCGAGCACCGGCTGACGCCGTCTATGCGAGCGAGCTGCTGCCGGTGATGGTCCTGCTCGGGATCGGGGCTGGACTTTCCTTCCCCGCCCTGATGACGCTCGCGATGTCGGGCGCCACCCGCAGCGACTCGGGACTCGCCTCGGGACTGGCGAACACAACCCAGCAGGTCGGCGGCGCGCTCGGGCTGGCCGTCCTGGCCACGCTCTCTACGACCCGCTCCGACACCCTGCTCGAAAGCGGACAGTCGACGTCGTCCGCTCTCACGAGCGGCTATCACCTGGCGTTCCTGATTGCCACGTTCCTCGTGGTCCTGGCGATGGGCGTGGCATCGACGGTGCTGCCGGCCCGCGTCCCGACCGCGGAGGAAGCCGAGGCCGAGGCGGAGGCGGAGTTGGCCGAGCTGGAGCCGGCCTATTCGGAGGCTGCTTAGCGCCCCGCGCCGAGAGCTGCGACGTCGAGCGCCATTGCCGGGGCCGTCGTGGCGAGGGCGGAGGCGCCGCGCTCCGGACTGAGCCGGCCGCTGGCCAGCATGCCGGCGCCCATCACCGTGTCGGCTGCGTCGCACAGCAGCCACAGGCGGTGCCAGAGCCGGCGCGCGTCCCCCGACGATGCGAGGTAGCCGACCCCGAGCGCGACGGCGCGCACGCCGAACACGCGGGTCATGTACTCCAGCTCGGGCGTCAGCCGGTCCTCGGGGATGCCGTACGCGCGGGCCAGGCGCCCCGGAGCGATCCAGCTCGCCGCCCCGAGCGTGATGCGAAACGCGGCCAGCCCGGCCATCGCGGCGCCGAGCGGCCCGGACCCTCTGCTGTCCATGGCGGCGATCCTAGTGGGCGACTTCTCTCATATATTAAAACTGCGGCGGTCGTGCCAGACCCGCCACGCGTTGTACGCGAGGAGCACGCCGGAGCCTCGCCGGGGCTAGCGCGAAGTACGCCGTTTGCGCAGGAGCGCCATGCCGGCGAGGGCGAGTGCCGCCAGGCCGAGCAGCGCAGGCACCACGGTCGCTGCGGTCAGCCCGCCACTCGCGTCTCCACCGGCAACGGTCAGCGCGGCCGCCGGCGGCGCGATGGTGTTGTGGTCGTTCAGACCGCTGCGGGCGTCGGACCCGCCGCGCGAGCCTCCGGAACCGGGCTCCGGGACGCCGTCGAACAGCGGTGCGGTGCGAGCGTGGTCGCGCTTGGCCTTGTTCCGCTTCGCCCGCTTCACCGTTGAGTCCCGCCCGCGGCTCTTGGGCCGGTGCGGCTGGGACCGGGACCGCCGCCGCTCGCTCCTGGACTTGTTTCGGGCCGGTCTCGATGACCCGCGCCGGGACCGCGGCCTGATGGCGGGCGGCTCCGAGGCCGGCACGCCTGCAACGGTCAAGGGCTGAGCGGGTGCCGGCGCGGGCGTGGGCGCGGCCGGTGGCAGGGCCGCCGGGGCGGGCGCGGGCGGGGTCACCGGCGGCGTGTCGGCGACGGTCAACGCCGGGGCCGGCCCCCCGAGGTAGCGAAGCTTGCGCTTCACGGTCTTCCGGTCGTCCTGGTCGCGGATCTCGGCCTCGAGCGTGACCTTTCGCTCGCCGCCGCCGAGGTCCGGCATCGTGAACTGACCGGAGACCTGCTCGGACTGCGTGCCGTTACCCGCGGCCACAGAGCGGTCGCCGATCTGGATCACGTAGGCCTCCTCCTCGTCGACGTCGGAGATGGAGAAATGCACCACCTGACCGGCCCGTGCTTCCGATTCGCCCAGGTGCAGGCTCGGACCGGCATGCGCCGGGGCCGCCCCCACCAGGAGCACGAGCGTGCCAAAAAGTGCTGCTACTGCGGTGCGAATCGCCGAACCTCCCTGTCCGAGCTGCTTGTTCAAACCTCCCACGCGCCTCAGCACGTGTCAAGCAAAGCTGTCAGTGCTGTCAGTACGTCAGCACGAGCTCCGGCCTGCGGGTTGCATCGCTGTACTCGCGCGACCGGTAGTCGATGCCGTCGCTCGAGCTCTGGGCGAGCACGAAGCTGTGGGCGCCGTCGCCGGCCACCAGAGACGTGACGTCGTACTCGACCCAGGTGGAGGAGCCGATGCGTCCCTTGTCGTCGGTCGCGGCGCTCGTGCGCGCGGGCCGGTTGTTCCAGTTGATGGCGGTCTCGAGCCCGGTCCAGTCCGTGTCGTATACGGCCGGCCCGTCGGCGGTGTCGGTGCCGGTGCGCAGGCGCAGCTTGGCGCTCGTGACCGGTCCGGTCACACCGGTCACGTTGAACCGCAGATACGTCTCCACGTCAGGATCGCTGCCGCCGTCGGTGCGAAGCGTCGTGGACGTCCCGTAGTTGCTCGCCGGGGTCGCCTGCTCGACACGCGCGTCGGCCGCAGCCGCGAACCGCGCGGTGACCGGCGTCGTGACGCTGCGCGTCTCGCTCGGGGCGGACTCGTTGCCGGCGGCGTCCACGGCGCGCACCTGGTAGTCGTAGGTGATGCCCGCGCGCGTGGTGGTGTCGGGGTAAGCGGTGAGCGAGCCGACGGTCCCGACCATGGCCCCGTCGCGGTAGATCCGGTATCCGGTCACCCCGGCGTCGTCGGTTGCCGCGGTCCACGCCAGGTCGACGCGGGTCGAGGATGTGGCCGTCGCGCTGAGGCCGGAGGGAGCGCTCGGCGCCTGGGTGTCGCCGCCCGCGCTCGAGGTGTTCCAGGGCTCGGGACCGACGCCGGAGCAGCTCGTGCCCGAGTAGCGCGTGACAGTCGCTCCCGCGCTCGAGAGCTTCACCCGTACCGATGCCCAGTTGTTGGCCTCGGCGGCGGCGTTGCCGGCGTTGCTGCCTTCCCGCAGGCGGGAGCCCGGGTCGGCGACGGAGAACAAGCAGTACTCGCCGTCGCCGATGTACTGGCCGCCGGGATTCAGCACCAGGTACTGATCGGCAAGGGTGTACGGGTACTCGTCGCTCCAGCCGACCGAGATGCCCTGCATGGGCCCGTTGCAGTCGGTGAAGAACGCGCTGCCCGGCGAGCTCGGCAGTGCCGAGAAGAAGCGCTTGCTGTCCATGATGCAGAAGGTCACCTTGTAGCTCGACGCCACGACTGCGCCGTCCGACAGGCGCGCGAGCGCGTAGTTGGCGAAATCCTGGAAGTGGAGGTGGTTGTGCGCCGGGTGGTATGCGATGCACCCGGTCTGGAACTCGGAATAGGCCGTGTCCGTGCCGCGGCGAAAGACGCGGTCGCCGTCGCCGTCGGTGTAGACGCGCTGGAACGCCGGCTTCTCGGCCGGCTGCACCACGCCGTCGCCGTCGCAGTCGGAGGCGCCGGTGCCGACCAGCTCGAGCGGGCCGGTGTGCGCGTTGCCGACCTCGTTGTCGAAGCGCAGGCGCCGCTGACCGTTGCTGGTGACGATCGAGAGCCGCTCCGGCTCCTTGGTCCGCAGGTCGGGAAGCAGCGCGCCGTCGCCGGCGGGATGATCCGCGAACGCCGGGTGCGCGGGAACCGCGCAGCACAGCATTGCCACGAACAACGACAACCCGACACGACGCATGCAACGACCTCCCTGTCGACCCGACCCCTAGGAATATCTGGGGCTACGCCCGTGCTTCGCGCCTGCGGCGCTCGCTTAAACCACCGTAGGGGCGCCCGCAGTGCTCGCGCAACCGCGGTTAGCATCCGGCCGCTGAACCTGCGGGACCACATCCGCGACGTCCCCGACTTCCCGCAGCCCGGGATCGTCTTCAGGGACATCACTCCGCTGCTGCTCGATCCGGCGGCGTTCGACCATGTCGTTCAGGAGCTGGCCGCCTACGCCCGTCCTCTCGGTATAGACCTGATCGTCGCTGCCGAGGCGCGCGGGTTCATATTCGCGGGGGCGCTGGCGCGCGAGCTGGGGGTCGGATTCGTGCCCGCGCGCAAGGCGGGCAAGCTGCCCCAGGAGACGGTAAGTGCACAGTACGGGCTCGAGTATGGCCTCGACGAGCTGCACGTTCACGCCGACGCGCTGGAGGGGGGAACCCGGGTGCTGATCCACGATGACGTGCTCGCCACCGGGGGCACGGCGAAGGCCACGACGGACCTGGTGGAGCAGCTCGGCGGGCGAGTGGCGGGCTGCGCATTCGTGGTCGAGCTGGACTACCTCGAGGGCCGAAGTGCGCTCGCCGGGCATGACGTGCATGCCCTCGTGCGCTACGAGAAGCCTTAGGTCAGTCCTCGAAGCGGTGGACCACGCCGGGCGGCGAGAGGTCCTGGCCCGTGAGCCTCGGCACGGCGGCCGCCAGGACCGTTGCGAACACCTCGGCGCTGGCGGCGATCAGGCGCAGCAGCTCCTCGACCGGCGTGGCCTCCTCCGTCACCCCGTTCGCGTAGTCGGTCGCGTAGCCGAGCAGGGCGTACGGCAGCTCACTCTCACCGCACAGGACGGTCTCGGGGCCCGCGGTCTGGCTCACGGCGGTGACCCCCGCGAGCGCGAGGGAACGGATCTCCGCGCGCGTGTTGAAACGCGGCCCGTCCACATGCCCGTAGCAGCCACCGTCACGGACGGAAACGCCCACGGCTGCGCAGCCTTCGAGCAGCGCGGCCCGCACGCCGGGCGCGAACGGGTCCTCGTAGATCCAGTGCCCGCGGCGCGGATCGCCGGGCGTGTCGTGGAGCGTGCAGAGCGTGCCGTCGGCGAACCGGTTCGCGATGAAGTGCAGGTCGTCGAAGACGACCAGCGAGCCGAGCGGAAGCGAGGCGTCGACGGCGCCGCAGACCGTGACGGCGATCACCGCCTCGGCGCCGAGCTCCTGCAGCGCCGTGATGTTGGCGCGGTGGGTGACGTGATTCGACAGCCGCACGTGGCCCTCACCGTGGCGCGAGACGTGCAGCACCTCGGTGTCGCCGATCAGCCCGCGCCGCACCCGTGCCTCACCGAAGCGGGTCTCGACCGCCTCGGACGCGGCTTCGCGCAGGCCCGAGGAGAGGCCGGCAAGTGCATACGTCCCGGTCCCGGTGATGATCCCGACCCTCATCGGCGCATATCCTCCGCGATTCATGCAGGTGCATGCACTCCAGACGGGCACGGTCCGGATCAGGACCCGGCAGGTCGAGGGTGTAGGCCGCGGTCCGGCCCGGGCGATCAACACCCTGCGCGACCGCGAGTGGACCGAGCCGCTGCCGATCCACGCCTGGGCCGTCGAGCACCCGGAGGGGGTGATCGTGGTCGACACGGGGGAGACGGCGGGCGCCTCGCAGCCCGGCTACTTCCCGCGCTGGCATCCCTACTTCAGGCTGGCGGTGCGGATGTCGGTCACGCCTGAGCAGGAGATCGGTCCCGCGCTGCGCGCCGTCGGGATTGAGCCGGGCGACGTGCGGTGGGTGGTACTCACGCATCTGCACACCGACCACGCGGGCGGCCTGGCGCAGTTTCCGAACAGCGAGGTGCTCGTGACACGGACCGAGCACGAGACCGCCTCGGGATTCATGGGGAAGCTCCGTGGCTACCTCCCGGACCGCTGGCCGGCCTGGTTCGCGCCGCGGCTGCTCGATCTCCCGGCCGAGCCGTTCGGGCCGTTCCCCGCGAGCACGCGGCTAACGGACGCCGGCGACGTTCGGATCGTGGCGACGCCCGGGCACACGAACGGTCACGTGTCGGTGGTGGTTGCCGAGGACGAGGGCTTCGTGTTCCTGGCCGGCGACACCTCGTACACGGAGGCCCTGATGCTGGCCGGGGCGGTCGACGGCGTGTCACCGGATCCCGGCAGGGCGCGCGAGACGCTCGATCGGATCCACCGGTTCGCGCAGGACGAACACGTCGTGTACCTACCGACGCACGACCCGCAGTCCGCGGAGCGCCTCGCGGCCCGCCGGCCCGCCGGCGGCTAACCCAGCGCCTTCTGGAGCGAATCCGGCTCGCGGAAGATCTCAGCCGGGCTGCCGGTGCCCGTCGGGAAGCCAAAGCGCGCGGCGAGGTCTTCGAGGGCGGCGAGATCGCTCGCATGAGACTGCCCGGCGTCCTCGATGTCGCCGCCGCCGAACGTGCACGGTGCAGAGACGATCCGGTCCGGGTCGGGCAGGTCGGGCCGCTCGAGGTTGGGCCCCCGCCAGTCCATGCTGTCGCCGATGTTGCGGGCACGCGCGTCACGCGTGGTGAGGCTGCCGAGGCCGAAGCGGTACGTGATGAGCTTGATGATCGACTCGAAGCCGCACGGCAGGTGGCTGACGGCGCCGCGTTTGGCGTAGGGCGAGATCGCGACGGCCGGGATGCGGAAGCCCATCAGCCCGAAGTCCTCGTCGATGTTCGAGCTCTGGCGGGCATCCGGCACGCTCGGCGGCCGCACGTGGTCGAAGAAGCCGCCCCACTCGTCGTAGACGATGAACAGCGCCCCGCGCTCCCAGTTGGGCGACTCGATGAAGGCGTGCGCAACGTCGGACATGAACGCCTGCCCGAGCCGCACGTCGCCGAGGGGATGCTCGTCGGCCGACACGCCGTCCCCGCCCCCTCCGTCGCGGAACGGAGGGTCGACGATCGTGATGTTCGGCAACGTGCCGGCGGCGCAGTCCGCGTAGTAGTCGGCCACCGGCCGTGTCCAGGGCACGCCACGCGGACCCCAGACCGCCGAGAAGGGCAGGTCGGAGTTGTAGTAGCGCGCGGTCAGCAGCCCCGGGCCGGGCACGTTCGCCGGGTTGTTCCGCAGGGCACGGTCGAACAGCGTCTCCCACTGGTTGCCCGCCGTCTCGGCGGGCGGCGTGTTGTCCTTCCTGCCGCCCGACTGGGCCGACCACTTGTAGTAGCGGTTCGGCCAGGTCGAGGCCATCAGCGAGCAGTGGAAGCGGTCGTAGATCGTGAACTCGGCGCCGGCAGGGTGAATGAAGCCGAGATCGCCCTCGTCGTAGTAGCAGAGCGCGAACTCGTCGCTGTCCCCGGCGAGGAAGCCGTCGGGCTCACGGGCCGGGTCGAGCCGGGCGCTGCCGAGCTGGGCGCGGCCACCGCCCCAGGAGTGGTCGGGGTCCGGATGGCCACACCCCTGCCATTGAGCCTGGCCGAGCGTCGACGCGTGCCGGGTGTCGACCGGGACGCCGCCGTTGTCCGGGTCCAGATATGTCCGCTGCTGCACCGCGTCGGCGTTCGGCAGCCAGCCGAAATAGTGGTCGAAGGAGCGGTTCTCCATCATCAGGATCACGAAATGGTCGATCGGGACGTTCGACGGGCTGGGCAGCCTCGCTGCGCGCGCCTCCTGGTTGGCGGCCTCCGAAAGGAGCAGGTTCAGGGGGAGCGAGGCAGCGGCTCCGGCGAGTCCGGCCGTGACCGCGGTGCGCTGCACGAACTCGCGCCGGCGCAGGGTCGATTCCGGTGCCGCGGTCAGCTCGCGTTCGAGCGCGAGGGCGTGCCTCCGCTCGGGCTCGGTCAACCTCCGACGCATGGGCCGATACGTACCCCCGTCGGCAGTTGAAGAAACGTTCAGTAACAGTTTCTTTACGATGCGATCGGTGAAGCTCGAGGGCATCCACCACGTCACCTGCATCACCGCGGACGCGCCCGCGAATGTCGACTTCTACGCGCGGCTGATGGGGCTGCGGATGGTGAAGAAGACCGTCAACCAGGACAGCCCCGACGTGTACCACCTGTTCTACGCCGACGAGCAGGGGAGCCCTGGCGCCGACCTCACCTTCTTCGAGTTCCCGCAGGCCGCCCGCGGGCGCGCCGGCGACGGGATGGTGCACCGGATCGTGTGGCGCGTCGCGTCCACGGACGCGCTCGACTTCTGGGCGGAGCGGCTCGGCGGCGAGGGCCACGCCACCGAGCGCCTCGGCGACCGGCTGCGCTTCAGGGATTTCGAAGGCCTGGAACTAGAGCTGGCAGTGGTCGACACCCCGGACGCGCCGCTGATCGCCGAGCATCCCGAGATCCCCCGCGAGCTGGCGCTGCAGGGCTTCGACGCCGTGCGCGCATACAGCTCCGATCCGGAGCGCAGCCGCCCACTGCTGGAGCAGGGGCTCGCCTTCGAGCCCACCGACGACGGCTGGGAGGCGCGCGGTGAGCGGCGCGGCGGCCTATACGCCTACGACCCGCCGCCGGCGGAGCGCGGCGTGCAGGGAGCGGGCACGGTCCACCATGTCGCGTGGGCCTCGCAGGACGAGGACCACGAGCGCTGGCGCGAGCGCGTGATCGAATCGGGCGCACACCCGACGCCGGTGATCGACCGCTTCTGGTTCCGCTCGATCTACTTCCGCGAGCCGAGCGGCGTGCTGTTCGAGCTGGCGACGTTCAGCCCGGGCTTCTCGGCCGACGAGGACCCGGAGCATCTCGGCGAGACGCTGGTGCTCCCGCCGTGGCTCGAGAGCCGGCGCACGGAGATCGAAGCGGTGCTGACGCCGATCAAGAACCCGCGCCAGGTCACCGCGTAGTGGTTCCGGGTTACAGGCAGCGCGGCCGGAAGGCTGGATCGGCTGCGCCTGGCCTGGCAAGCGCATCCTTTACCCACTGCAGGGCGGCGGGGTCGTAGATGATCCCGAGGTGATCGACCAGATCCAGGGGGCAGCGGTCCTGCAGAGTGACGTTCGTGGTGCGCGGGCCAGGCGCCAGGTACGCCGACCGGTACGGCGTCACGACCTCGTCGTAGCGCGTCGTGACCTGGGTGTAGGAGACGCTGCCGGGCGTCTCGTCGCCGGCGTTCAGGTCGACGAGGAAGGTCGAACCGGCCACCTGCTGGTCGCAGGAGACGCAACCGATGTCTCCGGCGACGGGCGCCAGGGGCGTCGTCGTGCCGTGGTTCGACGGCACCAGCCCGATCAGGTCGTTCACGCGATCCTTGCCGCCCAGGAACTTGATGTAGTGGCGCGGCATCATCCCGCCCTGCGAGTGGCCCACCAACGACACCCTCGAAGCTCCGGTCGCGGCCAGCACCCGGTCCACGAATGCGGCGAGCTCCGCTGAGGATTCCTCGATCGGGCCGATCCCGCGATTGCCGTAGTCGAGTGCGAAAACGCAGTACCCGTCGAAGGCGAGCGCCGGGGAGATCAGGTTCCACGAGACGGTCATGTCGGCGAAGGTCCCGTGCACGAGCACGACCGGGTTCGGCCGCTGCTCCGAGGGCGTGCAGCCCCAGTCGTTCGCACCGGGCGGCGGGATGCCCGGAGCAAGGTCCGCGCGCGCCACACCGGTTGCCGACAGCGCCGTGACCGCCACAACGAGGAGGGTCCCCCAAAACCTGCCCTTCACGTAGCGAGATCTACCCGCCAAGGGCTCTTCGATAACGCGCGGTGCTAGCCGGCCGCCGCGGTCGCCCGCATGCCGAGCGGGCCATGTCGCTTTGCCGTGTACAGCGCCTCGTCCGCCGCCTTCGTGAGGTCGTCGAGAGTACGCCCGTCCGCGCCGAAGGTCGCGACACCGTAGCTGAGCGTCACCGGAGCTCCACGCGCGCGCAACCGTTCGAAGACGGCGCGGGCGATTCGATCCCCTATCTCCAGGGCGCCGTTGCGGTCGGTTTCGGGCAGCAGCACTGCGAACTCGTCGCCGCCCACGCGCGCGGCCAGATCGTGGCCTCGCAGCTCCGCGGTGAACAGACGGCCGAGCTCGGCCAGGGCGGCATCGCCCGCCGCGTGCCCCAAGCGGTCGTTGAGCTCCTTGAAACGGTCGAGATCGGCGAGCAGCAGGGCGAACGGCCGGTTGGTGCGAACGGCGCAAGACACCTGACGGTCGAACAGCTCCTCGAACGCGAGCCGGTTCGGCATGCCGGTCAGATGATCGGTGCGGGCCACCTGCTCGAGGTTGTCGACCAGCTTTGCAACCCGGGCGCTCAGCAGGCGGACGACGACAGCCGATCCGACCACCAGCCCGACCGTGCTGAGCCATCTGCTGACCGCGATCGGACCAGGGTCGATCGCGGTCAGCGTGGCGGCATAGGCCACGGCGATCCCGGCCGCCTGCGTCGCCGTTGCGATCGGCCCGAGGAAGTACGCGGCGTAGAGGACGACCCACAGGTAATACATCTCGTCGCCGCCGGCGGGACCGCCGCTGCGCTCTCCGTTGAACAGCAGCGCGAGTGACACGAACACCGTGCCCGCCGTGGCGACCAGCTGGAATGCCCACCGTGGCAGGCGCTCCCCCCTGAAGGCGAGCGCCGCCGCCCCCAGCGCAGCCCCCGCCGCGACGGCCGCGAGCCCGGCTTCTTCGACCTGCGCTTGGTGGGGCAGCACCAGTCCGAGCGCGGTCACGGCTGCGCCGCCTCCGAAGAGGAGCGCTCCGAACCGGGCCATCTGGCGCCGGTGCATGGTGTCGCTCAATCTGGTGGAAGGGTCAGCCACGTCAGGATCAGGTATCGCCCTGTGGCGGGCAAGGCGGTAGGGGTGGCACGCGGGTGGACGGATGTACGAGCGATCGCCTCGTGCAGCCCGGAGTGAAAACGGATTTGGCCGGAACGGCTGGCCGGGCCTCACCGGCCCCGTTTGCGCACCTGCGCCGCCCCGGCCTATCCCGTTCGGGATAGGGTGGGTCGCGTGAGGGGCACGGGAGCAGGGGGGAGTGCCCGGTCGCATGCGCTGCAAGTGCTCGCGGCCGGCATCGTCGTGGTGCTCCTCGCATTGCCCGCATCCGCCGCCGCATCCCTGCCGGGCGTCGACTCCGGTGCGCGCCCCGGGCCCGACATCCTCTACGCGCCCGCGCCGCGCGCGCCGCAACTCGAGAACACCGGTTTCTGGAAGGCGCCCCCGATCCTGATCTCCGGGGCGAGCGCCTACCGCGACGGCGAATTCCTCTACCAGGACTGGCTGTACGACGACCATGGCGCGCGCGCCGCGCGCGACCCCGGCGACCCGCGCCGCAACGCGGACCAGGGCGCCTCCGCGCCGAGCGGGTCGTACACGTACCCCACGGATCCCGTCTATGCCGGGAATGCGGCCGACCTGGTGGAGCTGCGCGTGCGCGCGTTGCGCAAGGCAACGGCCTTCCGGGTCACGCTGAACACGCTCCAGGATCCGGAGCGGGTGGCTTTCACGATCGCGATCGGCGGCACGTCCGAAGTCGCGCACCAGCTTCCTCACGGCGCGAACGTAAGCTCACCCGCGGACCTGTTCCTGACCGTGCATGGCGAGCAGGCGAGCCTCGCCGACGCGTCCACCGGGGCGAGTGCGGGGACGCCGGGCGTGAAGCTCGACCGCAAGCGGCGCCAGTTCACCGTCAAGGTCCCACGCTCCGACTGGGACCCGGGAACGGGCACGGTGCGGATGTCGGCCGGGGTGGGGCTCTGGGACGTCGAGCAGGGTCGGTACCTGGCGCCGGGCGCGAGCGCGACCACGACCACCCCTGGCGGAGCGGGCGGGCTGTCGCAGCCGGCGGCGATCTTCAACGCCGCCTTCCGGTTCCACGAGCCGTTCCAGGGACCAGACTTCACCGCCCTGACCGACGCGACGTGGTGGCGGGACCGCCTGCAGGGAAGGGCGCTGCGCGATGGCGACCTGGGCCGGTTCCACGCCGAGGTCGACTTCGGGAAGCTGCTTGCGGGCGTCGACGACGAAATGCCCGGGCTGGTCGGCGGGGTGCCGCAGGACGGGCCGATGAACCGCATCCTCGCGAGCCGCTTCGAGACCGCGCAGGGCATCGACTTCTCAACCGTCTGCCTGGGCGGCAGCCTGCCGCAATCGTGCAAGGGCGAGTTCCGCGGGCAGCTGCAGCCGTATTCGATCTACATACCGCGCAAGCCTGTCCCGTCCCGCGGCTACGGGCTGACGCTCCTGCTTCATTCACTCGGCGGCACCTACAACCAGTACTCGACCTCGCGCAACCAGTCGCAGTACGGCGAGCGCGGCGAGGGATCGATCGTGGTCACGCCGCACGCGCGCGGTCCGGACGGGTTCTACTTCGACCATGCCGGAGCGGACGTGTTCGAGGTGTGGGCCGACGTCGCGCGCCGCTACGCCCTCGATCCTGACTGGACCGTGATCGCCGGCTATTCGATGGGCGGCTACGGCGCCTACAAGCTGGCCTCCCAGTTTCCCGACCTGTTCGCGCGCGTGCAGACGACGGTCGGGCCACCCGGCATCAGCAACGCCGATACGCGACCGCTCCTGCCGTCGCTTCGCAACGTCCCGGTGTTGATCTGGGCGGGCGGCGCCGACGAGCTGGTCCCGATCGCCGACGTACGCGAAGTGGCGCAGCTCCTCGACAGCCTCGGATACCGCTACACGTTCTGGGAGTTCGGCGCCACGGTCCACATCCTGCTCGCGTTCAACGACCAGTACGCGCCCGCGGCCGAGTTCCTCGGCTCGGCGCGGGTGGACCGGGACCCGCCGCACGTCACCTACGCGTACAACCCCGCGATGGACTTCGCGGATGCGGGGACGGCCGCGGGGCACGCGTACTGGCTTTCCGACGTGAAGCTGCGTGACGGCGCGGCCAACCAGGGTGTGGGCGTCGTGGACGTGCGCTCGGAGGGGTTCGGTCTCGCCGATCCGGTGGCCTCCCCGACCAGCGTCTCGGGCGGGATCCTGACCGGCGGCATCTTCCCGCTGCCGTTCACCTCACGCTCGAAGACCTGGGGGGACGCCGGCGCCGCGCCGGTCGCCGACAGGCTCGTGGTCGACGCGTCGAACGTCGCCTCGGTGACCATCGACCCGCGCCGTGCGCGCGTCAGCTGTGACGTGGAGGTCGTGGTAACCGGCCCGGAGCCGGTCCAGGTCGAGCTGGCCGGCTGCGAGCCGCCGTGTCGCAAGTCGGTTCCGGCGCACGGCCGGGACGGCCGCCCGCCCGGGCTGTGCCGTCCGCGGTCGGGCTAGCCTACGCTGCGGCTACTCGATGCGAGCCCCGCACGGGGCCGGTATCGCGCCGCCTTCCTTCTCCTGCGCGAAGGTGCTCAGGTACAAGCCCGGGACAGGGGCGAAGTCCTGCACGATGTGGACGACGTCGGCACGGACGCCCGTGACGCCTTCGGTCCCGGCGCCCTGCGCGTAGAACACCGACCCCAGCCCCATGCAACTGGCATGCGCCGGGTTCGGATCTGCTGTGGCGGTCCCGGCCATGGCCAGCGACGCGGTCAAAACGATTACTGCGGTGGTGATCGTGCGCCTCATGCGCTTCCTCTCGTTGAAGGGCCTCGCCATCCAACGTAGGCGAGGCCCTTCGCAGGCGCAACCGATCAGGCGCGCGTCGCGCCGGGGCGGCCGAGCGTCAAGCCCCGCGCGTGCGGTCGCCGCGGCGGCCTGCGCCAATCGGCGCGGCCGGCTCCGGCAAGTCGCGCAAGGCCCCACGTGATCCCGCCCAGCAGGCTGAGGGCGATCGCGAGCACCGTGCCGTAGGCAGCCACGCTCAACAGCGGAGACGTGCCGTCCTTGGCCTCTCTTTGCAGCAGTCGCTTGTCGGGCACGAACGTCCGCACGAACGTGCGCTCGGCCGGGCACCTCCGCCGCCGGGATCGCAGGATCGCGCGGCAGGTAGATCGGCACGCCCTGGAGGGAGTTGCCGCGGTGCAGGCGCAGAAGCGCCTTCCACTCGCCGTGCACCGGGATCGGCTTGGTCGTCCGGTAGACGCCGGGCTCGACCCGCTCGAGGGTGTCGAGCACGAACCCGCCGCCCTGCCAGGCCGTGACCGTCAGCCACCGGGCATCGCCGGCGGCGCCACGGGGACTGAGCTCGATGCGCGCCGAGACGTGGCGATCCGGGCCGCGGCCGACGTCGGTGAGGCTCACCCTCGCGCTCTCGCCGGGGATCGGTGAGGTCTGAAGGCCGTAGCCGATCAGCATCGCGAGCACGAGGCTTGCGGCGACCAGCGCGGGCAGCGCAGCCCGCGGGCGCGGGACGTGGTCGGACGCGAGCGCGGCACCGACCAGGGCGCCGATCACGCCACCGGCGACCGCGACCGGCAGGCCGACGGCTAGTGCCTCGGGGAGCATCGACTCCGGCCAGGCGATCGGCATCCAGACATGCGACCAGCCCCACTCGGCAGCCAGGCCGGCCGTTCCGATCAGACGCCCGCAACCGCGCCGAAGGCCAGGGGTCGCGCGACCAGGCCGCGCACGGCGACCAGCTCGACGATCACGGCCTCCGCCACGTACAGCGGGAAGTGGGGAGTGGTCTCCCCGAACACAGGTCCGACCAGCACCGAGACGCCACCGCGCACGGCGACGTACAGCGCGACCGCGAGCAGCGCACCCCCGGGTCCCGCCCACAGGCGGGCGGCCACCAGTGCCACGGACCCGGCGAGCATCACGAGGATCGGCCCGAACAGGAGCGAGAACTGCGGGACGCCGAAGTCGAACTCTGCTTGGAAGGTGGAGAGCCCGATCAGGAAGGCGCCGACGAGCGCGCCGCGCTGGAACCGAAGCGCGACCGGCGCACGCGCCTTGGACTCGCCGTCGCGGCGCTCCCGTGCCACCCGGGCGCCCTCGACCAGCAGGACCGAGCGGCCCACGAGCGTCATCGCCGCACCGCCGATCAGCATCAGGTGGGTGGGACCCCACAGCGTCACGTCCTGACCGAAGAGCCGGTGCCAGAAGTCGTCGAGCGGGAAGCCGGAGAGCGAGAACGCGCCGCAGGCGAACAGCAACACACCGCCGACAGGCGCATGCCAGTCGCGGGTGATGCGCACGGCGCTGCGCCCGGGACGCTCGGTCGGGAGGACGATCGCCAGGAAGCCGGCGGCGAAGCACCCGAACAGCCCCGCGAGGATCAGATAGTGCGCCGGGTTGGCGAGGGGGCCGGCGTCACGCCCCTGGTCGATGTGCAGCGAGATGTCCCAGTACATCCCCAGCAGTGCCACGAGCAGCGCGACGGAGGAGATGGCGCCCGGAAGCGCCGCCCATCCCGGCAGCCCGGACTTGCGCTCGGTCCACGCGGCGAGGTGCCCGAGGACCTTCACGCGACCGGAGCGGTGGCCCATCCCGAGTGCGAGCAGGAGCGCGGTCAGGACAGTGGCGCCGAGCGTCGCGATCACGATGTCGGCGGTGGCTGCGCCCCCGGCCGGCTCCGACGCGGCGGCAGATATGAGTGTCAAACCGGCCATCTGAGTCCTCCCCTCGACATTGGGTCGAGAACGTTGTCCCCGATTAACGTTACATCAAACAGTGTTACATGAAAAGGCGGCTTACAATGTGGGGGTGGTCACAGAGAAGGGCGAGCGCCTGACGATCGAGGAACTGGCGGCCCGCACGGGCATGACGGTCCGCAACATCCGCGCGCATCAGTCGCGCGGCCTGCTGCCGGCGCCGGAGATCCGCGGGCGCACGGGCTACTACGGCTCGGAGCACGTCACCCGTCTGGAGTTGATCAACGAGATGCAGTCCGACGGGTTCAACCTCCAGGCGATCAAGCGCCTGGTGGACGTCTCCGACGGCTCCGGCGAGGAGGTGCTCGGCTTCAAGCGCGCGCTGATGGCGCCGTTCGAGCAGGAGTCGCCCGAGTTCATCGAAGTCACGGAGCTGAACGAGCGCTGGGGGTTGATGGACCGCAAGCAGCTCGCGAAGGCCCGGCGCCTGGGCCTGATCCGCCCGATCGGCGAGGGCCGCTTCGAGGTGCCGAGCCCGACGCTCTACCGCGCGGGGGAGGAGCTGCTGGCCCTGGGCGTCGAGCCGCGCATCGTGCTGGAGGTCGCGGAGGTCGTGGTGCGGCGCGCGGAGGCGATCTCGAAGGCGTTCGTGGAGCTGTTCCTGGAGGCGATCTGGAAGCCGTTCGTCGAGGCCGGGCGCCCCGAGGAGGAATGGCCGCAGGTGCGCGAGGCGCTCGAGCGCCTGCGCCCGCTCGCCTCCGAGGCCGTGTTGGCCACCTTCCAGCGCACGATGACGCAGGGGGTGGAGCGCGCGTTCGGCAGGGAGCTGGAAGGGCGTAAATAGGTCGCAGTCGGCGGTTGGCAGTTCGCAGCGGGCGTCGCTTACTGCGAACTGCGAACTGCCGACTGCGAACTAGACTCCGCTCCCCATCGAGGAGAGGAGAGCTACATGACGCAGGTGCAGGAGATGGCTACGGGCCTGCTTTTTCCCGAGGGCCCGGTGGCGATCAGCGATGGCAGCGTGATCGTGACCGAGATCGCCGGGGGCAGGATCTCGCGGGTGAGCCCGGACGGCGCGACGGACCTGGTCGCCGAGACCGGCGGCGGTCCGAACGGCGCGGCCGTGGGTCCCGACGGGAAGCTCTACGTGTGCAACAACGGCAAGGCGTTCGACTACGTCGACATGGACGGCCTGATGCTTCCGGTCCAGCCGCCGAGCAACTTCGAGGGCGGCCGGATCGAGCGGGTGGACATCGACTCCGGCGAGGTCGAGGTGCTCTATACGGAGTGCGAGGGAAGGCCACTGCGCGCTCCCAACGACATCGTCTTCGATGCGCACGGCGGGTTCTGGTTCACCGACCACGGCCTGCGCGAGGAGCGCACGAACGACCGTACCGGCGTCTTCTACGCGAAGCCGGACGGGTCCGAGATCCGGGAGGTCGTGCATCCGCTCGACGCCCCGAACGGCCTCGGGCTGTCGCCGGACGGCACGCGGCTCTACGTCGCCGAGACCTATACCGCCTGTGTGTGGTGGTGGCCGATCACCGCGCCCGGCGTGGTGGAGCCTCCACCCGGTCTGCTGCCCCACAACGGCCAGCTGCTGGCGCGGCTGCCCGGCTTCCAGTTCATCGACTCGCTGGCCGTCGACGGCGATGGCAACGTGTGCCTGGCGACGCTCGGCTCCGGAGGCATCACGTCGGTCAGCCCGGAGGACGGCTCCGTGGTCGATTTCGTCGAGACCGGTGACATCCTCACGACCAACATCTGCTTCGGCGGGGAGGGGCTGCGGACCGCCTACGTCACCCTGTCGGGGAGCGGAAGGCTGGGTCGGGCGGAGTGGCCGCGGGCCGGCCTGGAACTGGCGCACTCGGCATAGAGCGAGCAAGGTCCGCGAACCGCCCGGCAAAGCGACTCCAACGGGAACCAATCGCCCTCGATCGCGTAGGGGCGCGCCCGGATGAACATCGAGTCGATCAGCCGCTCGTGCTCGTGCACGCTCCGCACGATCTCCCGGTGCGGTTCGCGGCGGTAGGAGAACCTGAGGGCGTCGGGCAGAGAGTCCCAGATGGTGAATGTCATGCCGCCGCGGCCCAACCGCTCGGGCCCGCCGACCGCCGCGATCAGGCCGTCGGACGCGAGCAGTGGTCCGGTCGACCGGTGGATCCCGCGGTAGAAGTAGGCGAGGCCGCGCGTGGGGATGTTCGCGAACGTCAGCATGGCGACCGGGCCCGCCGGGGCGGCCTGCGCACGCAGGCCGGCGAGCGGCTCGAGACCGCGGTAGGTGCCGTGCGTACGAAACGGTGCCATGCGCACCTCGCAGTGCTGGTCTGCCTGCCCGCGCCACGCGCGCCCGATCGGTGACCGCTCGCGAAACCGGTCGAGCGCGGCCTCGTCCTCCCACACGCACATGGCCAGCTGCCGCCGTGGGTCGATCCACCCGACGGCCATCGCCTCCCAGCGGCGGGCTCCGGCGAACACCAATCGTGCGAAACGCAGTCCCGGCACACGTGCAAGCTGCTCACGGTCGCGCACGAGGCTCCGCACGGCATCGCGCGGCGACCGGAACGTGAACACGTGCGCCGACGCGATGGGGCCGGCTCCATTCAAGGCCATCGGACGACCCTACTAGTGTCCGCGCGGTGAGCATGCGCGGCGGCATCGATCTCGGTGGCACGAAGATCCAGGCGGTGGTGGTGGACCCGGAGGGCAGCGCGCAGGGAGAAGCGCGTGGGCCGACGCCGTTCGACGACGGCCCCTCGGGAGTTGTCGCCGCGATGGCCGAGGTGCTCAGGGAAGCGGCCACGGCTGCCGGTACCGACGCGGGTGCGCTCGCAGGCGTGGGCGTCGGCTCCCCGGGCGACATAGACACCGACGCGGGCACGGTCTCGAATGTGGTCAACATCCGCGACTGGAAGGACGCGTTCCCGGTTGGGCCGCAGCTGGGGGCCGCGCTGGGCGTGCCGGTCGTGATCGCCAACGACGTCCAGGTCGCAACCGAGGCCGAGGCGACCCTGGGCGCCGGCACGGACTACTCATCGCTGCTGGGGGTCTTCTGGGGCACGGGTGTGGGCGGCGGCATCGTCCTCGACGGCAAGCCCTGGGTGGGCAGGGGAGCAGCAGGGGAGATCGGCCATGTCGTCGTGCGCCGCGGCGGCGCACGCTGCCCGTGTGGTCGACTCGGATGCATGGAGGCCTATGCCGGGCGCGCCGCCATGGAGGCCAGGGCGCGCCGGCTGAGCAAGGACGGCGAGCACACCGTGCTGTTCGAGATCATGGAGGAGCGCGGCCGCGACCGGCTCACGAGCGGGGTGTGGGCGCGTGCTCTCGAGCAGGGAGACAAGCTCGCCCAGGACTTGATCGAGCGCGCCGTGAAGGCGCTCGGCGCCGGCATCGGCTCTGCCGTGAACCTGCTGGACGTCGAGGCGGTGGTGATCGGCGGCGGTCTCGGGCTGCGGTTCGGCGAGCCGATGGTGGAGCGCATCCGCGCCGCGATGATGCCCCACGTGTTCGCCGACGAACGCCCGCCCGACGTGCGTCTTGCCGCCCTCGGGGACCTGGGCGGAGCAATCGGCGGGGCGCTGCGGATTCCCTCAGGAAGCGGTTAGGGCTGGCATACCTCCGGGTATTCAGGTACTGTCCAGTATCTGAGATCGGCGGACTCCGGAGGGGCGATGAGGGACCACACGTTCATCTTCAGTGATCTGGTCGGCTTCACGGCACTGACCGAGGCGAACGGCGACGAGCACGCGGCGGAGCTCGCGCTCGACTTCTATGAGCGTGTGCGAACGATGCTGCGAGACCACGGCGCCGAGGAGGTGAAGACGATCGGCGACGCGGTGATGCTGCGCTGCGAAGACCCCGAGCCGGCCGTGCGCCTAGGTCTGCGGGTGGTCTCCGGACTCGAGGCGGTGCCCGGCTTCCCACCGGTGCGCGTCGGCATGCACACCGGTCCGGCGGTGTCCCGTGACGGCGACTGGTACGGAGCGACGGTGAACGTCGCGGCGCGCCTCTGCGCGGCGGCGGGCGGCGGCGAGGTCCTGGTCAGCGAATCGACGCTGAAGGCGGCCGGCCGCATGCGCAAGGTGCGGGTCGCCGACCGGCGGCTGCACTGGCTGAAGAACGTGACCGAGCCGATCCCGGCCCGGCTGGCCAGCGAGCGTGCCTGCCCGCACCGGCGGCCGTTGCTGCGACCGCTGCTTCCGGGCGCCCGCGAGGTGGTGTCCCCGTGAGCGCCCTGCCTCCCGGGCCCACGATGCCGCGGCTGCTCCAGGACGTGGGCTGGATCGCGCGTCCCCTTCCGTGGCTGGAGCGCTGTCGCGCCCGGTACGGCGACATGTTCACGCTGAACATCGCGCAGGAGGGCGCGTGGGTGATGCTGTCCCATCCCGACCACGTGAAGCAGGTCTTCACCGGGGATCCAGACGTGTTTCACGCCGGCGAGGCGAACGTCGTCCTGCGGCCGGTGCTCGGCCCGCACTCGGTACTGCTGCTCGACGGCCCGGACCACATCGCGCAGCGGCGGCTGATGCTGCCGTCGTTTCACGGCGAGCGCATGCAGCGCTACGAGTCGGTGATGACCGCGGTGGCGGAGCAGGAGGTGCGCCGGTGGCCGGCCGGCGAGCCGTTCGCGCTCCTGCCCCGGATGCAGTCGGTCACCCTCGAGGTGATCATGCGGGCGGTATTCGGTTTCCGGGAGCCCGACCGGCTGGCCGAGATGCGCGCGCGGCTCGAGAGAATGATCGCCGAGACCACGCAGATGCGGCACATGGTCATGATGGCCGTGCTCGGCCCGGAGCGGGTGGAGTCGGCCGGCCTCTTCCGGCGAGCGCTCGAGCCGGTCGACGAGATGCTGATCGACGAGTCACGGCGGCGCCGCGCCGCCGATGACCTGGACGAGCGCGACGACGTGCTCTCGCTGCTCGTGCAGGCGCGTCACGAGGACGGGCGCCCGATGAGCGACAAGGAGCTTCGCGACGAGCTGATCACCCTGCTGGTCGCGGGCCACGAGACCACGGCCACGTCCCTGTCGTGGGCGATCGAGCGGCTCGTCCGCCATCCCGAGAAGTGGGAGCGCCTGCGCGAGGAGGCACTGAGCGGGGAGGACACATACGCGGACGCGGTGGCGAAGGAGACGCTGCGCCTGCGCCCGGTGCTGCCGATCGTCGTGAGGCGGCTGACCCAGCCGGTCGAGATCGGGGGCTGGCAGCTGCCGGCCGGTGCGCAGGTCACTCCATGCATCCACCTCGTGCACCGGCGGCCCGACGTGTACCCGGAGCCACACGCGTTTCGCCCGGAGCGCTTCCTCGAGCAGCCCGCGGGCACCTATACATGGATTCCGTTCGGCGGTGGGGTGCGCCGCTGCCTCGGGCGCGACCTTTGCGCTGTTCGAGATGAAGACCGTGTTGAAGGTGATCGCCCGCGAGGCCGCGCTGCGACCGGCCCGGCAGGAGTCCGAGCAGCGTCGCGCGGCGTGTGATCACACTCGTACCAGGGCGCGGGACCGAGGTCGTGATGGCGCCGCGGCATTCGCCCGCGCACGTCGCGCCGGCTGCACCGGCGAAGGCGGCTGCCTGATGCCGCCCCGCCGGACACGCAAGGAACAGCAGGCACACACGCGCTCGTGCTTGATGAAGTCGGCGGCCAGGGTGTTCGCGCGTCGAGGGCTGCAGCAGGCTTCGATCGACGAGGTGGCAGGGGACGCCGGCTTCACCAAGGGCGCCTTCTACGCGAACTTCAAGAGCAAGGAGGAGCTGTTCCTGGCGATGCTCGACGAGCGCTTCGCGGGCCGCATCGAGGAGATCGACCGCGTCGCGGCCGACGACAGCGAGCCGGAGGAGCAGGCGCGGCGCGCGGGCCTGGACTTCTCCCACTACCTGGCCGCCGATCCGGAGTGGCAGCGCCTGTTCTTCGAGTTCGCCGCCCACGCCGCGCGCAACGACGAGTTCAGGGAGGAGCTGGTGACGCGCTACGGCGCCCTGCGCCGGCGCATCGCTGGGGTGTACGAGCGGCGCGCAGACGAACTTGGCATCGAGCCACCGGTTCCGCATGACCAGATCGCCGTGATGACCTTCGCGATGGCAAACGGGATCGCCCTCGAGCAGCTGCTGGAGCCCGACGCGGTTCCCGATGACCTCTTCGGGACGATGCTGATGGTGTTCTTCACCGGGCTGCGGACGCTGGCCGCCGAGGGCGCTGCGGCCTGAGCCGTCGGGGTTGTCACCGCGCGTCCCCCCGGACGCCAGGCGCCATAGCTCGGCCGGCCACCAAGGGCCGGCGGCGGTTCGCCGGACGGGAGATCGGCTCCCGCTTACCCCAGGAGGCTCAATGGCGACAGTGATCAGGTTCCTTGGCGACAGCGAGCTGATGCTGCGCGTGCAGGAGGACGTCGAGGGCGTGGCGCGGGCGCTTACGACGGCCCCTCGCGGCGCCCCTTTCAAGCTCACGTTCGAGGCGAACGGTGCGCCGGTGTACGTGAACCCGGACGGGATCGCGTACTGGTTCTCCGCCGGGGAGGCGCCCGCCGGCCACAGCGGCTGAGGCCGATGATGCGCTCGCTCGCCTGCACGGGGCCGCAGGAGCTCGAGTGGCAGGAGGCGGCCGCGCCCTCCCTGCAATCGGACGGTGACGCGCTCGTGCGCCCGATCGCAGTCGCGACATGCGACCTCGATGCGGCGATGATCGCAGGCGAGACGCCGTTCCCGGTTCCCATCGCGCTCGGTCACGAAGGCGTCGCCGAGGTGGTCGAGGTGGGGGACGGGGTGCGGTCGGTCACCCCGGGGAGTCTGGTCAGCGTCCCGTTCCAGGTGTCGTGCGGCGAATGCGAGGCGTGCCGGCGCGGCCGTACCGGAAACTGCCGCTCGGTCAAGGGGACCGCGATGTACGGCTTCGGAGCGGTCGGCGGCGATTGGGGCGGATTCCTGTCGGACGTCGTGCGGGTCCCGTGGGCGGATCACATGCTGGTGCCGTTGCCGCAGGGTCTGGACCCGGCGGCCGTTGCGAGCGCCTCGGACAACATTCCCGATGCCTGGCGCACCGTCGGTCCGCCGCTGGAGCGCGAGCCGGGTGCGGCCGTGCTGATCGTCGGCGGCGCCGGTTCCGGCTCGATCGGCCTGTATGCGGCCGGGATCGCGCGGGTGCTCGGAGCCGAGCGGGTCGCCTATGTGGATGCCGACGCGGGCCGCCGGGCGACCGCGGCGGGCTTCGGTGCCGAGGCCCTCGAGCCGGGGCCCGAGCGGCTGGGCCCCTTCGCGATCACCGTCGACGCGAGCGGAGACCCGGCCGGCCTCCAGCTGGCGCTGAGCTCCACCGCCCCGGACGGTGTCTGCACAAGCACAGCGATCTACTTCGGTGAGCCGGTCCCGATGCCGCTGTTCGAGATGTACCTCAAGATCGTGACGTTCGAGACCGGCCGGGTGCACGCTCGCCCTGCGATGCCGGACGTGCTCGAGCTGGCGGCCGGCGACGGCTTTCGCCCGCAGGACGTCACCACCAAAGTCGTCCCCTGGGACGACATGCCGGCGGCGCTCCTGGAGCCGGACTGGGTCAAGCTGGTCGCCCAGCGAACGGCTTAGTTCTCGATCTTGTCGCGCGTCTGGCGCCCGGCGGAGCCGCTCTTGTGGACAGCCTTGCGCGACTTGCCGAACGGCTTCTGCAACCAGCGCCCGAGCGGCCCCGGCGCCTTTCCGGCCACCCGCTGCCCGCCGCGAAGCGGAGCGTCGCCGCCTCGCTCCATGTGACGCGAGATTCGCGGCGCCAGGATCGCGACCAGGAACAGCAATATGCAGAAGGCGACTATCGCTGCGATCAACATGGCGGAGGGTCGTCTACCCACCTGACGGCGTTTAAACCCCCGGCGTGAGGGATCTCAGTCGCAGCTCGTACTCCTCGTGCGCCGGCACGGCACCGATGATTGCGTCGACACGGCTGTCGGACCTGAGCGTGCGCCGCAGCAGCAGGCCGTCGGTGCGCCGCAGCCACGAGTCCATCGTGTAGGCGCCGCGCACGTCACCGCCGAGGCTCGTGCGTACACGCAGGTGGACGGCCGTGACCAGCTCATCGCCTACGCGCACGCGTGCGGTGTCGAGCACCTGGCCGCGCGCGACTGCCGTCGTGCTCCTCGCGCGGCAGCGGTCGGTCCACCGGAACCCGCGCTCGATCCGAGCGGGTCGTGGGACGGCCCGCCCACTGCAGGTATACGCGCGACGCTGTGCGTTGCCGAAGAACTCGTGGTAGTCGGTCACCGAGCGCAACCGCCACGTCGCTCCGGTCACGCAGTAGCGCCACTCCGCGTAGCGCTCGGGCCGTGCCTCCCAGCGCTCGGTCAGCCCGCAGCCGGAGCGCGCGACCTCGATCGTCGTGGTCGCCGGATAGGTGAGGCGTCCGGGAAGGGGGCCACCGATCCGCTCGAAGCCCTCGGTCGCGTATCTGTAGACGCCGGCCGGCTGCGTCCGCGCGCCCGGCGGCGGTGCAGGCTCAGGCCCACTGTCGCCGCCATCGCCACACGCTCCTAAGGACATCGCGAGCAGCGTGAATGCCGCGAGCGCGGCGCAGGAGTGGTGGGGAGCGGGCATCGGTGCTCGGGACCTCAGTCCTTAGTTCCGTCGGGTGTCAGGAATACCTTGTGGTGTTCGACATGGAAGCTGCGATGAATCTCAAGGCAATGAAACTTCAGGCGATCGAGGACAGCGTCGCCGGCGCCGCTGTGATCGAGACGCGCGGCGACGAGGTGCTGATCGACGGGCTTGCGGTAACGGACCGTACGCTGGTCGAGCTGATCGAGCGCCGCCTCGAGCGCGAGGTCGGCGCCGAGGAGACCGTTACCGATGCGCTCGCCATCGGCGCGCGGGTGCTCGACCGCGAGGCGACCGGGGCCGAGGTCGAGGCGGTCCGCCATGAACTGAAGCATGCCGCTGCGGAGGCCGAGCGGTCGTTCGCGGACCGGGCACGGTCGATCGAGGACGGGCTCGTGAAGCAGTTCGAGCGCTTCCTGGGCGAGGACGGCGGCGCGATGGCGAAGCTGCTCGATTCGCAGGCCGAGGACTTCACCGAGCTGGTCACGCGCCACTTCGGGCTGGACCGCAACACCGCCGTCCAGCACCAGGTGAAGGAACTGGTGGCGAAGTCGCTCAGCGACTCCCGTCAGGATCTGCTGCGTCAGTTCTCCGCCCAGGACGGGCACAACCCGCTGGCCGACTTCAAGGCATCGGTTGTGCACGAGGTGAAGCGCTCCGGCGCGGCGCACGAGCGGCTGATCGAGAAGATCGCCCACCTCGAAGGCGAGGTGAAGCGGCTGCACGACTCACGCGAGGCCGGGCTCGAGCTGGCCGCCGAGCGCGAGCGGGGCACCGGCAAGGGCCGCGAGTTCGAGCAGCACGCCTTCGACCTGGTCGAAGAGATGGCAACCGCACGCGGAGACGTCGCGCACCACGTCGGCGACGCGCGCTCGGCCAGCGGCGGCAAGCAGGGAGACATCGTGATCGAGATCGACGCCGCCTCTGGCGCCGCCGCCGGCCGCATCGCGATCGACGCGAAGGATGAGCGGCTGTCGAAGAACGCAGCCTGGGCAGTCCTCAATGCTGCGCTCGAGGAGCGCGATGCCGGCTTCGCGATCCTGCTCGTCGCCTCCGAGGAGAAGGTGCCCTCCGGGCGCCAGCAGCTGCACGAGTACGAGGGCAACAAGATGATCGTCGCGCTCGACAAGGAGACCATGGACCCGGCGGCGCTCGAACTTGCCTACCGCTACGCGCGGTGCCGCTGCCTGATGGCGGCGGAGCGCGACCTTGCGCTGGACGCGGCGGGCGTCCGTGATGCGGCCCAGGAGGCGCTGTCGGCCCTCAAGGACGCACAGAAGATCCGCAGCTCGCTGACCGGAGCCAGCAAGGGCGTCGACGCGGCGCGCAGCACCCTCGACGCGATGGTCCTGCGGGTCGAGACCTCGCTGGCCCGCGTCGAGAAGCTGATCGACGCCGGCTAGTGTAGTTCCTCAGGTGGCCGGCGGGGGCTCGACCGTGCTCGGGTGCAAGCGAAGACCGGGTAGGTAGGGGGATGTGGTCGAGGCGGTGTTGGGCTGCCGCGGGCGGTATCTGCACGAGAGTCGCCAAACGTCACGCATCGGCCTGATCGAAGGCCACTTTTTCCGATCCGTGACCCGGCCTTCGTTTCGTGGTCGATGGGTTATAGACCATAACTGACGAAGGCGCGATACGATCACGCACAACGCGCCTCCAGGCGCACGCACGGCGCATCACGAACAGCGCGTGCTAGTGACCCTCCTCCCGCGTCCGGACCCACTCCCTACCTACTGTTTTCGAACCCCGGTACCCCGCCACCCCCGACGCCCCAAAGGGTCGGCCACTCCGATTAACTAGCGGCCCAGGCGCAGCCCCGCAACCCCCGGCAGGCAACAATTCCGCCGTGGAGGATTTTGAGATCGTCCTGGCGGCGCTGTTCGTGTCGGTCGCGGGCCTGAACGTGATCGCGCGCTGGCTGTCGGTGCCCTATCCAATTCCGCTCGTGCTGGGGGGGCTGGTGCTCGGTCTGCTTCCGGGCATGCCGGAGATCGAGCTCGAGCCGGATCTGGTGCTCCTGATCTTCCTGCCGCCACTGCTGTACGCGGCAGCCTTCTTCTCGGACCTGCGCGCACTGCGCAGCGACCTGCGCGCGATCTCATTGACGTCGATCGGTCTGGTGCTCGTGACGATCGGGGCCGTCGCGGTGGTCGCGCACGAGGCGATCGGGCTCTCGTGGCCGCTGGCCTTCGCGCTCGGCGCGATCGTCTCGCCGACCGATCCGGTCGCCGCCACGGCGATCATGCGCCAGGTCGGGGCGCCGCGCCGGCTCGTGAACATCGTCGAGGGCGAGAGCCTCGTGAACGACGCGACCGCGCTCGTGGCCTACCGGGTGGCCGTGGCCGCCGCGGTGGGGGGGAGCTTCTCGGCGCTCGACGCGGGGCTCGAGTTCGTGGGAGCGGCGGCCGGCGGGATCGCGATCGGCTTGGCGGTCGGTTTCCTGGTCGGGGAGATCAGGCGCCGGATCGACGACGCGCCGACCGAGATCACGATCTCGCTGCTGACGGCCTACGCCGCCTTCATCCCAGCCGACGAGCTCGGCCTCTCGGGCGTGCTGGCGGCCGTCACCGCCGGGATCTACCTGGGCTGGCGGGGCCCCGAGCTGGTCTCGCCTCAGACGCGCCTGCAGAGCTTTGCGGTCTGGGAGATCCTCGTCTTTCTCCTCAACGCCACGCTGTTCATCCTGATCGGGCTGCAACTACCGGTGATCACGGACGGCCTCGGCGCCTATACGACCGGCGAGCTGCTCGGCTACTCGGCGCTTGTCTGCGCCACCGTGATCGGTGCCCGCTTCGTCTGGACGTTCACGATGCCCTACGTGATCCGGGCGCTCGATCGCCGGCCCGCCCAGCGGGAGCGGCGGGTGGGCCCTCGGCCGCGGATCGTGGCCGCCTGGTCGGGGATGCGCGGAGCGGTCTCGCTGGCCGCCGCGCTGGCGCTGCCGCTCGAGACCGATGCCGGCGCGCCGCTTCCGGAACGCGAGCTGATCCTGTTCATCACCTTCGCTCTGATCCTCGTGACGGTCGTCGGTCAGGGGCTGACCCTGCCGTACCTGATCCGCCGCCTGGGGGTGGTGGAGGACGGCGCCGAGGAGGAGGCCGAGGAGGCAAAGGCACGGTGGATTGCCGCTCGCGCCGCCCTGGACCGGCTGGACGAGCTGGCCGTCGAGGAGTGGACCCTCGACGACACGATCGAGCGCCTCCGCGGGCTGTATGAGTTCCGGCAGCGCCGCGTGAAGGTCCGGACCGGGAAGATCGAGGATGAGGACGGCATCGAGAACCGCTCGCTCGCCTACCAGCGGCTGATGCACGAGCTCTACACAGTGCAGCGGCGGGCCGTGGTCGAGCTACGCAACGGCGGCGAGATCAGCAACGAGGTGATGCACCGGATCGAGCGGGAGCTCGACCTGGAGGAGTCGCGGCTGGAAGTGTGAGGTCGCCGCGCGCGCCGCCGTTGCGGCCGTCAGCCCTCGTACCCCTCGACGGTCCCGGCGTCGCGCATGCTCGTGTTGTCGGGGTCGAGACCGAACTCCTCGTGGGCGCGGCGCTGGCGCAGCAGGTCCCAGTAGCGGTCGAGCTCGACCTTGACGGCGCCCAGGCGCTGGTGCTCCTCGTGGGTGAGCCCCTCATGACGCTCGCCCGCGCGCTGCAGCTCGTGCTCTTCGGCGACGAGTGCCTCGATGTGATTCTCGATCCCCCGGTCGGCGTTGCTCATTCTGGCTCCTCCTCGGTCGCTCGGTCAAAAGGTAGCCGACCGCCGCTGGACGCCCAGGCGGTAGCGTGCGCTGCCGTGCCAGCCCCAGCGATCGAGATCGACGCAGCAGGCCGAAGCCTCCGCGTCTCCAATCCGGAGCGCGTGATCTTCCCGCCAACTGACGGGACTGCGCCGGTCACGAAGCTGCAGGTGGTCGAGTACTACCTCGCGGTCGCCCCGGGGATCATGCGCGCCCTCCGTGAACGGCCCACGACTCTCGAGCGCTGGCCGAAGGGCGTGCACCCCGGCATCGTCCTGTCCACCCGTGAGAAGGGCGGCGGCGATGCGTTCTTCCAGAAGCGCATCCCACGCGGCGCGCCGCCCTACGTCGAGACCGCGCACATCCAGTTCCCGTCCGGGCGATTCGCCGACGAGGTCTGCCCGACGGAGGTCGCCGTCGTGGGGTGGGCGGCGCAGATGGGGACGATCACCTTCCACCCATGGCCGGTGCGACGGGCGGACGTCGACCACCCCGACGAGCTGCGGCTCGACCTCGACCCCCAGCCCGGCACGGACTTCGCAGACGCGGTCAAGGTGGCGTCCGAGGCCCGTGAGTTGCTGGACGAGCTCGGATACGCCGGCTTTCCGAAGACCTCCGGCGGGCGCGGCGTCCACATCTACGTGCGGATCCAGCCGCAATGGACGTTCACCGACGTCCGCCACGCGGCGATCGCCTTTGGACGAGAGCTCGAGCGCCGGCGTCCCGGGGAGGTGACGACCAAGTGGTGGAAGGAGGAGCGCGGCGAGAACGTGTTCGTCGACTACAACCAGAATGCCCGCGACCGCACGATCGCCTCGGCCTACAGCGTGCGGCCCAAGGCTGGTGCCCCGGTGTCGGCGCCGGTGACCTGGGACGAGCTCACCGATGTCCAGCCCGAGGACTTCTCGGTCGCGACGATGCCGGGCCGTTTCGCGCAGGTCGGCGATCTACATGAAGCGATCGACGACGTCGCACATTCCCTCGAGCCGCTGCTCGAGCTCTACGAGGCCCAGGGCAGCGGCGACATGCCCTATCCACCCGACTACCCGAAGATGCCGGGCGAGCCCAAGCGCGTTCAGCCGAGCCGGGACCGGGACCGCAAGTAGCTCGCCGGGCGGTGCGGCTCAGGCGACCGCGAACAGCGGCGCCGGCTCGGGGCCGAAGCGCCTCACCAGCTCATCGTGGTCCAGCCCGGAGAAGGCCTCGACGACCCCGGGATCGAACTGGCGTCCGCTCAGCTTCAGAATCTCCGCGACCGCCCTGTCAACCGGCCACGCCTGCTTGTACGGACGGTCGTGGGTGAGAGCGTCGAAGACGTCGGCGACCGCGACGATCCGGCCGACCACAGGGATCGCGTTGCCGGCCAGCTTCCACATATAACCGCTGCCGTCCCACCACTCGTGGTGAGTGCTTGCGATCTGCTCCGCCATCTGCAGCAGCGGAGATCGGCTGCCGGAGAGGATCGACCTGCCGATCGACACATGGGTCTGCATGCGTGCGCGCTCCTCGAGCGTGAGCTTGCCGGGCTTCAGAAGGATCCGGTCCGATATCCCGATCTTGCCGATGTCGTGCAACGGGGCCGCCTGGCGGATCAGCTCAACCGACTCGTCATCGAGTCCGATCGCGCGAGCGATCATGGCCGACGTGCGGCCGACACGACGAGTGTGCTCACCTGTGTCGTCGTCCCTGAATTCGGCGGCGACCGCAAGCCGTTCGAGGATCTCGTGACGGGCTTCCTCCAGATCCTCCGTCCGTTCCTGTACGCGCTGCTCCAGCGCAATGCTCCGAGCCTGAAGCTCGAGGTTGAGGAACCTCACCTGCAGCAGGTTCTTGATCCGCAGAAGCACCTCGGTCTGTTTGAACGGCTTCGTGACGAAGTCCTTCGCCCCAGCCTCCAGCGCGCGCTCTCGAACCTGCTGGCCGTCGTCGGCGGTCAACACGAGAATCGGCAGCCAGCGAGTCTCGATCCACGGGGCGAGCGCCTCCATGACCTCGAAACCGTCCGGATGCGGCATGTGCAGGTCGAGCAGCACGAGGTCGAGGTCGTTCTCCGTGCACAAGGCCGCGGTCTGCGACGAGTCCGTCGTCGTGATCACGTGGGCGTATCCGGCCCGCGCAAGAATGCTTTTCAGAAGGGCGACGTTCTGCTCCTGATCGTCGACGATCAGGATGCGCGCCCGTGTGAGCGCTAGGTCGTCCACGATGCAGCCCCAAGCTCGAGGCCGGCGCCGTCCAACTCGGCCAGAAACGGCTTCAGCTCGTCGGCCAGCCGCATGTTTCGCTGGCTCTTGCCGACCAGACCCTGTGCAGTTTGCAGGAGCGTGGCCTGTTCGGCGACCGAGAGGTCTCGGCTGGTCCAGACGATCACGGGAGTCTGGCCCCCGTCGGGGGTGGACCGCAGACGCTCGAGGAACTGAAAGCCGTCCACGTCAGGCATCAGGAGATCGAGCACGATCGCGGACAGCGGACCATTGGCTGCGGCCGCCTCCAGGCCTTCCGCCCCGCCGCCGGCGCACACGACGCGACAGCCGAGTCGCTCGATCGTCGCCGCGGCCAGCCGCATCGAGGCAGGGTCGTCGTCGACCACCAGGACGGTTCCACATTCGGGCTGGATGCCGGCCCGCTCGAGCGCTGAGAGCAGCTGGTCGCCATTGACCGGCTTCACGAGCCACTCGTTGACGGCAAATGCCTTCGCGAGCCCCGTCTCCTTCACCATCGTGACGACGATCGCGCGGGTGGCCCGGTTCTTGCCCTCGACGCGAATCGTTCGCAGGACGTCGAATCCGCTCATGTCCGGCAGCATCAGGTCGAGCACCGTCGCGTCGAAGTGGCGCTCGCGAGACTTGGCGACCGCCTCGGCCCCCGTGCCCGCGATCTCGACCACGTAGCCCCGGGAGACGAGCAGGTCCTCCAACAGGGCCTGATCCTGCCGGTCATCCTCGACCACCAGCACGGTGGGGCTCCCGGCGGCCTGGACGGCCGGCACGGTTGCCCGCAGCGCTCCATCGAGCGCGCGCCCGCTCACCGTGCCGGTGTCCTGCGGCGTCCGCGGGAGGACGGCGGAGAAGACACTTCCCTTTCCACGTTCGGACTCGACGCCGACCTCGCCGCCCTGTGCCTCGACGAGCCGCTTCACGAGAGCCAGCCCCAGACCGGTCCCCTGATGCTCCTTGCCCACGGTCTGATCGAGTTGCTCGAACTCCTCGAAGAGCTTCGCCTGGCCTTCGGGCGCAATGCCGATCCCCGTGTCCTCGACCGCCAGCCGGAAGTGGTCGCGGCCGGCGGGATCGACCCGGATCGTGATGAAGCCACCCTCGGGCGTGAACTTGACCGCGTTCGAGAGATAGTTGTAGAGAACCTGCTTGAGCCGCGCCGGGTCCACGATCGCCGACTGGACGTCCGGGGCGACGTGGACATCCATCTGGAGGCGCTTCCTCTCGACCAGCACCTGCATCGTGCCGGTCACGTCCGCGACCAGACCGGGGAGGTCCACGGGTTGCGGATGGAACTCCATCTTGCCCGCCTCCACCTTCGAGAGATCGAGGATGTCGTTCACCAGCTGCTCGAGGTGGCGCCCGCTCGCGATGACGTGACCCAGGTATTCCCGGCGCTCGCCGTCGTCCATGCCGTTGCCGTTGATCATCAGCTCCGAGAAGCCGATGATCGCGTTCAGCGGTGTGCGCAGCTCGTGCGACATGTTGGCGAGGAAGGCGCTCTTCGCGCGGCTTGCCTCCTGGGCGAGCCGGGTCTGGTTCTCGAGCTGTTCGTTCGCCAGCCGGAGCTCTGCCTGCCTGGCCTCCAGGCCCGCGTTGGCGCCGGTCAGCTGCTCGGCCGTCCGCAACACGCGCCTGAACAGGAGGAGGCTCGCGGCGGCGGTTGCCGCAAACGCGGCCAGCACGCCCCAGAGCAGCCAGGTTCTGCCCGTGGCCAACAGCGGGTAGAGGTCCCGGGTCGGCTCGCTGACGACTGTGCGCCAACTCGACCCCGTGACAGGCGCGGACGCAAAGTAGCGGTCCGTTCCCCCCTCGCGGTATTTACCGTGGCGGGCGCCGAGTGCCCCCGAAAGGCCCTTGGGCAGGCGGCCTGCCTTGCCGGTGCTCGCAAGCACGGCGCCGGCGTCGTCGACCACGTAGGCGTTCATGTTCGCGCTCTCACGGCCGCGGATGAGGTATCGCCCGAGAAACCCGCTGATCGCGTCCGTTCTCAACGCGACCACTTCGACGCGCGGCCCGAAGCGAGTCTTGAAAGGCAGCGCCCACTCGATCAGTCTCGGATCCCCTGATTTCACAGTGGGCAGCACGCCGGACAGGTGCGCTCGCCCGGCAAGCGCAGCTCTGATGTGCGGCGAGTCACTTGGAGCCCGCCGGCGCACGTCACCGGAAGCTGCCAGCACCTTTCCCTTGGCGTCGAGAACAAGTGCGTACTCGGAGCGCGACTCACGGGCCGAAGCAGCAAGCGCCCGCCCGTCCACGATGCGCCCACCGAACGCCTTCGCCGCTGCCTGCTGTTGCTGTCCGGACGCGGTCGCGAAGAGGGAGTCCGTCATCGCAGCGGAGATCACGGCCCGCGTCTGAAAGCGCTTTTCGCTCTCTCCGCGCAGCTGGGAGCGAGAATCCAGGATCAGGTATCCGAACGTGCAGGTCACCAGGAGGAAGACCGCCGCGGCGCCTGCCAACAGCAGGGACTTGGGGACCGGTGCGATGCGAGATGTAAGTGAGTGCATCGCCTTCATCTTCGACGCAAGAGCAGGGCGGCAAGATCGCCCAAATGCATGATCTTTCGATGCCGAAGTCCACAGCGCGGGTCGCACCGCCCACGAAACCTCCGCTCGGTGGTCGTTTTGCCCTACTGGGCAGCGTCGAGCGCTGTCTAGAGCTCGATCTCGCCGCTCGTGAGCGCGATCGCGATCGCCTGCACGCGGTTCTTGGCCTCGAGGCGCGCGATGCCCTTCTCCACGTGCCTGCGCACGGTGTGCGGGGACAGCACCAGCCGCTCGGCGACCTCGGATCCGGTGAAGCCGAGCGCCAACAGGCGGAACACCTCGCGCTCGCGGGTGGTCAGCCGCGGCCGTGCGGAGGCCTCCGGCGGGGTCGCTGCGGACGTCGCGGGCCGTTCGACGATCAGGACCAGGTGCCGCCCGGGAACGAACTCCGCCTTTGCCCGCAGCTCGACCTGATGCCGCTCCCCCGTCAGCGAGACGATCTCGGTCTCGGTGCTGAGCTGGCCGCGCTCGCGAAAGCCGCGCCAGAATTCCTCGAGCGCGCCGGTGGGCTCTGGTGGGGCGAACTCGAAGATGCTTCGCCCGCGCAGGTCCTCTCCTTCGAGTCCGTAGAGGGCTGCCGCCGGAGCGTTTGCCTCGACGATCGTGCCGTCGTCGTCATTCAGCAGGACGGCTTCGATCGTGTTCTGGAACAGGAGGCCGAACGTTGCCCCCGACCGCCACTGGGCTGCCTCGAGTGCGTCGGCTGCGCTCATGAAGCCCTCCATGGTGAGGATCTGGCCGTCCCGGAACGAGTACACGACGTGTATGGGCTTGGCATCGTCGGAGGCCTGGTCGCCGTCCGAGAACATCATCACCTCCCCGACCGCCAGATCGCCGATCTCGTGCAGGTCCTGCGGCGGCACGGCGCGGGCCCGGGGTATCCGGCCGAAGACCTCATGCGCATAGCTGCGCAGGCCGGGCCGCCCGTGGTAGACCGTCCCCGGCGGCGCCCAGTAGGGCGAGGGGACCATCCTGACGTCCGGGTGGAAGAGGTTCACCCACTCCTCCACGTCGTGCCGGTTGAAAGTCTCCATGGCGCGCTGGAGGAGCGCGAGCTTGTCTGCTGAGTCGCCGGCCATGCTGCCAGCGTGAGGATAGTCGTCTGACGGGGGTGCGCCATGGCTGGTTCCTTTGACGCCCGGGAGGGCGACTGTTAGCTTCCACCGTTCCGCCACCGCCGCCGCAGGAAGGTCCGACCCATGACTCCAGCGCACCTCGATCGCCTCAGCGCCACCGACGCCAGCTTTCTGACCCAGGAGGACCACCGCGCGCACATGCACATCGGCGCCGTGCTGGTCTTCGAGGGCCCGCCGCCCAGCTACGACGAGTTCGTGGAGCACATCGGGGCCCGCCTGCACCTCGTGCCGCGCTTCCGGCAGAAGCTCGCCTTCCCGCCACTTGGGTCGGGCAAGCCGGTGTGGGTCGACGACGCGCGGCTGAACCTCGAGTACCACGTGCGCCATTCCTCGCTGCCGGCCCCGGGCGACGACGACCAGCTCGCGAGCCTGACCGGCAGGCTCTTCTCGCAGCAGCTCGACCGCTCCAAGCCGCTGTGGGAGATGTACCTCGTGCAGGGACTGGAGGGCAACCGTTTCGCCCTGATCAGCAAGACGCACCACGCGCTCGTCGACGGGATTTCCGGCGTCGACCTGGCGACGGTCCTGTTCGACGCGAACCCGGTGCCGGTCGGGCTGACGCCGCCCGTGCGGCCCTGGGAGCCCAAGGCCGAGCCGAGTGAGCTGGCGTTGCTGGCCCGCGGGATCGAAGGCGTCGCCAAGGTGCCGCTACGGCTCGGCCGGCGCCTGCTGCGCGCCGCCCAGCATCCGCGCCAGGCGTTCGACCACGTGAAGGGGGCCGCGGAGGGCGTCGGCGAGATCGCCTGGGAGCTTCTGAACCCGGCACCCGACGTGCCGCTCAACCCGCCGATCGGGCCGCACCGGCGCTACGTGTGGGTGCACTCGCACCTCGACGACTTCAAGATCGTGAAGGACGCCTTCGGTGGGACGGTGAACGACGTGGTCCTCGCGGTGACGGCGGGCGCGCTGCGCAGCTGGCTGCACGAGCGCGGTGTGCGCACGTCGGGGCTCGCCCTGCGGGCGCTCGTCCCGGTCAGCATGCGCAGCGAGGACGACCGCGGCATGCTGGGCAACCGCCTGACCATCGTCCGCGCCCCGCTCCCCGTGTACGCGCATGACCCGGCCGAACGGCTGCGGATCGTGCAGCAGGAGATGGGCAGGGTGAAGCAGTCCAAGCAGGTGATGGGGGCCGAGACGCTCGTCGCGCTGAACGACTTCGCGCCGCCCACGATGCTGGCGCAGGCCTCCCGGCTGAACTTCTCCACGCGTCTGTTCAATCTCCTGGTGACGAACGTGCCGGGCCCGCAGTTCCCGCTGTATGTGCTCGGGCGGGAGCTGCAGACGGTGGTTCCGGTCGCCTTCCTGCCGAACAAGCACGCGCTTGCGGTGGCGAACTTCTCCTACAACGGGAAGCTGAGCTTCGGCCTGCTGGGTGACCTCGATGCGATGGACGACCTCGATGTGGTGCGCAAGGGCCTCGAGGATTCCCTCAGCGAGCTGGTCGAGGCGGCCCGCGCCGCCACCGCGGAGCGCCGCCTGCCACGGGACATCGAGCCCGCGCCGGTCGAGTAGCCCTGGGGCCCGCGGGCGTGGTCGGCCCTAAAATGACCGGGATGGACCCTGCCCGGAAGCGCAAGATCCGGCTCACGATCGCGCTCAGCCTCGCTGTCGTGCTGGCCGGCGCGCTCGTCTACACGTCCTTCAGCGCGGCCACCGAGGCGCGTGAGCCCTCGGACCTGATCGCCGGCGCGACCCCGGGCAAGTCATATGAGCTGACCGGGAAGGTGACCCGCGGGTCCGTGCAGCGCGACGACGAGGTGCTGAAGTTCCGGATCCGCGACCGCAATGGGACCGCGTCCGTGCCGGTCCGCTACACCGGAGCCGTGCCGGACCCGTTCCGCGAGGGTCGCGAGGTGATCGTCAAGGGCACCATGCGCGACGGGCTGTTCGTCGCCGAGAAGGACAGCCTGGTCACGAAGTGCCCGTCGAAGTTCAAGAAAGAGAACTCCGAATAGCGTGACCGGTTTCGGGCGAGCGATTCTCGTCCTTGGCCTTCTCGTATCGGTGTACGCGGTGATCGCGGCGCTGCGGGGAACGGGTCGTGGGCGGCGCGAGTGGGTCATCTCCGCGCGCCACGCGGTCTATGCGCTCGCGATGCTGCTGACGCTGGCGGTGATCGTGCTCGAGGCGGCCTATCTGCGCTCCGACTTCTCGTTCGGCCTGGTCGTCGACAACTCCTCGACCACCACGCCGACCTTCTACAAGATGACCGCGATGTGGTCGAGCCAGGCCGGCTCGCTGCTGCTGTGGGTGTGGCTGCTGAGCATCTTCTCCGCCCTGGCCCTGGCCGCGACCAGGAACCGCCATCGCGAGATCGTCCCGTACGCAACCGCCGTCCTGGCGGGCATCGCGACCTTCTTCATGGCGCTGCTGGTTTTCAGGGTGAGCCCGTTCGTGCACGTCGCCCACCCGCCCGCCGAGGGCGCAGGGCTGAACCCGCTGCTGCGCCACCCGAGCATGATGTTCCACCCCCCGATGCTCTACTCGGGCTACGTGGCATGGTCCATCCCGTTCGCGTTCGCGATCGGCGCGCTGGTCACGCGGCGGCTCGACGCCGAGTGGATCCGCTCGACCCGCCGCTTTGCGCTGATCGCGTGGGCCTTCCTCGGTGTCGGCATCCTGCTCGGTGCCCGCTGGTCGTATTCGGAGCTCGGCTGGGGCGGCTACTGGGGATGGGACCCGGTCGAGAACGCGTCGCTGATGCCGTGGCTGGTCGGCACCGCCTTCCTTCACTCGATCATGGTGCAGGAGCGGCGGGGGATGCTGAAGGTCTGGAACGTGTCCCTGATCGTGGGCACCTTCACGCTTGCGCTCCTGGGTACCTTCCTGGTCAGGTCGGGGGTGCTGGAGTCCATCCACGCCTTCGGGGCCTCCACCGTGGGGGGATGGTTCCTGGGCCTGATCGCAGTCGTGCTGGCCGGATCGACTGCCCTGATCGTGACGCGGCTCGACGCCCTGCGCTCCGAGCGGCGGATCGACTCGCTCGCCTCCCGCGAGGGGGTGTTCCTGATCAACAACCTGCTGCTGGTCGGGCTCTGCTTCGTCGTCTTCTGGGGCACGTTCTTCCCGCTCATCTCGGAAGCCGTGACCGGGACGCGCTCGAGCGTCGGCCCGCCGTGGTTCGACCGCTATACGGTCCCCCTCGCGATCGCCCTCGTGCTGATGGCGGGAATCGGGCCGCTGCTTGCGTGGCGGCGCGTGACCGTCGCGCAGCTGCGACGGCTGTTTGCCGCTCCGGTGATTGTCAGTGCGGTGACCGTTGTCCTGCTGGTGGCGTTCACCGACGCCGCCACGAGCCCGCCGTCGCTGATGCTGTTCGCCTTCGCGGCGTTCACGATCGCCGCGGTGGGACTCGAGTATGTCCGCGCCGTGCGGGCCCGCCGGCTGATGGCGCCCGAGCCCGTGCCGGCGGCACTGGTATCGGTGGCGCGCCGGAACCGGCGCCGCTACGGCGGCTACCTCGTCCACATCGGCGTCGCCGTGGCGCTGCTCGGCGTGGCTGCCTCGTCGGCGTTCAACACGCAGCGCGACGTGCGCCTCGGTCCGGGCGATGTCGCGTCGGTGGCGGGTTACGACCTGCGCTACGTGCGCCCGACCTCCGACCTGTCGAACGAGCGGATCCAGTTCGGCGCCGTGCTCGAGGTGCGCAAGGACGGAAAGCACGTCACGACGCTGAGGCCCTCGCGCAACTACTTCCCGGCCGGGGACGAATCGATGGGCCCGCTGGGGCGCTTCTTCCGCGGCGAGTCCACCAGCGAGGTGGGTCTCGACGGTGGGCTCACCAGAGACGTGTGGACCGCCCTGCAGCCCGATCTGCGGGTGCTGAACCAGCCGATCCGAGAGGGCAACCGGCTGGCACGCGATCTCCCGCCGGAGGCGCAGGCCGTGATGATCGCGGCCCTTTCCGAGCGCTACGTGCGGCGCGCGCCGCCCGCCACGTTCCGGCTGATCGTCAACCCGATGGTGACGTGGATCTGGATCGGAGGGCTGATCGTGCTCGCAGGTGGGCTCGTCGTCCTGTGGCCGTCCCCGCTGAGCGCCCGCCGGCGTGTGTCCAGCCTGCGCGCGGCGCGCCTCGGCCGCGAGCTTTCCAGAGCCTGAGCTGGACGCGATCCTCGTCCTGTTGCTGATCCTGATCGCGCTCGCGGTGGGCGCGGCGGTCGCGGCGCCGTTCCTGCGGCCGGAGAGCGGCGAGGACGGCGCGGTGCGGCGAGAGCAGCTCGCCGAGCTCGAGGCGCGCAAGGAGGCGAAGTACCGCGAGATCCGCGACGCCGAGCTCGATTACCGCACCGGCAAGCTGTCACCGGAGGACCACCGCACGCTCGATCGCGCGCTGCGCCGCGAAGCGATCGCGATCCTGGAGGAGATCGACGCCGTCAGGGAGGGGGAGGCCGATGTGGAACAGCCAGGTGGGCATCGAGGACAGACGCACCGCCGTCGGGTGGCTACAATCCGCGGTCGTGTACACGATCCTGTCCGTGCTGCAGGTGTTCATCTCCGTGGTCCTGGTCTTCCTCGTGCTGCTGCACTCGGGGAAGGACGCCGGGCTCTCGGGCGCGTTCGGCATCGGCGGCGCCGGAGCGGGCCCGTTCGGGGGCGGCTCGCTCGTCGAGCGCAACCTGAACCGCTGGACGGTCGCGTTCGGCGTCGCGATGTTCGTGAACACCATCATCCTGCTGAAGATCTAGAAGGGCCGTCCGGCGAGCCGCCGGCCGGGCTTGCGGCGGCTCGTCAGGCGCGCCCACGCCCAGGGTGTGCTGCTCCATGGCGGGCTCCCCGGCTGCTCCGAGCAGTAGCCCCAGGCCGACGGCGGCGATCTGCAGGGATCCCGCCAGCACGATCGTGCCGGGCGCGCCCAGCGCCACACCGCCGGGCCGGCGACGGCCGCTCCGATGGCGAACGCTCCGACCTTCATGCTGGCCGCCGTGGTGAAGATCTGCCCCAGCATCTCCGACGGGGTCCAGCGCTGCCGCGCCGCGAACTGAGCCGACAGGCCCGGCCCGTCGACCAGGCCGCCGAGGGCGATCAGCGCCAGCGCCGCCGGCACCGACGACGCCAGCGGCCACGAGAGCATCACGAGGCCGAGGCCGAAAATCGCCGCGAGCATGACCCGCTCCGGCCGCCACCGCGTCTGGAGCCGAACCAGCAGGAGCGCGCCGATCATGGAGCCCGAGGCGAACGCGGCCCACATGTAGCCGGCCACGCTGCGATCCACGCCCAGTTCGTCCGCGGCGAGGAACGGGAATGCCACCGTCAGGAGGCCGAGGCCGCCGAGGGCGAGCGCGCCCGAGGCGCTCACACCGCGCAGCACCGGTGTCCGGACCAGGTGCAGGAGGCCGGCCCTGACGATGGTCTTGACCGGCTGCGTGCTGGCGGTGGGCGCGGCGTCCATGGCGGCCACGCGCGCGATCAGGACGATCGCGGCCAGGGTCAGCACGGCCTCGGTGAGCAGCGAGGCCGCGGGGCTCCACACCGCGGAGATCGTCCCGGCCAGCGCCGGCCCGGCGATGATCGCGAGGTTGAAGCTCGTCGCCTCCATCGCGTTCGCCTGGGCCAGCAGCTCGTCCGGCACGATCACGGGGATCAGGCTCGTGAAGCCGCCGAACGACAGCGGCCACGTGATCCCGGCCACAAGGGCGACCGCCGGGACCGTCCAGTCCGGTGCATTGCCGGCGAGCAGGACGATGCCGACCAGGCTCGTGGCGGCCAGCACCTGGTCCAGGATCATCGCCTGGCGGCGCCGGTCGCCCGCCCGGTCGAGCCACGCGCCCAGCACCGGGCCTGTGACCAGGCTGGGCAGGGTGACGGCCGCGACCGTCGCGCCGGCCAGCGCGGCGCTGCCCGTGCGGTGCAGGACCAGCAGGACCACGCCGACCGAGAACATCTCGTCGGCGAAGCGCGTCAGCGTGGCCGTCGCGTAGAAGAGGGGATAGCCGGGGTGGCGGCGCAGCCGACCCATGTCGCCGTAGGCCATCGGCTGATGGTCGCAGCTACAGGTGAGACGGGAAGTGCCGATCAGACTCGGGATGGAGCGTCTTCAGGAAGACAGCATCGCCACCGCGAAGGTTCACCCCGGGGAGCTGCGAGCGCCGCTCGACTCGATGATCGCCTACCTCGACCTGCTGCTCGAAGAAGATCTGAGTGAGCGCGAGGCCCGCCAGGTGATCGAAGTCATACGTGGCGGCGCCACGAGGCTCCGGCACATGGTGCAGGACGCCGACTCGCCGGTAAGCTAGGCCGCCCGGAGCGGGCAGGCCTGCGCCCGTGACACCAGAGGAGGCGGCCACGGACTTCGAACTCAGCCCCAGGACGGTCGAGCTGCAGGAGAACCTGCTCGAGTTCATGGGCACGCACGTCTATCCCGCGGAGCAAACGTGGCTCGAGCAGGTGGCCGCGTCGGGCGATCCCTATTTCCACCCGCCGGTGATGGAGGAGTTGAAGGAAGCCGCACGGGAGCGAGGGCTGTGGAACCTGTTCCTGCCCGATGACCGCTACGGCGCGGGGTTGACGAACCTCGAGTACGCACCGCTGGCTGAGGTCACCGGTCGCAGCCACATCGCGCCGGAGGCGATCAACTGTGCGGCGCCGGACACCGGCAACATGGAGATCCTGACCGAGTTCGGCACCGAACAGCAGCGCAGCGACTGGCTCGAGCCGCTGCTCGCCGGAGAGATCCGCTCCTGTTTCGCGATGACGGAGCCGGCGGTCGCCAGCTCGGATGCCACGAACATCGAGAGCCGCATCACGCGCGACGGGGACGAGTACGTGTTGACCGGCCGGAAGTGGTGGACGAGCGGCGCCGCGTCGGAGCGGTGCAAGATCGCGATCTTCATGGGCGTCAACGATCCGGATGCCGAGCCGCACCGGCGCCACAGCATGATCCTGGTGCCGCTCGACACACCGGGCGTGGAGATCATTCGTACGCTCCCGGTGTTCGGATACGACCAGGGTCACGGCGGGCACTGCGAGGTCCTGTTCGACGACGCCCGGGTGCCGGCCGAGAACATGCTCGGGGAGGAGGGGTCCGGATTCGCGATCGCGCAGGCGCGCCTGGGCCCGGGCCGGATCCATCACTGCATGCGGGCGATCGGCATGGCCGAGCGCGCGTTCGACCTGATGTGCGAGCGGGCGCACGCGCGGACCACGTTCGGCAAGCCGCTCGCGCGGCAGGGCGTGATCCGCGAGTGGATCGCCGAGTCCCGGATCGAGATCGAGCAGGCGCGGCTGCTGGTGCTGAAGACCGCCTGGCTGATGGACCACGCCGGCAGCAAGGGCGCCCGGATCGAGATCTCCGCGATCAAGGTCGCAGCGCCCGCGGTCGCGGAGCGAGTGATCGACCGCGCGATCCAGGTGCACGGCGGGGCAGGCGTCAGCAACGACTTCCCGCTCGCGTCGATGTTCGCCGCCGCGCGCACGCTGCGGATCGCCGACGGTCCCGACGAGGTGCATAAGCTCTCGATCGCGCGCCGCGAGCTGCGCCGCTACGAGCCGCAGCTCGAAGCCGTCGGCTAACCGGTCCGCGGGCATGCCGAAGGTCATCTACGAGAAGCGCGATCGCGTGGCGTACGTGACGCTGAACCGCCCCGAGGCCAAGAACGCGATCGATCCCGAGACCGACGAGCTGCTGTGGCAGACGTGGCGGGACTTTCGCGACGACGACTCCCTCGACGTCGCGATCGTGACCGGAACGGGCGACGCGTTCTGCGCCGGGGCCGACCTGAAGACGTTCATCCCCCCGCGGATCGCCGCCCTCACCGCGCGCAGCGTGCGCGACAACGTCGCCACCGGCCTCGGCGGCCTGACCCGGGGCCTGCACCGGATCTACAAGCCGGTGATCGCCGCGGTGAACGGCTGGGCTCTCGCGGGCGGTTTCGAGACCGCGCTCGCGTGCGACATCCGGATCGCCTCCGAGCGCGCGATGTTCGGGTCGTTCGAGGTGCGGCGCGGGTTCCATCACGGTGATGGCGGCATCGCGCGGCTCGTCAACACGTGCGGCTCGGGCATCGCGCTGGAGATGCTCCTGACCGGCGAGCCGATCGACGCCCAGCGCGCGCTCCGGTGCAACCTCGTGTCGAGGGTCGTGCCGCACGACGACTTGATGAACGAGGCCGAGCGGGTCGCGAGCCAGATCCTGCGGAACAGCCAGACCGCGGTGCGCTCCGCGAAGGAGACGATCCTCGACGTGATCGGCCGGCCGCTCGACGAGCAGCTGCGGATCGACGCCCTGAACGGATGGTCCTCGCCCGACCCGGAGGAGACGGCCAAGCTGCTGGGCAGCTTCTACGACAAGACCGACAAGGGCCGCGCGGGGGAGCACGAGACGGACCTGTGAAGGCTCTCGTAACCGGCGCGGCGCGCGGGATCGGCGCGGCGATCGCCTCGGTGCTGGCCGAGCGTGGCATGGACGTGGTGACGATGGACCTTGCCGAGGGCTGCGACCATCGTCTCGACGTCGCGCGGGACCCACTGCCGGACCTCTCCGAAATCGACGTGTGCGTGCCGAACGCCGCGATCACGGACACCGTCGCGCCCGCGCACCGGATGACCCCGGAGCAGTGGCAGCGTGACATCGACGTGAACCTGACCGGCGCGTTCCGCGTCGTGCAGGCGTGCTTGGCCGGCATGCGCCAGCGGGGCTTCGGCCGCGTGATCGCGATCTCCAGCGGCGCCGCCGATGCCGGCCTGCCCGGCCAGGTCGCCTACAGCGCCTCGAAGGCCGGTCTGATCGGGATGGTGAAGACGATCGCTGCGGAGAACGTCGCCCGCGGCATCACCGCCAACGCGATCCTGCCCGGGTTTGTCGAAACCGAGAACGTGCTCGCGATGCCGCCCGAGGTACTCGAGCGCGTCAGGGCGGGCCTGCCGACCGGCCGGATGGCAGCTCCCCGGGAGGTCGCCGCGCTGGTCGCCTACCTGGCGTCAGAGGAAGCCGGGTACATAACGGGCCAGACCGTCGGGATCGACGGTGGGCTGGCGTTGAATACGAGGTCGATTACCTAGTCGGTCCGCAGTCGGCAGTTGGCAGTCGCAGAAAGTCGACGCACGGCGAACTGCGAACTGCGACTTTTCTTCATTCCGTACCGCTCCCAGTGCCGCGCTGGAATGTCGGCGGGATCCTTGTACCAGTACCACGTGCACGGATCGCTGTCGAAGTCCTCGGGCGGGTCGCTGGGGTAGACGGGATGGCCGATCCAGCGGATCGGCAGCAGCTCGTTCATGAACGTGCAGTGCGTGCAATAGAGCGGGAACCCCTCGCGGCCGTAGCTCCAGTCGTGCCCGCGCTCGGTGACGCCGAGGCCGTCGGGCCCCTCGTAGGCGCCCATCCGCCACAGCCGCTGGCCGGACCCGCACGGGTTCATCGCGAACGTGAACTTCTCGTCGTCTTCGGCGATCGTGAACGCGCCCGGATGCGGTCCCGTCCCGCTGCACGAGTGGGCGCGCCAGTTCGCGGCCAGCGCGCGCACCATCCACCTGCGGTCCTGGCGCGAGATCGCCTCCGCGTGGCCCTTCCAGCCACGCTCGAGGCTGTATGTCCATGCCTCCTCCACACCCTCGTCGCCGAGCCGCGCCTGCACGAAGCTGATCAGGCCCGCCATCCCGTCGACCATCAGGTCGTGCAGCAGGCGCCACTCGTGCTTCATCTCCTCGCACAGCGACCGCGCCGCCTCCACGTCGCCGCGGTCGAGCGCCTCGATCGCGCGGTCCATGGTCGGGCGCGACATCTCTCCCAGCTCGTCCTCGGAGAACCAGCGTTCGGCCATCACAACCTCCTCCACTTAGGTAAGGTCGGCACGATGGCAGAGCAGTCTCCTCGCCGCGGCGCCGTCGTGATCACCGGTGCCTCCACCGGCATCGGCCGCGCCTGTGCGCTCGACCTGGACGGCGCGCGGCTTTCGAGTGTTCGCCGGTGTGCGCAAGGACGAGGACGGGGAGCGCCTGCGCAGCGAGCGCCCGTCCATCGAACCGCTGCGGATCGACGTCACGGACGCCGGCGAGATCGCGGCAGCTCGCGACCGCGTGCGTGAGGAGGTCGGTGTGGCCGGCCTGGCGGGCCTCGTGAACAACGCCGGCATCGCTGTTCCCGGCCCGCTCGAGCACCTGCCGATCGACGAGTTCCGCCGCCAGATGGAGGTGAACCTCGTCGGCCAGGTGGCCGTCACCCAGGCCTTCCTGCCGCTGCTTCGGACGGCTCGCGGACGGGTCGTGAACATCGGGTCGATCGGTGGCCGCGTCGCACTTCCCATGCTTGGCCCGTACGCCGCGTCGAAGCATGCGATGGAAGGCATCAGCGACTCCCTGCGCCGCGAGCTGAGGCCGTGGGGCATGCAGGTCTCGATCGTGCGACCGGGCCCGATCGCCACCGAGATCTGGGAGAGCGGGAACGCGACCGCGGAAGAGCTCCTCGCCCGCATGCCGGAGGCAGAGGCCGACTACGGCGAAGCGATCGCGGCCGCCCGGGCCTGGGCGGCGCAGCGGGCCAGCGAGGGCGATTCCACCCAGCGAGGTCGCTGAGGTGGTGGCGCATGCCCTGACCGCCGACAAGCCCCGCACCCGCTATCTGGTCGGACCGCGCGTTCGCCTGCTGGCCACGCTGCGGACCGTGCTGCCCGACCGCTGGTTCGACGCCATGCTCGCACGAGCAGCCCGCCGTTAGCGATGGCGGAGATCTGCACACACCTCGATCAGATCCAGCCCGTGGAGCCGAGCAGCACCAGGGGGTGCTCGCAATGCATCGCGCTGGGGCAGCGGTGGATGCACCTGCGGCTGTGCCTCACGTGCGGAGAGGTCGGGTGCTGCGACTCCTCGCCCAACCGCCACGCGAGCAAGCACGCGGCCGAGCACGGCCATCCGATCGTGCTGTCGTTCGAGCCCGGCGAGGACTGGTGCTGGTGCTACGTCGACGAGGCCGCATTCGCGGTCGACGGCCTGCCGGTCACCGTCACCCAGCACGAGTAAGCCCCGCAATGACGCGCCCGGTACTTTGCGCGACCGGCCTCGCCCCCTTAGGCTTTTGCGGTCGGCAAAGGGAGGCGATGTGACGCAGAGTCATATGGAGCGACTCAGCCCGATGGACGTGTCGTTCCTCGACCAGGAGAAACGGGGCTCGCACATGCACATCGGTGCGGTGATGCTGTTCGAGGGGCCGCCACCGACCCACGCGGAGCTGCGCGAGCACATCGAGTCGCGGCTGCACCTCGTCCCCCGGTACCGGCAGAAGCTCGCCTACCCCAGGCTGGAGATGGGCCGGCCACTGTGGGTGGACGACCCGCGCTTCAACCTCGAGTACCACGTTCGCCACACGGCGCTGCCCAGCCCCGGGTAGCGAGGAGCAGTTGCGGATGCTGACCGGCCGGATCTTCTCGCAGCGCCTCGACCGCTCGAAGCCGCTGTGGGAGCTGTGGCTCGTGCAGGGCCTCGAGGGTGGGCGCTTCGCGATCATCAACAAGACCCACCACTCGCTCGTCGACGGCGTGTCCGGCGTGGACATCACCACGGTCCTGTTCGACACCTCACCGACCCCGACGCCGATCGCCGCCGAGAGCTGGACGCCGGCGGTCGAGCCAAGCGACGCGACGCTCGTGGCCGAAGGCGTGAAGGGCATCGCGGGGCTGCCCGACGCGCGTCGCCCGGCGGGCGCTCGACGCGGCCCGGCGGCCGCGCGAGACCGCCGCCAGCGTGCGTGAGGCGGGGGAGGGGCTCGGCAACATCGCATGGAACTTCGCGAACCCGGCGCCCGAGACGCCGCTGAACGTGCCCATCGGCCCCCATCGCCGGGTCCTGTGGCTGAAGTTCCCGCTCGAGGAGCTGAAGGAGATCAAGAACGCGCTCGGGGGGACTGTCAACGACGTCTTCCTGGCGGTGGTGTCGGGGGCGCTCGGCCGGTGGCTGCGCCGCCACGGAGTGCGCACCGAGGGGCTGGAGCTGCGCGCGATCGTCCCGGTCTCGATCCGGGGAGACGAGCAGAAGGGGGCGCTCGGCAACCGGATCACCGCGATGCTCGGGCCGCTGCCGGTCTACGCGCAGGACCCACTCGAGCGCTACCGCGTCGTGTCGGAGTCGATGAAGGGGCTGAAGGAGTCCAAGCAGGCCGTCGGCGCGGAGGCGCTCACGCGACTACAGGACTTCGCGCCGCCGACGATCCTCGCGCAGGCCTCGCGGCTCAACTTCTCGACGCGCGCGTACAACGTGCTGGTGACCAACGTTCCGGGACCTCAGTTCCCGCTGTACCTGATCGGTCGCGAGCTGCAGGAGCTGGTACCCGTGCCGTTCCTGGCGCCCGAGCGCGCGCTCGCGGTCGCAATGATGAGCTACAACGGCCGCGCCGTGATCGGGCTGATGGGCGACTACGACGCGATGGCGGACCTCGACGAGTTCGGCGAGGACGTCAGGGACTCCGTGGCCGAGTTGCTGGACGTCGCCGGCGCAGCGCAGCGCAGGGTCCGGGTCAAGACTCCAGCGGAGTCCAATCGGGAGGTCTGACCGGCCATGCTGACCGCGGGCCGGGCGCTGCTGATCCTCGCGCTCGCGACCGCGCTGTATGGCGTGGCCGCATCTCTCTACGGCGCTCGCCTTGGCGACGCGCGCTCCGGCATCGGGGGCTGGACCGGGCGGGCCTGGGTCCACTCCGGGCGACGCGCGGTCTATGCGCTGGCGGGCACGCTGGCGGTCTGCTTCCTGCTGCTCGAGCTGGCGTTCCTGCGCTCGGACTTCACCTCGGAGCTGGTCGCCTCACACTCATCCACGACGACGCCGGCCTTCTATCGGGCGACCGCCATCTGGTCATCCCAGGAAGGATCGCTGCTGCTGTGGGTGCTGCTTCTGAGCGTGTGGTCGAGTGCGATCCTGTTTCTCACGCGGCGCCGGGCGAGGGAGATCGCCCCCTACGCGACCGCCGTCCTGCTCGGGCTCGCGGCCTTCTTCTGCGGCCTGTTGATCTTCCTCGAGACTCCGTTCGCCCGCGCCGAGCCCGGTGCCGCTGGAAGGGCTCGGGCTGAACCCGCTGCTGCGGCACCCGGCGATGATGTTCCACCCGCCGATGCTGTACTCGGGGTACACGCTCTTCACGATCCCGTTCGCGTTCGCCGTCGGCGCCCTCGTCACCCGCCGCCTCGACGCGGACTGGCTGCGCACGACCCGGCCATTTGCGCTCGCCGCCTGGCTCTGCCTGGGAGTCGGCATCGTGCTCGGCGCGCGCTGGTCGTACTCGGAGCTCGGCTGGGGCGGGTACTGGGGCTGGGACGCGGTCGAGAATGCGTCGCTGATGCCCTGGCTGATCGGCACCGCGTTCCTGCACTCGGCGATCGTGCAGGAGAAGCGAGGGATGCTGAGGATGTGGAACGTGTCGCTGATCCTGGGCGCGGGCATCCTCGCGGTCCTCGGCACCTTCCTGGTGCGCTCGGGCATCCTCGAGTCGATTCACGCGTTCGGCGCCTCGACCCTCGGCGTCCCCTTCCTGGTGCTGATCGCGGTGATGACCCTCGGCTCGGCGCTGCTCGTGATCTCGCGCGCGCCGACGCTGCGCTCCGAGCGCCGGTTGGACTCGCTGCTGTCGCGGGAGGCGATCTTCCTGCTCAACAACCTCGCGCTGGTCGGGCTCTGCTTCGTGATCCTGTGGGGGACCTTCTTCCCGCTGATCTCCGAGGCCTTCACCGGCACGAAGATCCTCGGTCGGGCCGCCGTGGTTCAGCCGTTACGTGACGCCGCTCGCGCTCGTGCTGGTGCTCCTGTCCGGGCTCGGCCCGGCGCTTGCCTGGCGGCGGACGACCGCGGCCAACCTGAGGCGCACGCTGCTGGTCCCGACCGCCGTCGGGGGTGATCGCGCTGGTGGTGCTCCTGGCGGTCGGGGAGGTCGCCGATCGCCCCGCCGCGCTCGCCATGTTCTGCGTTCGGCGCCTTCGTGCTGGCCGTCGTGGTGCAGGAGTTCTGGCGCGGCATCCGGGCCCGCCAGGCGATGTCGAGCGACTCGCGCGCCGCGGGCGTTCGTGTCCCTGGTACGGCGCAACCGCCGCCGCTATGGCGGGTACATCGTGCACGCCGGCGTGACGGTGCTGCTCGTCGGCGTGGCCGCGTCGTCGAGCTTCCAGGACGTGACGGAGGTGCGCCTCGCGCCCGGGCGAGAGCGCGCGCGTGGGTGACTACGACATCGAGTATGCGCGTGCCACGGGCGACCTGGACGAAGACCTCGAAGGGGTCCCTGGAGAAGATCAACCTCGGGGCGGATCTGCGCGTGCGGCGCGACGGCGAAACAAGCCGGATGCACACCGAGCGCAGCTTCTTCCCGTCGAGCGACCCGACGATCGGGCGCCGTTTCACGCTACTTCGAGGGCGAGGCGACCAGCGAGGTCGGGCTTCGTTCGAGCATCGGACATGATCTGTGGATGGTGGTGGCGCCGGACACCGCGGCGCTGCGCCCGACCGATCCGGCGGGGCGACGCGGTGTTCGAGCAGGCCGCCGCGCTACCCGCGGCCGAGCGCGCGGCAGCTCTCGGCGAGGCCCTGCGCCGCCTCGTCGCGCGCTACCCACGCGACCAACCGCCGGCCCGGTTCCGGGTGCTCGTGTCGCCGCTCGTGGGCTGGGTCTGGGTGGGCGCGCTGATCGTGTTCGCAGGCGGCCTGATCACCGCATGGCCGTCGGCGGCTGGGGCGCGCCGGGCCGTGACCGCCACATCCGCGGCGCGGCTCGCACGGGACCTGCGCAGAGCCTGACGCGTCCGAGGAATGCGTTCACCAAAGCGGGGTTGACATTTCCTTCCGCTGCTGAATATGGTGCGGTTGCTTTCCCGCTCCTTGCGCTCTAACACGGGTCGGAGGTGGATGGTCCGCCGCACGACAGTCGGGGTCTCAGCGTTGCTGGTGTTCCTGGTGGCATTTGCCCCGCCTGCGAACGCGCGGCGCTACTCGGCCCCGACCCACTCGAGCCCGATCTCGATCTCCGCGGACGGGAAGTGGGTGTGGAGTGTCAACCCGGGCGCCGGCAACGTGTCGGTGATCTCCGCGAAGACGAACAAGGCCGTTGCGCACGATCAAGACGGGCGAGGAGCCGCAGAGCGTCGCCCTCGACCCCAACAATCGCTACGCGTATGTCGCGAACGCCGGGTCGGGCACCGTCACGGTGATCCGGATCACGAGGGCGAGCGCGCAAGCGGTTCAGGGCCCGCGTGGATCGTCGCCGAGGCACGATCAGAACCGGCGCCGAACCCTGGAACATCGTCGTCTCCCCGAACGGGCGGCGGGTGTTCGTCGCCAACAGCGGCCAGGGCACGATCACGGTGATCGACGCGAAGGGAAGCCGCAAGAAGGTGATCGGCCACGTCAACCTCCAGCGCGGTCGGTGCGCCGACCCGGTCGATCGCAAGCGGCAGTTCCAGCCCCGCGGACTCGCGGTGACGAAGAACGGCAAGCGGCTCCTGGTCACGAGCTTCTTCGCCTTCACCAGGGCGGGCGGCAAGCAGGCCGACGACAACGGCAGGCAGGGCGTTGTCTGCCGCCTGAACGTCAGCTCGAGCTCGAAGCGAATTCGCGGTTACAGGGCGGCATCCCGAGTGACCCTCGCGCCGCAGATCAGCGGATTCACGATCGACTCCAGCGGAGATGGAGTGCCGGACCCGACCTCGGCGTTCCCGAACCAGCTGCAGAGCATCGTGATCCGCGGCAACCAGGCGTACCTGCCGAACATCGCCGCTTCTCCCAACGGCCCGCTCCGGTTCAATGTCGACACGCAGGCGTTCGTGAGCGTGATCGACAGGGCGCGCAGCGGCACCCCCGTCGACGCGGGCGTGTCGAAGTTCCTGAACCTGCACCTCGGCGCGCGCCAGCCTGAGACCGGCAAGAAGAAGCTGTTCTTCGCCAATCCCTGGGCGATCGCCTTCAGGAAGCAGACCGGTGCAACCACCGGCTACGTGGTTTCGTCGGGCAGCGACCTGCTTGTAAAGGTGGCCGTGGACGCGGCCGGGAAGTTGACCAACACTGTCGACGCCGACACCACCCGCTACATCGACCTGAACGACCCGCTCAACCCCGCCACGAGCGGTGACAAGGCCGGCAAGAACCCGCAGGGCATCGTCATCAACAAGCAGGGCACGCGCGCGTACGTGGTCAACTTCTTGTCGCGCAATGTGTCCGTCGTCGATCTCACGAACGACAGCGTCGTGACGGTGATCCGCACTGCTCCACTGCCCGCGCCCGGCTCGCCCGCGGAGGTCGTGACGGTCGGGGCGGAGATGTTCTTCTCCTCGCGAGGCAACTTCAACCGCCCGGCGGGAGTGACCGTCTCTACGACCGAGCGACTGTCGAGCGAGGGCTGGCAGAGCTGCGCGAGCTGCCACTTCGAGGGGCTCACCGACAGCGTCGTGTGGGAGTTCGGCACGGGCCCGCGCAAGTCGGTGCCGCTGAACGCCACGTTCAACCCGCGGAACCGCAACGAGCAGCGGGTCCTCAACTACTCGGCGATCTTCGACGAGGTGGAGGACTTCGAGGCCAACATCCGCAACGTGTCCGGCCCGGGTCCGCTCGCGGCGCCGCTGCCGTGCAGCAGCGCACCGCCGCCGTCGACAAGCGCGCTCGATCCCAATCACGGATTGCTGGTCGGGGACAACGGCGACCTCAACCTCGCTCCATGCGTGCTGAACTCCCTCTCCCGTCGGGCCAGCGGGGAGCGTCCACAGCACACCGTCACGCTGCCGGGCAGCACGACCGCGGTGCCGGCCCTGACCGCGCTGCGCGAGTGGGTGAAGTTCGCGGTCCGCACGCCGCGGGCTCCCTTCACGCGCAGGGGCGTCGGCAACCGCGCCTCGGCGAAGGCGATCAAGGCGGGGCGGACGCTGTTCCTGGGCGCCGGGTGCACCGCGTGCCACGTGGGCGGCAAGTGGACCCTGAGCACCAAGAACTTCGTTTCCCCGCCTGCTGGGGACGGAAGTCTTCACCGAAACGCCGGCGACGTTCGGAATACCGGTGGGGGCCCAGTATCTGAACACCTTCCTGCGCGACATCGGCTCGTTCAATCTCGGCGTGCCCGGTGGTAACAACCCGCTAGGGCGCGAACATCGGGGCCGCCGAGAAGGCCTCCGCCACGTTGAACGCGGCAGGGGTGTCGGGCGCGGAACCGGATGCGCTCGGCCAGGACTACAACGGCGACGGCAGGGGAGTCGGGTACAACGTGCCGTCGCTGCTGGGCCTCACTTGCAGCCGCCCTACTACCACAACGGCGCCTGCGAGACCCTGGAGTGCGTGGTCGGCAACGTGAAGCACCGAACCGCGAACGGCAAGCAGCCCGACAAGCTCGGCAGCGCCAAGGACCGCGCCCGTGTGGTCGCATTCCTGAAGTCGATCGACGCCACCACGCCACCGCCGTAACCGAATCGGTTTGCCGACTCCGAACGAAGAGCTGCTGGAGCGCTTCTACGGTGCATTTGCGCGGCGCGACGGCGCGGCGATGGAGGCCTGCTACGCGCCGGACGTGCACTTCTCCGACCCTGTGTTCACCGACCTCCGCGGCCCCGAGGCGGGCGCGATGTGGCGCATGCTGACCGGCCGCGCGAAGGACCTCGAGGTCGTGTTGCTCGAGCGTGAGGCCGGCGACGAGCGCGGGTCTGCACATTGGCGGGCCACCTACACGTACACCCAGACCGGGCGGCCGGTCGTCAACGACGTGCGCGGGACGTTCCGGTTCGCGGACGGCCGGATCGCCGAGCACGAGGACACGTTCGGGTTTCACCGCTGGGCCCGTCAGGCGCTGGGAACACCCGGCCTCCTCTTGGGGTGGACGCCGATGCTGCGATCCACCGTCCGCCGCCGCGCGCGGGAGGCGCTCGACGAGTTCATGGCGGCGGAAGGCAATCGGCCGCTGCCGACCACGCCCGACGTCTGACACAGCTACTCGGCGACGAGCCGCGTGAACAGCCGCTCGAGCGTCGGGCGCATCACGTCGCGCTCGAACTCCGGGTTCGGGTTGGCGAGCAGCCCGAGCATCAGTCCCGACACGACGGCCACGACGATGTGCGCATCGGTCTCGGGGTCCGCGGACCCAACAGCGCGCAGCCCGGCCTCGGCGAGGCGCAGGTGCGCCCGCTCCCACCGGGCCACCTCGTCACGCAGCGCCGGCTCACGTGAGGCCTCGAGCACGAACTCGTACATGGCGACGGGCTGGGCCGGATTCCTGCGGGCGTCGGCAGCGAGGGCCGCGGAGAGCTGATGGGCCCAGACCGCGGGGGTCAGGTTGCGGGGCGCCAGCTCGAGCACGAGGCCCTCGAGGCGCTCCACCTCTTCGCCGGCCGCCATCGCCACGGCCTCGCGGAAGATCTCCTCCTTGGACGAGAACCAGTAGGTCGTCGCGGACAGCGACACGCCCGCGCGTTCGGCGACGGCGCGGTGGGTGAGGGCGTCCGGGCCCTGTTCGCCGATCAGGTCCACGGCGGCTCGCAGGATGGCCTCGCGCCGCGCGGTCCCGCGCGGTGCGTGAGCGGTGTTCCCCTGGCCCGCGACGTCTGGTACATTTGTTCGGTTCATCGGTACAAACATACCAAAGGGTGGTGAGGGGATGGCGACCGTCGCGGAGCAGATCAGCTACACGGACCTGTACGCACGCTGGGAGAAGGGCAACTGGCGCGCGACGGAGATCGACTTCACCGAGGATCGCCGCCAGTGGCACGAGGAGATGACCGAGTTCGAGCGCCGCGCCGCGCTGTGGAACTACGCGCTCTTCTTCTGGGGGGAGGACGCCGTCACCGACGGTCTGTCCCCGTACATCGCTGCGGCGCCCACCGAGGAACAGAAGTACTTCCTCGCCACCCAGCAGGTCGACGAGGCGCGCCACGCCGTCTTCTTCAATCGCTTCATGCACGAGGTCTGTGACCTCGGCGACGGGACCGTCGGCGGCGGACTGGAAGCGATCCGGCCACAGCTCACCTGGGGCTTTCGGCAGGTGTTCGACCGGCTCGACCGGATGGCGGACGAGCTGCGCGAGGACCCGTCGCTGCCGCGTCTGGCCGCCGCGATCACGCTCTATCACGTCGTCATCGAGGCGACGCTCGCCCAGCCCGGACAGCACTTCATCACTTCGTACCTGCACGACCGCGACCTGCTCCCCGGCTTCCGCGAGGGGATGGACAGGATCGCGCAGGACGAGCAGCGCCACATCGCGTTCGGCGTGAAGCTGCTCTCGGACGTGGCCGCCGGCGACCCGGAGTGCCGCCGCGCGGTCGCGGACATCCTTCGTGAGGTCCTGCCATGGACCGCCTCGGTGCTGGTCCCGCCAGACTGGAACCTCGACTACACGCGGGTGTTCGGGTTCGAGCTGGAGGACATCGCCCAGGAGGGCGCCGACTCGCTCGAGACGAAGCTGCGCAGCGCCGGGCTGCCGATCGAGGAGCTGCCGGGTCCTCCGATCTTCGCCTTTGGGCTTCCACCCGAGACGCGTGTGCGCAACGGTCTGCGACTGGTGCAGAGCGGGGTGCTGGGCGAGAAGAACGGCCCTCCGAAGAACGACCACGAAACGATGGCGGCGCTGTTCGAGTTGCTCGGCGCAAGCATCGAGCCGCGCAATGCCCCGGATGAGCCCGGCACGATCCAGTGGGACTTCGCCGATGCCGAGCCGTGGCATCTCGTGGTCGCAAACGGGGACACGCGTTTCGAGCCCGGCCGCGTCGAGGCGCCCACGGTCACGCTGCGGTGCCGGTACGAGGACTGGGCCGACGTGTTCGCAAAGCGCGAGCACCCGCTGCGACTTGCCGCCACGCGACGCTTGCGCCCGAGCGGCGACATGCGCTGGCTGTGGCGCGCGCGCCGCATGTTCCCGCGCTGACAGTATCGGGGGGCTACGCCCCACCTAAAGTCCCGTGCTTCGCGCCTGCGGCGCTCGCCTGAGGACGTGGATAAGCCGTTTCGCCCGCTTCCGTGCCGGGGATGGCCCCCCACAGAGCACTTCTAACGACTAAAGGAGGGTCAGATGAAGAAGCTCCTGTTGGCAGGGTGCGTTGTGCTGCTTGCGGCCGGTGCGATCGTGACAGCCGCGCTTGCTCACAACGGCAACGGCAAGAGGTCCATCAGCGCCGAGTTGGAGGGCTTCCAGGAGGTCCCGTCGATCTCCACGAAGGCGGAGGGCGAGATCAAGGTCAAGCTCAACGGAAGCTCGATCAAGTACAAGCTGGAGTACAGCGGGTTCGAGCGGCCGGCCGGCGAGCCCCCGAACCAGGTGCTGTTCGCGCACATCCACTTCGGCCAGGAGGGCGTGAACGGTGGCGTGGCCGCGTTCCTGTGCGGTGGTGGAACCAAGCCCGGCGTGCCCGCAGGGCTCCGGCACCGTGACCGGCACGATCGTCGCTGACGACGTGCAGGCCATCGCGGCGCAGGGTCTCGAGGCGAAGGACATCGGCGCGCTGATCCGCGCGATGAAGGCCGGATACACGTACGCCAACGTCCACAGCACGACGTTTGGCAACGGTGAGATCCGCGGTCAGATCGGCGACGACGACGATGACCACGGCGACCGCCATCACAACGGCGGCCGCGGCAAGCACAAGGGCGACAACGGCCGCAACAACGGCGACGACGACGGCGGCGACCACCGCGGCAACACGACGACGACTAGTACCACGACCAGGTGTTGACCATCCGGGGGCCCGCTTACGGGCGGGCCCCCGGCGTCGTCGAGCGCGTGGTTTGAGACAGGCCCCTTCCTGGGTAAAAGGGCGTTCACCACAGTGTCGGAATGTCCGGGCCAAGCGGTCAGCGAGGCCACAGGATTTTAGGAGCGGGCGGAGCCCGCAGATGTCCAACTCAGGGGGAGATCAGTGACGAGTCTTCGGACCATCGTTCGCCCATGCGCGATCGCCATCGCGGCGGCCGCCGTATTCGCAGTTGCAGCCGGCCCCGCCTCGGCGGCGCCGACCCATTACGTGCAGACGTCGGACGGGGCGAGCATCGCCATCAACGTGAAGGTGCCTCCGCACTGCAACGCGTTGAACAAGTGTCCGACGTTCTTCGAGATGTCCGGGTACGAGAGCGGCTCCGACGAGGGCCAGACTCCGGCGGGCCATCTGGCCGACCAGACCGGTCTGCCGTTCCCCCTGCAGACCGGCACTCGTGCGGCGCATGCGTCGCACGTCGACGACCGCTACGTGACCGTGCTCGCAAGCGTGCGCGGAACCGGTTGCTCATCGGGCGAGTTCGATCTGTTCTCCTGGCGCTCGGCGCTGGACGGCAAGGAGGTGATCGACAAGTGGATCGCCAAGCAGCCGTGGTCGAACGGCAAGGTTGTGATCTTCGGCCACTCCTACAGCGGCATCACCGGCCTGTTCGTGGCCTCCACGCGCCCTGAGGCGCTGCGTGCCGTGAGCTCGTCGGGCCTGATCGGCGACCTCTACCGCGACATCGTCTACCCGGGCGGCGTCACGAACTACGGATTCCCCTTGCTGTGGACCGGTGCGATCCGCGTCGCCTATGACGTCGGCGGCGGAACCCTCGGCGGGCTGTATCCGCTCGAGGACACCAGCGGAAAGTGCGCCGAGAACCAGGCCGAGCGGCGCCGCGCCCTGCTCGAGGACCCGCTCATCCACGGCCTCGACGACACGGACGGCAACTGGTTCCAGTCCCGCTCGCTGGTCAACTACGTGGACCGCATCAACGTGCCGGTGCACATCACCTCCGCGTACCAGGACGAGCAGACCGGCCCGCGCGGCCCGACGAACGTGTTCGACCACCTCTCGAGCTCGATCTCCAAGCGGCTCGTGCTGACGAACGGCGTGCACGGCACCAACACCGAGGGACACGTGTTCAAGGACCGCATCGCCTGGATGGACTACTGGATGCTCAACAAGAGCAGCGCCGACCTCGACATGAAGACCGGCACGGTGGACCTCGCGACGGAGTTCGGCCCGAAGACCACGCCGACCGAGACCTCACGGGTGATCCTGGGCTACCAGGGCGGCGGCAAGGCCGTCGGTGAGATCCGCTCCGACGGGTTCCCGCTCGGCCAGACGCAGTTCACGGACGTCTACACCACGTCCGGCGGGCGGCTGCTGTTCGACCAGGACGGCATCGAGCCCGGAAGCGCCACATGGATCAACGGCTCGCACCGCCAGTCGTACTCCTACCAAGCGGGCGTGAACCAGGGCGGCGAGGTATCGAGCCCGACCGGTCCTGACGAGGTCGAGCTGTCGACCTTCGGCTTCCAGGAGCCGACCGCGATCGCCGGCCCGATCATGGCGCACATGTCCGTCTCGACACTGGCGCCGGACACCGAGCTG
>CAVSXO010000011.1:0-53761 GCA_963731895.1 uncultured Solirubrobacterales bacterium
CAGAGGAGTCGAAGGACTTCCTGGTCGAGAAGGGCTGGGACCCGGCGATGGGCGCCCGCCCGCTGCGCAGGGCGATCCAGCGCTACATCGAGGACCCGCTTGCCGACGAGGTGCTGAAGACCCCGATCACGCCTGGCTCGACCGTGCTCGTGGAGCGCGACGAGGAGGCTCGCCAGCGGGCGACCGACGGTGGCGGCGACGAGGAGCTGAAGATCACGATCCTCGCGCCGGTCGAAAAGCCGCCGGAGGAGCAGCCGGTGCCTGTCGGTGGATCGGACGAGGGCGACCAGCCCTCCGACGATGCCGGCGACTCCGGGGACGCGGGCGAGCAGCCCGAGCAGCCCTCCGAGAGCTAGCCTCGACCGGCCCTGGCGGGCCGATCGCAAGGGATGCGGTCCGAGCCGTCGTCCTGCCGAATGGTTGCTATGCAACCTCAGGACAGGACGATGGAAGAGTGGCTGGGCGGCACGGGCGGTAGACCCACCCTGGCCGGTGAGTGAGTCCTGCGCCATCCCGAGCTGGCCGACCGGTACGTTTCGGCAACCGATGGCCCCCTTCCCCCACGCACACGTCGACCGCTTCACGATCCGCCAGCGCCTGAAGGCAGTGAAGAACGTGTACGAGGTGCGCGTCGCCCTTCCCGGCGACGAGGAGGGTGAGCTGGTCGCCTACGTCGAGCAGAAGACCTTCGCGTTGAAGGAGGATCTGCGCTTCTGGGCCGACGAGGCAAGGACGGCGGAGCTGTTCCGGATCAAGGCCAGGCAGCGCTTCGATCCGAGGGCGAGGTACCGGGTGACCGACGCCGAGGGAGTCGAGATCGGCGAGCTCGGCAAGGAGTTCAAGCGCTCGCTGGCGCGCTCGACATGGCGCATCTATGCACCTGCGGGCGACGAGATGGCCTGGGCCGCCGAGCGCAGCCTGTTCCGTTCGGTGCTGCGGCGGCTGCTGGGCCTGGCCGGACTCATCCCGCTCATTGGAGACCTGATCGAGCTGATCCCGATCCTCTACCACTTCGACTTCTACCGCGGTGATCAACCGGTCGGCAGCCTCGACCGGCGGCTCGGCTTCCGCGACCGCTATGTGCTCGACCTCAGCGGCGACGTCGAGCGGGCGATCGACAGGCGCCTCGCCATCGGGCTGGGCGTGGCGATGGACGCGCTGCAGGCACGCTAGCGTCAGTCGTCGAAGTCGCCCTCGAACACCGCGAACACGGCTCCCTGCGGATCGCCGATCGCGGCGAACCGCCCCGCGGGCACCGTCACCGGTTCGACGAGCGCCCGGCCACCCAGCTCACCCGCCTTCGCGACGGAGTCGTCCACGCGCTCGGCGGCGAAGTAGGGGAGCCAGTTCGGCGGTATGCCGGCCTCCATCTCCGATTGCGGCCGGATCCCGCCGTTCGGGCGATCCCCGTTGTGGATCATCGTGTACTGCATGCCGCCGCCCTCCATGTCCTCGAACCGCCAGCCGAACAGCCCGCCGTAGAACTCCTTCGCGCGTTGCACGTCGCTGGTCGCCAGCTCATTCCATGTCAGCGCGCCGGGGACGTTCACCAGCTCGGCCCCGATGCTGGTCCGGGGCTCCCACAGCGAGAGGAATGCGCCGGTCGGATCGGCGATCACCGACATGCGTCCCACGTCCATCACGTCGAATGGGTCCACGATCACGTTCGCGCCGAGCTCCTTCGCCTTCGCCGTGCTCGCGTCGACGGCTTCAACCGTCACGTAGTTGTTCCAGTGCGGTGGGATGCCCTGCGAACGCTCCTGTTCCGCCTGTCCCGAGATCGCGCAGACGTTCTTCCCGTCGATCTGGCACATGGTGTAGACGATGCCGTCCCCGACCGGCAGGTCGTTGTGCGTCCAGCCGAGCAGGCCACCGTAGAAGCGCTTCGCGTCGACCGGGTCGGATGTGGAGAGGTCCACCCAGCTGAACGTCCCGGGGGTATGGCTAGTGCGTTCACCCATCGTTGCTCCTCTGCTCGCCGTGCGGGCCCGTGATGCTATCCGTCCAGTCGCGCACGGCCGTGGCCGGATATCCGATTGGCGAACCGACGTCTCCCGGGTAACACCTGTGGCAGTGGAGTCTGTTCAGATCACCCGGAAAGCGCTGCAAATCATGTGTGCTGTGACGCTCGGGCTGATCGCGGCCGTCGCGGACCAAGTCGCACGGTCCGAGCCGGTGTCGTCTGAGTGGTGGCTCGACTTGCCGCTTGCCGTGCTTGTTGCCACGCTGGTCCTGTACGTGACCGGGCGTTCGCGGGTGTCGCCGGCGAGCTTCGACGGGCGCCCGGTCGACGGACTCGACGAGCTGATGTTCGGGGTCAGTCGCGGGCGGCATGTGGACGAGGTCCTCGAGAGCCTCACACGGCAGGCGTGCCGGATCATCCGAGCGGAGCGCGCAGTGGTCGTGCTGCGCGACGAGTCCGATCCACGCTCGGCGATCGTGGTGGCCGGGCACGGCGTGGCACCCGACTACGTCGGTAGCCGGATCGGCATCGATGAAGGAATGGCGGGACACGTCATCACCTCCGGCGATCCGGTGTTGGTCGAGGACTATTCGCAATTCCCGAAGCGGATGGGACATGGCCCCGGCGAGGGCCTACGGGCCGGGGCCGCCGTCCCGATCTCGCGCGACGGCGTCGTCCTGGGCGCCCTGGCCTCTGGCACCACGCATGCCGGACGGAGATTCGGTAGTGAGGAGTTGGAGGCGCTGCTGCGGCTCGCCGAGCTCGGCGCCGTGGCGCTCGAGCAGGCGCGGATGCGCGAGGAGCTCGAGCGGGGGGTCCAGGCCGGCGTTGAGGCGATGGCAGCCGCGGTCGAAATGCGCGACGACTACACGGGCACGCACTCGGATGAGGTCGTGGGACTCGCCCGGATGGTCGGCGAGCGAATGGGACTGTCGGACGACGAGCTCGGGGAGCTGGAGTTCGCGGCACGGCTGCACGACGTCGGCAAGATCGGCGTACCCGACGCAGTCTTGCGCAAGCCGGGGCCACTGGAGGGGGCGGAGTGGGAGATCATGCGTCAGCACCCCTCCTGGGGGGCGGACATGCTGTGCCGCGTCCCCGGGCTGAAGCGGATCTCGCGAATCGTTCGACATGCACACGAGCGCTGGGACGGGGAGGGATATCCCGATCGGCTGGATCACGACGAGATCCCGTTGGCGAGCCGCATCATCTTCGCCTGCGACGCCTACAACGCCATGACGTCAGACCGGCCCTACCGGGACGCGCTGCGTCCATGGATCGCGGTCAGCGAGCTGCGCGAGGGTGCCGGGGGACAGTTCGATCCGGATGTCGTGGACGAGCTGGTGGGCGCGCTGCGCGAGCACCATGCCATCGACCTGCGCCTCTTCCAGCAAGCACGCCGCAGCCGGCAGGTGGCGGCCTCCGTTTAGACGTCGGCTACCGCCGCTTGCGCCGCTTGCGCCGCGGGCGGAGCCGGCGCGCAACCGCGGCAGCCTCGGCCGTGCCGCGCGCCGGAGCGATACGCGCCGCAAGTCCGAGCCGTTTGAAGCGCTTGCCCTGGGCGAGCTGCACCGCCAGCGTCGGTCCGGGTCGGGGTGCCGAGGATTGCGCCTTGGGTCGCAGGATGTGCGCCGTGGCGCGCGGCCTCTTCCCGGTTGGCACCACGACGTAGCCGGTCTCCTCTCCAGCGAGATAGAAGTAGACGACCTCGCGCAGTGAGACGCTGCGCCGGCGGTGGCCCGGCGCGGCCAGCGTCACGCGGCGCCCGCCGCGCAGGATCGCCTCCACCGTCGCGGCCCGGCCCCACGAGGGAAACAGCACGTCAACCGTGTAGCGCCCGCGGCGCCGGCGCGCGATCGCCCAGCGTGTTTCGATCCAGGCCTCGGTGAAGCGGTGGGTCGTGTCGACGGACACTTCGTCGGACCCGGTACGCCCTTGCGCGATCAGTGTCTCGAACGGGCCGGCATACGGTCGCGGCGGATACTGCTGTGCCAGGTCGACGCGGCCATGCGGGGAGGACAGCAGCCGCAGAGGCGGGCGCAGCGGCGGGACCGCCTTGGGACGCTGGGACGTCGCGATCTCCTTCCCGCGCTGACGCACCAGCACACCGAAGCTCGCCCAGGGCCGGCCGCCGACGTTCGAGACGACGCGCTGGTCCCCGTCGTACAACCTGCACAGTTCCATGCCGCCGTACGGGAAGGCGCGCTGGCTCACAGGGAGCACGGCGGTCGAGTAGTGCTTGGTCGTCACGGCGAGACGGCCGATGTCGCCGTCGAACGAGTACAGGGGCGGTGGCTCGGGCGCTTGCATGCCACCCAGCCCGAGCGCCACGGCTCGGACCGCGTTCGCCTGCATCCGCGCGGCGAACAGCTCCCTGATGCTCGGGCCCAGCGGCGCGACGTTGACGTCGTACAGGTTTGACGGCGCGATGCCCTTGCCGTCGGCGGCGGCCTGCGACAGACGCTCGTAGAGGGCCAGCCCGCGGTCGAACTGGTGCTTGGCCCACACACCCAGCTCGGGACGTGGGTGAAAGCGGGGGCTGGCCGCGATCGCCAGCAGGCCCTGCTGCGCCAGCGCCCACGTGCGGCCTGCGTGCCAGCGCTTGAACCCATAGCCCGTGTCCCAGTTCAGATAGCCGCCATGAGTCCAGTACCCGCACAGCACGTGCTCCGCCCAGGCCCGCAGCAGGTTTTCCTGCTCGGGCGCGATCGGGGCCATCCCGGCCGCGAGCGCCTGCTCGTAGTAGAGGATGAAGTGGATCGTCTCGCTCGCGTACTCCGCGCTGTCGACGTTGAAGGGGTGCGTGGGCGGCCGGTGCGGGAGGTAGTGGAAGCGATATCCGGGGCCCAGGTTCGGTGACCCGCCGGGAAGTGCCGCTCTGGTGATCCCGTCGCAGAACCGCACCACCTGCGCGCGGTAGTCGTTCACGAGCAGCTCGGGATTTCCCGTGATGGTCGCATCGTGCGCGTATAGCTCGCAGTTCCAGTTGAGCTGGTTCAGGCGCACGTTCGGGAACCGGAAGAATGGCCCGCGTGCGCAGCGGTCCACTCGGTCGACGATCAGGTCGACTGTCTCTTGGGGGAGGCGCAGCACGTCCCGCGCCCGCCAGGCGTACATCAGCGCCTCGGCCACCTTGGGGTCGATCGACTTGTCCATCGCGGCTTCGCGCGTCCCCATGCTCTCGACCCAACCGGGGTTGTGGAACTGCGGGTCACCCTCCGGCGAGGCGTCGCGCTCGCTCCACGGCGGCGAGTCGCACAGGCGTCGCGCAAGCGCGCGGGCGCGCTCGTCATTGCGGCACGGGCCCTGGTGGCCGGTGATCGCCGCGACCGCGTGCGTGGTCAGCAGCATCGAGTTGTGGTAGATGCGGCCCACGCCGCTGTTGCCGGAGCCGTACAGGTTCTTCTCCGGCACCCAGACCGCGTCGAAGTACGGGGCGAGCCAGTCGGCGAAGTGCCAGTAGTCGTTGTTCGTGAGCGGAGGGCGCGGGAGGCCCGGCGGGGCGAGCGCGCGGTGCTCCGAGCCGTGGAAAGCGGGAACGGGCAGTGGCGACACGAGGCCGCCCGCGGCCACCCCGGCGCCGACCTGCGCAGAACGCAGCATGAACCTTCGGCGTGTGAGGTTGGAATCTGCCAAGGAAACCGATCCTGGGGCTCAGAACACGCGCGGCCGTCGGTTGGTGCGCTGACCCGACGCTCCGGCATGCGGCGGCGGACGCCTGCCGCGATCCGCATAGGTTGGCACGATCGCCGGGCAATCGCGTCGGCCGCCACCCTTAATGTGGTGAAACCGGATGGCAAGGACCTCCACAAGCTTCACCTGCACCTCCTGCGGCCAGGCCAGCCTGCGGTGGATGGGCCGCTGCCCGGGGTGCGGGGAGTGGAACACCCTGATCGAGGAAAAGACAGTGGATCGCCAGGCCGACCGACGGGCGGGGTCGAGGGACGGACGCCCGGGATCACGGTTCCCCCGCAGCGGGGGCTCGGCCGAGCCCCGGAAGCCGGTCGCGCTCGCCGAGGTCGAGCCCAGCGAGGTCGAGCGCCTGCGGACCGGCAGCGAGGAGTTCGATCGCGTGCTCGGCGGGGGCCTGGTGCCCGGCTCGGTGGTGCTGCTCGGTGGCTCTCCCGGCATCGGCAAGAGCACCCTGATGAGCGCCGCGCTGGCGCGCATCCAGGCCAGTGGCCGCTCGACGCTCTACGTCAGCGGCGAGGAATCGGCAGCGCAGGTGAGGTTGCGTGCGGAGCGCCTCGGCGCGCACGCGCTCGAGGTACCCGTGCTCGCGGAGACGTCGCTCGATGTGGTGCTGGCTTCCCTCGAACAGGAGCGCCCGCAGACATGCGTCGTGGACTCCGTGCAGACCCTGTGGTCTTCCGATCTCACCGGCGCGCCCGGCAGCGTCGGACAGGTTCAGGAGGTGGCGGCGATGCTCGAGCGCTTCGCCCGCGAACATGGCTGCGCGATGATCCTCGTCGGTCATGTCACCAAGGAGGGCACGCTCGCCGGCCCGCGCGTGCTCGAGCACGCGGTCGACTGCGTGCTGCAGTTCGAGGGCGAGCGCGAGCGCAGCTTCCGCACGCTGAGAGCGCTCAAGAACCGCTTCGGCTCCACCAACGAGATCGGTGTCTTCGAGATGCGCGCGGGGGGTCTCACCGAGGTCGCCGACCCATCCGATCGCTTTCTGCGGGATGCCGACCAGGTCCCCGGCTCCTGCGTGCTGTGCGCGATGGAGGGCACGCGGCCCCTGCTCGTCGAGGTCCAGGCGCTTGTTGCATCCACCGAGGTCGTTCCGCCCCGCCGTGTTGCGAGCGGCATCGACAGGAACCGGCTCAGCATGATCCTCGCTGTCCTTGCCCGGCACGGTGGCCCGTCGCTGGGATCGGCCGACGTCTTCGTGAACGTCGCCGGCGGAGTCCGCATCGAGGAGCCGGGAGCCGATCTGGCGGTCGCGCTGGCGATCGCATCGGCGGCCCGTGAGCAGGCTCTCCAGGGCGCCGGCGGTCCCGCTGCCTGCTTCGGCGAGATCGGCCTCACGGGGGAGCTGCGCTACGTCGCCCACGCCGACCGGCGCCTCGAGGAGGCAGCCCGGTTCGGCGTCGAGCGGGTCGTGATTCCGGCACGGTGCGTCGACGACGCGCTGCCGGTCACGCGCTCCGGGCCGGCCGTCCCCGCCCGCACGCTGGGCGAGGCGCTGGAAGCCGCCTTGGGCGGCGCCGGCCGCCGCCGCGCGGCCTGACCCGGGCGGTTTTGCGGGGCCTCGGTGGGTCCCTGCCCGCCGCGCCCCATGCGGTCTGAGAGAGGCTAACCGCGCAAAGCGCGAAGTTTTGCCATCATGCGTGGCGGGTTATGGCGCGAGTAGGGGAAGAGTTAATTGAGGAACTCCACTCTCGTCAGGACCCTCGGCTGCTGCGCGCACTCGAGATGGTCGCGCCGGGAACGGCGCTGCGGGAGGGCATCGACAACTGCGTCCTGGCTCGCACAGGTGGCCTGATCGTGATCGGCGACGAGGACGGGCTCGCGCCGCTGCTCTCGGGAGGGATCAAGCTCGACATCGAGTACTCGCCCGAGGTCCTCTACCAGCTTGCGAAGATGGACGGGGCGATCACCTTGTCGCAGGGCGCGACCAAGGTCATGTGGGCAAACGTCCAGCTCACGCCGGACCCGACCATCCTGTCACGCGAGACCGGCACGCGGCACCGGACCGCCGAACGGGTCTCCAAGCAGACCGACGCGCTCGTGGTGACGATCTCGGAGCGGCGCGAGGTGGTGTCGCTGTACGCGGGCGGCGCCAAGTACGTGCTGCAAGAGATTCCCGCCGTGCTCGCGAAGGCGAACCAGGCCCTCGCCACGCTCGACAAGTACCGCGCGCGCTTCGATCAGGTCTCGCTGAGGCTGACCGCGCTCGAGTTCGAAGGGGGCGTCACCCTTCACGACGCGCTGACCGTGCTCCAGCGCTCCGAGATGGTGACTCGCATGGCTGTCGAGATCGAGCGCTACATCGTCGAGCTGGGCACAGAGGGCCGACTGATCGAGATGCAGCTCGAGGAGATGCTGACCGGGGTCGCCGCCGACCGCTCGGCGCTGGTGAAGGACTATCTCGTCGACGCCGAGGAGGAAGCGTTCAGCGCGGTGATGGAGTCGCTGCCCAGGCTACCCAACCAGGACCTGCTCGACTTCGGGCGCCTCGGTGAGCTGATGGGGTACGACCGCAAGCTGAACACGCTCGATTTTCCCGTCACGCCACGTGGACACCGCATCCTTGGCCGGGTCCCGCGGCTGCCCGAGCTGGTCGTCGACAGCGTCGTGCGCGAGTTCGGCAGCTTCGACGTGATGTTGGCGGCGAACGCCGACGAGCTGGAGGCTGTCGAGGGCGTTGGAGAGCTTCGCGCAAAGGAGATCCGCGAAGGGCTGCGGCGCCTCCAGGAGATCAACCTAGTGGACAGGTATTTGCAGACATAGAACCAGGGGAATGGTGGCTGTCCCGGCCGCCTCGCCCTTTCCGTCAACTTGAGAAACAAACGGCACCATAAGGAGGACATCATTCCCCAGGCATCAACCGAGAACGGGTCGAACGGCTCAAACGGACTGAACGGGTCGATCGAGATCGAGGCGATTCAGATCAACTACAAGGTCGGGGACAAGGTGGTGTACCCCCATCACGGCGCCGGCAAGGTCCTGAAGAAGGAGAAGAAGGAGATCCTCGGCGATCGCCGTGAATACCTGACGATCAAGATCCTGCACAACGACATGACGGTGATGGTCCCGAGCGAGAGCGCGGGTCGTGCCGGGCTTCGGCGGGTGATCGGCGAGGAGGAGGTCGAGCGTGTGCTGACCGTCCTGCGCGGGGACATGAGCGTGATGCCGAAGAACTGGAACCGCCGGTTCAAGCACAACCGAGACAAGATGAAGACCGGTGACGTGTTCGAGCTCGCCGAGGTTGTGCGCAACCTGGGCATCCGCGACTTCGAGAAGGGACTCTCGACCGGCGAGAAGCAGATGTTCACGCGCGCCAAGAAGATCCTGGCGTCCGAGCTGATGTATGCCCTCGACATGGAGGAGAAGGAGGCCGAGGAGTACCTCGACGGCCTCCTGGAGTCGACCAACGAGGATCGCGCCACGACCGCGAGCTAGCCGGCACTGGCGACCGCGCTCCTAGCGGCGGCGGGCTCAGGCGAGCGCCTCGGGGCCGGGACCCCGAAGGCGCTGGTAGAGCTCGCCGGCCGTCCGATGGCTGCCTGGTCCCTGCTCGCGTTCCAGACCGCCGAGGCGATCGAGGCGGTCGTGATCGCGGCTCCGCCACAGGCTGTGTCGGCACTCGCCCGCCTGGCGGCCGACGTCGCTCCGGACCTTCCGGCGCACGTGGTGCCGGGCGGCGACAGCCGCTCCGAGTCGGTCGCCCGCGCGCTGGCCGAGACTCCGGAGAGCGTTGCTACCGTCGCGGTGCACGACGCCGCACGGCCACTGGTGACGCCGGAGCTGCTCGACCGCTGCGTCTCGCAGCTCGAGCGCTGGGGCTGCGACGGCGTGGTTGCCGCCGCGCGTGCCGTGGACACCATCAAGGAGGCGGACGCAGGCGGGCACGTGCTTGCGACGCTGCAGCGCGACCGGCTCTGGGCGGTCCAGACGCCGCAGGCGTTCAAGGCTCGGGCGCTCGCGGCGGCGCTGGCCGACGGAGACCTCGAGCGCGCCTATGACGACGCTCAGCTCGTGGAGGCCGCAGGAGGGGATGTGCGGATCGTCGAAGCTCCGCGCCAGAATCTGAAGATCACCACCGCCCACGACCTGAGCGTCGCGGCCCTGCTGCTCTCGTAAAGCTCGTGGAACTCCGTCCGTGATGCTGACCGACTACCACACGCATCTGCGCCCCGATGTCGGGGACACGCCGCCGGAGCGCTACTTCACGGAGGCCAACGTCCATGCTTATCTGGAGGTCGCCGCCGGGCGCGGCGTCACCGAGCTCGGCTTCTCGGAGCACGTGTACCGCTTCCGGGAGGCGCTCGAGGTGTGGCGCCATCCGTTCTGGGAGGAGTGCGCCCAGGACGGGCTCGAGGAATACGTCAACTTCGTGGAGTCGATGAAGGCGCGCGGCCTGCCCGTGAAGCTCGGGATCGAGATGGACTGGATCCCGGGGCGGGAAGACAGCATCGCCGCGCTGCTGGAAGCGTGGCCGTGGGACTACGTCGTCGGCTCGGTCCATTTCCTCGCCGACGGAGCTGTGGACCACGATGGCTACGACGCCTGGGACTCGGCGGACCCGGATCGGGTCTGGAGCGACGTACTTCGACATGCTCGGCGATGCGGCGGCCAGCGGCCTGTTCGACATCCTCGCGCACCCCGACCTCGTGAAGGTCTGGGGTCGTGGACGACCGGAGCCGCCGCGCCCGCGGCGCGAGTACTACGATCTCGCGATCGAGCGGATCGCCGGGGCGGACGTGGCGATCGAGGTGTCGACGGCCGGCCTGCGGAAGCCAGTCGGCGAGATCTATCCGTCTCGCGAGCTGCTGGAGATGTTCGTCGACGCGGGCAAGCCGGTTGCGCTCTCGTCCGACGCCCACGAGCCTGACATCATCGGCCATGGGTATGACGCGGCCGTCGCGCTCCTGCACGACGTCGGGGTCGACAGGATCTGTGTGTTCGACCGCCGTGCCCGCAGCGAGGAGGTGCTCGGATGAGCATCTCGCCACGCACGGGCATCGGCTACGACTCCCATCGCTTCCTGGAGTCTGGAGGCAGGCTCGTGCTCGCGGGCGTCGAGCTCCCGGGCGAGCGGGGCCTTGCCGGTCACTCGGACGCCGATGTCGTGGCCCATGCGCTTGCCGACGCGCTGCTGGGGGCGGCGGGGCTGGGCGACATCGGCGACCATTTCCCGGATGACGATCCGCGCTGGGCGAACGCCGACAGCATCGAGCTGCTGGGGCTCGTGGCGGGCAGGCTGGCCGACCAGGGCTGGCGCACGGCGAACGTCGACGTGACCGTGATCGCCGAGCGGCCGCGGCTGGATTCGCTGAAGGCACAGATGCGGGACCGGCTGGCGGGGGCGCTCGGCGTCGAGGCTGGGCGTGTGAACGTGAAGGCGACGACGAACGAGGGCATGGGCGCCGTGGGGCGCGGTGAGGGCATCGCGGTACTTGCCGTGGCGACGATCGAGCGGGCGTCATCGGATGCCTGAGGAACCGATCCGCATCCAGGACACCCTCAGCGGCGACCTGCGGCAGCTGGAGCCGCGCCGGCCGGGGCGGGTCGGCATCTACGTCTGCGGCCCCACGGTCTACGGCCGGATCCACGTCGGCAACGCCCGGCCGTACGTGATGTTCGCGCTCTTCAAGCGCTTCCTGGAGCACGAGGGATACGACGTCACGCTGGTCGAGAACATCACCGACATCAACGACAAGATCTACGTCGCCGCACGCGAGCGGGGAGTCGCCTCGGAAGCGCTGGCGCGCGAGATGACGGCGCTCTACCGCGCCGACACCGACCGGCTTGGGCTGGGGCGGCCGGACAGCGAGCCGCTCGCGACCGAGACGCTGGCCGAGATCATCGCGCTGATCGAGGCGCTGATCGAGGGCGGGCACGCCTACGCGTCGCAGGGCGACGTGTACTTCAGCGTGCGCAGCTTCCAGGAGTACGGGAAGCTGTCCAACCGCCGGCTGGAGGACCTCGATCCGCAGGACCAGGGCGAGCCGGAAGAGGAGCAGGCGCTGAAGCGCGACCCGCTCGACTTCGCGCTGTGGAAGGCGCACAAGGCCGGCGAGGACACTGCCTGGGAGTCGCCGTGGGGACGCGGACGGCCGGGTTGGCACATCGAGTGCTCGGCGATGGCGGAGAAGGTGCTCGGGCTGGACTTCGACGTGCACGGCGGCGGGTCCGACCTCGTGTTCCCGCACCACGAGAACGAGATCGCCCAGACCGAGGCGGCGCGCGGCGAGCCACTCGCTCGCATCTGGATGCACAACGGCATGATCCGCTTCGGCGAGGAGAAGATGGCGAAGTCGGTCGGAAACGTCGCGACGCTCGCAGACGCGCTCGACCGCCACGGGCGCGACGCGCTGATCGTGTTCTTCCTCGGGGGCCACTACCGGCAGCCGCTGGCCTACTCGGACGAGCGCATGGAGGACGCGGCCCAGGCGCTGAGGCGGCTGATCGAGTTCGACCGCCTGCTGGGGCGCTCGGGAGCACTTGCCACCGGTGACGGCGAAGCACCCCAGGTGACCGCCCTGCGGGAGGAGTTCTTGGCCGCGCTGCGCGACGACTTCAACACCGCCCGGGCGCTGGCGGCCCTGTTCAAGCTGGTCAGCGAGGGAAACCGCCGGCTGGGCGGCAAGGAATCGCTGCCGGGGGCGGCCGCCGCCTTCGCCGAGATGCTGCACGTGGTGGGCCTGGAGGGCATCCAGGACCGCTCCGAGGAGATCGACGAGGAGGCCCTGCGCCTGCTCGGAGAGCGCGAGGACGCGCGCCTTGCGCGTGACTTCGGCCGGGCCGACCAGGCCCGGGACGAGCTCAAGGCGCGCGGCTGGGAGGTGCGCGACACGCCCGAGGGGCCCGTGCTGGTCCCGGCCGAGTGATCCTCTACGGCGCGAACGCCGTGTTGGAGGCGCTGCGGGGACGCCGGCGGGTGCGCAGGGTGTGGGCGGCGGACGATTCCCTCGTCGCCGCGGCACGTGGCCTGGATGCGCCGGAGCCGGTGAAGGTCGTTGCGGCGGCGGAGCTCGAGCGCCTGAGTGGGTCCCCCCAGCACCAGGGGCTGGTCTGCGAGGCGGAGCCGTACCCGTACGCCGACGCCACCCAGCTTCTGAATTCCGGCAACGCCCTGGTGGTCGCGCTCGACCAGGTCCAGGACCCCCAGAACCTCGGCGCCGTGTGCCGCAGCGCCGAGTGCGCCGGCGCCACCGGAGTCGTGATTCCCGAACGGCGCGCCGCGGAGGTCACCCCGGCGGTCTGCCGCGCATCGGCCGGGGCGGTCGAGCACCTGGACGTGGCCCGCGTGCGCAACCTCGCCGACTACCTCGCACAGGCCAAGCAGGCGGGGGCGTGGGTCTACGGGGCCGAGGCCGGAGCGGCACGGCCCTACACCGACGTCGACTGGAAGGGCCGGGTCGTGATCGTGCTGGGCTCGGAGGGCGCCGGGATCAGGCCGCGCGTCCGGGCGGCGTGCGACGAGCTCGTCGCGCTGCCCGTCCGGGGCCGCATTGGCTCATTGAATGTTGCCTCCGCGGCGGCCGTGCTCCTGTACGAGGCTGCAAGGGATCGTGCAAGCGTCGATGCAGGGGCTCTTGACAAGTCGACATAAGACCGTACAATCGCGGCCTAAAGTTGGACTTGAGGTTTAGGGCTCAACCTTGAAGGTCAAGGTGAGGCTTGGGTTTCAGGACCGTCCAAGGACGGGGCGCCAGGGGAGGTAGCGCGCCACCGCCGATTCGACGCGATCCCACAGGATCGCGGAGTGAGGAGGTTGTAGTGGCCGTTTCCCCCTACCGCAGGGCAGGCGTACAGCAGCAAACCGGCACGAGCCATGCCGCCGCACGCAGGCTCACGCGGCGCATCTCGGGCCCAGCGCCCGGCACAGCCCGCCGGTCCCAGTCCTCCTACCGCCCCGACGACGAGTATCTGGTGGCGATGGCAAAGCAGGGCGCGACGGAGGCAGAGGACCGCCTCGTGCGCCGCTATCACGGGTTCGTGAGGCTGAAGGCCTCGTCGTACTTCTTGATCGGTGGCGATTCGGACGACCTGATCCAGGAGGGCCTGGTCGGCCTCTACAAGGCGATCCGGGACTACCGGTCCGAGCGTGAGTCCAGCTTCCGGAACTTCGCGGAGCTGTGCATCACGCGCCAGATCATCACGGCGGTCAAGACCGCCACGCGGAACAAGCACACGCCGCTGAACTCATACGTGTCGTTCAGCCAGACGCCTGCCGCCTCGGGCGAGGAGGGCGAGCCGACCATGGCCGACGTGCTTCCCGGCTCGACCGTGCACGACCCGGTCAACCAGGTGATCTCCACCGAGGAGATCCGGAGCCTGGTGGACTGCATCACCAGCGTGCTCAGCGATCTGGAGAGCCAGGTGCTGTCGCTCTACCTCGACGGCCGCTCCTACGAGGACGTCGCCGAACGGCTCGAATGCGACACGAAGACCGTCGACAACGCGCTTCAGCGCGTGAAGCGGAAGGTCGGGATGCACCTCGACTCCCGGGCGGTCCTGCAGTAGAAGCAACGGCCGATCCGCAAGCGGATCGGCCGGTCTCCGAGGGTTCAGTCGCCCGCGCGGCGCGCGTAGACAGGCGCCGTGCGGGCGGGGCGCACGATCGTCGTCTGCGGGCAGGGAGGCGGCCTGCATCCGGCGCCGCCACCGCCCGCGGGGCCTCGGCGTGGCCAGCGGGGTCGCGGCGGGCGCTTGCGGCGCGGGCCGCGGTCCTCGCCCGTCTCCTCCTCGGGGATGGGCTCGTTCTTGATCGCCCACCACACGAGCCATAGCGCGGCGACCATCGGGATCTTGATGATCACCACCATGTAGAAGATGGTCCAGCCCACGGGGGCAGTTTAGCGCCGGTGCAATCAGCCGGGAGCGGAGCCGAACGTCTCCAGGATCGCGTCGTGGTAGTCCCTGATCCGGGCGGGATCCGTTGCCACGACCGGCGCGCCGAGCAACAGGCGATCCGCGGCCGCCGCCCGCTTCTGGAGCGCTGTGCGGCAGTCGGTGGGTGCGCCGGCGACCGCCATCTCATCGAGCATCTCGTCGGTGACCAGCGCGGTCATCCCGGCCAGGTCGAAGCTCCGCCACAGCTCCCTGATCTGTGCAGCGACGGCGTCGAACCCGTGCAGCTCCAGGATCCGGTCGTACGTGCGCACGGTGGCGTGGAAGGCAATCTGGCGCTTGGCGTCCTCGCGCGCCTGTTCGGCGTCGTCGGACACGGCCACGATCACCCAGTCCGCCACTGCGACGGCCTCCCCGGCGCGATCGGCACGCTGCGCACCCTCGCCGATCGCCGGCCGCATCACCTCTTCGATGTAGCGCGGCGTCGCCATCGGGTGAGCGACGACGCCGTCGGCGACGGCCCCGGCGATTCGGGTCATGCCCTCGTTCACCGCCGCCACGTAGACGGGGATCTCGTCACGCACCTGGTCCGCACGGCCGTAGGGGCGCACGTCGAGCTGCACCAGCTCGCCGTCGTAGCGCACCGCCCCGGCCTGCGAGGACTTCCACACCTCGCGCACCGCCTCGATGGTCTCGCGCAGGCGAGTGCCCGGGCGCTCGTCGGGCGCTCCGAGCCAGTGCGTTCGCATGCGTCGCGTCCCCGTGCCGAGGCCGAGCACGAACCGCCCGCCCGACATCTCGTCCAGGTCGAGCGCCGTGACGGCGGTCAGCAGAGGGGAGCGGCCGAACGCCCAGGCGATCCCTGTCCCGAGCTCGATCCGATCGGTCTCGAGTGCGGCCCCCGCGAGTGCGAGCACGCCCGAGTGGTTGTGGAACTCGGGCGCCCAGGCGGAGTCGAACCCGGCCGCCTCGGCTCGCCGCGCGAGCTCGACGTTCTCGCGCTGCGTGGGCAGCTCGAGCAGCAGGCCGAGTCTCATGGGATGCAGAACCTTATGGTGGATAGGGTCTCGCCGTGCGCATCGGCGTCTCGCTCCCGAACGTAGGCCTCGACCACGGCAAGGAGATGGTGCTGCCCGTCGCCGAGGCGGCCGAGCGCCTCGGGTTCGACTCCGTCTGGGCGGCGCACCACGTGGTGTTGCCGTATGAGCGCTCGAGCACGTACCCGTACGGGCGCTCCGGAACCGAGGTGGCGATGTCACCCGGGATGCAGTGGCTCGACCCGCTGGTGACGCTGTCGATGGTCGGTGCGGTCACCGATCGTGTGCGGCTGGGCACGAGCGTGCTGGTCCTTCCCTACCGGAACCCGGTCAACCTGGCCGCCGAGGTCGCCGCGCTCGATGTGCTGAGCGATGGCCGCTTCGTGCTGGGCGTCGGAGCCGGGTGGATGCAGGAGGAGTTCCGCGCGCTCGGCATCGACCCGTCCGAGCGCGGCGCGCGCACGGACGAGCACATTGAGGTGTTGCGCACGCTGTGGACCCAGGATCCGGCCAGCTTCGAAGGCCGGTTCACGCAGTTCGAGGGGATCGTCGGGGTCACCACACCGCGCACCGAGGGCGGCCCGCCGATCTGGGTGGGCGGGAACACCGCTGTTGCCTTTCGCCGGGCGATGCGCCTGGGGGACGGATGGCACGGGTTCGAGGTCTATCCCGAGGACATGCCGGATCTACGCGAGGGCCTGGAACGGGCCGGGGAGGAGGTCGGCCGTGACCCGGCGTCGCTGGCGCTGAGCGTGGTCCGCGGCCTGATCCCGCCCGGCCGCGAGGACGAGTCCTTCATCCCGGAGCGCCGGATGCTCGGGGGATCGGCAGAGGCGATCGTGGACGAACTGGGTCGCTACGCCGAGCAGGGGGTGGAGGACGTGGTGATCCAGATCAGCCTGCTGGGGCCGCTCGTGCCGGAGGCGCTCGAGTGGACCGCGGCCGAGGTTCTGCCGAAGCTTCCGTAGCGGCGGCCACGGTATATAGACTGGCCGCCCGCATGTCGGCCTACTACGTGATCGCAATCGTGATTGCGGTCGGCGCGATCGTGCTGAGCGCGATCGGGCTGACCCGCGAGGACTTCCCGCCCACCGTTCGTGCGGGCCGGGCGGTGATGGCCGGCACGCTGCTGCTCGTGATCGGCGGGCGTGATTGCCCTGCTGGCGACCACGCACGTCGAGCACCCCCGGGAAGAGGCGGCTGAGGCGGCCGCCGAGGAGAAGGCGGCCGAGGGTGGCGGCAAGCCGGCCGAGGGCGGCAAGCCGGCCCAGGGTGGCTCGAAAGCCGGTGAGACCGTCGACGTCACCGAGGATGAGTTCTCGATCGCTCTACAGGGCGGCAAGGAGCTCGCGGCTGGCCCGCACACCTTCGCCGTGGCCAACGAGGGCAAGATCGAGCACGACCTGGCGATCGAGGGGGATCAGCTCGAAGATGAGCCCAAGACGAAATTGATCCCGCCCAAGGAAGCGGTCCCACTCGAGGTGGACCTGCCCCCGGGGGAGTACAAGTTCTACTGCACCGTTCCCGGCCACGAGCAATCCGGGATGAAGGTCGATGTCACGGTTAAGTAGGAACACCGGATGAGGCACCTGCGCAACCCGTTCGTACAGGTCGGCCTTTGGACCTTCGCGATCACGGCCGTGGTCGGCGTCGTGGTCTGGGCCCTCCCGTGGGAGCCGGAGCAGGCGTCCTCCCAGGCAGGGCCGATCGACACGCTCTACGACGTGCTGGCGATCGTGTCGGCATTCTTCCTGGCGCTCGTCACGAGCATCCTGATCACGGCGGTGATCCACTTCCGCAAGCGGAGCCCGGACGACCTGCGCGACGGCGACCCGATCCACGGCAACACGAGACTCGAGGTCATCTGGACCACGATTCCCGCCCTGTTGATGGTCGGCACCGCCGTCTACAGCGGGCTCGTGCTCGCCAACATCGAGGAGAGCAAGGCCGACACGCGCACTGTCAACGTGACCGGCGAGCAGTTCGCGTGGACCTTCGAATATCAGCAGGAGAAGGTTCGCGCGGGCGAGCTGCACCTGGTGGAGGACAGGCCCTACCTGTTCAAGCTCGACGCGAAGGACGTGATCCACTCGTTCTGGGTGCCCGAGTTCCGGATGAAGCGGGACGCCGTGCCCGGCATGACGACCGAGGTACGTGTCACGCCGACGCGCAAGGGCCGGTACACGCTTGCCTGCACGGAGCTCTGCGGGCTGGGCCACTCCACCATGCGGGCGACCGTGGTGGTGGAGGACCAGGCGGGATTCGACAAGTGGGCGCAGCGCCTGAAGAGCGGCGAGGAGCCGCCGCCGGGCGGGGTGGTCTCGCAGCAGGGGAGCCAGGCCGCCGGCACCGACGCCCAGCAGGAGACGGGCCAGCAGGGGGGCGAGGCCCCCTAAGATGGCCGCCGTGGCGACTGCTGCCAACCGGGGGCCCATGCGCCAGCTGCTGGCGCCGGGATGGATCAGGGCGGCCTGGGCGACGCTCGCTGGCGCGGCATTCGCGTTCGCGATCGTCGTCGGCGGACGTGCGGTCCAGGGATTCGAGCCGATCATCAAGGGCGACCCGATCGTGACCGTGATCCTGCTCGCCGCCCCGCTCGCGTTCCTGGTCGGGATCGGCGGCTTCGACTACTGGGGCCGGTGGATGATCGGCCGGCCGACCCAGCCCGAGGACCACTCGGATCACGGCGCCCGCAGCTGGAAGGACTACTTCAAGGTCAACACCGACCACAAGGTGATCGGGATCCAGTACGTGGTCACCGCGCTGTTCTTCATGTTCGTGGGCGGAGGCCTGGCCGAGGTGGTCAGGGCCGAGCTGGCGCAGCCGGGCCAGCAGGTGGTGGACCCGAACACCTACAACGGCCTGTTCTCCGTCCACGCCTCGCTGATGATCTTCCTGGTCGTGATCCCGATCTTCGCGGGGCTCGCGAACTACGTGCTCCCGCTCATGATCGGCGCGCCGGACATGGCGTTCCCGCGTCTGAACGCGCTCAGCTACTGGCTGCTGCCGGTGGCGGGAGTGATGATGGTGTCGAGCTTCCTGGTGCCTGGGAGCGGCGCCTTCAACACCGGTTGGACGGCGTACGCCCCGCTGTCCGACAACGCGCCATTGGGTCAGAACATGTTCACGATCGGCGTGCAGTTCGCCGGCACCTCGTCGATCATGACGGCGCTCAACTTCATCGTCACGATCATCACGATGCGCGCGCCGGGGATGACGTTCTGGCGCATGCCGCTGCTCGTGTGGGCGAACTTCACCACGTCGCTGCTGGTCGTGATCGCGACGCCCTTCGTCGCCGGTTCCCAGTTCCTGGTGCTGATCGACCGCGCGCTGCACGCGAACTTCTTCGACGCGTCGCAGGGTGGGGACGTGATCGCCTACCAGCACATCTTCTGGTTCTACTCACACCCGGCGGTCTACATCATGATGCTGCCGGGCTTCGGGATCATCTCGGAGATCATCTCCACGAAGGCACGCAAGCCGATCTTCGGTTACCGCCTGATGGCGCTCTCCCTGATGGCGATCCTCGTGCTCGGGTTCACGGTCTGGGCACATCACATGTTCGTTTCCGGGATGTGGAACTGGCTCCGGGTCCCGATGATGATCACCACGATGCTGATCGCGGTGCCAACCGGGATCAAGATCTTCTCCTGGCTGGCAACGCTGTGGCGAGGTGTGCTCGAGCTGTCCACGCCGATGCTGTTCGCGCTCGGGTTCATCGTCATGTTCACCCTCGGTGGGATCAGCGGGATCATGCTGTCGGCGATCCCGGTCGACATCCACACGTCGGACTCGTACTTCGTCGTCGCGCACATCCACTACGTGCTGTTCGGCGGCAGCATGTTCACGATCTTCGCCGGGATCTACTACTGGTTCCCGAAGATGACGGGCCGCATGTACGACGAGCGGCTCGGAAAGCTCCATTTCTGGATGACGTTCATCGGGTTCAACGTGACGTTCGGGCCGATGCACTGGCTCGGGCTGGAGGGCATGCCTCGTCGCGTGGCCGACTACGCCGACAAGTTCGCGGCCTGGAACCTCGTCTCGTCGATCGGAGCGTTCTTCCTGGGCGCCGCGATGCTGGTCTTCCTCTACAACTTCGTCGCAAGCTGGGCGTCGGGGCCGCGTGCGCCGGGCAACCCTTGGCGCGCGCGCACTCTCGAGTGGCAGGTCACCTCGCCGCCACCGATCTTCAACTTCGACGAGATCCCACAGGTCGTCGGCGGACCGTATGAGTACGGGGTGCCCGGGTCCGTGCACGCTGTCCTGAACGGCGATCGCAAGGAGGTTCCCGTCGGGGCCGAGTCCGGGGCCGGGCATGCGGCGCACGCAACGAACGGCAATGGCAACGGCAGCGGCCACGATGACGTTCCAGAAAGCCGGCGGGAGTAGCGGAACTTGGAGGCGACCCAGTCCACCCAGCCGGGGCAGCAGCCCGCCCACGTCCTCGTCGTCTCCAACGAGACGGTCGGCGGGCACAAGTTGCTCGAGGCGATCGAGCAGCGCGCGGCCCGCGGTCCCATCCGCTGCACGGTCATATGTCCGCAGAGGGCGCCGCGGCAGGGCTTCGTGATCTACGACGACACGGTGCGTTCGGCCGCGCGCGTGCGGTTGGAGCTGATACTCGAGCGCCTGGGCGAACTGGGCATCCCCGCACACGGCGAGGTGATGGACGTGGACCCGTACATCGCAACGCAGGACGCAGTGCGCGAATGGGGCGCTGACGAGGTGATCGTCTCGACCTATGCGTATCCGCGCTCGGGCGTGCTGCGCCGCGACCTGATCGAGCGCATCGAGAAGTGGTCCGGCCTGCCCGTGCAGCATGTGCTCGTGGACCTACGCGAGGAGCCGATGCGCCATGTGCTCGTCGTGGCCAGCCAGACCGTCGGGGGACCGGAGCTGATTCAGTCGCTCGAGCGCCGCGCCTCCTCGTCCCCGCACAGCTTCACCGTGATCGCTCCCCAAACCGGCGGTGACGACGACGCCGGCGCGACGGAAGAGCGCCTCGAGAAGACGTTGGCCGCGCTGCGCCAAGCCGGTCTGAAGGTGAAGGGGTACGTGACCCACCCCGACCCGCTGACGAGCATCCGCAACGCCTTCGAGATCCAACCTGCGGACGAGATCGTGATCTCCACGCTGCCCAGCTACAAGTCGCGCTGGCTCCGCGGGGACCTGATCGGCCAGGCTGCGCCGCGCGACCGGCCGCCCGGTCGAGCACCTGGTGTACGACCCGGACGCGGAGCGTGAGCCGGCCGGCGTGGGGGCGGGGGCCTGATGGAGTCCGCCTCGATCGCGCACGACGCCCACGCGGCACATCCGCCGGAGGCGAACCAGAGCTCGCGCATCGACCACCGTCTGCTCGGCGTCCTGCTTTTCATCATCTCGGAGGCGATGCTGTTCGGCTCCTTCTTCACCATGTACTTCTTCGTGCGTGCCGTGCAGAACGCGCCATGGCCGCCGGAGCCGTTCGAATTCCCGGTCCTCGTCGCGAGCATGAACACAGCGATCCTGCTGGTGTCGAGCGGCACCGTCCACTGGGCGCTGCACTCGATCAAGAAGGGGAACCGCCGCGCGCTGCAGGTCGGCCTGGTGGTCACCTTCCTGCTCGGCACGATGTTCCTGATCACTCAGATCAACGAGTACTTCAAGGCCGGCTTCTCGATCGAGGACGGTGCGTTCGCGTCGGTGTTCTACGGCCTCACTGGACTGCACGGCGCGCACGTGTTCGTCGGCCTGACCCTGCTGGCAATCATGAACATCCGCACCGCACGAGGCCATTTCACGCCGGACTCACACATGGGCGTCGAGGCAGCGGGGATCTACTGGCACTTCGTCGACGTGATGTGGATCATCGTGTGGTTCACGGTCTACATTTTGTAGGGAGTCCGCGAGGAAAGAGAGGTCGCGTTGATCAACCCGCTGAAGTCCGAAGAGGACGCATTCCGGTTCACGTTGATCGTCGTGGCCCTGCTGGCCCCGGTGGTGATCGTCGCGATCGCGTTCAGCACGGGGGTCGCGCTGGGTGTCGCCGGCGGGCTCGCGCTGGGGCTCGTCGTCGGCCTGTTCGTCCTGAAACGCGACGAGCCGCGCTCGAAGGCTGACCTGCGGCCGCGAAGGGCGGACGGCACGCACCGCATCCTCGTCGTCGCGAACGAGACGCTCTCGGGGCAAGCCCTGCGCTCGGAGATCTCCGGTCGCTCGCACGGCAACCGCACCGAGCTGCGCGTCGTGTGCCCCGCGCTGAACAGCAAGATCAAGCACTGGACAAACGAGGAGGACCAGGCTCGCGCGGATGCCGGGCAGCGTCTCGAGCGTCTGCTGGCGGACCTTCGTCGCGAGGGCTTCGACGCCGACGGTGACATCGGGGACGACGACCCCGTGCAGGCCTTGGAGGATGCGCTGCGGCGGTTTCCCGCCGACGAGGTGATCATCTCGACGCATCCCGCCGGCCGGTCCAACTGGCTGGAGGACGGCGTGGTGAATCGCGCCCAGGACCGCTTCGACCTCCCGGTCACCCATGTGGTGGTCGACCTGGACCGCGAGAAACACGCGGTGTAGGGGCTGCACCGCACGGCGAGGTGCAGGGCTGCAACGCACGGCAGTGCGTTGCAAGCTCATTATTTGACCGTCAGGGTGCCCTTCATCCCGGCCTGCTCATGGCCGGGAACGCTGCAGTAGAAGGTTTCCTTGCCGGGCTTCAGGTTGGCGGTGATCGTCGAGGTCTTCCCGCCCTGGACGATCTGGCCCTTGGGTCCTCCCTTGAGCGAGATGTCGTGCGGCACCGACGAATCGTTCTGCGACTCGAGCGTCACCTTCCCGGCCTTGGCCTCGGCGCTCTTGAACTGGTACGCGAGCTGACCGTTCGCATCCGCGGGGATCTGGACCGTGTTCTGCGCGTCCGCCTTCGCGACGCCCGACGGGCCGCCTCCACCGCCTGAGGCCTTCTTCCCGATCGCACTCGCCACGTAGGCCGCGACCGCGTCCGCGTCCTTGCCCTCGACCAGATTGGCCGGCATCTGATCGCCCTGAGGGAGGGCGATCTGCTTCCTGACCACGCCCTCGATCGTGCTCCGACCGAGGCCGTCCGCGACCGACTGCTTGAACGCCAGGTCCAGGTTCGGGCCTTGCACGCCCTTGGTCCCGGCGTTGGCGAGGATGTGGCAGGCGCCACAGCGTTGCGTGAAGAGCTCCTTCCCGCGAGCGGGGTCGGGCTTCTCGCTGCCTCCGCACCCTGCGGCCAGGAGCAGCGTCCCGGTGGCGAGTGCGGCGGCGACCCAGGGGGCTCGATTCCGTACGTCAGGCATCAGCGGTCGGGCATTATCCGCATTCGCGCGGTCGTTTGCCACCTGGCACCCGGCTCGGGCGCGCAGAGCGGCTATGCCTGCGTTCCGGGCACCGCAGCCCCGGCACGTCGCGCAAGGGCCTCACGCACGGCGGGCGCGTAGGGCACGATTGCGTCGTCGTGGACGGTCGGAATCCTCATGACCGCCTGCGGGCGAACCACATTCCGCGGTTTCCCGAATGCGTCGGGAGTGGCGAGCTTTTCTCGGTACTCCTGCTCGGAGCGGGTTAGGTAGTGGTTCACGCGCAGGTCGTCCCACTCCGCGAACCGCGGTACCGGCACGGTCGCCAACGCCGGGTCCCGGAAGGCGAACGAGTGCGGCCCGTAGGCCCGCGTGACCGCGGTGGGGTCGACGACGCTCTTGTACTGGCGCAGGTGGCGGCGTCCCGCCAACCGCTGCACGTAGCTCTCGATCGCAAGTCCGGCCGGCCGCGTGGCGTGCCCCGACGTGCCGAATGTCGCCCATAGGACGCCCAGGCCGGGAAGGTGCTCGTAGCGCGAGAGCATCTCGGGCACCGGCCGAAGACGCGGCGAGAACAGGAACTCGTCCAGGTCGATGAACGCCATCCAGCGCCAGCCGTCCCCGTGATTGCGGATGCAGTGGTCGTACGCGGTGAGCTGGCCCGGAAACTCGGGCCAGTCGGTCAGCGTCACGGTGCGCTCGGCGACGTAGGGAGCCAGCACCTCCGCAAAGCCATCCTGGCTGCGGTTGTTGTAGAGGAAGAGATGCTCGAACCCCACGAGCAGGTGGAACTCGAGCCACTCGGCCAGATAGGGCGCTTCGTCCCTGAAGATCGCGCATCCAGCCAGGTAGCCCGCCACGCTGGCCATTATGAGTCACGCGTTGACCTTCGCGCGGGATGAGTGTGTTCCCTAGCCGCAAGGCGGTGATCCGTGACTACAAGGACGACGTCGAGCTGTTCGTCGTCCACTGTCCCGACACGGGTGGGCTGTATGTCATCCCGATTGATGACGCGACGCGGACGCAGGGTACTCTTCGAATAGACCCCACCGCCAACGGTCAGGACAAGCGCGTTCGGTGGGCTCGCGACTACGAGCTGCCCGCCTAGCTCAATGGCAGAGCACGGTCCTTGTAAGGCCGGGGTTCTCGGTTCGAATCCGAGGGCGGGCTCTTCTCTCCACTTTGCCAGTTGCCTGCGGGAAGCGGGCAACGTCGCCGCTTGAGCCTAGCGCCGCAGGGTGCCGCCCGAACTCGGCGAATGTCCTGTAACCGCCCTGTGAACGGCGGGGTACCTCCTTACTGCACCTTGGATCTGCAGCGCGCCCACCAGATCGCCCGCGAACGCGGGCCTGTGATGCCCGTCTACTGGGTCATCCGCGTGATCCTGCAGCCGTTCTTCCACGTCTACTTCCGGATGCGCAGGATCGGCCTCGAGCACATCCCCAAAGAGGGCCCGGTGCTGATGGCCTCGAACCACCGCAGCTTCGCGGATCCCTTCATCATCGGGTGCTGCCTCGGGCGGCCGCTGCACTTCGTCGCGAAGGTCGAGCTGTTCGACAAGCGGTGGAAGGCCTGGCTGCTGCTGGCCCTCGGCGCGTTTCCGATCCGGCGTGGTGGGTCCGACGAAGACGCGATGGAGACGGCGCGGGTGATACTCGAGCGCGGCGGCGTCGTCGGCATCTTCCCGGAGGGCACCCGCGTGCGCCCGGGCCCGCTCGGCGAGCCGAAGCGCGGCGTCGGGCGGCTGGTGCTCGAGACGGGGGCCCCGGTCGTCCCGGTCGCGGTCCTCGGGACCGAGCGGCTGCGCCGCGGGTGGCTGATCCGGCCCGGGAGCGTGACGGTCCGCTGCGGGCGCGCGCTGACCTTCCCTCGGCCGCTCGACCGCGAGCCGCGGCAGGCATTGGCCCAGGAAATCTCAAACCGCGTGTGGTCGTGCATTTCGCTCCAGTGGGAGTGGCTCGGCGGCCTGCAGCCGATCCGCCATCCGGTCGTGGTCGGCGCCGGCAGCTGGGGTACGGCGGTTGCGACCCTGCTGGCGCGGTCGGGCGCCACGGTGCAGCTGGTCTGCCGGACTCCCGAGCAGGCCCGCGACATCGGCCTCACCCGCATGAATACCCCCTACCTCCCTGGGGTCGAGTTGCCCGCCGGGGTGCAGGTCAAGATCGCGTCGGAGCTGTGCTGGGACGAGGTCGATCTCGTGTGCCTGGCCGTGCCATCTCAGGCACTCGGGGAGGCACTCGACTCCGTGTGTGCCGACATGCCCGCGGAAGTCGGCGTGCTCGTGCTCTCGAAGGGCCTCGTCGCCCCGGGCGGGACGCCCCCGACGGGGCTCGTGCTGGACCGCGCGGGCGATCGGCAGGTCGCCTGTCTCGGCGGCCCGGCCCATGCCGGCGAGGCAGTCCGGGCCGGCGCGGCCGTGACGGTGGCGTCGCCGGACCGCATCTTCGCCTCCTTGCTGGCGTCCGCCTTCCGGCGCGCGGGCCTGCACTGCGACACGAGCAGCGACCTGGTCGGCGTCGAGTTGGCCGGCGCCGCGAAGAACGCCGCGGCCCTCGCGGCCGGCGCGGCCCTGGCGGCCGGAGCCAACGCCGCCGGCGCGGCTGCCGGGCGCGTGTTCGAGGAGTGCCATGCGCTCGCCGATGCGCGCGGCGCTTCGGCGCGCAGCTTCACGGGCACGGCCGGTGCCGGGGATCTGGTCGCGACGGTGCTCGCCTCTCACAGCCGCAACCGGCGCGCGGGAGAGCTGCTGGCGCAGGGCATCGAGCCATCGGAGATCCAGGAGATCCTCGGCCAGGTGCCCGAGTCTCTCCATGCGGTGCCGGTCCTGGCGCGGGCCATGACCGAGGCCGGGTTGCGCGGCACCGCCACGGCCGAGCTTGCCGCACTTGCCGAGGGGCGCATCGCCGCCGATCAATGGGCCGAGCTTGCGCGCCGCGCCCGCGCGGGCTCGAGGGCTGCCTGAGCGCATCGATGACCGGCTCCGACGGCGGGGTACGCTTCGAGAGGCAATGGGGGATTCCGGTGACACGGCCGCGCGCGGGGGTGCGGGCAAGGCTAAGCTGGACCGCGAGTTCTCGAGCTTCTACCGGGAGCACCTGCGCGACGTCTACAACTACACGTACTACCGCACCGGCAATCATCACGATGCCGAGGACCTCACGACCCAGACGTTCATCCAGGCCTACCGCCACTTCGAGCGGGCGCAACGCGAGTCCGACGGCCGACCACTGCGGCCGTGGCTCATCCGGATCGCCCACAACCTCGCGGCGAACTACTACCGGGACCGGAAGCGAAAGCCGACCACCGCGCTCGACGACATGGAGCTGGGCACGCTCCACGACACGGAGGATCTGGTCGTGGGACGCGAGGAGGCCGTTGCAGTCCTCGAGGGAGTACGCGCCCTACCCGATGACCGCCGGGAGGCTTTGATCATGCGTTTCGCGCTCGGAATGGACAATCGCGAGATATCGAGGACCCTCGGTCGTTCAGAGGGGGCAACGAAGGTGCTGATCCACCGCGCGATCAAGCAGCTCGAGCACGAGCTCGGGCTCCAGGAGGGGAAGGAACAATGAGCCCACAAGCAGCCGCCGGCCGCTCCGACGATGGGCGGGAGCTCCGCATCATGCGCATGCTCGAGCAGGCGCTCGCGCCCGTGGACCCTCCGGCCAGCTTCGTGGACCAGCTCGAGAGCCGGCTGGCCGATGTGGAGGCGGCCGCCCTGGAGGCGCTGGGTGAGCTTTCGGACTGGGAATTGGACGCGATGCGCGACCCCCGCAACTGGGTTCGCCCGGTGGCGGCCCTGGCCATGGGGACGGCGGCCGGAACCGCCCTCGTCGTGCTCGGGATGCGCCGTAACCGCCGCCGCCGGCCGCCCGGCCTGCGCGGGCTGGCCGAGCAGAGCGGCAACACCTTGAGCGGCGCGGTCTCCTCCGCGCGGTCCCTGATCCGCTGAGGTCGCATGAGGGCCGGGCGGCCGTGCCGGCGCACGGCGCTGGGCGGACGCTGGGCGTTCTGCTACCTTGACCCCGCCAGTCGATGAGCGACGACCTTCCTCGAAGTCTCCGCGGACATACGGCCGCTCGCATGCACTGCAAGCACGCGTCGCGCGGTAGCACGCACTGGCGCTCCGGCGGACTGCGCTAGGCACGCTTGACCGCTCTTCTCCTAGTCCTGCTGTTCGTGCTGATCCTGTTGAACGGGTTCTTCGTGGCGGCGGAGTTCGCGCTCGTGCGGGCGCGGCGCAGCCGCATGGAGGAGGAGGCTAAGAAAGGCTCTCGCAGCGCCGTGCTCGCGCTGCATCAGATGGACCACATCGATCAGTACCTGTCCGCGGCACAGGTGGGGATCACGATGGCCTCGATCGGGTTGGGATTCCTGGGCGAGCCTGCAGTCGCCACCCTGCTCGAGCCTGTGTTCGGCGGAGTGATGAGCCACGGCGTGTCCGTGGTGATCTCCGTCGCCCTCGCGTACCTGCTGGTGACGTCCGCGCATGTGATCGTGGGCGAGCAGGCACCGAAAATGACGGCGATCACCCACGCCGAGCGCATCGCACGCCTGTGCGCACGGCCGCTCGAGTGGTTCCGGGTCGGGCTCCATCCAGTGATCTGGGCGCTCAACAGCGCCTCAAACTTCGTCGTCAAGCGAATCCTGCGGATCGACGTCGAGAGCGACAGCGAGGCCGCATCCGCCCAGGAGCTGCGCGTACTGATCGGGCGCGGAGAGCGCCATGGGGAGCTCGATCCCGGCGAGGCCACCATGCTCGAAGGGGTTTTCCACCTGCACGAGCAGCAGGCGCGACAGGTGATGACGCCGACACCGGCGCTCGTGACCGTGAACTACGACGACACGGTGGAGGTCGCGCTGCGGCGCTGCATCACCTCCGGCCACACGCGGGTGCTGGTGATCGAGGACGACAACCCCGACCGGGTGCGGGGCGTGGTCCACTCGAACCGCCTGGCACAGGCGCTGATCGGGGAGGGGCCGGAGGCGCCGCTCGCCCCGCTCGTGCGGGAGGCGCTGATCCTCCCCGAGACGAAGCCGCTCGACGACCTGCTGACCGACCTCCGCAGCCAGCGCACGTCCCTGGCCGTGATCGCCGACGAGTTCGGCCGCACGGCGGGGATCGTGACGATCGAGGACATCATCGAGGAGATCGTGGGCGAGATCGTCGACGAGACCGATCCGCTGCTGTCCTCCGTCCGCCAGCTGGTGAACGGCGACTGGTTCGTGCGCGGGCACGTGTCACTCGGAGACCTGGACGACGTCGGCATCAGCCTCCCGGTCGACTCCGATGCGTACACGACGGTCGGCGGCTACGTGTTCGGTCAGCTCGGCCGGCTCCCGAAGCGCGGCGACCAGATCATGGCCAACGGATACGCGATCAGGGTCGAATCGGTGCGTGAGAACCGCGTCGAGGCGGTGCGCATCCACCCCACGGGGGAACTCGACCCCCAGCCGGGCTAGGGCAGAGGACGATCTGTCCGCACGCGCCCCTACCTTGGGCGCCGTGTGGTCCGCCCGCTTCACCGAGAGCCAGCTCGAGACGCTCAAGGACCTGATCCGCATCCAGGGCGAGATCGGGTCTGAGCTCGAGGGTGCGCTCGAGGCCATGGAGCTTGCGCGCTGGGACGACCTGCCGGAGGCCGAGCTGCCGTGGCCTCAGGTCAGCGAGCAGGCCGAGCGGCAGGGGATCAGCGAGGCCGACGTGATCTGGGACATGGCGGGGCGCAAGAAGGAACCCGCCTTCCCGCTGGTGAAGAGGCCACGCAAGCAATCCCCGCGCGTGAAGAGAGCGCGGAAGGCCGCGGGCTAGTAGGAGTAGAAGCCCCGCCCGGACTTCTTGCCCAGACGTCCGTTCGCGACCAGCTCCTTGATCCGTCCCGGCGGGCGATGCGAAGGGTCGGACGTATCCGCATGGAGCGCTTCGCCGATCGCCTCCGCCACGTCGATCCCGACGAGGTCCAGCAGCTCGAGTGGCCCCATCGGGTGCGATGCGCCGAGTTTCATGCAGGCGTCGACCTGGGCGGGCTCCATACCGGTCCGCTCCAGCAGCCGCACGGCGTCGAACAGGTAGGGGAACAGCAGGCGGTTGACCACGAAGCCGGGCTCGTCGGGCACCTCCACAGGCGTCTTGCCGATCGCGTCGCAAAAGGCGTTCGCGCGAGCGCGTACCTCCTCGCCTGCCTCGTCCGGGAAGCACAGCTCGACCAGGCTCATGCGACGCACGGGGTTGAACACGTGCAGCCCGAAGAAATGCGCCGGGTCGTGACTGGCCGTCGCAAGATGGGAGACGCTCAGCGAGGAAGTGGTGGTGGAGAGGACGGCTTCGGGCGACAGCACCCGGCGAAGCGAACCCAGCAGGTCTTGCTTCAGATCCGGATCCTCGGCGACTGCCTCGACGACGAGCGTGCTGCCCGAAAGGGCGGCGAGGTCCGTGGTGACGGTCAGGCGCCCCTCCTCGGCGATCTCGTCTCGCGCCCGCTGCGCGGAACTGCTGCTGCGCGCCCAGAGCAGCACCTCGCCGCCCGACGCGATCACGCAGCCGGCCAGGCCGCAGGCGATCGTGCCCGATCCTGCGATGCCGACCCGCTCCGGAAACCCGCTCCCCATGCCCGCTAGACGCCCAGTCGGCTCGGTTGACTCATCAGTCAATCGAGTAACATAGCCGGTGCTGAGAGCAGACACTTTCCGCCGGCCGGGCCCCCGCACGGACGCAGGAAGCGGCCGGTACTACACGCGGAGGCGCACCGATGCAGAACGGAACCGGCCGGGAAGTCGTCATCGTGGAGGCCGCACGCACGCCGATCGGGCGCGGTCACCCCGAGAAGGGGTACTACAGGAACACCCACCCGAACGAGCTGCTCGGTAAGGCGTTCTCCAGTGTGATCGAGCGGGCCGGCATTCCGGCCGAGGCGGTCGAGGACGTGATCACCGGGTGCGTCCAGCAGATCGGGGAGCAGTCCTTCAACGTCGGCCGCAATGCGTGGCTGCAGGCCGGTCTCCCGATGGAGACGCCGGCCACGACCGTGGACCGCCAGTGCGGCTCCGCCCAGCAGGCCGTGAACTTCGGAGCTGCGCTGATCGGCTCGGGCGTGCATGACGTCGTGATCGGCGGCGGCGTCGAGCACATGGGTCACATCCCCATGGGCGTCACGTTCAACTTCACCGACAAGGTCGGCTCGCCCTGGCCGGACGAGCTGATGGCGCGCTACAACCTCGTCCCGCAGGGGATCTCGGCCGAGATGATCGCCGACAAGTGGGAGATCCCACGCTCCGAGCTGGACGAGCTCGGGCTGCGCTCGCACCAGAACGCGGCGCGCGCCACCGAGGAGGGCCGCTTCGAGCGCGAGACCATCCCGATGACCGTGAAGATGAACGGCAGCGAGGAGACGGTCGTGGCCGACCAGGGCATCCGCCCGGACACCAGCCTCGAGGCGCTGTCCGGCCTGAAGCCCGCGTTCAAGGAGGACGGCAAGGTCACCGCCGGCAATTCCAGCCAGATCTCGGACGGGGCGGCCGCCGTGCTGCTGATGACCCGCGAGAAGGCCGACGAGTACGGGCTGAAGCCGCGCGCCCGGATCCTCGACCAGACGACCGTCGGCGTGGACCCGGTGATCATGCTGACCGGCCCGATCCCGGCCACGCGCAAGCTGCTCGAGCGCAACAGCATGACGATGAACGACATCGACCTGATCGAGATCAACGAGGCGTTCGCATCGGTCGTGGCGGCCTGGCGGCGCGAGCTCGAGCCGGACATGGAGCGCGTGAACGTGAACGGCGGGGCGATTGCCCTCGGCCACCCGCTGGGGTCGACCGGCGCCCGGTTGATCACGACGCTGCTGCACGAGCTCGAGCGCACCGACAAAGAGGTCGGCCTCGTGACGATGTGTTGCGGCGGCGGGCTCGGCACCGGCACCCTCATCCAACGCGTGTAGCCGGGCCGGATAGGCGCGGAAGGAGGATCACATGGACCTGACCCTGAGTCCGACCGAGGAGGCCTTCCGCGACGATGTTCGCGGCTGGCTGGCAGAGAACCATCCCGGCGACCCGCCGGAGGACGACAAGGAGGCCTTCGAGTTCTCGCGCCGCTGGCAGCGCAAGATGTACGAGGCCGGCTGGGCCGGCATCTCGTGGCCGAAGGAGTACGGCGGGCGTGGGGCCACTCTGATCGAGCAGGCGATCTTCTTCGAGGAGATGGTGCGCGCCAAAGCGCCGCGGGTGGCGAACATCCTCGGGCTCGTGATGGGTGGTCCGGTGGTGATCACGCACGGCACCGACGAGCAGAAGAAGCGCTACCTGGAGCCGATCCTCTCCGGCGATGAGATCTGGTGCCAGGGCTTCTCGGAGCCCGAGGCCGGCTCCGACCTCGCCTCGCTGAAGACGCGCGCCGTGAAGCGCAACGGCGGCTGGGTCGTGTCGGGCCAGAAGGTGTGGACCACGCTTGCGCACGAGGCGAAGTGGTGCATGCTCGTGGCGCGCACGGATCCTGATGCTCCCAAGCACCAGGGGCTGACGTACTTCCTGATGGACATGGAGCAGGACGCCGTCGAGGTGAAGCCGCTGATCCAGATCACGGGCGAGGCGGAGTTCAACGAGATCTTCATGGAGGACGCCTACATCCCCGACGAGAACATCATCGGGGAGGTCGGCAGCGGCTGGTCCGTCGCGATCACCACGCTCATGAACGAGCGGGCGGGCCTTGCGTTCGCGGCCCAGGCCGCGCTGCAGCTCGGAATGCGGAAGGCGATCGACCTGGCCGGCTCCACGTCGCGCAACGGCGGCCTGGCAAGCGAGGACCCTGTCGTGCGGGACCGGCTCGCGCAGCTCTTCATCGAGTCGGAGATCTTCCGGGTCACCAACTATCGCGGGCTGACCAAGATCATGAAGAACGGCGTGCCCGGTCCGGAGGGCTCCCTCGGCAAGTGGCAGTGGGCCGAGGTGAACCAGCACCTGATGGAGCTGGCGATGGAGATCGAAGGGCCGTACTTCGCAGTTCGCCGACGGCTCGGAGTACTCCCTCGGCGGCGACTGGCAGTACCAGTACCTGCGCACCCGCGCGAACTCGATCGAGGGTGGCACGACGGACATCCTGCGGAACATCGTGGCGGAGCGGGTCCTCGGCCTGCCCAAGTTGCGGTGAGGGAGGAGAGCGTGAATTTCGACCTGACCGACGAACAACGCATGCTCCAGGAGGCCGCGCGGGAGTTTCTCGCGGCGCGCCTCAAGTCGGAGCAGATCCGGGCGCTGGCCGAGTCCGACGACGCGTTCAGCGAGGACCTGTGGCGCGAGATGAGCGACCTGAACTGGCCCGGCCTGATGGTGTCCGAGGACGTATGGCGGCCAGGAGCTCGGGACGGTCGAGCTGGCCGTGCTGATGGAGCAGCTCGGTTACGCGCTCGTGCCCGGCCCGATCCTCTCCACGATCCTGGCCGGCATCGCGCTCGAGACGGCGGCCACCGACGACCAGAAGGAGCGCTACCTCGCGCCGCTGGCGACCGGCGAGCAGCGCGGAACGCTGGCCCTGTGGGACGCCGGCGCGGGTTGGAGTCCCGACGACGTGACGCTCGAGCCCGAGCGATCGAACGGCGGCTACGTGCTGAACGGCGAGAAGCTCTTCGTGCTCGACGCGGCGACGGCCGACTTCTTCATCGTCGGCGCGACCGGCGACCGGCGCTTCATCGTCGACCGCGACGCCGACGGCGTGTCGATCAAGCCGACTCCCACCATCGACGCGACCCGCAAGCAGTACGCGGTCAGGCTGGACGGCGTGAAGGTCGGCGAGGACGTGGCGTTCGGCGGCCCGGACGCGATGCAGCCTGCGCGGCTGCGCGCATACATCGCCCTCGCGGCCGAGCTCGCGGGCATTGCGCAGCAGGCCCTGGAGATGGGCGTCGATTACGCCAAGGAGCGCAAGCAGTTCGGCCGGCCGATCGGCGCCTACCAGGCGGTGTCGCACCGGTGCGCGCAGATGCTGCTCGAGACGGAGGGCGCCCGGTCGGCCGCCTACTACGCGGCCTGGGCCGCGGAGAACGAGCCCGAGACAGCCCCGCTCGCTGCGTCGATGGCGAAGGCGTACGCGTCCGACGCCGGAACGCGCGTGACCGGCGCGTCGCTTCAGGTCCACGGCGGCATCGGATTCACGTGGGAGCACGACCTGCACCTGTTCCTGAAGCGCGCCAGCGCCGACGCCGTCATGTTCGGCGACGCGCGCTGGCATCGCGAGCAGGTCGCGCGGATGGTGATCGACCAGGCCGGCGCGGGAGCACGCACGCCGGAGCCGGCGGTCGCAGCAGCCAAGTAAGCCGTTCTCAGGCGTCCCCTGTAGAGGTTTGGGCGCCGATTCCGTTATGTGAGTAACGGATCGATGCTGCCGCATCGACCAATGCAGCGCGGACAAGGAGGTCCCGCATGCTCAGACGTACATTCCTGGTGGTCATCGCCACGGCGCTGGTCACGGTGATGCTCCCGGCAGCGGTCTCCGGGGCGAGGGCGGGCGGGGCGGCGGGGCCGGCACTGACGGGCCCGAGCGGCGTTCACGTGGGTGAGGCGTACACCGTGAACGGATCCGGCTTCGCGCCCGGCAGCTGGGTGCCGCTCGAGATCACCGAGGCCGGCGGCTGCTGCCTGGCACTCGGCATGGTCGCCGACGAGTACGGCCGGTTCACCTATACGGGTCCGGCCTGGGCGCCCGGGACGTATCGGGTGCGGGCCGCGGTGCCACGCAACGGCAACGGGCGCTGGCGTGTCGCTGCCGAGTGGTCGTTCGAGGCGTATCCGTAGGCCGTCGCCGGCTGCTGCATCCGGCACGAAAAGGAGGCCCCGCGAGGGCCTCCTTTTTCTTCGCACTTATGCGCCGTCCCAGCTTACGGGTCGACGAACGTGATCGTGCACGTCAACGAGGACTCGTTGACCTTCACCGCGTCTGTCGTGAGCGTGTTCGTGTTGCTCGACGAGCCGATGTCCGGATCGTTCGCGCCGCGGCAGCTGATCGCGGTCGCCCTGGTGGCGTCGCTCCCTCCGGGGAGGTCGGCCAGGGACTCGAACGTGACCGTGGCACGGGACAGCGGCGTGTTGCCGAAGTCCTTGCCCCCGGCCGTGCCGGCGGACGTGACCGCCACGTCCGTGTGACCGGCGGCGCCCGGTGTCGTTCCGCCGTGGGTGTGACCCGTGCAGGCCGTGCCCGACGGGAACGACTGCACCCATCCCGGCTTGCCCGAGACGGTCTCGCACACCGTGTAGGTGCCCGGCTTCACCGAGAACGAGTAGGTGCCGTTGGCGGCGGTGGTCGTGTGCTGGTGCACCGATGCGCCTGCTCCGTCGGTCCCGAACAGGTGGATCTCCCATCCGCCGAGGCCGATCTCGGTGCTCTGCTTGTTCCTGACGCATCCGCATCCTTGAACTTCATGCCACTGATCGTGGCGGGCCTGAAGTTCCCGAAGTCGTTGCCGGAGTCGAGCGAGCCTGACGTCAGCGTGACTGCCCAGCCGATGCCTGAGGCGCCCGTGTGACCTGCGCAGCTCGGCCCGGTCGTCGGGTACGACTGGGTGTAGCCGGCCGGCACCGTCTCGCATGCCGTGTAGTTGCCCGGCGGCGCCGAGATCGAGTACGCGCCGTTGGCGTCCGTCAACGCGTGCAGGTGCACGAGGTTCCCCCGCCCGTCGGTGCCGAACAGGTGGATCTGTACGTTCGCGACCCCCGGTTCCGTCAGCGTCCCGGACCCCATTCGCGTTCAGGTCCTCGAACTTGGTGCCCGACTTCGTTCCGTTCTGGAAGTTGCCGAAGTCGTTGCCTGAGTCCACCTCACCGGAGGCCAGTGAGATCGAGTATCCGAACCCGGAGGCATTGAGGTGGCCGGCGCAGCTCGGTCCCGACGTCGGGAAGGACTGGGTCCAGCCCGCCGGCACCGATTCGCACACCGTGTAGTTGCCCGGCGGCACCGAGATCGAGTAGTTGCCGTTGGCATCGGTCGACGGGTGACGGTGGACGATGTTGCCGAGCCCGTCGGTCCCGAACAGGTGGATCTGCACGCCCGACTTCCCGGGCTCGCCACTGTCCTTGACGCCGTTGCCGTTCGTGTCCACGAACTTGGTGCCCGACTTCGTCGCCGTTCTGGTAGTTGCCGAAGTCGTTGCCGAGGTGGTCCGGGCCGGTCATCTTGAAGCCGCGTCCCAGGGCCGCCAGCGCTCGGGTCGATGCTGCAGTCGGCCTTGTCGGCGCTGCCGGCGTTCGGCAGCGACTGGTTCCAGCCGGCCTGCTTGACCTCGCAGACGATGTAGTCACCGTTCGGGAGGTTGGGGAACACGTAGGCCCCGTTGGCGTCGGTCGTCGCGGTGGCGATCGACGTTGCGCCGTTTCCGGTCACCCCGTCGTCGGTGTCCTCGAGGACCTTGTCGCCGTCCGGTCCCGGTAGAGCTTGATCTGCCAGTTCGCGAGCGCCTCGTCGCCGGTGTTCTGGACGCCGTTGGCGTTGCGGTCGTGGAACTTGATGCCCTTCTTCGCCCCGCAGAGCGGGAAGTCCCACCGCCGACGTCCTTGACGTCGGCGCCCTCCAGTGGATGCGAGGAGCGGCTGCTGAACACAACGTTCGTGAAGCAGGGATTGATCCCGAAGGCCTGGAGGTCGACGCTCGCCTCGGCGAAGTCTCGCTGCGCCAGCAGGTCCTCGGCGGCGTTCGTCCCGATAGCCAGCCGGCACGTGTTTGCGCCGTTGTCGGCGGTCGGGTCGCACACCGGGACGTTCCACGGCGGCGCCTTGACCTGGTTGGTGCTGTTCGACGTCAGCGCGCTGAAGCCCTGCGGCTTGGGGTCGGGCGGTCCCGTCGGACAGCCGGGAAGGGCTGACACCGGAGTGAATTGCGCCGAGCCGTCGCCGTTGAACCCGGTCACCCTGAAGAGTTCGAGCTGGACCTGCTCGCTCGAGTTCCCTGGGACCGTGAAGGATACGAGGATGTCACCCACGCTGCGGCTGAAGTCGAGCGTGAAGGACGTGCCGTTGTTAGCCGTCAGGTTGGCAAACCCGCCGGGCTCGTTCTTCATAAACTCGAAGCCCCAGAAGTGGCTGCCCTCGTTGTCGCCCACGTGGCCGCCGAGATGCAGGACGGTGTCCAGGTCGGGGTCGGTGTCGCACGGCGAGTCGACGGCCGAGGCATGCACGTAGGCGTGGGAGAAGTCGTCTTTCGCGTGGACGTTTCCGGGCTGGACCGGCCATTGGTCGTCTGGGCTCTTGCCGGCCGGGCTGACCATGTTCTGCTCCGTCTCCACGTTCCTGAACCTAGAGTCGGAGTTGCCGTCGCCGATCAGGGTCGACGGGCCGGCGGCTGCCGGGTTCTTGTCGATGTTCGATCCGTACAGGTCTGTCGCTGCGGTATGCGGTGCGGAGGTGCTTGGGATGAAGATCCCTTCGCTGGACGCACCCTTGGCCCAGTCGAGCCCTGGAGACTCTCCGTACCGGAATAAAGCGCGTTGCCCGGCGGTGTCTGGTTGGCGTCGATCTCGAATCCACCCTCGTTGCTCGCGGATGCGATCGCGATCACGATCGCCGACGCGGCGATCGTCGCTGCAACAACGGTGAGTCGGGCCCGTCGGCCTCGCAGCGAGGTCGAAAGAGCATTCACAATCCGGCGCATTTGCGCTACCCCCTCCATGCCGGCGGTCCGTGCCGTTTATGTAGGGGGGCGTCCGAGCCCTCTTCCCTTACGCCACCCTTTCAGGCGCGAGTAGTGCAAGTCAACGGGTTTTTACCGAAAATGCGGCTTTTTTTATCCGCAAATTGCGGGTTTTTTAGTTGGAGCCGGGAAGAAGTTTGCTCATTTGCGCCTCATGAATTCAGGGAACGTTCATCTTTCCGGGAGTCGCCCGCCGACGAACTGGGTCAAGCCGGTGATGCGCTGGCGCACATCGCCGAACCCACGCTCGCGCAGCGCCTGCACGATCTCCTCCCGGTCGAACATCCGGATTCCCGCCGGCGCCGCAAGCGCGGTCTCGACCGCCCGCAGCGCGCCCGTCGCGGGACGGCAGCTCGTGAACAGGGCGATGCGGCCACCGGGCGACAGGACCCGGCGCATCTCGTCGAGCGCCTCAAAGGGCTCCGCGAACAGGTTCAGGGCCGCGAAGCAGCAGACCGCGTCGAAAGACGCATCGACGAAAGGAAGCGATGTCGCGTCCGCGTGTACGAAGGCGAGATTGTCGATGCCCTCGTCCAGCGTTTCCTGCACCGCCCGTTCGAGCATCGGGCGCGATCCGTCGACCCCGGCGGCCAGCCCCTCGTCACCGACGGTCCGCGCGAAGTCGCGTGTGAAGTTCCCCGGACCACATGCAACGTCGAGCACCCCGTCGCCCGGTCCCAGGCCCATCAGGAGCCGCGCGATCCGCTTCTCCTCCGCCATCCCGGGCCCGGTCAGCCCCTTGGCGACGCGGCCCAGGCCGGGTCTCCACCAGCGCTCGTAGATCCGGCTCACCGGGCCGGCCTGCATCAGGTCTCCGACGAGCCCCGGCTGCTCGAGGTCTCGCTGCAGAATGTCGACGTAGCCGCGGCTGAGGTCGGCGCCTTCCCGGTGCTCGGGTTTCAGCAGGGGCAGGAGGCGCTCGACGGCGCCACGGTCCGGTCTGCGAGTCAATCCTCGTGCCGCTCGAGCCGCAGGCTGGGCAGCGGCTGCTCATGGTCCTGGACGTGCCCCGAGCCCTGGCCCTCCTGCGCCAGTCGCTGCAACCGCGCGATGGCGCGCTCGCCCTCGACCCGGGCGGGGTCATCGTGCTCCAGACCGTCGATCAGGCGTGCGACCCGGTCCCTGATCTGGAGCGCGAAGTGCGGCGTCGCCGGCCCGACCAGCTCCCGCACGTCGTCGACCGTGACGCGGTGTTCCGCCGCCACACGGTCCGGTCGCTCTGCTCCGCTCATGGGCGCAGACTACTCGGGACGATCGATGCTGGAAATGTTCGCAACGGCGATAAAAAAAAGCGTATCGCCGCGCTCCGCTCACAGTTCCTCGTCCCGGATGCGCACGATCTCGCTCAGCTCGTCCATTCGCGCCTGCAGCTCGACGCTCACGGCCGACTCGTCGCCCATCACCCAGACGTGGTTGTACACCCCGCGGACGGGGTCGAGCCGGTACCCGGGCTGGATGTCCTGGAGGAAGCTCTCCAGCGAGCGGGGCAGGACGTCGGCGTCGTCGACGAGCAGCAGCGGTCCGTACTTGCCGCTTGCGGAGAGGATCGCTCCCGCCGCCGCGTCGAGCGTGCGGTCCGTATTCGCCACCACCATGCCGTGGCCCGGGTCACGCAGGCCCCAGCCGAAGGTTGCGTTCGCGTACCGCGCGAATGCGATCGCATTCTCGACCGGCCCGCGCCCGGCGATGCGCCGGACTCGGCCGAGTCCTCGCAGCTGGCGCTCGACACGCTCCGACACCACGTCCGGCGGGCCGAGCACGTAGATGTCCGGGCGCTCGTGCTTGCGGATCGCGCGGCGGGTCGCACCGGGAAGCTCGCCTCGCTCCGTGAACAGCACCGCATCGCCGGACTTCGCCGCCCAGGCGGCGGCCGGCATGGCGAAACTCGGGTCCTCCCTGGACACGATCAGGACGTTCTGCGACGGGCGTCCGCCGACGTCGGTCGCGAGCGCGTCGATTGCAGCGGCGAGGGTGAACGGGTCCTTGCCGCCGACCCGCCGGGCCCGCAGCGAGTCAGGCGCTCGCGCCCCACCGACCTCCACCGCCTGAGCCCCGCGGAGGGCACGGGCACCCGCCGGCCGCAGCGAGTCGAGGGCGGTCGACGTCGCCTCCGGCAGGTCCTTGCCGTCGGTGAGCAAGATCGGCGCGCGCAGCGGCGGAGCGGTGAGCACGGCGGCGGCGATGCCGGCACGCCAGTCGCCGCTGTCGACCAGGGTCACCGCGGGCGGCCGGGAGCCGCGGGTCACGCCGGGGTAGACGGCGCTCGCGGCGCCGGCGGCATCGGCGAGCGGGTCCTCGCCACCGATGCGGGTGGTGTTCTTGGTCGCCACGGCGGGGAAGCCGAGCACGGTCTGCTTCGCGGTCTCCTCCTTGAGCTGCACCTCGACGGGGCTGTCCTGATCGCCACAGCCGGCGGTGAACGCGATCAGGGTTGCGGCGGCGAGCGCGGCCACGGTGCGAAGGGCGGCGGGGGCGGGGGCCGGGAGCATGAGGGCGGCCACCATATATCGAGCCGGTGTCACCGTCGGCCGGTACCCGGCGCCGCTCGCGGCGGGGGCACCCAATATCCGTCGATCGGTCGCTTCCGAATCGTGGTTCCGGCCGCCTCAGGGGGGTACAATGACCGTTGGTTGACTCGTCAGTCAATCGCCGGACAGTGTGCCCCGTGGTGTTCGAGCGGCATGCGCGGCCGAAGCACTGGAGCTCATCGGAATGGACTTTCGCCTTAATGACGAGACGGTCGAGTGGCAGCAGTACTGCCGCAAGTTCGCGCGCGAGGTCATTCGCCCCGCCGCCCCACTGCACGACCGCGAAGAGAGCGTTCCGTACGAGGTCATCAATGCCGCCTATGAATGGAAGCTCACCGGCCTGGACTGGCTCGGGTCGCTGCAGACCGACCCCGAGGGCCTGAAGGGCGTCATCTACGCCGAAGAGCTGCACTGGGGCTGTGCCGGCATCGCGCTGGCGATCTCCGCCTCCGCACTCTGCGCCGCCGGCATCGCGTCCTCGGGCACGCCCGAGCAGATCGGGCGCTGGATTCCGGAGGTGGTGGGGTCGAAGGGCAACCCCCGGCTCGGGGCATATGCCGTCACCGAGCCGTCCGCCGGGTCCGACGTCAAGTCGCTGCGCACGACCGCCAAGCGCGACGGCGACGACTGGATCCTGAACGGCACCAAGACCTTCATCTCGAACGGCGGCATCGCCGACGTGACCGTGGTCGTTGCGACCGTCGACCCGGACCTCGGCCACCGCGGCCAGGCCTCCTTCGTGGTGACGGGGGACAACCCCGGGTTGAAGCTCGGGCACAAGGAGTCGAAGCTCGGCATCCGGGCGTCGCAGACAGCGGAGATCGTGCTCGAGGACTGTCGCGTGCCCGGCGACGCACTGCTGGGCGGCGACGAGAAGCTGCAGCGCAAGCTCGAGCGCGCGCGCTCGGGCCAGCGCTCCAAGGCCTCCGGCGCGCTCGCCACCTTCGAGATCACCCGTCCCACGGTGGGCGCCTCCGCGCTGGGCATCGCCCAGGCCGCGTACGAGTGGACCCTGGCGCACCTCTGGGACCGCACCGACGAGGGCCGGCCGCTCCTCCAGGAGCAGCGCATCCAGCAGGTGCTCGCCGACGTGGCGACCGAGATCGAGTCGGCCCGCCTGCTCGTGTGGCGGGCGGCGTGGATGGGGCGCAACGGTGTCCCGATGACCGGGGGCCAGGGGTCGATGTCGAAGCTGAAGGGCGGCGACGTCGCGATGTGGGCGACGACCGAGTTGATGGACCTCGTGGGCCCGGAGGCGCAGTCGACCGAGTTCCCGCTGGAGAAGTGGTTCCGGGACGCGAAGATCTACCAGCTGTTCGAGGGCACCGCCCAGATCCAGCGGCTGGTCATCGCGCGCATGCAGACGGCTGAGTACGCCGAGCGGCTCCAGTTCGCGCAGGACGTCGCCGAGCAGGCGCAGTCGAACGGTTCCGCGAACGGGACGGTCGTGGAGCAGGCGCCCGGCAACGCGATGTCGGAGACCTCGGCGGTCGAGCCGCAGAAGGCGGCCGTCTAGGGCGCGCTGGTGGGCGGCGTAGCATTGCCGCCATCGCTGACGATCACGGGCACCATCACGCGCATCGGCTGGACGCCCGCCGTGCGGGCAATCGGCGTCGCATGGCAACGGCGCTCGCGATCAACGTCGCGTTGCTCGTGGCAACCGCCGTCGGCGGGCTGCTCGCCGGCTCGCTGGCGCTGCTCGCAGACGCAGGGCATCTCGCGTCCGATGTGGGCGCGATCGCGATCGGACTGATCGCCGCCCGGCTCGCCGGCGTTGCCCCGACGCCGGCGCGTACATACGGACTGCAGCGCAGCGAGATTCTCGGGGCGCTCGCCAACGGCGTCCTGTTATTGATCGTGACCGTGCTGATCGTGGTCGAGGCGGTCACCCGGCTGGGGGATCCGCCCGACGTCGGCGGGGCGGGGATGCTGGTGCTCGGTCTCGTCGGCCTGGCCGGCAACGTGGCGGCAACATGGGTGCTCGCCGCCGGGGAGCGCGAGGACATAAACCTGGAGGGGGTGCTGCGCCACTCGGCCGCCGACGCGCTGAGCTCCCTCGGTGTGGTCGCGGCCGGCGCGGTGGTGCTGGTCGCGGGCTGGAACATCGCGGACCCGATCGCGAGCCTCCTGATCGCCTTGCTGATCGCGGCCGGCTCCTGGCGGCTGCTGAAGGAGCCCGTCGACGTCCTGCTGGAGTCGGCGCCCGCCGGCACGGACGTGCGGGCCGTTGGTGAGGCGATGGCCGCCGAGCCGCAGGTCGTAGAGGTGCACGACCTCCACGTGTGGACGGTCACCTCGGGCTTCCCCGCGCTGTCGGCGCACGTGGTGGTGGATCGCGGCGCCGGTCGTGATCTGGTGCTGGCGCAGATGGAGCGGATGCTCGCGGAGCGCTTCGACATCCAGCACACGACGCTCCAAGTTGTCGAGTGCGCGGATCCCGAGCAGTTGATCCAGCTCGAGCGGCGCTCCCGCTAGCCGACCCTCGCGCCATGGCTCAACGATCCCCGCTCGCGACCTGCGGTGCGACACTTTTGTCGGCCTGAGGCCGACTTTTCTGTCGCAGTGAGGCCGGACCGTCGGAGGCGTGGGCGTGCGTGCTACCCGATGTCTCCGTAGGCGATTCCGTCGGATGCCCGAAAGAACGCTTCGAACGGGGCGTCGCGCCCGGCGGTTGGAGCATCCCCGGCGAAGGCGCCGACCACCCCCGCTTCCGGGTACTCGACGACGTCGGGGTGGACCATGCTCGAGAAGATCGCCACGCGGCACACCGAACCCGAGTTGTTCTTGAGCGCGTGAGCTCCCTCCGGGCCACGGCGGAACACGGCCACGTCACCCGGCTTCAGCTCGCGCTCTGCCGTCCGGGGTCCGCAGCGTCACCGTGCCGGCCAGCACGAGCGCCCATTCCTCGTTGCCGTGATGGAAGTGGGAGACGTCGGGAATGCCGGGCTCGATCTCGAACACGGTCGCGCCGAGCAGCTCCGAACCGAGCCGGCGGCCGACGTGCATCATGCGCACCGTGGCGCTGCCCGTGGGAGCGTTCAACGTCCCAGTCGTTGTCGTAGAGGTTCAAAGGGTCCTCCATGCTTAGATGAATATCAGGGCTGCGCCCTCCTAAAGTCCTGTGCTTCGCGCCTGCGGCGCTCGCTTAAATGATCACCTGCACGGTGCCGCCGTCCACGCTCCAGGCGGCGCCGGCCACGTAGGAGGCACGCTGCGAGCAGAGGAACACGATCGCCGCGGCGATCTCCGACACCTCGGCCATCCGCCCGATCGGCCGGCCTGCGCCCGACTTCTCGAGCGCCTCGGCGGGGCCGCCGAGGCCGGACAGCTCGGCCGACTGTTCCGCAAGGCCGCCCTCCCCGACCCACAACTCCGACTTCGTCGGCCCCGGGCAGATCGCGTTCACGAGCACGCCGTCGGCGGCGCACCGGTCCGCCCACAGCCGCGACAGGGACAGCTGCGCTGCCTTGGCCACCGAGTACTCGGGCATGTTGGCCGATGGCCGCTTCCCGGCTGTGCTCGACACGTTCACGACCCGGCCCCAGCCGCGTGCGCGCATCCCGGGAACCAGGGCCCTGGTTGCGCGGTGCGAGGCCATCACGTTCACCTCCCAGGCGGCGCGCCAGTCCTGATCCGGGACGTCCTCGAGATCCCGCCACCTCGCGGTCCCTGCGTTGTTGACGAGCACGTCAGGCTCGCCCAGCGCCTCCCGCGCCGCGCCCAGCATGCGCTCGCCGGCGTCGTCGTCGGTCACGTCGCAGACCAGGGCGGAGGCCTGCCCGCCCGCGGCGCGGCACACGGCCACGGCCTTCTCCAGGTGCTCGGCGGACCGCGCCACAAGCAGCACGGACGCGCCCTCGGCGCACAGTTGCCGCCCGGTCTCGAGCCCGATGCCCCGGCTCGCGCCGGTCACCACGCACACCTTTCCGGCGAGGCCGAGATCCACGCCGCGGAGTCTAAAAGGGGGGCGCAAGCTGCCGTTCACGATGGGAGCGCCGGGCAGGAAAATCGCGCGGCCCGCGTCTGGATGCTAATGTTGCGCCGCTTTTGCAGGCAAAACCGTTCCGGGAGGTACCAGCCTTCTAGGACCGCTGAATTCCCTCCGCGCCGGCCTGGACGGTCGTTCGCGGGGCGAAGCGGGGGAACCACGTTGACCACGGGCGTCAAAGAGGGCGTCCTTGGGGCTAATCGTCGCGTGTCATGCGGCGTAGCGCCATCTCTTTCGGCGCGAGCCCGACAGCTAACCCCGTAAGCGTCGAAACGAGGACATGGCCGATAGCAGCCCAACGGGCCCTGGAAGGGGTCCAGCCCACATAACCAAGTCGCACACCCGGATGCCGGCCGCCGCGCTTGCGGTCCTGGCGCTCTTCGCGGTGGTGCTGATCGTGACGTCGCCGCGCTCGTCCAGTGCCGCGTCGCTACAGGCGATCCAGGCGAACATCGGCGAGAAGCAGGCGGCGCTCGAACAGGCGCGCAACCAGGAGGGTGTGCTGACCGGCGCGATCAGCGCGCTGTCGAAGCGCATCCGCACGATGAGCCGCGAGATCGGGTCGCTGCGCCGGCGGGAGGCCCGCGTCCAGAACACGCTCGACGCCCGCCGCGCCCAGCTGGAGCGCGTGCGCGTCCGTTACGCGGCGGAGCACGCGCGGTTCGTGCGCCTGCGGCGGGAGCTGCGCCGTTCGCAGGGCGTGCTCGCGAAGCGGTTGGTGGCCATCTACAAGGCGGACCAGCCCGACATGCTGTCGGTGATCCTCGAGTCCGACGGCTTCAACGATCTGCTGGTGCGGGCGGACTACATGAACGCCATCGGCCAGCAGGACTCGGTGATCGTGGACCGTGTCCGCGAACTGAAGCGCACGTCCGCCCAGAAGCGGCTGCTGCTCGTCGTGCTGAAGTCGAAGGCCGAGGTGGCGGTGCAGGAGATCGAGGCCAAGCAGCGCGCGCTCGAGGAGACGCGCGCGGCGATCCAGGCTCGTGAGGCCGACTTGGCGGCCGCGCGCAAGTCCAAGTCAGGCAAGCTCGGCAATGTGCGCGAGCACCGCCAGGAGCTGGAGGGCGACCTGCGCGCGCTCCAAGCGGCGTCCGCGCAGGTGACGAACCAGCTCCAGGGCGCTGGTTCCGCGCCGGCGGGCCCGATCCGCCAGGGTGGAGGCGGGTACATCTGGCCGGTGAACGGCCCCGTCGTGTCGCCATTCGGGATGCGCTGGGGACGGCTGCACGCGGGGGTGGACATCGCGGTGCCGGCCGGCACGCCGATCCGGGCCGCGGCGAGCGGGACGGTCGCGATGGCGGGCTGGATGGGAGGCTACGGCCAGTACACGTGCATCCAGCACGGCGGCGGCGTGGCGACCTGCTATGCACACCAGTCGTCGATCGGGGTGGGCAGCGGCGCGAGTGTGAAGCAGGGCCAGGTGATCGGTTCCGTGGGCTGCACCGGCCACTGCTTCGGCGACCACCTGCATTTCGAAGTGCGCATCAACGGGTCTCCTGTCGACCCGATGGGCTACCTGTAGCCCCCTGAGGCGTTCATCGGGATAATCGGCGGCCGTGCAGCCCGAGATCCAACTCGGCCCCGTCGAGCTGAAGACCTTCGGGCTCATGTTCGCGCTCGCTTTCCTGGCCTCGGGAGCGCTCGTCGCGCGCCGTTTCGACGAGCTCGGCAAGCCAGTGGACTGGGCCTACGAGATGATCTTCGCCGCGCTCGTGGGAGGGCTCGTCGGCGCCCGCGTGTACTTCCTGGCGCAGAACTGGGACGACGTCAGCGACGACCTGTTCGGCAACCTCTTCTCCGGGTCGGGACTGGTCTGGTACGGCGGCGCGATCGGCGGCGCGATCGTGGTCGGTGCGTGGGCCCGGTGGCGTGGGTTCTGGGGCCTGCGGCTCCTGGACCTGGCGGCGCCCGGTCTGGCGCTGGGCTACGCGATCGGCCGGATCGGCTGCCAGCTGTCGGGTGACGGCGACTACGGCGAGCCCTCGGACCTGCCGTGGGCGATGCCGTATCCCGACGGCACGGTGCCGACCGATCAGGAGGTGCACCCGACGCCTGTCTACGAGACGCTCGCGATGGGGCTCGTCGCGTGGCTTTTGTGGCGATGGCGCGACCGCTTCCGCCCCGGCATCCTGTTCGCGCTGTATCTGGTGCTGTCCGGGCTGGAGCGGTTCCTGGTGGAGTTCGTGCGGCGCAACGAGCAGACCGTCGCGGGGCTCACGACGCCGCAGGTCGAGAGCCTCGTGCTGATCGCCGTCGGGACCGCCTGGATACTCGTCGTCAGCCGCCGCCCGGGCGGGCTCGCCGCGCAACCGGCGCCCGCGTAGTCCTCACGTGCGCTCGATCTCGACGTAAAGCGATTCGTCGCTGTGCGAGGCCTGGTCCAGCTTGATGACCTCCGGCCGGCGTCCGGACTGGAACGAGCACTCCGTCACCGCCTCAGGATCGAAGCCCGCCGCCGCGGCCGCGGCGCGGATCTCCTCCAGGTCGTAGATCCACTGGTGCTGGAAGTACCTGAAGATCTGGTTCACCATGAACCCGCGCCGATCCGGGACACCGCTCTCGCGGAATTGCGGGATATGCCGCAGAACCTCGCGGTGCTCGGCAAAGAACGAGCCCTCGGGGTCGAGGTATCCCTCCACGTACCGACGCAGGTCGGGGGTCGAGAGCCGCAGGAAGCCGCCGGGGCGCAGCAGCCGGCGGATCTCGCGCAGCCAAGCGATGGCGCTGTCGAGCGGCACGTGCTCGATGAAGTGCTCGGAGTATGCGAACTCGAACGATTCGTCTTCGACCGGATAGGGCTCGCGGGCGTCGTGGCTCAAGAAGTACCGCTCCCGGTACCGCTCGTGCGTGGCACGCACGATCCGGTCCGGAGGCGACACGCCGCCGTCCGGGTCCGCGAACACGCGCCGGTCGGTGTTGAGCCAGTGGCGTCTGACGTTCGGGCCGCAGCCGACGTGAATTCCTCTCAATCCGAGTTGCTCGATCAGCGCGCGGTCGTACGGCGGATGCTCGTCCAGCACCTCGACCCGCCCGAACAGAGGATGTACCTGTTGCATGGCGCCATCTTCTCCAAAAGCCCGGCTACATCGACCGCACAAGCCAGCGCAGGGACTCGCCCTGCAGCTCCGGATCGTGCTGGGCCGAGCGGTGGTGGCCACCCTCGAGCAGCACCAGCCGCTTGGGCTCGGCGGCCCGCTCGTAGAGCTTCTCGGAGTGCGAGTACGGCACCACCTCGTCGCCCCGCGCGTGGATCAGGAGCAGCGGCTTCGGGCCCATCCGCTCCGCCGCGTCCTCGACGTCGTTGATGTCTAGCCAGGTCGCGAGCCCCGGAGCGTCGATCTGCATCTCGGACAAGGCGCTGCCCTGCGGCGGTGGCCGGCCGTCGAGCACGCGCGCCACGTCCTCGGCCAGCATCCACTCGGCAGCCGGGCAGATCGCGACCGCAGCCGCGATGTCGTCCGACTCGGCGGCGAGATGGATCGCGAGCAGGCCGCCCATGCTCGACCCGCGCACGCCGATCCGGTCCCCGTCGATCTCCGGACGGTCCCACAGCCAGGCCGCCAGGTCCGCCATGTCGTCGATCACGCCTACGCCGAGCGGCCCTTCGGTCTCGCCGTGGCCGCGGTTGTCGAAGGTGAGCGCGGCCAGCCCGTGCGCGACGGCCGCGCGCGCGTAGTCCGCGTGGTTCTCCTTTCGCGAGCCGGCGCCGTGCAGCACCATCACCGCCGGCCACGGGCCCTCGCCGGGGGGCAGCCACAGACACCATGCGATGCCGTCGAGGCGACCGGTTTCGGATGGAGGCTGCGGAGGGCTGTACTCCATAATGTCGCGGCAGTATGGCGGCTACCGCTCTCAGCCACGCGTACCCGCTCGGCACGCGCGTCAACGAACGGGGACACCTCGAGGTGGGCGGCTGCGACGTGGTCGAGCTCGCCGAGCGGTACGGGACGCCGGCGTACATCTACGCCGAGGACGACATGCGGGCCCGTGCGCGCGCCTACGTCGAGGCGTTCGAGGCCCGCACGGACGACTTCGAGGTGATCTACGCCTCCAAGGCGCTGCCCGTCACGGCGGCCTACCGGCTGCTGGCCGAGGAGGGGCTGTCGGTGGACGTGGCCTCGGGTGGGGAGCTTACCTCGCACTGAAGGCGGGCGTCGACCCCCAGCGCATCTTCATGCACGGGAACAACAAGTCCGAGGCCGAGCTGCGCTACGCGTTCGAGTCGCGGATCGGCTATCTGGTGCTGGACTCCTTCGCGGAGATCGAGCGCGCGGAGCGGCTTCTGGACCGCCCGCAGGAGGTGCTGATCCGAGTCACGCCCGGCATCAAGCCCTCCACCCACTCCTTCGTGCAGACGGGGCAGCTCGACTCCAAGTTCGGCTTCGGGCTCGAGGACGGAATGGCGACGGAGGCCGTGCGGCGGGTCCGCGACTCGCAGCGGCTGAGCCTGGTCGGGATCCACGCCCACATCGGGTCTCAGATCTTCGAGCTGGAGCCCTACGCCCGCACGATCCAGCTGCTGGCGGATTTCATCGACTTCGACTGCCGGCTGCTGAACGTGGGTGGCGGCCTCGGGATCGCGTACACGGCGAAGGACCAGCCGGCGTCGATCGAGGACTACGTGGACATCAAGGTCCGCGAGGTGCAGCAGGCGTTCGACCCGGTACCGCGGATCATGATCGAGCCAGGCCGCTCGCTCGTCGGCAACGCCGGCATCACGGCCTACCGGATCGGCACGGTCAAGGAGATCCCCGATGTGCGGACCTATGTCTCCGTCGACGGAGGCATGTCAGACAACCTGCGCCCGATGCTCTACGGGTCCCGCTATGACGCAGCGATCGCGGACCGCCCCGAGGCGGAGGGGACCAAGCTCGCGACGATCGCCGGCATGCACTGCGAGTCCGGCGACATCCTGATCCGCGACGTGTCGCTGCCGGATCCGCAGGTCGGCGACGTGCTGGTCACCCCGGCGACCGGGGCCTACGGCTACGCGATGGCCAACAACTACAACGGCGTGCCGCGCCCGCCGGTGATCTTCTGCAGGGACGGCGAGGCGCGCGTTGTCGTGCGCCGCGAGACGTACGAGGACCTGGCGGCACGCGACACATGACGGCCGCGCCATTCCGCGTGGGCCTGCTGGGTCACGGCACGGTGGGGTCGGCCTTCGCGGCGCTGCTGCCGGACAGTGCAGGCGCGATCGAGTCGGCCGTCGGCCGACGGCCGGAGATCGCCGGCGTCCTGACCCGGTCCCGCGGGTCGTTCGACGAGATCCTCGCCTCCTCGGACGCGATCGTCGAGCTGATCGGCGGCATCGAGCCGGCCCGCGAGTACGCGCTGCGCGCGCTCGAGGCCGGCAAGCCGTTCGTGACGGCGAACAAGCAGCTGCTCTCCCAGCACGGCGACGAGCTGTTCGCCGCCGCCCGCGCGGGCCGCACGCAGCTTCGCTACGAGGCGTCGGTGGCCGGCGTGGTCCCCGTCGTGCGCGTGATGCGCGAGTCGTTCGCGGGCGCGCACATCGAGAAGGTGCACGGCATCGTGAACGGCACGACCAACTACATCCTCACCGAGATGGCCCGCACCGGCGCGTCGTACGCCGACGCACTCGCCCGCGCGCAGGAGCTGGGTTACGCCGAGGCCGACCCGACCGAGGACGTGAACGGGAAGGATGCCGCCGCCAAGATGGCGATCCTCGCGCGGCTCGCGTTCCATGCCTCCGTGCAGCTCGATGACGTCCCGTTCGACGGCATCGAGGAGATCAAGCCCGACGACCTCGACTACGCGAAGGAGTTCGGGCTCGTGCTGAAGCTGCTCGGCGTCGCCGAGCGCCTGGACGGCGGCGCGAGCGTGCGCGTGTTCCCCTGCTTCCTGTACGGAGGGCATCCGCTGGCGGCGGTCGGAGGCCCCTTCAACGCGGTCACGCTCGAGTCCCAGGCAATCACCGAGGTGACCCTTTCGGGTCCAGGAGCGGGCGGCCCGCAGACCGCGTCCGCCGTGCTCGGAGACGTCGTGTCCGTGATGACCTCACCCGGCATGGAGCTCGAACCCGCGCAGCGGCTGCGATTCGTTCCGGAGGAGGAGGTCGAGTCCGCCTTCTACCTCCACCTCGAGGTCGAGGACGCGCCCGGCGTGCTGGCCCGTGTGGCGCACGTCCTGGGCGAGAACGGCGTCAGCGTCAAGAGCGTCGTGCAGAAGGGGATCGGGGAGAACGCGCGGCTCGTGATGGTGATGCACCAGGTTGCGGAAGGCCGCTTCAGGCGCGCGGTCGAGGAGATCTCGAAGCTCGACCTGATGCGCGCGCCCCCACGCTCCATCCGGGTGATCGAGGAGGAGTTCACGCGTGATGACGAGCGCCGCGGTTCGAGACCGGATTCCCCTGATCGAGCGCTACCGCGACCGCCTGCCGCTCGAGCCGGGCGACCCCGTCGTGACGCTGGTCGAGGGGTCCACGCCGCTCGTGCCCGCGCCGCGCCTGTCGGAGCGGATCGGCGTCGAGACGCATCTGAAGTTCGAGGGCATGAACCCGACCGGCAGCTTCAAGGACCGCGGCATGACGGTCGCGGTCTCCCGTGCGATCGGCAAGGGAGCCGAGGCGATCATCTGCGCGTCGACCGGCAACACCGCCGCAAGCTGCGCCGCCTACGCGGCCCGCGCCGGCATTCGCGGCGCGGTGCTCGTACCCGAGGGCAAGATCGCGCGCGGAAAGCTCGCGCAGGCGGTGATGCACGGCGCGCGCGTGATCTCGCTGCGGGGCAATTTCGACCAGGCCCTGGAGCTCGTGAAGCAGGTCGTCGAGCACCAGCCGATCGAGCTGGTCAACTCGATCAACCCGTACCGGATCGAGGGGCAGAAGACGGCGGCGTTCGAGGTCTGCGACGAGCTGGGCGCGGCGCCCGACGCGCTCGCGATCCCGGTCGGGAACGCCGGCAACGTGACGGCGTGGTGGAAGGGTTTCGTCGAGTACGGCCAGGGCCGTCCCACCCTGTACGGCTTCCAGGCCGAGGGTGCGGCCCCGATCGTGCTGGGCCGGCCGGTGGAGCAGCCCGAGACCATCGCCTCGGCGATCCGGATCGGCAACCCGGCTCGCTGGCAGGAGGCGGTCGTGGCCCTGGACGAGTCGGGCGGGCGGATCGAGGCCGTCAGCGACCGCGAGATCATCGACGCGCAGCGGTGGCTCGCGTCGCACGAGGGCGTGTTCTGCGAGCCCGCGTCCGCCGCCTGCGTGGCCGGCGTGCTGAAGTCGCCGCCCGCCGGCGCCGCGCTGCTCGTGTGCGTGCTGACCGGGCACGGGCTGAAGGATCCCGAGACCGCGCTCGAGGCCGTCCCGGAGGTGGTCGCGGTGGATCCCGACCTGCGCGAGGTCGAGCGGGCGGTGCTCGCCTGATGGGACGCCGGCGGCGGGTGCGCGTGCCCGGCTCCTCGGCGAACCTCGGTCCCGGCTTCGACTCGATGGCCGCCGCCGTCTCGCTGCACCTCGAGCTGGAGGTGGAGGAGACGGGGGAGTTCTCGGTCGATCCAGGCGACCCCGCGCTGCCGTCCGACGAGTCGAACCTCTGCGTGCGGGCGTTCGCCGACCTGCACCCGGTCGACGGACTGAGCTTCCGCGTGCGCTCGGAGATTCCGCTCGAGGCCGGCCTGGGGTCGAGCGGCGCCGCGATCGTGGCGCGCCCTGATCGCGGCGGATCACATGTACGAGCTGGCGCTGCCTCGCGAGGAGGTGTTCGCGCGCGCGGCGGCGATCGAGGGGCACCCGGACAACGTGGCCGCCTCACTCCACGGTGGCTTCGTCATCTGTGCGGCAGGGAACGTGACGGTGGTGGAGCCACCGACGGGACTGGAGGCGATCGCCGTGGTGCCCTCGGAAGCCCTGCCGACCGGGGCGGCGCGGGCGGCCCTGCCGGACGAGGTGCCGCTGGCCGACGCGACCTTCAACGCCGCGCACGCGGCGACACTTGCGATCGGCCTCGCCCGCGGGGACCTGGCGTTGATCGCACGGGGACTCGAGGACCGGTTGCACCAACCCCGACGCCGCCACCTGTACCCGCGCTCGATGGACCTGGTGGAGCGGGCGCGGGATCTCGGTGCACTGGGCGCAACGATCTCGGGCGCGGGCCCGACGGTGCTCTTCTGGGCGTTCTTCGAGCAGACCGGCGCGGTGTTCGACCGGCTGCGCGAGGACGTTGGCGACTGGGCCGAGGTGCGGCGCCTCAACTTCGTGGTGCAGGGCGCGGACGTGGCCGAGCTCTAGCTACGGGACGAAGTTGGCCGCTCAGTGGCGGCGTCGGCCTCGGCGAGCCTCACCGCCTCCGCGATCTTGTCGCGGTTGCCGCGCTGCGACAGCGGCTGCATGACGCCGCGCAGCCATGTCATCGGCAGCACCCAGCCCGGCGCCCACACCTTGTCGGCGCGCCGGGTCACGCCGCGCTCGATCGCCTTGCCCGCCGCCGACAGCGGCGCCGTCTTGCTGAACGGTCCCGGAGTGGCGTCACGCAGCACGTTGCGCAGAGGGACTGTCCAGGCCATCGCGCACCATGTCGGTGTCGATGAAGCTGAAGTAGCCCACGCCGACGCGGGTGCCCGTGTGGGCGATCTCGGCCCGGAGGCTGTCGCAGAACGCCTCGACGCCCGCCTTCGTTGCGGCGTAGTGCGCGAGCATCGGCGGATGCAACGCGGCCGCCAGGGAAGCGATGGAGAGGATGTATCCCTGGCGCGCAACGACGTGCGGCAACGTTGTGCGCACCGTGCGCCACACGCCGAGCAGGTTCACCTCGATCGTGCGCTCGAACGCGTCGGGGTCGATCGTGGCGACCGTGCCGAAGGGGGCGATCCCGGCGTTGGCGATCACGACGTCAATGCCGCCGAAGCGCTCGACCGTCGCGTCCACTGCCCGCTGCAGCGCGTCCCAGTCCGTCACGTCCGCCTCGAACCAGGCGGCGTTCGGCCCGATCTCGGCCGCGACCTGCGCGCAGAGCTCCGGCTCGAGGCCCACCAGCGAGACCTTCGCGCCCCGCTTCCCCATACGGCGGGCCGCCTCGGCGCCGATACCCCGTGCGGCGCCGGTGATCAGCACGACCTTGTCGCGAACGTCGTATCGCTCGGCCATCGGTCTCAGTAACCGGGTTCGACCGGGGCGGCCGGCAGCGTCGCGACGGTCTCCTGGCGCAGTGCGTGCAGGCGCTCTCGTGCCTCCTCCTCGCCCAGCCGCGCCAGCAGCTCGTCCGCGAGGTTGATGTAGTCGGCGCCCAGCTCGGGGCGGTAGTCCAGGATTGACACGCCGCGCTCCGCCGATTCCGGATAGCGCACCGAGCGCCTGATCACGTTGCGGAACACCTTGTCTCCGAAGCTCTCGCGCATGCTGTCGAGCGTCTCACGCGTGTGGACCATCCGCATGTCGGCCATGTTCATCACGACGCCCAGCCAGTCCAGCCCCTCGTTCAGGTTCTCGCGCGCGAGCTCCATCACCTCGAGGACCTGCTCGACGCCCTGGAGTGAGAAGTACTCCCCCTCCGCGCTGACGAGCGCATGCGTGGCTGCGACCAGCGCATTCACCGTCAGCAGGCCGAGGGCCGGCGGGCAGTCGATCAGGATCAGCTCGTGCTGGCGGCGCGATTCGCGCAGCGCCCGCTTCAGCGTCAGTTCCCGGCCCATCTTCCCGCTCAGCACGAGCTCCGCCTCGGCCAGCCCCAGGTTCGCCGGGATCATGCCGTTGTGGATCGCGTCCACCGCGCGTGCCTGGCCGGCCAGGACCTCGCCGATCGTGGGCGCGGCGTCCGGGTCGACGTCGAAGTAGTCGGACAGGTTGCCCTGCGGGTCGAGGTCGACGGGCAGCACGTCGAGCCCCACCCGCCTGAGCACGTCCGCGAGCGTGCGGACCATGGTCGTCTTGCCCGTGCCGCCCTTCTGGGAGAGGACCGCGATCGTGGGGCAGGCAGTCGGAAGGATTGTCGACACTGGCCCTCCGGGGCCGAAAGTCCGCAAATTGGGAAAAAAATGACCGCCGCGGCCGCTTAGCGGGCGACAGTTTTGCAACCTCAGGCCGGACTATAATGGCGCGTCCATACCCAACCCGTCGCGCGCCCGCTCGGAGAAGGCGCGGAACCCGGGAGGATAGATTGAGCGCTCGTTCTTCGAAACTGGGCCCGCAGGACTCGGGCCGTGCCCCTGGCGCGAAAACCGGTCACTACGTGTCCACCCAGGCGTATCGCCCTCTTCGCCGGCCGCAGACCGTCGAGGACCAGGACGCATGCGCCCTTTATGCCGCCGTGCGCCGGGATGGCAAGGCGACTCACGACGTGATCGAGAAGGGTTTCGTCGCCCTTCACAAGATGCTTCACCGGGCCGGCAACGTGGACGGCGAGGGTGACGGCTGTGGCGTCATGGTCGACATCCCACGCCTGTTGTGGCAGGAGGAGATCCGCCACGGCGGTCACGCGCCACGCCTTGCACTCGACCCCGCGTTTGCGGTCGCGCACGTGTTCGTGTCACGGGCCGCCGACTACGAGCGTGTGAAGGGGGCCGCGCGGCAGGCATTTCACCGCGCCGGCCTGCGCGTGCTGGCCGAGGTCGAGGATCGCGTCGACAGCTCCGCGCTTGGGCACACGGCGCGCGAGGAGGAGCCCCACTTCTGGCAGGTGGGCGTGCTCGTGCCGGACGCCGACGCCCGCGACCGCGTGCTGTTCGACGTCGCGATCGAGATCGAGGCGAAGCTCGACGCACACGTCGCCTCCCTGTCAGCGAACTCCTGTGTCTACAA
>CAVSXO010000012.1:0-12158 GCA_963731895.1 uncultured Solirubrobacterales bacterium
TGTCGGGCGAGATGTAGCGACTGTCGACGAATACATCGTGCACGTCCCAGTTGTGCGGCTCGCGCGTGAGCCAGTCGCCGCGCTCGAGCAGCAAGATGCGCTTGCCGGAGGGAGCCAGATGCCGACGAGCGTCCCGCCGCCGGCGCCACTGCCGATCACGATTACGTCGTAGGCGTCCGTCACGAGAAGTCCTGCAGTACCTCGGCGACGATGATCCGCGCGGCTGCCTCGATCAGCGCAAGATGGGAGAACGCCTGCGGGAAGTTTCCCAGGTGGCGCCCGGTGCTGGTGTCGAATTCCTCCGCATAGAGCCCGAGCGGCGATGCGATCCTCAGCAGCCGCTCCATCATGTCGCGAGCCCGCTGGCCCTCGCCGACGACCGCCAGCGCGGATACCAGCCAGAACGAGCAGATCAGGAAGCTCCCCTCCTTCCCGGAGAGGCCGTCGTCCGTCTCGCCGGTGCGGTATCGCAGCACGTAACCGTCCTCGGTGAGGTCGTCGGCGATCGCGAGGACGCTCTTGTGCAGGCGCTCGTCGCCGGCGGGCAGGAAGCCGAAGAGGGCGGCCAGCAGCGTCGAGGCGTCCAGCGCCTCGGTCTCGTAGTGCTGGCGCAGCACGTCGTCCTTCAGTCCGTGCTCGAGGATGTCTGCCTTGATCTCCTCCGCCGTTGCGCGCCAGGTCTCGTTCAGGCCGGTTTCACCATGGCCGTGGGCGAGCTTGGCCGCGCGGTCCATCGCGACCCAGCACATGAGCTTGGATGACACATAGTGCTGCGGCGCTCCCCGCGCCTCCCAGATCCCTTGGTCCGGCTCGCGCCACACCTTCGTCGCGCATTCCGCCTGGGTCTGGACGATCGGCCACAGTCGGCGCGGCAGCCGCTGGCTGCGGCGGGTATGGAGCAGCACCGAGTCGAGCACCGCGCCGAACACGTCGTTCTGGCGCTGGTCGAACGCGCCGTTGCCGATCCTGACCGGCCGTGCTCCGGCGTAGCCCGAGAGGTCATCCCGCGTGGACTCCGTCAGGTCCCGGCGGCCGTCGATCCCGTACATGATCTGGAGCGCGCCGTCGTGGTTGGGCTCGAGGTCGGCGACGAACTGCATGAACTCGTCTGCCTCCCAGTCGAGGTTCAGGAAGTGCAGCGCCTGGAGGGTGAAGGTCGTGTCGCGCATCCAGGTGAACCGGTAGTCCCAGTTGCGCTCACCGCCCGGCGTCTCCGGCAGGGAGGTCGTGAGCGCCGCCACCGTCGCCCCGGTCGGCATGTAGGTGAGGCCCTTGACAGCGAGCGCCGAGCGCTGAATCGGGTCGCGCCAACGGTGGTCCGGGAGGCGGGCACGCCCGAGCCACCCACGCCAGAACCTCGTTGTTGCGGCGAGCCGGGCGTGGGCCTCGTCGACGTCTTGCGGCGCCGCCAGCTCCTCGGCCCACGAGAGCGCGCAGTAGATCTGGTCGCCCTGCTCGACCATGTGCCTGGCCCGCACCCGGTCACCCTCGATGCCGACCGCCATGTCGGTCTGGAGCCTGATCGTCTGACCTGCCCCGCTCGCATCGGCCGTGTGGCGGTCCTCGCCGACCAGCGTCCACTCCGCCGGCACGCGGCCATAATCGAACACGGGCTCGCAGACGAGCTCGACCTCGACCCGGCCATCGAGGCACAGGACCGTGCGCACCAGCATGTGGTCGCCGTCCTCGTCGGCCGGAGGCCGGGTGTGAGGGGTGATCAGATCCTCACCGCGCCGTGCCCCCATGGTCAGGGCGTCACGTATGAGGATCCACCCGGTCGGCGTCTTCCATGTCGTCAGCAGTGTGTTGGTGCCCGGCTCGTACCCCACGTCCGCAGGGTGGTTGATTCCGAACGGTCCGAGCCGGAACGAGCCGGCTCCACGGTCGAGCAGGGTGCCGAACACGCTCGGTGAGTCGAACCGCGGGACGCACAGCCAATCGATCGCGCCGTCGGGGGCGACGAGCGCACCCGTGTGGCAGTTGGACAGGAAGGCGTAGTCCGCGATCGGCGGGAAGGGCGACGGCGCGGCGGCGCTCTGCGGCTGCGGCTCTGTGGACCGAGCCTCGGTGGCGCTCATTGCCCCAGGTACCCCCTGTCTGGAGGAGGCCCTGCATCCGGCGGCGGGCCGGCGCGCCGCGACACGCCCAGCATCACGAAGCCCAGGACGAGCCCGACGCCGCCCGTGATCATGAGGATCACGCCGACGGTCTGGAGGTCGATGCCGACGACGTCCGCCGTGACGGCGAAGTTCAGGATCGCCCCGACGGCGATCAGGAAGAGCGCTGCTCCGATCGTCATCGGCGGCGTCTCCTTCGCGAGGCTGTCTCGGTGGAGCTCATGGGATCCAGGGGCCGTGCCAGCCGCCGTGGTGGGAGACCAGCTTGTTCGCCGCCTCTGGCCCCCACGATCCCTTCGCGTAGTCGTGAACCGGCGGGGGGTTGTCGAGCAGCGGCTGGAGGATTCGCCAGGTCTCCTCGACAGCTGTCCTGGCGGGTGAAGCGTGAGCTGTCGCCCTGCATCGCGGCATGCAGGAGTACCTCGTAGGGCTCCGCGCCCTCCCCACCCTGTTGTCCGAACTCCATGTCGAGGCTGATCTGCTCGGGTTCCCTGATGTCCGAGCGCTGGGCCTCGACCAGTAGCCGGATGCCGGTTGAGGGGTCGAGCTTGATCACGAGCTGGTCGGGCTGCGGCCTCCGCTTGAACGAAAAACCCAGCCGTGGGGGCGGTCTGAAGACGAGGCGCAGCTCGGTCTGCGTGACGGGCAGGTTCTTGCCGGTGCGGATGAAGAACGGCACCCCCGACCAGCGCCAGTTGTCGATCTCCAGCCGCATCGCGGCGTAGGTCTCCGTCGCCGAGTCCTTGGCGCAACCGTCGATCTGGCGGTAGCCCTCGACCTGGCCGCGCACATAGTGAGCCGGGTCGGCATCGGGCATCGCCTGGAAGACGCTGAACATGTGGTCCTTCAGCGTGCGTGGCTGATTGTTGGCCGGCGGCTCCATCGCCGCCGCGGCAACCACCTGCATCAGGTGGTTCACCACCACGTCTCGAACTGCGCCCACCGGGTCGTAGAAGTGGCCGCGGTCGTCGACGCCGAAGTCCTCGGCCATCGTGATCTGCACGCACGAGACGTAGTTGCGGTTCCAGATCGGCTCGAACATCGTGTTCGCGAAACGCAGATAGAGGATCTCGACCAGGCCCATCTTCCCGAGGAAGTGGTCGATCCGGTAGATCTGGGCCTCGTCGAGATGCTCGTGGATCGAGTCGTTGAGCTCGCGGGCGGATGCGACGTCGTGCCCGAACGGCTTCTCGACCACCACGCGCGCATTCTTCGTGAGTCCGGCGGCGGCGAGCCCGTGGATGACGGCGCCGAACAGGAACGGCGGTATCTCGAGGTAGAAGACCGGGTTCTGCGCATCGGGGATCGCAGCCGCCACCCGCTCGAACGTGGCGGCGTCCGCGAAATCGCCGGCCACATAGGAGAGCCGCTTGGCGAAGCGGTCGAAGACCTGCTCGTCCACGTCTCCCCCGGCGTCGATCGACTCGCGGGCGCGCTTGCGCAGGTCCTCGACGGTCCAGTCGTCGACCGCCACCCCCACGATCGGACAGTCCAGCAGTCCTCGGCGCTCGAGCTCGTACAGCGATCGGAAGGTCATCACCTTGGCGAGGTCGCCTGTGATTCCGAACACGACGAGCACGTCGGCAGGCTGGGTGCCGGCGGCCGAGTTCGTCGACCTTTCGACGCGGGACTTGGCAGCGGTGGCCATCTCCAGACGGGCAACGCTACGCCTGACCGGCGGCCCTGCCAAACAGGCGCACCCCCCTATTTCGAGGGGTGGATGCCCCACCGGCAGGAGACCGACTGGCCACCCGCGAGGTGGATCAGATCCCGTCCCGTCCGGAACGCGTTCGGGGGGCACGTCATCGGCTCGACGGCGAGGCTGCGGCGGGCGACGTCTGGCAGAGGGTCGCCCGTGAACAGCATCAGGTAGGGGTAGCCCTCGTCCACCCACAATGACCGTCCGGCTCCGTCCGCACCCTGGAGCGTCACCCGAGCGATCCCGTCGCCGTCGCGCTCGAGATCGGTGAAGCAGTGGTCCAGGAGGGTCGTGCCGATCGGACGGCGCTGCCGGAAGTCGTAGTCCGTCCCCTCGACCCCGATCTCACCGACCGGGATGCCGCGCTCGTTCGCCTGCAGGACCGTTCGTGCCGGGGCGTGCAGGACAGCCGAGTCCACCGTCGGCGTGCCGGCCGAAAGGTAAGGATGGGCGCCGCTCCCGAATGGGCACGCCCGCGATCCAACGTTCGTGGCCGTGGTCTGCACCACGAGGCCCTCATCGGACAGCCGGTACTCGATTGCAAGGTCGAGCGAGAACGGATAGCCGGGCTGGGGATGGAGGCGGTGCTGCATGACGACTCGGTGGGGCTCGCGCTCGGCGACCGTCCATCCAGCCCAGCGGACGAGGCCGTGGATCGCATTGCGGCTACGCCGGTTCGTCAAGCGTGAGCTGGTGCCGTTCGCCCTCGAACTCGTAGCTGCCGTCCTCCAGCCGGTTCGGCCATGGCATCAGCACCTGCCCGCGTCCCGAGGGGCACATCTCGTCGACCCCGTATCCATCGAGAATGTCGCGGCCCGCTGCCGAGTACTCACGGAGGCCGCCCCCGACTTCCACGACCACAGCGCGCTGATCGCCGAGCGCGATCTCGATCTGCTCGCCCGACGGGGAGACCATCGCCGTTACAGGCCCAATTCCGCCGCGGTCGGCTGTCCCGCGTACGGACCCGCGCCGGTGAGGTTGCCCGCGCCACAGCGCGCCGCCAGCGCCAGGGCCGCCTCCACGTCCAGGCCACAGCCGAGCCCGAAGGTGAGCCCGGCCGCGAAGGAGTCGCCGGCTCCATAGGCGTCGACGATCGGGCCGGGGAGCGGAGCGGCCGCGAACGAGCCCGTGTGACCGTCGCCTGTGGTGTAAGTGCCTCCGTCCGGCCCGCGGGTGGCGACCGCCAGGCGCGCAGACCACCCGCGCCGCTCGTGATCGTCCGGCTCGCCAGGGTCGCCCGCGCTGCGTACGAGCGCGTCGAGCGTCACGTCGCTGCCCGCCAGTGCTTCATGGGCCCGTGGCGTCGCCACGAGCACTCGCGCCGCGCGCGCGGCGCGCAGCGCAGCAGCGTCACCGCCGGTGAAGTAGATGCCGTCCATCTCGGCGAGACGATCCCACGGCAGGTTGTCGTCTCCGACGGGAACAATGCGTTCCCCCTGGACGACGATCGTGCGCTCGCCGCGCCCATCGAGGAGTGACACCGCCCGCCGCTGGGGACGGTCGCGGGTGACCACCTTGAGCTCGACTCCGTGAGCGCGCAGCTCCTCCCCGGCACGGCGCGCGTGATCGTCGTTGCCCAGGGCCGTGAAGAACGTCGCCGCTCCTGCCAGCCTGGCGAGCTGTACGGCGGCGACCGCGCCGCCGCCCGCCGTTTCGGACCACCAATTGCTCGCGTGGACGATCTCGCCCGCGAGCGGCACGCGCGGCACCGTCAGGAAGTCGACCCACTCAACGTGCCCGACAACGGCGAACCGGCGCATGACACGACGATACTCAGCCGGCCGTGCGAGGTTGCGGAAACCCTCACCTGGACGGCATGATGTGGACCGTGTCGACCACCACACATGCGCAGCCGGTTACGTGGGAGCCGACGAAGCCACGACTGCGCCCGTTGCGTCTGCTGGTCTCGTGGATCCTGGCTGCCGCTTCGCTGTACGTCGCCGCGATCCTCGTCCCGGGCGTGACGCTCGAGCAGCCCGGCTCGGCGTTCGTGGTCGCCGCCGCGGTCGCGGTCCTCAACGCGATCCTGCCACCCGTGGTGGCCGCGCTCCGGCTGCCGTTCATGCTTGCGCTCGGCTTCGTGCTCGTACTCTTGGTCGACGCGCTCCTTCTGCTAGTGGCCAGCGACGCGCTGTCGGAGTTCATTCGCGTCGACTCGTTCGGGGACGCACTGCTCGCGTCGCTCGTGATGGCGGCCGTCTCGATCACGCTCCAGGTCATCACGGGCACCAACGACGACGACGAGTTCAACATGCGCGTGATCAAGCGGATCGCGCGACGGCAGGGCGCCGAAGCGCCAACGGACACGCCCGGCATCGTGTTCCTCGAGATCGACGGGCTCGCGCTGCCGATCCTGCAGCAGGCGATGCGCGACGGAAGCGCGCCGAACATGGCGCGCTGGGTGACGGATGATGGCTACCGGCTGGCCGAGTGGGAGCCCGACCTCTCCTCCCAGACCGGTGCCAGCCAGGCCGGCATCCTGCTCGGATCGAACGAGAACATCCCGGCGTTCCGGTGGGTCGAGAAGGAGACGGGCACCCTTATCTCTTGCTCTGCGCCGGCTGACTGCGCCGAGATCGAGCGGCGCCACGCCACCGGCGTGGGACTGCTCGTGAACGGAGGGGCGAGCCGTGGCAACCTGCTCTCCGGACGAGGCCGACGACGTGATCCTGACGGTCAGCCGCATCGAGGCCGAGAAAAGGCGAACCCCGGCTACCGCGCGTTCCTCGCGAACGGCTTCAACGTCACGCGGGCGCTCGTGCTGTTCTTCTGGGAGGTGCTCCTGGAATGGACGGCGGCAATCCGCGCGGCCAGCCGGGACGTGCGCCCGCGCGGCCACCGCGGCGGGATCTATCCCCTCATGCGGGCAGGCATGTGCGTGATCGTGCGGGACCTGGTCGTATACGGCGTCCTCACGGACATGATGCGTGGACGCCCGGCGATCTACGCGACGTTCGCGAGCTACGACGAGGTCGCCCACCACTCCGGGCTCCAGCGCGCCGACACGATGGAGGCGCTGCGCAAGCTCGACCAGCAGTTCGGCAACATCGAACGGGCGCGGCGGTACGCGCCCAGGCCATACGAGATCGTCGTGCTCTCCGATCATGGCCAGACACAGGGCGCGACGTTCAAGCAGCGAAACGGCTATGGCCTCGACGATCTGGTGGAGCGGTCGCTTGCCCGTGGTGAGGTCGACGAGCACATGGGCGGCGACGAGCAGGACGCGATGGTCGGGCTCGCCGTCGAGGAAGCGACCGGGCGCGGAAAGGACAAGCCGGCCAAGAACGACGTCTCAGGCCGCGACGTCGTCGTGCTCGGCTCCGGCAACCTGGGGCTGATCTACCTGATGGAGGAAAAGCGCCGGCTGACCCTGGAGGAGATCGAGGAGCGCCACCCCGAGCTGATTCCCGCCTTGCGCAGCCACGCGCACGTCGGGTGGCTGCTCGTGCGCTCGGCCCAGCGCGGGCCGGTCGCGCTCGGAGCGAACGGCGCTCACTACCTCGCGGAGGGCAGGATCGAGGGGGAGGATCCCCTCGCGTCCTTCTCGCCCAACGCGCCCCACCACCTGCGGCGGACCGACGGCTTCACCCACGTCGCCGACATCATGGTCGGGAGCTTCTACGACCCCGACCTCGACGAGGGCTGCGCCTTCGAGGAGCTGATCTCCTTCCACGGCGGCCTGGGCGGCCCTCAGACGCGCCCCTTCATCCTGTACCCGGAGCGGCTCCACCCGCCGAGCGAACCGATCATCGGCGCAGCGGCCGTCCATGGCGTCCTGACCGGGTGGCGCGAGATGCTCCAGGGGGCCGCGGCTGCCTCGGAACCACCGCCGGCCGCAGTGGTTTCCTAGGCGTCCACCGTGCGCAAGTGGATTCCCCTGGCGATGCTGGCCTCGGCCCAGTTCATCATGGTGCTCGACACGAGCGTCATGAACGTGGCGATCTCGCAGATCGTCGAGGACCTCGATACGACGATCCAGGGTGTGCAGACGGCCATCACGCTGTACACGCTGGTGATGGCGGCCTTCATGCTGCTCGGAGCGAAGCTCGGCGACATCCTGGGCCGCAACCGTGCGTTTGCGATCGGACTGGCGATCTACGGCGCCGGGTCCCTGACCACGGCGCTGAGCCCGGACCTCGCGGTGCTGCTGATCGGCTGGTCGGGGATCGAGGGGTTCGGCGCCGTGCTCGTGATCCCCGCGATCGCGGCGCTGACTGCGGCCAGCTATGAGGGCCGCGAGCGCGCACTGGCCTACGCGCTGCTCGGGGGCGTCGCCGCCATCGCGATCGCCGCAGGCCCGCTCATCGGCGGCTGGGTGACGACGAACGCCTCCTGGCGCTATGTGTTCGCCGCCGAGACCGTCGTCGTGACAATCATCCTGCTGTTTCGCGGGCAGATCCCGCGCGCAATGGCCGCCGCGCGGCGGCCCAGTCTGGATTTCGTCGGCGTGGCGCTGTCGTCGAGCGGTCTGGGCCTGATCGTGTTCGCGATCCTGCGCAGCAGCGTGTGGGGGTTCGTCAAGCCGCGCAACCCGCCGACCATCAACGGCACGGAGATCACGCCGCTCAGCTTCTCGCCGGTGCCGTTCCTTGTGCTTGGCGGCCTCGCGCTGCTCGGCGCCTTCGTCATCTGGGAGCAACGTCGTGCGCGCCTCGGCCACGACCAGCTACTCGACACGACGCTGCTGCGGATCGTGCAGCTGCGCGCTGGACTCTCGAGTCTGCTGGGACAGCAGCTCGTCCTGATGGGCACGTTCTTCGTCATCCCGGTGTATCTGCAGGTCGTCCTGGGCCTCGATGCGTTCGAGACCGGCAAGCGCCTGCTCCCGCTGTCGCTCGCGATGCTGGTCTTCGCGCTGCTGGGCCCCAAGATCGCGGCCCGCCGCTCGCCGCGCACCGTCGCGCAGGCCGGGCTCGTCGCAGTCAGCATTGGCTCGATCGTGATGCTCGCGACGCTCGACGTCAAGCTGAACGACACCGGCTTCAAGACCGCGCTCGCGATCATCGGCGCGGGCGCCGGCCTGCTCGCTTCGCAGCTCGGGAACGTCATCATGTCCTCCGTCCCACCCACCCAGACGAGCGAAGGGGGTGGGCTCCAGGGGACCGCCCAGAATCTCGGCGCCTCGCTCGGCACGGCGATCATCGGCGCGGTCCTGCTCGCCTCGCTTGCAACGGGCTTCACCGAACGCGTCGTCGACAACCCCGACATTCCAGCGGCTGCGCGCGAGACGATCGTCGCGAGCGTCCAGAAGGGGATCGACATCGTGCCCGTCGCGGACGTCGAGGAGGCAGCGGTCGAGGGCGGCTTGAGCCAGGAGCAAGCAGAGGCCGTCGCCACGGACTACGGCGACGCGCAGCTCGAGGCGCTGCGACTGGCGCTCGGCGCCGTCGCCGCCGCGGCGCTGTTCTCGCTGTGGTTCACGCGACGACTCCCGACAACGTCGCTCGCGCCGCAGGACGAGGGCAGCGTCTCGGCCACCTGATCGCACGAGCCGTGAACGTCTTCACGTGAACACGGAGCGCCTGCTCAACACCGTCGCCGGGGTCGCCTTCACGATCGGGGGCAGCCTGTTCGCCCTGGGCGCCGCCCTCGCGGAGCTCGGATCCGCCGACCCGACCGCGAGCGCCTGCATCTACTTCGCCGGCGGCCTGTTCTTCAACACGGGCGGGTACGCGACGGTGCTGCAGGTGATCAACCCACCGCAGCGGGAGGGCTGGCGCTGGTGGGCCTGGGAGCCCGGCCGGGTCGAATGGGTGAGCGCCGCGCTGCTGTTCGCGGGCACGCTCGTGTTCGGCGTCAACCTGCTCGACTCGTTCCTCCAGGGCCTCACCGCGAAGCAGGAGAACCGCCTGATCTGGGCGCCCGACATGGTGGGCTGCACTCTGTTCCTGGTCTCGGGGCACCTGGCGCTGGCACAGATCTGCCGCCGCCGGATCTGCTGGAAGCCCCGCCGGCTCGACTGGTGGATCGCCGCCCTGAACCAGGTCGGGTCCTACCTGTTCCTGGTCTCGGCACTGGCGGCGTTCGTCAAGCCCGAGACCTCCAGCGCCGTGAACGAGGCGGTGGCCAACTGGGGGACGTTCGCCGGCGCACTTTGCTTCGCGATCGGCGGGGTGCTCCAGGGCATTGGTGGCATACACCACCGCGAGAGGCATGCCAGCGCCATTGCCTGACGTACTCTGGCAGCGAGACGCTTGATGGCCCGCAGCACGAGTGGAAAGGGGGATTTCCCTTGACGGTTGACGAGATGGCAGGTCATGACCTGGAGGACATGGGGCCGGTGGACTTCGTGCTGATCGAGTTCCCGGACGGAGTGCACAAGGGCGAGGCTGCCCCGATCCTCCTCGATCTCGTGGATCGCGGAGTGATCCGCATCCTCGATCTGATGTTCGTCAGCAAGGCCGAGGACGGCTCGACCAGCGCCCTGGAGATCGGGGACATCGACGGCGACGGGAAGGCCGACTTCGCCGTCTTCGAGGGCGCATCCTCGGGGCTCCTGTCCGACGAGGACAGAGACGAGGCCGGGAACACAATGGAGCCCGGTACCGCAGCGTTGCTGATCGTGTTCGAGAACCGCTGGGCGGCCCCGTTCGCGAAGGCGATGCGGGAAGCCGGCGGCCGGCTCGCAGCGTTCGGCCGCATTCCGGTGCAAGAGTTGCTGGCCTCGCTCGAGGCTGCCGAGGCCAAGTCCTAGCACAAAGGAGAGCACACATGCCAGGACTACTTCGCGGCGTGGCCCGTACGGCCGTAATCGCCGGCACGGCGACCTCCGTTTCCAACCGTGTGTCACGCCGCCAGGCCGCACGCTGGTCGCAGCAGGAGCAGGGCTACCCGCCGCAGGAACAGGCGTACGCCGCAGCCGCCACCGCCTCCACCCGCCGACGGACGACCGCGACCAGCAGATCGCGCAGCTGAAGGAGCTGGCCGACCTGAAGGCGCAGGGCATCCTCACCGAGGAGGAGTTCGCGGCCCAGAAGGCCGAGATCCTCGGAGGCTGAGCTGGCCGTCGAACCGACAACCGACGCGCGGCTCGCCGACCTCGAGAGCCGGTTCGGCAACAGGTTCATCTGCGAGGACGTCCCCGACCACCAGCTGCCCGAGTCGGGCATGCCGGCCGCAGGACGCGATGCGGCTGATCGGCGCAGGAGCTGGTGCTCGACGGCGACCCGCAGCGCAACCTCGCCACGTTCGTGACCACCTGGATGGAGCCCGAGGCGCAGCGGATCATCGCCGAGAGCCTGCACCGCAACTTCATCGACCACGCCGAGTATCCGCGCACGGCCGAGATCGAGCAGCGCTGCATCAGGATGCTGGCCGACCTCTTCCACGCGCCCGGCGAGACCACGGGCGCGCGCACGCAGGGGTCCTCCGAGGCGATCATGCTGGGCGCGCTGGCGCTCAAGTGGAAGTGGCGCAAGCGGCGCGAGGCGGCCGGCAAGCCCACCGACCGGCCGAACCTCGTGTTCGGCGGCGACGTGCACGTCGTGTGGGAGAAGTTCTGCCGCTACTTCGACGTCGAGCCGCGGATCGTGCCGCTCCAGGAGGGCAAGTACACGATCGGCCCCGAGGACGTCGAGCCGCACGTCGACGAGAACACGATCGGCGTCGCCGCCGTGCTCGGCACCACGTTCACCGGGCACGCCGACGACATCACCGGCATCAACGACTTCCTCGTCGGGCTGAAGAACGACAAGGGCCTCGACGTCCCGCTGCACGTCGACGGCGCCAGCGGCGCGTTCGTGTGGCCGTTCCTCTACCCGCACTCCGAGTGGGACTTCCGCCTCGAGCAGGTGCGCTCGATCAACGCCTCGGGCCACAAGTTCGGGCTCGTGTACCCGGGCATCGGCTGGATCATCTTCCGCGAGCGCAGCGACCTGCCCGAGGAGCTCGTCTTCAAGGAGAACTACCTCGGCAAGACCGACTGCGACGTTCACGCTCAACTTCTCGACCGGCTCGGCGATGGTGCTGGCCCAGTACTACAACTTCATCCGCTTCGGCCACGACGGCTACGCGTACATCATGGAGATGATGCAGCGCAACGCGAGGTTCCTGGCGGAGCGGATCGCGGCGATGGGCGAGTTCGAGCTGATCGGCGCCGACGAGGAGCAGCTGCCGCTGGTCGCGTTCAAGCTGGCCGAGGAGCAGAACTACGACGAGTTCGACATCGCCGGGCAGCTGGCCGCCGAGCGCGGCTGGATGGTGCCCGCCTACACGCTGCCGCCGAACGCCCAGCACGTGAAGATCATGCGCGCGCTCGTCAAGGAGACGCTCAGCCACGCGCTGGCCGCGACGCTCGCGGACGACATCGCCGAGGCCTGCGCGACGCTCGAGAAGAAGGGTGG
>CAVSXO010000013.1:0-9067 GCA_963731895.1 uncultured Solirubrobacterales bacterium
TGAGATACGTGCTGTTCTACGAGTCGTCCGACGACGTCGCGTCGAAGGCGCCGCTCCACATGGACCGCCACGGCGAGCACATCGACGAGTTCCACGCGGCCGGAACCCTGCTCCAGATCGGCACCTTCGGCGACCCGCAGACGGAGGGCGCGATGTGCGTCTTCACCACGAGAGAGGCGGCCGAGGAGTTCGCGACGAACGACCCGTTCGTCGTGAACGGCGTAGTGCGGAGGTGGTACATCCGCGAGTGGCGGGAGATCCTCGGCGGCGACTGAGGCGCCTCAGTGCACCGGGATCTCGCCGCTGAGGGCAAACGGCGGGACAAGCTCGATGCGATCGCCGCTCCAGAACCGCCCGGGGTCGTACCAGCTCGCGGGCCGCCGCGAGGGCAGCAGTCCCATGTGCTGGTAGGTCGTGGCGACCAGCTCGGCGCAGTAGATCGCCTCGAGTGACGACGAGCGGCGAAACCGGCCGTTCACCCACTGCCTCACGAGTCCCGGCGTGGTCGGGAACGGTCGCCCGTCGAGGCGGTCGATGACCTCCATCAGCCGGTCCTCGTGGTGGCGCTCGATCGTGCCCTCGAGCGGCCGCACCCAGGCCCTCTGTCGATAGCGCTCGTTCCAAGTCGTCACCGCATCGCCGAGCAGGTGGAGCTGGACTCCCCGCTGGCGCTCACCGGTCCACACGTCGGGCAACGAGCGGCCGAGCTCTGCATGCCACAGCAGCGGAGGCAGATCGTCGATGGCGACCGCCATGCCGACGTGGTTGACCGGGCTGTTCGTGGCCACCCGGATGGCGCGGTCGGCCACGGACCTGCCGCGAAACAGCCAGATGTCGCCGGTCGACGCCGTGGCAACGGCGTCGTCGAGAGCCAGGGCCGCGTCGTTCACCGGCCATAACCTACGCATTCGATGCGCATTCCCTGGAAGCTGATCGGGCTGGCCGGCCTCGCGGGGGTGGCCGCCACCGGCGTGGTCGTCGCTCGCAGGCGCCGGGCTCACCGGGCCTACGACCCGGAAGAGCTACGCGACCGGCTTCACCGTCGCCTGGCCGAGGTGTCCGGCAATGGCGACGAGATCAACGGCCGAGCCACTCATTGAGCTCGGCCGGCGCGCCGCGCAGGGAGGAGAAGTCGCCGTCGTCCCGCATCGCCTTGGCGGCCTCCACCACAGCGTCGACCGACAACATCGTGAGCCAGCTGCCGACGCTGATCCGGTGCCCGCCGGCCGCCACGATCTCGCTCATCGAGAGCTGACGGCGGGCCAGCACGTTGAGGGGTTTGGACGTCGCCTCTGACACCGCTCGGATCTCCTCGACGGTGCGCAGGGCGGGTGCATACAGCACGTCGGCACCGGCCCGCTCATAGGCCTGCAGGCGAGCGATGGTGTCGTCGAGGTCCGGCTCCTTCAGCCTGAAGTGGTTCTCTGCGCGGCCCGTGAGGGTGAAGGGAAAGCCGAGGCCATCGGCCGCCTCACGTGCAGCGGCGATTCGCTCCGCCGCGTAGTCGATCTCGTATATCCCGTCATCGGGGTCGTAGTCCTCGATCGAGCCCCCGACCGCGCCCGCTTCGGCAACCCGCGTGACGGCCAGCGCGGCATCGGCCGGCGCAGGCCCGAAGCCGTTTTCGAGATCGACGGATACCGGCAGGCTCGTGGCCTCGTCGAGGACGCGCACGTGGTCGACCAGGTCGTCGAGCGTCTCCTGGCCGTCCAGGCGCCCGAGCGTGAACGCGAAGCCCGCGCTGGTCGTGGCCAGGGCCTTGAAGCCCATGCCCGCGAACACCTTGGCCGAGCCGGCGTCCCAGGGATTGGGAATGATGAACGGCTCACCCTGGTGCAGGTCGCGGAACGCCTCGCCCTTCTCCTTTTGAGTCGCCACGATCGTGACTGTAGAACGTTCGTCACGGCGGCGGCGTGAGATCGGTCCGGGTGGGAAACTTCCGGGCATGCGACAGCGAGTCAGCCTGATCACGCTGGGCGTCCGCGACCTGGCCCGTGCGCGCCGCTTCTACGAGGCCCTGGGCTGGGTGACCGGCGCCAAGCCCGAGGACGACGTCGTCTTCTTCCAGGCGGGCGACATGGTGGTCGCGCTGTGGGATCGCGCCAGGCTGGCGGAGGACAGCTCCGTCGAGGACGCCGGCGGGTGGGGAGGCGTGACCCTCGCCCACAACGTCGGCTCGCCGGAGGAGGTCGACGCCGTCACGGAGGAGGCACGCGCCGCCGGAGCGACGATCGGCCGCGAGCCTGCCGAGACGTTCTGGGGCGGCTACAGCTCTCTCTTCTTCGATCCCGAGGGTCACCCGTGGGAGGTCGCCCACAACCCCCGTTGGACGATCACACCGGACGGCGGCGTCAGGCTGAACTGAGGCCGCCGGCCGCGAGCACGGCCTCCAGCGTGTCCGCGTCCGCGGCGGACTTGTCGGGCCGGTGACGGAGCACCCGCGCAAAGCGCAGCGCGACGCCGCCCGGGTAGCGCGAGCTGGACTGCACCCCGTCGAACGCGATCTCGACGACCAGCTCGGGGCGAACGCGGACGACGTGGCCCTCGCGCTCCGTCTCGAGCTGCTGCAGCCGCTCGGTCTGCCATCCGAGCATCTCGTCGGTGAGCCCCTTGAAGGTCTTCCCGAGCATCACGAAGCCCTCTCCGGACGGATCGCGGGCACCGAGGTGAAGGTTGCTGAGCCAGCCGCGCCGGCGCCCATGCCCCCATTCGGCGGCGAGCACCACCAGGTCGAGTGTGTGCACCGGCTTCACCTTCAGCCAGCCAGTGCCGCGGCTGCCCGCCACGTAGGGCTGGTCGAGTGCCTTCACCATCACGCCCTCGTGGCCGCGGGCGATGGCGTCGTCGAGGAACTCCTGTGCGGCAGCCGGGTCCGACACGACCACTCGCGGCGTCCGCTGCGCCTCCGGCACGAGCCCGAACAGCACCGCCGCCCGCTCCGCGCCCGGCCGGTCGAGCACGTCCTCCCCGTCGACGTGCAGGACGTCGAAGACGAACAGGCTCAGCGGGACCTCCCTTTCCCGCCGCCGCGCGAACCGCGAGCCGGTCACCTGGAACGGCTCGGGCCGTCCGTCGGGGCGCAATGCGATCGCCTCACCGTCGAGCACCGCCGCGCCGACGGGCAACGCGAGCGTCGCCTCCACGATCTCCGGCACACGCGCGGTCACGTCGTCCAGACTGCGGGTGTACACGCGCACGTCGTCGTCGCGCCGGTGGATCTGCACGCGTGCGCCGTCGAGCTTCCACTCCACCGCGGCCTCGCCCAGCCGCCCCAGTGCCTCGTCGACGTCCTTCGCCGGGCGCGCCAGCATCGGCCGCACAGGCCGCCCGACCTCGAGCCGGAAGGCGTCCAGCGCCCCGGGCCCGTCGCGCAGCGCAGCCGCGGCCACGTCCTTCAGGTCGCCCCGGAGCATGAACGCGCGCTGCACCGCCGCCGGTTCCGCCCCCGCCGCCCGCGCGAGCGCCTGCACCATCACCCCCTCGAGCGCCCCCTGTCGCAGCTCGCCACCCAGCAGCCGCCGCAGGAACTCGGTCTCCCTCGCCGTCGCGCGGCCGAACAACTCGACGAGCGCATCGCGCCGCGCAACCTGCGACCCCGGGCCGGCAAGCCCACCGATCCGCTCGAAAGCCGCATCAACCTCGCCGACCGTCAGGCTCGGCGCATCCGCCGCCGCCGGCAGGTCACGCAGCGCCGCCCACCCCACACCGATCTGGCGCTGGCGCAGCTCACCCGACAGGAAAGCGACGCCGGCACCGACCTCGTCGGGCGACAGCCGCTCGAGGACGGCAGCAATCCGCTCCACCTTCTCGAGCCGTGAGCGGGTCGCTCCCACGGCGTCCGACGCCTCGACCAGCTCCGCCAGCAGCACGGGCAGAATGATGCCAGCGGTGTGCGGTAGCCTCGACCCGTGGACGACCTCGGCCCTCCGATCGCCTACATCGGCCTCCAGGAGGGCACCCCGGTCTACGACCGCAATGGCGAGCGCATCGGGGTGGTCGATCGCGTTCAGGCGGATATGCAGCTCGACATCTTCGAGGGCGTGATCGTCCACACCCGGCCACTGCCCGGCCGCCACCTGTTCGCCGACGTTGAGCAGATCGCCGAGCTGCACGAGCGGGGCGTGCTCCTGGCCGTCGAGCGCGACGATCTACACGAGCCGCCCGAGAAGACCGCCGCCAGGAAGCGCGAGGACGCTGGGGTCGAGAGCCCGCTGGAGGCTCGCCTGCGCCGCGCCTGGGATTGGCTCAGCGGACGCCGCTAGGACGGGCACGGCGCGGGCCGCTTCGAGCCCGGCATCAGGCAGCGGTCCACGCGGGTCGGCCGCATCCCCTTCCTGATCCGCAACCGCGTGTACTTGCCGATCTCACCGGGCCTCGTGACCCACACCTGCACGACCGCGCCGGGGCGCAGGATCCGCCGCGCGAAACGACGTACGCGCACCGTCTTCGGCCGCGCCTTGCGGACCAGCTTCTTGAACGGACAGCCGCGGCCTCGGCACTGGATCTCGATGCGCGCTCCGTTTGGCCCGGTGATCACGAGCTGCTCGATCCTGATCCCAGGGGTGCCGTAGCTCCCCACGATCCGAACGACCGGGAAGGGACTCAGCGCGTGCACCGGCGGTTCCTGCACCGCGATCGTGACCGCGGTTGCGTTCGCGGCTCCATCGCGGTCCGTAACCCGCAGCCCGATCTGGTGGTTCCCCGCATCCGAGAAGGTGACCGATGCGGTAGGCCCCGACCAGTCGTCGAACCCCCCATCGCCGTCGAGGTCCCACTCCTGAGACACGAGCGGCCCGTCGGGGTCGGCAGACGTCGAGGCCAGCGAGACGCTGTCTCCGCTCTTCGGTGAGAGCGGCGCGTAGGTGATGACCGCTGCCGGCGGCCGGTTCTGCACCGTGAACCTCTGCGTGGAGGTGGCGTTGCTGGACCCCTCGCTGATGCAGAGCGTGACCCCGTATACGCCGGCCGGCCAGAAGGACCATCTGACCGTCGGGCCTGTGGCGTCGTCGCACGACCGGTCTTCGTCGAGGTCCCATGTCTGCGATGCGGTGGCGCTGTTGTAGGTGGAGGCGAACGTCACCTGCTCGCCGGTAAACGGCGCCGCCGGAGAAATCGTGAAGAGGTCCAGCGGCGCCGCGGAGGCACCTTGGGGGGCAAGGGCCAGGAGCATCGCGGCAGCCACGAAGCCGGGTCGCAAAGCGACCCAGACCCGCCGCTTGAGAACAATCACCCGCGTAGCTGGAGGCATCGTAGCCTCGCCTCGAGGCCGTTTAGCCGACCTCTAGACGGATGTACGGGGCGGTTTCTTCCGTGTCGCTAGGCGACTTAAAGCGGCGCGACCGGCAGCGTGGGCACCAGCGTGACCGCCGGTCCGCGGGCGACCGCGCGCTCGAGCCGAGCGCTGGCGACGAGGCGCTTGGCGGCACTGTCGACGGGGGTGCAAGTCGTGAGCACCAGGCGGTTGTGACGGACGTGCTTCAGCACACCCACATTGCCGGGCAGCACGACTCTCAAACCTTCGACGCGGTATGTGAAACGCCCGTAGGGCATCGTCAACGTGATCTTGTCGCCCCGGCGGAGCTTGTTCATACGACGGAACGGCGCCGAGTAGGTGGTCCGGTGGCCCGCGATCGCAACTGTCCCTGGGAGGCCGGGAAGAGGGCTGCGGTCGTAATGGCCCGGGCCCTTCTTCAGGCTGCCCTTGCCGGTCCCGGACACGAAGACGAAATTCGTCCCCGTGCGCTTGATGGCGATCCGGCCGAGCGGGTTCCCGGCGGGGCTCCGCGCGGCGAGGTCCCTCGCCAGCACGGCGAGCCGCTCCGGATCGGATTCCGCCCGCTGCACGAGGGTCAGGGTGCTCTCGGGGACGGGCGCCTTCTCCGCCGCCTCGAGCTTCGCACTCAGGACCTTCTGGTCGTGTTGCGCGAAGACCGCAGTAACCGGGTCCTGCCAGAAGATCGTCATCAGCGCCGTGGCGAGCAGCACCGCGCCCACGACCAGCAGAAGACCGCCCGCAAGTCCGCTCGCCTGCCGCGACTGCGGCAGGCGAGCGAGATGCCCGCGGACACCCTGCAATGCGATCTGTGGACGCGGAAACGCCATTTGACTACGCCGACTCAGACCCGCGGGCCGCCCCTAATTTCGGGCCAGCGCCCGGCGGAACAGAAGCGCGCCGCCGCCGAGGCACAAGGCCCCGAGCAGCGCGATCAGAGCCGGGTCGAGCCCGGTCTTGGCGAGCTCCGTGCGGTTCGCGGCCGGGGAAGCCGTAACGCCGCCCTCCTCGGGAGGAGCCTGGGCGACGACGGGATTGTCAGGCACCCCACCCTGCTCCGGTGGCGCCGCTTCTGTCTCGATGGGCTGCTCAGGCGCCGGAGCCGGCGCGCCCTGGGAGACAACCGGTGCGGGCGGCACCGCTGCAGGCGGCGCCACGGTCGGGCCTGGCGGTGACGGCTGGCCCGCAGGCGGAGTCGAGGGCTGCGGCTTCGGCTTCTCGTGGCCGCCCTTGCCCTCGTCATCATCGTCGTCGTCCTTGTGGCCCTTGTCCTTGTCCTTGTCCTTGTCCGTGCTGCGGCGTGGTGGGCGCCGGAACGGGCTCGCCGCCGGGCCATGCCATCGCGTTGGATGCTGTGATTCCTATGACGAAGGCGGCGAGCGCCATGACGACGCCGGCCTTGTATGGGAGTGCCAATCGTGACATTGGGCGTTTCCTTCCTGGATCGATCGATGCCAAGAACAGGAAGTCAGCGCCCTCCGGGCAGAGCCACGACCCCTGCGGCGCGGTCGCACGCCCTGCCGGGCAGGCAGGGGCTTCGACGGCTCCGCCGAGGAGGTGAACCCAGGGTCCAACAGGGGCTGGACCTTCCTTTCAGCGGGGTGCTATATCAGCCCTGGAGCGACCGTCAACCGAGAACCTCGCGGGTATGAGAGCGGCGGTCGCAAACTCCGCCTTTTCTGGGGCTGATCTCCGCTAGTTGCGGTTGACTTGTGAATTCGAGTCGACTCTTCTAGGGTCGGCGCCCGAGCAGCAGCAGGCGGGCAGGATTGTCCCAATGACCAAAGAGCAAATCATCGTCATCGGCTTCATCGTGGCCGCCTTCCTGGCCGGCTGGATCGCGAGCCTCCTGATCAGGAGGCGGGCTCGGGTGGCCGACGAGGACGCGTGGCCGCCGCCTCGATACAGCGTGGAGGCCGGTACGGCTCCCGCAGCCGCCGGGGCCCCGGGCACGGGCCCCGCGGAGAGCCCACCGCTGGCCGAGGAGGTTGGCCAGGCGCTGCGCAGCGATGCTGCCAACGACGGCATGCTGAGCGTCGTGCGGGCCGATCAGGACGCTGCACTCAGCGCATTGGAGCTGGATCTGGCCGACTGGGGCTTCACCTACGGAGTGGCGTGGGCGCGGGCCCGCGAGCGGGAGCCGACCGGGCCGGACGACGCTGTGGCGGCCGAGGCTCTCGAGGCTGCGGAGCGGGTCTTCCGCGCATACACGGCCGGGGACGACTGGACCCAGCGCGCCGTCCAGGACCGCTCCAACGGCGCTTCCTAGCGGGAATATCTCTGCATGCTGGTGAGTCCGCCTGACGGCGACCTCTAAAACATCCTGGGCGTGAGCGCATTCTCGCGCGCGATCGCGCCGTAGAGCGCGGCGCTCGGCCGGGGAAGGCGCTCCTGGGTCGCCACGTTCAGCTCGTAGAGCCCGAACCGCAGGTCCCACCCCATGTCCCACTCGAAGTTGTCGACCAGCGTCCAGTGGTGGTAGCCGCGCAGGTCGAAACCGCGGGCGATCAGGTCGTGCATCCGCCGCACCGCCTCCTCGATCACCCACGGGCGCACGCGATCGAGCGCGTCCGCGTAGCCGTTCTCGGTCACCAGAAAGGGCTTTCCGAGGTCTGCGAACCGCTCCACGAACGCCGTGATGCCCTGCGGCCAGGGCTCCCCGAACTTTTCCTCCGCGCCCGGGTCGCCGCGCCGCGCGCCGGCGGGCGGAGGCGCGAGCGCGTTGAACGCCGAGCGCCACTCGCGAAGCGAGAACCGGGCGCGCCGGCGTCCGTAGAGGTTGATGCCGACGAAGTCGCATGCTCCCTTCATCTCCGGCACCTCGATGCGTAGGCCCGGTGGCCCCGAGGTGCGCCCGTCGCGGGCCAGCTCCAGGAAAGGGGCGTTGAACATGCGGTCGCTGAGGCCTGCCGTCCAGCGGTCCCCGGCATGCGCGGGCCGGTATGGCTCGAAAGTGAGCAGATGCTGCACCCAGGACACGAAAGCGTCCGGAATCCGCTCGTGGATCAGCCGGTATGCCGCAGCGTGCGCGCGGGCCATGTTGGCCTGCACGCGGATCGCGGCCCGCGTGTCGCCGCGGCGCCCGGGCGGGAAGTCGCCCAGCACGTAGCCCGCGGTCGCGTAGACGTTCGGCTCGTTGAAGGTGACCCACTCCGAGCACACGTCGCCAAGTGCGTCCAGCGCGCTGCGCACGAAGCGCAGGAACAGCGCCACCGAGCCCTCGTCGGCGAACCCGCCCAGGTCCTCGAACCACACCGGGTGGTCGAAGTGGTGCAGCGTCACCATCGGCTCGATCCCGCGCTCGCGCAGGGCGACCACCATCTGGCGGTATCGGGCCAGCGCCGCGTCGTCGAAGCGGCCGATCCGGGGCTCGACGCGCGCCCAGTCGACCGTCATCCGCAGCGCGTTCAGGCTCAGCTCGCGCGCGAGGTCGAAGTCCCGTTCCGCGTTCTCCCACCAGTCACATGCGATGCCGCTGCGGTTGCCGGCCTTGATGTGGCCGAGCGCCTCCCAGCGCGCCCAGGTGCTCGACGGCCTGCCGGCCGCGCCCTCGCACTGGTGCGACGAGGTCGCGACGCCCCAGCGAAAGCCGTCGGGAAACCGCAGCTCGAGATCCAGGTCCGCCGCCATCGCGACGATGAGCCTATCGCCGGGCCGTTGGGCCCGCCGACGCGCAGCCGACTTGCCGGCGAACGTTCTCTGACGAGCCGGTCCTGGGCTTCGACCGCAGCGAACTTTGCGCTGGTGGTCAGCCCGGCGCGGTCCACCGACACGACGTGCAGGTCATCCGGCGCG
>CAVSXO010000014.1:0-18593 GCA_963731895.1 uncultured Solirubrobacterales bacterium
GGCGGGCCTCGAGACGGCGCTGCTGGCCGACATCCGGATCGGTGCCGAGAACGCCGAGTTCGGAGCGCTCGAGCGGCGGTGGAACATCGTCGGCGGGGACGGGATGACCGTGAGACTGCCCCTCGTGGTCGGGTTCGCGAAGGCCATGGAGTTGATCATCACGGGCCGCCGCATCGACGTGCACGAAGCGGAGCGGATCGGGCTCGTGAACGAGGTCGTGCCCCGGGGGAAGGCGCTCGCGCGGGCGCACGAGCTGGCCCATGAGATCGCCGCGCTCCCCCAGGGCGCGATCCGCTCCGACAAGGAGTCCGTGATGCGGGGCATCGGCCGCACGCTCGAGGAACGGCTGCGGATCGAGGCCGAGATGACTCTGTCGATGTTCATGCGGCGCGACAAGCACACGATCGGCGCAGCGTCCTTCAAGCGCGGCGACCTGAAGCCCGAGTGGCCGAACCACGGCCTCTAGGCCGAGCCGCCCGCTAGGGAGCCATGGGACTGCAGGCCACGACGATCGTACGCTCGAGCGCAGCCTCGCGGTCCGCGTGGGCCTGGAGGTACTCGGGGCTCGAGACCATCTCGATGAAGGCGCTGCGCGACGGGTACTCGACAAGCGCCACCACGTCCCAGTCGGCCGCGGGATCGCCGATCAGCACCTGTTGGGCCTGTCCTGACCAGACCAGCCGCCCGCCGCGTTCCTCGACCATCGCGATGGCGGCGTCGCCGTAGCGCAGGTAGGTCTCCGCCCCGCCGTCCTCCTTGAACTTCAGCAGGTTGAGCATCACCACCGGGCCCTCGTCCGGCGCCGCGGCGAGCGCCTGGAACTGATCGAGGTTGGGAGTGATGGGGCTCCCGAGCGGAAGGTCGGCGGACTGCACGGCGGCGATCATATGCGGGATGCGACGCGACCTGAAATCGACCTGGCCCTGGGCAGGCTCACCTCCGGGACCCGCGGACCACCGCTCCTACGCCGACGCGGTACCGCGCCCCTTCTGGCTGGACTCTCCCCATGCGCCGGCACCGCGCGCGCCGCTCGAGGGCCACACGAAAGCCGATCTCGCGATCGTCGGCGGCGGCCTGAGCGGATTGTGGGCCGCAATCCAGGCAAAGCAGATCGATCCTGGCCGTGCGGTGGTACTGCTCGAGGCGGAGGCCCTCGCATACGGGGCCACCGGGCGCAGCGGCGGTTTCATCTCCTCATCCCTCACCCATGGAGTCGCGAACGGGAGCTCCCGTTTCCCCGATGAGATGCCGCTGCTCGAGCGCCTCGGGCGCCAGAACTTCGACCGCACGGTCGTGGCGCTGAGCCAGTTCGAGATCGACTGCGATCTCGAGGTGAACGGAGACCTGGCCGTGGCGCTCGAGCCGCACGAAGAGCGATGGCTCGCGGAGGAGGCAGAGCAGCTGAAGCGGCTCGGCCACGACGTGATGCTCCTCGACCGGGACGGCGTGCGCGGGCAACTCGACTCACCAATCTTCCTGGCCGGGCTGTGGCAGCGCAGCGGTGTTGGGATCCTGGACCCGGCCAAGCTCGCTTGGGGCCTCGCGCGCGCAGCCGAGCAGCTGGGCGTGGTTCTGTACGAGCACACTCCGATGACGCGCCTGCGGGACGCGGGGGGCTCGCTCGCGCTCCAGACGCCGGCCGGCTCGGTCCGCGCTCGGCAGGCTCTGCTGGCGACCGGCGCCTTTCCGTCGCCCGTGCGGTCCGTGCGCAGACGGATCGTGCCTGTCTGGGACTACGTGCTCGTGACCGAGCCGCTCACAGCCGCGCAGCGATCGGCGATCGGATGGGAACGACGCCAGGGTGTGAGCGACATGGCGAACCGGTTCCACTACTACCGGCTGACGGCGGACGACCGCATCCTGTGGGGCGGCTACGACGCCGTCTACCACTACGCGAACGGCATGGGCCCCGGTCGCGAGCAGCGCGACGCGAGTTTCGCGCGCCTCGCCCAGCACTTCTTTCGCACGTTCCCGCAGCTCGAGGACATCCGCTTCACGCACCGCTGGGGCGGGCCGATCGACACCTGCAGCCGCTTCTTCGCGTTCTACGGGCTCTCGCACGGGGGCCGAGTGGCGCATGTCGCCGGCCACACCGGGCTCGGGATCGGCGCCAGCCGCTTCGGCGCGCGAGTGGCGCTCGACCTGCTTGCCGGCCGGGAGACCGAGGCGACGCGTCGCGACTCGTCAGAACCCGGCCGCTTCCGTTCCCTCCCGAACCCATGCGCTGGGCGCGTGATCCAGGCCACGCGCCGTGCGCTGGCCCGCGCCGACCGGCGCCAGGGGCGCCGCGGGCCGTGGCTGCGGCTACTCGACCGGCTGGGTGTCGGTTACGACAGTTGAGGGCGTCTTCAGGCAGCAGGCTTGTAGACCGACACGACCGCGGCCCCGCCCAGCCCGATGTTGTGCTGGAGGCCGACCTTCGCTCCCTCGACCTGGCGCTTGCCGGCCGTGCCGCGCAGCTGCCACGTCAGCTCGGAGCACTGTGCAAGCCCCGTCGCCCCCAGCGGGTGCCCCTTCGAGATCAGGCCTCCGGACGGGTTCACCACCCAGCGGCCGCCGTAGGTCGTGTCCTCGGACTCGACCAGCTTGTGGCCTTCGCCCTCCTCGGCCAGCCCGAGCGCCTCGTAGGTGATCAGCTCGTTGGCGGAGAAGCAATCGTGCAACTCGACGACATCGACGTCCTCCGCTCCCACGCCCGCCTCCTCGTATGCCAGATCGGCCGCGTCCTTGGACATGTCGTAGCCGACGATCTTGATCGAGCTGCGCTCCTCGAAAGTGGAGGGCATGTCGGTCACCATCGCCTGGCCGGCGATCTCGACGGCCTGCTCCCACAGGCCGTGCTCGTCGACGAATCGCTCGCTTGCGACGATCGCGCACGCGGACCCGTCGGAGGTCGGCGAGCACTGCAGCTTCGTGAGCGGCTCGTGGATCATCTTCGCGGACTTGATGTCCTCGATCGAGTACTCGTCCTGGAACTGCGCGTACGGGTTGTTGACGGAGTGCTTGTGGTTCTTCCAGCCGATCCATGCGTAGTGGTCGGGCTCGGACCCGTAGCGCTCCATGTGCTCGCGGCCGGCGTTGCCGAACATCTGCGGCGCGAACGGGCTCTCCTCGGGCTCGCGGACCTCGAACATCGTCATCAGGTGCTTGTCGATCGGGTTCGTGCGGTCCGTGTACTTCACGCCCAGCGAGCCCTTCTCCATCTTCTCGAAGCCGAGCGCAAGCGCGCAGTTTGCAAGCCCCCCGCGCACCGCCTGGCGCGCCATGTACAGCGCGGAGGAGCCCGTCGAGCAGTTGTTGTTCACGTTCACCACCGGGATGCCGGTGAGACCCAACCCGTAGACGGCGCGCTGGCCCGAGGTCGACTCCCCGTAGCAGTAGCCGACGAACGCCTGCTCGACCTCGTCGTATGCGATGCCGGCGTCCTCGAGCGCCTTCGTGCCCGCCTCGCGGGCCATCTCGGGGTAGTCCCAGTCCCTGGAACCAGGCTTCTCGAACTTGGTCATGCCGACGCCGATGACGAAGGTGCGGTTGCTCATGCGTATCTCCCGGTGGTGGCTGGTGGCGGTCGGTCAGATGGTAAGGGGACTTCGGTTCAGACGGGGTTCGAGCACTCCGAGCGCCGCTCCGAACAGCAGATGCCGCCACGTCGCCTGGGCGAGCGCGCGGTGGTTGCCGGTCAGGGGCTCGAGCTCGCTGCGCGCGGGATGGAAGCGGTCGATCATCCGCCCCAGCGGCCAGAAGCCGAAATTCTCGGCCATCGCGGCGGCCACCGCCTGAGCGAGGGGTCGGCCGGGCAGGTGCGGCCGCGCGAGCGCGAAGGTGGCGCCGAAGGCCGCCCCGTTCGTGGCATGGAGCGCGAGCCCGGCCGCCCTCCATGCCGGCCCGCGCGTGACCAGCTTGCCGAGCAGCTCCACGTCGTCGTAGCGCGAACCGAACACCCGCTTGTCGAGCGGCTGCTGAAGCGCCCAGAGGGTCGCCGCGATAGCACCGGCAGCAGCGCCACGCGTGACGCGGCGCGCGTTCACGTCGGCAGGGCGGGGGGAATCGGTCCCGGAAAGTCCGGCAGTAGCCGCATCGCGAGTTCGGCGGCCGGTCGACCCTCGACCTGGCCGCGCAGGTCCTCGAACGCGAACAGCACCCGCACCGACGTGCCGATCTGGAAATCGGCGGCGTTCGGCTCGGGCCCGCCGATCGTCCCTGCCGCGATCAGCTCGTCGACGCGGTCGAGTTTGCCCGGCAGCTCGGCGAGATCGGCGCGAACCCGCGTATCGGTTGCACCCACCATTCCTGCAAACAGGCGTGCGAGCGGGGCGTAGCCCGCGGCGGCAAGTCCCGGCGCGGGAAGGCGCAGCACGTCGCCGGCCAGCCAGCGCCGCAGCTCGGCGCTGTGCAGGGCGGCCCAGCGGAACAGCCGCCGTGGCACCGGCTGGAGCTCACCCTCTCCCCAGGCCTCGGCCTCCTCCACCGCCGCACGCTTGTCGGCCGGGAACAGCGGGGCGACGTCCGGCCGTGCCTGCTCCAGCGCACGTGAGATCCGCAGCGATCCCTGAATGCGCCGGCCATCGAGCTTCAGGGCAGGCACCGTGCCGCCGCGGAAGCCGGCCGCCCGCACCCGCGGCGGGTGAAGCCCCGGGAGCAGTTCGACCACACGATGGTCGATGCCCTTGCGCTCGAGCATCAGCCGCGCCGCCTGACCCGGATGCGAGAGCGACATCGAGTAGAGCTTGGCGGTCACGGCGCGAGCCTATCCCAGCGGGTCGCGAAACGAGAGAGGGGCGGCAACCGCCGCCCCTCTTCTCATGCGCGTTCCGGACGCGTGCTCAGTCGTCGTCCCGATCGTGCTTCTTGTGCTCGCTTGTGCTTCTTGCTCTTGTGCTTCTTGTGCTTCTTGTGCTTCTTGTGGTCTCCTTGTGGTCGTCGTCCGTCGCCCTGGGGTGGTTGTCATCGCCATGGTCATCGTCGTCGCCATGATCCCATCGTCCGGGTCCTCGCACAGCGCCGCTCGGGCTGCCGAGGTCGAGGCAGTCGTTGGCGAAGAACCTCGTTCGTCGCGACGCGGCCCGTCCGGCGAACAGGTCCGCCGCGTTGCCGAACGCCGTGTTGAAGCCGACCTCGTGTCTGCCGGCTCGGCAGGCACCGCCGCCGATCGCCCGTGGTGCGATCGCGCCGATGCCGTTGCCGACGAGCATAGCTTCGCGATCCGTGACCAGCTGCCGAGACGAGCAGCGTGTCGTCGGACCCATGTCCAGGTCGCGAGCTCACGCGATCGTCGATGCCGGCTCCGGACACTCGGCGGGCCCCGCCTCCGTCCGGGTCACAGCTCGGCGTCCGATGCCGTTGCCGCGGCTTGTTCCCTCCAGATCCGGGACGCGTCACCTCGGTGAAGGGGAAGCCGCGCAGCTCCGACGCGTACCAGGCGCCGTCCGGGCACGACGGCGTCCGCAGTACGGACGGTCGCCGATGCTCGATCTCCGTTCCGGCCGGCGGACCTTCCGTGAAGTCCTGCGGGCACTTCACGGTGCTCCGAGGGGAAGCGCGCGACCGTACTCGATCGCTCTCGTCCTCCTTGATCATTCACGAGGTCGTTCCCGGCCGTCGTCCGTGACAAGGCACGCCATTGCCGGACAAGGCCACCCCGACGGCTTGCGACCGTCGGACGCCGTCCTGGTCCACGCGTCAGGGTCGGTTCCTGGTAGGCGGTGATGTTCGCAACGACGGAGCTCTCGCCTCGCCCTCCGACCTTGACAAGACCGCCGAAGCCGGATCGCCCGGTCCGCCGGACTCGGCGGCACGCCCGCCGTGACAAACGCCTTGTTGAATCCGTACCCCACCACGTCACTCGGGCTCGATTCCGCGGTCGCGCTGCAAACGTCCGATCACGGGTCACCCTTTCGACCAAGATCGCCGTGATCTCACGGTCGACTGTGCGACGAGCATCGATCCCCGTGAGTCCCTGCATCGTTGATCGTCGGTACCGGGCTTGGATCGTGTCGACCGCGGTCCTGCGATCGACTCGGCCCGGGTCCACGTGCACCTGCGCGATCCATTGGCAAGCGACGACGCTGGCAGGGCGAGTGCCAGGGCCGCCAGCGCCAAGACCGCGAAAGTCATCTTGACTCTCATTGCTGCGCCTCCTCATTGGCTAGCGGTTTTGCTGCGCGGGACCCTACCCTTCCCGCGGCGCAGCCGGGAAACCGGCGATCTCGAGTCAAGCGCCGATCCACACAAGACTCCGTAATTTGCGGAGTGAGCGCACTTTTCCGTTTCGCATCCCTACCCTCTGGGCACGGCAAGTGATCGAATGCAGTGGTCGGTCGTCGAAGTTCCTGAGGGAGGAGCGGGCGCGAGCCGAACCGGTCTTCCATAGCAGTCAATCGCACACGACCGGGGGTCGCCATGTCATCAACAACCCGGCTGTCGCCACTTGACGCCTCTTTTCTCGCGGTCGAGAGCCCGACCGCTCACATGCACGTCGGCTGGGCCGCGACGTTCAGCCCTCCGGAGGGCCGGCCCCGCCCGACCTTCGAGGAGCTGTTCGAGCACATTCGCGGACGCCTCTCGCGGGACGCGCGTTACCGCCAGCGGCTGGCGCCCACGCCACTGCGCCTGAACACGCCCCTGTGGATCGACGACGACGCGTTCGATGCCGCAGCAGCACATAGTTCCGGCGTCCTCCGCAACGCTCAGCGAGGCGGTGGACGACTGCATGTCGCGCCAGCTCGATCGCCACCGGCCGCTCTGGCAACTGTGCATCGCCGACCAGCTGGATGACGGCCGGATCGGAGTGGTGGGCAAGGCGCACCACTGCATGGTCGACGGGATCGCCGCTGTGGAGCTGGCCGCCCTGCTGCTGGACCCGACCCCGGAGCCGATGCCTTCCGAGGAGGACAGTTGGCGCCCCGGCCCGGTGCCGGATGCCTTCAGCCGGCTTTCCCGAGGAGTGCTCGACCAGGTGCGGGTCGACCTCGGCCTGCTGCGCCTGCCGGCGCGCGCGCTGCGCTCGCCGGCCTACGCGCTCCGCCTGGCCGAGAACGGGGTCCGAGCGGCGCGCGCGGGACTCGGCATGCTGCGCCCCGCGACGCCCGTGCGCCCCGTGAATGCGCCGCTGTCCCCGTTCCGGCACCTGGCGGGCGCGCAGCTGCCGCTGTCGGACCTGCAGCGGATCAGAACCGCGTTCGACACGACCGTGAACGACGTGATGCTCGCGGTCGCCGCCGCGGGGGTGCGGCGCCTTTTCCAGCAGCGCGGCGAGCTGCCCGTGCCCCTGAAGGCGATGGTGCCGGTGAACGTCCGATCCGAGGAGGACGGCGCGTCGGGCAATCGGATCTCGTTCATGTTCGTGAACCTGCCCTGCGACGAACCGGACCCCGCGCGGAGGCTGCGTTCCATAAATCTGGAGACCACCCGGCGCAAGCGGCACGGCGAAGCGCACTGGGCCGGAGAGGCGCTCGACGCGGTGGGTTACCTCCCTCAAATGATGCGCGACGTCGTCTCGCACGTGATTGCGAGCCCGCTGGTGTTCAACCTGACCGTGTCGAACATCCCGGGTCCCAGCGAGCCGATGTACATGCTGGGCTGCGAGCTCGAGGAGGCGTATCCGGTGGTGCCGATCTCCGACGGGCATTCGATGTCGATCGGCGTGACGACGATCCAAGACCGCGCGTGCTTCGGCGTCTACGCCGACGCCGAGGCCCTGCCCGATGTCGACGAGCTGGCAAGCGCGATCCACGAGTCCGTGGACGAGCTGCTCGCCCTCAGTTCCTGACACTGGAGATGACGATGAAAGGCGCAGTGCTCCTCACAGGTGCAACCGGGTTCGTCGGAATGGAGATCCTGGCGCGGTACCTGGAGCGCACGGACCGAACAGTGATCGCGCCGGTGCGCGCCCGCGACGAGGCCGAGGCGACCAGCCGGCTGCGCGAGACGGCCGGCTGCCTCTTCGGCGACGAGGACGCATTCGCCGATCGGCTGGTGGCGCTGCCGGCCGACATCGAGCAACCCGGCCTGGGTCTCGACCAGGTCACGCGCGAGCGCGTCGCGAACCAGGTCACCGACATCGTGCACTCCGCCGCGTCGGTGTCGTTCACGCTGCCGCTCGACCGCTCCCGCGAGATCAACGTCGAGGGCACTCGCCGCATGCTCGAGCTCGCGGAGCTGTGCCACGAGCGTGCGGGTCTCGACCACTTCTCTTACATCTCGACCGCGTACGTGGCCGGGACCCACAAGGGCGAGTTCGGCGAGGACCAGCTGGACGTCGGGCAACGCTTCCGCAACCCCTACGAGCAGTCGAAGTTCGAGGCCGAGCGGCTCGTGCGTGCAGCGGAAGGGAGCCTCCCGATCCAGATCTTCCGTCCCAGCATCGTCGTCGGGGAGCGCACCACCGGCTGGACTCCGGCCTTCAACGTGCTCTACTCGCCGCTGAAGGCGTTCGTACGCGGGTCGCTTCCGGCGGTGCCGGCGCGCCGCTCGGCGCCTGTCGACGTGGTACCCGTCGACTACGTCGCGGATGCCGTGTTCGAGCTGGCGGGCGACCCGGTGAACGGAACCAGCACCTACCACCTCGTGGCCGGGCCGCGGGCGACCAGCGTCGGCCGGCTGATCGAGCTCTCCGCACGGGCCGTGGGCCAGCGTGAGCCCGTCGTGATCCCGCCGGGACTGTTCCGGCGCCTGATGTATCCGGTCCTCGTGCGCACCAGCGACAAGCTGCGGCAGGGGCTGGAGCGCACATCGGTGTTCTTTCCCTACTTCGCGATGGAGGTCTCCTACGGGAACCCGCATGCACGGCACCGGCTCGAGCCGGTGGGCATCGAGGTCCCGCCGATCGAGTCCTACTTCGGGCAGCTCGTCGACTACGCCGACAGGGCACACTGGGGTCGCACCCCGGTCTCGCGGGCAGAAGCGCAGCGGACGGCGCCGCTGGTACCCTCGCGTCCGTGACGCTCGCGGTCACCTCCTATGACTTCTCGCTGTTCCTGCACATCACGGCGGTGATGGTCGGCTTCGGCGCCACGTTCGCGGAGTCGATCATGTTCCCCGTCGCGATGAAGCTCAGCGTGCGCCACCTGCCGTACGTGCACCGGCTCCAGCTCGCGATCAACCAGTACTTCGCGTCGCCCGCGCTGCTGGTGGTGCTGGCGACCGGCATCTACCAGGTGTCGGAGAGCGAGGCGTGGGAGATCGGAGATGGATGGATCAGCGCAACGCTTACGATCGTGATCGTGATCAGCGCTCTGCTGGGCGGCTATTTCATCCCGGCCGACCGGCGCCTCGGCCCGATGGTGCAGCGCGAGATCGACGCGGCCGGTCCCGGCGAAATCAGCCTGTCCGACCTGTCCCCCGAGTACCAGCGCCAGGGCAGGATGGAGGGCATCGTCGGCACACTCGTCGGCATCCTGCTGATCGTGGCCGTCTACCTGATGGTCACGAAGCCCGGCGTCTAGAGGACCCTGTTTCACCGGGTCGCCGAGAGGCGATACTCGGCCCAGAGGATGGCCGCCCAGGCCCTCCACGACCACGGGAGGACGCCATGCATGCTTCGATCCGGCAGTACCGCAGCAGCGACGCAGTTGAAGTGGGACGGCGCGCGAACGACGGAACCACCGGATTCCCACCAGTCGCACGGGAGATCAAGGGCTTCCAGGCCTGGTACCTGATCGACGGCGGCGACGGCACGCTGACCACCGTCACGATCTGCGATGACGAGGCCGGCGTGAACGAGTCGGTCGACAAGGCAAGGGAGTGGGTCGGCGACAACGCCGCCGATCTCGTCGAGGGCTCCCCGAACGTCACCAACGGGAAGGTCGAGGCTCAGGCCTGATCAGGCCGCGACGCCTGACGGCGGCCGCGAAGGCGCCTTCTGCACCACGCGCACGCCGCGGCGCGGGACGATCGTGACGCCCTTGCGGACGCCGCTCTCGGGGCGACCCACCGCCTGGAGCTGCGCCCGCGCCAGGACCCGGGCGATCACGACGCGCATCTCGAAGGTGGCGAAGCTGGCGCCGAGGCAGCGGCGCGTGCCGCCGCCGAACGGGATCCAGGTGTAGGTGTCGGGCGGATCGTCGCCGAGGAAGCGCTCGGGCCGGAACTCCGTCGGGTCGGGATAGCTGTCGGCGCGGCGGTGCATCCCTGCGATCGACGGGTTGATCTCGATGCCGGGCGGAATCACGTAGCCGTTCAGCGCGAAGGGCTCGCCCCGCACGACGCGGCCAACGCCCGGCACGACGGTGCGGCGACGCAGCGTCTCTTTCACCACGGCGTCGAGGTAGGCGGTGTCGCCCTCGGCGACGGCTGTCTGCGCCCGCGCGAGCACGGCCGGGTTTCGCAGCAGCAGCTCGAACGCCCACGCGAGTCCCGTCGCCGTGGTCTCGTGGCCCGCGACGACCAGCGTCACGAGCTCGTCGCGCAGCTCCGCGTCCGTCATCGCCTCGCCCTGCTCGTCCGTCGCCACCAGCAGCATCGAGAGCACGTCGGTGCGCTCGCCGAGATCCTCGGCGTCGCGTCTGCGCGCGATCTCGGCATAGATCGCCTCGTCCACAGCCTGCCGCTGACGCTGGAAGCGCTCGACCCTGCCGGTCACGCCGAGCCGCCCGCCGGACACCATCATCATGAGGATCGCGGCGCGGTTCCCGACCGGATCGAGCATCGTCCGGATGCGACGCTTCAGCTCCTCCTGACGCGTGCCCTCCTCGACGCCGAATACGGCGTGCATGATCACGTCGAGCGTCAGCGACTGCATCGTGGGCAGCATGGTGAACGGCTCCCCCACGGGCCATGAGTCGATCGCCCGGTCGGCCGCGTGTGTCATCACGCTCTCGTATTCGCGCATCCGCTCGCCGTGGAAGGAGGGCAGCATCAAACGCCGCTGCCGCAGGTGCTCATCGCCGTCGAGCAGCAGCACCGAGCGTGGGCCCAGCACCGGCCCGAGCGGTGCGTTCGCCTCTCCGGCACGCAACTGCTCATGCGGCCCGCGGAAGACCTGCTTCACGACCTCGGGATCGAAGACCATCACGAACTTGGGGTCGAACAGCGTTCCCATCGTGACCACGTCCCCGTAGCGGCGCCGGCAGGCGTCCAGGAACGGCGCCGGAGCGAAGATGAAGCCAAGCGTCTGCAGCAGGCGTGGAAGCGGCGGGCCCGGCGGCATCGACGCAACGAGCGGGCGCGGCCGGCGTCGCGGCCGGTGTCGATTCCTGCGCAACCTCCTCCTGGAGCATGCTTGTCAGTATTCCCGATCCGGTCGGGGTGGGTGCGACGTCCGTCACACTGGCGACCCCTCAGCGGCCGGTGAAGGTGGCCTGGCCCGGCCCCTTCTCCAGCAGCGTCCTGGCGCCGTTCTGAAGGTCCTCGCTCGCCATCACGCGCGCTCCTTCGCCGGGCAGCGCCGCATCGGCAGCCGCCACTCCCTCGTCGACCGTGATCTGGATCATCCGCTTCGTGACCGCGTGCGCAAGGGTCGGGCCGGCGGCCAGGCGATGTGCGAACGCGCGCGCCTTCTCGAGCAGCTCCCCAGCCGGTACGACGCGGTTCACGACACCCCAGTCGAGCATCGTGTCGGCGGGATACGCCCGTCCGGTCAGGACCGCCTCCGCGGCGCGGCCGGATCCCGCCCGCGCCACGAGCCGCTGCGTCCCGCCCCCGAACGGCGTGGCCCCGATCACCGCTTCGACCAGACCGAGGTTGGAGCCCTCCGCCGCCCAGATCAGGTCGCAGCTCAGCGCCACCTCCAGACCGGCGGCCAGGCACAGCCCCTGTACGGCGGCCACGGTTGGCACCGAGATCTCGGCGAACCGCCTGATCCCGGGTATGAACTCATCGAGCAGCTCACGCGCCGCGGCCTCGTCGCGGTCGAGGAACATCTCCACGTTCGCCCCGGCCGAGAAGTTGTCACCCTCGGCACGCACCAGGATCGCGCGGGCGTCACTGTCACGTGCCTGGGCGGCCGCCTCCATGAGGCTGCGCACAAGCTCCAGCCCGAAGAGATTCAGGGGTGGGTCCGCGAGCACGATCTCCCCCACGTCGCCGTCCAGCGTGAAATTCACTTCGGCCATGTCCCCTCCTGCGTCCGAGATTGGTGGCGCTCAGGCTATCCGCGCGGCGCGCTCGCCCACCGGCTCGCTTCGGCGATCGTCCAGAAGGCCTCCAGCCGCTCGTTGAATCCGTCCGCTCTCGGAATCGCGTGCCCGCGCCCCGCGATCACCGCTCGGTTCCCTTGGAGCGCATCCGCGAGCCGGTCGCACACTCGCTCGATCGCGGGCAAATGGTCTCCTGAGACGACCAGCACCGGCACTTCCGCGCGCCTGATCGCTTCGAGATCCGGCCGCGCCTCTCCCGGCTGCCGCCCTCCGCGGGCGAGCCTCAGCTCGGCCTCCACGCCGGGCGGGAGTGGCCCCGCCGCGGGCGCCGGCAGCGCCGCCGCGGGCAGGAACTCGGCCAGCACCTCCGGCCGTGCGTCCAATCCCTGGGCGAGGAACTCGTTCGAGAGTTGCTCGAACCGGTCCACCTCGGGGTCGCCCCGCGCGACCGAGAACAGCGGCGCCTCGACGATCGTCAGCGACGTGACCAGGTCCGGCTGCTGCCCGGCGGCGATCAGGGCACCGAGCCCGCCGTAGGAGAAGCCGACGAGGTGTGCGCGCGGGCGCAGCAGCGCGATCAGGTCGGCAGCATCGTGCTCGAAGTCCTGGCGGTCGGTGGGCGGGCTGCCGTCGAAACCGCGCCGGCTCGGTATCACCAGCTGCCGGCGTTCGGCGAGTGGCGGCTGCATCGCCCAGGTGCGCTGCGGCCCGGCCCCGCCGTGCACCAGGACGGCCCGAGGCCCCGACCCGAGCACCCGCGTGTCGAGCGCCACGGCCACGGCGCGACTCTACCTGCCAGCAAACCTCGCCCCCCCGCGAGAGAATCAGATTCCGATGAGGCACGTGCCCGAAGAGCTCGTCAGCCGGTCGGTCGAGCTGGCGAGCGGTGAGCTCCGCCTGCTCCAGCCGCAGGAGTCCGCCGCGCTGCCGGATACGGGCCCGGTCGAATGGGCGCCGCTCGCGCCGTACTGGTCGGTTCTCTGGCGCAGCGGCGTGGCGCTCGCGCACGAGCTCGACGGCATCGCCCTCCGCGGCCTGCGCGTCGTCGAGCTCGGCTGCGGGCTGGCCGTACCGAGCATCGCCGCCGCGCGCGCAGGCGCCGCGGTGCTGGCCACGGACGCATGCGCCGAGGCGCTCCCGCTCGTCGCTCGCAACGCGCACGCGAACGACGTGCACATCGAGACGGCGACGGTCGACTGGGCGGAGCCCGACGAGCTCGTCAAGCGCGCGCCGTTCGACCTCGTGCTGGCCGCCGACGTCCTCTACGAACGCGCCAGCGTGGCCCCGCTGCTTTCTCTTCTGCCACGCCTCGCGCCGGAGGCCTGGCTCGCGGATCCCGGCCGGCCAGCGGCCGGCGCATTCGTCGAGCAGGCGGGCCGCCGGTGGCCGATCGAAACCCGCGTCCGCGACGTCGTGCGGATCCACCGGCTGCGGCTCGGCTGACGCGGGCCGTCCGCATTAGACTCGGCGTAACGCCGGCTAATCGCATCGGAGACTGTCAGGAGGCTGTGATGGCGTGGGATTTCTCGACAGAGCCAGAGTTCGAGCAGCAGCTCGACTGGATGCGCGCGTTCGTGCGCGAGGAGATCTGGCCGCTGGAAACCGTGGTCCGCGACTTGGAGCAATCGGCGCTCGACCGCATCTACGCCCCCCTCCAGGAGCAGGTCAAGGAGCGCGGGCTGTGGGCGGCACACCTGGACGCCGAGCTGGGCGGCCAGGGGTTCGGGCAGGTGAAGCTCGGGCTGATGCACGAGATCCTGGGAACGTCCCCGTTCGCCCCCAACGCGTTCGGCTGCCAGGCCCCGGACTCCGGCAACTCGGAGATCCTCGCCCTGGCCGGCACGCCCGAGCAGAAGGATCGCTTCCTCCACCCGCTGCTGGCGGGTGACCTCAAGTCGGCCTTCTCGATGACGGAGCCGAACACCGCCGGCAGCGACCCGACGCAGCTTCAAACGCAAGCCCTGCAGGACGGCGACGACTACGTGATCACCGGCCGCAAATGGTTCTCATCGAACGCATCGATCGCGGACTTCCTGATCGTGATGGCCGTCACCGACCCCGAGGCACGCCCGCACCAGCGCGCGACGATGTTCATCGTGCCGACCGACACACCGGGCGTGGAGATCCTGCGCGACGTGCCGACGATGGAGCACCCACAGGAGGAGTTCGGGAAGCTCGGTGGCCACGCGGAGATCGTCTACGACGGCGTCCGCATCCCCGCTGCCAACCGGCTCGGCGCCGAGGGCGAGGGCTTCTTGATCGCGCAGCAGAGGCTGTATCCCGGCCGGATCCACCACTGCATGCGCTGGCTCGGCGTGGCGCAACGGGCGTTCGACATGCTCTGCGAGCGTGCGACCTACCGTTTCTCCCACGGCAAGATCCTCGGCGAGCACCAGACCGTTCAGAACTGGATCGCCGACTCGGCGGCACAGATGCAGGCCGCGCGACTGATGACTTTGCACGCCGCATGGGTGATGGACACTCAGGGCTCCTCGGCGGCGCGCAAGGAGATCGCGCTGATCAAGTTCTACGGAGCGGGCGTCCTGCACGACGTGATCGACCGTGCCCTACAGGTGCACGGCTCACTGGGCTACTCGACCGACCTGCCGCTCGAGGCGATGTACCGCTTCGCTCGGGGCGCACGCCTGTACGACGGGCCCGACGAGGTCCACCGCCAGTCGGTGGCTCGCCAGATCCTGCGCGGTTATGCGCCTCCGCCGGACAGCGTTCCGAGCGAGCACATCCCCACGCGCCGGGCCGCCGCCCGGGAGAAGTTCGCTGACATCCTGGAGGCGGTCACGGCGAACGACTGAGCGCGGGCCCTCACCTCGGTCACCGAACCGGTGGCGGCGTCCCCTCCGCGCTGTCCGGTAGCGCCGGGTCCCAGTTGCACACCGAGCATGAATGGCGGAACGCGGAGCGCGCGAACTCGAGCGCAGCCGCGTGCGGATCAGGGCTGGAGCCGAGATCGTTCCATTCGAGTAGATACTCCCCGAGCGAGTCGTCCCAGCGGGCGATCTCGGGCGACAGCGCCGCCCGTCCGAACCCCTCCGTAGCCGGGTAGACGAAGGCAAAGAAGGCCGCATTGCCGAAGCGAGCGTCGCCGGGCCACCAGCCCACCTCGACCTGCTCCGCATCGCCCCCGTTCCGCGTGATGAAGTCGTTGGATGGCGGGTCGGCCGGGGAGCCCGAAAAAAGGGCAACCGCGAGGTCGAACGTGCCCCACCACGCGTTGACCGGCGTCGAGCGGCCACGATACGGCGCGCGGAAGGCGGCCAGCACGAGCGCCGCGCGGGTCGCGGCGGCGAAATAGGAAGAAACCTGATCAGGGTCGTAGGTGGCGTGCTCGTGGTCCTCGTCGAGCGGCACGCTCCAGGGCACCTCCTGCGGCGTCGGGATTGATCTCGAGGCCCGGGCTGCCCAGCTCCCGGACCGCATCCAATACATCAGCGGTGACCTCGCCGACCGGTCTGTCGGGCATCAGCGGGACGCGCCGCACCCGCCCGTCGCTGTGCTCGGCAGCCGCCTCGTGCGTCCGCAGGTCGAGTGCCACGACGAGCGCTCCCGAACCGTCCTCGGCGGGCAGCGGAAGCGTCTCCCAGCCACGCGCGCTGAGCCGCAGCGCGGCGTGCTGGAGCTGCGGTTCGGGCGGGGCCATCGCCACCGCCAGCTTGCCCAGGACCTGAGTGTGCGCGTGGAGCGTGTCGCATGTCGCACTCCACGACTCGTAGGGGAGCGCGACCGGCCAGTCGGAGGACATGGCCGCACGCTACTCAATCGCGCCTGGACATCAAGCCCAATACGACGCGACCAACCGTTTTGGAGATACTGGCGGCGATGGCTGAGGTTGTGCGAACACCGATTGGCCCCGATGCGCGCCTGCCGACGCGGCGGACGCTCGAGGAGCGGCTGATGGTCCGCTGGCCGGGTGCGTGGGCGGCGCTCTCGCGGGCGGTCTTCGCCTTGCCGCCGCGATCACGCCTGCGACGCGCGGGGGTGCGGCGCGCTGCGCTGTCGGGCTGGGGGGCCTGGGTGCGCGGGGATCTCGATCTGTGCCTCGTGCGCTTCGCGCCCGACTTCCACTACGACGCCTCCACCCGAGTGGCTCATCGCAGGGATGCCCAGCGTCTACCGGGGCCACGCGGGCCTTCGCGAATGGTCGGCCGACCTGCGCGAGGCCTGGGAATGGATCGACCACACGCCACTCGAGGTCGTCGACGCCGGCGACGTGATCGCCTTCCTCTGCCAGATCCGGCTGCGCGCCCGTACCAGCGGAATCGAGCTCGACTCGCGCCTCGGCCAGGTCTTCTGGATCGAGCGAGGCTTGATCGTGCGCGAGCGCGACTTCTCCGACTGGGACGAGGCGCTGCGCGTGGCCGGCGTCACATAGATAGGGTCGGCGGAGCGATGCGCTCACGAACGAAGGAAGGATGTCGCAGATGCAGCTTGATCCGTCCCACATCATGCAGGTCGGCATGGGGTTCTGGCCGTCGAAGACGGTGCTCTCGGCGGTCGAGCTGGAGCTGTTCACGCGCCTCGGCGACGAGTCCATGAGCGGCGAGGAGATCGGCGAGCAGCTCGGGCTCCACCCCCGGGGGATCTATGACTTTCTCGACACCCTTGTCGCGCTGAAGTTCCTCGAGCGAGACGGTGAGGGGAGCGACGGCCGCTATCGCAACACCGCCGAGAGCGCGGCGTTCCTGGACAAGCGGAGCCCGGCCTACATGGGCGGAATCCTGGAGATGGCCAACGCGCGGCTGTATCCATTCTGGGGCGATCTCACCGAGGCGCTGCAGACCGGCAAGCCGCAGAACGAGATCAAGCAAACCGGCAAGCCGATGTTCGACGAGCTGTACAGCGACCCGGCGCGGCTCGAGCAGTTCATGTCCGCGATGCAGGGAGTCTCGCTCGGCAACTTCCAGGCGTTGGCGGAGAAGTTCGACTTCTCCAAGTACAAGACGATGTGCGACGTCGGAGGTGCCACCGGTGTGCTCTGCACGACGGTCGCGGCTCGTCACCCACATCTTCAGTGCACGAGCTATGACCTCCCGGTCGTCGTGCCGATCGCCGAGCGGGCGATCGCCGCCGCCGGGCTGTCGGACCGCGTAACCGCCGCCTCGGGCGACTTCTTCGCAGAGCCCCTTCCGAGCGCGGACGTCATCACCATGGGCTTGATCCTGCACGACTGGAATCTCGACCGGAAGATGCACCTGATCCGGTCGGCCTACGACGCCCTGCCAGAAGGCGGCGTGTTCATCGTGATCGAAAACCTGATCGACGACGCTCGGCGCGAGAACGCGTTCGGGCTGATGATGTCGCTGAACATGCTGATCGAGTTCGGCGACGCCTTCGACTTCACCGGCAGCGACTTCGCCGGTTGGTGCCGGGAGGTGGGTTTTCGCGATGTGGAGATCCTGCCGCTGACCGGCCCGGCAAGCGCCGGCATCGCCTATAAGTAGGGCGGCAGCCCCGCTTCAGCTCAATCTCCGCTTAAAAAATTCCTTACGCGGCTCTCAGACGCCGCTGCTTCCATCCCCGCATGCGCAAAACGATGCGGAGGTGGAGCGGCAGATGACGCGGGCACCCGAACGGATCTGGACGGGCGACTGGCGAGAGCAGTCCGAGGAGGCACGCCGCTCGGCAGCGCCCCCGCGGACCGCCACGCGAGCCGGTGAGGAGCAGACGGCAGAGGCGCCGGCCCCGCGGCCGCGCAGGTCACGCAGGCATCCGGCACGCCGGCTGCGCGTGGTCGTTGCGAGCTGCGCCGCGATCCTCCTGATCGCAGCGGGAGCGCTGGGGGCCGTGCTGGTGGACGGCGGCGGCGGCACCACGCCCCTTCCGGCTGCTTCCGGCCCGGTTGTCAAGGCGGGCCAGGGACAGACTCGTGCCGGCGCCGTCTACACGAGCGCGAGCCCGGCCGTGGTCTCACTCAGGGCAGGCAACGCCACCGGCACCGGTTTCCTGATCGACCGCGAGGGACGCGTTGTCACGAATGCGCACGTCGTGGAAGGCAACGATCGCGTCGAGGTGCGGTTCGGGGCCGATAGCGACTCGATCGAAGGGCAGGTGCGCGGGACCGACCCGTCGAGCGACCTGGCCGTCGTCGAGATCGATCCCGGAAAGGTGCCCGGCGGCGTGACCCCGCTGCGTTTGGCCGACTCCAGCGACGTGCAGGTCGGCGACGTGGCGATCGCAATCGGCAACCCCTTCGGCCTCGATCGCACCGCGACGGAGGGCATCGTCTCGGGAGTCGGGCGCGAGATCCAGGCTCCGAACGGCTTCTCGATCGACTCCGTGATCCAGACCGATGCACCGATCAACCCGGGGAACTCGGGCGGGCCCCTGCTCGACGAGTCCGGGCGCGTGATCGGCGTCAACTCCCAGATCGAAACAGGCGGGTCTCAGGGCAATGTCGGGATCGGCTTTGCGGTGCCGTCCAACACAGTGCGCGAGGTGGTGCCGGCCCTCACCCGCGGCGAACAGATCGAGCGCGCCTACCTGGGGGTCCAGACGTCGCCG
>CAVSXO010000015.1:0-97762 GCA_963731895.1 uncultured Solirubrobacterales bacterium
TCGCCTCCGCCAGCCGGTCGAGCAGCGCCTGGACCTCGTCCGGGGAGGCTCCCTCGGGAACGAGCTCCTCGACCGCGACCCGGCGCCGCGTGTCCTCGATTCCCTCGCCGAGTTCCGTCAGGCGCAGGAAGCGTTGCGCATCAAGCCCTGGCGATCGGGCGGCACTGCCTCCACGACGGAGTCGGCCGTCTGCGCGATCGCTGAAGCGACGCCGCCACTGGCGCGGTAACCCTCGACCGTGAGCGTCCGCCCGTCACGCTCGCTCCCAGGTCACGCGCAGCGCATGCGAGAGCAGCGGCAGGGCGCCGGGCTCGCGCGCCACGTCGCGCAGGATCAGCTCCACGAGGCCCGGCTCGAGTCGCAAGCCGGCGATGCGCGCGGGCTCGGTGATGGCCCGCTCGAGCTCTTCGTCGCCCATGGCCCCGAGCAGGATCTGATTGTCTGCGACCGCCCGCGCCAACTCTGGGTGGTCGCTCAACTTCCCGTAGAGGTCGGCGCGCACGCCGATCACGACCGGAGAGGGCAGCGCGAGCAGTCCGTCGATGAAGGCGTCGCGGAGCGTCTGGTCCTCACACAGCGTGTAGAGCTCCTCGAACTGATCGACGACGACCAGCTCGCGCGGATCGCCCGTCGCCTCGAGCCGTGGCTCGGCGCCGGGAATCAGAATCCGGGCGCGCTCGACCGCCTCGACTTCACCCGCCAGTGCCGCGGCGACCACGCCGGCGCGCAGTACCGACGACTTGCCGCTTCCCGAGGCCCCGATGACCGCCAGCAGCCGACCGGGCGCCAGGCGCGCGAGGATCTCGTGGACGACATCCTCACGTCCGAAGAAGAACCGCCGGTCGTCGGGCTCGAACGCCAGCAGACCGCGATACGGGAGACTCTCCGGCGGGCAGCGGCGCGCTGATCGCCGGTCCCTTTAGGGCATGGATTTTCTCCGGCGCGCGGAGTCCGCGCAACCGGTGCGGACCGAGGTCGACCAGCTCACAGTCGGCCGGGAGGTGCCGGGCCACGAGCGCGGCCGTCGCCGCGGATACGAAGACCTGGCCGCCGTCGGCTTGCCCTCGCAGCCGCGCCGCGAGGTTGACGGTCGGCCCGAAGTAGTCGGCTCCGCGGCGTTCGGCCTCGCCCGTGTGCAGCCCGAACCGGACCGCGAGACGTAGCCCACCCGGCCACTGCTCCGCTTGCAGGGCGTGGGTGGCGGCAACCGCAGCGTCGAGCGCCGGAGGCGCCGACTCGAACACCGAGACCGTCGAGTCGCCCTCGCCCATGGACTTGAGGAACCGGCCGCCGCGAGCCTCCACCTGCGCGGCGATGATCTCGTCGTGGCGCACGAGCGCCTCGGCCATCGCCGCGGGATCGCGTCTCCCACAGCTCCGTGGAGCCCTCGATGTCCGAGAGGCAGAACGTCATTACCCCGGTGGGCAGAGCCGCGCCCCAGCCCGTGCGGAGGCTCTCGACCAGCTCGCCGGGCGTGGCCGGACGGCGCGCGGGATCTGTCGCGAGGCCGAGCCGCAGCGCCGCCTCGAGCTGCTTGGCCTGAGCGGGATCGATGCCCTCCCACGACGGCAGCACGCCGGAAGGGGCCGACCCACTCAGGAGCGCGAACGCGGTGGCCGCAAGCGAATACACGTCGCTGGCTCGCGACGGCACCCCGTCGGCGGCGAGCTCGGGCGCGCGAAAGCCGGGCGTGCCGGTGCGGCGTCGCGGCGCGTCGGGCGCCGAGGACATGCCGAAGTCCACGAGCTTCACGCGGCCACCCTTGGTCAGGATCAGGTTCGCCGGCTTGACGTCGCCGTGAATGACTGGCGGGTCCTGCGAGTGCAGGTGGGTGAGCGCCTCAGCCGCCTGGGCGAGGTAGGCGAGCACGCTCGACGGTGCCAGACCGGGCCGGCCGCGATCGCCCAGCAGCGTGGCGAGGTCGGTGCCGTCCACCCAGTCCATGGCGACGACGTAGCTGTCGCCGTCGAAGAAGTCCTCTCGCACCAGCGGAAGCGCCGGATGCGGAGGAACCGCGAGCAGGATCCGTGCCTCGTTGAGAAGCTCGTCGCGCAAGCCGCTCGTCGCGCACCTCGCGGATCTTCAACGCGACGAATCGGTCGTGTTGCCGGTCCAGGGCCTTGACGACGTGTCCCTCGCCGCCCGCGCCGAGCGTCCCCAGCACCTCATAGCGGTCCTTGATGAGCCGCTCAGTCGATGTCGCGACGTTTCCACCCGGGGTGCCATGGCGACATCATCCGTCGTGGCGCCGTTTCACGCAAGGCGTATCAGGTAGTTGCCGTCTTGGCTGTCGGCAAGCCAGGCCTTACCTCGCGGAAAGGTCAGTCGCCCACGGGCAAGGTTCGCCTTCCCTCCCGTCAGTGCCTTGGCCCCTGATCGCCCATGGCGCACGCGCTCACCCGAGCGGATGCTTCGGCGATGAGCGATCTACAGGAGGTTCTGGGATGTCGGGTCCATTGCAGCGAAGCTTGGAATCTTGACCCTGGTCACGCTCGCGATCGGACTCGCCGCCTGCGGCGGCGATGACGGTGACGACCCCGCGGCGCCGGCAGCGGCGAACGGGAACGCGCGGGCGGGCGCCCAGGACCTGAGCGGTTCCTCATGCGAAAGGACGAGGAGCCCGGGTTCCGTCCGGGGGCGGCGTCCCGATCAGAGCCGCGAACGCGCGAGACCATCACGGGCGTCAAGGCGTTCGCGAAGGACATGCACCTGACGCCGGACGACGCGCGCCGACTGCGCAGCGAGGGGTTCATCTCGTTCATGGCCCAGCCGATTCGCGGCCCGCGGACGGCCGGGATCACGAACGTCGCCCTGTACGAGACCGCGGAAGGCGCCAAGCACAGCCTGGCGCACGAGTTGCGCCCGGACGTCATCCGCGCGCTTGGCCCCGTCGAGAACCTCCGATACTTCGCCGTCCCGGGCATTCCAGGCGCGCGCGGCTGGACCGCGTCCGAGCCCGCACGTCGGCAACGTCCAGTGGGTGCAGGGTCGGTGCATGCTCGTCCTCGGAAACCAGGGTCCCGGTCCCTTCGTCGGCCCACTGTCGACAGGCGCGCGGGCGATCTACGAGCGCACCAACGGGCAGTGCCCGTAGCAGAGGGGGAAACCGACATGCGAAAGCCACAGACCCTGCCGCTGCTCATCGTCATCGCATCCCTCGTCCTGGTGATCACCGGATGCGGCGGTGACGACGACGCCGGGACCGGGGAGGCTCCCGGCGAGGCGCGCCAGGCCGAGCAAGCGCCTGGATCGGCAGACTGACGATGCGAGGGTCCTTTGGCGGGCCCCGCAGGATCCTCTCGAGCGGACGGTCGCAGCCGGATTGGAGCCCGAGCGGAAGGAGTTTCTGATCCACCACATCCATGCGCATCTGGACGTCTTCGTCGATGGCGAGCCGATCGCGGTGCCGGCGGGAATCGGGATCAACATCGACGACCCCGAGGTTCAACGGTTCAAGGATCCTGACGGTTCGGTCGGCTACGGCGGCATCAAGCGGTGTCGCAAGCCTTGCATCTCGCCCCTCCACACTCATGACGGGACCGGCATCATCCACACCGAGTCAGCGAGCCCCGAGCCGAACAGGCTCGGCCAGTTCTTCACCGAGTGGGGCGTGCGTCTCAGCGACTCCTGCGTCGGGAAGTACTGCAGCCCCGAGCCGATCGCGTTCTACGTCGACGGCAAGCCCTATACGCAGGACCCGCGCGCGATCGAACTGACCGACCGCAAGGAGATCGCGATCGTGATCGGAACGCCACCCGCGGAGATCCCGAAGACGGCGGATTTTTCGCAGGCATAGACGTTCGGAGATACTTGCGGCGATGGCAGGCGCTGTCCGAACACCCGTCGGTGCCGATGCGCGCCAGAGGCATGAGTGAACGGCTGCTGATCCGCGGCGGATACGTGCTGTCGATGGACCGCGACGTCGGAGAGCTCGAAGCCGCCGACGTCCTGATCGAGGACGGGCGGATCGCGCAGATCGCCCCGGACATCGATGCGAGCTCGACGCGACGTGATCGACGCCACGGGCGACGTCGTCATGCCCGGCTTCGTGGACACACATCGGCACACCTGGCAGACGACGATGCGGGCGATCTGCGCCGACTGGTCGCTGATGGAGTACTTCCGCGGGATCCGCCAGACGATCTCGCCGCGCTACCTGGCCGAGGACGTCTACGCGGGCAACTACGTCGGCGCGCTCGAGGCGCTCGACGCCGGCGTGACGACGATCCTCGACTTCTCGCACTGCAACAACACTCCACAGCACGCGGACGCGGCGCTCCAGGGACTGCACGACGCCGGCATCCGGGCGGTGTTCGGCTACGGCTACTTCCCAGCCCCGAGCGAACAGGGCGGGTTCCCCGACCACGAGGCGCGGATCGCACGATGCGCGCCGCATCCGGGCGGAGCACCTCAGCAGCGACGACGCGCTGGTGACGATGGGGATCGCCCTGACCGAGGTCGGGTTGCTGCCGTTCGAGCTGACCAAGGCCGAGATCGAGTCGGCGCGGGAGCTGGGTGCGCTGGTGGTCGACGCACACCGGCTGCACCTGGGGGAGTTCGATCACCGGGGGAGTCCGTGAGCTCGACATGCACGGCCTGCTCGGCGAGCGACCAGGTGCACGTCCACTGCAACTGTCTCGACGATCGAGGAGTTCGACCTGCTGGCGCGAAACGGGTCGAAGGTCTCGATCAGCCCGGAGACCGAGCTCAGCATGGGGATGGGCCACCCGGTCGTTCAGGCAGTGCATCTCGCGAGGGATCAAGCCCACGCTCAGCTGCGACGTCGATCTCGCTGAACTCGGGCGACATGTTCGCGCAGATGCGGCTCGGCCTGAACTTCCAGCGCTGCATGGACAACGACCCGATCAATGCCGCGGGAGCGATGCCGCAGAAGCTCGACCTGACCGTGCGCGACGCCATCGCCTGGGGCACGATCAACGGCGCCGAGGCGATGGGCCTCGGCTCGCGGACCGGCAGCCTCACTCCCGGCAAGCAGGCCGACGTGATCGTGATCGGCGGCACCGGCCTGAACATGACTCCGCGTCCGGAGATGGTCGGTTCGGTCGTCTTCCAGGCCAACGCCGCCAGCGTGCGTCACGTCCTCGTGTCGGGCCGCCCGGTCAAGCGCGACGGAGAGCTGCTCGGCGTCGACATCGCGCGCGTGCGCCGGCTGGCCGACGAGTCGCGCGAGCGTGTGTACGGCAACGTCCTGGCGCACGGTCCTCTGCTCCCGGAGGCGACACCCGAGTTCGACGAGCAGCTCAACCAGCTGGGCGTCGCGAACATCGCGCGCGCCCACGAGCTCGCCGGCCGGTGACCCCGCGGCCGGGATTACGAGGCGACGATCGCGGGCGGAGCCGTCTCATGACCGGCAGCGCCCTCGGCCTCGGCCACCGGCAGGGCCGCCGCCCGGCGGCTCGTCTTACGCTCCTCCAGGGCCAGGATCGCGGCTGGGATCAGTGCCACGGCAGAGAGGGCGAGGGCGTACCAGAACGTGTGTGCGAAGGCCTCCGCGAGCGGTTCTGCCACGCGGGCACGCGCGGCGCCCGGACAGCGCCCCGCCTGTCAACCCGTCCTGTGCGCCCGCGCCGAGCGACGAGATGATCCGGTTCTCCAGGATCACGATCAGCAGCGCGGCGCCGATCGACCCGCCGACTCGCTGGAGCACATTCAGCGCCGGCGTCGCCCGCGGCACCTGATCGCGCTTCAGGGTCGCGTAGGCGGCGGCCATCGCCGGCATCATCGAGCCGGCCAGGCCGATGCCACGCAGCGCGAGGGCGCCACCGGTCAGCCAGTAGGACGTGGTCGCTCCGACCTGGGTGAAGACGGCGGTGCCGGCGATCAGGAAGCGCAGGCCGACGAGAACCACTCTGCCCCCGCCGTAGCGGTCGGTCGCACGACCGCCGAAGAACATCCCGAGCGCGGCACCGAGGCCCTGTGGCGCAACCAGCAGGCCTGCGATCAGGGGCGATTCGCCGCGCGCGATCTGGTAGTAGAGCGGCAGCAGGATCATCGAGCCGAACAGGGCGACGCCCGTCAGGAACACTGTCGCCGCCGCGGCCGCGAACCCGCGCGAGAGGAACAGGCCGACCTCGACGATCGGGTAACGCGTGCGCAAGCCGTAGACGACGAAGGCGAGGACCGCCAGCAGACCCGAGCGCGAGCGGCAGCCATGCGCTGACCGTGGACAACGTGCGATGCGCTCCGTACTCCGAGATCCCGAAGACGATCGCGGCGAGCCCGGGAGACAGAGAGCAAGCCCGCGCCAGTCGAGCACCGGTTGGTCGCTGTCCGTCTGCCGAAGCACGGCCGACCGCGCGGACCGGAGGGAAGCAGGCGGCGCGCCAGCAGCAGTCCGACGATCCCGACCGGCAGGTTCACGAAGAAGATCCAGCGCCACGACAGGCTCTCCAGGATCGCGCCCCCGATGACGGGCCGAACACCGGGGCGAGCACCATCGGCACGCCGACGATGCTCATCACGCGGCCCATGCGACCCGGGCCGGCGGCCTGAGCCAGGGTGATCATCCCGATCGGCATGATCATGCCGCCGGCGAAGCCCTGGAGCACGCGGAAGCCGATCAGCGACTCCACACTCCACGCCAGACCGCACAGGCCGCTGGTCACGACAAAGGCTGAAACGACGGTCATCCACAAGGGCTTGGGACCGAATCGCTCGGCGGCCCAACCGGTCAGCGGGATCGCTGTCGCCAGCGCGAGCAGGTAGCCGGTGCTGACCCACTGGATCGTCGACAGCGACGCCCCAAAGTCGATCCGCAGGGTCTCGAGCGCCACGTTCACGATCGTCGCGTCGAGGATCGACATGACGGCGCCGATGATCACCACCACCGCGATCCGGCGAACGTCGCGAGGAAGAGCGTCGGCCATCACCGACCGACACTATCTATGGGTCGATTCTCGAAGGGGGCTGCCCGGTGCCCCCGCTACTCTCGCCCGCATGAGGATCCGCTCATCCTCGGCCGGCCGCTTGGCCGCCCTCTTGGCTGCGCTGCTGGTCCCGGCCATTCCGGCCGGTGCGGCCAACCAGACGGTGGCCGTGAGCTCCAACCTCTTCACGCCCGCGGACGTGACCGTGCAGCAGGGTGACACGGTGACGTGGACCAACAGCGGCGGGCTTCACAACGTGCGCTTCGACGACGGCTCGTTCGAGATGCCCGCGGCTCCTGACTCGTCTCCGTGGTCGGTTTCCCGCGCTTTCGACACCGTGGGGGTCTTCAGGTACTACTGCGAGGAGCACGGCTACCCGAACGGCGTGGACATGTCGGGCGCGGTGAACGTGCAGCCCGCGGGCACGCCGCCGCCGCCGCCGCCGGGCGGGGAGCCGGTTGCCGCCGACAGGCTCGCGCCGGCGCTGAGGCTCTCGGGCTCGAGGCGCCAACGCGTGCTGCGCCAGCGTGCCGTCTTCGTGCGCGCGGTGGTCAGCGAGCCTTCGAGCGTGGTTGCGCGTGCAAGGATCTACATCCCGCGGACCGGCAAGCCGCTGCGAGCGCAGGGGCGCGCCAAGCAATTGGTCCCGAAGCGGGTGACGAACTTCAGGCTGGCGCTCTCGAAGCGGACGCTGAGAGCGTTCCGGCGAGGCCTTCGCAAGCACACCCGGCTGACCGCGAGAATCACCGTGACCGCCAATGACTCCGCCGGCAACAGATCCATCGCGAAGCGGATCGTCAAGCTGAAGAAGTAGGTCTTCTGCGAGACAGTCTCGGAGCTTGCGGCTCGACGCGACGCGGAGTAGGGTCACGCCATGAGGATCCGCTGCCTGTGGATCGGCATCCTCCTCGCACTCCTGCTGCCGGCTGCGCCTGCGCTGGGCGCAAACGCGACCGTGACGGCGACGTTCTCGAACACGTTCTCGCCCAAGGACGTGACCATCAACACGGGTGACATGGTCACCTGGAACAACGGCGGCGGAGCACACAACGTCCACTTCGACGACAACTCGTTCACCCAACCACCGGCACCCCAGTCCGGGGCCTGGACCGCGTCGCGCACGTTCGGCAGTCCGGGCATGTTCAGGTACTACTGCGATTTACACGGCGCGCCGAACGGCGCCGGCATGTCGGGCACGGTGTCTGTGAACGGTCCGGGGTATGCCCGCCCCACCGGCGCGACGCCGCTGCGGGCCCCGCTCGCCGTCGCTTACAAGCAATGCCAGGTCGCGAGCGCAAACCGCACCCACGGCCCACCCCTCGCGCAGGCCTCGTGCAATCCGCCGGTGCAGGAGTCCAACCATCTGACGGTGGGCTCGCCCGACGCCAACGGCGCGGCGGCGAACTCGGTCGGGTCGGTCACGCTCCGCGTGCAGGCGGGCAATCCCGGTGGAGCCGACGACGCCGACGTCCAGCTCGTCTCATCGATCACGGACGTGCGCAACAAGACCGGGCTCTCGGACTACACGGGTGAGTTGCAGGTGAGGCTGCCGTTGCGGATCACCGACCGGCACAACGGCCCGGCCACGAACGAGACGGGCACGGGCGACGCAGCCTTCAACTTCACGGTGCCCTGCACGGCGACGGGTTCGGGGACGGTGGGGTCGACATGCTCGACCACGACCACGGCCGACGCCGTGATGCCCGGCGTGGTGCTGGAGACCAAGCGATCGATCTGGCAGATCGACAAGGTCCAGGTGTTCGACGGCGGCCCGGACGGCGTCGCGTCCACCGCCGGCAACACGCTCTTCGCGACCCAGGCGGTGTTCGTCCCTTAGTTCAGTGCGCCGGATTCGGCGTCCGGGCGAAAGGGGGCCAACCACTCCGGATCGGGGCTACCATCGGCCGCGTTGCGGTCTAGCAGGGGTGACCGCTCCAGCCTGGGGGCAGTATCGCCCCGGGAGCAGCTTCGGGCCATGGCCGGCGCTGGGCCCGAGGCGACGCGACGGCCACGATTGCCGGCGCGGTTAAGGAAGCGCCGTTCGCAGCGGCGCCGATGGGGTAGGGCGGCGAGTGCGCATCAGCCGCCCTCCCTTCGCCCCGCCTACGGAACGAACACGCCCTGCACCGCAAAATCTGCGAGCTCCGGCCACGGGTCAACCAGTCCCGCTGTTTCGCGGGCGACCGAGTCGGGTAACGCTCCACCCGAGTCCGCGTCGAGTCCGACGAGTGCCACACGCTCGAGGAGGACGATGATCATGAGCACCAAGCAGCTCGCCACAGAGGAGCGGTTCCAGGTCCTGCTGGAGCACGGACGCGACTCCGGCTGCCTCGAGCTGTCCGAGGTCAGCGAGCTGATCGAGAGGCTGGACCTCGACGACCGCGGGGTCGCCGAGGTGTTCGAGCAACTCGAGCAGTGCGGCGTGCCCGTTCAGGACGACTGCGGCCGTGACGTTCCGGAGCAGGTCCAGTACAGAAACACCGACCTGGCCGGCGCCACGACGGACGCCCTCGGCCTCTTCCTGCGAGAGCTGCGCCGGTTTCCGCTGCTCACGGCGGAGGAGGAGGTGGACCTCGCGAAGCGCATCGAGCGCGGCGACCGTGACGCGCACGAGCGGATGGTGACGTCGAACCTGCGCCTCGTCGTCAGCATCGCGAAGAAGTACCGCAGCGAGGAGCTGGCCCTGCTCGACCGCATCCAGGAGGGAGTGCTGGGCCTGATGCGCGGAGCGGAGAAGTTCGACTGGCGGCGCGGGTTCAAGTTCTCCACATACGCGACCTGGTGGATCCGGGAGGCGATCGAGCGTGCGATCCAGAACAAGGAACGCACGATCCGCGTGCCTGTGCACGTAATCGAGCGAGAGCGCAAGATCGCGAAGTCCGAGCAGCGGCTGACGGACGAGCTCGGCCGTGAGCCGACGGACGCTGAGCTCGCCGCGGAGACGAGCCTTTCGGTGCGGATGATCGCCGAGGCGCGCTCGGCCGCGCGCACCGTGACGAGCCTGGACAAGCCGGTCGGCGAGGACGACACGTCTCTGGGCGACCTGATGCCCGCCGACGGCGGCGATCCGCTGGACGAGCTTGACCTGAACCTTCGACGTGAGGCGCTCAAGCATGCGGTCGCGGAGCTACCCGACGCGGAGCGCGAGCTGATCACGATGCGCTACGGGATCGGCTCCGAGAAGGAGGAGCCGTGTCCCCTGACCGAGGTGGCACGCAGGATGGGGCTGAGCCGGAACCGGGCGCGGGCAATGGAGGCGCGAGCGCTCGCCCAGCTGGCCCAGCAGCGTGAGGTCGAGGCGCTCAGCTCGGCGAACGTCTAGCGCCGGAAGCTACAACGTCATGCCGCTGCGCCGCTCGACCGAGACGGCGTACGCACGGCGCCTGAAGCTCAGGATCGGGTCGTCCGAGAGCTCGATGCCGTCGACCACCCGGGTCGGGTCGAACACCAGCACGTCGTCGCCCTGCTCGCGCTCCTGTTCGGGGCCGGTCAGTTCGAGGCGCCCCACCACGACCTGCTCGCGCTCCTCGGGCCAGGCCGCGGTCGGATCCTCGATCGGGTCTCCCGCCTCGGCGAGGGTGACCACCAGCCGGAAGGCAGCCCCGCCGGGACCCAGCCGGCCCGGTAGCTCTTCCTGCAGGTAGCTGTCGCCGAGCGCGCGCGCCTCCTCGGCCGTGAGGGTCTCGACCCCCGACTCGGGCTCCCACCTGAAGCGCACGAATCGCCCTTCGCCTTCAGCGTTCACCCAGCGGAAGGAGTGGATGCCGTAGTAGGTGCATGCCGCATAGCTGGCCGGCGGGGGCGCGCCGACCGCGGCCTGGATCGCTGGTCCCGCCTCCGGGTGCGCGGCGAACCAGGCCCCGATCCGCTCGAGGTCCGGCTGACCGCTCTGCGGGTCGGGCTTGCGGGCCTGGGTGAACTCCAGGAAGTCCTCGGGCGTGCGGGCGAAGAACACCGGCAGCGACAGAGTGACCATGTCGGTGCGTGCGCCGTCGTCGAGGTAGAGCTTGACTGCCATGCCGCGCCCCTCGGTGGCGTAGTCGGGGATCCCTGGATCGCCGCCGCCGTTGGAGAACCGCACGGTCGCGCGCACCGGGTCGCCCTGCATGTGCGCGGCGCGCGTCAGCCGCGCGGCCTCGGGCGTGGCCGCAAAGCGACCGGCGCACAGCGACCCACGCGCGTGCGCCGCGCGGTGGCCGTCGTGCGCGCCCGATATGTCGTTGATCGCGTCGACGACCTGTTCGGCAAGAGCGTCCGCCACGGGTAGACAGTATCCGCCCGCGATACTCCCATGATCGCCACTGCCGTCACCGCGACCACCGACCCCCACGTCCATCTGCTCCCCGCCGAGCGCACGGCGGGGCTGATGCGCTGGCTGCACCGTGGCCTGCCCGGCGTCGCGATCCCACAGGACATCACCTGGGAGCGAGCGCTCGAAGACCTGCGCGCCGCGGGCGCGCGCCGGGTCGTGAACCTGCTGTTCCCGCTCCGCGCCGGCGAGGCCGACGAGCTCCACCGCTTCGGCGCCGCACTCAGCGCGCAGCGAGCCGGACGTGGTGCCGGTCGGCGGGGTGCACAAGGACGACCCCGACCCGGAGCGCGTGCTGCGCAGCGCGATCGAGGATCACGGCATGCGCGGGCTGAAGCTCCATCCGATGGTGCAGCGCTTCTCGCCCGGACACCCCGCGCTCGAGCCGGCGATCGCCGCGCTGGCGAGCTACGCGTTGCCGCTGTACGTGCACACGGGCTTCGACGAGTGGTACGGGTGGGGCTACGACCTGGGCGAGCTGGAGCGCATCGCTGAGCGCCATCCAGAGATACCGCTCGTTCTCTGTCACTGCGCATTCCCGCGTCTCGATTGGGCGGCCGCGATGGCGCGCCGCCACCCGCAGGTGTGGCTCGATACGACGAACGTGTTCGGCAGCATCGAGCTGGCGCCCGAACCTGCACGTGCCGGGCTCCTCGACAAGGTCGCGGACCTCTTCGACGCCGCACCCGACCGGATCTTCTTCGGCACCGACTACCCCGCGGCGATGGGGTCGCTCGCGGAGCTGCACGGCCAGATCCCGCGCGCCCGAGCCGAGCAGATGGCCGCCAGCGCAGCCCGGTTCGTGAACGAGTCGTTCGGCCTTGACTTAGAGCGCGCTCGAAGTTCTAAGGTCCACTGATGGCCGTGACACTCACGATCTCCGACGCCGCGCGAGCCAGCGGTGTCAGCGCCCACACGCTGCGCTACTACGAGCGTGCCGGGTTGCTCGATCCCGTCGACCGGGCCGCGAGCGGCCACCGGCGATACGCCCAGGAGGACCTGGTTCGCATCCAGTTCCTCACGAAGCTGCGCTCCACCGGCATGCCGATCCGGCAGATCCGCGCGTACGCGGAGCTGATGCGGGGCGGCGACGAGACACACGAGGCGCGACTCGCACTGCTCGAAGAGCACCGCGAGGCAGTTCGCGCGCAGCTGGCCGAGACCGCGCGCAACCTCGACCTGATCGACCACAAGATCGACTTCTACCGCGAAAGGCTGGCCGCTCGATGAAGCAACGCAAGCTTGGAGAACTGACCGTCCCCGAAATGGGCCTCGGCTGCATGGGCATGTCGGCGTTCTACGGCACGACCGACGAGGGGGAAGCGATCGCCACGATCCATCGTGCCCTCGAGCTGGGCTGCAACTTTCTCGACACGGCAGAGATGTATGGCCCGCACAAGAACGAGGAGCTCGTGGGCAAGGCGATCGCGGGTCGCCGCGACGACTGGGTGATCGCAACCAAGTTCGGCATCCGGTTCGCGCCCACGAAGGAAGACCCCACCAACCGCGTGCTGGACGGCTCGGCCGAGAACGCGCGCCGCGCGCTCGAAGGATCGCTGAAGCGGCTCGGTACGGACCACGTCGACCTCTGGTACCTGCACCGCGTCGACTTCAACCGCCCGATCGAGGAGACGGTCGGCGCGATGGGTGAGCTGGTGCAGGAGGGCAAGGTGCGGCACATCGGCCTCAGCGAGGCGGCGCCGGAGACGATCCGGCGCGCACATGCCGCGCATCCGATCACAGCGCTGCAGACGGAGTACTCGCTGTGGATGCGCGACGTGGAGGCGGAGATCCTGCCCACATGTCGTGAGCTCGGCATCGGGTTCGTCCCCTACTCGCCGCTCGGCCGCGGCTTCCTGTCGGGCCGCTTCAAGTCGCCGGACGACCTCGACGACGACGACTTCCGCCGCCACGGCCCGCGCTTCCAGGGCGAGGCGCTCGAGCAGAACCTGAGGCTGGTCGCGAAGGTCGAGGAGCTGGCACGTGACAAGGGCTGTACGCCCGGGCAGCTGGCGCTCGCCTGGGTGCTCGGACAGGGCGAGGACGTGGTCCCGATCCCCGGGACGAAGAGACGCAAGTACCTGGAGGAGAACCTGGCCGCGGCGGACGTCGAACTGAGTCCAGGCGACCTCGAGCACATCGGCGCGGAGGTGCCGGCGGGCGCGGGGGACCGCTACGACCGCATCGGGATGATGACCGTCAACCGCTGACGCCGAGGTAGCTCAGGGGCGGCGGGCGATGCCGATCACGTGTGGCTCGACGACCGTCATCAGCGGGCCGGGCTTGAAGGGGAACGGGCGGCACCGCTCCATCCGGAACCCCGCCGCCTCGATCGCCCCGGGGGTGTCGCGGTTCGGGTGACAGCCGCCGCCGCAGAAGCGCCACACGGGCGTGATGCGATTCTGCCGGCGCGCCAGCTTCGCGTCGTCTGACAGCACGTGCTCGTAGAAGCGCAGCTCGCCGCCGGGCTTCAGCACGCGTGCGATCTCGCCCAGCGCACGCTCCTGGTCGGGAACCGAGCAGAGGACCAGTGAAGTGACGGCGGCGTCGAACGAGCTGTCCTCAGCCGGCAGGGCGTCGGCGAGACCGTCGACCACCGTCACCGGGACGCCCGCCTCGGCGGCCGCCCGGACGGCCTTGTCACGCAGGTACGTCTCCGGCTCCACCGCCACCACCTCCGTCACCTCGCGGGGGTAGTTGCCGAAATTGATGCCGTTCCCGGCACCCACCTCGATCACGCGCCCCGACAGTCCGGCGAGCAACTCGACCCGGTGCTCGGCCTCCTGAGGGTCTGCTTTCCGCACGAGGCGGTCGAACAGCCGCGCGAAGATCGGATGGTGTACGGCGCCGCATGATCCGCTCACGCCTGCACCCTACCCCGCCGCCATACTGGCCCGATGGACATGAAGCCGATCGAGGTGGTCCGCCAGATCCACGAGGCCTGGACAAAGGGGACCGGCGCGCACGATTTGATCGCAAAGGACGTCACATACGTGAACCCACCGAGCGCGGTCGAGTCGGGGACCAAGCGTGGGTCAGACACGTTCAACCGCGTGCGGGAGGTCTACGAGGACTTCCGCCCTCAGGTGGAGCGGATGATCGACCTCGGGGAACGCGTGCTCGTGATCGTCAGCGGCAGCGCCCGCACACGTGGCAGCGGCGTGAACGTCCCGATCCGGCAGGGGTACCTGTGGACGGTCAGGGATGGGCAGGGCGGTGCGCTTCGAGTGGTTCACGAACCCCGAGGAAGCGCTTGCGGCCGTGGGCGCGGCCGGCGAGGCTCAGGAATCCGGCGACAACTCACTGTCCGGGTAAAGCGCGTGTACCCAGACGGTGGTCATCGAGTCGACCAGCTCCTTGGGTGAGCGGCCCTGCTTGATCAAGATGTGGTTGCAGCGCTCGGCCATCCAGACCAGGTTCTCGGCGACCACCTCGCAGTCGAGCGGCCTCAGCCGGCCGGCGTCGCGCTCGCGCCGCAGGTGGTCGGCGGTGGCGCGTACGAACCGATCCAGCAGTCCCTTGTAGAAGTCCTCGAACTCCTGGCTGTAGCTCGTCAGCTCGACCGTTGCCCGCAGGAGCGCGGCGTGCTCGACGTAGACCTGCAGGATGCCGTCTAGGGCGCCACGGACCAGCTTCTCGGGAGGGCCCTCGCCGTGCCACCAGGTGTCCGCCCGGTCGAAGAGCTCCGCGGTCACCTCGCTGGCCGCAGACATCAGGGCCTGCTCCTTGCCCGGGAAGTAGAAGTAGAAGGCTGTGCGCGACAGGCCCGCTGCACGGGCCAGCTCGTCCACAGTGATGTCCTTGAAGGGCTGCCCCTGCGAGAGCAGGCGCAGCAATGCCTCCCGCACGGCGGCCTCGACCTCGTGGCGGTTACGCCGGCGACCAGGCTGTTCCTTTGCGCTCACCCAGCGGTTAACGTACACCGGGTAGGTCAAACCGCGGGCCAAAATTTGGCACGCGCTGACGCGACGCAGCATCAACGGGCGCGAACACCGGCCCCCGGCACGGCGTAAGTCGCTGCAAATAGCGGCTTTGGACAACGGGTGACGCCGCGTCGCGGCGGGTGGGCTCTACGATGATGGTTCAGTGTCGTTTCCTGCAGTTCTGATCATGGCCGCGGGCCGGGGCACGCGCATGCGTTCGACGCTGCCGAAGGTCCTGCACCCGCTGTGTGGCCGCCCGATGCTGCTCTGGACCGTGCTCGCCGCGCGCGAGGCGGGTGCCGAGCGGGTCGTAGCCGTGCTCGGCGACGAGGCCGAGCAGGTGCGCGATGCGCTCCCGGACGACGTGGAGGTCGCGATCCAGGACCCGCCCGCCGGTACCGGGGACGCGGTGATGAAGGCGCGCGAGATGCTGGCCGGGTGCGAGCACGTGCTGGTCCTCTCAGGCGACCATCCGCTGCTCGAGTCCTCTTTCATCACGGCACTCGCCGAACGCCACACCTCCTCTGGATCGGCTGCCACGGTGACGACGCGCGTGCTCGACGATCCGGGCCAGTACGGGCGCATCGTCCGGAACGCCGACGAAGAGATCGAGCGGATCGTCGAAACGAAGAACCCGGCCGACGCGACGCCGGCCGAGCTCGCGATTCGTGAGGTGAACACCGGCACCTACGCGTTCGCCGTCGAGCCGCTGTTCGAGGCCCTGGCGGGAGTGCGCGCGGACAACTCCCAGGGCGAGTACTACCTCGGCGACGTCCTGCCGTTGCTGCGCGCCGCCGGTCACCGGGTGGTGGCGCACCTGACCGACGACGAGGCGGTCGGCCTGGGCATCAACACCCGGGTCGACCTGGCGCGCGTGGAGGCCGCGGCGCGGGCGCGGATCCTCGAGGGGCACATGCTCGCCGGCGTGACCGTCCGCGACCCCGCCTCGACCCACGTCGACGCCGGCGTCTCGATCGGCGAGGACACGACGCTCGAGCCCTACACCTTCCTGCGCGGCGCAGTCAGCGTCGGTCGCGGCTGCGTCATCGGGCCGATGACCACGCTGATCGACTCGGCGCTCGGCGACGAGGTCACTGTCCCCCACTCCTATCTGAACGCCTGTGATGTCGCGAGTCGCTGCACCGTGGGCCCGTTCACCCACCTGCGCCCTGCCGCGCGGCTTGGGGAGGGCGCGAAGGCCGGCGCCTTTGTCGAGATCAAGAACTCGAGCATCGCGGCCGGGGTGAAGGTCCCCCATCTGTCCTACATCGGGGACGCCGACCTGGGCGAGGGCACGAATATCGGCGCCGGCACCATCACCGCGAACTACGACGGCGTCACGAAGCACCGCACCCAGATCGGGCGCGACGTGCGGACCGGCATCCACACCTCACTCGTCGCGCCGGTGACCGTCGGCGACGGCGCATACACTGGCGCCGGTTCGGTAATCACGCAGGATGTCCCGGCAAAGGCGCTCGGCATCGCCCGGTCCCGGCAGGAGAATGTCGACGACTATGCAGAGCGCGCACCCGCCGCGCAGGCAAAGGACGGAAAGGTGAAGTCACCCGAAGGCGGCAAGAAGTGACGACCGGAGCGCCAATGGAGCTGCTCCAAACAGAGCCGCGGGTGGGAACGGGCGAAACGCCCACCCACACGAGCGTCCCGACCCCGTACGACAAGCGGCTGATGGTGTTCGCCGGGCGCGGCAGCCAGGAGCTGGGGGCCAAGATCGCGGACAAGCTCGGGATCGCGCTGGGCAAGGTCGAACTGAAGACGTTCTCCAACGGGGAGGTGTACTGCCGCTACCTCGAGTCGATCCGCGGTGCGGACATCTTCATCGTGCAGTCGTCCCACGCCCCGGTGAACCGCAACCTGATGGAGCTGTTGCTGATGATCGACGCGGCGCAGGGCGCCTCCGCGCACCGGATCATCGCGGTCACGCCCTGGTACGGATACTCACGCCAGGACAAGAAGTCGCTGCCGCGCGAGCCGATCTCCGCCCGCCTCGTGGCGCGCATGCTGGAGACGGCCGGCGCCGACCGCGTGCTCACGATGCACCTGCACGCGGGCCAGCTCCAGGGCTTCTTCCAGATCCCCGTGGACCACCTGATCGCCCGCCCGATGCTGACGCAGTACTTCCTCGACAAGCTGGTGCCGGAGGAGTACGTGGCCGTGTCGCCCGACGCCGGCCGCGCGAAGCTGGCAGAGAAGATCGCCGGCGAGCTGAGAGTGAAGCCCGCCTTCATCACGAAGTCGCGGCCCGAGCACAACATCGCCGACGCCGGCTACGTGGTCGGCGACGTCGCGGGGAAGGCGGCGATCCTCGTCGACGACATGATCGACACCGCCGGCACGCTGGTGGAGGCGGCACGGGTGCTGCGGGAGGCAGGCGCGGCGCGGGTGTTCGCCACGGCGACGCACGGGGTGTTCTCCGGCCCCGCATTCGAACGACTCGCCGGCCCGGACATCGAGGAGATCGTCGTCACCGACACGATCCCGCTGCACGCGACGCGCCAGACAAGATCAAGGTCCTGAGCGTCGCCGACATCCTCGCGCGCTCGATCCGCTCGATCTTCACGGACGGCTCGGTGTCCGAGCTGTTCGCGGGCGAGAACCAGCTCTTCTAGCCGGACAGCATGGCCGGCCCGCGCAAGCAGCAGCGGGCCGGCGAGGGCTGCCGACCCGCTGCTGATCGAGCCTCCCCAGGGCGATTGCCCGCATCGTGCCGGGCCGCGGCGGCACGGGAGTTACGCGCCGGTGATCGTCAGGTGGAAGAATCCCCGGCCCTCCCCCGTCAGGTGTTCGCTGGGCGTTCGGCGCTCGCCGTCGCCGCCCCCTCCCATCACGAGCCGAGGCAGCACGAGGACGGGCAGATCACAGAAGCTAGGGCCGTTCGACCCGCTCGCGGCACTCTGGCCCCGCCGGAACGCGACCGGGTTATCTGGGTGTGAAGGAGTGGGAGCCGCTCAACCGAGGTTGCCGGCCCGCCTGCGTGCCCAGAAGTCGTGCTCGAGGCGGCCCAGCTCGGTCTCCGGCTCGTCCCCGAACCACCACTCGCGCGCGATCCGGTGCCAGTTCCGCTTCGCGCGCAGCTGCCCCAGCACGGCGAGCACGCCGACCTCCATGCGGCGGCCCATCAGCTCGTTGGCGGGGACGTTCTCCCTCCGCATCAGTGCGTAGAAGTCAGACCGCGGGTCCGAGATGGCCGAGATCACGCCCATCACGTAGTCCGGGGTGATCTCCCGCTCGCCGTCCTCGAGGTACCAGCCGCCGACCGCGTCCACGTGCGCCATCAGCTGCTCCGCGTCGACCCGCTTCGGGTTGCGCAGAAAGCCAAGGTCGTGCAGCTTCTCGCGCAGCCGCTCGGGATCGTGGTCGAGCCGCGCCTTCACGACCTCCTCCTCGAGGCGGATCTGCTCGGGATCGAGCCGCTTCGTCATCCCGAAGTCGAGGAAAGCGACCGGGCCCTTCTCCGTCAGCACGTAGTTGCCGGGGTGCGCATCGGCGTTGAAATGGTGCAACTGGTAGATCGAGCCGAGATAGAAGCGGAACACGATCTCCGCGAAGCGGTTGCGCTGGTCGGCGTCCAGCTGCTTCACGTCCTCGAACCCGACCCCCTCGACATATTCCGTGACGAGCACCTTGGTGCGTGAGAGTCGCGTCACGACGTCTGGCACGTGGATGAACGGATGGTCCCGGTACGCCCGCGCGAAGCTGCGCTGGTTCTGGGCCTCGTGCTCGTAGTCCAGCTCCTCCATGACCCGCTCGCGCAGCTCGTCCGCCACCGCCTTGGCGTCGAGCCCCGGAGCGAGCGCCTTCGTGAGCCGCAGGATCATGCCGGCGTTCGACAGGTCGGCCCGGAGCGCGGAATCGATGCCCGGGTACTGGATCTTGACCGCGACCTCGCGGCCGTCGTGCAGGGTGCCGCGGTGCACCTGGCCGATCGAGGCGGCCGCGAAGGCCTCCGGCTCGATGCGCTCGAACAGCTCCTCGTACGGCTCGTCGCACTCCTGCTGGAGAACCTTGCGGACCTTCTCCCACGGCATCGGTGGGGCGGTGGTGCGCAGTGCGGCCAGCTTCTCCTGATACAGCTCGCGGTATTCCTCGGGTAGATAGTCGGTGTCGATGAAGGAGGCGAGCTGGCCCATCTTCATCGCGGCGCCCTTCATCGTGCCGAGCGTGTCCACCAGTCGCTCGGCGGACGCCAGGGCGGTGTCATCCATCCGCTCGCGCCGCTTGTCCTTCGAGCGCACCACGCCCGTGGCCTTCGTGCCGGCGAACCGCGCACCCTCGACCCCCGCCCGCGCGCCGAGCATCGCGGAGCGCGCGAGCCGGCTTTTGGGGATGGAGCGGTCGCCCTGGTCGTCTGCCACACGCAACAAGCTAGCGGTGGCGGGCGAGCCGACGGCGTGGTCGCCGCTAGAATCCGCCGCCGATGGCATGCCGGCGAGAGAACCCTGCTGACGCTCGACCCGCGCGAGGAGCGCGGCTCCCGGGCGACCCGGCGGCTGCGCCGCGACAGCCTCGTCCCCGGCGTGATCTACGGGATCGAGTCGGACTCCATCTCGTTCAAGGTCGACTCGCGCCGCCTGCGCGGCGTGCTCGCCGAGGGCCATGCGCTGTTCGACGTCGAGATCGACGGCAGCGGGCGCCTGCCCGTGATCGTGAAGGACCAGCAGCGCCATCCTGTGCGGGGGCAGGTGATGCACCTGGACCTGTTGAGGGTGCGCCTGGACGAGAAGATCGAGTCGATGGTGACCCTCGACATCGAGGGCGTCGAGGACGCTCCCGGCGTGCGGGAGGGCGGCGTGCTCGAGCACGTCACGCGCGAGCTGAACGTGAGCGCCCTGCCCACCGACATCCCCGACCGCATCGTCGCCGACGTGTCGAAGCTCGGCATCGCCGAGACGATGGTCCTGTCGGCGGTCAAGGCGCCCGCCGGAGTCGAGTTTCTCGACGACCTCGAGGAGACGGTCGTCGCGACCGTCACTGCGCCGACCGAGATCGAGGAGCCGGAGGAGCTCGAGGAAGAGGTCGCGGAGGTCGGCGCCGAGGGCGAGACCGCCGAAGAGGCTGCCGCGGAGGGTGGCGAGGAGGGCGCCCCCGAGGGCGGCGAAGAGGGCTAGTGCCCTCTGCGCCTGTTTCGCGGCCGGCGGCCGAGCGCTCCGGTCGACTTCCTCCTCGTAGGGCTCGGCAACCCGGGCTCTGGATACGCGGGCACCCGCCACAACGTCGGCTTCGAGGTGGCGAGCCTGCTGGCCGAGCGCTGGCAGCTCCCGAAGGCGCAGAAGCGCTACGGCGGCCTACTGACCGAGGGGCGCATCGGGCCCGGCATGCCGCGCGTGGCGGTCCTCCTGCCCCAGACCTTCATGAACGAGTCCGGCCGCGCGGTTGGACCCGCGCGGGGCGAGTACCGGCTCGACCTCGATCAGGTGGTCGCCGTGCACGACGAGATCGACCTGCCGTTCGGTGACGTGCGGGAGCGCAAGGGCGGTGGCACCGCGGGACACAACGGCATCAAGAGCCTGAAGGCAAGCCTTGGGAGCGGCGACTTCTGGCGCGTGCGGGTCGGTGTGGGCCGCCCGGACACGACCGATCCGGAGATCGTCTCGCAGCACGTGCTGTCGCGCTTCACCGAGCCGCGGACCGACGTGCGGCGGCTGATCGAACGCGCCGCGGACGAGACCGAGCGCTTGCTCGAGCGCGAGTACGCGGCCTCTGAAGCCGGTCTGAGGCTGCCGGGAAATCGAGAGGCACCGACTTTGCGCGGATGCGAGCTTGCCGCCGGCGCCATCGTCGGTGACGGTGATTTATCGGCCTGAGGTCGATAAAAGTGTCGCAGTGAGTCTCCGGCCCGACCGGCGTGCGGGCCGCGCCTCGAGTTTCATCGAAACCGGGTGGGTAGGGGGATGTGATCGATGCCCGAGTTGGCTGCCGCGGGTAGTCGCTCGAAACTGCGCACTGAGCGAAGGGCGCCCATACGAATCACGCGCAAGCGGCCCTTCTGCACCGACGCATGTGCTGGGCAGCTCAAACAGCGCGCGGCTCGTGAGCCCCCTAACGCGTCCCGACCCGCTACCCCCTACCCACCGGGTTTTCCGAGCCCGCCACCACGGCCCAGTCCGACCGCCACCGAGTCCGCGCCACGAGCAACGTGCCTCGGAGCTACGACTAGTTCTGCAGGAGCCAGGCGCTGGTGATTGCGAAGAAAGCCGCTGTTGCGGTGACCATCGCTGCCGACGCCGGCGGCAATGTGCCGCGCAGGCCGGCCACGGCGCCCGCGCCGACATCGGCCACGTCGCACGCCATCCCGGCGGCCACCCAGGTGTCCTTCTGCTTGCGCGGGCTGCGGAGCGCACCGGCGCCGAGCGCCACGTCGCGGGCTCCGAAAAGCCTGCCCAGGTAGGAGGCCTGCGGGTTTCCCTCGGGGTCGAGGCCGAACAACCGCCCGGAGAGGTTCGGCGCCAGGTACGCCGCCACGCCGATCCCCACGCGCCCCGCGGCAATCGCGGTGATTGCCTTCTCTTTGTCGGCCTTGCTCATCGCGTGGGGAGCCTATCCTAGGAGTGGGGTCTCCGTCAGGTGACCTTGCGCTCGCCGGACGCACCCGTCCGGCCTTTGGTCGTGTCTTTCGTCGTGCCCCATGCTGAGAACACTCCTACATAGAGCCCTTCAGGACGATGACGTCGAGCGCCTCGCGCAGGCGGCGGCCGAAGCGCCGCAGCGGGCGTTCGCGTCGTCCTCCCTGCGCCCGTTCCTGATCGCTGCGCTGCTCGAATCGGCGCGGTTCCGCGACCGCCCCGCGCTGATCGTCGCCTCAGACGACCGCCAGGCCCGTGACCTGGCGCTCGACCTGCGCGCCTTCCTGGCGCCCGCTCCCGTGCGCTTCTATCCGGCTCGCGGGGTCCGGTATGAGTCGCACCTCGCCCCGGCTCCCCACCTGGTAGGCCTGCGCATCGCGGCGCTCGACTCGCTGCTCGAGCCGCCCGCGGGCCAGGCGCCGGTCGTGGTGGCGAGCGCCGTCGCGCTGATGGAGCGGATCCCCGACCCGGATCTGCGCCCGCACGGCTTCGCGATCGCCGTGGGGGAGGACCTCGATCTCGACGAGACGCTCGAGCAACTGGTCGCGTGCGGCTACGAACGGGAGGAACAGGTCGTCGAGCGCGGGCAGTTCGCCGTGCGCGGCGGCATCCTCGACGTCTACCCGGCCACCGAGGAGCGGGCGGTGCGCGTCGAGCTGTTCGGCGACGAGGTGGAGTCGCTGCGCTGGTTCTCCACCTTCACCCAGCGCTCCCTGGAGGATGCGAAACGCGTGGAGATCGCACCCGCCGCCGAGCTCGACGCCGGGTACCGGGAGCTCGCCGAGATGGCCGCCTCGGAGTCGGATGGAGAGCGGCCGGACATTGCAGAGGTGCTGCCCGTGGACGACTTCCGCTCCTTTCTCGAGCTGATGGGCGAGAACGCCTCCGTGCTGGTGGCCGCCGAGGAGGAATTGCGGCCGGCACTCGCAGACCACTGGCAGGACGTCACCACCAGCCTCCATTCCGACGACGCGCACGACCTCTACCTACCGCCGGAGCGTGTGAGCGACGCGCTCGAGGAGCGTGCCGAGGTGACCCTGTCAGCGGTGTCATCCGACCAGCCGCACCAGTTCCGTGCGCAGGCCGCCGACACCGCCGCGCGCACCATCGGGGAGGCGGAGCCGGAGCTGGAAAAGCTGGTGCGCTCCGGCTACGCCGTGGTCGTGGCCTGGGACCGGCGCGGCGAGGCCGAGCGCGCCGCGTACAACCTGGCCCGGTTGCGGCCGCGGTTCGTCGCCGAGGACGAGCAGATCGGCGAGGGCCTTTGGTTCGAGCAGGCCCGCGTGCGTGAGGGCTTCATCGCTCCCCAGCTGAAGATCGCCGTGATCCCGGACCACCGCCTGCTGCGCCGGCGCCGGGCAGAGCGCCCGGAGGGCACACGCGGTCGCGCCTTCCAGGCGTTCACGGAGCTGCGCCCGGGCGACATCGTGGTCCATACCGAGCACGGGATCGGCCGCTTCACCGGCTTCGACACGAAGACGGTGGCCGGCGTGACGCGCGACTACCTCGAGGTCGAGTACCGCGACGGCGACCGGGTCTTCGTACCAACGGATCAGCTCGACCGTTTGAGCCGCTACGTGGGCGCCGAGGGCGCCGCGCCGACGCTTTCCAAGCTCGGCTCCAAGACCTGGGACAACATGAAGGCCCGTGCCAAGCGCGCGGCGGCGGAGCTGGCGGGGGAGCTGATCAACCTCTACGCGGAGCGCCAGCGGCGCGCGGGCCACGCATACACGCAGGACTCCGACTGGCAGCTCGAGTTCGAGCGCGCGTTCCCCTACCGCGAGACGGACGACCAGCTCGAGGCGATCGAGCAGACAAAGGCAGACATGGAGTCGGAGCGGCCGATGGACCGCCTGATCTGCGGCGATGTGGGATACGGCAAGACCGAGGTTGCCCTGCGCGCGGCGTTCAAGGCCGCGGGCGAGGGCCGGCAGGTGATGGTGCTGGCGCCCACGACGATCCTCGCCCAGCAGCACTTCGGCACGTTCTCCGAGCGGCTGCGCGACTACCCGTTCAGGATCGAGCTGCTGTCGCGGTTCCGCAGCGCCGCCGATCAGCGCACCGTGATCAAGGACTTCTCCGCCGGCAAGGTGGATGTTCTGATCGGTACGCACCGGCTGCTCTCCCGGGACGTGCAGGCGAAGGACCTCGGGCTCGTGGTGGTCGACGAGGAGCAGCGGTTCGGCGTGAAGCAGAAGGAGCTGCTGCGCCAGCTGCGGCTGAACGTGGACGTGCTGGCGCTGTCCGCGACGCCGATCCCGCGCACCCTCCAGATGTCACTCGCCGGCATGCGGGACATCTCGGTGATCGAGACTCCGCCCGAGGGCCGGCGTCCGATCCACACCTACGTCGGCGACTACGACGACGACCTCGTGAAGGGCGCCGTCGAGCGGGAGCTGGGGCGTGGCGGACAGGTCTTCTACCTGCACGACCGCGTCGAGGACATCGAGGAGGCGGCCGAGCGCGTGCGCGCACTCGTGCCGAGCGCCCGCGTCGCGGTGGCGCACGGCCAGATGGACTCGGTGGAGCTCGAGCGCGCGATGATGGACTTTCTGCGGGGAGACACCGGCGTGCTGGTGTCGACCACGATCATCGAGTCGGGGCTCGACATCCCGCAGGCCAACACGCTGATCGTCGAGCGCGCCGACCGGCTCGGGCTCGCCCAGCTCTACCAGATCAGGGGCCGTGTGGGCCGCTCGCGCGAACGGGCTTACGCGTACCTGCTGTACCCGTCGGCGGAGGCGCTCTCCGGTGATGCCGCGGCTCGGCTGGCGACGCTGTCCGACTACACGGAGCTCGGGTCCGGATTCAAGATCGCGATGCGCGACCTGGAGATCCGCGGCGCGGGCAACCTGCTCGGCGCCGAGCAGTCCGGTCACGTGGCAGCCGTCGGCTTCGAGCTCTACATGCAGATGCTCGAAGAGGCAGTTCAGCAGTTCGCAGTCGGCAGTCGGCAGTGATTCCGACGAGGCGTGGGAGCCGGTACGTCTCGACGTTCCCGTGGACGCTTACGTGCCCGCGAACTACATCCCCTACGAGGTCGCGAAGATCGACGTGCACCGGCGGATCGCGGCGGCGCGCGAGCCGGCCGACCTGGGCGCGATCGTCGAGGAGCTGGAAGACCGCTTCGGGCCGATACCGGCGCCGGTCGAGAACCTCGTGCGCCTCCAGGAGGCTCGCATCAAGCTCGGCCGAGCCGGGGCGCGAACTGTCGAGTTCCGCCAGGGTCGCCTCGTCGTGCACCCGATCGAGCTCGACTCCGGCCAGGCACGCACGCTGCACGAGCAGGTCGAGGGCGCCGTGTACGAGTCGCTGAAGCGCACGCTGCGCGTCCGTCTCAGCGACGAGCCGCAGGAGCGGTTCGCGGCCGTGGTGCGGGTGGCCGACGCCCTGCTGCAGGTGAAGCAGGCGGTGCCGGCGGCGGCCTGACCGCATGCTGAGCGCACGCCTGACCGGCAGGCCTGACCGCAGGCCTGACCACAGGCAGGGTGGGTATGGATAAGAATCCGATAGGAAACCGGCGCTTGCCGCCGAACTGCCAACAGACGGCGAAACCGTCGCTATAGTTCCCCCCGCTTGCCGGGCCTGGCCCCGGCGCTTTTTTGGATCAGATGCCGCAAGCAGCCCGCCCAGCCCGACCACGCCCCGAGGACCCGGCCGCCCGCCGGCGCCGGATCGGCGCGATTCTGCTCGCGATCGTCGCCGCGCTGGTGATCGCGGCGGTGCTTTCATCCGCCGGCGGTGTGGAGTCGGGCGACGTGGCCGACGTCGAGGACGCCGGCAACGTCTCCAAGCAGGACTTCGACCACTGGCTGACTGTGGTCTCCTCGCAGCCGCAGCCGGGGCAGACCAAGCCCTCCAAGCCACCGAAGCCCGGCAGCCAGCAGTACAACGCGGTCAAGGAACAGGTGATGCAGTTCCTCGTGTCCGCGAAGTGGATCGACGGTGAGGCCAAGGAGCGCGGGCTGAGCGCGACGGACGCCGAGGTGGCGCGCCAGTTCAAGCAGACCAAGGACCAGTCGTTTCCCAACAACAAGGCCTATCAGAAATTCCTGAAGAGCTCCGGCCAGACGGAGCAGGACCTCCTCTTCCGCGTGAAGCTCGACGTCCTCTCGAACAAGATCCGCCAGCAGGTCACCGAGGCGAGCGCAAACGTCTCCGACGGTGAGATCGAGGACTACTACAACGAGAACGAGCAGCAGTTCTCACAGCCCGAGCGACGCGACCTCGAGGTGATCCTGACCAAGACCCAGGCCAAGGCGCTCGAGGCCAAGAAGGCGGTCGACGGCGGCCAGAAGTGGTCCGCCGCCGCCAAGAAGTTCTCCGTCGACCCCGCCTCCAAGGAACAGGGCGGCAAGCTGCTCGGCGTCTCGAAGGGCCAGCAGGACCCGAAGTTCGACGCGGCCATCTTCACGGCCGTCCAGGGCCGGGTCGCAGGTCCGGTCAAGACCGACGCGGGCTATTACGTCTTCCGCGTCACCAAGGTGACGAAGGCCACCAAGCAAGGCCTCGAGCAGTCCAAGCAGGGCATCAAGCAGCTGCTGGTCTCGCAGAAGCAGCAGAAGCAGCTCGACCAGTTCTCCACCAACTTCCGCAACACCTGGCGCAAGCGGACCGACTGCGCTGAGGATTTCGTGATCGCCGACTGCCGCAACGGACGCGAGCCGACGCAGGCCACGACCCCGCCGGTGCCGCCCGGGCAGCCGAAGCCGGTTCCCGGCGCATCCGGCGCCAACCCGCCCGCTCTGGACGGGACCGGCACCACTCTTGCCGGCGGCAACGGTGAGGGCACCGTGATCGGAAACGAGCCCACGGCCGGCGCAGCGGCAGGCCTCGGCGGACTCGGCGGCAGCGTCACGGGCACGCAGGCACCACTTGCGCTCGGCGGCGCTCCCAAGAAGGGCGCAGCTGGAGGCCTCCCCGGCGGCGTGCCGGGCACGACGCCTGGCGGAGCCGGCGGTCAGGTACCGCCGCAGGGCCAGCAGGTACCGCCGCAGGGCCAGCAGCAGCAGCAGCAGCAGGCCCCACCGCAGGGCGGCAACTGACCCCCGGATGAGCTCAGCGTCCGGGGACGAGCGGCTGCCGCAGGCGCTGCTCGAGCTCGACGCAATCACCCGCCGCCTGCGACGCGAGTGTCCCTGGGACCGCGAGCAGGACGAGCGCAGCATCGTCCCGCACACCGTCGAAGAGGCCTACGAGCTGGCCGACGCGGCGCACTCGGGCGACGACGCGAAGCTGCTCGACGAGCTCGGCGACGTGCTCTTTCAGGTCTACTTCCTGTCCCTGCTGCTCGAGGAGCGCGGGCACGGCGACCTCGCCGACGTGGCGGCGGGATCCCGCGAGAAGCTGATGCGCCGCCACCCACACATCTTCGGCGGCCAGGATCTGGCGGAGCTGCCCACGGACGCCACCACACCCTCCGAGGTGAGGCAGAACTGGGACGCGATCAAGCTGCGTGAGGGCCGCGCCGGCGAGGTGACCGAGGCGCTCCCCGCGCTGACCTTTGCACGCAAGCGCTTGAAGCGCGATTCCGCGCCCCACCGCGATCCTGCGGCCGCACTCGAGCGCCTCACGCGCGCCCGCGAGGTCGAGTCGCCTGACTCGCACCACGGGTCGCCGGAGCTGTACGAGGCGGTCGGCGAGCTGCTGCTCGCGGTCGTGGAGCTGGCGGGCGAGGCGCGGGTCGATCCGGAGATCGCGCTGCGACGCGCGCTGCCGGCATGAGCGCGATCCACGACGTCCGTGCGCGCCAGATACTCGACTCGCGGGGTAACCCGACGGTCGAGGTGGACGTGTGGCTCGAGTCCGGCGCCCAGGGCCGCGCAGCGGTGCCCTCCGGCGCGTCGACAGGCGAGTTCGAGGCAGTCGAGCTGAGAGACGGTGGCGAGCGGTGGGGCGGCAAGGGTGTGAGCCAGGCAGTCGCGAACGTGAACGGCGAGATCGCCAAGCGGGTGATCGGGATGGACGCCACCGACCAAAAGGGCATCGATCAGATCCTGCGGGAGCTGGACGGCACCCCGAACAAATCGCGCCTGGGGGCGAACGCGATCCTGGGCGTGAGCCTCGCGGTCGCCAAGGCGGCCGCGGCGGAGGCGGGCCGGCCGCTGTACCGCTACCTCGGCGGCGAGAGCGCGCGCGTGATGCCAGTGCCGATGCTGAATGTCCTGAACGGCGGCGCGCACGCCGACAACCGCGTGGATTTCCAGGAGTTCATGGTGGTCCCCGCCGGGGCGGAGCGCTTCTCGGAGGCCCTGCGCATGGGGGCCGAGGTCTTCCACGCGCTGAAGGGCTGGCTGCACGGGCGCGGCCTGGGTACGGCCGTGGGCGACGAGGGTGGATTCGCCCCCGACCTCGGCTCGAACGAGGAGGCGCTGGAGGCGCTCGTGGCGGGCATCGAGGCCGCGGGGTACGAGCCCGGCCACGACGTCGCGATCGCGCTCGACCCGGCCACCAGCGAGATCTACCGCGACGGCGCGTATCGCCTCACACACGAGGGGCGCGTGATGAGCAGCGAGGAGCTTGCGGAGTACTGGCGCTCGCTCTGCGACCGCTACCCGATCGTGTCGATCGAGGACGGCATGGACGAGGAGGACTGGGCCGGCTGGAAGATCCTCACCGAGCTGATCGGCGACCGCATCCAACTCGTCGGGGATGACCTGTTCGTCACGAATCCCGAGCGCCTGCGGCGCGGCATCGAGGCCGGCGTCGCCAACTCGATCCTGGTGAAGGTGAACCAGATCGGCACGCTGTCGGAGACGCTCGAAGCGATCGACATCGCGCGCGCAGCCGGCTACACGGCCGTCATGTCGCACCGCTCGGGCGAGACGGAGGACGTCACGATCGCCGACCTCGCGGTCGCGACGGGCTGCGGCCAGATCAAGACCGGAGCGCCGTCGCGCTCCGACAGGGTCGCGAAGTACAACCAGTTGCTGCGGATCGAGGAAGAGCTCGGCCCGGATGCGGAGTACCCCGGCTGGCGTGCCTTCCCGCGCTATCGCCGATAGCCGGCCCCTGCGTTAGTGAAGTGGCGTTTACCAGCGTCCGGCGGCGGGTAGATCGGGTGTGTAGTAAGGGGAGGGTCGCACGGCGGATTTCGCCATGTGCACCCCGCGTCGGTGGCAGCGGCGCCGTCTCGGCGCCGCACCGGCGAAGCTCTGCGGGAAAGGAATATGCGTGGCGGCGGCGAACGGCGCCGCGATGTCCACGACCGCAAGGCGTTCGCCCCCGCGAACGCGGAGGATCTCCGGCGGCCGCCGCACCGCCGCGGGCCCATCGCCGTACCTGCGCGGGATCCGGTGGGACCGTGTCACCCGACTGGGCCTCCTGGTCGCGCTGCTGCTCGTGCTCCTGTCGTACGTCGGCCCAGCCACGAACTACTACGAGTCCTGGCATCTGAACCGGGAGACGCGCGCGGACGTTCAGAACCTGCGTGAGGACAACGCCCGGCTGCGCGAGCGCGCCCGCGCGCTCGACAGGCCGCAGCGGGTGGAGCTCGAGGCGCGCAAGCTCGGCATGGCACGGCCCGGAGAACGGGTCTACGTCGTGCATGGCCTGCCGCAGGGCCGTTAGCGCCCTTCCCGGCCCCTTTCGGGCCCCCTGCGCGGCCCCTGCTAGCTTGCGGCCAATGGCCGCACCGGTCGAGAACGCGGTCCTCCAGTGGGAGGACGGATATGCCCGCCTACGCGCGGCGCGCGCGGAGCAGGGAGCGCGCCAGCACGCGCTCGCCCGCGTTGTGATCGTCGTGGAACGTGAGCTCCGGAAGCGCCTCGGGTCGCGGTTCTCGGTCGGCGAGCTGGCCGCGCTCTATCGGGATCAGGGAGAGACGCTCCTCGACCGCGCGACGGCCACGATGTCCTCGGAGGAGGAGCCGCCGCTGTCCGACGCCTCGGCGGCATGCGATGCCGCCTTCTACCTGTACATGCGCGAGGCGTCGGACTTCGGCGGGGGCCGCAGCGGCCCGTCCGAGTAGGACTATTAGAAGCGAGCGCCGCAGGCGCGAAGCACGGGACTTTAGGCGGGGCGAAGCCCCAGAAACTACTCGTCCCCGTCCGGGTCTGAGTCCGGCTGATCCGAGTCGGCCCGCCGGATCGTGATCGACTCCGCGTCGAAGGAAACGGTCACCGCCCGGTGCCCGGCCCAGTGCTCCGAGTAGACCGGGTTGTCGGCGACGGAGGGATCGAGCCACAGCCCGTAGCCTTCGCCACCGTGGTCGAAGGTGGCCTCGTAAGCCTTGCGCGGGGTGCGGTGCCGCTTGCCTCCGCGACGACCACGCCGCCTGCGCCGGGGAGCTCCGTCAGCCTCGCCGTCCTCACGCTCGGGCCGGCCGTCCTCACGGTCGCGCCCGCCCCTGTCACGTTCGCGCCCACGGGCCTCACGGTCACGCTCGCCCCCGTCACGCCCGCGCCCGCCGGCCCTCGACCGCGGGGGGCGCCGGCCGCCCTCGTCGTCCTCGTCCTCGTCGCCCTCGGCCGAGGCAGTCGCGTCCGCGGCGGGACGACGCGGCCTGCGGCGGTTGCGGCTGCGCGGCCGCGCGGGTTCCCGCTCGGCCGGCGCCTCCTCGGCGTCCTCGTCCTCCTCGTCCTCGGGCTCGTCGAAGTCGTCGAAGCGGGGCTCGGGGGCGGGCACCGACATGGCGTCGGCGGGACGCCCGCGCGGCCCTTCATCGCCGCCCTCGAGGTCGTGATCGCGCTTGAACCGGGCCAGCTCGTCGACAGAAACGTCGATCTTGTGAGCGATCCAGGCGTCCGTGCGCCCCTGGCGCACCCACATACGAATCTGGTTCAGCTGAGCGCGCAGGGAAGGTTGTCGTCGCAAAGTGGTGGCGTTGCCGTTTAAGGTAGGAAATCCAGCGGGGGTAGGGGCGGGGCAGGCTGAGCCGGCGTCCGCCGCCGCCGGATTTCGGGTCGAGACCCGATTTTAAGGGGTTGTCAGGCGGGGCAGGATCATGAAGGCTGACCGGGAACGAAAGATTGGGTGCGAAACCGGTCGGGTTTGTTGATTCGATCCTGCTGGCTGGTTAAGTTAGGGCGCGGGCGTTGACTGCAGGCACGGAGGCACCGACAGCATGCTGGTACTCACCAGAAAATCAAACCAGAGCATCATGATCGGCGATGACATCGAGGTCTCGGTGCTGTCGATCATGGGCGAAAAGGTGAGAATCGGCATCCAGGCGCCGCGCACGATCCCGGTGTTTCGCAAGGAGGTCTACCTCGAGATCCAGCAGGAAAAGGCGGCCGGCGGCCGCGACGAGGTGGAGAAGGCGCTCGAGAACCTGAGCACCGAGGATCGCGCCTAGACCCTCCCGGGACGACGGTGGGCGCTAGCCCATCAGCCAGGCAAGAGTCTCGAACATCAGCACGGTCACCACGACGACCGTGAGCAGGATCGAGGCCTGGAGCATCAGGAACCGCAGCTTTTGGCCGCGCTCGATCCGTTCGCGACGGCGCTTACGGGTGCGCTTCACCGCTGTTCGCCGGAGATCTTCCCGGCGCAGGCGATCGATTACGGCTTGCTCCTCGAACTCCCGCTCTAATTGGGCCATGCTCTGTCGCATGCGCATGAAAGACCTCCCACGGCTGACGGGGCGCCCAGCAGGTTAGTAGAAGCCCCCGGCGTCCGCTACCCGGGCCGGCGCAGGACGTGCTGGTCTCCGGCGCGGCGCGTGACGCGGATCGCGTCGAGGTGCTCGAGCAGCGCCTGGGCGTGCTTGCGCCCGATCCCCAGCCGATCGCGCAGGCGGGCGATCGTGACGGCCCCCTCGCGCTCGCAGAGCGACACCACCTCCACCTTCACCCGCTCGACGGCGGTCGGGTGGTAGTAGATGCCCGGCTTCGCCCGTGCTACATCGCCGCGGGCCGCGAGCCGGTCCAGGGCCGCCCGTGCCTCCGCCGGCGCCACGCCCGCACGCGCGGCGAGCGCCACGATCGCCCCTGGCTGCGCGCCGTCGCCCTCCAATGCCCGGAGCAGCTCCAGCTCGAGCGGATCGTGCGGAGGCGCCTGCGCCCCGGCACGCACGTAGCCTCCATCGCGGCGCTCCAGCCGACCCTCGGCAGCCAGCGCCTCCAGCACGGCGGCGGCCCCACCCGCCTCGAGCCCGGCGGTATGTGCGAGTGCCGCCGCACTCTGCGGGCGCGGCTCGTCCCCGGCGGCGACCATCAGGGCTGCACGTGCTTCTTCGAGGAGCCCGGGGGAAAACCAGCGCCGGCGGCGCCCGCCGACGAGCACAGCCTCTCCGGACCCGGCCAGGCGCGCCAGCTCCTGCGTCGCGGTCTGCGGTCTCCAGGCCCGAGTGGGCCGCGTCGATCTCCAGCCGGAGCACCTCCAGCGGGTCGCCCGAGCGCAGTGCACCCAGACGGACGGCGTGCGCCTCCCCCGGGCCGTGCTTTCGTGGCCGCGGATCCAGGACGCGTCCCCCGCCGACCGTGTCTGGAGGAGCAAGCGCGCGCAAGATGAAACGGTCGCCGGCGACCGCCATCAGGGGACGTTCGAGGCGCAGCTGCGCGAGTCCCTCCCGCCCCGGCTCCAGCCGCTCACCCTCGACGGGCGAGACCCGCGCGGCGGTCTCGCGGGTGCCGTGGTGCACATGGACGCGGGCGCCCCGCTTCAGCGGCCGCGCCCCAGCCAGCAGACGCACCTCCACGTCGAGCAGATACCCCGCGGCGGGAGCCGCATCGCCGCCGACCACCACGTCTCCACGCTGGACCTCGCTGCGCTCGATCCCGGCGAGGTTGAGCGCGACTCGCTGCCCCGCCTCGGCCCGCGGCCGCGACTCCGAGTGCACCTCCACGTTGCGCACCCGCGCGCGTGCGCCGCCGGGCTCGATGCGCACCTCGGCGCCGCGCGCGATGGTCCCCGACCAGAGGGTGCCCGTCACAACCGTGCCGATGCCCTGGAGCGTGAAGCTGCGGTCGACGTGCAACCGCGGCGGACCGCTGAGCCGAGCTCGCTCCGGGGCGGCCCGCGCAGCGTTGTCGAGTTGGGCGCGCAGCTCGTCGAGGCCGGTCCCGCGAGCGGCGCTGACGCTCACAACCGGGGCAGTCGCGAACGGGCCCCCGGCCAGCAGGTCCTCCACCTCGATCTGCGCGAGCGCGCGTTGCTCCGCTCCGGCGAGGTCCGCTTTGGTGAGCGCGACGACCCCACCAGGTACCTCGAGCTGCTCCAGCACCGCCAGATGCTCGCGGGTCTGGGGCATCACTCCGTCGTCCGCCGCCACGACCAGCAGGAAGAGGTCGATGCCCGTCGTCCCGGCGACCATCGTGCGCACGAACCGCTCATGCCCCGGCACGTCCACGACGCTCAGCGAGCGCCCGGACGGAAGGTCCATGCGGGCGAAGCCGAGCTCGATGGAGATCCCGCGTTCGCGCTCCTCCGGCAGACGGTCCGTGTCGACGCCCGTCAGCGCGCGGATCAGCGACGTCTTGCCGTGATCGATGTGGCCTGCCGTGCCGAGGGTGAGGGCGGGACCGGTCATGCCGGCGCGCGCAGCGCGGCCTGCACCCCGCGCACGACGAACCCGACCTCGACCTCGGACAGGGTGCGCGGGTCGAGCAGCACGGCGTTCTCGTGCACGCGCGCGACGATCGCGGGGTCGCCCCGGCGCAGCCGCCCGTTGAGTGCCTGAGCGCCATCGCCGGCTTCCACCGCGACGACCGGGCCCTCGAGCTCCAGCAGTGGCAGCGAGCCGCCGCCCGCGCGTCCCGACGCCCTCACGATCCGCACGGTGCTGCCCTCCGGCGCATCCGCGGCGATGCCGGCGTGGATCCGCACCGCACGCTCGAGCAGCTCCTGCTCGCCGGCGGCGAGCATCTCCAGGACCGGCACGTCCGAGGCCGCGGTGCCCGGATCGCGGTGCAGGCGCAGCGTCGCCTCCAGCGCCGCCAGGGAGAGCTTGTCGATCCGCACCGCACGCGCCAGCGGATGAGTTCTCATGCGCTCGACAGCGGCGGCCTTGCCAACGGCGATGCCGGCCTGCGGCCCGCCGAGCAGCTTGTCGGCCGAGAAGCACACGACGTCGGCGCCGGCGGCGACGCTGTCCGCGGCCGCGGGCTCATCCCCGAGCAGCGCGCCGAGCCGCCCGGGCATGCGCGACAGGACTCCGGAGCCCGTGTCGTCGATCATCGCGAGCCCCCGGCGCCCGGCCAGGTCGCACAACTCAGGCAGCGACGTCTCCTCGGTAAAGCCAACGGTCCGGAAGTTGGAGGGATGCACCCGCATCAGCGCGGCCGTGTCGGGCCCGATCGCGCGCTCGTAGTCGGCGATCCGGGTCTTGTTCGTCGTCCCGACCTCGACCAGGCGCGCACCCGAGGCGGCCAGGATCTCGGGGATCCGGAACGAGCCGCCGATCTCGACCAGCTGACCGCGCGAGACGACCACCTCGCCCCCATTTGCGAGCGCCGCGACGGCCAGCAGGACGGCGGCCGCGTTGTTGTTCAAGGCGAGCGCCCCCTCCGCTCCGGTCAGCTCCCGCAGCAGTCCCTCGACGTGCGCCTGGCGGCTGCCCCGCACACCGCCGTCGACGTCGTATTCGAGGTTCGAGTAACCGCTTCCGACGGCGTCGAGCGCGTCGAGCGCGTTCACCGACAGCGGGGCACGCCCGAGGTTCGTGTGGATCACGACACCGGTCGCATTGATCACCGGCAACAGCCGCGGCCGCTCGAGGGCCTTCACCACCACGGCCGCTCGCGCCGCCAGCTCGGCGGCTCCGGGGGCGGCGCCGTTGCCGTTGCGGATCTCCTCACGGCAACGCTCGAGCAACCCGCGCACGACATCGGTAGCGATTCCGCGCGAGCCGCCCTCAGCGGCGCCGCGCAGCGGCTCCGTCTGCAGCAGCGTCTCTACAGAGGGCAGCGCGCGTAGCCCGCTCCCATCACCCTGCTCGCTCGTCGACATCCGGTGTCGCCCCCCTGACCCAATGCTCATTCCCGGCATCGACCTCCTTCTTCCAGATCGGCGCCTCGGCCTTGATGCGATCGATGATCTCCCGTGCACCGGCGAAGGCCTCTTCCCGGTGCGCCGCGGACGCCGCGACCGCCACGCTCGCATCCCCCAGCGCCACGGTACCCACCCGATGCTCCGCCGCGCCTGCCTCGAGCCCGTGGCGCTCAACGGCATCGGCGACGATCGCCGCGATCCGCTCCTCGGCCATCTCGCGATAGGCCTCGTACTCGAGCTGCTCGACGTCCCGCGTCGTGCCCTGGAATGTCACGATCGCTCCGGCGGCCGGCCGGCCGACGAGGGCAGCCAGGCGCTCCAGCGACAGCGGTCCCTCCGTCACCCGCACGTGCACGACGCCGGTCGTCACGAGGACGGCTTCAGCTTCACGACGCGCGCGGTCGCGGTGGCCGTCGCGACGAGATTTTCCTCCTCGTCGACGAGCGAGCCCTCGAGGAACGCGATCGACTTTCCCATGTGCACGACGCGTCCGTCGGCGACCAGCCGCCCGGGGCCGACCGGCCGCAGAAAGCTCACCTTCAACTCCAGGGTCGGCGCGAAGTACCCCGCCCCGAGCTGCGCCACCGCGGCCGGTCCCATGGTGTCGTCGAGCATCGCCGTGATGAAGCCGCCCTGCACCACACCGGCGGGGTTCAGGAACTGCTCGGATGCGGTGAACTCCATCCGCACGTGCCCCGGCTCCGCCGACAGCGGCCGCATGCCGAGCAGGTCGACGTACCTGGGCAACTCGAGAACGTGGTTGCCGACCAGCTCCATGAAGCGCTCGTAACCCTCGCCGGTCGCGAACGTGCTCTCGCCGCCGCTGACCGGCGGGATCAGCGCCAGCTCGTCTGATTCGGCAAGCACGCTTTCGGCAGACGCGTACTCACGGTTCACCGCCATCACGACGGGCATCCGGGCGATCAGCTCGCCGAGCCCGTGCTGCTGAGCGATGGCATCGACCGCCTGGCGCACGGTCGCGCCCTCCGGCAGCTCGACCTCCACCGCGTCCCTCCCGGCACGCTCGCGCAGCGTCGCGAACAGCCGCACATTCACCAACATGAAGGGGATGCTACTTGTGCCGCGGAACTGCGACTGTGGCCTCACCCGTGCACGTGGCGCCGAACTCGTCGCTTGCTTCGAACCCGATCGTGTAGACACGGCCGTCGCCCTTCGGGTCGCGCGTTGCGCGCAGCATCACCTGATCCGGAGACGAGCCCGGCTGCGAGTCGCCCGTGCCCTCGTCATGACCCACCCCGGTCACTCGAAGAGTGACCTCGTCGCCATCGGGATCGGTCCCACCCGCAAGCGTCACGGTTCGGAATTGGTTGTTGGGCGGCCACAGCGTCGCGGGCTGTGCGGTGACGCCTCCGCATTCCGGCCGGGAGTTCGCCCGCCCCCAGTCCGGCGCGCTCCAGAACTCGCCGCTCGGACCGCCGGCTTCGATGCGCCTGTCGGTGCCGTTGAGGCGCTGAGACGCCAGCGGGCTGCCACACCGGATGTCTGGTACCACGCACTCCGCGATGGCGAACACGATCCGGGTCCCATCCGGCGAAAACGCCGGGCCGACGAACCTGTCGTCGGTATTCGGAAGTACCTGGAGATCGTTGCCGTCGGGCGCCACCGTGTACAGATGCCCCACATCCTGGTCGTCGTTGCCCTCGAACACGATCCTCGAGCCGTCCGGTGCCCAGTCGGGACCCCACGGCGTGAAACTACGGAAAGCCGTTATCGCGGTGTCTCCGGAGCCGTCCACGTTCATCACGCGCACCTGGCCGACCGCGCCGTCGTCGCCGTCGTCGCCGATGTAGGCAATCCGACTCCCGTCCGGCGACCAAGCCGGTTTGTAAGCGTCGCCCCTGCTCTCGAGGTTTCTGGTCAACCGCGATACGCCGGTGCCGTCCGCGTTCATGACGTAGATTTCGAGCCGGCCGTTGCGGTTGCTGACGAACGCTATGCGGGTGCCGTCGGGCGACCACGATGGACTGGCGTCCTCGCGCTCGTGGAACGTGAGCCGAGTGTCGCCCGTGCCGTCGGTTCCGATCACGTGGATGTCGCTGGTGGGAGCAGTCTGGTAGGCGATCCGCTCCCCGCTTGCCGACACGGCCGGGTATTCGCCGGCAACGAGCTGCGTCCGGCCGTGGGTCACCGGATCGATCAGGAAGATGGTGCCGGATTCCACGGCGGCGATGGTCCCGTTCTGTCCGGGGAAGGCTGCCGGCGCGCTCGACACCGGGGCCGCCGCGCCGACAAGCGCAACAACAACCGCGATCCACGATCTCGATGTTCGCAAACCCCTGTCCTCCCGCGACGGAGGCTAACCGGCCGCTCAGCAAAGTCAACCGACGCCGACAACTATCCTTCGCGACATGGCGAAGGCGCCTCCGAGGCCGGACTCGCACCCAGGGATCGCTCCCGACGTCGGGCCCGACGACCCGCGCGTCTTCACCGACTCCGGCATCGAGATCGAGCCGGTCTACCGGGAGCGCGACATCGCGGACCTCGACCTCCCCGAGCGCCTCGGGGAGCCGGGCGAGTACCCGTTCACGCGCGGCATCCGCCCGGAGGGGTATCGCACCCGGCGCTGGACGATGCGCCAGTACGCCGGGTACGCGACCGCGCAGGAGACCAACATCCGCTACCGGTACCTGCTCGAGAAGGGCTCGACCGGTCTCTCGATGGCGTTCGACCTGCCGACGCAGCTCGGGCGCGACTCCGACGACCCGCTGTGCCTCGGCGAGGTCGGGCGCACCGGCGTCGCGATCGACTCGATCGACGACATGCGGACGGCCTTCGATCAGATCCCGCTCGACCAGGTCTCGACCTCGATGACGATCAACGCGCCCGCGGCGATCCTGCTGCTGCTGTACGAGCTGGTCGGCGAGGAGCAGGGCGTGCCGGCCGAGCAGCTGCGCGGCACGGTCCAGAACGACATCCTGAAGGAGTACGCCGCGCGGGGGAACTTCATCTACCCGCCCGAGGGCGCGATGAGGCTCACCACCGACATCTTCGACTACTGCCACAAGAACGTCCCGAAATGGAACACGATCTCGATCTCCGGCTACCACATGCGCGAGAAGGGCTGCTCGGCCGTCCAGGAAGTCGCGTTCACGCTGTCGAACGCGATCGCGTACGTGCAGGCCGCAATCGACGCCGGCCTCGAGGTGGACGAGTTCGCGCCCCAGCTCGCCTTCTTCTTCAACGGCCACAACAACGTCTTCCAGGAGGTGGCCAAGTTCCGGGCCGTCCGAAAGATGTGGGCCGAGATCATGCGCGACCGCTTCGGGGCGAAGAGCCCCCGCTCGCAGATGGTCCGCTTCCACACCCAGACGGGGGGTTCGACGCTCACGGCCCAGCAGCCCGAGAACAACATCGTGAGAGTGGCGCTGCAGGGGTTCGCGGCCGTGTGCGGCGGCACTCAGTCGTTGCACACCAACGGTTTCGACGAGGCGCTCGGCCTGCCGACGGAGCGCTCGGCCAAGATCGCGCTGCGCACCCAGCAGGTGATCGCCGAGGAGTCCGGCGCCGCGGACACGGTCGACCCGTTTGCCGGCTCCTACTACGTCGAGCGCCTGACCGCGGACATCGAGCGTGAGGCGCACGCGCTGATGGAGCAGATCGATGACCTCGGTGGCTCCGTGCACGCGATCGAGGCGGGCTTCCTCCAGCGCGAGATCGAGGAGGCGGCGTGGGCATTCCACCGCCGGATCCAGACCAGGCAGGACGTGCTCGTGGGCGTGAACGAGTACGTCGAGGATGCCGGCGACGTCGAGGTCGAGATCCTGAAGATCGACCCCAACACCGAGCAGGAGCAGGTCGCGCGGCTGAAGGAATTCAAGGCGTCGCGCGACCAAGAAGCGGTTGCGCGACGGTTGCATGACCTACGCGAGGTCGCCGAGGGCAGCGGAAACCTGCTCTACCCGCTGAAGGACGCGCTGCGCGATCGCGCCACCCTGGGCGAGGTCTGCAACGTGATGCGCGAGGTCTTCGGCGAGTACAAGCCGCCGGTTTGACGACGTCGAGGGAGGTCACGTGACCGAGGTGAAGCTCTATTCCATTCCCGGCTCGCACCCGGCGGCTGCCGCGCGCGCCATGCTCGAGTACAAGGGGATTCCCTACCGGCGGGTGGATCTACCGCCGGTGGCCAGCCGCGTCCTGATGCGCCTGCTCGGCTTCCAGGGCAACCGCGTGCCGGCGCTGAAGGTCGACGGCCGCAAGGTGCAGGGCTCGCGGAACATCTCCCGCGAGCTCGACGTGCTCCAGGCCGAGCCTCCCTGTTCCCCGCCGACCCGGAGCGGCGCGCCGCGGTCGAGGAGGCCGAGCGGTGGGGCGACGAGGAGTTCCAGCAGATGGCGCGCACGATCTCGTGGTGGGCGCTGAAGCGCCACAAGTCCGACCAGGCGAGCTTCCTCGTCGATGCGGGCCCGATGGCGCGGCTCGGCATGCCGACCCGCATCGCGGTCGCCACGTCCGGGCCGATACTGCGGATCGCGATCCGCCTGAACGACTCGACCGACGATACGGTGCGCTCGACGCTCGCCTCGCTCGGCCCGGCGCTCGACGAGGTCGACCGCCTGATCGCGGAGGGCGTGATCGGAGACGATCGGCCGAACGCGGCCGATTTCCAGATCGGCGGGAGCGTCGCGCTGCTGCGGGCCTTCGAGGACGTGCGGGATGCGATCGACGACCGCCCGGCGGCGGAGCTGGCGCGGCGGTGGTACCCCTGGTACCAAGGCCACGTCCGGGCGTCCTTCCCGCCCGAGTGGCTCGAGCCGCTGCGCCAGAGGGCAAACACCCCGCAATAGGAAGCAGGACTTCCGGGGCCCGCGCCAAAAGTCGCCCCGTGGCAGCGATTCAGATCGAGCGCACGGTGGTCAAGTCTCCGCCAGAGCTCTACGACGAGATCATGGACGGAGCCCTGAGCCGCTGTCTCGGCGAGGTGCAGGTTGAGACCGCTACCGCGCCCTCGCGGGTCGAGTGGCGGCGTCGCAACTCCTCAGGCGTGGTGGAGCTCGAGCCCTCGGGATGGGGAACGAAGGTTCGCGCGGAGGCGACGATCAGCGGGCTCCCCTGGGATCGCGTTCAGGCCCGCGCGGATACCGAGGGGTCGCTGCGGAACCTCCTCGACCACCTCGCGTCCAAGTCGCTGAAGCGCGCCTGAGCCGCTCTTATTGGGCGCGGCAGGGAGTGGCGCTCGTGCGCTTCTCGCTCGTGCCGTCCCTGTAGGTGAAGATCGCCGTGATCGTCCAGACGCCGCTCGCCGGGCACGTCGAGGGCGTCCGCAGGTAGGACCGCCGCTTCCCCCTGTACTTGCGGTAATGGCGCGGGAGGTGCGCCTCGAAACTCGTCAGTGCCACTCCTCCCGGGATCTTCAGGTTGACCGCGACCGAGGAGCGCCGCACATCGTCGCGGAAGTACGTGATCAGCCTGCCGTCGTCGACGAGCCTGACGATCACGATGATCTGGCGGGGTCCGTTGAACAGCGTCGCGACGGTGTTGAACGGATTGCCGGTCACGATCAGGCCCTTGCCCTTCACCGACCCGATCTTGCTCGAGCGCGGGCACGCGCGAACCGAGAGGTTCGCGATGTCCTCGTCCGATGCCCGGCAGCGCGGCAGTGCAGAGGTGTCGAACTTCGTACCCGGCGGTCCCACGAACTCGAGCTTCGTGACCGCCTTCGGCACGCCGTTCGCCCCGCCCGGATCGCTCCACGTGGCGCTCACGTCCAGCCCGGACGGGGCGCCGGGAGTCGCCGCGGAGAAAGTCAGCCCGAAGGTGGAGGAGAACTGCGGGCTGGCAACCGCCACTGCGCCCGCTCCTGCGGCCAGTGGGATGGCCAGCAGCAGGCTCAGGAACCGTCGCATGTTCCGAACGTACCACTAGCGACCGGTACCATTCCGCACCCTCCATGAGAGCCAAGGTCCCGGAAACGTACGAGGAAAAGCTGGCCCAGCTCGAGGACCTGCGCCACCAGCACGCGCACGCCGCGTCCGAGGACGCGGTCGCCAAGCAGCACGCGCGGGGGAAGATGACCGCCCGCGAGCGGGTCGAGAAGCTCCTCGACCCCGGCTCCTTCAAGGAGCTCGACACCTTCGTGCGCCACCGCACCTACGAGTTCGAGATGGACAAGAAGCGACCCTGGGGCGACGCGGTCGTCACCGGTCACGGCACCATCGACGGCCGCACCGTGTGCGTGTTCAGCCAGGACTTCACCGTGTTCGGAGGCTCCCTCGGCGAGGTGATGGCGGAGAAGATGTGCAAGATCATGGACCTGGCGGCGAAGATCGGCTGCCCGGTGATCGGCATCAACGACTCGGGTGGCGCCCGCATCCAGGAGGGCGTCGTGTCGCTCGGCGCCTACGGCGACGTGTTCGTGCGCAACGTGGACTGCTCCGGCGTGATCCCGCAGATCAGCGTGATCATGGGCCCATGTGCGGGGGGCGCCGTCTACTCACCCGCGATGACGGACTTCATCTTCATGGTGAAGGAGACGTCGCACATGTTCATCACCGGCCCCGACGTGATCAAGACGGTCACCGGGGAGGAGCCGACCTTCGAGGAGCTCGGCGGGGCGATGACGCACAACACGAAGTCGGGCGTCGCGCACTTCGCCGCCGAGAGCGAGGAGGAGTGCCTCGAGGACGTGCGCTACCTGATGAGCTTCCTGCCGCTCAACAACCTGGAGAAGCCGCCCCGGTTCGACCCCGCGGACGATCCCGAGCGGATGGACCTCGAGCTCGACAGCGTCGTGCCGGCGGATCCGCAGAAGCCCTACGACATGCGCGACGTGTTCTCGCACGTCGTCGACGACGGCGACTTCTTCGAGGTCCACCAGCACTGGGCGCAGAACATCGTGATCGGCTTCGCGCGCCTGAACGGCCATCCGATCGGGGTGGTCGGCAACCAGCCCCGCGCGATGGCCGGGGTGCTCGACATCGACTCGTCCGTGAAGGGCGCCCGATTCGTGCGCTTCTGCGACGCGTTCAACATCCCGCTGCTGACCTTTTGCGACGTGCCCGGCTTCCTGCCCGGGACGAACCAGGAGTGGGGCGGCATCATCCGCCACGGCGCAAAGCTCCTGTACGCGTTCACGGAGGCGACGGTGCCGAAGCTGACCGTTGTCACCCGCAAGGCCTACGGAGGCGCGTACGACGTCATGAACTCCAAGCACATGCGCGCCGACTTCAACTTCGCATGGCCGACCGCCGAGGTCGCCGTGATGGGCCCCGAGGGCGCCGTGAACATCATCTTCCGCCGCGATCTGGAGAAGTCGCCGACTCCGGACGAGCGGCGCGGCAAGCTGATCTCCGACTACAAGGCGCGCTTCGCGAATCCCTACACGGCAGCCGAGCGCGGCTACATCGACGACGTGCTGATCCCGCACGAGACGCGGCCGCGATTGATCAACGCGCTCGAGACGCTCCAGACCAAACGGATCGAGCGGCCGAAGCGCAAGCACGGCAACATCCCGCTGTAGACGTCCCTTCGACCACCCGTCATTCCGCTTGCGGAATGACGGCCCTTTCTTCTTGACACTCTGAGCGCCCGGCAATAGGTTGGGCCGGCAGGCCGGATGTGAGGCCGGGGGTACGCCGAGGGAGCACATCGTGGTACGGCAACGGGGAAGACGCGCCTACGCGGTAGCTGCCGCCGCAGTCGTCCTTGCCCTCCTCCTTGTCACCAGCGCCGCCGCCATCTTCGGCGAGCCCGAGACGATCTCACCCGAGGGAGTACCCGCCTCCGAGCCCCAGATCGCCGCCGACGAGCGCGGCAATGCGATCGCCGTGTGGACGGCCGGGGAGGAGGGCGCGCTGGAGGTACAGGCGCGGTTCCGCCCAGCCGGGGGCCCGTGGGGGCCGGTCGAGACGCTGTCCGCTCCAGGAGAGGACTCGACGGGTCCCAGAGTCGTGTTCGACGAGCGCGACAACGCGCTCGTGACCTGGACCAGCTTCCAGACGTCCCAGGCCGACCCGCCCACGCCGGTCGCGCGGGTCCGCGCCTCCTTCCGGCCCAGGGGCGACGGCTTCGAACCCTCCCAGGTGGTGCACGAGGAGGGCGGCGGGTCGATCTTCTTCCAGCCACGGCTCGCGATCGACGAGAGCGCCGCGCTCGTGTGGACGCGCGCCACGCCCGACGGCGCAACCACCGTGCAGACGGCATTTCGCCCCAAGGGAGGCAGCTTCGGCCCGGCTCAGGATCTGGTCACCGGAGGATTCGACCCCGACGTCGCTGTCGACGAGCGTGGCAACGCGATCGTCGTCGCGACCGCCGAGAGCCTGCAGGTGGTGTCGGCGTTCAAGCCCCGCACAGGTCAGTTCGGGGCCGTGCAGCCAATTTCGCAGGGCGACGGATTCACCCCGCGCGTGGCGACCGACGAGGACAGCAATGCGATCGCGGTCTGGGATACCGGGGGCAGTATCGCGGCCTCGTTTCGCCGCGCCGGGGGCAGCTTCGGCCCGAACCAGACCCTCTCGGACCCCGGCCTGAGCGCATTCGACCCCGACGTCGCGTTCGACGAGGAGGATGCCGTGATCGCGTGGGCCGCGGGCGACGAATCGGGTTCGCGGATTCAGACGGTGACGCGCACAGAGCGCGGATCCCTGACCGCGGTGCAAACTCTCTCAGAGCCGGGCGGCGAGGCATTCGAGCCGCGGGTGGCGGCGGAGGACGGGGCCGCGATCGTGTGGACGCGCGACCTGCGTGTGCAGGGCGCGTTCCGGGCCGAGCACAGGAAGTCGTTCGGCCCGGCGCGAACCATGTCGGCTCCGCGGCTGGACGCATTCGAGCCGGACGCGGCGATGGACGACGAGAGCAACGTGTTCACGGTGTGGACCATCGACGTCAACCCCGATCCGCAGTTGACCGAGCCGCAGATCCAGTTCTCCTTCCGGCCCGCCGAGGACGCCTATACCGAGCCCGCCCCGGTGTCGACCCCCGGGCAGCTCGCCTTCCAACCGCGGATCGCGACCGACGAGCAGAGCAACGCCCTCGCCGTGTGGGTCGAGGACGACGCCGACGGCACCGACCGGGTGCGAGCCGCATTTCGGCCGGCCGGGTGGGCGCTGGAGTTCCCGAAATCGTGGACGCTGTCGCCGGATGGTGCCGACGCATCCGAGCCGCAGGTCGTGTTCGACGAGCGCGGCAACGCGCTGGTGGTGTGGGTACGCGCCGACCCGGAGGGTGATGGGGACTCACGGGTCGAGTCGTCGTTCCGCCCCAGGGGTGGCAGCTTCGGAGCGGCGCGGCTGGTCTCGAGCGCAGCGGACGGCGTGGCCGTCTTCGGCGTGCGCCTTGCGATCGACGAGAGCGCGACGGCCGTCTGGAGCGAGCTCGAGGGAGCCTCGCTGCGCGCGATCGCGGCCTTCCGGCCGAAGGGCGGCGCCTTCGGGAGCCCGGTGACCCTGTCGACGGCCGGCAAGGACGGGTTCGAGCCCGACGTGGGCGTCGACGAGCGCGGCAACTCCGTCGTCACCTGGACCGAGGGAGACCTGGCCGCGGGCGGACCGCCCGCCGTGATGTGGGCGTTCAAGCCGCGCACCAAGGGGTTCAGCGGCGCCGCGCAGCTGTCACCGGCGGGCCTCCCCGCCTCGGGCGGGCGCGTCGCCACCGACGACCACGACAACGCGGTCGCGGTCTGGATCGCCGGCGACACCGAGTCCGTCGCCCAGGCTGCATTTCGCAGGGAGGGCAAGGGCTTCGGGGCCGCGCAGACCATCTCGGCCCCGGGTGCCGACGAGCCCCAGGTCGTCTTCGACGAGCGCCGCAACGCGCTGGCGGTCTGGACCAGGTTCGTAGGCGACCAAGGTCAGATAGAGGCGGCCCTCCGGCCAAGGTACGGATCCTTCGGCACGCCCGAGGTCGTCTCGCCGGCCGAGCCCGATGCCAGCCACTTCGGCCCCGAGGTGGCGATCGACGAGAGCGCGGCGGTCGTGTGGACCAGAGCCGATTCCGGCGGCACGCTCCGCGTGCTGGCTGCCTTCCGGCCGAGGGGGGGAACATTCGGCAGCGTGGAGGCGCTTTCGGACCGCGACAGGTTCGGGTTCGGCCCCGACGTCGCGGTGGACGAGCGCGGAAACTCGCTCGCGGTGTGGACGGAGACCGACGCCGTCGATCCCGATCCGCCGTCACTGTCTCTGGTGCAGTTCGCGTTCAGGAAACGCAACTGAGACGTCGCAGTCGCGGTTAACAGCGCAGCTGGGTCGGAGCCCACGTATATTCCTTGCGTGGCCGAACGAGTGAAGCGCCAGCGTCTGAAGCCGGAGGTGCGCCGTGAGAAGCTGCTCGAGGCCGCCACCGAGGTGTTTGCCGAGCGCGGCTACGAGGGCGCCCGGGTCGAGCAGATCGCCGACGTCGCCCAGGTCTCCCCCGGGCTTCTTTACAGGCACTTCGAGGGCAAGCAGGAGCTGTACGAGGAGCTGCTGCTGCTCGCCAACAGACAGCTGCTGGAGCACCTCGCACAGGCGGCGGCGCCGAATCTGCCCACCGACCAGCGGGTGCTGCGCGGCCTGGACGCGTTCTTCGGCTTCGTCGAGGACCACCGCAACCTGTGGCGCCTGATCATGAAGGACGTGGTGGAGCCTGAGATCGCCGCGATCCGCGAAGACGTCACGCGGCGCTCGGTCGGCCTGGTCGCGACCCTTGCGGCACAGGAGCAGGACTTCGGCGGCACGCAGCCCCACGAGCGCGAGCTGGAGATGGTGTCGGTGATGGTCGTGGGCTCCGTCGTGTCGCTCGCCGCCTGGTGGATGGACCACCCGAAGGTGCCGCGCAACGTAATCGTCGCTGTCGCGATGGAGAGCCTGTGGGTGGGGCTCGAGCGGGCCCGCGCAGGCGAGCGCTACTCGGTTTCCTGACCGAGGGGAACCGACCTCACGCCGCCGGCCTGCGGCGCGTTTATTGAGCGTGACACCACCCCCGTTCCAGTGGTTCCTGGACCAGCACCGGGACGACGTGTACCGCTTCCTGGTGGCCTCGGTCGGTGCTCAGGAGGCCGACGACTGCTTTCAGGAGACGTTTCTGTCGGCGATGCGGGCATATCCACGGCTGCGCGCCGACTCCAACACCCGGGCGTGGGTGCTGACGATTGCCCACCGCAAGGCGCTCGACTCGCATCGCGCGCGCCGGCGAAGGCCGCTGCCGGTGGCCGAGCCGCCCGAGCCGCGGCCGTCAAACGGAGCGGCCGAGCCGGACGCGGGGCTGTGGAGCGAGGTGCGGAGGTTGCCGGGGAAGCAGCGCGCGGCTGTTGCGCTGCGCTACGCCGGGGATCTGTCGCACGACGAGATCGGCCGGGTGCTGGGCTGCTCCGAAGAGGCGGCCCGGCGCAACCTACACGAGGGTCTGAAGAAGCTGAGGTCGACATGGAAGACATGAGAGACATGGAAAAGCTGCTTGGCCGCGCTGCGCGCGCCGACGTGTCGGAGGCCGCCGCGCGCGCCACCGGCGCGCTGGCCGAGCGGGCGGCGCACCAACACCTGCTGGACGTGGCCTACACGACGCTCGACTCGCCGGTGGGCCCCGTCCTCGTGGCGGCCACCCGCCGCGGGCTCGTGAAGATCTCGTTCGGGGCGCTGTACGACGAGGAGGCCGTGCTCGCGGATCTCTGCGCCCGCGTCTCCCCGCGCGTGGTCGAGGTTCCCTCCTACTTCGATGGCGTGCGAAAGGAGCTGGAGGAGTACTTCCACGGGCGCCGCACGCGCTTCGACCTACCAGTGGACTGGAGCCTCACGGGCGGCTTCGGGCGACGCGTGCTGGAGCGCACCGCGCGGATCCCCTACGGCGAGGTCTCCACCTACAAGGAGGTTGCGGCCGCCGCCGGCAGCCCCCGCGGCGCGCGGGCGGCGGGCAACGCGCTGGGCGCCAATCCGATCCCGATCGTGGTCCCGTGTCACCGCGTGCTGCACAGCGGCGGCGGCATCGGCGGCTACGGCGGCGGGATCGAGCGCAAGGAGTTCCTGCTGAAGCTAGAGGGCGCGATCCGCGACTAGCTGTAGCTCTTACCCACGTTGTTTCATCCGGCCCCTTTGGAGGCTGGGGTGGTGTCGATCCGATCCGCGGTTGGAGGTGGCCGGCGGGCGCCCTCGACCGCGCTCGGGTGCAATCGAAAACCGGGTGGGGTAGGGGGGTGTGATCGAGGCGGCGTTGGGCTGCCGCGGGCCGTATCTGTACGAGAGTCGTGCAAACGTCACGCATCGGGCCTGATCGGAGGCGGATTGTCGCGACCGTGACAGGGCCCGCAATCGGTTGGTGAGTTGTGGTCTGCTATGGACCCAAAACTCACCACGGTACGAGGGGCGCGATACCAAACACGCGCACACGCGCCGTTTTCGACCAATGCATGCGCGGCGCATCACAAACAGCGCGTGGCTCGTGAACCCTCCAACCGCGTCCTGGACCCACTCCCCCTACCTACCTGGTTTTCCAAGCCCGGTAGCCTCGCCACCCCCGACGCCCCCAAAGGTGGTCGGCACAACTCCGAACCACGTGGTTAGGAACTCAACTAGCGCTCGCGGTGCATGACGCCGCGACCGGCGTGCCAGCTCTCGATCACCAGCTTGTCGCGGGCCTGGTTCAACCGCACTACGACCAGCTCGGTGATGTCGGCGCGAAACAGGTGGGCGGGGTCCGACCCACCCTTGTCGCCGATGATCGCTCCCTTGCGTGCCTCATCCTCGATCTCCTCCACCCACCCGGCGATCTTCGCGTCGCCTGACCAGGCCGGGGGATCGTCCGAGCCACTGTGCAGGGCGAACCGGGGGTCGCGGCGCAGGTCGCGGGCCTTCACGGCCAGCCACATGCTTCCGAGCCACAGCTCTCCCTCGGCGAGGATCACCTCCGTGCCGCTGATCCGTGGGGAGCCATCGCGCCGCAGCGTCGCGAGGGTCTTGTGGACGTGTGCGTCGAGGAAGCCGCGGGCCAGGGCGGTCAGCTCCGGCGCCTCGCGCTCGACCTCGCTCCAGCTCGCCACCCCTAGCGGCCTTCCACTACAGCGTCACCGTCTGCGCTTTCACCGCGCCCGCCCTCAGTGCCTCCAGGGCTCCAAGCGCGATCGCCAGGTCCTGGATCGCGAGCCCGGTCGAATCGAACAAGGTGATCTCCCCCGGCGTGCGCCGTCCGGGCGCCAGCCCCGCGCAGACGGCGCCCAGCTCCACGACGTCCTCGCGGCGCACGACACCGGCCGCCACCGCGCCGGTCAGCTCGCCTCCGTGGGCGGCCTGCTCCCACTCGTCGCAGAAGACCCGGCCCTCGGCCACCACGCGCGCGATCGTGTCCACCGTCGCCTCGGCCTTTCCGGGGCCGTCGGCGCCGAGCAGGTTCAGGTGCTGGCCGGGACGCAGAGAGGACGCTTCGACCACTGTCTCGGCGCCCGGGGTGACCGTGCAGACGATGTCGCACGCGAGCGCATCCGCCAGGTCCCCGACCTCCCAGCCGACGTCCGCCGCGGCGGCGCCGGCGGCGTGCGGATCCGGATCGAAGCACACCCCGGGCCCGTACTCGGCATCGGCGAGGCAGCGGGCGACCCACATGCCGTGCAGCCCGCAGCCGACGAGGCCGACGCTGCGCGCGTCCTCGCGCCCCAGCTCCTGGGCGGCGACGGCTGCCGCGGCGCCGGTGCGCAGCGCCGTCACGGCGCGGGCGTCCAGCATCGCCAGCGGCTCCCCGGTGTCGGCATCGGAGACCAGCACGATGCCCGTCACGGTCGGGAGTCCGCGGCGCGGATTGACCGGAAACGACGTGACCCACTTCAGCATCGCCAGCCCCTCGCCGCGCACCGGCATCGCGCGGAAGTCGCCGTTCGGAGGGCTCGGCAGGTAGATCTTCGCGGGCATCTGCCACTCGCCGCGGGCGAAGCTGACGAACCCGTCGCGCACGCGCTCGATCGCGTCCGCAGGCGATACGGCTGCCAGCACGCCATCGTGGTCGAGTACGGGTATCGTGGCCATGTTCTTGGCGAGCGCCGAAGGCGCGAAGCACAGGACTTTAGGCGGGGCGACCCAGATGTTTAGCATGACCACCAACGGCAGGAGACGTCCCCCCAGGCCGGCGATCCAGGTGATCGCCCCCGCCGCGAGCCCCGAGCAGGCCGCGGCGATCGCCGCGGCGCTGGAGCGGTTCCTGCACGACACGGCGCCCACGATCACGCCGCGGCGCCATGTCGCGAACCCTTGGGAGCGAGCCGCGCTCGCCGAGGGCGTCTGCCTCCAGGGACCGAGTCCCTGGGGCGACCCGCAACCGTGGGGCAGCTAGCCCCGCGCGGGCGAAGCGGATAGAACTTCGACCACCACCCCCCAACCGGAGGAGACACATGGCGGCAGTCAAGATCATCGAGCTGATCGGCACTTCGAGCAAGAGCTCGGACGACGCGGTGCAGCAGGCCCTCGCCGAGGCACGCACATCGCTGCGCAACATCAAGGCCATCGACCTCGTATCAACCGGCCTGCGAGGCGACAACCTCGACGAGTGGCGGGCGCACGTGCGAGTGGCGTTCCTGGTCGAGCGCGTATCCGAGTAATGGCGCGCGATTTGGTTTGCTGAAGTAAGACGACGTTTCTATACTTGGGGAAGGCCCGCTCAGGCGGGCCTTTTCTTTGTCCGGCGGTGGCTCAAGCCCTCGGCGCCGGGTGCCGATTTCCCTTCAGTGATGGGAATCACCCGAATTCCAGTCCGGATTGTGTTATTTTCTTCTCCTCCGGAGGAATTGCTCCGTCGAACTGCGAAAGGATCTCCCTGATGCCCACAGCCACAAAAGACTGGACCAGCATCGAGCTGGAGCAGGTCGCCGAGGAGCTCGAGCCGCAGGGGCCGGAAGCGACACTCCGCTGGATGGTCGACCAGTTCCACCCCAGCCTCTACGTCGCGTGCTCGTTCCAGCAGGAGGAGTCGGTCCTGCTCGACATGCTGCACCGCATCGAGCCCGACGTCCGCATCTTCTACCTGGACACCGACGTGCTGTTCGACGAGACCTACGAGACGCGCGACCGCTTCGTCGAGCGCTACGGGTTCAAGTTCGAGCGCTACCACAACATCACTCTCGAGGAGCAGGCCAAGCTCCACGGCGACGAGCTGTGGAAGAGCAAGCCCGACCTCTGCTGCTCGATCCGCAAGGTGGAGCCGCTCCAGCGCGCGCTGGGCTCCGTCGACGCGTGGGTCACCGGCATCCGGCGCGACCAGGCTCCCACCCGGGCCAACTCCAAGAAGGTCGAGTGGGACGACAAGTTCGGCCTCGTGAAGGCCAACCCCCTCGCGGACTGGACGCTCGAGGACGTGTGGGCGTACATCCACGAGCACGACGTCCCCTTCAACCCGCTGCACGACCAGAACTACCCGTCGATCGGCTGCACGCACTGCACCCGCCAGGTGATGCCTGGCGAGGACCCCCGTGCCGGCCGCTGGGCTGGGCAGGAAAAGGTCGAGTGCGGGCTGCACCCGGCCGAGGCAAAGTAACCGCCACCGCGCGGTAACGCCGGATGATCGACCCGCACGGCGGCGAGCTCGTCGACCTGCTCGCCCGCGCCGAGAAGCGCGAGGAGCTCATCAAGGAGGCGGAGCCACTCGGCGCGATCACACTCAGCGCGCGACAGGTGGCAGATCTCGAGCTGCTGGCGGTCGGCGGCTTCAGCCCATTGCGTGGTTTCCAGGGCGCGGATGACTGGCGGCGCGTGGTGGACGAGATGCGGCTGGCGGACGGCCTGCCGTGGAGCATCCCCATAACGCTCGCGAGTGATGCGGAAGCGGCCGAGGGCGACCGCCTCGGCCTGCGCGACGCCGGCGGGCGCCTGCTGGGCGTGATCGACGTCGAGGAGGTCTTCGAGCGTGACCTCGAGCGCGAGGCGCGCCACGTCTATCGCACGACCGACGCCGAGCACCCCGGCGTGGCGGCCCTGAACGCCGAGGGAACCCGCTGCGTGGCGGGCCCAGTGCGGGCGGTCGACCTCCCGGAGCACCCCGAGGCGTTCAAGCCCTACCTGCTTCCGCCGGCGGCCTCCCGCGCCGCATTCGGCGAGCTGGGCTGGAAGACGATCGTCGGCTTCCAGACCCGCAACCCGATCCACCGGGCCCACGAGTACATCACCAAGGCGGCGCTGGAGTCGGTCGACGGCCTGTTCATCCACCCGCTGGTCGGCGAGACCAAGTCCGACGACATCCCGGCGGACGTGCGGATGCGCTGCTACGAGGTCCTGCTCGAGCACTACTACGTCCCGGACCACGTGAAGCTGGCGATCAATCCGGCGGCGATGCGCTATGCGGGACCGCGGGAGGCGATCTTCCACGCCCTGATCCGGAAGAACTACGGCTGTACCCACTTCATCGTGGGTCGCGACCACGCCGGTGTGGGCGACTACTACGGAACCTACGACGCCCAGGAGATCTTCTCCGAGTTCGATCCCCAGGAGCTCGAGATCGAGCCGATGATGTTCGAGCACTCCTTCTACTGCAAGCTCACCAAGGGGATGGCCACCAGCAAGACCAGCCCCGCCGGCCCCGAGGACCGCGTGTTCCTGTCCGGCACCAAGGTGCGCGAGATGCTTGCCGCCGGGGAGCGCCCGCCGGAGGAGTTCACCCGGCCGGAGGTTGCCGACATACTGATCGCCGCGATGCAGGAGAGCGCAGCGGTGTAAACACTCCGCGCGCAACACCCGCCTGGGTGTTGCTCTGCGGTGTTGTTGTCTTTGAAGCCGCTGGGGGTGGTGTTCTCGCCGGAACACCACCTGTAAACCCGCGCGTCAGCGCAGGGCTTCGGCGAGACGTTCGAGCGTCTTGGGGCTGGGCGAGTGCTCCCCGCCCTCGATCCGGGAGATCACGGTGTGGCTGATCCCGGCCCGCTTCGCGAGCTCCCGCTGGGACAGGCCGAGTGTCTCGCGGCGTGCCGCGACGAGCTTCGCGATGCCGGGGGCGAGTGTGGCGCCGGCGGAGTCTTCGACGCCGTTCGCCGTCGGCCGCTCGCCGTTGGCCGGCTTTAGCGCCGGCGGTTCCGTCGACTCCGCGGCGGCCCGCCGTGGACGACGAATACCGGCCCGCCGGAGGGTGTACTCACCGAGGATCGCGCGTTGCAGCAAGGCGGCAGCCAGATACGCCACGAGCGCCACCAGCGCGAGCCGGAACAGCAGCACTCCGCTGTCTCCGAGCACCCGCTCCGCGAAAGACGAGGAGTCTTCCTTCGTGGTCGTCCTGGTCCGGTCGACCTTCTTGCCGGACGTCTCCTGCACGACCTGGGTCGTCGTTCCGACCGTGAAGGGATCGCCGCGATAGAGGGAGTCCCAGTGATCGACGGCGGGCTTGATCACCACCAGACCGCCGAGGGCGAGGATCGCCACCGCCAGTCCGCAGGCACTCCAGTCCGCAATCGTCCTTCGCATCGCTTACGTACGATTCCAGGGGAAACGTGAGGGTCAAGGGCGCGCCTCCGGACTGCACCCCCACTTGCGCCCTCGTCGCTCGCGCATCGAGGTCCGTACACGGGCGTCGTTGCAATCCGCGTTGCAAATCGCGTTGGTGGTTGCATCCGCCCGAACCGCGCGGATAGCTTCGCTCACGAGGGCTCTGGGTCCCTCGACACGGACGTAGTTCGATTTCAGTCCGATGAGGTGGAGGTACCTCTCAGTCGATGTCGTCGTTCGGCCCAGACTCAACGTGGGCAAGCCCACGGCCGTCGTTGCGATTGCTGGCGGTGCTGCTGGCTGCGTTCGCGCTCGCATTCGCGCTGACGCCCGTGGCAAGCGCACAGGAGGCCGACCCGGCAAGCACGGGCGAGCCCGTCGTCGTGCCGGACGCGTCGAGCGACCCGGCTCCGGTGCCGGAGTCCCCGCCGATTCCCGGAACCGCCTCCGCCCCCCGAACCTGCGCCGTCCCCGGAACCGGCAGCGTCGGCGTCTGAGCCGCCGCCTGCGATCGAGCCGGTGCCCTCCGCGCCGGACCACAGCGCAGCAACCGGCCGAGCGCGACACCGTCGCGCATGCGGGCCCGCCCTCCTACGAGCCGGCGGCCACGACCTTCACACCGGCACCAGAGGCGCCGGCCGCAGCCAATCGATACTTTCGATCCGGCGGCCTCCACCAGCGCGCCGCTGGGCTGGGACGTCTACGACGATGCGCTGCTCGCCGAGACGTTCGACAGCAACGGCGGGACCGGCAGTGTTCCGCTGGCGCGCCGGCCGTGTTCCGCGGACTTCGCGCTCTGGGGCAGATCCGCCCCGCCGTCGAGCGCGACAGGCGCCACGACGTGGCCCCCGCATCCCGCGCGGAGCCCGTGCCGGCCGGCGGCTCGGGTCCCGGCGGATCCGGACCCGGTCAGGGCCAGTCGGTCGGCCTGTTCGGCGCGGCCGGCGGCTCGGCCGCCGGTATGGCGCTCCTGACCCTCCTCGGGATGGCGTGCGGCTGGCTGCTGCTGGCGCCCCTGCCGAAAAGAGCTTTCCTCACATCGACGGCCATGTGGCGGCCGTCGGCGTACGTCCCTCCGATCGATCGCCCGGGCTAGTCCGCCTCCCAGCCGACTAGGCCGCGCCGGGGGCCCCAATCGCCCGGCGACCAAAGATCGATAGACGGAGGAATCAAAGTGAGAATCAAACTCACGCTGTTCGTGAGCATCCTCGCTCTGGTCCTCGGAGCCGGCCCGGGTGTGGGCTACGCCCAGACCGCGCCAGGCTCAGGAGACGACGTCGCACAGGACGCACCGGCGACGAACTCCAACGAGACCAGCCAGGAAGCGAACGACGAAGCAACCACAGAGCAGGAGAACACGGTCGAGCTCGGTGGCTCGGACGAAGGAGACCACGGCAACAACGGCTCCGGCGCCCAGGCCAACGGAGGCACCACGGACTCCGCGGCCGGCAACGAGAACGGTGCCGACCAGGTGAACACGCAGGACCAGACCGCGGGCGGCGGCACCCAGACGGGCGCCGGCTCCGGGGATGACGTCGAATCCGACCAGGAGGCGTCGAACGAGAACGAGACCGACCAGGACGCCAGCTCCGAAGCCACAACGGAGCAGGAGAACTCGATCGAGGTCGAGGGCTCCGAGGAGGGCGACCGCAACAACAACGGTGCTGCCGGACAGGCGAACGACGGCTACACCGACGCCAGCGCCGGCAACGGCAACGGCACCACGCAGTCCAACGACCAGGGTCAGACCGCCGGTGGCGGCGACTCTGCCGGCGACGGCGCCGGGGACGACGTGGAGCAGAGCCAGGACGCATCGAACGAGAACGAGACCGATCAGGACGCCAGCTCCGAGGCAACGACGGAGCAGGAGAACTCGATCGAGGTCGACGGCTCCGACGAGGGCGACCACAACAACAACGGCGACGCCACCCAGGGCAACCACGCCGAGACCGGTGCCACGGCCGGCAACGACAACACGACGGACCAGGGCAACACGCAGGACCAGACCGCCGGTGGCGGAACCCACGACGGGAACGGCTCGGGCGACGACGTCGAGCAGGACCAGGACGCGTCGAACGAGAACGAGACCGATCAGGACGCCAGCTCCGAGGCCACAACGGAGCAGGAGAACTCGATCGAGCTCGACTGCCCGGACGAGGGTGACCGCAACTGCAACGGCGGCAACCTCCAGTTGAACGACCCGGGCTCTGTTGCCGAGTCGAACAACGGGAACAGCACCACCCAGTCCGGCGACCAGAGCCAGACCGCCGGTGGTGGCAACTCCGCCGGCAACGGCGCTGGGGACGACGTCGAGCAGGAGCAGGAGACGTCGAACGAGAACAGCACCGACCAGGACGCGGACGCCGACGCCACGACCGAGCAGGAGAACTCGCTCGAGGTCGAGGGCGGCGAGGGTGACCACAACAACAACGGTGACGTCACCCAGGGCAACCACGCCGACTCAACGGCGACGGCCGGCAACGAGAACGCGACCGGCCAGACTGGCAACCAGAGCCAGACCGCCGGTGGTGGCAACAACGCCGGTGCGGGCTCGGGCGACGACGTCGAGCAGAGCCAGGACGCGTCGAACGAGAACGAGACCGAGCAGAACGCGGACGCCGACGCTTCGACTGAGCAGTCGAACGCGTACATCCTCGACGGCGAGGAGATCGAGTGCGAGCGTTGCTTCAACGGCAACGTCACGCAGGCGAACGACGGCAGCACGACTGCCGAGGCCGCGAACGGCAACGGCACCACGCAGGGCAACAACCAGTCCCAGACCGCGGGTGGCGGCAACGCCGCCGGTGCGGGCTCGGGCGACGACGTCGAGCAGAGCCAGTCGGCGTCGAACGAGAACGAGACCGACCAGGACGCGTCGGCCAACGCCAGCACCGAGCAGAGCAACACGTACGTCGGCAACGGCGTGACGATCATCTGCAAGCGGTGCTTCAACGGCGACGTGATCCAGACGAACAACGGGACCACGACGTCCAACGCAAGCAACACCAACAGCACGACGCAGGGCAACACCCAGTCCCAGACGGCAGGCGGCGGCAACGCCGGTCCTGCCCCGGTGCTGGCGGCTCCGGCGGCGACGATCGTCGAGGTCCGCTACGTCACCACGGCGGCGGCCCCCGCGGCGCAGCCGAAGGCGAAGAAGGCCGCGAAGAAGAGCAAGGCGGCCAAGAAGTCCAAGAAGAGCAAGAAGGGCAAGAAGGGCAAGCGCGGCGCGAAGAAGCAGTCGGGTTGCCCCCACGCGAAGAGCGCCCGCTAGGGGCTCGAGAACCCGACCACGCGACAACGCGTTGCACGAAGGAGGGATGCAGATCGAGAAACGCCTGATGTGACGCCGGTGCGGCGGCAGGGAAGACACCCGCCGCGCCGCGCGTCCAGTAGGACGGCGAGGCCGCTGCTACCCAGACGGTGAGCCTCACGAGAGGGGCCCGCACCCGCGGGCCCCTCTCGCTGCCTTCGGGGCCCCGCCGGTGTGGGGCTACGTGGCTCTATAGCAACCGATTTCCATCACACCGGCGTTGGGGCTGGGCGAAGGCCCCGTCGTATATAGTCCGCCGCCGATGTTCACCAAGGTCCTCGTAGCCAACCGGGGCGAGATCGCGGTGCGCGTGATCCGGGCGCTGAAGGAGCTGGGCGTCGCGTCGGTTGCCGTGTACTCCGAGGTCGACCGCGAGGCTCCGCACGTCCGCGAGGCGGACGAGTCGTACCTGATCGGGCCCGGCCCAGCGGCGGAGAGCTACCTGAAGACCGAGAAGATCCTCGAGGTCGCCGAGCAGTCGGGCGCCGAGGCGATCCACCCCGGGTACGGCTTCCTGGCTGAGAACGCACCCTTCGCGAAGGCGTGCGAGAAAGCCGGCCTGGTGTTCATCGGCCCGCCGGCGAAGGCAATCGAGGCAATGGGCTCGAAGACGAAGGCCCGCGCCCTGATGAAGGCGGCCGGGGTCCCCATCGTCCCGGGCACGACCGACCCGGTCGACGGCCTGAAGGAGGCCCGGCAGGTCGCGAAGGAGATCGGCTATCCGATCGCCGTGAAGGCGGCCGGCGGGGGAGGCGGGAAGGGATTTCGTGTCGCGCTGTCGGAGGACGAGCTGGAAAAGGCGCTCGAAGGGGCGGCCCGTGAGGGTGAGAAGTTCTTCTCCGACCCGACCGTGTACATCGAGCGCTACCTCGAGGATCCGCGCCACGTCGAGGTTCAGGTGCTCGCCGACGGAAAGGGCACCGTCGTCCACCTGGGCGAGCGCGACTGCTCCGTCCAGCGCCGCCACCAGAAGCTGATCGAGGAGACCCCGGCGCCGGGCGTCGACGAAGCGTTCCGCGCGCGGATCGGGAAGATCGCCACCGATGCCGCCGAGGCGATCGGATACCGCTCCGCGGGGACGATCGAGGGCCTCCTGGCCCAGGGTGAGGACGGCAAGCCCGAATACTTCTTCCTGGAGATGAACACCCGGGTGCAGGTGGAGCACACGGTCACCGAGATGGCCACCGGCATCGACATCGTGCGCGAGCAGATCCACATCGCGGCCGGCGATGCGCTGTCCTTCTCCCAGGACGAGGTCGACCTGCGGGGCCACTCGATCGAGTGCCGGATCAACGCCGAGGCCGCCCACAAGAAGTTCGCACCCGCACCCGGGCGCATCACCACCTACCGGGAGCCCGCCGGCCCCGGTGTGCGAGTCGACTCCGGTGTCGAGCCAGGCGCCGAGATCTCCCCGATGTACGACCCGATGGTCGCCAAGCTGATCGTGTGGGACACGGACCGCGAGGCCGCCACCGCGCGCATGCTGCGCGCCCTCGACGAGTACGAGATCGGCGGCATCACGACCCTGATCCCGTTCCACAAGGCGTTGCTCTCGACCAAGCAGTGGCAAAACGCCGAGACCTGTCGCGATCTCGTCGAGGATCCGAAGTGGCTGAAGTCACTGGCGCCGGAGGCGCCCGCCGCCCCGGCCCCGGCCGAGGGGGAAGATGGCGCGGAGAAGGTCGAGCGCGACTACACGGTGGAGGTCGACAGCCGCCGGTTCACCGTGAAGGTGATCGGCCCGCCGCCTCAGGGCGGCGGGGTGCCGGCGGGCGCGAACTCCGTCGGACGGCCCGCACCACGCCGCGACCGCGGCGGCGGCTCCGACGGCGCCTCGAGCGGCTCGCTGGTGTCACCGCTCCAGGGAACGGTGCTGCGCGTGAACGTCGAGAAGGGCCAGGAGGTCGATGCGGGCGCGGTCGTATGCGTGATCGAGGCGATGAAGATGGAGAACGAGATCACCGCGCCCGTGGCCGGCAAGGTCGAGGAGCTGAGCGTCAGCGAGGGCGCCTCGGTCGCGGCCGGCGACGCGATCGCGCTCATCAAGTAGCCCGCGTCCTTGCAGGGCGCTTGACCGGGTCCGCCGTCCGGCCCAGAATGGCACGAGTCGTGAAACGGGCGCTTCACTTCACCTTGCTGCCCATTGCCGCATTGCTGATCCTGCCGGGGGGCGGGCTCGCCGCGGCGGCCGTCCGCGACGGCGAACCGGTGCCACCCGGGAGCGTTCAGTCCCTCGTCCGCCCGGAAACCGGCCAGACGTTCGAGCCCGGGCCGGGAGCCCTGCCGTTCCGGACCCGCAACCCCGAGAAACTGCGCCGGGCGAAGAACCGCTCGGCGGTCGGGCGAGGCAGCAGCCCGGGTCCCTCCCCCAGGTCCAGCGCAACCAACCCCGCCAATCAGCCGGGCATTGCCGCTGCTGGATCGACGCCGCCCGACTCGACGGGCGCGATCGGCCCTGGTCACTACATGGAGATGGTCAACTCCCAGGTCGCCGTCTACAACCGCTCGACGCTCGGGCTTGCCTCCCAGATCGACCTCGACACCTTCGTCGGCCGGCCCACCAACTTCCACTGCGATCCACAGGTCCTCTGGGACCGGCAGGCAAGCCGGTGGTTCTACACGGCGCTCGACTGCGACGGCGGCTCGCAGAACTTCCTCGTGTTCGGGTGGTCCAAGACCGCAAGCCCCACCCCGCTACCCAGCTCGACCGATGCAGGCAACTGGTGCCGGTTCTCCCAGGGGACAGGATCCGTGATCGACGACTATCCGAAGCTCGCCACGAACAATGGGCACATCGTGATTGGGAGCGACGTGTTCCAGGGCAACAGCTACCTCACAGCCAGGATCTGGGCATACGAGAAGCCGCCCGCGGGCGATCAGAGCTGCGCCTTGCCGGCTGGGTTCTCCTTCGGGTCCTCCTCCAGCCCGCTGCTGAGCGCCGACGGCGACGTCGTCTTCACTCCCGTGCCGGCCCACGCCGCCGACGGCGGTCCGAACGCGTACGTGGCCGCGGCCGACTTCCCGGAGTTCGGCCCCGCGAACCAGATCATGCTCTGGCACGTGACCGGTGGGGGTGGTGGGAGCTCGCCGAGCCTCGTGAGCGACGGCAACGTCAACGTTGCGAGCTACGACTTCCCGTTGAACGTGCCACAGCCGAGCAGCAGCCGGGTCCTCGACTCGCTCGACACGCGTCTCACCCAGGCGGCGGCCATGTCGGACCCGGACGTCTCGGGAGCGAAGGGCGATCTGGACCCAGCACACCGTCGACGGTCCCGGCGCGCCCTCGGTGGTGCGCTGGTACGAGCTCGTGCCCAGCCTGTGCAACGGGATCACCTGCCCCGCCGCCGCGCTCAAGCAGGCGGGCACCGTGTCGGACGCCACGCACTACGTCTTCAACGCCGCGATCTCGCCGACCGGCAACGGCCAGGACGCGGTGATCCATTACAACCTCGGCAGCGGATCGCTGCTTGCCCAGATCCGTGCCAGATGGCATGCCGCCGACATGCCGGCGGGTGCGACCGCGGGCGACATCCTGATCGGATCGAGCGTGGCCGCGGCACAGGACTTCAGCTGCAACCCGGGTCCATGCCGGTGGGGGGACTACGCCGGAGCCTCACCTGACCCGACTCGGGACGACATGGTGTGGGGATCGAACCAACTGCTCGGCTCCGCGAGTGGCACCAACCCGAGGTGGACCACCCGTAACTTCTCGATCCAGGTCTTGAGCGGGTACGCACGGCCGGCGGGCGCCACGCCGCTGCGGGCCTCGCTCGTACCCGCCTACGCCGCGTGCTCGGCGTCCAACCGTACTCACGGGCCGCCGCTTGCCTTCGGCTCGTGTGCCCCGCCGCAGCAGACCTCGACGCAGCTCACAGTCGGCACCCCCGATGCGAACGGCCAGGCGGTGCAGTCGCTGGGCGCGGTGCGACTCGCAGTCGTGCCGGGAGACCTGATCTCGCCGGCCGACGAGGCGGATGTCAACGCCCAGCTGAGCGTCACGGACGTGCGCCGCCAGGGCACGCTTGCCGACTACAGCGGCGAGCTTCAAGGGGCCCTCGCCGTCCGCCTGACCGACGGGGCCAACGGCGCCTCGCAGAGCGAGGCTGCGACCGTGTCCGACCTGTCTTTCGTGATCGCGGTGCCTTGCGTTCCGACGGGGTCGGCGGCCGGATCCAACTGCTCGGTGGCGACCAGCTTCGACGCAGTCGTACCCGGCTCCGTCCAGGAAGGGAAGCGCTCGATCTGGGCGCTCGACCAAGTCGAGGTGTTCGATGGGGGCGCCGATGGGCGCCTCCACCCCGAACACCCTGTTCGCGGTCCAGGCGTGTTCGTCCCCTAACACCCGGTGTGTCACGGCCCCGCAGGGGAGGGGGTCGTGAGGAAATCGCCGCAGGGCGCCGAACGACCCCCTCCCCGGAGGGGCCAGGAGGCTAGGCCGCGCCGAGCAGCTTCACCGCCGAGCGCAGGTCCTTCACGATCTCGGTCGGCTTGCCGCGCTGGCCCTGCGGCCAGCCTTGCTTCTTGCGGTCGATCCAGATCACCGGGACCTTCAGCTTCACGCAGGGGATCACGTCGGTCTCCAGGCCGGTGGCGATGTGCACCCACTTCGTCTTCGTCCCGATGCGGCGCTTGCATTCCTTGAAGTGGGCCGGGTCGGGCTTGTAGCTGCGCACCTGCTGGGCGGTCACGACGAGGTCGAAGTCGGTTCGCAGATGCCGCCGGGTGGCTCCCAGCAGCTTGTCGTCGATGTTGGAGATCAGGCCGATGCCGGTGGTGATCTTGTCCGGAGGCGGATCCTTGTGGTACTTCTTGCGCAGGCGCTCGAGCAGGGCGTTCGTGTCCCGGAACGGGCCCCACGACGGGATGCTGTTCGGCAGGAAGCTCGACCTGACGGGCTCCAGCTCCCATCCCAGCTCCTCCGCCACCCGGAGCGCCGTGCGCCTCAGCACCTCGGCGTACAACTCATACGAGCCGGCCATGATCTCGGCCTGGATCTCGAGGAACAGCGGGATCAGCCGGTCGCGTTCGATCGTGAAACCGTCGCGCTCGGCCTCCTTGCGAAAGGCCTCGTAGATCCCGGTCTCCCAGTCGATCAGGGTGCCGTAGACCTCGAGGCTGACGAAATCGAGGTGCTTGGGTAGAGGCAAGGGCTCCCGTTCAGGTTTGGTGATAGCGTCCCGCGCCGGTCAGACGCGGCCCCACCAGGCGCTTTGCGCGCCCCGCGGGCGGGCGGAACGATACATGGACCTGCTCGAATACCAAGGCAAGCAGCTCTTCGCCGAGCACGGCGTCCCCGTGCCGGAGGGTCGCCATGCGACCACGCCGGAGGCCGCGCGCAAGGCTGCGGAGGAGCTGGGGTTCCCCGTCGTGATCAAGGCCCAGGTGCAGATCGGCGGCCGGGGCAAGGCCGGCGGCATCAAGGTCGCAAAGGACGCAGACGAGGCGCAGGCGCACGCCGAGGCGATCCTCGGCATGGACATCCGCGGCCTCACGGTCCACGAGATCTGGGTCGAGGAGGCCTCCGACATCGCGGCCGAGTACTACGCGGCGGTTGTCTTCGACCGGAGCGCCAAGAAGCCGCTGGTGATGCTGTCGGCGGCCGGTGGAATGGAGATCGAGGAGGTTGCTGAGGAGAAGATCGCCCGCCTCCATGTGGACCCGCTGGTCGGCTTCCTTCCTTTCCACGGACGCCGGCTGGCATTCGAGAGCGGGATCGACGCCGACGTGATCAGGCCCGTGGGCTCGATGCTCGCGAGGCTCTACGACGTCTTCGTCGCCACCGATTCCATGCTGGTCGAGGTCAACCCGCTGATCGTGACCGGCGACCGGCAGGTCACCGCCCTGGACGCAAAGGTGACCGTGGACGACAACGCTCTGTTTCGCCAGCCGCAGGTGGCCGAGATGCGAAATCCCTCCGCCGAGGACCCGCAGGAGCAGATGGCGAAGGAGCGTGGCATCACGTACGTGAAGCTGGACGGTGAGGTCGGAATCCTCGGTAACGGGGCCGGCCTCGTGATGTCAACGCTGGACGTGGTCGCGCAGGCGGGTGGCCGCCCGGCGAACTTCCTCGACGTGGGCGGCGGCGCCGAGGCCGATGAGATCGTGGCCGCGCTCGAGGTGCTGCTCTCGGATCCGAAGGTGAAGGCCGTGCTGTTCAACATCTTCGGCGGGATCACCCGCTGCGACGAGGTGGCAAACGGGATCCTCAAGGCGCTCGACCAGATCGACGTGAAGGTGCCGATCGTGGTGCGGCTCGACGGCACGAACGACGAGGAGGGCAGGCGCATCCTGGCGGAGGCCGACGCGCCGCAGCTGTACCCGGCGAAGACCATGCTCGAGGCAGCGGAGATGGTCGTGAAGCTGGCGAAGGAAGGAGTCCCGGCGTAGTGGCCATCCTCGTCGATCAGGACACCAAGCTCGCAATCTCGGGGTTGACCGGCAGGCAGGGCCAGTTCCATGGCAAGCGCAACAAGGACTACGGCACCGACCTGGTCGCCGGCGTCACCCCGGGCAAAGAGGGTGAGCAGGTCGAGGGCGTCCCGGTCTTCAACACCATGCACAAGGCCGTGGCCGAGACCGGCGCCAACACGGCGATGGTCTTCGTGCCGCCGCCCTTCGCCGCGGACGCGATCTACGAGGCGGCGGACGCGGGCATCGCCACCATCATCTGCATCACCGAGGGAATTCCCGCGCACGACATGCTGCGCGTCTACAACTACCTCGAGGGCACCGACTCACGCCTGGTCGGGCCGAACTGCCCCGGCGTGCTGTCGCCGGGCAAGGCCAACGTGGGGATCATCCCGGCAGACTTCTTCTCTCCTGGAGGCGTCGGGCTCGTCTCGCGCTCGGGCACGCTCACCTACCAGATCGGCTACGAGCTGGCCCAGCTCGGTGTCGGCAATTCCACGATCGTTGGGATCGGCGGCGATCCGGTCATCGGGTCGTCGTTCATCGACGTGATCGCGCTGTTCGAGCAGGACCCCGAGACCGAGCTGATCGTGATGGTGGGCGAGATCGGCGGCGACGAGGAGGAGCGCACCGCCGAGTACATCGGCGAGCACGTCTCGAAGCCGGTGGTCGCCTACATCGCGGGCTTCCAGGCGCCACCCGGCAAGCGCATGGGTCACGCCGGCGCGATCATCTCCGGCTCATCCGGCACGGCGCAGGCCAAGGCCGAGGCGCTGGAGGCGAAGGGCATTCCGGTCGGGCGCAATCCGACTGAGGCAGCGCAGATAGCGGCTGAGCAGAGTAGGGGCGAAGGCCTAAGTTCGCAGTCGCGGCCGGCAGTTCGCAACTGCGAACTGCGTTTATCCTCACCCAACATGTCCACCCCAGGCTTGATCTCCTTCGCGCGGGGCGTTCCGAGCCCCGACATGACTCCGCCGGAGGAGTTGCGCGCGGCGGCCGATCGCGCGCTTCGCGAGGATCCTGTCGGCGCGCTGGCCTATGGCGCGGGCTCGGGCTACGCGCCGCTGCGGGCGTGGATCGCCGAGCGGAATGGCGTCGAGCCGGAGCGCGTGCTCGTCGCCAACGGGTCGCTCGAGGCCGGGATGCTCCTGTTCGACACCGTCATCGAGCCCGGCGACTCGGTCGTCGTGGAAGCGCCGTCGTATGACCGCACATTGCTCGGCCTGCAGCGGCGCGGCGCCAAGCTGACCGCCGTCCCGCTCGACGACGATGGCATCGATCTCGGCGAGCTGGAGCGGCTGCTGGCCGGCGGCCTGCGACCGAAGCTGATCCACGTGATCCCGAACTTCCACAACCCAGCCGGTTGCACGCTGTCACTCGAGAAGCGCGAGCGTCTGGTCGTGCTCGCGGAGGAGCACGACTTCGTGATCTTCGAGGACGATCCATACGGCGAGCTGTCGTTCGCGGGCGAGCGGCTGCCCACGCTCCTGTCCCTGGACGCCCATCTTGCGCGGCCCGGCGACGGCCACGTCGTGCATGCCTCCTCGTTCTCCAAGACGATCGCCCCGGGCGTGCGGATCGGGTACCTGATCGGCCCGCCCGCGCTGATCGCACAGATCAGCACGCTGGCGGTGAACACGTACATCTCGCCCAACATGCTGGCGGAGGCGATCGTCTACGAGTTCTGCCGCTCGGGCGCCATCAACGACTCGATCGAGCACGTGAAGGGCGCGTTGCGCGAGCGCCGCGACGCGCTGATCGAAGCGCTCGACCGCTACATCGGCGACGACGCATCGTACGTGGCGCCCGAGGGCGGCTACTTCCTGTGGGTGGAGCTGCCGGAGGAGGTCGACACCGAGCAGCTGCTGGCGCGCCGCCTCGGAGCGCGGGGTCGTGTTCGTGAAGGGCTCGGACTTCATGCTCGAGGGCGGGCGCAACGCCCTGCGGCTCGCATACTCGGGGGTCACCCCCGACCAGATCGACGAGGGCGTGCGGCGCCTCGGCGAGGCGCTGCTCCGCCATCAAGGCGCCTGCCTAGCGGCCGTACCGGTCTTTGCCGAGCACGAGCTGCTCGGGAAGCGCGGTGCGCGGCGGTGGTGACGGGTCGGCGCGCACCGAGACCGTCTCGGCGACGCTGCGCGTGACCGACACGGAGTCGCCGTTCGACTGCAGCACCACCTCGTCGCCGCTCGACTCGGAGAGGGTGCCCTTCAGTCCCGGCGCCATCCCGGCGCCCTTCAGATAGTGGAGGAGGTCCTCGGCCTCGTTCTCGAACCGGAGCACCTCGACCTCCGCGCCCACCTCCACGTCGGCGAGCGGGACACCCGGAACCCGCGTGCCGGGCTCGATCGGATGCCCGTGCGGGCACGTCTTCGCGTCCCCGACCGCGCTGATCATCCACTGCTCGAACGCGGGTGACATCGCGTGCTCGAGTTTCTCGGCTTCCTCGTGCACGTCGTCCCACGCGATGCCGACCACGTCAGTCAGGAACCGCTCGATCAGCCGGTGCCGCCCCACGATGGCCTCCGCCTGCTCGAGCCCCGACGGCGAGAAGGCCAGCGAGCGGTCCTCGGCGCGCGTGACGTAGCCGTCCTGCTCGAGGCGCCCGAGCATCTCGTGCACCGTGGGCGGGGAGAGCCGCATCGCCCGGGCGATGTTCGCGCCGGTGATCGGGAGCTCCGCCTCCATCAGCCAGTAGATGATCTGGAGGTACTCCTCCTCGGCCGGTGTGGCGTGGTCCTGGGACATCGCGCAGAGCGTACTAACCTCCGGACGCCATGGCCAAGGTGGAGGTCCGCGAGGCGGACGTGACGAAACTCGAGGTGGATGCGATCGCCAACGCGGCCAACACGCGGCTGGCCCACGGTGGCGGCGTGGCCGGCGCGATCGCCCGCGCGGGCGGCCCGGCGATCCAGGAGGAAAGCGACCGCGTCGCGCCGATCGGGCTGGGCGAGGCGGTGGCCACGCCGGCGGGAGACCTGCCGTCGCGCTGGGTGATCCACGCGGCCACGATGGAGCTGGGCGGGCCGACGTCAGCGGACATCATCCGCCGCGCGACCGCCGCCACGCTGGCCACGGCCGAGGAGCTCGGCGCGCGCTCGCTTGCTCTCGTTGCGTTCGGGACCGGTGTGGGCGGGTTCCCGATCGAGGAGGCGGCGCGGATCGAGGTCGAGGAGGTGCGGCGCCACCTGGCGGAGGGCAGCACGCTGGAGACGATCGTCTTCGCCGTGTTCGGTTCGCCCGCGCGGCAGGCCTTCGAGGAGGCGCTGGCGTCGTCAGAGCCGTGACCCGGCCGGTCCTCGTCGCGCCCGACAAGTTCAAGGGCACGCTCGATGCCGGCGAGGTGGCGGCCGCGATCGGCCGCGGGCTGCTGGCAGGCGGTGTGGACGAGGTAACCCTGATGCCGGTCGCCGATGGCGGAGAGGGCACGATGGAGGCGATCGTGCGGGCTCGCGGCGGCCGGATTCTGGGCGCCCGCGCAACCGACGTGCTCGGGCGCGAGGTCGATGGCCGCGTTCGCGATGCTCGACGGCGGCCGCATCGCGGTCGTCGAGCAGGCCCAGGCGTCCGGGCTGTGGCGCCTGCGCGACGACGAGCGCGACGCGGTGGCGGCCTCGAGTCGCGGCACCGGCGAGCTGATCCGGACCGCCATCGACGCCGGCGCGCGCGAGATCGTGGTCACCGTCGGCGGCAGCGCCACGACCGACGGCGGCCGGGGAGCGCTGGAGGCGCTGGGAGCCCACTTCACGTCCCGGACGGCCGATCTGCGCGAGCTGCGCCGCACCCTGCGCGGTGTGAAGCTCTCGCTGGCCTGCGACGTGCGCGTCCCGATGTACTGGGCCCGACGGCGCGGCGCGCACCTTCTCACCGCAGAAGGGCGCCTCACCCGACGAGGTCGGCAAGCTCGAGAAGCGGCTGGTCGCATGGGCGCGGCTCGCAAGAAAGACCACCGGGCGCGATCCCGCGTGCGGAGCCGATGGCCGGCGCGGGCGGTGGGCTGGCCGGCGGGCTGTGGGCGTTTGCCGGCGGCGCGCTGCGACCGGGCGCCGCGCTCGTACTCGACACGATCGGCTTCGACGCCGCGATGCGCGGATCGTTCGCGGTCGTGACCGGCGAGGGTTCGATGGACCGCCAGACGCTGCGCGGCAAGGCGGTGTTCGAGGTCGCGACCCGCTGCCGCCAGGGCGGAGTGCCCTGCTACGCGCTGCCGGGCGTCGACCGGCTGGATGCGTTCACGCACCGCCTCATGAACGTGGAGGTCGAGGCCGCCGCACGCGACGGCGCAGTGGCGTCGGGAGCCGATATCGAGCGCGCGGCGAAACGGCTGGCGCGGCGCCTGCTACCGCCCCGATCGACGTGACGTGCGCCAATACGATCGCGCTACGGCAGGCGGCTGCCACCGGTCTGACTTTTCCTGGCAGGGGCGGGAAAAGTCAGCACGGTTCGGAATCGTCACGCGCCTAGCCCTCGGCGAGCGAGCGGACGATCGCCTCGTAGAACCCCGCCGTCATCGGCTCCTCCGTCACGGTCACGTTCGACCGGCTCGCGAAGGAGTCGCGGATCTGCGGGTCGTGCTCGAGGCCGTTCGCAACCAGGAAGAACCGGCCGGTCACGTCGGCGACCTCCAGATCGCCACGGGAATCGCCGATCGCGATCGTCTCCTCCGGGCTCAGGCCTCGGCGCCGCATGTGGGTCGCCACGGCTCGTCCCTTCCCGGCGGCGGCCGGGATCAGGTGGTAGACGTGGACCTCGTCCACGTTCAGCTCGGGGGAGCGGCGGCGTGTGATGCCGTTGTCCACCAGTCGCAGGTCCAGCTCGCGCTCGGCGAACAGCTTCTCCACCTCCGCGAGCGGGATGTGGCCACGGAAGAGGTGAGAAAAGTGGCGGTCGGTGTGCCAAGGCGCGTGGTACTCGAGGCGTCCGGGAAAGGTCTCGAGCAGCAACCGGGGGGCTCCCGACCGCTCGATCTGGTCGTGGACGGTCTCCCCCTCGGAATCGAACGACCCGGTCAGGAAGACCTCCTCGTCGCCGTCCACGAGTCCCGCGCCCATTTCGTAGATGAACGCGGGCTGGCCGATCAGCCGGGCGTCCTCGTGCACCTGGGCGCGGCGGCGGCCGGACTTGATGACGACCTCGACGCCGGCGCGGTGACACGCCTCCAGCGCGCGGACCGCGAGCGTCGAGAAGTTGCCCTCGGCGTCGCGCAAAAGGGAGGCGCCGCGGCCCAGCATCGTGCCGTCGAGATCGGTGTAGACGCAGCGCAGGGCCACTAGGGACGGTGATTCTCGGAATCGTCGAAATTTGCCATGGGCGGGCGCTCGACCATGCTCACAACCCGGCGCTCGAGCTCCACCCCGGTGGGCCGGTTCGCCGCGTGGAGGTACGACTCCGCGTCCACGGCCTGCCCGGCGCGGGTCAGAAGCGCGCGCGCCACCGCGTAGGACATCGAGTTCAACGCGAGCAGGCGCTGAGAACGGTTGACGCGGCTGCCGAGGTCGGCCTGCGCCATCCCGGCAAGGCCGACGCGGCGCAGGACGTCGATCATCATTCCCATCTCGACCGCGTATCCGGTCAGGAACGGGATCGATCGCAGGAGGTCGCGCCGCGCGGCGACCTCACCGGCCAGCGGCTGGCCGAAGCCGGCCAGCTCGGGGTAGAAGATCGCCAGCAGCGGCTTGGCGGTCAGCTCGGTGACGCGACCGGCGTCGTCCACCACCGTGCCGTCGGGAGCGGTGACCGGCCGGTGGTACGTGGCCTTCACGAACCGCACCTCCTCATCGCACAGGAGCGGGCCGAGCATCCCGTATATGAAGTGCGCCCCGAAGCTGGCGCTGTCCGCGTCCGCATAGACCACGATGTCGCCCCGCGCGATCGACAGCGCCCGCCACATCGCGTCGCCCTTGCCGAGCACCGGTCCCACCTCCGGGAGCAGATCCGACTCGTCGTGAACTTCCGCGCCATGCCGGCGCGCGATGTCGGCCGTCCCGTCCCGTGAGCCTGAATCGACCACCACCACCTGGTCCACGATCGGGGCCTGCCGGCGAAGCGCCTCCACCTCCCTCAGGACCGGGCCGATCGTGCCGGCCACCTCGCGGCTCGGCAGCACCAACGTCACAGACAGCCCCAGCCTGCGCTTGCGCTCGGCCAGCGCCGCAACGTCGGCAAACCGGTCGTGCCGGTAGCTCCGCGAGGCGAACCATTCTTCGGCCGCAGTGCGCGAGATGTCCGCATGGGTGAGCGTCATCGCGCCTCTACTGTTACAGCACGATGGGGTCTGCCTGGACGGACGCGCTCGAGGGGCTGCTCGCCGGAGAGGACGAGCGCCTCGTCGCGCGCGTACACCAGCCCGGCCATCCCGCCGAGCAGGCGCCGATCCCGGACGACCTCCACCCCAAGGTCGTTGCGGCGCTCGGGCGCCGCGGCATCGGGTCGCTGTTCACCCATCAGGTCCAGGCCTGGGACAGCGTGATGCGTGACGGCGACACGATCGTCACGACCGGCACCGCGAGCGGCAAGTCGCTGTGCTTCAACCTTCCCGTCCTGCACGTCCTCGCGGGCGATCCCCGAGCGCGCGCGCTGTATCTCTATCCCACCAAGGCGCTCGCACAGGACCAGGCGCGCAGCCTCCAGGAGCTCCAGATCCCCGAGCTGCGGCACGCGATCTACGACGGCGACACCCCCCAGGGGGAGCGCGCTGCGATCAGGCGCCGTGCGAACGTGGTTCTCACCAATCCGGACATGCTGCACGTCGGAATCCTGCCGCACCACGCCGGGTGGGGCGACTTCCTCGCGAACCTGGCGCTGGTGATCGTCGACGAGGCCCATGTTTACCGGGGGGTGTTCGGGTCCCACGTCGGGAACGTGCTGCGGCGGTTGCGGCGGCTCGCCGAGGCATACGGCACCCGGCCGCGGTTCGTGCTCACATCGGCCACGATCGCGAACCCGCTGTCGCTCGCCCACGAGCTGACCGGGCTGGACTTCAGCCTCGTCGAGCGGGACGGCTCTCCTCGCGGGCCGCGCGAGGTGGTGATGTGCAACCCGCCGCTGCTCGACGAGCGCACCGGCCGCCGCGCTTCGGCCCTGGGAGAGGCATCGTCCGTGTTCGCCGACCTGATCGCGAAGGGCGTGCGCACGATCTGCTTCGCGCGCAGCCGGCGCTCGGCGGAGCTGATCTACCAGTTCGCCCGCACGCGCCTCGAGGCTGCCGGAGACAACGCCCAGCGGGTGACCCCGTACCGGGCCGGCTACACGCCGCAGCAGCGCCGCGACATCGAGCGCCGCCTGGCGAGCGGAGAGCTGCTCGGTGTCGTGACGACGAACGCGCTCGAGCTGGGCATCGACATCGGCCACCTCGACGCGGCGATGTCGGTGACCTTCCCGGGCACGGTCGCGAGCCTGCGCCAGCAGTGGGGCCGCGCGGGACGGACCGAGCGCGGCGGCCTGGCGATGTACGTCGCCGGCGACGATGCGCTGGACCAGTTCTTCTGCCGCCACCCGGAGGAGTTCCTCGACCGCCCGGTGGAGGCAGCGATCCTCGATCACACCTCCGAGACGATCTACATGAGTCACCTGTGCGCGGCTGCGTACGAGGCGCCACTGACCGCGCAGGACACGGAGACGCTCGGCCCCTCGTTCCCGGAGATCGCTGACCGCCTGGTGACCGCCGGACGGCTGCGCAAGCGCGAGGGCCGCTGGCAGCTGCGAGGAGCCGACTTCCCGGCCGCCAAGCTGTCGCTGCGCTCCGCGTCGACGGAGTCGTTCGCGATCGTGAACGCCGACGGCGGCGAGCTGATCGGCTTCGTGGAGGCCGAGCGGGCGTTCTCCACCGTCCACCCCGGAGCGGTCTATCTGCACCTCGGCGAGCCATACGAGGTCGAGGACCTCGAGCTGGACCAGCGCCGCGCGATCGTGCGCCCGGCCGAGGGCGACTGGTACACGCAGCCCAAGATCGACACCGAGACCTTCATCGAGGAGACGCGCGAAGAGCGCGACGCGCTCGGCGTGCCGCTGCGGTTCGGGATCGTGTCCGTGATGCAGGAGGTGGTCGCATACCAGCGCAAGCGCATGGCCGACCACGAGGTGATCGACCTCCAGACGCTCGACCTGCCGGAGCAGAACTTCGTCACGCAAGCGCTCTGGTACGAGCTCCCGGAGGCACACGTGGGAGAGCTGGGCCTGCAGGAGCTGCTCGGCGCACTGCATGCAGCCGAGCATTCCCAGATCGCGGTCCTACCGCTGATCGCGATGTGCGACCGGTGGGACATCGGCGGTCTGTCCACGAACTACCACCATCAGACCGGGTGTCCGACGATCTTCATCTACGACGGCCACCCGGGCGGCGTCGGGATCACGAAACGGGGCTTCGAGGAGTTCGGGCGGCTGGTCACCGACGCGCGCCGCCTGCTGGCCGAGTGCCCGTGCGAGTCCGGCTGCCCCTCGTGTGTGCAGTCGCCGAAGTGCGGCAATCTGAACGAGCCGCTGTCCAAGGGGGGCGCGCTCGACCTGATGGCAAGCATGATGGGGGCGGCCGTTGGCTGACGAGCGGCGATATGCGGCAGTGATCGGCCCCGGGCGCTGCGACGAGAAGACTGCGGCGCACGCCGAGGAGGTTGGCGCGGGGCTGGCGCGCGCCGGCTTCACCCTCGTCACCGGGGGAGCGTTCGGCGCGATGGAGGCGGCCTCCCGGGGCGCGAGTCAGGCCGGGGGCACAGTCGTGGCCGTGCTCCCCGGTACGGATCGAGCAGCGGGCAACCGGTTTTCCGACGTGACGATCGCGACCGGGCTCGGCCACGCCCGCAACCTCGCCGTGGTCGCCTCCGCCGACGTGGTCGTGGCGGTCGGCGGAGGATGGGGAACGCTCTCGGAGATCGGCCTCGCCGGTGTGGTCGGGCGGCCCGTGGTGCTGCTCGCCGGGTGGCGGCTGGAGCACGCCGGCCGGCTGCCAAGCGAGGTCTCATACGCCGAGACGGCGGCCGAGGCGGTCGAGCTTGCCGTCCGGCTCGCCGGCCCCTAGCTGGACATTTGTTCCATGCCCTGCGTGCGAGGGCTTCAACACATCTCGTAGGCGCCGACAACAGGAGAGGTGTCTGGCAAGGCCGCTGGCACATTCGTGGGCATGGTTGCCCTGCTCCTGGCCGCTCCTGTTGCGCTCGCCCAAACCGGTGGTGCAAGCGGTGGCGTAGGAAGCGTCCCGATCACGGGCGCTGACGCCCCCATCCCACAGAGCGGCGCCTCCACTCCACCTCCCGTCAGCCCGCGTCCGATCCTGACGATCTTCGACGCCTCGCAGGCCGTGGCGACCGACTCGTCCAGCCGCGCGCTCGTGCGATTCCAGGTTGGTGACGCCGCCGGCCGGGTGCGGGTGCGGCTCGCGTTCGTGAGCCTGGCGGGCAGCGGCACCAAGCGCGTCAACCTCGGGCGGCGCCGCACAGGCATCGTCCACTCGGTCAGGCGTTCACTCTCCCCCGGGAGCTACCGGGTGAGGATCACCGCGATCAACCCGCGCGGGCGCCGGGCGGTGCGGGCGACGACCGTGGCAGTCGCGCCCCCGGCCCCGGCACCGGATCCCGCGGCCGCCGGAAACGGGATCTTCCCGGTCAAGGGTCCGTACGACTTCGGCGGCAAGGACGCTCGGTTCGGCGCGCCCCGCACCGGTCACATCCACCAGGGCCAGGATGTCGCCGCCGCCGAGGGCACGCCGCTGGTCGCGCCGAAGGCCGGCACGATCCACTGGCGCGCCTACCAGGCCGGCGGCGCCGGCTACTACCTCGTGCTGGACGGCGACGGGGAGGACTTCATGTACGTCTTCATGCACCTGCGCCAGGGCAGCCTGCTGGTGTCGAAGGGAGACCACGTCGCCGCCGGGCAGCAGATCGCGCAGGTCGGCAACACCGGCAGCTCGCAGGGTCCGCACCTCCACTTCGAGGTCTGGGAGGGCGCCTGGTATGGCGGCGGCCACCCGATCGACCCGCTGCCGATCCTGAAGTTCTGGGAAGCCGCGAGCTAGCGCCCCGCCGCTACCATCCTGGCTGCGGCGAGGTAGCTCAGTCGGTAGAGCACACGACTGAAAATCGTGGTGTCGCCGGTTCGATTCCGGCCCTCGCCATCCGCGAAAGGCCTGTGATCCGGCGGGGGTATCACAACCGCCTCGGCACAGCGCGAGGAGATCCGGCCCGAAGCCCGCGCCGATCCGACGTCGGGCACTCAGTGCCTGGTCTCGTACCTGGTCAGGACCACGCCGTCGGGAAACGTCCGGGTCTCCACCAGGGTCAGGTTCACCCAGTTGTCCAGGGCCGTAAAGAACGGCGTGCCGCTGCCCACCAAGACCGGTGCGGTGGCCAGCACGTACTCGTCGATCAGCCCGGCCCGCATCGCCGCTGCGGCGAGTGTGGCGCCGCCGATGTCAATGGGGCCGCCATCCTCGGCCTTGAGCCGGGTGATCTCGGTGACCGCGTCGCCGGTGACCAGGCGGGTGTTCCAGTCGACCGTGCTGATCGTGGAGGAGAACACCACCTTCGGCATATCCTGCCAGCGGCGGGCGAACTCGATCTCCGCCGGTGTGGCGCCGGGCTGCTGGTCGGCGGTCGGCCAGTGGGAACTCATCGTCTCCCACAGTTTGCGCCCATACAGCGCCAGGCCGGTCGCCCCCACCCGGTCGGACCACCACTGGAACAGCTCGTCGCTCGGCACGCTCCAGCCGAGGTCGTCGCCGGGCGCGGCGATGTAGCCGTCCAGGGTCAGGTTCATGCCAAAGGTCAGTTTCCGCATGGCGTCAGCCTCCCGTGAGTCGGTATTCGGCGTACAGACCAGCACGGCGCGGAAAAATCATCGGTCAGGCCACACCGAGGGCCGGTTGACCACCACGCCAAGCGGATGCTGCGTACGGAAGGGAACCCCCCACGTACACCCGACACCGGGGCGCCCGGACCGCAAAATCGCGAAAACTCGGATATCGATGCGACAGCGCGATCGCACGTCATCACCTGCAGTTCGCGGGAATTGGAGCGCTAGAAGATCACGACTGAAAATCGTGGTGTCGCCAGTTCGATTCCGGCCCTCGCCATCCACTGGTAACGCCTCAGCGGCCGGCGAGCTGCTTTGGCGTAACAAAGGCCGTCAGTTCCGCGCTCCCTTCGCCGAGCTCGCGCCAGGGGCCGTTGAACTCGAGCGTCGCGAGCGCGGCGGTCGGGTACTTACGCGCCAGTGCCGCGACCTCCTCCCCGCTCCTGGCCAGGAGGAGCGCCAGCTGCTGGACGCCGGGGTTGTGCCCGATCAGCAGCAGCGACTCGATGCCGTCCTCCACCGCTCGCACGCGCTCGAGCAGCGACCTGCTCCGACGCGGCGTACAACTCATCCTCGATCTGAACCGGCACCCCGTCGCCGAGTGCCGGGGCGATCAGCTCGAGCGTCTCGCGCGTGCGCGCCGCCGACGAGCAGAGCACGAGCTCCGGGGCGATCCCCTGTCGGCGCAGGTGCTTGGCGATCAACTTCGCCGCGCGGCGGCCACGTGGCGCGAGCGGCCGGTCGTGGTCGGCGAGCTCGGAGTCCTCCCAGCTCGACTTCGCATGGCGCAGTAGGAGTAGCTGTTTCACGCGCGTGGTGGCCGGAGTTTTCCAGGCCCTTCTACTCGGCGGGCCCGACCGGGCGCGGACTGGAGGCCCAGTCGAGGGCGTGGTCCGCGACCTCCTCCCAGCCCGGCGCGCCCGGGAAGTGCGGACGCCCCGGGAACTCCTTGTAGGTGGTGATCGCGTTCGACTTGTACTTCTCGACGTTGTGCCGGGCCGCTTTGGGCGGCACGATGTGATCGTCCTCGAAGGCGATTGACAGCATCGGCGCGCGGTCGTCCCTCGTGAAGTCGACCTTCGTCGGCCCGTTGCGCGTGAACGTGGCGAGGCCGACATCGAAGAGGGCGTGGTTTGCCGCGGGGACGTGATAGCGCTCGTAGACCCTGTCCGATTCCTCGCGCGACATCGTGTTGCAGAACGCATAGTGGAACTGCTTCGCCGTGAGCCCGGTGGTCTTGTTGCGGTTGAACGGGTTGCCCAGCACCGGAAACGCCGACCTGATGGTCGACAGCGGCAGGTCGGGAACGCCCTTGACGGTCCCTGGTGCGATGCCGACGCCGGCGCGTCCGAGGCCGCGGTCCAGCAACAGCTGGAGCACCGTCCCGCCGATCGAGTGACCCATGATGATCGGCGGGCTGTCGAGGCCGCGGATGATGCCGTCGTAGTGGTCGACGATCTTCGTGATGCCCAGGCCCCTCATCGGGGATGGGTCGCGGTTCAGCTGCTCGACCTCCACGTCCATGCCCGGCCAGGCCGGCGCGTGCACGGTATGGCCGCGGCTCTTGTAGCGGTCGATCCAGTGCTCCCAGCTGCGCGGCGTCATCCACAATCCGTGGACCAGGACGATGTCCGGTGTGCCAGGTTGTGGTGCGGGAACAGTCATGATTTCTCCTCGACTCGTTGCGTGCCCGGGGCGGATACCGAGACTACCCGTGGTTCGTTTGACCCATCCGGTCACCGCAAGCCGGCTGGCCTGCGCGATACCCCCATGGGGTATGCTAGCCTGAGACCTCGTGGAGGCACACGCCGAACATCACCACCATGAGCTCCCGACGGAGGGTGCTGCGCTCACTGCCCTCGCGTACAGCGCCACGCTTCACTGCCTGACGGGGTGCGCTCTGGGTGAGATTGCCGGGATGATCATCGGCACTGCGCTCGGTTTCTCGGACTGGGGCACGATCGCGCTGGCGGTCGCGCTCGCGTTCCTGTTCGGCTACACGCTGACCAGCTTCCCGCTGCTGCGCGCGGGGCTCGCATTCAGCGCTGTCGTCCCGATCGCGCTCGCGACGGACACCGTCAGCATCGCGGTCATGGAGATCGTCGACAATGCGCTGATCCTCCTGATCCCGGGTGCGATCGATGCCGGCGTGGGAGACGTGCTGTTCTGGGGCGCCCTGTCGGTCGCCCTTGTGGTGGCGGGCATGGTGGCGCTCCCGGTAAACCGGTGGCTGATCGCCCACGGCAGGGGCCACGCGGTCCTGCACCAGAGCGGGCACCACGGCGACTTTCCAACCGGGATTGTGGCCGTCGTGGCTGCGGTGGCGGCCGTGTTCGGCACCGTGGTGCTGATCCTGGAGGCGGTCGGCTAGGTCCTAACGTGCGCGCTGCACGTATTGAACGTTGCCCCAGATGCGCTCACCTGTTTCGTAAGCCTCCTCGGGGCTCCGCGCGAGAAGAAACTCCACAGTTCCACCGACAAGTGTGAGTCTGTAGGTCAGGAAGGACATGGGCGCACTCTGCCGTCTGCGAGGGGCCGCCGCCATACCCCTCAGCCCGAGACTCGCTTCCGCTCAACCGCCGGGTGTGGGTCGGGACTTCCCTACCGGCAGGCGCTATCGAGGCGCGCCCGCTCCTCGGCGACCTCGAAGGTCGCCGGAGGCCATTTCAGGTCCATGTCCTCGAGCTGCTCGACCAGCAGTCTGGTGATCGCCCAGTTGCGGTACCACTTCCGATCCGCCGGCACGACGTACCACGGCGCGCCGTCGTTGCTGCAGCGCTCGAGCGCGTCGGCGTAGGCATCGAGGTAGTCCTCCCAGAGACCCAGGTTCTCGAGATCGCCGGGGTCGTATTTCCAGTGCTTTGTCGGGTCCTCCAGGCGCGCGCGCTGGCGGCGGCAGAACTCGTCGGATGAGATGTGCAGGAAGCACTTCACGATGCGCGTGCCGCCGGTGAGGACCTGCTCCTCGAAGCGACTGATCGCGGCATACCGGCGCGACCACGTGGCGCGTGGAGCGAGCTTGCGGACGCGAACCGTCACGACGTCCTCGTAGTGGGAGCGGTCGAAAACCCCGACGATGCCCGGCTCGGGGAGACGGCGGCGGATTCGCCAGAGGAAGTCGTGGCGGCGTTCCTCGGGAGTCGGCGGCCCGAACGAGGTGATGCTCACCCCCTGCGGATCCATCTGACCCACCACGTGGCGAACCGTGCCTCCCTTGCCGGACGTGTCGAGGCCCTGCAGGACGAGCAGCACGCTGCGGCTCCCGCCCTTGCGCCCGTCTGCGAACAGCTGCTCCTGCAGCTCGTCGAGCCTCGGCTTGAGTTTCTCGATGGCCCTCCGCGCGGCCGCCTTGTCGCCCTTGAACCGAGGGGTGGCACCCGCGTCGATGCGACGCAGGTCGACCGGCCCCGGTCGGACACGCAGAGCGTCGCTGATCCGGGTCGCCATGATGATCCGCTGGTCTAGATCTAGGGAGCGGAGCCGGCCGGTTCGGGCGGCGGGTCATCGCCGAACGCGACCATCGCGATCAGCGGAGTGACGAGCATTCCCAGCGCGACTCCGACGATCGCCTTGTAGATCACGAACTCGCTGATCGAGATGCCACCGTAGTCGAGCAGGAGCAGCACGACCGCCCCGATCGGCCCCAGCGCGAGCAGGCACAGGAGGCCGATTGTCGTCGCGCGCCGCAGGCGGGTGTCCGGCAGCCGCTCCGCGAACGAGCCGGGCGCCAGCGGGAGGCGAGTCAGGTGCCCTTCGCGCATCTCCTTCCAGATCACGGTCGTGATCAGCAGGGTCGTCAGGAAGGGCAGGACGAAGAATGTGCCGACGGTGTCGACGACCACGCTCGGACCCTCGATCAGCGGCACGGCCGCGTTCGGGACCTCGTCTTCGCCGACCGTGACCAGCCACGCGATCAGCGCGCTCAACACTCCGTTCACGACAGCAGCGATCAGGAGCGCGTCGCGGATCAAGAAGCGTTTGTGGGCGGGTGTCAGCCCCTGCGCGCCTCCCTCAGCCATCGCCATACAGGCAGCTTATGCCGCTCGTGGCTCCGGTTGCAAGGGGTCGAGCATCACCCCGGGCTCGATCCTGCGCGCCTCCACCGCCGCGCTCTGCGCGAGCGCGTCCAGGTCGAGCTGCGACTCAGCCGCGAGCACGTCCGCGCGCGGCACGGCCGTGCGCTGCTTGCCACCCGCGAACAGGGGGCACGCATCGTCGGCGGGCAGCTCCGACAGGGACAGGATTCCCAGGGACGCTGCCTTCGCCATCACCTCGCGCTTGTCCCACGCCAGGAGGGGCCGCAGGACCGGCAGGTCGGATGCCTCCTCGGTCAGGGTCATGTTCGTGAGCGTCTGCGAGGAGACCTGACCGAGCGAGTCGCCCGTCACCAGCGCTGCCGCTCGCAGGCGCTCCGCGAGCGCGCAGGCGACGCGCGCCATCTGGCGGCGGTACAGCACGATCCGGTGCGACTCCGTCGAGACCGCCGAGAGCATCCGCTGCTGGTTCCCGAACGGCACCACCCACATCGCCCCGGGGCGGGCAGCCTGAAAGCCGTTCAGCACCCGCGCCTGCGCCCGCGCCTTCACGGTCGCGGTCGGGTCGAGGTACGGCTCCCCGCTGAAATGGATGAACTCCACTCCCAGGCCTCGCTTCATCGCGAGCAGTGACGCGACGGGAGAGTCGATGCCGCCGGAGAGCAACGCGACGGCGCGACCGCTGGTGCCGACCGGCAGCCCACCCGCGCCCTCGAGCTCGCGCACATGCACGTATGCGCCGTGGGCGTCGAGCTCGACGCGCAGCTCCAGGTCGGGCCGGGAGAGGTCGACCGGGAGCGCAGTGCGCTCCTGGATCGCGGCGCCGACCTGCCGCTCGATCTCCTGCGAGGTGAGGTGGAACGCCTTGTCCCGGCGCCGCACACGGACCGAGAACGTGCGCGGCTGCGTGCGTGCGAAGGCCACCATGCCCACCTCCGCGATCCGCTCCGAATCGCGCTCGCAGCGCAGGCACACCGAACCCGTCACAAAGCCGAACACCCGTTCCAGGCGCGAGGCCGCCTCCGCCGCAATCAGCTCGTCGGGCACCGGAATCAAGAACACGGATCCGCCGCCCTCGACACGTGCATCCAGGCCACGCAGTGCCGCGCGCGTGTTGCGGCGCAGCGCATCGAGGAAATGCCGCTTGTTGCGGCCCTTCAGCGACGCCTCGCCGACCTTCGCGAGCAGGCAGACCGGAGCACCGGCGGGCACGTCCGGAACCCTGTCCAGAGCAATGTTGACGCTCTTCGGCACCGGTCGTTTGTAGCACTGTAGGAAGAAGCATGCCCGCCGGAGGCGGGCGGTCCGTGTCAGGACCTACCTGTCCGCGTCGACTCCTAAGGTGAGCGACCTTCGTGAGCGAGCCCACCGACACCCGACTTTTCGACGCAGGCGAGCGACCTTCGCCGAAGGCGCTGTTCGTGCGCGACCTGCCCGACGGCGAGACGGTCGAGACCATCCTCCTGGTCAAGGAAAGCGCGGTCGCGCAGCGGCGCAGCGGCGAGGACTATCTGCGTATGAAGCTCTGCGACTGCACCGGCACACTGGAGGCCATCGCCTGGGACGGCGTGGCCGAGGTGCGCGAGATCGCGCAGCCCGGCATCGCCCTGCGGGTGCGCGGCCGCTACGAGGTGTCGCAGCGTTACGGGCCCCAGCTCGTGCTGAAGTCGGCCTCCCTTGCGCAGGCCGGCGACTACCGGCTCGCCGACCTGATGGACGCTCCGGCCGCCAGCGCCGAGCAGATGGAGGCCGATTTGCGCCGCCTGATCGGTACGGTGCGCAACCCGTGGCTGGTGAAGCTGCTCGACGCCCTGATCGGCGACAGCTCCCCGGTTTGGGAGCGTTTCCGGCGCGCTCCGGCCGCGAAGTACTACCACCAGGCCTACCTGCACGGGCTGCTCGAACACTCGCTGTCCGTGGGCCAGGCCGTCAGCGCCGTGTCGGGCTCCTTCCCGGGAGTCGACCGCGACCTGGCTGTCACCGGCGCGTTGATCCACGACATCGGGAAGATCGAGGCCTACGACTCCGAGCCCGTGGCGATCGACCTCACCGACGAGGGCAAGCTCCTGGGCGAGATCCCGCTCGGCTACTACATGGTGCGCAGCACCATCGAGCGGATCGACGCATTTCCGCCCGAGCTGGGGCGCGCGGTGCTCCACATCGTGCTCTCCCACCATGGAGCGCTCGAGAACGGAAGCCCCGTGGTCCCGTGCACCCGCGAGGCCACCGTCGTGCACGCGATCGACAACCTGGGCGGCAAGCTCGGGTCGTTCGACCGGCTCGAAAAGGGCCTCCAGGAGGGCGAGACCTGGTCGCGGTTCGACCGCGCGCTGTCGGGATCCGCGTACTTCGGGCGGCTCCCCAACGACCCCACGCCGGTGCCCGAGCCGGTACAGGAAGCCCTGCCCGCCGCGTCGGGCGAGTAGCCGCACGGCTCGAGCCCAGGCTCAAGCACAGGCAGGGGTCCGCCGATGGAGACCAGGGAGCGTTGCGCTCCCTGGGGATGTCTACCGCCAAGGACCACAAGCTCGGAATGCTCGTGGTGGCCCTGCTAGCCGGGGCCTCCGTGCGCCTCGACGAGATCTACTATCGCAAGCCGGTCCTCGAGGAGCTGTGGCCCGACTGGCTGATCGGCGTGATCCTGGCCTTCACCGCCACCGTTGTCCTGATCGGGACACGGCGGCTGCTCGAGTCCCGCGACCAGATCAGTGAGCTGGCACGGCGCACCAGCGGCCTCGCCGACGCCGCCTGGATCGTGAGCCGCGGCGGCCAGACCGACTCGATCCTGGGCCGGGTCGCCGAGCAGGCGTGCAGCATCGTGGGCGTCGAGCGGGCCACCGTCTGCGTGCGGGACCGCAACGATCCCCGATCCTCGATCATCGTCGCCGGCCACGGCGTCCGCCCCGAGCTGATCGGCCGGAGACTCGGTATCGACGAGGGCATCGTGGGCCAGGTGTTCCTCTCCGGCGAGCCGGTGATCGTCACCGACTACCACGACTTCCCCGAGAACTCGGAGCCCCATGGAACGGAGACCCGCGCGGGCGGCTCCGCCCCGATCTCCTATCAGGGCGACGTCCGCGGCGCGCTCACGATCGGCACGATCGACCCCGTCCGCAGCTTCGGCCGCCACGAGCTCGACGCCCTCCGGAGGCTTGCGGACATGGGCTCGATGGCGCTCGAGCAGGCGGAGATGCGCAAGCACCTCGAGCTTGCAGTCGGCTCCGGAGTCGAGGCGCTCACCGAGGCGATCGACATGCGGGACCACTACACCTGGCACCACTCCAAGAACGTGATGGAGCTGGCCGGCAAGCTCGGCCAGCGGCTCGGCCTGGACGAGGCGGCGCTCGCTGAGCTGGCCTTCGCGGCGCGCCTTCACGACGTCGGCAAGATCGGCATCCCCGACGCGATCCTGCTGAAGGCCGGGTCGCTGAACGAGGACGAATGGGACGTGATGAAGCAGTACCCGCTGCGCGGGGCGGAGATCCTCGAGCGGGTGCCCGGCCTGGGCAACGTCGCACAGATCGTCCTTTGCGAGCACGAGCACTGGGACGGCAGCGGCTATCCGCAGGGCCGGGCGGGCGAGGACATCCCGCTCGCGAGCCGCATCATCCTGGCCTGCGATGCCTTTGACGCGATGACCTCGGACCGGCCGTGGCGCGGAGCGCTGAAGCCGTGGGCGGCGGTGCGTGAGATGCGCGCCGGCGCGGGACGCGAGTTCGACCCCCAGGTCGTGGTCCAGCTGATCGGCGTGCTGCGCGAGTCGCGCACCACCACCGCGCTCGCCACGCTGGTCCCGGTGCGCGTGCGCCAGAGCGGCTAGCCCTCCCCCACGCCGCGGGAGGGGCCCGGCGAGGAACTCGGCCGCAGGGCCCCGAGCGGGCCCCTGCCGCGGCGGAGCGTCGGCGGGACTGACTCTGCTCGCATCCGTTCGCCCAAAATGGGCTTTTCGCCCGCTTCCATGCTTGAAGCGGTGCGGGGTTCACGGACTATGCTGGGTACTCCCGGGAGGGAGACGGATTCGCCATGGCAAAGGACACCGAAAAACTCATCCGGCAGTTGTCGCTGATCTCGTTCCTGATGGCCGAGCGCCGGCCCGTGTCCGCGCTCGAGATCAAGCAGGACGTCGAGGGCTACAGCGAGATGAACGACGACGCCTTCGCGCGCCGCTTCTACGCCGACCGCGCGGAGCTCGAGGCGCTCGGCATCAACCTGAAGGTCGAGAAGCCGCCGGAGGGCTACTTCGAGGCGGAGCTCTACACGCTCCCGCCGGAGAACTTCTACCTCCCCCCGGTCAAGTTCTCGGACGGCGAGTTGGGGGCGCTCCAGACCTCGCTCTCGCTGCTCGACGGCCGCTTCGCGTATGCGGAGCCGCTGCGCCTGGCTCTCCAGCAGCTCTCGTGGGGAAGGCCCAGCCCGCTCGGATCGGGGCACCAGCGCCAGGTTGCCGTGGCCGTCACCGCCTCGGCCGGCGGCCGCGAGCTCTCCCAGCGCCTGGCAAAGGTCGAGACGGCGATCTCGCGCCGCAAGACGATCGAGTTCCACTACTACTCGATCGAGCGCGACGACACCTCGAAGCGCAAGGTGGACCCGTACCACCTGCTCTACCAGGGCAGCCAGTTCTATCTCGTCGGGTACTCGCACGAGCGCGACGACATCCGCGTGTTCCGGCTCACCCGGATCCGCGAGAAGGTGTCCTACGCCTCCAAGGCGGAGCACGACTTCACGATCCCCGAGGACTTCGACCCGTGGGCCTATTCCCAGCGGGCGGACTGGCAGCTGGGCGAGCCCTCCGGCACGGCACAGGTGTGGATCTCGGAGCGGATCGCGTGGCTCGTGGAGCGCGACTTCGGTCGTTACGGCTCCTTCGAGGAAGCGACGCAGAGTGGCAAGCAGTGGCGCGCCGCGAGCAAGCGCGTCCCCGGGCCCGGTGCCGTGTTCACGACCGATTACACGCAGCCACGCCAGCTGATCGCATGGGTGCTGGGACTCGGCGAGCATGCGCGCCTGCTCGACCCGCAGGAGCTGGGTGACGAAGCCGCCGAGCGCATCGAAACCATCATCGAGCGCCACGCCGACCCGGAGTCGGACTTCGTCGCCGAACCGGTCACCAGACACGACGTGACCCACGGCGTCGACCCCACTGAGCACGGCTACTCGACGGTCGACCGCAACGGGCACGCCGAGACGCCGATCCGGCCCGAGCGCTTCGCCCGCCTGATCGCGCTGGCCGGCATCCTGATCCAGGCGGGCCGCGAGGGCCGCAAGCCGAACGTCAGCGAGGTCTGCGAGCGGCTCCAGATGACCGACGAGGAGCTGCGCGAGGACCTCGACGTGCTGAACGTCGTCAACTTCGGCGGCGGCAGCTACGTGCTGTACGCGGAGGTGCAGGGGGACGAGATCGAGGTCGACCCCGAGCCCTACAGCGACAACTTCGCGCGCCCCGCCCGTCTCCTGCCGCTGGAGGCGAAGGCGCTCGTGGCCGCGATCGACCTGCTCGGCGACCACCTCCCCGAGGGCAGCCTCGCCTCGGCGCGGCAGAAGATCGTCAAGGCGCTCGGAGAGGACCCGTCGCAGGAGGGCCTCCAGATCGCGCCCAGTGCCGCCGACGACCCGGACCTCGCCCGCACCATCAACCAGGCGATCGTCGACTCCCGGCTCGTGTCGATCGAGTACTACAAGGAGAACGAGGACGAGTTCACCGAGCGCACGATCGAGCCCTACGCCCTGATCAACGGGCGCGAGGGCTGGTACGTGTTCAGCTTCGACCCGGAGAAGGACGACACCCGCCACTTCCGCCTGGACCGCATCAAGAAGGCCAAGGTGACGCGCAGGACGTTCGAGCCGCGGCCGGAGGTCGACCCGAACGCCGACCTCGAGGGCTGGCCACGCACCGGCGCCGTGCCGTCATCGCGGGTGGCCCGCGTGTGGATCGCCCCCGACCGGGCCCGCTGGGAGCGCGAGCGCCGCGCCGTGTCCGAGGAGCTGGCCGACGGCGCACTGGTCGTCGAGCTGCCCTTCGCGGGCGTGCACTGGCTGGTGCGCGAGGTGCTGAAGGAAGCCGGCGACGCGGCCGTGATCGAGCCCGAGGACGCGCGCGTCGCGGTGCACGACGCAGCCCGCGCGCTGGCCGGCAAGCGCAAGCGCGCCAAAGCCACGGCCTAGTAACTGCCTCACGAAGGCGCCGGTGGTGAGAGGATGGCCTCCTTTCGGCATTCTGGAAGGGGGACCAATGAGGCACCTGTCCATGTTCCGCACGTCGCTGATCGCCCTGCCTGTGGTCGTGCTGGCGACAGCGCTCGTCTTCGCCGGCTCCACCCCAGCGGCGACGAAGACGCTCTCGGGCAGCGTCGGGCCCGGCTTCACCATCTCGCTGAAGTACAAGGGCAAGAAGGTGTCCAAGCTGACGCCCGGCCGCTACCGGATCAGGGTCAGCGACAAGTCCGACTTCCACAATTTCCACATCACGGGGCCCGGTGTGAACCGCCGCATCACGACGGTCGACTTCGAGGGCACGAAGAGCCGTACCTTCAGGCTCAAGAAAGGGACCTACCGCTACGTGTGCGACCCGCACGCCGATGAGATGAAGGGGAGCTTCAAGGTCGGCTGAACGTGCGGAGGATCGCTCTCGGCCTGCTGCTGGTCGCAACCGCGATCTCCGCTGTCGCGGTTGCGACGGCTTCCGGCGCGGGGTCCCATCGCGTCCGGGGCTATGGCGATGTGGCCGTCCAGGGAGCCACCGGAACGCGATACGTGGTCCGGACCACCTACGCGGTGCCCAGCTCATGGCCCCGCCTGGGTCGCCGCAGGGCCATGAAGCTCACGCATCGCTTCTGGCCGATCGGCTCGTGTCGTATCCGCGTCACGATCTCCGGCGTGGCGGTGGCGGATGCCCCCGAGGACTCGGTCGCCCGCGTGACCCGCTTGCTGCCGGCCGCAGGACGCGGCCTGCTCGACTACGGCACCCGCACGGATGCGGCGTACCGTGTGGTGCGGGCCTCCAACAGGGGCGTGGACGCGCTGCTGGTCAAGCCGGCGCCCACGGTCCGCCGGCAGCCCGCGCCCCGCATCGTGTGGCTCGAGCTGCGAGCGATCGCCGTGATCGATTCGCGTAGGGAATGTCACGCAGGCGGCCCTCGAACGGTTGGCACGCTGCTCGGCGACGCCTTCGCGGCGGCGCGGGTCGGCGGCTTCGAGCCGCAGCCGCGCTGACACGTCGCCTGCACGAGCACGCGACCTGAAAGAATCGGCGGCGATGCTCGGGACGCCATTCGCACGGATCGCCACCGGCGGCACGCTCGGTGCCGCGCTCGGCGCGGCCGGCCTGTGGTACCAGCTCTTCAGGCGGCCGTTGCCGCGCACGTCCGGGAGGCTTCGCCTGGCCGGGCTGGAGGCGCCCGTCGACGTCCTGCGCGACCGCTTCGGGGTGCCCCACGTGCGGGCGCGCACGCCGCACGACGTGACGTTCGGACTCGGCTTCTGCCATGCGCAGGACCGTCTCTGGCAGCTCGAGTTCTTCCGCCGCACCACCGCCGGGCGGCTGTCTGAGTTCGCCGGGGAGGATGCGCTGGCCGCGGATCGGCTGATGCGCACGCTCGGCATGCGCCGCGTCGCCGAGCGCGAGGCGCGCGAGCTGTCGTCCCGGGTGGCGGCCCTTGCGACCGCATACGTGACGGGCATCAACGCCGGGATCGATTCGGCCCGCGCGCTGCCGGTCGAGTTCCAGCTGCTGCGCCTCGAGCCCGAGCCGTGGAACACGGTCGATCTGCTGGCGGCCGCGAAGCTGATGGGCTTCGGCCTGTCCACCAACTGGGAGATGGAGCTCCTGCGCGCCCGCATCGTGCGGCTCGCCGGGCCCGAAAAGGCTGCCCTGCTCGAGCCCCGGTATCCGCGGGGCAATCCGATCGTCGTGAAGCCGGGCGACGTCTACGCCGGCGAGGGGAACGACGTTGCGGAGCAGATCGCGCGCGTGCGCGAGGCGCTCGGCCTCGGGATGCACGCCACGGGCTCGAACAACTGGGTCGTCTCGGGCGAGCGCTCCGTGACGGGCAAGCCGCTGCTCGCGTGCGATCCACACCTGACCTTCACGGCACCCGACCTCTGGTACGAGGCCGACCTCGTCTGCGACGACTACCGCGTGCGCGGCGCCACCCTGCCCACGAATCCGTTCCCGGTGTTCGGCCAGACCGAGCACGTCGCGTACGGGTTCACCAACGTGATGGCCGACACCCAGGACCTGTTCGTGGAGCGGCTGAACGCCGACGACGCGCGGATGTACGAGTTCGACGGTGGCTGGCGCGAGGCTGAGGTCGTGCGCGAGGAGATCCAGGTGAAGGGCCGATCGGCGACCGAGGCGATCGACGTGACCGTCACCCACCACGGCCCGATCGTGAGCGACGTGCTGGGCGCCGACGAGCCGCTTGCGCTGTCGTGGACCGGGCTCCAGTACCCGCTGCTGACCGAGTCCGGATACGACATGGCCCGCGCGCGCAACGGCCAGGAGCTGCTGGAAGCGGCGGCAACGCACCACGTTCCCCCGCTCAACATCCTGTGGGCGGACCGCGAGGGCAACATCGGATATCAGCTGGCGGGCCGGATCCCGCTGCGCAAGGGCGGTACCCCGGACCTACCCAAACCGGGTTGGACCGGCGAGTTCGAGTGGGACGGCACGATTCCCTACGAGGACCTCCCGCGGGTGGTGAACCCGCCCCGCGGGTTCCTGGTGACCGCCAACAACCGCATCGTCGACGACGACTACCCACACCACATCACCTCGGAATGGATGGCGGGCTACCGGGCGCAGCGGATCGAGGAGATGCTGGGCGAGCGGGAGCGCCACTCCGTCGCCGACTTCGAACGCATGCAGCTCGACTTCGTCTCGCTGCCGGGGATCGAGACCGTGCACCGGCTGTCGCGCCTGCACCCCGTCCGCCAGCGCGAGACCCGTGCGATCGAGCGCCTCAAGAGCTGGGACGGCGTGCTGTCACCGGACTCCGTCGCGGCCACCGTCGTGCACGCCTTCACGGTCGTGTTCGCGCAGGTGATCGTGCGCGCGGCGGTGCAGGACCCGGAGGTGGAGGAGCGCTGGATGAACCACTCCGGGTTGCCGATCTTCGAGATCGTCTCTTCGCCGTGGCGATTCCAGGAGCGCCTGCTGGAGCTGTGGGACGAGGGCGACCCGGCCTGGTTCGCCTCGCCGCAGCAACCCGATGGACGCGGCTGGAACGAGGTTGCGCTGGAGGCCCTCGAGAAAGCGCTCGACGGCCTCGAGGAGCGGTTCGGCGACAACCCGGACCGCTGGCGCTGGGGACGGGTCCACGCCGCCGAGTTCATGCACCCGTTCGGCGCGGCCAATCCGGTCTTCCGGCGCATCTTCAACCGCAAGCTGGAGGTCGGCGGAGCCAGCGAGACCGTGACCCAGACCGGCTACCTGCCGACGGCGCCCTTCAAGGCGGTGTGGGGACCCGTATACCGGATGGTGGCCGACCTCGGCGATCCGTCGCGCTCGCGGTGGCAGCTGACCACGGGCCAGTCCGGCCACCCCGCCTCGCGGCACTACGACGACATGCTCGAGGGCTGGCGGACCGGGCGCACGAACCCCGCATATCTGGAGGACCACGAGATTCACGCCGCGGGCGGTGCCCGCTCCCTGCGGCTCCACCCAGACTGAGGGCTCGTCCCGACCCGCCACAGATGCCGAGCCGCCGCGACCAGATCAAGCTGACCCCCGAGGAGGTGGCGTCGTTCCTCGCGGACCAGCGCGTGCTGAACGTCGCCAGCAACGGGCAGGACGGCTGGCCCCACGTGACCGCGCTGTGGTACGTGATGCGGGGCACCGACCCCTGGATCTGGACCTACCGCAAGTCGCAGAAGGTCAGGAACCTGGAACGCGACGACCGCGCGACGACGCTGGTCGAATCGGGCACCGAGTACGCAGAGCTGCGCGGCGTGATGCTGAGGACGCGCGCGCACATCGAGCACGACGCCGAGCGGATCATCGATTTTGCCGAGGAGCTGTTCGCGAAGTACCAGGGCACCACCCCGGGCACCGAGGGGATGCGCGATGCATTGCGTGGCCAGGCCGCAAAGCGGGTGGCGATCCGCTTCGAGGTGGTCGAGACCGTGAGCTGGGACCACTCCAAGCTCGGCGGCGTGTATTGAGCACGTCCCCAGCGGCTTTCCGCGCGCGGCACCGCGACTCCTCGATACGCTGAAAAGGATGGAAGAGCTGAAGGGCCTCGTGCTGTCCGGGGGGAAGGGCACGCGCCTGCGGCCCATCACCCATACCAGCGCCAAGCAACTCGTTCCCGTCGCCAACAAGCCGGTCCTGTTCTACGGGCTGGAGGCGATGGCGGCTGCGGGCATCCGCCAGGTCGGCATCATCATCGCCCCCGAGACCGGCGACGAGATCCGCGCCGCCGCCGGGGACGGGTCGCAGTTCGGCCTGGAGATCGCCTACATCGAGCAGGACGAGCCGCGCGGCCTTGCCCACGCGGTCCTGACCGCCGAGGAATTCCTGGGCCAGAGCCCGTTCGTGATGTACCTCGGCGACAACCTGCTGAAGTCCGGCATCACGGAGTTGGTGGACCAGTTCCGCCACTCGGAGCCGGACGCGCTGATTCTTCTCACGGCCGTGCCGGACCCCGAGCACTACGGCGTCGCGGAGCTGGACGGTGACCGGATCGTGCGGCTGGTGGAGAAGCCGAAGGACCCGCCGTCGGACCTCGCGCTGGTCGGCGTCTACATGTTCACCCCCGTGATCTTCGACGCGGCCCGGTCGATCGAGCCCTCGTGGCGCGACGAGCTCGAGATCACCGACGCGATCCAGACGCTGGTCGACCGGGGACTGCGGGTCGAGCCGCACATCGTGCAGGGATGGTGGAAGGACATGGGCCAGCTGGACGACCTGCTGGAGGCCAACCGCCTGATCCTCGAGGACCTGGTCCCCCGCATGGAGGGCGAGTGCGTCGACTGCCGGGTCGAGGGGCGCGTCGTGATCGAGGCGGGTGCGAAGCTGGAGCGCTCCACGGTCCGTGGCCCGACGATCATCGGGGCAGGCAGCAGCGTCGTCGACTCCTACGTCGGCCCGTACTCCGCGATCGACAGCGGGGTGACGATCGAGCGCTCGGAGGTCGAGCACTCGATCATCCTCTCCGGCGCGCGCGTCAGCGACCTCTCCTACCGGATGGAGGCGAGCCTGATCGGCCGGAACGTGGTGCTGGAGAGCTCGAACTCGCTCCCTCGCGCGTACCGGTTCATGGTCGGGGACAACTCGGAGATCCGCCTCCATTGAAGGTTCTGATCACCGGCGGCGGCGGGATGCTGGGCCGTGACGTTGCCCTGGCTGCCCGCGACGTGGGCCACGAGCCGGTCGTGCTGACGCGCTCGGAGCTCGACATCAGCGACCGCGAGGCGGTGCAGGAGGCGTGCGTCGAGCATTACCCCCGAGCAGTCGTGAACTGTGCGGCGTGGACGAACGTGGACGGCGCCGAGGAGCACCTGGACGAGGCCAAGGACGTGAACGGCCGGGCAGCCGGCAACGTCGCCGCGGCGGCGGCTGCCGTGGGCGCCGGCGTGGTCTACCCGTCGACGGACTACGTCTTCGATGGCTCCAAGGAAGCCGGCTACGTCGAGTCCGACACGGTCGGCCCGCTGTCGGCCTATGGGATGTCCAAGCTGGCCGGCGAGCGTGAGACTGCGGCTGCCAACGAGCGCCACTGGGTCGTGCGCTCCTCGTGGCTGTTCGGGGTGAACGGGCGGAACTTCGTCGAAACCATGCTGGGCCTCGCGCAGGACCGCGAGGAGGTGATCGTGGTGCGTGATCAGATCGGCTGCCCCACGTACACCGGGCATCTGGCCGCGGGCATCATGCGACTGCTCGACAGCGAGGAATATGGCGTGCACCACATGGCGGGCTCGGGACGTTGTTCGTGGTACGACTTCGCCGTGGAGATCTTCAGCCAGGCCGGGCTCGAGTGCCGCGTGCTGTCGATGACCAGCGACATGCTGGACCGCCCGGCCCCGCGCCCCGCCTACTCGGTGCTCGTCTCCGAGCGTGAGCACCCGGTGCTGCTGCCGGACTGGCACGAGGGCCTCGCCGACTACCTCGCCGAGCGCGCAGAGGTGTCCGCGTGAAGCTGCTCGTCACAGGAGGCGCCGGCTTCATCGGCTCGAACTTCGTACGCCACTTCCTCGCCGAGCACCCGGACGACAGCGTGATCGTGCTCGACAAGCTCACCTACGCCGGCCGCCTGGAATCCCTCCAGGATCTGATGACCTACGAGCGCATGGACTTCGTCCAGGGCGACATCGCCGAACCGGAGGCCGTGCGCGATGCGCTGGCGGGGTGCGACGCGTTGATCAACTTCGCGGCCGAGTCGCACGTCGACCGCTCGATCGACGAACCCGGGCACTTCATCCAGACCGAGGTGTACGGGACGTACGTGTTGCTCGAGGCCGCCCGCGACGCCGGAATCGGCCGCTACGTGCAGGTGTCGACGGACGAGGTCTATGGGTCGATCGAGGAGGGCTCGTTCACCGAGCAGAGCCCGCTCGACCCTTCCTCCCCGTACTCGGCGTCCAAGGCCGCCGGGGATCTGCTGGTCAGCGCCTATTGCCACACCTACGGCATGGACGCGATCGTCTGTCGCGCTTCGAACAACTACGGGCCCTACCAGTACCCCGAGAAGCTGATCCCGCTGTGTGTGCTGAACGCGCTGCACGGCGACCCGCTGCCCGTGTACGGCGACGGCATGCAGGTGCGCAACTGGCTCCACGTCTCCGACCACTGCCGGGGCCTGGACGTGGTCCTGCGTGGCGGCAAGGCCGGCGAGACCTACAACATCGGCGGCCCGGACGAGCTGCCGAACATGGACGTCGTGCGGACGATCCTGCAGCTGACCGGCCGCGACGAGTCGCTGATCCAGTACGTGAAGGACCGCCTCGGCCACGACCGGCGCTACTCGCTGAGCTCGGAGAAGACGGCTGCCGACCTGGGCTGGAAGGCCGAGGTCGGGTTCGAGGAAGGACTGGCTGCGACGGTCGACTGGTATCGCGACAACGCTTGGTGGTGGGAGCCGATCCGCTCCGGCGAGTACCGCGACTACTACCAGCGCCAGTACGGGCAGGAGCTGCGCTCCTAGGTGGCCGGATGGCGTTCGAGCGCATCGACACCAAGATCGACGGGCTCGTGCTCGTCCAGCCGAAGGTGATCTCGGACGACCGCGGCTTCTTCTTCGAGACCTACCGGCGCAACGAGTACGCCGCGCTGGGCATCGACGTCGAGTTCGTGCAGGACAACCACTCCCGCTCGGTGCACGGGACGATCCGGGCGCTTCACTTCCAGCTCCGGCCGGGCCAGGCGAAGCTGATCCGCTGCGCACGGGGGTCCGTGTACGACGTCGCCGTCGACCTGCGCAAGGAGTCACCGACCTACGGTCAGCACGAGGCCTTCGTCCTGTCCGACAAGAACGCGCAGCAGGTCTTCATCCCGGTCGGGTTTGCCCACGGCTTCTGCGTCACGAGCGAGGAGGCCGACGTCGCCTACAAGGTGTCGAGCTACTACGAGGGCCAGACCGAGCGTGGCATCGCCTGGGACGACCCTGCGATCGGCGTGCAATGGCCGGTCGAGGAGCCACTCGTCTCCGATCGCGACCGTGCCAACCCGCGGCTGGAGGAGATTGCCGACGAGCTCCCCTGGTGAAACGCTCAACCTCGAGATCGCTCGGCGAGGATGGGATGCCCTCAACCGAGGCGACCTGGACACCGTCCTGAGCTTCGTCCATCCCGACATCGAGTGGCGCCCGGCGCTCGGCCCCGGCGGGATGGAGGGGAATGTCTACCGGGGCAAGGCGGTCTACGAGCGCTGGCTGCGCGAGGAGCTGCCCGAGGTCTGGGAGAACTTTCAGGGCGAGGCCCTGGAGTTCACGGAGCTGCCGGACGGGCGCGTGCTGCTGCTCGGGTACCTCCACAGCCGCGGTCGCTCGAGCGGCGCCGAGGTGCGGGTCCCCTTCGGCCAGCTGGCGCGGTTCCAGGACGGCCTGGTGATTCGCCTCGACGCCTATCCAGACCACGCGAGCGCGCTCGAGGCGGCCGGCCCGGCGGAGTAGCTCCTAGTCGCTGCGGTCGCGCTTCACCTGATCGCGATCGGGATCGTCGTCCTCCTCGGTCGGCCCCGGGCCGATGAGGATCTCCGGCCCCACTCCGGAATCGCCCTTACCGCTCGACAGGTACTCGAGCCATCTCGGCCAGTCCGGTTCGCGCTCCCGGTAACGCGCGTTCGGCCGCACCAGCATTGCCCCGCCGCCCAGCGTGAGCAATACGCCGGCCATCAATCCGATGAAGCTCTTCGTCAGGAGGCCGAGCGCGACACCGGCGGCAAACAGCAAAAGGGCGATCACGATCTGTGAGCGCGGCATCGGACCAAGAGTACATCGCGGTCTTGCCTATGCAATGCTTAGGCAAGGATGCCGAAGCGACCCGCGGACATGACGCTCGGTGAGGCGGCGCGCGAGATCGGCGTGAGCATCGACACGCTGCGCCGCTGGGACCGGGACGGCAAGGTGCGCACGGTTCGCGACGACCGCAACCGCCGGCGGGTCCCCCGCCGTGAGGTCGAGCGTCTTGCGCAGCGCCCGCGCCGGCACGCCGCCGGCGATGCGCTCTCGGCGCGAAACAGGTTCCCCGGGCGGATCGTCTCCGTCGAAGTGGACGGGGTGATGGCGCTCGTGGAGATCGAGGCCGGGCCCCACCGCGTCACGGCGGCGATCACGCGGGACGCGGTCGAGGAACTCGGGCTGGCCGAGGGAGTCGAGGCGACCGCGACTGTGAAAGCGACGTCGGTGATGATCGAGCGTGGCGACCGCGGTCGCTGAACTTCGTCGCGACGCGGTGCTGGACAGCCGCGAGGTGGCAGGTGCACTCGCCGACCTGGGTGTGCTTGTGCCGATCGCAGTCGTCCTGATCGTCTCCAACGGCCTTTCGGCGACCGCTGCTCTGCTGCCGGCGGCATTGCTCTACCTGGTCGCGGCGATGGCCTACGGGCTGCCGATTCCCGTTCAGCCGCTGAAGGCGTTCGGAGCCATCGCGATCGCGAAAGGACTCGGGGTGGACGTCATAGCGGCGGGAGCGATGCTGATGGGGCTCGTGTTCCTGGTGCTGGCCCGCACTGGCGCGCTCGACCTGGCGGCCCGAGCCTTCCCCCGGCCGCTCATCCGCGGGGTGCAGCTCGCTGTCGGCCTCCTGTTCTTGAAGATCGCCTGGGGACTCGTGACCGATCCCCCAGCAGCATTTGCCGCGACGGCTCTGTCGGCCGGCATCGCGCTGCCGCTGGCCGCGCTCGTCCTGGTTGCCGCGATCGCGCTCCGCAGCCGGCCCGTCACGATCGTGCTCGTGGCGGTCGGGCTCGCGATCGCATTAGCCAATGCGGCGCCGGACCTGAGCGCTGGGCCGTCGGCCGTGTCGGTGCCCTCCATGGACGCGGCGGCCGTATGGACCGCGCTCACGCTGCTCGTACTCCCGCAGATCCCGCTCACGTTCGCAAACTCCTGCCTCGCGACCGCAGACGCGGCGCGGACCTACTTCGGCGAGCGCGCGGACCCGGTGCGCCCCGGGCGGCTGGCGACCACCCTCGGCAGCGCGAACGTCCTGGCCGGGTCGATCGGCGGCATGCCGGTCTGCCACGGCGCCGGCGGGCTCACCGCGCACCACTCATTCGGGGCTCGCACGGCCGGCGCCCCGCTGCTGATGGGACTCGCCCTCCTGACTCTCGCCCTGGCGGCGGGCGCGGGGTTGGCTGCGCTGTTGGCGGCGTTCCCGCTGTCGATCCTCGCCGGCATGCTCGCGGCGGCCGGGGTGCTCCACATCCGCCTGCTGCGAGACCTGCGCGGGGGATGGGAAATATCGGTGGCGATTGCGATCGGAGTGGTGGGCGTGGGGGTCAACCTCGCCCTCGGGTTGCTGCTGGGCCTGGGCGCATGGTGGGGTCGCGTGCTGGCCGCGCGACTTCGCCCCACTGAAGCAACCGCGTAGCCGGTCGACGGCTCCGTAATACTCATCCCTGCAAATGGCGGGGTCCGCGGCATCAAGAGGTCCGTCCGGCGCAACCGCCGAGTTGCTGCGCGGCGTGCCGCTGTTCGCAGAGCTGTCGGAGCCCGAGCTGCAGAAGATCGCCCGCGTCGCGGTACCGCGCAACTACCCAGCGGGCACCATCATCTTGCGGGAGGGCGATCCCGGGGACACGTGCTACGTGCTCGAGCGGGGCCAGGCGCGCGTCACCCGCCAGCACGCGGACGGCCGCACGATCACACTCACGAACGTGAGCACGGGCGAGATCTTCGGCGAGCTCGCGATGTTCGGCGGCGAGGTCCGATCCGCCACCGTCGAGGCTGTGGACGACGTGCGCGCCGTCGCGATTTTGGCCGGCGACCTGAAGCGGCTCCTGAACGACCATCCCGAGATCTCGGTAAAGCTGCTGTCGGCCCTGGGCGCGAAGCTGCGCGAGGCGAACGCGCGCATCGCGCGGCAGTCGTTCCAGAAGGTATCCAGCCGCGTAGCAGGAGTGCTCGCAGAGCTGGTCGAGACAGGGTCACGCCGCCCGGCCCGTGCCGAGGGTGAGCCGGCCGAGGTCGTGGTCCGCTCCACACAGGCCGATCTGGCACAACTCGCCGGCACATCGCGCGAGGCCGCCAGCAGGTTCCTCGCCACGCTCCAGCGGGCCGGGGTCCTGACCACGCGCCGCGGGCGCATCGTGGTCCACGACCCACCCGCGCTGCATCGGTACATCTACTGAGATGCGAACCGGCGCGGCGCTGCTGTTCTACGCGCTGCTGTGGGGCCTGGTGGTCGAGACCGTGGACCGTCTGATGGGCGACCCGTTCGAGCCGCTCGACGTCTTCACGCTGGCGGTCCAGATCTGCCTGGCGATCATGCTGTGGCCCCTGTTCCGGCGGGTCTGGGGCGCGCGGGCCGCGCGCTAGGTGTAGCTCCCAACCACGTTGTTTCATCCGGCCCTCCTTCGAGGGTGGGTTGTGTCGATCCGGTCCGCGGTTGGAGGTGGCCGGTGGGGCGCCATCGAACGTGCTCGGGTGCAATCGAAGACCGGGTGAGGTAGGGAGAGTGTGATCGAGGCGGCGGTTGGGCTGCCGCGGGCCGTATCTGTACGAGAGGCGTGCAAACGTCACGCATCGGGCCTGATCGGAGGCCGGATTGTCGCGACCCGTGACCGGGCCCGCAATCGGTTGGTGAGTTGTGCCCTCTATAGGGGGTATAACTCACCAAACGATCGAGGGGCGCGATACCAGACACGCGCACACGCGCCATTTTCAACCAACGGATGCCCGTCACATCACAAACAGCGCGTGGCTCGTGAACCCTCCTCCCGCGTCCTGGACCCACTCCCTTACCTACCTGCTTTTCCAACCCCGGGTACCCTCGCCACCCCCGACGCCCCAAAGGTGGTCCGCACAACTCCGAACCACGTGGCTGGGAACTGCAGCTAGCCCTGCACCAGGCCGTATTCATATACTGAGGCCCGCCTCCTCCCGGCTGCGCCGAGACAATCGTGTACGTGCTCAACTTCTACTCCCCGGTGTTCGTGGACCAGCTCAAGCGTGGTCGCAAGACCGCGACGATCCGGCTCGGGGACAAGAGCATGAAGTACCGCCGCGGGCAACTGGTCTGGATCACCGTCGGTTATCGGCATGAGCCGCGGGAGAAGGTGTTCACGGCCGTGATCGATGACGTCGAGGTGAAGCGCGTGCGGGAGCTGTCCCCGCGCGACGTCGAGCACGACAACCCCGAGTTCCGCCGGGTCGAGGACACCCAGCACTTCCTCCAGCAGATCTACGGGCGGGAGGTCGGCACCGACGACATCGTGACCGTGATCCGCTTCTCGCAGGTGATCGAGAGCACGGCCGCCCGCGACGCCCCGCCCGGCAACGGGCACTCGCCACGCAAGCTGAGCGGCCGCTAACCCTCCTGCGAGGCGAATCCCGCCTTGCAGATGCCGGCCCGCGGCCTATTTGGCAAGAGATTGGCACTCTCGCTGCTAGAGTGCCAAACGAGCCCGCGCGTGGCGCCGGAACCGCGCTTTGCAGTGCGCTGGGCAGATAACCAGAGACAGCTGTATTCCAGGAGGTATGCGTATGAAGCTCAAGCCTCTCGGGGACCGAGTGCTCGTACGGCCGGTGGAAGAGGAAGAGACCACCGCCAGCGGGATCGTGCTCCCCGACACCGCCAAGGAGAAGCCCCAGAAGGGCCAGGTTCTTGCGGTCGGCGAAGGTAAGTGGGACGAGGACGGCGAGAAGCGGATCCCCCTCGACGTCGCCGAGGGCGACGAGGTCCTCTACTCCAAGTACGGGGGAACGGACATCGTGGTCGAGGGCGAGGACCTGCTCGTGCTGCGCGAGTCCGACTTGCTGGCAAAGGTAGCGGGCTGACGCCCCTCGGAAAGGTAGGAATTTCGTATGGCACATAAAGAGCTGAAGTACAACGAGGACGCCCGCAGGGCGCTCGAGGGCGGCGTCAACGCCGTCGCGAACGCCGTGAAGGTGACACTCGGCCCGCGTGGCCGTTATGTCGTCCTCGACAAGAAGTTCGGCGCGCCCACGATCACGAACGACGGCGTCACCATCGCCCGTGAGATCGATGTCGAGGACGTGTTCGAGAACCAGGGCGCACAGCTGGTACGCGAGGTCGCCACTGCGACCAACGACGTCGCCGGCGACGGCACCACGACCGCGACCGTGCTCGCACAGGGGATGGTCCGGCAGGGCATGAAGAACGTCGCCGCGGGCGCCAACCCGATGTCGCTCAAGCGCGGCATCGAGCAGTCCGTCGACCAGGTCGTGGAGCACCTCCGCGCCAACCAGTCGAAGGAGATCACCGGCGGCAAGGACCAGATTGCCCGCGTTGCGGCCATCTCTGCCCGCGACGACGAGATCGGCAACGTGATCGCGGACGCGATCGAGAAGGTCGGCAAGGACGGCGTCGTGAACGTCGAGGAGGGCCAGACCTTCGGCATGGAGCTGGAGTTCACGGAGGGAATGCAGTTCGACAAGGGCTACATCTCCCCCTACATGGTCACCGACCAGGAGCGCATGGAAGCGGTGCTGAACGACCCGTTCATCCTGATCGCGAACCAGAAGATCGGTGCGGTGCGCGAGCTGCTGCCGATCCTCGAGCAGGTGATGCAGAACGGCAAGCCGCTGCTGATCATCGCCGAGGACGTCGAGGGTGAGACCCTCGCGACTCTCGTCGTGAACAAGCTGCGCGGCACGTTCACCGGCGTGGCCGTGAAGGCGCCCGGCTTCGGCGACCGCCGTAAGCGGATGCTGGAGGACATCGCGACGCTGACCGGCGGCGAGGTGATCACCGAGGAGATGGGTCTGAAGCTGGAGAACACCCAGCTGACCCAGCTCGGCCAGGCCCGCAAGGTCGTCGTGGCGAAGGACACCACCACGATCATCGACGGCGCCGGCGACCCGGAGGCGATCAAGGGACGCATCAAGCAGATCAAGTCCGAGATCGAGAACACCGACTCCGACTTCGACCGCGAGAAGCTCCAGGAGCGGCTCGCGAAGCTGTCGGGCGGCGTGGCAGTGGTCAAGGTCGGTGCAGCAACCGAGACCGAGATGAAGGAGCGCAAGCACCGCGTCGAGGACGCGCTGCAGGCCACCCGTGCGGCTCTCGAAGAGGGGATCGTGCCGGGCGGCGGTGTCGCACTGCTGAACGCCTCCGAGGCGATCACGCTCGACGGTTATGACGACCCGGACGAGAAGACCGGCGCCCAGATCGTGCTCCGCACGCTCGAGGACCCGCTGCGTCAGATCGCCGAGAACGCGGGCGTCGAGGGATCGATCGTGGTCTCGAAGGTGCGGGAGATGAAGGCCGGCGAGGGCTTCAACGCCGCCACCGGCGAGTACACCGACCTGGTGAAGGCCGGCGTGATCGACCCGACGATGGTGACGCGCTCGGCGCTGCAGAACGCAGCCTCGATCGCGAAGAACATCCTCACGACCGAGTGTGTGGTCGCCGAGATTCCGGACAAGGAGCCCGTCGGCATGCCCGGCGGCGGAATGCCGGACATGATGTAAAGAGCGGCTTCGCCGTTCGCAGTTCGCAGTTCGCAGAAGGGCCCGGCATTCGTGCCGGGCCCTTCTCGTTGGCAATACGATGCGACCGTGATCCTGGATCAGCTCGAGGTGACCCCCGGCGACCTGCAGGCACGGACCGGCTGGGAGTTGAAGCCTGAGGGCCTGTGCAAGGCCGATCGCTGCGTGCCATTGCCGGACGGCACCGGCGACCTGATCGACGTGCGGGTGCTCGCCGAGCGGCTCGGCATGGCCCTGGTCCACGACGAGGCGCAAGGCCTTTGGGCGCTCGGTCCCGAGTCGGGTGGGCGTGCGCTCCTGTCTGCCGAGCTGCCCGAGATATCCCTTCCGGATCGCTTCGGAGACCCTTTCTCGCTCTCCTCGCTGCGCGGGACGAAGGTCCTGCTGGTCGCCTGGGCCTCCTGGTGAGGATGCCGCTTCGACCTGCCCGTGTGGCAGGACCTGCGAACCGAACTGCATCCCCGGGGCCTCGAGATCGTGACGGTCGCGCTCGACACCGGCGGCGCCGATGCGGCCGGCCCGTGGATCGACCTCGCGAAGCCGGCCCACCCGGCGCTGATCGACGAGGCGCACCTGCTCGACGAGCTGCTCGGCGTCGTGAACGTCCCGTCCGGCATCTGGGTCGATGAAGAGGGAACGATCGTGCGCCCGCCCGAGCCCGCGTTCCCAGGCCGGGCCGTGATCGCCGAGCTGGGCGTGCCGGACGGAGCCCCGCCCCGTATCACCGAGATGCTGCAGGAGGCAACGAAGATCCGGATCGAACCCGCGCGCTATGCGGCCGCAGTGCGCGACTGGGTCGAGAACGGCGCCGAGAGCACGGCCGCCCTCGCCCCGGACGAAGTCGTGGCGCGCTCCACCCCGCGCCCGCCGGATGCGTCCCGCGCCGCCGCGAGCTTCGAGATCGGCCAGCATTTGCACCGTGCGGGAGATGCCGAGGCCGCCGTCCCCTGGTTCCGGGAAGCGCACCGGCTGCAGCCGGACAACTGGACATACAAGCGCCAGGCGTGGGAGTTCCTGGACCCGATCATGCAGGGCCCGACCGAGCAGTACGAGGGCGACTGGCTCGCTGACGTGCGGAAGATCGGCGCCGAGAACTACTACCCGCCGGTCGA
>CAVSXO010000016.1:0-78191 GCA_963731895.1 uncultured Solirubrobacterales bacterium
TACAACTTGTCGCATGTTCCTCGGCCGCAAAGCGGAGCTCGAAACGCTGGCGCGGGCGTACACGTCCGGCCGATCCGAGCTGGGCGCTCCGAATCTGCGGCCGCCGCAGTGGGCAAGAGCCAGCTGATCCTTCGCTTAGGACAAGCCCGCCGTTTACTCTGTCGGCAAGACGTCGGCAGCCCAGCTCCAGATCCAGAGTTTCTCCAGGAATCGGCCCGCTCGCTCGCGGAGCCGCTGCTGGCCGACATCAGCGCGGAAGAGTGGAAGCGCGCACTGCTCGCGGTCGTCGAACGCTCTCGCGCCGGCGGCAAGCTGGTCTCGTGTTCGACGAGTTCCAGTGGATGGTTGCTGCAGCCCCGAGCTGCCGAGCGTGCTCCAGGAGATCGCTGGGACCGACATGGCAGAAGACGGGAAAGGTGATGCTGATCTGTGTGCGGCTCCTACGTCGGGTTCATGGAACGCGAGGTGCTCGGCAAGAAGAGCCCACTGTTCGGACGTCGCACCGCCCAGATCCTGCTCAAGCCGTTCGCGTATCGCGAAGCGGCGGAGTTTCACCCGCGCTGGTCTCGCCGATCGCGCTCGAGCGTACTTCATTTGCGGCGGCGTACCCCTGTACCTGCGGATGTTCGATCCGGCCCGCTCGATCAGCAGAACATCGAGGCCCACCTGCTCGACGAGTTCGCACCCCTGTATCGCGAGCCGGACTTCCTCTTGCGCGAAGAGCTGCGCGATGTCACAGAACTATTACACGCTTTGGCGGGAATCGCGGCCGGAAAAACCCGGAGCCGCGACATCGCCGCTCACTCGGGAATAGCCGAGCGCAGCCTGCACTACTACATCCAGCAGCTCAGCGATCTCGGCTACGTCGGACGGGCGCACCCCTTGGTCGGCACACGCCCGCAAGCACGCAACGTCCGGTATACGATCGAAGATCCGCTACTGCGGTTCTGGTTTCGCTTCTGTTCCCAAACACGAGCTTCATCCAGCAGCGCGGAGCGCGTGCCGCCTTTCGCGAGCGCATTCGCCCGGAACTGGAGGGCGACTTCGGTCATTGCTTCGAGCGCCTCTGCCGCGAGGCTATGCCCGAGCTGTATTTGCGCCGAAAACGTCGGCGCAGGGTTCGAGGTCGGCGAGTATGGACAAACACGTGCAGATAGACGTTGTCGGCCTCCGCGAGGATCGCTGGACTGACCTCGGTGAGTGCAAATGGGCGCCTCGACGCCGCGTTCAGACCCGGTTTCGGAGCTGCAAACCAAAGCCGAACTCTATCCGAACCAGCGTGGGGCGACGCTCGCCCTGCGCGTGTTCACCCGTGAACGGGACCGCGAACGGCAGCTTCCGAAGGACGTCCGATGGCACACGCTCGCGGACTTGTACGCGTAGGCGCGGATCTGGCAGGACGGCTTCCCGAGCCAGCAGCAGGTCCGAGCGAGGCGCATCGCATGGCTTGCGAGCGGGTGTTATTCTACGAGGCCCACACAATGCGCATCACTTCGAAGGGCCAGGTGACCATTCCCGTAGACGTTCGCGAACGGCTCGGACTGCGCGCTCACACGGGGCTGACGGACCAGCGCGCGCGGTGCGACACTTGGGTCGCTGCGTTGAATACGAGCTCTGGGACGAGATTCCTGCGCAGATCTTACCGAGATGCGGAATCCGCCCGGTTGCGTCACGCGCACCCCTGGTATATACACACGTATATGCCGAACGCACGGACACTCGTCTCCTACAAGCTGCCGACCCGCCTGGTCCGCGAGCTGCGCCGTGTCTCTCGCGAAGCCCGCCGCGAAATGACCGGAATCGTCGAGGATGCGGTTCGCGATTGGCTCATCCACAACCGCTGGTTGCCGTTCGAAGAACCCGACATGCTCCTGATCCCGCCGAGAGCGCGCCCGCAGCAAGCGGCTCGACCAGGTCGCAAAGCTCTCTACCCGACATCCCGAGCGCAGGGCGGGAACCTCGCATGATGACGTGCTGTACGGCGAGCCCAGGTGATCTTCGTCGATACGGGGCCTGGTTTGCACTCCTGGTGGCCGACGATCCGGCCCATGCTGCGGTGCGAGCCATCGTCGACACCAGCCGCGAGCGCCTCGTCACGACCGACTACGTGTTCGACGAGGTGCTCACGCTGCTCAAGATGCGACTCTCCACCGAGCTGGCGCTCGCAGCAGGCCAACTCCTCTGGAGCAGTGAGGTCACGGCGCTCGAGTACCTGACGCGCAGAGACGTGGCGCGGCCTGGGAGCTGTTCCGAAGTACCGAGACAAGGACTGGTCGTTCACGGACTGTTCGAGCTTCGTGTTCATGAAGCGGCGCAAACTCACGCGAGCGTTGCGCGCTCATCGTCACTTCGATCAGTTTCCGGGCGTACAGCGCATTCAGCTCGATTTGCCCTGACATACGGGCCGAACGGCATCGTCGCCGCTGAATCTCTACGATTCCAGGAACTTCGCATAAGATAGATTATGTAAACTTTAACGGCTGCCTTCAGTTTTTATCCGGCCCCGGTCCCGACAAAATCGGCGCGCGCCGCAACTCGCATTGTGTCGGCACCAGCGGAACAATTTTGCGCTCGAACGTCTGCGTTCCGCTTCCATGGTCTCGATTCCTTCTCGCTGGAGATCCAGCAAATCAAGAAAACTTCAAACGCCATTCACAAGGAACCGTGCACACATCGAATGTCGTGGTCCTCCAAGTATTATATCCCATCGAGCACTCCCTTTTTAACAGCGACGCCCTCTGCTTGTGTCTCGTACACTAGAGGCCACTTCAATCCGGCACTTCTGATCGCCGCAACGTACACCGGATCAGCACAACCATTCCATTCCAAAACGTGATGCACAACGAGCCGCACCATAGCGCCACCGGCCTGACCTCTTCAACACCACTCCCGACGCCCGGTAAATAACCCAAAAGCGCTCGACCGGATGGTCGCGAAAGATAGACCGGACAATCTTTTGAAGACCGTCTGGAACGACTCGCCAGGTTGAACGGGGCGCACCGACGTTTCGTCCTTTACAGACTCGTCCATCGGAAAGACCCAGATCGGCTCCTTCTCAATATCGCCAGCGGTAAGCTCGTAAACCTGCTTGGTCATTGTCGTGTACTGGTCACGGAATCAAGTGTTTGATCGCGTTGAACAAATCGGACCGACCGAGGTCGGCGTAGGCGTTCTGAAGTCCGGTTCAATTTGCGCGGCTGTGTAGGTTGCTTTCTGCCCGTTTACCATGGGCGGCAAGTAGCGCGAGATAGCCTTGTGCATCGCACCTGGGTTCATTTTGCCTGTGTGTGCCCATTGCGAGATGAACGTCCCTGGATGCTGAGCCATTTGCGCCTTCGTGAAGCCCAGCATCTCGCCAAGGTATTCGGGTAGAATGTGATGCACGTGGAAACCCGGGACGGAACCCAAGGCGCGGAGCTCAGCAACCGTCGGTGAAACGGCCTTTAAAGCCCCGACACCAAGTCGCCCTGGCACCCATCTCCCAAGACCGACCACGGCTTCGGCGCCAAGGAGCACGTTCGCAGCGGCCTCGTATGCCGCGAAGTACCGCCTCCTTTGCTCGCGTCCCGTAGGAGTGTCCGGAAACGCCTTGTTCGGATCGGTCGAGCAAGCCGGAAAGCATGCAATCCGTTGATCCGGTCCCCGAGAAGGTGGGGTCACGTTGTTGTAATACCCTCCCGTATTCTGCACCATCGCACTGCCAGACCCGGGAGCCCCCACTGCGGTCGGTCCAGCGCTCGGCGCCGTCACGTCCCAACGCCGCGTTTCCTTGAAATGGCGCGTCGCAATCTGGACGGCAAGCACACCGCCGCTGCTTGCCACGTTCCCCGCGCCCGCCGGAAGGCCACTGCCGCCGGCGGACGCTGCGGACACGGCAACCGACTGTCCCACGAGTTCGGTGATGGCTACGCCCGCAAGCGCGCCAACAACGATCGGCCCCCCATACCCAGTGATCTTTTCCGCCGTGTTGCCGTTGGAAGCGCGCTCGAAGTAGTCGTCGATGGCGCTGGCAACGGAGAAGCCGCTTTGATCGACGTAATTGAGCGGAGAATTGAAGGCGTACGCATACCGGTTGAGTCCCTGACTCCAGTACGGAGCTTGCACGAAAGGATCGGCAGTCAGGAACCGCCCGACCGCCGGGTCATAGCGCGTCCTCCCATATCGATCAGGCCAAGCTCCGTATCGTGCTGGTGACCGGTGAAGCCGGAAAGCACGCCGGTCGTTCCTGACGGCACGCCCGGAGAAGCCGACCCAAAAGGTTCGAACGATTGATGGAGAACGGTGGTTCCGGAATCCGTCACAGTCTGCGCGGAACCGAGCGCATCCGCGTGCAAGTAGAACCGGCTCAGGGTGCTCGAGCCCGGGGCACGTACGAGTTGTGCGATCTCCTGACCGCCAGCGAAGACGCGATACCGGTGCTCGGTACTGGCTGAGCCGGCGGGGTCCTGAACTCGGCGCTGATAAAGGCCGCCGCTGAAGTACGTGGTGACGTCCGGTACAGCCACCGGATTGTTCACGCGCTTGACCACACGCTCTTCGCCGGCTCCATACTCGAAACCAACGGACACGGTGTTGTCACCCGTCCCCGCAGTGATCGTTCGGGGCATGTCGAACGCGTTGTACGTGACCGTCTGCGTGCCGGAGGAAACCGCCGGCCCGGAACGCGACGTCTGATTGCCATTGGCGTCGTAGCCATACGAGTTCTGGTCGATGACCTGTGCCAGCTGCGGTCGGTTTGGCACCCTGGTAAAAGTCCGTTCGAACGGCTTCAGGTTGCCGATCGCGTCGTACTCGTAGATGTTCGACTCGGTTCCACGGGTACGGAGCCGAAGCCGATTGAGAGCGTCAGGAAGAACACCTCGGGCGCGGATCCTGCTGCGAGATGGTCGTGACGTTGCTGAACGAACCCATTCGCGTAGTACTGGTAACTAATGTGCTGAAGGTCGGTCGTACCGCGCACGGCGCGAATCGATGTCACGCGATCCGTGTGGTTTTCATACTCGTAAGTGCGAATGGATCCATCACCAGTCCCTCGCGCTTGACTCGGTAACCGCGATCGGCTTCGACGAGCTGCCACAACATCGTGGTCCCCGAGGTGATATCGTCGACGCGTGCGAGGTGACCGGCGAAATCGTAAGCGTAGTCGATGCGGACGGGATTGCCGCTGCCGCTCGCTGGATACGTGATGACGTCCGCACGACCGAACTCGTCGTTTACCACGCTGGTCACGAAGTCTTGGCCATCGAGTATGTCGGTAACGCTCGCAAGCGGACCCCGGTTGCTGATTCCACCCAGTACCGGCTCGTATGCGTAGCGCTTGCGATGCCGTGAGGGGTTGGCAGCCGTTGGCGGGCTAATCGCTTCGACTAGCTTCCCCTGCGCATTGGGCACGCTGGGCGCACCAGGACTGGCCTCGTCGTAGATGAACTCGGTGTTACCGTCGGTGCTATGCTCCACGCGTTCCACCCGACCCAAGGCGTCGTAAAAGTACGTACTGACCTGGCCGCGGGCGTCCCCGGCTGTCTTGAGCTCGTCGAATGCGTTGTAGGTGTAGGTTCGAGTGCCGGTGTTGGGGTCGAGGTGCTGATGCAATCGACTCAAGTCATCGTAAAGAAAGGTCGTGACAGTATTGAGCTTGTCGACAACGGTCCGCGGCAGGTTGAATGCACCATACGTGTAGTTCGTTGTTGCCGGCGTCGTCGCGTCGACGTTTTCGCCGTCGACGTTGCGAATGGGTAGGCCATATTGATCGAGGATGAGCACATCATGGTTCCCAATCGGATCGGTCGTCCGAACGACATCGACCGCATCCGTCGCCCAGTGAGCCATGCCGCGCGCTCAGCTTTTAGACTGGCCTTCAACGCGTAGGCATAGCGCGTTGTGGCGTTGTTTGGCGAAGCGATCGAGATGACGCGATCCCAAGCGTCGTACTGTAAATCGTGACAGCATCGGACGGCTGGCCCGACAGGTGCGGCCGGGTCGTCAACTCGAGACGGCCGACCAGGTCATAGGTGCGCTCCTGTTCTACAAAGGCCCCCTGCAATCCGCGCTGAAGGGTGCGAACGACTCTGCCACGGGGATCGAAATGCTGGTGGACGATGTGGCGCTCCACACCCAGGCCGCTCGTGTACTCCGCGGACATACCTGTCGCTGCCTGACATCGACGATTCCTACGGTGTTCGGCGCCACATCGAAGTAGCTGACAGCTACGCTGCCAGTTGGGTCCTGCGTGTTCGACAGCCGGCCAAAGCCGTCGAAAGCCGAGCGCGACCGACCTTGTTTGAATCGACGACGATGCTCGCGGCTCCGTGGCGCGGGTCGTAGCGCAGTTCCGTCGTTTGCAACTTCGCATTCGTTACCGTGGCCGGATAGATCTGCTGAGGATCAAAGGTGAAAGCCGTACTGCGAGGAGGTTCCCCGGCCGCCTCCACCTCGACGAGCTGGACGTTCCCGAAGTCATTGTGCGTGAACGTCGTCGTTTGCCGCAACGCCGCGTTGTTACGCTCGCGGTCGACCACCTCGAGTAGACCCGTGGTGTCGTCGTGAAAAAACCAGACGGCTTCGTCGGCCGATACGCCGTTCCGGGTGCTCTGGATGGTCTGCTCACGCGGTAGGGAGATCAACCAGTTGGCGATTCGCGTCGCGCCAGGGTTGTATATCGTGTTCGTGGTGACGGACTGCTTGTCGACGATCGAGTGCAGCTTTTGATTCCCGAACTCGTCGACGTCGAAGGTTTCCTGCGTTTGAGCGAGCAAAGCGTTATCTTCGGTAACGCGGGTGCGCCGGGCCGTCATGTAGGGGAACGGGTGCTGTGCGACGGCGGAAAGCTTGACCTGCCAGTCGACCTCCACGTCAGTAGTGCGCTGGGCTAAATTGCCGATCTCGCTCTGCACGAGGGCCGTGGTCATGGTGTATCGCGTCGCCAGTCCAGCGTAGGGATACACGTACTTTTCGACGGGTTCAGTCGTAGCGTTCGTGCGATAACGTTCACTCCTTCTCCCGTACTCGATGTCCAGCCGGGAACGCTGCTGACCTGTGCTGTCGCGCTCCGTAATGGCGCGCTTACTGAACCCCAGCCAGCCATGACCCCGCCGATCGAATCGCCCGTCCGCGTATTCGTAGGTGTAGATGCGCTCGACGCGCTGGGTCCCGTCGCTCAGCGCGTAGCCCTCCTTGTGCTGCCTTACCAGAGTGTTCATCCGCTTGAGCGTCAACTCCGTGTCGGTGGACGCGATGTCTGGTGATCCGCTCGGAGTCGAGCGCACTTCCATACGTTTCGTCGCTCTTGCCGTACTCACATCTCCACCAAACTGCCAATACCGTCCATAGCGCGCTTCAAGAGGCCAGTGGCGCCTCCACGCCCATAGTAAATGTCGATCGTGAAGTACGGACTTTGCCAGTGCCCCACGCCTGGACCGACCGGTTGCAGCTCCGGGGTCAGCATGAAGTCGATTCGCACCATCGGCATCGACGTCTCCAACGGATGTGGGCCACGCAGGAGGAACCTGGAATGTGCCGGCAACGATCTTAACGGATCCGGCATGACGACACGTGACAGGATAAGGCCCGTATTGCCCAAGCTCCGCTCAAGGACGTCAGTTCGGTCGTCGTGGTTGTAGTCAAAGGCCAAGTAGCTGGCGGTAAAGCGCCGGGAGATCGTCGGCTGCCCGACCAGCGCCGGATGGAAAGGAATGAAGCCTCCGCCGCGATTCATCCAAAGGACTGGGCTCTTCTCTTCAGGCAGGGCACCACCATTGTAATCGTAGAAATCTCCAATCGACATCCGGCACCTCGTAAAGGTCCGGCAATCGCATCCCCGTTGAAGTCACCCACCTTGATCCTGGAGTGCAACGGCGAGCCAACTGACTTGAACACTGGCTCCCAACAGGACCGCTCTCGTCAAAATACAACGCATCCCATTCATTGCCGGTCTTGGGACGATAAATGTTGAACGCGAGCAGCTCGAGTACCCCGTTGCCATGGATATCGAGCAGGTGTCGCGGTGTGCTCCTGTTGCAGTAACCGGCGTGGCCGCTGACGATGTTTTCGGGCCCAAAGTCTCCGCCCAACAAACGTAGGCGGTACCTCATTGTCTCCTCGGGTGAGGCCACGCAGAGAACACGTCCTGCAAGCCGTCCCCGTTCATATCGTAGGCGAGCGGAAGTGGCCCAAGGCACATGCACGAGAGTACCTCGAGGCTCGAACCCCGTGAATCCTCCTGGTCCGGTCGACCCTAACGGACCCAGTTGCTCGTGCGAACCGAATATCAAGCCCAAAGGTCGTATTCTCCGGGTTCTCAAAGTCGGATTTACGTACTCGCAGCCTTCCACGACGTCGTCTCGGCCATCCATGTCGTAGTCGAATATGAAGCCGGGACTGAAGCCAGGGCACGTGAGCCCCCCGGGGCGCTGAATCCGCCGAATGGCGCGTCACGATTGCCAGTAGCAAGTTGCGTCGTGTTGCCGACCTCAATCGTGGCTCGCCGAAGATGGCGTCTTCCAAGAAGGCCTTGTAGAAGATAGTTGCGGGGATAGTGACATACCAGGCTGGCGTCGCCGAGGCGGCAGCTGTCATGCTGAAGTCCACCGCCGTGCGCGCTGTCTTGTACTCTCCATTGACTCGTGAACGTATTCAGGATGTCCTGCCGTCCGTCGCCGTTCAGGTCCATCTAAACGCCGGGTGCGGCTTGGGCGGAGGCCGACGCCCGCGCTTGAACATCTGGCAAACGTCGTCGCATCGGTGCGGCCCGATCAACCGCGTCTTCTTGTGGTTGATCGAGAAGTCATGCAGCACGGTGCCGTTGTTCTTGAACTTGAACGTCACCTTGCCGGGCCTCGAGATCGACTTCTTCGAGAGCTTGAAGGAGAACTCTTTGCCGCTCACCGAGATCGTGGTCGCGCTGGTGCGCGCCTGCGGCTCGGGGCGTGCGGACGCGACCTGAACCAGCGCGAGCGCCGTGATCGCGACCGCCATGAGCATGAGCATCGGGCGGATCGTGAGTCGTTTCATCGAATTGTCTCCTGTGGGGGGATGGCGGGTTGGTTACTGGAGCGAGTAGGCGATCAGCTGGAGCTGCGGCTTCTTGACGAGCCCGGCCGTGCCTGCACCGACGATCAGCGTGTCGCCGTCGATGGCGGGGAACGAGTTGATTCCGGCGGTGGCCTTGGCCGACCACACCGTCTTGCCGGACTGCGTGTCGTATCCGTAGAGGTTGCCGGCGAAGTCGCTTGTGAAGACGACGTCGTTCGCGACCGTCGCACCACCAAAGTTCACAGCCGGCAGCTTGTGCTGCCAGATCACCTTGCCGGTGGCCGCGTCGATGGCGCTGAAGCCACCTCGGCCGGCGTCGAATTTGGTCGCGAAACCGCCCGAGAGCCCGGTTTCACTCGCCCGTGCGGGGAAGTCGAGCCAGGGCACGAAGACGCGGCCGTCGGCGAGCGCCATCGGGGTCTCGACTCCGCCGAAGTCACCGGGAGTGATGTTGGTCGGCTTGCGCGGAAGCGGTCCGGTGTCGTTCTTGTGCTTGCCGACGGAGCGGGTCCAGAGAGACTTGCCGTCCGCCGCGCGGTAGGCGAAGACCTTGCCCATCTTGCCGGCGACGATCACCGCCTCGGTCTGGACACCCTTGATGGGCACGGTGGTCAGGATCGCTGGGATCATCAGGTCGTAATCGCGCAGGTCGTGCCGCAGGGCCTGGCGGAACCAGAGCCGCTTGCCGGTCTTTCCATCGAGCGCGACGATCGAGTTCGTGTAGAGGTTCGGGCCTGGCCGGCTCGAGCCGTTCGGGAACTTCTTGGTTCCGTAGAGCGGCGCCGGATTGGCTACCGAGATGAACACCCGGCCCTTGCTGTCGACGCTGGGCGGGTACCAGAGGCCTCCGCCCGAGTTGATCTTCGGGTTGCCCCAGAGCTTGGCGCCGTCTGAGATCGTGTTGAACTGCCATTTCGGCTTCCCCGTGGCGGCGTCGAGCGCATGCACGATGCCGTCCCCGTTGCCCTTGTAGAACGAGTTGAGGTTGCCGGGCACGGTGCTGACGAGCACTGTGTTGTCGTAGACCTGGGGCGTCATGTCGATGCCCTCGGCGTTGTTGCGGACGAGCTTCTTGCTGCTCCAGACCTGCTTGCCGGTCTGCGGATCAAGCGCGAAGACGTTCGTCGGCGTGGCACTGTAGATGCGGCCGTAGCCGTACGCGACGCCGTTCGGCCCGACGCTCGGCTTGTTGACCGTGTGCTGCCACTTGACCTTTCCGGTCTCGCGGTCGAGTGCGAAGACGTTCGAGCTCAGGTCCTGGAAGTAGACCGTGTTGTTGAGGACGATCGGGGTCGACGCGAACGCGCCGGCGCCGCCCGCGCCCTTGAAGGGGAAGGTCCACTTGACCTTCAGGCGCGAGACGTTCTGAGAGTTGATCGCCGACTGCGTCGTGGCGCGGGTGTTCGCGAGATCGTGGTTGTGGGCGGGCCATGCGCCGGCGTTGGCGGCCCACTCGGGCGGCGGCTGGCCCACGGCGGAAGCCTGGCTGGCCGCCGACGAGCCCCCACACGCGAGCGCGACATACCCGAGGGCGACGAACGCCAAGAGGGCTCCCGCGATCTTTGCTTGCGGACCCGTTCGGATCCTCTGTGTGAACGACATCATCATTGGACTCCTTTTTCGAGGCTTGATCGCGAAATGGTCCCCGCCGGGCTTGCGTTTGTCGTCGGCCCGCGGATGACTCTTTTGCGTACTGCGCGCGGGGTAGGCGCACCCCGTGGCAGGGACCTAAGACGGCAGCCCAAAGACACCCGCAAGGCAACGACAAGCGCCTCTGCCCGGGCGAGCATCCATGCCCGGGATACTTGGAGGCGTGAGTCAGTCGAACGTTGAACTCGCCCGTAGCGCCATCAGGGCGTTCGAGCAGCGTGACATGAACGCGATCGAGGAGCTCTGTACATCCGAAATCGAGTTCGACTGGTCGAGACGCCTTCTGGATCCGACAATCACGCGCGGGTACGACGGCGTTCGACGGTTCTTTGAGGAGGTGAACGACATCTTCGATGAGATCGTCTTCGAAGAAGAGGAGATTCTCGAGTTCGGTGACGAGGTGCTGGTGGTCAACACAGGTCGCTTCCGCGGCCGGACCAGCGGCGTGGATGTGACCGCCCACGGTGCGATCCGCTGGACGATTCGCGACGGCAAGCTCGCGCGCTTCCGTTTCTACCAGACAAAGGCGGACGCGCTGGAGGACTTGGCGTTGGAGGGCGCTCAGGTCTCGGCGGACCGATCGAGACCTGACGACAAAGATTGAGCGCCGGTCGAGCGCTGGGGTGCCGCGGCGCCGGTGCGCGCCGCGGCCCGGTAGTCGAATTAGCTGCCGTTTGCTGCTCCTACCACCTCAGGGGTTGAAGACGCCCTGCACCGCGAAGGGCAGATTGCCTGTGGTGGACGCAATCCCGTCGGATCCGCCGTCGAACAACCTGATCTGTCCCAGCTCGACCACCTGTCGCTTCCCAAAGGTCACGAAGCCCGGGACGATCGTGTTGGCCGTGGTCACGACGCTGCACGTGCTTCCGACCGCGTTCGGCAGTCCGGACGCTCCGGTGGGAGTGCACGGGACCCCGAACGAGAACGGGATGTCGATCATGGTCGCAGCGGTGTTCAGCGGCCAGCTGTTTTTGTCCGTGACCCGGATCGTGGTCGTCGCCTGCAAATCTCCCGAGTAGTCGGTGAGAGCGCCGCCTGAGCAGCCGCCGGTCGTGCCGGCGCACCGCACGTCGGTCATGCTGACCGTGTACTGGTCGTCCTGCGTGGCGAGGAGGGCATTGATGACCTTCACCTCCACCAGGCCGCTCGCTGCTGCCGACTGGCCGTTCAGGTCCGGCGTCCCGACCGTCAGGTTGGTGGAACCGATCGAGGGGGGCATGCACGAGGGATACGCGAGCGGGGCGTTGTGCTGCGGACCCGTGATGTGCAGACACTGGTTGAAGGCCGGAACGAGCGACACCCGCACCGGTGAGGCGCCCACCGGCCGCGGATATGCATACGGGATCCGCGCCATGTCGGGGTCGATGTCGGACGCTGGATCGGTTGTGAGCCTCGTCGGGCTCGAGCCGTTCGCGTTGAACTTCCAGATGTCGAAGTCCACCTTTGCCGGCCCGCCGTCTGCGGCCCGGTTGGAGCCGAATACGATCGCGGTGCCGTCCGGCGACCATGCGGCTTGGTTGTCGGTTGCACCATTCGGAGTCGGCGGGTTGAACGGGTCGTTCGGCGGGTTTGAAACGCCGGGGGGATGGATCAGGTTCTGCTGGTTCGAACCGTCAGGGTTGATCGTCAGGAGGTCATACGGCCCACCCGCATCGTTCTGGAACACCAGCTTCGAGCCGTCGGGCGACCAGTTTGGCTCCTGGTCGTATGGGCCGTCGTTGTCAGTGACCTTGAAGACGCTGCTGTCGTCCTCGTCGTCCGCATCGATCGTGAAGATCGCCCAGTAGCCGACCCGTAGGCTTCGGAACGCGATCTTGGTCCCATCGGGGGACCAATTCGGTGTGGCGTCGTCCCAGGCGGTGGCGGTCAGAACGCGACGATCGGACCCGTCCACGTTCGCGATGTGGATGTCGGGGTCGACGAAGTCGGCGGTCGCGAATGCAAGCTTGGTGCCGTCGGGTGACCAGGCGGGGCTCCCCTGGTTGTCGCTCTTGTCTGCCAGTGCCAATGGAGTCTCGTTCGATCCGTCGGCATTCATCAGATAGATGTCGGCCCCTGTCGGAGCGTTGCGCTCGCTGACGAACGCGATCTTGGTCCCATCGGCGGACCAGGACGGGTTGTAGTCGAGCGCGACCGGGTCCTCGCCTGCGTTGAGATTCTGCTCGTTCGACCCGTCCGCATTCATCGTCCAGATGTCGCAGTCGGTATAGAGGTCGGGCTCGAGCTCGTTGAAGGAACATCTCGCGAAGGCGATCTTTCCGTTGGTACCCGGAAAGGCGGCCTGGGCAGCCGGGACGAGCAGCGAGAAGACGAGCAGCGCCGGCAGCGGCACGCAGACGACGAATCGCAGAACGGATGAGGCCTTGGGCATGGCTTTCCTTCCCCCTGGGGCCCGCCTTGGCACGGGCCGGTTTTCGCTTACGTTCCTCTACGGATTGAAAATCCCCTGGATCTGGAACAGGTTGTTGTCGTTTGTCGCAGCGTTTCCGTCGGCGCCGCCGTCGAACACCTTCGTCTGACCGAGCTCGATGATCTGCCGCTGGCCGAATTTCACGAAGCCCGGGATCAGCGCATTTGCCGTGGTGATGCTCGTGCATGCACTCCCGATCGCGTTCGGGATGCCCGGCGTGCCGGTCGCCGTGCACGCAACGCTCCATGAGAAAGGAATGTCGTACACGGTGCCCGGGTCGTTGAGCGCGGCGCCGTTGTACCTGTCGGTGATCCGGATCGTGGCGATCGCCAGCACGTTGCCGGTGTAGTCCTCCATCGCCCCGGCGCAACCGCCGCTCGCGCTCCTGCAGCGCACGTCGGTGAGGCTGACCTCGAGCTGGTCGTCCTCGGCCGGCAGGCTCACGTTGATCACGGAGATCCGCACAGAGCCGGTCCCCTGCGAGGCCTGGCCATTTGCGTTCGGGGTGCCCATCGTGAGGTAGGACGACTCCTGCGAGGGCGGGCTGCACGAGGGATATGCGGCGGGTGCCCCGTGCATGTTGTCGGAGTTCATGCACTGCCTGTAGGCGGGCACGAGTGAGGCCCGGAACGGCGAGGCCGCCAGCGGGCGCACGTGGTAGAGCCGCTGCCAGTCGGGGTTGTAATCGTCTGCGACATTGTCTGTCAGCTGCACGGCCCCGGTGCCATCGGGGTTCATCGTGTAGATCTCGCCGTCGCCGTCGCGGTCCGACTCGAACGCGATCCGGCTGGCGTCAGGCGACCAGACCGGCCTCCCATCCATCGGGGCATCGCTGGTGAGGTTCGTCTCCCCGGTGCCGTCGGCGTTGATCTTGAGGATGTCGTAGCCGGGCGGCCCCGGCGGATGCGCCTCGAAGATGAGCTTCGTCCCATCCGGGGCCCAGGACGGATCGGTGTCGTACCGGGCAGCGGTGTCGGTGAACCTCGTCTCGTTGGAGCCATCGGGGTCCATCATGTAGAGCTCGTAGTGACATGCCGGACAGTCCGAGCGCTTCGAGCGGAAGGCGATCTTGGTTCCGTCTGGCGAGAAGGCCGGCGAGCCGTCGCTTTGCGGATCGTCCGTGAGCTGCGTCTCGTTGCTCCCATCCGCATTCATCTTGTAGACGTCCTCGAAAAGAGAGACGCTTCCTCGCTCACTCTCGAAGACGATCTCCGTGCCGTCCGGTGACCAATCTGGCACCCCATCATTGGCCGGGTCGTCGGTCAGTGGCGTGACCCCGCTTCCGTCTGGGTTCATGACGAAGACGTCAAAGTCGGCTGGGGAGCCGCGGTTGCTCGCGAATGCGATCTTGGCGCCGTCCGGTGACCAGGAGGGGTTGAAGTCGACTGCCGGATCGTTCGTGACCTGCGCGACCCCGGTGCCATCGGGGTTCATCGTGTAGATGTCGAAGTCTCCGTCGCGCTCGCTGACGAACGCGATGCGGCCGTTGTCGCCCGGCAGGGTGGCACCGGCGACGCTCGGCAGCAACATGGCAGCGCCAAGAGCCAATGAGGCCAGCCCCGAGAGCGCCAGCCTACGCGTGACAGTAACCCTTGCGATCGCGGCCATCGATTGCCTCCCGTGTGCCCGTGGCCGGCGCACTGCGCCAGCCTGTTCAGGCCTATCTCTGCGGGTGGAGCCCCGATGGGGACGCAAGATCGGTCTGCCGGCGACCTTCCTACGACCGCCTCCAGCGGTCAAGGCAAATACTTACAAACTATTCGCTATTTGCGGGAAATCCGGGCAATCTGGGCCAAAGCGTGGATAGAAGTCGATCCCGCTGCCGTCCGGTGGGCAACGTTGGCCCGCCGTGAACACGTCTGGCCGGCGCGAGGGAGGATTGGTCGGGCGCTCTCACGGTGGAGCGAGGCAGCGCCCGACCGTCCTCACTGCGTCGTGCGGGCAGCCAGTAGCGTTCTGGTTCAGCAGCATCGGGACGACACCAGAACCAGGAGGACGGCGATGGCTTTGCAGATAGGCGACACAGCTCCGGATTTCGAGGCCGACACGACGGAAGGCAAGATCCGCTTCCACGACTGGATCGGCGACTCATGGGCCGTGCTGTTCTCCCACCCGAGAGACTTCACCCCCGTGTGCACGACCGAGCTCGGTTACATGGCCAAGATCAAGCCCGAGTTCGACAGCAGGAACGTCAAGGTCATCGGCCTGTCGGTCGACCCTCTCGAAAACCACGAGAAGTGGGCCAGTGACATCGAGGAGACGCAGGGGCATGCCCCGAACTACCCGATCATCGGAGACGCCGACTTCAACGTGTCAAAGCTCTACGGAATGCTGCCGAACGATGTCAGTGGCGACCCGACGGAGCGAACGCCCGCCGACAATCAGACCGTCCGCAACGTCTTCGTCATCGGCCCGGACAAGAAGGTCAAGCTGATCCTTGTCTATCCAATGACCACGGGCCGTAACTTCGACGAGGTCCTGCGCGTGATCGACTCCCTGCAACTGACCGCCAAGCACAAGGTTGCAACCCCGGTGAACTGGCAGGAGGGCGAGGATGTGATCATCGCGGGCTCGGTCTCCGATGACCAAGCGCGCGAGGTCTACCCGGACGGCTGGAAGTCGCCGCGACCCTACATCCGGATCGTGCCGGCGCCGCGCTAGTAGCTGTGCAGCCCCCCGTTGGGGCTCACCACCTGGCCCGTCGTGTAGGCGGCCTCGTCTGAGCACAGGTGCATGGCGAGCGCCGCGATGTGCTCGGGCTCTCCCATGCCGCCCAGCGGCACCTGCGCCAGCAGCAGCGGTAACAGTCGTGGATCGATCTCCTCTTGCACCATCGGCGTGCGAATCCAGCCGGGTGCGATCGCGTTCACGCGAATCCCTGCGCCGGCGACCTCCTGCGCCACGCTGCGCGTGATCCCGATGATGCCGCCCTTCGCCGCCGAGTAGTCAGGCGCTCCCGGCAAACCCTGGAGCGCCGCCACGGACGAGATGTTCAGGATCGCGCCGCGACGCAGAGGCTCCATCTTCTTCAGCGCCTCACGGGTGCAATGGAACGTCCCGTACAGGTGCACGCGGATCATGCGGTCCCATTCCTCGTCGCTCAGGTTGGCGGTGGCGCCGAGCGACTCGCGCTCCCCGCCCGTCATCGCGGCCTGCACCTGCTCGAGCATCTTGTCCTGGGTCTCCTGGCTGCGGCGCGCGATGCCGGCGTTGTTGACCAGCACCTCGACGTCGCCGAGGTCCGCCGCCACACGCTCGAAGACCTCCCGGACCATCGCGGAGTCGGCCACGTCGCACGCGTATGCGCGCGCCTCGCCGTCAGCCGCGTCGGCCACCTTCGCAGCGCCCTCCTCGCGCACGTCGAGCACAGCGACGCGCCCACCCTCTCGCGCGAAGCCCTGCGACATGGCCTCGCCGAGCCCGGACGCTCCGCCCGTCACCACCACGACCTTGCCCTCGAACCTCCGCCTGTCGTCCGCGTTCACCTGGCCTCCCCTCGTTTACCTACTCCCCGTCCGCCGCATAATCCACGATCGACTTGTCTATCAGCCATTCGACCGGCGCCCTGTCGTCCGTGTAGACCTCGCCACCTTCGAGCGCGGGCGCCAGGCGAGTGGCGGCCGAAGCTGCCACCGGCCGCAGATCGACCGGCATGTCCGCGGCGGCGCGGCGCAGCCGCTGTCCCGAGAGCGGCCCGTTCGTGGCAAGGACCTGCGTGTTGGTGTCCTCGCTCGGATCGCGGGCGACGACTCGAAACACGGCCCCCATCGTGGCCGACACCACGTTTTCGAGGTCGTCCTGGCCCTCGGGATGGCCAACGTTCACGATCACCGTCCCACCGGGAGTCAGATGGTCGCGCACCAGCTCGAAGAACTCCCGTGTTGCCAGATAGAACGGGATGTAGGGCTGGCGGTACACGTCGACCATGATCGCGTCGTAGCGCGCCGAAGTGCGGCGAAGGTACGGCCGCGCGTCCTCGTGGTGCACGCGCATCCGGGGATTTCGTAGGTCGAACCACCGCCGCCCTAGCGTCGTCAGCTCGGAATCGATCTCGACCGCATCCACCTTCGTGGCCGGGAAGTAGCGGCCCAGGGCGCGCGCCGTGGTACCGGCGGCGTTGCCGAGGATCGCCACCGCGCGGGGTGGCGACGAGCGCGAGGCGAACGGCAGCACGAGGAACTCGTCCCAGTAGTCGCCGGTCAGGTATGACCCGGGCCGGTACATGGAATGGATCGCCTGGCCCTCGTTCAGCTCGAGCATGCGGTCTCCGTCCGGCGCCTCGACGACGCGTGCGTACTGGTACTCGGTCTCCACCTCGTCCAGCACGGTGTCCTCCCCGGCCGCCTTGATCGTCCCCACCGGGAGCGCCAGGAGCGCAACGATCACCGCCGGCACCGCGAGCGCCGCGCGGCGCGCGATACCGGTGGCTGCCACCACGGCGCAGGCGAGCCCGAAGATCAGGAAGGTCCGGCGGGTGCCCACGAGCGGCACCAGCAGCAATGCCGACGTCCAGGTACCGGCCAGGCTGCCGATCGTCGAGATCGCGTACATGCGTCCCGCAACCGTGCCGCTCTCCTCGATGCGCTCGACGGCGAGCCGGATCGCGTATGGCGATGCCGCACCGAGCAACATCAACGGGGGAGCGACCAGCACGGTCACAGCCACGAGAGACCCGATGAACGCGCCCGCCGACACGTTGTCGAGCGCGTCGACGGAGATGTCCAGGAAGGGGTCCGCGACGAACGGGATCGCACACACGGCGAGCGCCGCGACCAGCACCAGCGTGCAGAGGCCCTGCTTGTGGGGATGACGGTCGGCGAAGCGTCCTCCGTACCAGTACCCGACCGCCAGCGAGACCAGCACGACGCCGATCACGTTCGCCCACACGATCGTGGACGCGCCGAAAAACGGCGCCATCAGGCGCGCCGCTGCGATCTCCGCCCCCAGCGACGCCGACCCCACCACGAACACGATCAGGCCGAGCGGTGGGAGGTCGCGGGAGGAGGATCGCTTCATTCAGGGTCCGACCAACGGCGAGGCTACCATCGCCGCGATGTCCGGCCCCCCACCTCCCGGCCACGTCTGGCACCCGTTCACCCAGATGCGCGGCCTCGAGGGGGAGGCCGTGCCCGTGATCGAATCCGGGGAACGCGAGTGGCTCGTCGACACCGAGGGTCGCCGCTACATCGATGGCATCTCCTCGCTGTGGTGCAACGTCCACGGCCATCGGCACCCGCGCATCGACCTGGCGGTGCGGGAGCAACTCGACCGCGTGGCGCACACCACGATGCTCGGCCTCTCCCACCCGGCAGCGGAGTCCCTGGCCCGGCGCCTCGTCGAGATCGCGCCGGGCGGGCTGACACGCGTCTTCTACTCCGACAGCGGCTCTACCGCGGTCGAGGTCGCGCTCAAGATGGCGTTTCAGTACTGGCAGCAGGCGGCGGATCGCCGGCCCTCGCGCACGAGCTTCGTGTGCCTGGAGAACGCGTACCACGGTGACACGGTGGGCTCGGTGTCGGTCGGCGGGATCGATCTGTTCCACTCGATGTATGAGCCGTTGCTGTTCGACTCACATCGCGTCCCGGCGGGCGACTCCGCAGCGCTCGAAAGCATCCTCGACGCGCGGGCCGGCGAGATCGCGGCGGTCGTTGTGGAACCGCTGGTGCAGGGCGCCGCCGGAATGCTGATCCAGCCACCCGGATACCTTCGTGCGGTCCGCGACCTGTGCGACCGCCACGACGTCTTCCTCATATGCGACGAGGTCGCAACCGGATTCGGGCGCACGGGGACGATGTTCGCCTGCGAGCAGGAGGCCGTGGCGCCGGATCTCCTGTGTCTGGCCAAGGGTCTGACCGGCGGCTACATGCCGCTCGCCGCGACGCTCGCCACGGATCGCATCCACTCGGGCTTCCTCGGCGAGTACGACGAGTTTCGCACCTTCTTCCACGGCCACACGTATACGGGCAACCCGCTCGCCTGCGCAGCGGCGCTCGCGACCCTCGACGTGTTCGAGGAGGAGCGCACGCTCGAGCGGCTGGCGCCCAAGACGGCGCTGTTCGGGCAGCTCCTGCGCGACCTCGTCGAGCCGCTGCCGCACGTGGCTGAGGTCCGCCGGATCGGCTTCATGTGCGGCATCGAGCTGGTCGACCTTGACGGGCGGCCATACGACCCGGCACTTCGGATGGGGCACCGCGTAACGCTCGCAGCGCGCGCCCGGGGGGCGATCGTGCGCCCGCTCGGCGACGTCGTCGTGATGATGCCGCCGCTCTCGATCACGGCCGACGTTCTCGAGGAGCTGGTCGAGATAACGGCCGATTCGATCGCCGAAGCAACCGGTCGCCGGCGAACTGGCCGCGGCAGCCTGACAGAGCTCCTCCGTGGTCAGGTACGAGGGTGGTAGTCGGGACGGCCGCGAACTGCCACTTCGCGTCCACCCTCGGACGCAGGCGCAGTTCGCTAGCTCCGGCGTCGACGCATCTCTGCCTACCGGCCGCCCCTCACCTACGGCAAACTGACTCTAGTCCTCGTACGGCACGAAGTCCTTCTTGCGCGCGCCGCACACGGGGCAGAACCAGTCCTCGGGAATCTGCTCGAACGCGGTGCCGGGTGCGATGCCCCCGTCGGGGTCTCCCTCTTCAGGGTGGTAGATGAACCCGCACGATTCGCAGATCCATTTCTGGGCTGTTGCTGCCTCGGCCAACGGGCGGCCTAGTTTGACATACGTGGCCGCGCTCCTGTAGACAGGGAGTACGTGGCCGACCACCCCATCGAGGAGCTCAATCCGGACGCTCCGACCGACCCCCGCCAGGCGGCCGCCGTGGTCCTGATGCGGCGCGGCCGGAAGCATTCGTCGGCGGGCCTGGAGGTACTGCTGGGGAGGCGCACGTCCCGGGCCCGCTTCATGGCTGACGTGTGGGTGTTCCCGGGCGGCGCCGTGGACGGAACGGGCAACGATGACGCCGCCCACCGGGAGACGGCGCTGCGCGAGCTCGAAGAGGAGGCGTCCATCACCCTCGGCTCGCCGGGCGACCTGGTCCCGTTCTCGCGCTGGATCACACCCGCCGAGGTAAAGGTCCGCTACGACACCCACTTCTACCTCGCCCTTGCCCCGGCGCACTGCGCTCCGGAGCCTGACGGCGAGGAGATCGTCGAGGTGCGCTGGTTCGCGCCCGCTGCGGCGCTCGAGCTGCACCGGGCGGGCGAGCTGCTCCTGGTGTTCCCGACGATCAAGAAGCTCGAGACACTCTCGCGATTCGCGTCACCGGAGGAAGCGCTGACCACGGTCGGAGCGGTGGCGGTGGAGCCGATCCTGCCGCGAATCGACACCTCGGGGCCGGAACCGCGCGTCCTGCTGCCGGGCGATCCGGATTACTAGATTCCGGGCAGGCGGTCCAGAAAGAAGCGATAGCCGAGCTCCGACTCGCACGAGAAGCTGTCCGGTTGTGGGTCGCCGCCCGCGTCCACGACCACCTCACGGCCCTCGAAGGATTGCGCGACTGCGTCGTCGAGCAGGATCCGTACACCATCCAGCACGTCCACCTCGCGCTCGTTCGGGCCCTGGAGGTAGCCCTCGAACAGGAACGGGGCTGTCGAGTCGCAGCATCCGTTCCCGATCACGAGGGACAGGTCGTCGCGGCCGGCGGCTCGCACGAGCCTCAACACCTCCGCGGCGGCGTCGGTGAGCACGACCCTCACGTCTCTCTCGCCCTCGTTCTCCACCTCTATATATTCGCGTTAATGACAACCACGCTGCCTCCCGACGTGCAGAAAGTGTTCGAGCGCTTCATCAGCACCGAGTACACCGCGGTGGACCGCACCGGGCAACCGATCACCTGGCCGGTGACTCCGTACTACCAGGCGGGTGACGGCGCGATCGACATCACGACCGGGCTCGGGTACCCGAAGAAGGCCGACGACGCCGAGCGTAACCCGCAGGTCGCGCTGCTGTTCAGCGACCCCACGGGATCTGGCATCGACTCGCCCTGTGCCGTGCTCGTGCAGGGAACCGCGCAGGTCGACTACTCCGACCTCGACGCAAACCGCGAGCGTTACTGGAGCGAGAGCGCCGAGAAGCTGCCGGCGACGAAGGAGATGCACCCACCGTCATTCCTGCGTGGTCAGTTCGGTTGGTACTACACGCGGATCTATGTGTACGTGCGGCCGGAGCGGGTGTTCGTCTGGGACAAGGGTGACTTTTCCGAGGACCCGACGCTGTACGGCACTCACCTCGAGGAGGTGCGGTCCCACCACTCCGCCGAGCCCGAGACGCCGCCCCCGGCGCCGGAAGGCGGCGCACCCGAGTGGGACGCCCGTATCGACCTGCTCGGCAGGCGCCACGAGACCGCGGTGCTGACGATCGTCGGTCCGGACGGCTTCCCCTTCTCGCTGCGGCTGCCGATCCGGCCCGACCAGGCGGCGCATCGCGTGAGGCTGGGCGAGTTGCCGGACTGGTTGCCGGCCGCGCCCAGCAAGGCATGTCTGACCGCGCATGCGCACGGCCCCCGATTCGAATGGCAGACGAACTTCCAGATCCGCGGGGACCTCGTGAAGGAAGGCGGGGAGTGGTCCCTCGTCCCCCACCGCTTGGTGGGCGGGTTCGAGCTACCCGAGAGCAAGTTGCAGGCCTACCGCGAGAACTTCCGGAAGATCCTTCGCTACCGCAAGAAGGCGAAGTCGGAACTGGCGAAGCGCGCTACTCGCTGAGGATCACACCGAAGAGCTTCTGCTCCTTCGGCGTACCGAGGTCCCAGTGCACGTGTTTGACCTCGGTGTACTCGTTCAACCCGTATCCGCCCAGCTCCCGGCCGATGCCGGATTGCTTGTAGCCGCCGAACGGTGCGATGCAGTTGATCAGGTGGTAGTCGTTGATCCAGACCGTGCCGGCCCTGAGGCGCTTCGCCGTCTCGAGGCAGCGGTCCGGGTCCGATGACCACACGCCCGATGCGAGCCCGTAGATGGAGTCGTTGGCGATCCGGATCGCGTCGTCGTCGTCCGAGAACTTGATCACCGACAGCACGGGACCGAAGATCTCCTCCTGCGCGATCGTCATCGAGTTGTCCACATCGGTGAAGATCGTCGGCTCGAACCAGTAACCACGCTCGTACGCGTCGCCCTGCGGACGGTTGCCCCCGAGCACGAGCTTCGCGCCCTCCTCCTTGCCGATCTTCACGTAGTTCTCGACGGTCTCGCGCTGCTGCGCCGAGACCAGCGGCCCGAGGTCCGAGTCGTAGTCCATCGAGTCGCCGACCTTGATCTGCTTCGCGCGTTCGACCAGGCGCTCCACGAACTCGTCGTGGATCGACTCGGGAAGCAGCAGCCGCGTGCCCGACTCGCAGACCTGGCCCTGGTGGAAGAAGGTCGCCCACAGGGCGCCGTCCACGGCCTGGGCCATGTCGGCGTCCTCGAACACGATGTTCGGGGACTTGCCTCCGAGCTCGAGCGTCGTCTTCTTGATCGTGCTGGAGGCGAGCTGCATGATTCGCCGCCCGACCACCGTCGACCCCGTGAACGCGATCTTGTCCACATCGGGGTGCGAGGCGAGCTCCTCGCCGACGGTAGACCCGCCGCCGGTGATCACGTTCACGACGCCCTTCGGGAGGTCCGTCTCGTCGAGGATCTCGGCCAGCCGCAGCGCCGTCAGGGGCGTGTTGGACGCGGGCTTCAGCACGCAGGTGTTCCCCATCGCCAGCGCCGGGGCAAGCTTCCAGACCGCCATCACGAGCGGGAAGTTCCACGGAATGATCCCGGCGCACACACCGACCGGCTCGCGCAGGATGAAGTTGTACGAGTGGGTCGGATAGGTGACCGGCTCGAGCTGCTCCTGCATCGGCCGGGTGGCCTGGCGGGCGAAGTAGTCCCAGTGCTGGAGGCAATACCCGATCACGACCGTGCTGGTGGCACGAATGGTCATGCCGGCCTGCATGGTCTCCAGCGTGGCAAGCTCGTCCTCGGCCGCGGAGACGCGCTCGACGACCGACAGCAGGATGCGCCTGCGCTCCTCCGGCTCGAGACCCGTCCACTCACCCGAGTCGAACGCCGCGCGAGCCGCGGCGATCGCGCGGCGGGCGTCCTCGCGGTCGCAGGCGGGCACCGTGGCGATCGTCTCCTCCGTGGCGGGATTGATGACGTCAAACGTCTGCCCCGACGTTGCGTCGACCCACTCGCCGCCGATGTAGTTGCGGTAGTGCTTTACCTCCGCCTCTGGCGGCTTCTGGGTATCGATGCGCCATCGGAACTCCCTACGCTGCCTTCAGCAGATCGTCGCGGTTCTCCTCTTCCAACATCTTCTGGTAGCGGGGGAAGACCGGCTTCACCAGCGGCACCAGCTTCAGGATCTTCGCCACGGGGCCCTTGGCCTTCATCTGGCCCTTGGCGAGCGCCATCGTCACGTTCACCTTTCCGAGCCAGAACTTGTGCGCGGTGTCGGCCTCCATCGTCATCACGATCTCCGGTTCGAGCTCGGTGGGACCCAGGTCGACCTGGCCGTCCTCACCCTCCTTCATCTTCACCGTGATCTGCGAGTCGGGGTTCGAGTAGCGGTACTGCACGATCGTGTCTGCCCGGCGGAACTTCGGCGAGAGCTCCGGGTCGTCGGTGAGTTCCTGGAACAGCCTCCCGATGTACTGGTAGACCTCCTGGTCGTCTTTGAAGACGGGCACTCGTTCTCCTCCCTCGTAGTGATGCTGCCGGCAGGCCGATTCTATTCGCCTACGCACTCCGCAGCGGCCAAAGTGGACGCTTGGATATCTGGCTCAGTTTCTGCTCAGCAGCATCGCAATCCCCTGGCCGCCGCCGATGCAGAGCGTCACCAGCCCGACGTCCTGCCCGCGGCGCTCCATCTCGTAGAGGATCTTCGTGGTGATCACCGCGCCGGTGGCGGCAATCGGGTGGCCGAGTGCAATCGCCCCACCGTTGGGATTCACCTTCTCGGCATCGAGCTCCAGGTCCTTCATCACGGCCAGGGACTGCGCCGCAAACGCCTCGTTCAGCTCGATCACGTCCACGTCATCGATCGAACGGCCGGCGCGCTCGAGGGCCTTCCGCACCGCCGGCACCGGGCCGATGCCCATGATCCGCGGGTCCACCCCGCAGTACGAGTACGACAGGATGCGTCCTCGGACGGGCACTCCCAGCTCCTCCGCCTTCTGCGCCGACATCAGCACCACCGCCGCGCCGGCGTCGTTCATGCCCGAAGCATTGCCGGCCGTCACCGTGCCGTCGGGCTTGAACACCGGCTTCAGCTTTCCGAGACCCTCGACCGACGCGTCCGGTCGCACGTGCTCGTCGCGGGCGAACTCGGACGGGCCCTTCTTCGACTTCAGGTCCACGGGCACGATCTCGTCGTCGAACAGGCCCTGCTCCTGGGCGCTCGCCGCGCGCCGGTGCGACTCGACCGAGAACTCGTCCTGCGCCTCGCGACTGATGCTGTGCGACTCCGCAAGGTTCTCCGCGGTGATGCCCATGTGGATGTTGTCGAACGGGTCCGTGAGACCACCCACCACCGGGTCGACCATCTCGGTATCGCCCATGCGCGCTCCCCAGCGGGCGTTCGGCATCCAGTAGGGGCCGCGGGACATCGATTCCGCACCTCCGGCGACGGCGACATCCGCCTCACCTGTGGCGATCGTCTGGGCAGCGGAGACGATGGCCTGCACGCCCGTCCCGCACAGGCGATTCACCGTAAAGGCGGGCACCTCCTTCGGGATCCCGGCCTTCATCGCCACGACCCGCGCCATGTACATGTCCTCCGGCGCGGAATGGATCACGTTGCCGAACACGACCTGCTCCACGACATCGGGTTCGATCCCGGAGCGCCGCACCGCCTCCTCGACGGCAATCGCGCCCAGCTCGGTGGGGGCCACGTCCTTCAGGCCGCCGCCGTAGCGGCCGACCGCCGTGCGTGCGGCAGAGGTGATCACGACCTCGTTCAATGCTCCTCCTCGATCCCGGCCGCAGCCCCATGCCGCGAGCCTCCGACGACCAAAAGCCTAAAGGCCGTTTCCCGCGAGCGGCGCTTGGGGTCGGGCGCAACCTCTAACTTTCCGCACGCGATGCGACGCGCCCTGCCCCTCGGCATCCTCCTGTGCGGCCTCGCGACCCTCGTCGCCACCGCGCCGGCGCAGGCCGCCGACAAGCCCAAGCCGGGCTCGGTCTACAAGAACGGCCCGTCGGGCCGCTACCTGCTCGGCGGGACCTGGCACCAGCGGGCGGATTCTCAGGACGCGGGGCTTGCCCAGCGCTTCCAGCGCCAGGAAGCCCTCACCGGGTGGACCCCGACCACCGTGCCGTCCGCGTCGAATGCCGGCGTCTTCACGCCCGAGAGCTACATCGGGACCGTGCACTGGTACCGCAAGGACTTCCGCCTGCCGCGGGCAGCGCGGTCCTCCAAGTGGGTGCTGCGCTTCGAGTCGGTCAACTACCGGGCCCGGGTGTGGCTGAACGGCAAGCCCGTCGGGACCCATGTCGGGTCCTATCTGCCCTTCGAGCTGCGCGCCAAGAGCATCCGGCGCAGCGGCGTCAACCGGCTCGTGGTACGGGTCGACAGCCGCCGCCAGAAGTTCGACATCCCGCCCCTCTCGCAGCGTGCGTCGGGAGCGTTCGAAGGCGGCTGGTGGAACTACAACGGGATCCTGCGCGAGGTGTACCTCCGCAAGGTGGACCAGTTCGACTTCGCAGAGGTGTTCTTCGAGCCGCGCCTGCGCTGCCGGACCTGTGCGGCGACCGTGCTCGTACATGCCAGGGTGGCAAACGTCAACTCCGGCGGCGCCACGGCTCGCGTCGCCGGCACGTTCGGAGGCCGCGCGCTGCGGTTCCGCCGCCACCGCGTGCCGGGCCGTGGCACGGCGCGGTTCAGGGCAAGGGTGAGGATCCGCAACCCGCGCCTCTGGAGTCCCGAGCGGCCATCGCTCTACAGCGGCAGGCTGATGGTCCGGACGTCGAGCGGCCGGACGGTGCAGCGCTACCGGGTGCTCACCGGCATCCGCTCGCTGCGCGTCAGCCGCCTGGGCCGCATCCAGCTGAACGGGCGTGACGTGAACCTGCGCGGCGCAAGCATGCACGAGGACTCCCTCAGCCGCGGGGCCGCGCTGACGCCGGGGCAGATGCGCCAGAACATCGGCTACCTGCGCGAGCTGGGAGCCACGATCACGAGGTCGCACTACCCCTTCCACCCCTACACGCTCGAGCTGGCGGACCGCCACGGGATCCTGATCTGGTCGGAGATCCCGGTGTTCCGGATGGCAAGCCGCCTGTTCGCCATCTCGGAGGTGCGAAACAAGGCTCTGCGCATGCTGCGCGAGGAGGTCGTGCGCGATGCCAATCATCCCTCCGTGGCCGTCTGGAGCATCGGCAACGAGAACGCGTCGCGACCCGGCACCGGCCTGCGCAAGTACATTCGCAAGGCTGAGCGCACGGTCCAGGACATCGACCCCACCCGGCTGATCGGACTCGCCACGTCCGGGTTCCCGACCGTCGAGAAGCAGCGCATCTACACCGAGCTCGACGTGCTGGGCATCAACGACTACTTCGGCTGGTACAACGGGCCGCGCGGCACGATCTCCGATCGCGCGCAGCTGAGCGGCTACCTCAACCGCCTGCACTCCGACTATCCCAACCAGGCGCTCGTGATCACCGAGTTCGGCGCCGAGGCGAACCGTTCCGGCCCCGTGACCGAGAAGGGCACGTACGAGTTCCAGTCGGAGTTCCTCCGCTATCACCTGGACGTCTTCGCCTCGAAGCCTTTCGTGAGCGGGGCCCTGATCTGGAACCTGCGCGACTTCCGCGTCAAGCCGGGGTGGGCCGGCGGCAACCCGTTCCCCAACCCGCCTGTGAACGAAAAAGGGCTCGTGGACGATCAGCGGGCGGAAGAAGCCTGCCTGGGAGGCCGTGCGGCAGGTGTACCGGACTACGGGGCCTTACCGCTAGCGGTTCAGGTCGCGCCCGCGACCGCGGCCCCTCCGGGGAGGGGGTCGTTCGGCGCCCTGCGGCGGATTTCCTCGCGACCCCCTCCCCTGCGGGGTCGCTCTCCAGCGCTTTGACCAGGCGTCCAGGGGCGCGAGCGCCTCCTGCAACTCCGCGCCTCGTTTTGTTAAGCGATAGCCGGCCGCTCCGTGTCCCACCAAGCCCGCTTCGCGGAGCTCGGCTAGGCGTTGGTTGAGGACGCTGGTTGACATCTTGTCGCAGCGGTCTCGGAGGTCTCGGAAGGTGGCGGGGGAGCCGTCGCGGAGCTCCCAGAGGACGCGCAGCGTCCAGCGGCGGCCCAGCAGGTCGAGGGCGGCCATGATCGGCCGGCCGGTACGGGACCCGCGCACTGCGCGGCCCGGCTTGGGAGTCGTCACGACGATGCCTCCCGGTTTGTGCTTCGGTTTCCGAAGTGGTACGGTCGTCGCTTCGATATCCGAAGCATAGAGGAGGCCCCATGAGCATCGAGCCGAGCTCCGACGTCGACCAGCAGCGGATCAGCCCTCTCGAGCCCCCCTACGCGCCCGACGTGGCCGAGACCCTGCGTCGCATGATGCCCGCGGACGTCGAGCCGTTACGGCTGTTCCGAACGGTCGCGCACAACCCCGCTGTCCTGGAGCGCTTCCGCACCATCGGCGCGTACATCCTGAACTTCGGATGCGTCGAGCCACTCGACCGCGAGGTGCTGCTTCACCGCACCTGCGCCCGGTGCGGGTGCGAGTACGAATGGGGCGTGCACGCCGTTGCCTTCGGGCGCCCCCTCGGCATGTCGGAGGAGCAGTTGCGCTCCACTGTGCTGGGCGGTCCCGACGACCCCGTGTGGTCGGACCGCCAGCGCCTGCTGGTTCGGCTCGCGGACGAGCTGCATGAAACCGCGACCGTGTCCGAGTCGTTGTGGACGAAGCTGAGCGACAACTGGGACTCCGCGCAGCTGATCGAGCTGATCGCGACCGCGGGCTTCTATCACCTGGTTTCGTTCACCGCGAACGCCGCCGGTGTGGAGCCCGAGCCATATGCCGAGCGGTTCCCCACCCCACTTCGGTCCGGCGACCTGAACGGTTAGCGTTGCGGCATGCGTCGCGTCCTGCTCGGCATATTGGTGGTGCTCGCCGTGGCTCTCGCGGTCAACACGGTCGTGACGAATCGCGATACCGAGGCCGCGCACGCTGACGCCGGGCGCATCGTCGACATGCCGGGTGGCGACCTCCAGGTGCGTGAGGACGGCCCGCGGGACGCCCCCGCCGTCGTGATGCTGCACGGGTTCGCCTGCTCGATCGGCTGGTGGGACCAGATGACGCCCGCGCTCGCGCGCGACCACCACGTGATCCGATTCGACCTGCTCGGGCACGGCGGCTCGGAGAAGCCGAAGAAGGGTTACGGGATGGAAAGCCAGGCGCGGCTCGTCGCGGGGGCCCTCGACCGCCTCGGCGTGCGGCGCGCCGCGGTCGTGGGCCACTCGATGGGCGGCAGTGTCGCAACCGCGCTTGCCGAGCAGCGCCCCGCGCTGGTCGAATCGATGGTGATCCTCGACTCGCCCTCGAAGAGTGGCGACGCCGAGCTTCCGTTCACAGCCCGTTTGGGATTCGTGCCGGTGCTCGGGCAGGCGATCGACCGCGTCGTGCCGGACGCGATGGTCCGGGACGGGCTCTCATCGGCATTCGCGAACGGGTTCGACGTGCCCGACCGGTTCGTCGACGACTTCCGCGACATGACCTACACGTCCTACGACGACTCGCACCGCGCATCCAGCGACTACAACGACGAGAGCGGCCTCGCCGAGCGCCTCGCGGACGAGTCGCTGCCGCTGCTCGTGATCTTCGGGTCAAAGGACGAGCTCGTGGACCCCGAGTCGGCACAGGGCTACCGTACGGTGCCGGGCGCCCGCATCGTCGTGCTGGACGGCGTGGGTCACTCTCCGCACGTCGAGCGGCCGGAGGCGACGGCGCGCCTGATCGAGAACTTCCTGCGGCAGAACGCCGAGCGTTAGCGAATCAGCTCACGGCGGAGTGCAGCTCGGCCACCTTCGCCCAGTTCACGACGTTCCACCAGGCGTCGATGTAGTCGGGGCGCCGGTTCTGGTACTTCAGGTAGTACGCGTGCTCCCACACGTCGACGCCCAGCAACGGCGTCTTCCCATCCGAGATCGGGTTGTCCTGATTCGCACTGGACACGACTGCCAGGCCGCTGCCGTCGTGGACCAGCCAGGACCATCCAGAGCCGAACCGGTTTACGCCGGCGTCCTTCATCTCCCCCTTCAGGGAGTCGAAGGAGCCGAACGCCGAGTCGATCGCGGCCGCGAGGTCGCCGTCGGGCTGGCCGCCGCCGTCGGGGCTCATCCACTCCCAGAACAGAGAGTGGTTGTAGTGGCCGCCTCCGTTGTTCCGTACGGGGGTCGCCTTGTCACCGAGCTTGTCGAGGTTCTGCAAGACCTCCTCGACGGGCTTGTCCGCCCATTCGGTGCCCTCGAGGGCGGCGTTCGCCTTGTCCACGTAGGCCTGGTGGTGCTTGTCGTGATGAAGCTTCATCGTGGCCTCGTCGATGTGAGGCTCGAGCGCGTCGTAGGCATAGGGCAGGTCGGGAACGGAGTACGGCATCGGGGGCTGCTCCTTTTCCGCGGATATGGGCGAGCGAATGCTACTCCTAGATGGATAGGCTCAATGCCTGATGGCGACTGCGCTTTCGCCCATGGAGCGGATCGAGGCGGGCGTCCTGCGCGGAGCCGCCGCCCTGCCCCCGCGGGCCCAGCGAGTCCTGGGAGGCCCCCGCCGGGTTACGATCGACGGACAGGTGCTCGACCCCGAGGTGCAACTCCTCCTGCGTCTCCTGAGCCTCTCACGACGACCGACGTACGAGACGCTGCCCGTCCCCGAGGCTCGTATCGAGATTCAGCGCGAAGCCGCTGCCGTATCCGGCCGGCCACTGCCGGTCGCGAGAGTCACCGAGCAGACGCTGCCCGGCCCCGGCGGCAACCTGAATACCCGGCTCTACGTGCCGTTCGAGGCCGCCACTCCCGGCCCGCTGCTCGTCTACTTCCACGGTGGCGGGTGGGTCCTCTGCGATCTCGACACCCACGATCAGACCTGCCGTTTCATCGCCCGTGAGGCAGGCGTGCGCGTCCTGGCGGTGGACTACCGGCTCGCGCCGGAGCACCCGTTTCCCGCCCCCCTCGACGATGCCGTGGCGGCGGTGCGCTTCGCGATCGCCGAGGCCGGGCGGCTGGGAGCCGATCCGGCCCGGATCGCGGTCGGAGGCGACAGCGCGGGCGCCAACCTGGCCGCAGCCGCGGCGCGCCTTCTTTCGAAGAACGGAGGCAGAGGACCGGCGTTTCAGCTGCTCATCTATCCGGTCACCGACCTGTCCCGTAAGCGGCGCTCGTACCAGCTTTTCCAGGACGGGTTCTTCCTCACCGAAAAGCAGATGGACTGGTATCGCGAGCAGTACGTGCCCACGAGGGATGCCGCGTTCGACCCACGGGTCTCCCCGTTGCTGGCGGATGACCTCGCCGGCCTCCCGCCCGCCCACGTCGCGGTGGCCGGCTTCGACGTGTTGCGCGACGAGGGCGAGGAGTACGCCACCATGCTGCAGGAAGCCGGCGTGCCGGTCACGGTCCGCCGCCACGCCGGCCTCGTACACGGCTTCTGCAACACGGTCAACGTGGGGCGAGCGTCCCGCGCGGCGATGCTCGAGGTGACCGCCGCGCTGCGGGCGGGACTGGCTGCCTGAGAGCGCTGGACTAGGCAGCGAAGAAGCGGGCGAGCAGCGCCCCGATCTCGCTGCCGGCCTCTTCCTGCAGGAAGTGCCCGCAGTCGGGCAGCACCGTGACCTCGGCCTGCGGCAGGTCCTTCTGCACGCGGGCCATGGTGTCGGCGATGTCCGGGAGGATCCGGTCCTGCGCGCCGTAGATCACGCGCACCGGAATGCGCAGCGAGGGCAGCAGGCGCGCGATTTCGACGAACCCCTCCGGCTGGAGGCCGATGCCGGCGTCAGCCAGGGCGCGCCGCGAATCGGCGGACTGAAACGGCTCGCGCACCGCCGCCAGCGCCTCATCCGTCAGGTGCCTCTCGTCGGCGAGTCCGAGTCGCATCGCCGCCTCGAGACCTGCGGGACTCGTGAGTTGCTCGCGTAGCTCCGGCGTGCTGCACGCCGTGATGAATTGCAGCACCGCATCGGAGAACTCCGGATAGATGAGCGTGTTCAGGAGCGCCAGCTTCGTCACGCGCTGCGGGCCATGCAGCGCCCAGTGCACGCCAACCGGTCCGCCGAGGTCGTGTACCGCGAGCCCGACCTCCTCGATGCGCAACGCGGCCAGGAAGCCGTCCAGCGTGCGCCCGAACAGGTCGAAGTCGTATCTCACGCCCAGCGGCTTGTCCGACCCACCGAAGCCGGGTAGGTCGACCGCCACCACGCGGTTGTGCTCCGCGACCGGTTCCATCACGTCGCGCCACAGGAACGACGAGGTAGGCCAGCCGTGCAGCAGCAGGACCGGAGGCCCCGAGCCGAGCTCCCGGTAGGCGATGGTCAGGCCGTCCACCTGGACCTTGTCGAGCGTCGTCGGGGTCATTGCAGATCGGAATCTAACCTCACGTTGCAATGCGCGTCGATAGAGTCGGGCGCCTCGTGACCGCGTTTGTCACCGCCGGCGCAGGTTTCCTGCTCGCCGTGCTGTGGTTCGACCTGATGTTCGACGTCCAGGTCCTCAGGCACCCCGGCCGCGAATTGCCCGCCGAAGCGCTGGAGTCGATCTCCGCCTACTACCGCCGGGTGACCACCGGCGCCAGGCCCATGAACCTGCTGATCGGCGCGGTGATGGCCGCGATGGTGGGTGCGATCGCGGCCCAGATAGCCACGGACGACGTGGCGAATTGGGCTGGATGGGCATCGCTGGCGCTGGGCGGATCGGCGATGGCTCTCGCAGCCACTCACACGTACCCGGCGGCGGTACGCCTCGGGCAACGCGCCGGCCCCGTCCACGCACAGATGCGGCTCGCGCGGTCGATCGGCCGCGACCACCTGCTCTGCCTGGCGGCGATCGTGTCGCTGCTTGCGATCCAGCTCGCCGCCGGGGGATAGGCTGGGTCCGATGCCCGAGCCGACCGTCCCCCAGAAGGTCTTCGTCACCGGTGCGAACGGGTTCATCGGCCGCGTGCTGGTCGAGCGGTACAGGACGCTCGGCAGCGACGTGAGCGGGGTCGACCTGCGGGCCGGCGGCGACGGGTCGATCGTGGAGGGCGACGTGTCGTCGCCCGGCGATTGGCAACGTCATGTCGCGGGCTGCGACGTGGTGATTCACACCGCCGCGCTCGTCGGGATGTACAGCTCGGCCGAGGGCTACTGGGAAAGCAACGTCCGGGCGCCGCGGGTGGTGCTCGATGCCGCGGTGGCCGGCGGGGTGCAGCGCTTCGTGCACCTGTCGTCGATCGTGACGTTCGGGTTCGACTTCGAGGGCGAGGTCGACGAGCGTACACCGGTGCGCCCGAACGGCGTTCACTACGTGGACACGAAGATCGCGAGCGAGCAGGTCGTGCTTGCGGCCCACGCGGACGGCCAGGTGCCTTGCACGATCGTGCGCCCCGGTGACGTCTACGGCCCGGGCTCGCGGCCGTGGACGACCGAGCCGGTGCAGAGGCTGAAGACGGGGCGGTTCGCTTTGCCGGCCGGCGGGCGCGGCATGCACAGCCCGGTGTACGTGGACGACCTCGTAGAGGGCGTCGTCCGCGCGGCAGCCTTACCGGAGGCGGCGGGCCGGATCTTCGTCGTGACGGGGGCCGAGCCCGTCACGATCGGCGAGTTCCTCGCCTATTACTGCCGGATGCTCGGGATCGACCCGCCCCGCAGCGTGCCCGCCCCCGTCGCCCGCGCGGTCGCCGGCGCCATCGATGCGGTCGCACGACTCCGGGGCGCCCGCAACGAGGTCACGCCCACGGCGATCGACTACTTCATGCGGCGCGGCACCTACTCGATCGCCCGGGCCCGAGAGGTGCTCGGCTACGAGCCGGCCGTCGATCTCGAGGAGGGAATGCGCCGCACGGAGGCGTGGCTGCGCGCCGAGGGCCTCGTCTGACCACTCCGTGCGCGCGCGTGACCACTCCCACTGCCGCCTCGCCAGCTCGACCAGGCGAACTGATCCGTCTCGCGTCCGGGGGGTGGACGTTAGACGGATCAGTTCAGCATAGGAGTGGGCTTCGCCCCCGCCGGCCCTGCGACCGCCTGACGGCGGCCGCCAACCTATATATCGGGGCGCCCAGATTCGAACTGGGGACCTCACCGACCCGAACGGTGCGCGCTACCAGGCTGCGCTACGCCCCGATGTAAGGGGCCTACCCGGCCCCGGAGGCCGATTATGCCATTCAGCCCGCGACGGCCTTGTAATAGCGCACGGCGAGGCCGGTCATCAGCGTCTCGAAGCATGCCTCCAACGACAGGTCGTTCGCGTCCGCGTAGGCGCCGATGCCCTGGTCCTCGATCGCAGCGGCCTGCGCGATCACCTCGTCCACCAGGTCGGGGTGCTCATCCGAGAAGTACGCGCCCATCGAGTACAGGCTCGTGTCCATCAGGGACTCGAGGAACTCGTCTCGCTGCCGATTCGCCATCGAGGGCAGCGTATCTACTGAGCAGCCCGGAGCCTGTGGGCTAAGGCAGGCGCAGCCGCGTGCCGGGTACGGTCGACTTCGGTCTGAGGCACCGTCACACCGGGCGTCTGGACCTGCAGGCTCGGCTGCTGCACGAGCCCGCCGACGTCGGGCAGGGTCGAGCCGGACGAAGCTGCCCGGCCGGAGCCCCCGTTCGTCCCGGGAAGCTCGAACGTCCGGCAATCTGGGAGCGCTGCCGCCCGTGACATCCTGAAGCGTTTGGTCCACCGTACCCGTGACCCGGTCGCCGGTCCGGTTCACGACCTCGCCGGTACCCTCGACCACTGAGCCGACCGTGCCGCCGAGCGAGCCCGTGGTGCGCTCCGCTCCGCCCACAGCGCCTCCCACGGCTCCTGCCGCATCCTCACCGGCGCGCCGGGAGTCCCGGAGGTTCCGGGCTGGGCTCGAAGTGTCTCCCCGGCCGTCCCCGGCGGCCGGCGCGCCGGGGCCGCCAACGGGCGAAGCTGGGTCCCTGCGCCTGCCGCCCGGCGCGCCGCCGCCATCCGCGGCCGTTTCCGCCCCCGGTGCCAACTGCCTCGTCGCCGTGGCCGGAGCCGCTCGTCGCGCCGCCGGACCCGCTCCCAAAACCACCCGGGAGCGAAAGCCCGCCTCCGGACGCCTTCGTCGCCACACCGGCTCCGCCGGCGGCGATCGTCGCCGCGATCACCACCGCCGTCGCCTTTCCGGCCAGGGAGGCGCCATGCTCCGCGGCCGGGCCCGCCGAGTTGAGCGCGGCGATTCCGTCCTGCATCCTGCGCCGCAGGAATCCGGGCAGCGGCAGCAGGCCGGCGAGGCGGCGCAGCGCGCTGCCCCGGTCCCGGGCCGCTGCTAGCGCGAGGTCATCGAGGCCGATCGCGACCGCCGTGCGGCGGCAGGCGGCGCAGTCGCGCAGATGGGTGCTGAGACGCCGCCGGTCGCGCATACCGGTGCGGACCCCGTCGGCAGCAGCTTCCATCGTGACTCGCATGCGTACGCAACGCTCGCCGGTGTCGATCTCATCGAAGCCGTCACGCAGCGTGCGCCGCGCGCGAAAGAGCTGGCTCTCGACCGCTCCGCGGGAAAGACCCAAGCGCGATCCGATCCGGTCGTAGGAGAGGCCCTCGAACTCCCTCATCACAAGGATCTGATGCTGTGATCGCGGCAGATCGCCGAAAGCCATCTGGAGCGACTCGAGCTCCTTCCGGCGAGCGACCTCGGCATCGGTACCGGACACGGACTGGGAGATGCGTCCCTCCTCCTGAGGGCTGAAGTCGTCCGAGTCGATCGAGACCTCGGTCCCCCGGCGCCCTCGGCGCAGATGATCGATGCAGGCGTTCTTGGCGATTTCGTACATCCACGGGCGGAACGCGATCTCCTGGCTCGAAGCGCGCAGCCCGCGCAGCGCCGACATGAACGCCTCCTGGGCGATGTCTTCCGCACGCGCGTGGTCGGAGACCATGCCACGGACATACGCCACGATCCGGGGGCGGTAGCGGCGAAACAGGACCTCGAAGGCTTCCTGGCTGCCCTCCCGCACGGCGGCGACAAGCTGGTCGTCCGCCACCTCGGTGGCTGCTGGTGCTGTCAACAGCGGCTTCACCGCTCGCCTGAACCTCCTGAAAGGGCTGACCAAAGCGCCGCGTGCTCCGCACGGCACCACTCTCCATATACCCATAGAAAACGTTCGTAGTCCAGGACTGATCGGCCGGGCTGGACGATCATTCGGTCGCGGACTTGACACGTCCGTTGAACTCGGTATAAGGATTAGTCATTCAAATCCGGCTCGATAGCCAGACGAACAGCCCGCAAACAGAGGGGGAAAGGCTTTGGCAAATCACCTGACGCCGACCGAGCTGGCCGAAGAGGCGGGCATGGACCGCCGCGAGGTCATTTCGAAGTGCATGGAGATGGGCGTGCCCATCTTCCAGGGCAGGATCGACAAGACGCTCTTCCTGGCCTCTCTCAAGGAAATCCAGGGTCAACCGCAGGTAGCCAAGGCCTAGCAGCCACTTTCGGCTCCCCCTAGCCGCCCGGCACGGGCGCTGCAGCATGCGGGAATTGGCCTCCCGCACCGCCGCCGCTGCCGCAGAGCCCTTGGATACAATCGGACGGTCTTTCCAGCCGGGATGAGGGTTCCGCGCTGGCCATCGAGGTGAGGAGGCAACACCGATGCAGGCTCAGACGGCCACCACTCCCAGCGAGGCCGCAACCGGTTCCAGGACGCTCGCGGACCTGCTGCCACTGGCCGGCGAGAAGCACGGCGAGTTCCCGGCGCAGCGGTACAAGGACCAGGGCAAGGGCGAGTGGGTTGACGTCTCCTACTCCCAGCTGGCCTCGATCGCGAAGGAAGTCTCGCTCGGCCTCCAGGCCCTCGGCATCAAGCGCGGGGACAAGGTCGGGATCCTGTCGAACACCCGCCCGGAGTGGACCTACTCGGACTTCGCGATCCTCGGTGCGGCGGCAACCGTGGTGCCCATCTACCAGACGAACTCGCCCGAGGAGTGCCACTACGTCCTCGACCACTCGGAGGCCATCGCGGTGATCGTCGAGGATGCGGAGCAACTCGAGAAGATCCGGAAGATCCGCGGCGACCTGCCTCGCCTCGAGCACGTTGTCTCGATGGAGAAGCTGGACGGCGACGACGTGATCAGCTTTGACGAGCTGCGCGAACAGGGCCGTTCCGGGTCCGACGAGGACTACAAGAGCCGTATCGCATCGGTGGAGGGGGCGGATGTCGCCACCTACATCTACACCTCCGGCACGACCGGCCCTCCGAAGGGCTGCATCATCGACCACCAGAACTGGCGCGACATGCTCGACATGGTCGAGGCGCAGAACGTGCTCGTGGAACAGGAGGTCGCATATCTGTTCCTGCCGCTGGCTCACGCGTTCGCGCGGCTGATCCAGCTCGGCTCGATCGACGTCGGCGCGACGATCGTCTACTGGGAGCGCGACCCGGCGAGGATCATCCCCAACCTGATGGAGGTCAAGCCCACCTACTTCCCCTCCGTCCCCCGGATGTTCGAGAAGATCTACTCGATGGCAGTCTCGGCGGCGCCGGACAAGGATCAGCTCGAGCAGGCGATCCAGGTCGGTAAGAAGGTGCGCGACATGCAGCGCCGCGGCGAGGAGGTCCCGGCCGAGCTCCAAACCGCCTTCGACCAGGCCGATCAGGCGCTGTTCCAGAACGTCCGCAACCTGTTCGGCGGGCGGATCAAGCAGGCCGTGACCGGTGCGGCCCCGATCGCCCAGGAGATCCTCGAGTTCTTCTACGCCAGCGGCGTCCTGGTACTCGAGGGCTGGGGAATGACGGAGACGTCCACCGCCGCGACGTGCAACACGATGGATGAGTTCCGCTTCGGTTCGGTGGGCAAGCCCTTCCCCGGCGTCGAGATCAAGATCGCCGACGATGGGGAGATCCTGGCGCGAGGGCCGAACATCTTCCGCGGCTACTACAAGAACCCCGACGCCACGAAGGAAACGATCGTCAACGGGTGGCTGCACACCGGCGACATAGGCCGCATCGACGAGGACGGCTTCCTCTACATCACCGGCCGCAAGAAGGACATCATCATCACCGCCGGCGGCAAGAACATCACGCCTGCGAACCTGGAGAACGGCCTCAAGCAGAACCAGTACATCTCACAGGCGGTCGTGCATGGGGACCGCCGGCCCTTCCTGACCGCGCTGATCACGCTCGACCCCGAGGCGATCGTGCCGTGGGCGCAGCAGCAGGGCATCGAGGACACCGACATGGCATCGCTGGCGGAGAACGAAAAGGTCCGTGCCCTGGTTCAGGAGGCGGTCGACAACGTCAACTCCAAGGTGGCGCGCGTGGAGGAGGTCAAGAAGTTCACGATCCTTCCCCACGACCTGACGCAGGAGACGGGCGAGCTGACGCCCACGCTGAAGGTGAAGCGCAACATCGTGTACGACAAGTACGCCGCCGAGCTGGACGCGCTTTACGCGAAGTAAGCGCTGCGCTGCCGGGCATTGGCCTCCGGTGAGGGGGTCGTTCGGCGCCCTGCGGCAGATGTTCCAGCGAGCGCCGGAGGCGCGAAGCACGCGACTTTAGGTCGGCGGAGCCTGTCATTCCTCACGACCCCCTCACCTGCGGCCGCTGGGCGCGCGGCCGATCTACGGCTCCGAGTTGGGCGAGGGGACCTCGATGTCGTAACCGCGACTTCGGGTCGCCCGGCTTCTTCTGCTTGGACCAGATCGTGCAGTCGTAGCCGCCGCCCTGGGCTTCTCGGCACTTGACGGACTCTGCATTCCAGAAGCTGCTCGTAGCGCTTCTCGACCCGCTCGATGCGTTCCTCCTTGCTCGGCCCGCCGTCACCGCAGCCGCTCGCGATCGCCGCCACCCCGAGTCAGGACGCAGGTGACGGGGGTCGTGAGGAGCGGCGGGACGAAGGCCGCAGGTGAGGGGGTCGGCGAGGAATTCCGCCGGATGGCGCCGAGCGATCCCCTCACCGGAGGCCGTCTCGGCAGGCTACCTAGCTACCGCTCTGCCGCAGCAGCGCGCCAGTTGTCTGCTCGAAGATGCGGCGCCAGGCGGTCGTACGCTCACGCTGCTCGTCGGCCTGTCGCAGGATCTTGGTCACCCGGCGGGCCGAGATCTCGATGCCGTGCTTCTCACAGATCTGCTTGTAGTGCCGGTAGTCCTGCGCGAGCCGTAGCGTCACCGACTCGAAGCCGTGGCGCGCGATCTCGATCCGGGAGGAGTAGTTCATGATGCTCGTCCCGAACATCAGCTCGTCGTTCGGGTCGGGCTCGATCAGGATGATGTCGACGCCCGGATAGCGCTCCCGCCAATGCTTCACGTGCTCGTGGAGCCGCGCGTGGGCAAGCAGCTTGAACGCCTGGTAGCCGACCTGCGGGTAGCCCATGTCGGACACCCGCCGCACGCGGCTGCCGAAGATGGTCGGGATCCGCTTCTGGAAGTCGTTCACGTAGGGCACGAGGGGGTTCACCACCACGATGAACTTGGCGCCCATCTCGACCGCGACGTCGACGTTGGTCGTCGACCTGATGCCACCGTCGATCAGCTGCCGGCCGCGAACCTCAACGGGCCGGTAGACCATCGGCAGCGCGGTCGAGGCCGAGGCCGCCTTGGAGATCGGCACGTCGTCCCAGCCCGGCGACCCGAACACGACGCGCTCACACGTGTCGAGGTCGGTCGCAATCAGGTACAGCTCGTTGTCGAGCAGCCGGAAGTCGTCGGTGCGGTCGCTCTCGTAGAACACCTCGCGGATGTAGTTCTCGATCCCTGCGCCGGTGTAGAGCCCGGGCGGCAGGGCCTCCGCCAGCCCGGTCAGCACGTCCATCAGGGAGACCTCGCGCCAGCGGCCCGCGAGGCTCCGCGCGAGGCCGGCCAGGCGGAGCGGCATCAGTAGGGAGCGGGAGGCGAAGTCGGCGTAGTTGGGACGCAACAGGGCGCCCAGGTCCACGTCGCGGAAGGGGGTCGGCACCTGGCGGTTGACCACCCGTGACATCTCCTCCGGGGTGACTCCCGCGGCCAGCAGGCTCGCGACGAAGGATCCGGCGCTCGTCCCGACATAGATGTCGAACTCGTTGACGGTCCTGTTGACGCTCAGCAGGTCGAGCGCCCGCAGAGCTCCGATTTCGTAGACACCGCCGGTGAATCCGCCGCCGCCCAGCACGAGCGCTGTCTTGGAGCGCCCGCCACGGCGCCGCTGCGTCTTTTGGTTCGGCTTCCGCTTCGGGGTTGCGCCGCCCGCCGGTATACCTTCGAATTCGACGACGTCGCCCATGGCAAAGGGCTTTATACCAGGGAGCCGCTGAGTCGCCCGCAAACCGGACGGTCAGTAAGTGGAACGACTTTTATCCCGGCGGTACGCTTCGCACACCGTCGGCGATGCCGCCGGAGTCCGACAGGAGGGCATTTGACCACGCTCGGATCGCGCATAGAACTGGCTAGCTTCTTCGCGGAGACCGCTGACCCTGCTCTGCTCGAGTCGGCTGACCGTGGCCAGACAGAGCTGCTCGACTACCGGCAGCTGTACGAGCTGTGGGAGCGCCAGCAGTGGCTCACGCAGGAGCTCGAGTTCACGCAGGACCGGGAGGACTGGCACGGATTCCCGGAGGACGAGCGGTTCCAGCGGATGTACGGGCTGTCGTCCTTCTTCATCGGCGAGCAGAAGGTGACCGACGAGCTCGGGCCGATGATGCGCGCAGCGCCGACGGAGGACATGCGGGTGTTCCTCTCCACCCAGATCGCCGACGAGGCGCGGCACGTGCGGTTCTTCGACCGCTTCTACGCCGAGGTCGGCGTGCTGGAGTCGGGCACGCTCGCCGAGCGCCTCCAGGAAACCTCAGCGCACCTGAACCCGGCGTTCAACGAGTTGTTCGACGAGATGCTCGCATCGCGGGTGCGCCGCCTGGCCGCCGAGCCGACGGACCTCGACACGCTGATCGAGGCGATCACGCTCTACCACATGGTGATAGAGGGGATGCTGGCGCTTACGGGCCAGCACTTCATCATCGACTTCAACGAGCGCGAGGGCACGCTGCCGGGGTTCGTGCGCGGCTTCAACCTCGTCGCGCGAGACGAGCACCGGCACGTCGCGTTCGGAGCCCGCTTCCTGCGCGACATGGTGGCCGAGGACCCGGAGCGCAAGAAGGTGATCCAGCGCATGCTCGAGGAGGCGCTGCCGGTCACCGACAAGGTTCTGACCCCGCCGTGGGCCGAGGGCGTTGCGGAGGACTACGAGTTCTTCGGGGTGAGCATCGATGAGACGCGGGAATTTGCGGCGCAGGCTTTGACTCGGCGGTTGAAGGTCATCGGGCTCGTGCCCGCGAGCGCGTGACCGCCCGGCCGCCCCGCCTCAGTTATTCCGGCTGACGCACTTGCCGAACGCGCTCGCGCCGTCCGAGCCGTACCGGCGGGCGAACTCGGCCTCGCCGAGGAAGCTTCGCTCTGCCCGGCAGAAGGCGGGTCCATTCTTGAAGTCGTCACGCCGGGGGGCGCGCTCGGATCGGCTGCCAGTCCGGGTAGCTTCCGTCGCGTACGAACGCAAGCTGCGATCCGTCGAGGTTGACCGTGTAAGTCTGGCGAAGGAAGTCGAATGCGATCCGCGTGCCGTCGGGAGACCACGCCGGCAGCCAGCCGACCGCGACAGACGAGCGGCTGGTCCCATCCGCGTTCGAGACGTGCACCTCGCCCGGGCCTCGAAGTGAACGTGAAGGCCAGGCGGGACCCGTCCGGCGACCAATCCGGCGAGTCCTCGCTCGGCTCCGGCGTATCGGTCACGTTGACCAACCCGGTGCCGTCCGGCCGGATCGTGTAGATGTCGCTCTGGATGACCGTCCCCGTGAACGCGATGCGCGTGCCGTCTGGAGACCACGCGGGGTGTTCTGCGACCGGATGTACGTCCGCTGTGATGCTTGTCCGTTGGGTGCCGTCCGTGTTCATGATCCATATCTCTCCCCCGCGCCCGAAAGCGATCTTGGTGCCGTCGGGAGACCATGTGGGGCGAGCCGCATGCCCACCTTGTGGTTCGTTCGTGATCTGGACCTGATCCGAGCCGTCGGCATTCATGGTCCATATCTCGTGGTGGTCGGGAGATCGCCGCGCGAACGCGATCTTCGTTCCGTCCGGAGACCACGTCGGCGCCGGCTCGAGCACACCATCGGGCTCGTGTGTGAGCCGGAGCGCGCCTGCGCCGTCCGGATCCACGCTGAAGATCCCAAAGTCCAAGCTCCCGAGCTGGTCCGGCGACACGAGAGCGATCCTCCCGTTCTCGCCCGGAAAGGCGGCCTGCGTGGGCGCCACTAGGATGCCGCTTGCAACAATCACGATGGCGGCGACGATCCATCGCCCACAGGTCTTGATCCCCCGCATGAGGCCGAGTCTACTGGCGGCCAATCGTCGCTTGCAAAAGTCCTTCGGGCGCTAAGTGTCGCGGGCGGGATGGGGCGTTCTTACGATGGTGATGCCTCTTCAGGGACGGAGGGGCTCTGAAGATTCGTTGCCGTCGTCAGCTCGGAAGCCGACAAGCGTCTGGCAGGCGTCAGCCTGCTTGTACGAGGGCGCCACAATCTGTACGTGAGCGCGCTCGCGGCCCTGCTTTCCAGCAGGGGCGCACGCGTCTGGGAGGGTGAGGCCGGGCGCATTCCGGCGCGGCTGCCTCGCGGCGTGGACGTCGTCGTGCTCGAGTCGCCACTGCCATCCGAGCTGCGGCAGATGGCAGCCGCCGGGGTGCCCGTCATCGTGCTGGCCGAGCGGGCCGAGCCGGCCGATGCGCTGGCCGCCGCGCAGCTGGGCGCGCACGCTCTCCTGACGAAGAACTGCTCCCTTGCGGACCTCACGGTTGCTATAAGAGGCGTCTCCAGCGGTGCGCCGGCAGCCCCCATGGCGCGACTCACCGCTCGCCAGCGGCAGGTGCTCGAACTGATCGTGGAGGGCCTCGACAACTCGCAGATCGCGGACCGGCTCGGCGTGTCGGAGCGCACCGCGCGCGCGCACGTGTCCGCGGTGCTCGAGCGCCTGGGCGTCGCGAACCGCACCCAGGCCGCCGTTGCGGCCGTCCAGCGCGGCTGGCTGGCGGCGTTGGCGGTGCTCCTGGCGCTGCTGATCCTCGCCCCCACCGCCGTGCACGCGGCAAGCACTCCGTCGGGGCTGCGGGCGGCGCTCGGTCAGCAGATGCGATCCGCCGGAGGCTGGTCCGGCGCCTGGGTGCAGGACGGATCCGGGCGCGTCGTCCTCGACTGGAAGGCCGGAACCAGGCGGGTGCCGGCGTCGGTGCAGAAGCTGGTGACCACGGCGGCGGCGCTCGATCGCCTGGGCCCGGATGCCCGGTTCGAGACTGCGGTGGTCGCGAGCGGCACGATCAGCGAGGGAGCGCTTGATGGAGACCTCTACCTGCGCGGGTCGGGCGACCCCAGCTTCGGCACCACCGCCCTGCGTCGGCTGGCCAGGAAGGTCGGGGAGACTGGTCTGGAAGACGTGGGCGGCCGCATATACGGGGACGAGAGCTTTTTCGACCGCCGCCGCGGCGGCTCCGGCTTCGGAGTCTCTCCGTACGTCGGGCCGCTCTCCGCGCTGGCCTTCAACCACGGGTCAATGGTGCCGCTGGCTCGGGGATGGCAGAGCGATCCCGCCAAGTTCGTGGCAGGCAGGATGCGCGTCACGCTGCGATCGGAGCAGGTCGACGTGGCCCAGCGTGAGCGCGCCGGCAATGCCCCGCCGGACGCGATCACCCTCGCAACCACAGAGTCGCCGCCACTCGAGGCACTGGTCCGGCACACCAACCATGTGTCGGACAACTACTACGCCGAGACGCTGCTGAAGGGCCTCGGCGCCCGGTCGGGCACCACCGGCTCCACGGCGGCCGGCGCCGCAATCGCGTCGAAGTTCGCGCGCGAGCAGGGCCTTCGCGCCCGCGTCGTGGACGGCTCGGGCCTGTCGCGGGGCAACTCGATCTCCCCTCGCGCTGTCGGCCGACTGCTCGCGAAGGCACAGGACGAGCCGTGGTTCGACTCCTTCTACCGCTCGCTTCCGCTGGCCGGCAAGTCTGGCACGCTCGACAAGCGGATGCGCGGCACCGCCGCGTCCGGCCGCTGCCGTGCAAAGACCGGCACGCTCTCCGGAGTCAGCGCCCTGGCCGGCTACTGCAAGACGCGCAGCGGAAAACGCGCGGCGTTCGCCCTGCTCATGAACGGCGTGAACGTGTGGACCGCCCGCCGGATCCAGGACCGGATCGCGGCCGAACTAGCGCGCTACACCGGCTAGCTCGCCAGGCCCCGCAGGGGAGGGGGTCGTTAGGCAATCTGCGGCAGGGTTCCTCACGACCCCCTCCCCTGCGGGGCCTATCGGAGCAGGTCAGTAGCCCAGCCTCGTCGATCACCGGCCGACCAAGCTGCTCTGCCTTGTCGAGTTTGGAGCCCGGGATCCGCGCCGGCGACCACGTAGTCGGTCTTGCCCGAGACCGAGCCGGTGACCTTTCCGTCCGAGCGCGGTGATGCGTTCTGTCGCCTCCTCGCGGCTCATGCCCTCGAGCGTGCCGGTGAGCACGAACGTCTTCCCGTCCAGCGGCCGGTCGCCATCCTGGGCGGGGCCGCCGGCCTCCTCCATGTTCAGCCCCGCGGCGCGCAGGTCCTCGATCAACTGGCGGTTGCGGTCCTCGGCCAAGGTCTCGTGGACGATGCCGGCGAGGATCGGGCCCATGCCCTCGACCTCCTCGAGCTCCTCCTTGGAGGCGGCCAGCAGCCGGTCCATCGACCCGAAATGCGCGGCGAGCTGGCGGGCGTTGACGGCGCCGATGCCGGGGATCCCGAGCGCGTACAGCACCCTGTGGAAGGGCTGGTCCTTCGAGCGCTCGATCGAGGCCACCAGGTTCTCGGCCGAGCGGCGCTGGAAACCCTCGAGCTGCTCGAGCTGGTCGACCGTCAGGCCGTAGAGGTCCGGCAGCGCCCGCACGAGTCCCAGGTCGTAGAACCTGATCACCAGTTTCTCGCCGTATCCCTCGATGTCCATCGCCCCGCGTGAGACGAAATGCTTCAGGGCCTGGACTATCTGGCCGGGACAGTCCTTGCGGTTGGGACAGCGGGTCCAGACCTCTCCCTCCGGCTTCACCGTCGGAGTGCCGCACTCCGGGCATTTCGCCGGCGGCACGTACGGTCGTTCCTTGCCGGTGCGGCGCTGGGTGATCGGGGACACGACCTGCGGAATCACGTCCCCGGCCCGCATGATCACCACCTCGTCGCCCTCCCGGATGTCCTTGCGGGCGAGGTCCTCCTCGTTGTGGAGCGTGGCTCTGCTCACGGTCACGCCGCCGACCTCGACCGGCTTCAGCATCGCGTAGGGGACCATGTTGCCGGTCCGGCCCACGTTCACGCCGATCTGCTCCAGCTTCGTCACCGCGGTCGTGGGCGAGAACTTGAAGGCGATCGCCCAGCGGGGTTCACGCCCGACGATGCCCAGCTCGCGCTGCGCCTCGAAGTCGTTGACCTTCACGACGACGCCGTCGATCTCGAAGTCGAGGTGCTCGCGCCGCTCCTCCCAGGCATGGCATGCCGCCACGACGGATGAGAAGTCGTCGTGCAGCTCCACGTCCCGGTTGACCTTGAACCCGTGCGCCCGCAGCCACTCGAGCGACTCGAAGTGCGTCTGAAGGTCGAGGCCCTCGCTGGCGCCGATGCCGTAGCACCAGATCGACAGGGGGCGCGTCGCTGTCAGCTTCGGGTCGAGCTGGCGGATCGAGCCGGCCGCCGAGTTGCGCGGATTCGCGAACGTGCTCTCGCCCGCGGCTGCGCGCTGCTCGTTCAGCCGGGCGAAGTCGGCAAGTGGCAGGTACACCTCGCCGCGTACCTCCAGGAGCGCCGGAAGCCGTTTGCCGTTCGCCGGCAACGACAACGGGATCGCGCCGATTGTTCGCAGGTTGTGGGTCACGTCCTCCCCGATCTCCCCGTCGCCCCGTGTCGCGCCCCGCGCCAGCACGCCGTTCTCGTAGACGAGCGAGATCGCGAGGCCGTCGACCTTCGGCTCCGTGACGTACTCCACAGCCGCTGGGTCGAGGCCGCGCCGCTCCATCGCGTTGTGCAGCCGCTTCTCCCAGCCGCGCAGCTCCTCCTCGTCACGGGCGTTCCCGAGCGACACCATCGGGATCGGATGCCGGACCGAGGCGAAGCGCTGCAGCGGCCGCCCGCCGACCCGCTGCGTCGGGGAGTCGGGCGTGCGCAGCTCCGGATGCTCCTCCTCCAGCTCTCTCAGCTCGCGCAGCAGGCCGTCGTAGTCGGGGTCCGAGATGACCGGATCGTCGAGGACGTAATAGCGGTGGTTGTGACCTTCGATCTCGCGGCGCAGCTTCGCGGCACGTTTCGCCGGGTCGCGCGGGGGCATCAGGGCGAGGCGGGGGCCCGCGCCACGAGGGAGGACAGGTCCCAGCCCTCGAGCTCCTCGATGCGCCGCAGATCCGTGAGCTCGAAATGCAGCGGAGTGATGGAGATCAGGTCGGCGTCCAGCGCGGCGAAGTCCGTGCCGTCCTCGTGGTGATAGGTCGGATCGTCGCCGTAGATGCGGTATCGCTTGCGACGACGGCCGTCCGGATCCTCCTCCTGCAGTTCCAGCCTGTCCCGGTAGATGCGCTTGCCAAGCCGCGTCACCGTGGCGCCCGCCAGCTCCTCGGCGGAAACCGCCGGGCAGTTCACGTTCAGGAGGGTGCCGTCCGGCAGGGGGCGCTCGGGCAGGCCGGCGACCAGGTGCCCGACGAACGCCGCAGCCGCCGCGAAGTCGAAGTCCCGCCCGAAGCGGAAGTCCATCTCGCGCTTCATGGACTGCTGGGAGACGGCGATCGCGGGCACGCCCAGCACCACCCCTTCGAGCGCCGCCGCAACGGTGCCCGAGTAGGTGATGTCGTCGCCGAGGTTCGCGCCGTGATTGATGCCGGAGACGATCAGCTCCGGCTCGAACCCGATCAGGCCCAGAGTCGCGAACCGCACACAGTCCACGGGCGTGCCGTCCGTCGCGAAGCCGGTCGTGCCGTCGCCGAACTCCACTTCCTCGACCCACAGCGGTTGCCGCGTCGTGATGCTCCGCGCGCTGGCCGATCGGTTCGCATCCGGCGCGATCACCGCCAGCTCGACGCCCGGAACCGCCAGCAGCGCGCGCCGCAGCGCGTGAAGACCGCTGGCCTGGATGCCGTCGTCGTTCGTGAGGAGGATCTTCATCTGCGAGCCGATGGATGTTAGCCAGAGGAATCAAGGGGCCATGAGCGCGCCTGGACGCCGCCGCCGGAGCCGCACATGCGTCCAGATGCCCGTACATCCGTCCGCTCGCGGCAGTTGGGGGTGACGAACCTGGCCGCAGAGGACGAATCTCCCTTGCAGAGCCCGCAATGGAAGTGCGCGCAACCCCCCATGACACGGAACGTTTGTCCCGGCGCCTGCGCTGCGAGCGCGGCATCGGCCTGGTCGAGCTGCTCACGGTGCTGCCGATGCTGGCCGTCGTGCTGCTCGGCATCTACGCGCTCTACAACGTGGGCGCAAAGAGCCAGCAGGAGACGGACAACCGTGTGCGAGGCCTGATCCAGCAGCAGAACGGCATGGAGCGCATCTCACGCGAGATGCGCCAGGCGACCAACATCACTCCCGTCTCCTCCCAGATCCTCGACGCCACCACGTGGGTGCGGCCCAGCGCCGGCACCGCGTCGGTGCAGCGCCGTGTGCGCTACGACTGCTCCTCCGGCACATGCAACCGCTGGGAGGGGCCCTCCGGCGGCGCCCTCAGCACCGGGCCGGTGCCGGTGATCACCAACGTCCAGAACGCCGACGTGTTCTCGCTGGAACCGAACTCCGTGGATCCAACCTACGTCGTCACCCGGGTCGAGGTGAAGGTGCCCGGCGCCAACAACCCGATCACGCTCGACGGCGGCTTCGCGTTGCGCAACCTCCAGTCGGACTCCTAGGAATGAGAGGGCGAGCAGACATGACCGCACGGATCCGCGACGAGCGCGGCTTCACGCTGATCGAGTTGCTGATCGCGATGGCTCTGACGGCCGTCGGGGTGGCCGCCACCCTGGGCGTGTTCGGCGCCGCCGGCCGGACGACGGTCATTTCCCAGAACACGGAGGTCGGAGCCCAGCAGGCCCAGGCCGAGCTGGACCGCCTGTCGAAGCTCAGGTACGGGGAGCTGGCGCTCACCTCGACCCCGGTCACCTCGGCCAACACCAAGAACCCCAACTACCGCGTCAGCGGAAGCAACTTCAACGTGCGCTCCGACCTCACCGAGCCGCTCGTCACCACAGCGGGCGACGGCGCCACCGCCAAGGTCGATCCCGGTCCGACCACCTTCGCGGTCGGCCAGAACGGCTCGACGATCACCGGCAGGGTCTACCGCTACGTCACGTGGCGGGACGAGAACTGCCCCACCACCATCTGCGACGGCGCCCAGAACACGAAGCGTGTGATCGTCGCCGTGAGTCTGGATCCCGTCGCCAACACGGTGCAGCGCAATCCACTGTGGTTCTCCACCGTGATCAGCGACCCGAGCGCCACGCCCCCGGGCTACACGGGCACGGCCGGAGGAAACAGTTCTGGAACGGGGGGCAGCACGAGCGCACAGATCTTCTACCTGTACGACGAGCCCTGCGACGACGCAGAGTGGGACGGTTCCGGGTACGCCGCCCCAACCGGCAGCCACGACACGCGTAACACGGCTCAGATCAGCGGGTCGGCGTCCAGCAACTCCACCTGCGCCAACGCCGATCCGACGAAGCAGCCGGACGCGATGGGGACGCAGCCTGCGACGGGCAGCATCAGCACGCCGATCTACGAGTACTCGGCCGATCTCGCCGGCGACTATCTCGGCGGCCTCGCGATGATGCGCAAGGGGACCACCTGCCGGACCTCGTACTCGTCGTCCGAGGCGGCCCTGAACGTCTCCAGCCCCAGCACCACGGGTTACAAGTTCGCAGTGCACTCCTGGGCCACGCCCCAGATGGCGGGCGAGGCGTTCCATCTCAGCGGGCGAGCCACGGTGTCCGTCTGGACGCAGACCCTCGGTGGCCTGTCCGGCAGAGGCTTCCTGTGCGCGACGCTGATCGAGCGCCGCGAGAGCGGCGGCGTCCCCTCGGACACCACGATCGCCTCGACCACCTACGACGTCTCCGCCTGGCCGTCGACTCCCCGCCGGCTGAGCTTCACGTTCACCGTGTCCCCGCAGGTCGACATCGACATCGGCAACGAGCTCGTGCTGGTGCTGCACCTGCGCGTCGGAGTCTGCACAGGACATCGCGCTGCTGTACGACCACCCGAGCTACCAGTCGCTGCTCGAGGTCGAGACCACGACCCCGATCGGAGGCTGACCGGATGAGCTTCTTCCGCCGACTGACCGATGAGCGTGCCGTCGCGCTGCCGGTCGCGCTTGCGGTCCTGTTCACCGTCGCCGGCCTGGCCACCGTGGCCGCACGCGCTGCGATCGTCTCCAACAACCAGTCATTCCGTGACAACAACGCCAAGCGCGCCGTGCAGGGCGCGAACGCCGGTCTTCAGGCGGCCGTCTACCAGACCAACCTGCTGCAGCCCAGCGCGACCCAGTGTGTGCACAAGGCGACCTCCAACAGCGCGCTCACGAATGGAGCGCTGCAGGCGGACACCTGGTGCCAGCCTCAGACGGAGGACCTCGGCGACGGCGCCACCTACACGTTCCAGATCTCCTCTCCCTCGGTCGTGACCACGAGCACGGGGTTGTCCGTGGACCAGCGGAAGGTCGTGTCGTACGGGACCGTGAACGGCGTTCGCCGGCGGGCAGTGGTGACCATCAACGCGGGCGCGGGGCGCCCCCATCTTCCCGCCCGGCTACGCCGTGGCGGTGCGCGACGCCATCAACATGAAGAACAACGCCGTCATCTCCGGTCATATCGGCTCGAACGGAACGATCACGGTCAAGAACAACATGGACATCTGCGGCAACGTCACGCCCGGGCCCGGCAAGACCGCATCGATCGGACAGAACCTCACCCAGTGCCCGGGCTACAACACGAATGCGGCCGCGGAGCCGTTCGACCTCCAGCCGGTCGACATCTCGAAGGCGACGCCGAACGACAACGTGCGGCTGACCAACATGAAGGCCGGGTCCGGCTCGCCGCAGGACACCTGCTCGAGCTGCAGCAAGATCAGTTGGAGCAGCGCGACGAAGGTGCTTGACCATCGACAACGCCACCTGGAACCCGGGCGGCAACGTCTATCTGCTCTGCCGCCTGGACATGAAGAGTGGCGCCAAGATCCAGATCGCCAGCCGCTCGACGCCGCTGTTCATCTACATCGACAGTCCCGAGAACTGCGGGAGCACCACCGGCATGGGCTCGGTCGTCATGGACGGCACGTTCACGAATCTCTATTCCCCCGCCCATGCGATCGCGATCATGGTCGCCGGCAGCCCCACGAAGGCCACCAGCGTCGACCTGCCCACCAACGACGCGAACAGCCCGATCGGCATCTACGCCCCCAACTCGACCGTGATCCATGCAGAACAACGTCAATTTCACCGGCGCGGTCGTGGCGAAGTCGCTCACCGTGATGAACAACGCCAAGTTCACCTGGCACTCGGCCATCAACGGCCTGATGAGCGGCAGCAACATTCGCTTCTACCAGGCTGCCACCGGCAGCTACAAGGAGTGCACCAACGTCGCCACGGGCACCGCGCCCGACTCCGGCTGCTATAGCCTAGACGCATCGCCTAGGCCAAGCGCTTAGGCCCCCGGCCAATCACCTGTTTACCTGGACGCCGCCGGCTTCTTCACGGCGGCGTCCAGGCCGAAGCATCTTCTGGGTAGCAAGTGGAGATGCAGAGCGGAATTCAGGCTGGAGACCCACCGCCGCACGGGCAACGTGCGGCGGGAGGATGGCTTTACCCTGATCGAGATCCTGATCGCGGTCACGCTGATGTCGGTCGGGGTCGCTGCGACGATGCGCGTGTTCGGTGCCGCGGGGCGCACAACGGTGCGGGCGCAGCAGCAGGAGGTTGCCGTGCACCAGGCCCAGGCCGAGGTCGACCGCCTCGCCGCTCTCCCGTACGGGGAGCTGGCCATGACCTCCGCGCCGCCGTCCTCGAGCGATCCGCAGGACCCCGGTTACAAGGTGTCGGGAAGCAACTTTGCGGTGCGCTCGGACCTGAGCGAGCCGCTGGTGCTCGCCCCGGGCCCGGCGCGACGGCCAAGGTGGAGCCGGGGCCGGAGGATTTCGCGGTCGGCACCGGTGGCGGGACGATCGCCGGCAGCCCTTCACCGCTACGTCACGTGGCGCGACGAGAGCTGCCCACTGCTGCTCTGCGAGGGCGAGCAGAACACCAAGCGCGTGATCGTCGCGGTGACACTCATCCCGCTGCCCGGAACCGCCGCCCGGGGGCCCATATGGGTCTCGACCATCGTGGTGGACCCCGACACCGCGCCGCCCGGGTCGCAGGCGCCGCCGGGTGGCGGCCCGGGGGGCGGCGACCCGGTGACCGCCGACTCGTTCTACCTCTACGACACTCCCTGCGGGCAGGGCACGCGGCAGCCCCAGAGCGGCAGCCACTCCACGCGTGACACCGCCTCGACGGGGGCCGACCGCGGCGGAGAACTCCACCTGCGAGCACCCGGAGCCCGGCCACCAGCCGGACCTGATGGGCGGGTCCGCGCCTCCCGGCGACCACAACACCCCGGTCTACCAGTACTCGGACGACCTCGCGGGCGACTACCTGGGCGGGCTCGCGATGGTCAATGCCGGTACCACGTGCGAGCACTCGTACACGGCGGCCGAGGCCGAGGACCCGCAGGGTCCCAGCAAGTGGAGCGTCCACGCGTGGAGCACCGGGGCGATGCCGCAGCCGTACCAGCTCGACGGGCAGGTCACGGTCTCGATGTTCACGTCCATGCTCGGCGGAGCATCGGGCAGTGGGCGCCTGTGTGCCACGCTCCTCGATCGAGCGGTGACCGGCGGGGTTCCGACGGATCGTGTGCTGGGCTCCGCCGTGTACGACCTGGGGAGCTGGCCCCTGTCGATACGCCGCGTGACGTTCACCTTCAACCTTGCGGACGCGGACGTGGTGGAGGCCGGCAACCGCTTGGTCCTTGCGATGCACCTGCGTGAGGAGTCGGCGCACGACGTCGCCTTCCTCTACGACCACCCCCTCTATCCGTCGCTGCTCGAGGTGGCGACGCCGACTCCGCTGTGAAGTCGCTGCGCAAACGGCTCGCGGGCGACCGTGGCGTGGCGCTGCCCGTCACGGTGTCCGTGATGTTCATGGTCGCCGGCCTCGCAACCGTGACGGCCCGCGCGGCGATCACCGCCGACCACCAGTCCCTGCGCGACCGCAACGTGAAGCAGGCGATCCAGGCCGCGAATGCGGGCCTGGAGGCCGCCATGTACCGGACGAACCTGATGCAGCCCGGCTCGCTTCAGTGCGCCCTGAGGAACGTCTCGAGCGGCAACCTGAGTGTCATGGGCGTCGGAGGAGACGGTTGGTGTATCGAGCAGACGGAGGACCTCGGGAACGGTCAGAGCTACTCGGTCCGGGTCTCGGCCGGGAGCTCCCTGCACGTGAATGGCCAGAGCCTCGTGGCGCGAAAGTTCGTCTCCACCGGGATGGCGAACGGCGTCCGGCGCCGGGTGCTGCTGCGCGCGAACGCCGCCACCGGAGAGCCCGTCTTCCCGCAGGGATACGCCGGCGTTTCCCTCGACGGCCTCAACCTTCCCGAACACCGTGCAGGTCCAGGGAGGCGTTGGCTCGAACGGCGACATCCTGCTGCGCAACTACGCATATGTCTGCGGCAACGTCACGCCCGGCCCGGGAAAGTCGGTCCAGATCCGCAACAGCGCGAGCGTCTGCCCGACCGGCTCCACCACCCCGGCCCAGCAGAGCTTCAACCTCCAGCCCGTTGACCAGGGCGATGCCCCGACCAACAACGACAACGCGCGCATCGGCAACCCCCCACAGCCCACCAGTCTGGACCCGTGCACCGACTGCGGCGGCATCGACTGGGACCCCAGCACCCGCATGCTGCGCCTGCGAAACAACTCCACGCTGACCCTCGGCGGCAGGCGTCTACAGCTTCTGCGGCATCGAGATCGAGAACACCGCCCAGCTCAAGATCGCCGCCCGCCCGCTCGGCACCGGCATCCGGATCTTCATCGACTCGCCGGAGAATGCGGCGGCGCGGGGACGGGATCGGTGACGGTTCGCAACAGCGCCACGATCCTGAACCTAAATGCCGACCCGACCACCTTCCAGCTGTACGTCGTCGGGAGCTCGGACATCGCCACAGAGGTGGCGTTCGACGGCATCGACTTTGCGGCAGACCTGGTGATGGCCGTGTACGCGCCGTTCTCGACGATCCGGATCGAGAGTGACTCGCATCTGTCGGGCGCGATCGCATCGAAGGCGATCGACCTGCAGAACAGCGCCCAGATCACCTACCACCAGCGCATAGAAGACATCACCACCGGCAGCCCCCTGCGTCTGTACCGGCCCGAGCAGTACCTCGAATGCACAGCGCTCCCGACCGACACACAGCCGGACTCGGGCTGCTGACAGCAATGAACGCCGACCGAACACCTGTCCAGTCGGCTTGGTGGGCGCGGCACCGTCTGACAGCATGTGGACGCGGCCGGAGCCAGGGAAGGTAAGGCAATGGGAATCTTTCGATCGAGCGCGATACGGCCGCACGAGCACGTGACGGCGCAGCCATGCGACTGTGCCGGCACCAGGCGCCGACGTCTCTGTCACTTCTGCCTCGAGGAGTCCGGCGTGGCGCTGCCGGTGGCGCTCGCGGTGATCATGGTGGTCAGCGGGCTCGCCTCGGTGGCAGCGCGGGCAGCAATCACCTCGAACAACCAGACCGAGCGTGACCTGCAGGTGAAGCGGGCCACCCAGGCGGCCTACGCGGGCCTCCAGGCGCTGCGCTACCAGATCAACCTCCTGCAGCCCCCGTCCACGCACTGTGTTCTGAAGGACGCCTCGACGGGCGCACTCAGCGTCGCCGCGACACAGGCCGACGGCTGGTGCGATCCACAGACCGAGGACCTCGGCGACCGCGCCGGGTACACAGCCCGGATCTCCTCAGGAACGAACATCACGGTGAACGCCCAGCTGCTCTCCAGACGTCGCATCGTGTCGATCGGCTCGGCCGGCGGAGTGCAACGCCGGGTTGCCCTGTCGGTCAATGCGGCGACGGGAGCGCCCGTGTTCCCACCCGGCTATGCGATCACGAGTCTGAACTCGGTCGATTTCGGCAACAGCGCCAGGGTAGTGGGCGGTCTCGCCTCGAACGGCAACGTCAACCTGCGCAACTCGGCCGAGATCTGCGGACCGGTCACCCCCGGTCCGGGCAAGACCCTGACGCTGTACAACAGCGCGAGCGTCTGCGGCAACTTCTCCACGGCCCCGGCCGAGCAGGACTTCCAGCTCCAGCCGGTGGACCTGGAGGGAAGCACGGCGGTCAATGACGACGGTCGCATCTCGGCGGCGGTCTCCGGCACCGGAAGTCCGGCCGACACGTGCACCTCCTGCGACCAGATCGAGTGGAATCCGGCCTCGCGCGTTCTGAAGCTGCGCAACAACTCGACGTTGACGCTGAGCGGCAACATCTACAACTTCTGTCAGCTGGAGTTGCACAACAGCGCGCAGCTGATCGTGGCTCCGCGCGCCCCCAACACGCCGCTGAAGATCTACATCGACACGCCCGAGAGTTGCGGGACGGGACTCGGCTCGGCCGTGTTCCGAAACAACAGCGGCCTGGTCAACCTGAACACCGACCCCACGACCCTCCAGCTGCGGGTGGCCGGCAGCCCCACCGCAGCGAGCAGCGTCTCGTTCGAGAACAGCTTCGACTCCACGATGATCATGGCGGTCTACGCCCCCAACTCGACGATCACGATGCAGAACAACCTGTCCCTGATCGGGGCACTTGCGGGCAAGCAGGTCCACATGCAGAACAACACGCAGCTGACCTATCACGAGCGCATCGCCGATATCGCGACCGGTAGCTCGATCCGTGTGTACCAGTCGGAGGACTACGTCGAGTGCACGGTCACTCCAACCGGGTCGGCGGTCGACGCAGGCTGCTGAGCGGTCAGTAGGAGACGCTAGTAGGACACGCTTTCCAGGCAGAGCCCATGGGGCTCGGCCGTGGGGCCCGCGCTCGCGCGGGGCGCCCCCTCGAGCAGTGCGGCGAAGCCGGCGGGGTCGCGGCGCCCGGCGCCGACCTCGAGCATGGTGCCGACGAGGACCCGGACCATGTGACGCATGAAGGCGTCGGCCTCGATCCAGAATTCAAGCGCGCCGTCCGCGCGGCGCCACTCGGCGCGCAGGATCTCCCGCTCGAGGCGGACGTGGTCGGTCCGCGTGGGCGTGAACGCGGTGAAGTCGTGCTTGCCGGGAAGCGCGCGGGCACACGCCTCGAGCGCCGGCTCGTCGACCGGATATGGCCACCACAGCGCGCGGTCGCGCTCGAGCGGGCTCCGGGCCTGGCGCGCCAGCAGCCGGTAGCGATACGTTCGCGACCGTGCGTCCCTTCGCGCATCGAAGTCGTCGGCAGCCGGTTCTGCCCCCGCCACAGCGACGTCGTGCGGGAGCACACCGTTCAGTGAACGCAGAAGCGCCTGCGGATCGGGCGCCTCACCCGGCGCCACAAAGCTGACCACCTGCCCCCGCGCATGCACCCCAGTATCGGTGCGCCCCGCCACAGACAGCGAAGGCGCAGAGCCGAGGATGGTCCCAAGCCCATCCAGCACCGCTTGCTCGACCGTCCTGAACCCAGGCTGAACAGCCCACCCAAAGAACTTGCCACCGTGATACTCGAGGACGAGCTTGAAACGTCGGCATCTCCCTACTTCTTAGTAGGTAGGGGGAGTGGGCGGTTCAACCGAGCGGCCGGGGAAGGCCGCAGGGGGAGGGGTCCGAGAGGAACTCGCCCGAACGGGCCCGAACGGGCCCCTCCCCCGGAGGCCGTAACGGAGAGCGCTAAACGAGCTCGAGGTAAACCATCTCGGAGGAGTCACTGCGCCGAGGCCCCAGCTTCAATATCCGCGTGTAGCCACCAGGTCGCTCCGCATACCGCGGCGCAATCTCGTCGAACAGCTTGTGGACCACGAACTTGTCCTGGTTCAGAGTCGCCAGCGCCTGCCGGCGCGCGTGCAGGTCCCCGCGCTTGGCCAGCGTGATCAGCTTGTCGACCTCGGGCTTTATGACCTTGGCCTTGGCCTCCGTCGTGCGCACGCGCTCGTGCTGCAGGACCTGCCGGCAGAGGTTGCGGACCAGGGCCTTGCGGTGGCCCGCATCACGCGAGAGCTTGTTTCGCTTCTTCTGGTGGCGCATCGAGGGCCAGTCGATATAGTGCTAGACTCTGCCGACTGCCGACGCTCAGCCTAGTCGTCTCGTAGACCCAGGCCTCGCACGCGAAGGGTCTCCTTGACCTCTTCGATGCTCTTGCGGCCGAAGTTCGGGATCGCGCTGAGCTCATTCTCCGACTTCAGCACGAGATCGCCGATCGTCTGGATGCCGGCTCGCTTGAGGCAGTTGTAGGACCGCACCCCGAGCTCCAGCTCCTCGATCAGGATGTCGTCCATCCCGTCGGCTGCGGGCACCGCGGCCAGCCCGCCTGCGCCGTCGCCGAGGTCGCCCGGCGGCAGCCTCAGGCCCTCGATCCGGGACGGGTCCGTGAAGATCGAGAGGCTCTGGATCAGGACCTCCGCGGCCTCGCGGAGGGCCGCCTGCGGGTCGACCGAGCCATCCGTCTCGATGTCCAGCGTCAGCTTGTCGAAGTCCGTCCGCTGGCCGACGCGGGCCGCCTCGACGTTGTACGCGACTCGCCGCACGGGCGAGAAGATGGAGTCGATCGGGATCACGCCGATCGGCTGCTCGGGCGACTTGTTGCCCTCCGCCGGGCGGTAGCCCCGGCCACGGCCGATCGTGAGGTACGCCTCGAGCTTCGCCTTCTTCTCGAGCGTTGCGATGTGCGCGTCCGGGTTCAGGATCTCAACTCCCGAGGGGAGGTCGATGTCGCGGGCGGTCACCTCACCGGGCCCATTCGCGATCAGCGGCGCCTCGATCTCACCGGCGTCGGTGTGCATGCGACAGACGACGTCCTTGAGGTTCAGGACGATGTCTGTCACGTCCTCGGTCACGCCCTTGATGGTCGAGAACTCGTGCGCCACTCCTTCGATCCGCACCGACGTGACCGCCGCGCCGACGAGCGATGACAGCAGCACACGGCGCAGAGAGTTGCCGAACGTGTAGCCGAAGCCGCGATCCAGCGGCTCGACCGTGAAGCTGCCCTTGTTGTCCTCGATCTCCTCAGCGGTGATCCTGGGTACCTGAAAGTCCAACACTTTGAAATTCCTCCGAATTTGAGGCCGTTCTCGACCGAGGCCGCGAACGGGTTTGGTGGGCTCGGCCTAGGCCGAGCTCGTTACTTGGAGTACAGCTCGACGATGAGCTGTTCTTGAACGGGGGCGCTGATCTCGTCCCGCTCCGGAAGGCGCAAAACGTTTGCAACGAGCGAGTCGAAGTCAGCCTGCAGCCACGCCGGCACCGTGGCCGTCGTTTCCGTCGCCCCCCGGATCACCTCCACAGCCGAGGAGTTCTCCTTCACCGAGACGATGTCTCCCGGCTTCACCTGAAACGAGGGCACGTCAACGCGCCGGCCGTTGACGAGGAAGTGTCCGTGCCCGATCAGCTGGCGCGCCTGCCGCCGGGAGACGGCGAAGCCGAGCCGCACGATCACATTGTCGAGCCGGCGCTCGAGCAGCCGCAGGAGGTTCTCGCCGGTGACGCCCGGCTGCCGGCTGGCCTTCTCGTAGTAGTTACGGAACTGCTTCTCCAGCACCTGGTAGAACCGGCGCGTCTTCTGCTTCTCCCGCAGCTGATGGCGGTACTCGGACTGGCGCACGCGACCGCGGCCGTGGTCGCCCGGCGGATATGGCCGGCGCTCGACCGAGCACTTGTCGGTCAGGCATCGCTCCCCCTTCAGGAAGAGCTTCTGCCCCTCGCGGCGGCACTGCTTGCACTGTGGTCCGGTGTCTCTTGCCATTTGGCTCGTTCCTATACGCGCCGGCGCTTGCGCGGGCGGCATCCGTTGTGGGCCTGCGGGGTCACATCCTTGACACCCGTCACCTCGAGTCCGGCAGCCTGCAGGGAGCGAATCGCGGTCTCACGCCCCGAGCCGGGTCCTTTCACGTAGCACTCGACCTTCTGGAGGCCGTGCTCCATGCCCTTCTTGGCGGCCGCCTCGGCGGTCACCTGGGCGGCGAACGGAGTCGACTTGCGCGACCCCTTGAAGCCGGCCCCACCGGCCGACTCCCACGCGATCACGTTGCCCTCTCGGTCCGTGAGCGTGACGATCGTGTTGTTGAACGAAGTCTTGATGTGCGCCTGGCCGACCGGGATGTTCTTGCGCACCCGGCGGCGGCCGCCTCTGCGGGCAGGTCTGGCCTGTGGCACCGGTTACGCGCTCCTCGTCCGGCTCATCAGTGCTTCCCGACCTTCCGCTTCTGTGCGATCTGACCGCGCCGCGGACCCTTGCGGCCACGCGCGTTGGTCTTCGTGCGCTGACCGCGCACCGGCAGGCCGCGACGGTGCCGCTGACCCCGGTAGGACCCGATCTCCTGGAGCCGCTTCACATCCTGCGAGCGCTCCCGGCGCAGGTCGCCCTCGACGGTCAGCTCGGAGTCCACCGCCTCGCGAAGCTTGATCACCTCATCGTCGGTGAGGTCTTTCACGTACCTGTCGGCGGGGATCCCCGTCTTCTTCAAAATGTCATTCGAGGTCGAGCGCCCGATGCCGAAAATCGACGTGAGCCCGATCTCGACGCGCTTGTTCAGCGGGACGTTCACGCCCGCGATTCGTGCCATCTAGCCCTGCCTCTGCTTGTGGCGTGGGTTCTGGCAGATGACCAGCACGACTCCGCGACGCCGGATCACCTTGCACTTCTCGCACATGGGTTTGACAGAAGCTCGTACCTTCACGCTGGTCCGATGACTCGAGAGATTGCCCTGCCGGCCCCAGGAGACGGGTCAGCGAGCCCAATTCGACGCCGCGGAAATCCGCGCATCGACCGGGGAATGCTAGCAGAGGCGTTGGCCACCTTCCGGGGCCCTCCGGGGAAGGGGCCCGTTCGGGCCCATTCGGGCGATTTCCTCACGGACCCCTTCCCCTGCGGGACGCGACTAGGCTGCGGCCCGGTCTTCTTGGAGGTGCCAGGGGGTCAGGATCTGGGGGCCATCGGCGGTGACGGCGATCGTGTGCTCGAAGTGCGCGGTCAGAGAGCCGTCCTCCGAGTAGATCGCCCAGTTGTCGTCGCCCATGCGGACCGCGGGCCCTCCGACGCAGACCATCGGCTCCACGCAGAACACCATCCCCTCCTCCAGCTGCACGCCCCGGCCCGGCGCCCCGAAGTTCGGCACCTGCGGGTCCTCGTGCATCTGGCGGCCGATGCCATGGCCGACCAGCGACCGGATCACCGAGAAGCCCTCCTCCTCCACCCGCTCCTGGACCGCATGGGACACGTCCCCGAGGCGGTTGCCGGGACGGCACTGCTCGACCGCCGCCTCCAGCGACTCGCGAGTCGCCTTCAGCAGGCGGCCCGCCACCGGGCTGACCGGGCGCAGCGCCACCGTCAGGGCGGCGTCCGCCACCCAGCCCTGGTACTCGACGCCCACGTCGATCGAGAGCAGATCGCCGGCCGACAGCTCGAACTCTCCCGGGATGCCGTGCACGACCATCGAGTTCGGGGACGTGCAGATCGAGGCCGGGAAGCCCCGGTAGCCCAGGAACGCCGGCTCACCGCCCCGCGCGCTGATGAGCTTGTCCCCGGCGCGGTCGAGGTCGTTGGTCGTGACGCCGGGCCTGCACATGCCGCTCAGCATCGCGAGGCAGCCCGCGACGATGTCGCCCGCGGCCGCCATCGCCTCGATCTCCTCAGGTGTCTTGCGAACGATCAAGACCTAACCCCATCCCTCCGACGGTTTGCCGGATGGAAGCTGCTCCTCGAGCTTCAGGGCGGCAAGCGTCGCGCGAATCTGGTCGCTGACCTCGTCCTGGCTGCGCGAGCCGTCCACCCGGCGCAGGCGGCCCTGGCGCTCGTAGTACCCGATCAGGGGCGCCGTCTTCTCGCGGTACTCCTCGAGCCGGTGCTGGATCACCTCGGGCTTGTCGTCGTCGCGCTGCACCAGGCGGCTGCCGTCGATGTCGCAGCGCTCGGGGTGCTTGGGCGGGTCGAATGCCATGTGGAAGTTGTGCTGGCCCTTCACGCACACCCGCCGCTGCGAGAGCCGGTCCACGACATCCTGCTCGTCGACGTCGATCAGCAGCGCCGCGTTCAGGGTCCGTCCGAGGTGCTCGAGCTCCTCGTCGAGTGCCTGCGCCTGCCGCTCGGTGCGGGGGAAGCCGTCGAGGATCACGCCGTTGGCGCGATCGTCCTGCTCGAGCGACTCCTTGATCATCGCGATGATCAGGTCGTCCGGCACCAGGTCGCCGCGGTCCATGTACTCCTTGGCCTTCTGGCCCAGCTCGGTGCCCTCCCGGACCCGTTCGCGCAGCATGTTGCCGGTCGCGATGTACTGCAGCCCGAAGTCCTCCGCCAGGCGCGTCGCCTGCGTGCCCTTCCCGGCGCCGGGCGGGCCGAGAAGGAGGATGTTCAGCTCAGACACGGGTGAGGTCGGTCAGATGCGGGCAGGGGGGGCCCTATTTCAGGAAGCCCTCGTAGTTGCGCATCATGAGCTGCGCCTCGAGCTGCTTCACGGTGTCCAAGGCCACCCCGATGGCAATCAGCAGCGAGGTGCCGCCGAAGTAGAAGTTCGCGCCCGTCTGGTTGAAAAGCAGCGTCGGCATTGCCGCGACCGCGGCCAGGAACAGCGCACCCGGGAAAGTCAGGCGAGCCAGGATCCGGTCCAGGTACTCGGCCGTCGGCCGGCCCGGTCTCACCCCCGGGATGAACCCACCGTACTTCTTGAGATTGTCGGCTTGGTCGACCGGATTGAAGGTCACCGCTGTGTAGAAGTACGTGAACATGAATATGAAGAAGCACTCGCCCACGATGAACGCCCACCCGTTCGGGTTGAAGAACGCTGAGATGTCCTGCGCCCAACTGGCCTGGCTCAACTCTCCGATCGTGGGAGGGAAGGCCATGATCGACGCGGCGAAGATGACGGGGATCACGCCGGCCATGTTCACGCGCAGTGGCAGGTAGGTCGATCCACCCTGAGTCATCCGGCGACCCACGACGCGCTTGGCGTATTGGACCGGGATGCGCCGCTGCCCCTCCTGGATGAACACGATCCCGACGATCACGGCCAGCGCGATGAAGGGCATCATCACCACGAAGACCTGGTCCGGGTTCGTCCACCAGCTCGATACGCCCGGCAGCAGGCCGGCGACGATCGAGGCGAAGATCAGCAGCGAGATGCCGTTCCCGATCCCTCGCTGGGTGATCAGCTCGCCCATCCACATCAGCAGCGTGGTGCCGGCAACGAGCGTGATCACGATCAGGAACAACTTCGAGAAGGTCAGCGTGCCGACGATGCTCTCGCCCGACTGGCGGCCGATCGTGCGGAACAGGAAGACGAAGCCGACCGATTGGGCCGAGGCGAGCGCCACGGTCAGGTAGCGCGTGTACTGCGTGATCTTCTGCTGGCCGACCTCGCCTTCCTTCTGGAGCTTCTCGAGGGACGGCACCGCGACGGTCAGCAGCTGCAGGATGATCGATGCCGTGATGTACGGCATGATCCCGAGCGAAAAGACGGCGAAGTTCTGCAGGCCTCCGCCCGAGAACAGGTTCAGGAAGCCGAGGATGTTCGAGCCGCTGAAGCTGTCGCCGACGTTCTCCACCGCTTCCACGTTGACGCCGGGGACCGGAATGAAGGCGCCCAGCCGGTAGAGCGCCAGGATCCCGCACGTGAAGAGGATCTTCCGGCGAATCTCCGGAACGCTGAATGCGCTGGCGATGGTGGCGATCAAGCCGTCGCCCTCCGGTCGGGCTCGACGAGCGTGCAGGTACCGCCCGCACCCTCGATCGCCTCGCGCGCGGTGGCGCTGAATGCGTGCGCCGACACGACCAAGTTCTTGCGCTCGAGCTCCCCCCGCCCGAGGATCTTCACCGCCACCTGCTTGCGCGTCGCGAGCCCACGCGCCCGCAGCGTCTCCGGCGTAACCTCGGCGCCGTCCTCGAATCGGTTCAGGTCCGCGAGGTTCACGGGCTGCGTGTGGGTCCGGAACGGCTCGAACGGCATCGACTTCTTCATGTGCGGGCCGCGCAGCTTCCGCATTCTCATGTGCAGCGGTATCTGGCCGCCCTCGTAGCCGACCTTGCGCTTGTTGCCCGACCGCGAGCCCGCACCCTTCTGGCCGCGCCCGGAGGTCTTGCCATAGCCTGAGCCCTGCCCGCGCCCGATCCGCTTGCGCGGCTTCCGGGCCCCACGGGGAGGCGACAGGGAATGCAGGCCGATGTCCGCGTCGTCAGGCATCCGGACCCGCAGACTCCTTGCCGGCCGGCTCGGCCGACACGAGATGGGCGACCTTTCTCACCAGGCCGCGCATCGCCGGCCCGTCCGCCCGCCTGGAAGTCGTGCCGATGCCCCGCAGCCCCAGCGTGCGGAGCGTCTCGCGCTGCGCGCGGTCGGTGCCGTTCGCACTTCGAAGCTGTGTGATCTGGACCTCACCGGCCATCGGCTACTCCTGGGCCGCGGTTGCCGTCGCAGGCTCCGCGACCTTGCCATTGGGGCCGACGCCCCCGTCATCCGTGGAAGGGCTCCCCCCGGCGTCGCTGGAGGCCGCCTCGCCGGAACGCAGGCCCAATACCTCCCCCACCGTCTTGCCGCGCAGCTCGGCCACATCCTCGGGGCGCCTCAGCGAGCGCAGCCCGGTGACGGTCGCCTTGGTGAGGTTGATCGGGTTCTGGGCGCCGAGACTCTTCGACAGCACGTCCTTGATGCCGGCCAACTCCAGTACCGCGCGCACAGCGCCGCCGGCGATCACACCGGTGCCCTCCGAGGCGGGCTTCAACAGCACGTGCCCGGACCCGTAGCGGCCGTTCACCTGATGCGTGATCGTGGAGCCGTGCTTCGGCACGCGGAAGAGGCTCTTCTTGGCACGCTCGACCGCTTTCTGGATCGCGAGCGGGACCTCGTTCGCCTTGCCGTACCCGACGCCGACGATCTGGTCCTCGTCGCCCACGACCACGAGCGCCGTGAACGAGAAGCGACGACCGCCCTTCACGACCTTCGCGACGCGGTTGATCGCAACCACGCGTTCCTGGAGGTCGAGTCCCTGGGGGCTTATTCGGGGGTCGCGGGCCATCGGCTGAGGGTACTAGAGAGTTCCTGGGTCCTTGAAGTCGTCCGGTTCCGTGCGGTCAGAACCGCAGGCCGCTGCTCCGCGCTCCGTCCGCGAGCGCCTTCACGCGCCCGTGGTACTTGTAGCCGCCGCGATCGAAGATGCACGACTCCACACCGGCCTCCTTGGCGCGCTCCGCGAGCAGTTCCCCTGCGCGAGTGGCCTGCTCCTTCGGCTTGAGGCCGCGCAGATCCGGCTCGAACCACCGCACCGATGCGATCGTGTGGCCCCGCGCGTCGTCCACGAGCTGGCCGACCACGCCTCTGTTGGAGCGGAACACGGACAGCCGCGGGCGCTCTGCCGTCCCCCATGCCCGGGAGCGGATCCGGCGGCGGCGGCGCGTGCGGCGCTCTTGCTTCTCGATGGTCGCAGTCGTCACGCCCGCTTGCCCACCTTACGTGCGACGTACTCGCCCACGTAACGCACGCCCTTGCCCTTGTAGGGCTCGGGCGGGCGCAGCTTGCGGATCCGGGCGGCCACCTCTCCGACGGCCTGCTTGTCGATCCCGCGCACAATCACCTGCGTCGGCACCGGGACCTCGAAGTCGATGCCCTGCGGCGCCTCCACCCGCACCGGGTGCGAGAACCCGAGCGCGAGCTCCAGCGTGCTGCCCTTCAGCTGGGCGCGGTAGCCGACGCCCTGAATCTCGAGGCGCTTCTCGAAGCCGTTCGTGACGCCCTCGACCATGTTGAAGATGAGGCTTCGCGTGAGGCCGTGCAGAGCGCGGTGCTCGCCGCGGTCGGTCGGGCGCTTGACCCGCAGCGCGGAATCCTCGCGCTCGATCGAGAGGTCTCGCGAGACGGTCTGCGACAGCTCGCCCTTGGGGCCCTTCACGCGCACGAGCCCGCTGTCGATCGCGACGTCGACGCCGGCTGGGATCTGGATTGGAAGCTTTCCGATGCGGCTCATGGTCGTGGCTACCAGATGTAGGCGAGGACCTCGCCCCCGACGCGCAGGTCGCGGGCCTGATACGCGGTCATGACACCCCGCGAAGTCGTGAGGATTGCCGTCCCCATGCCGCCCTGCACGCGCGGCAGGTCGTCGGCGGACGAGTACTGGCGGCGCCCTGCCTTCGACACACAGCGCAAGCCGCTGATCACCGGCTGGCGCGCCTCGGTGTACTTGAGCCGGATCCGCAGCGCGTCGAACTGCGTCGTGCTCTTGCGCTCCCGCGAACCCGGCGGGCGGGTCGTCTGCTCGATGCCGAAGTCCTCGATGTATCCCTCCTGGCGCAGGACTCGCGCGAGCTCCTGGTTCAGCCGGGAGGCGGGCACGACCACGTCCTGGTGGTCCGCGCCGAGCGCGTTGCGTATACGGGTCAGGCAGTCTGCTACGGAGTCACTCATAGTCATCTCATCGGCCGTCCGCACCAAGATGACTTCGTCATGCCGGGGATCATGCCCTCGTGGGCGATCTCGCGCAGGCAGATCCGGCACAGGCCGAACTTGCGGTAGTAGGCGCGCGACCTGCCGCACCGGCGACACCGATTGTAGTTGCGGGTCTTGAACTTGCTTCCGCGCTGCTGGCGGACGATCTGTGAGGTCTTTGCCATTGGCTCCTAGCTTGCTCCTGTCATTTCTCGGGTTGCGGCTCTCCGCCGTTCGCAGAGGGCTCGCCGCTCGCCTCGCCGGCGCTCTCGTCGCCGGCGCTCCGCGGCGGCGCCTTCCTCGTCCTCCGCGGGCTTCGCGGGCGCTTCCGCCGCGAGCACTTCGCGAGCCTCCTCCTCGGCCGCTCGCCGGGCGGCGGCCTCCTCCTCCTGTCGCATCTGAGCCGCGGTCTGCCCCTCGTCGCCCTCCTTGCGAAAGGGCATCCCGAGCAGCCGCAACAGCTCGCGGGCCTCGTCGTCGGTTTCAGCCGTGGTCGTGATCGTGACGTTGAGACCACGGACCTGGTCGATCGCGTCGTAGTCGATCTCAGGAAAGATGATCTGCTCGCGCACGCCCATCGAGTAGTTGCCTCTCCCGTCGAAGGAGCGTGGGTTCAACCCACGAAAGTCCCTGATCCGCGGGATCGCGATCGACTGCAGCCGATCGAGCATCTCCCACATGCGCTCGCCCCGCAACGTCGCCATCACGCCCACCGGCATGCCCTCGCGCAGCTTGAAGGTTGCGATCGACTTGCGCGCACGCCGCACGGAGGGCTTCTGGCCGGCGATCGCGGCCATCTGCTCCACGGCCGCCTCGAGCATCTTCGTGTCCTGCTTCGCCTCGCCAACTCCCATGTTGAGGGTGATCTTCTCCAGGCGCGGGACCTGCATCACGCTCGAGTATCCGAACCGCTCGAGCAGCTGAGGGCGGATCTCGTCCGCGTATCGCTCTTTCAAGCGGGCTGGCATCAGCGCTCCTGCAGCTTCGTGCCGGTTCGCACGGCGACGCGCTGGCGCGCCCCGTCCGCGGCGCGCTCGATCCGCACCCGCGTCGGCTTGTTGTCACCTGGGTCCACGACCATCACGTTGGAGACGTGGATCGGACCCTCCTTCTCGATCACGCCACCCACCTTGCCGCCTCGCTGAGTGTCCTTCAGCGAGCGCGGGCGCTGGTGACGCTTCACGATGTTCAGCCCTTCGACGAAGACCCGACTCTTCTTCGGGTCGACGCGCAGCACCTTTCCCTGCTTGCCGGCGTCCTTTCCGGACATCACCTGGACCGTGTCGCCGCTGCGGATCTTGGATGCCATCGCTAGAGCACCTCCGGGGCGAGAGAGACGATCTTCATGAAGTTGCGCTCGCGCAGCTCGCGCGCGACCGGGCCGAAGATGCGCGTTCCGCGAGGATTGTTGGCGGTGTCGATCAGCACGGCGGCATTCTCGTCGAAGGCGATGTAGGTCCCGTCCTTACGGCCCAGCTGCCGACGGGTGCGCACGACGACGGCCTGCACGACTTCGCCCTTCTTCACAGCGCCCTGTGGGGTCGCGCTCTTCACGGTGCCGACGATCACGTCCCCGACACCCGCGTAGCGCCGCCGCGAACCGCCCTTCACCCGGATGCACAGGAGCTCACGCGCACCCGTGTTGTCGGCCACCTTGAGCCTTGTTTCCGCCTGGATCACGTTGGGAGCCCTCTACCTGGCCTTCTCCAGCACCTGGACCAGCCGCCAGCGCTTGGTGCGCGACAGCGGGCGGGCCTCGACGACGCGTACGACGTCGCCTTCACCGGCCTCGTTGCGCTCATCGTGGGCATGGAGCGTGCTGGTCTGGCGCACGACCTTGCCGTACACGCGGTGGCGCCCGACGCGGTCGATGCGGACCGTGATCGTCTTGTCGCCCTTGCTCGACACCACCAGGCCCTGCTGCGTCTTGCGCGTTCCCGGCTCGCGTGCGACCGGGGCCTGCTCCGGAGCCGGAGCCGATGTCGCAGAAGCGCGGACCTTCTCTTTCCTCTTCTGCCGCCACCGGCTTCGCGCCTGCGCCTTTTGGGCACGCTGCTCCGCCCGCTCACGGATCCGGTCCTCCGTGGATCGCTGCGGACGCTGTTCATTCGGCGCGGTCGCGCGCGCAAGCTTGCGCCGCTCGCGGGGCGACAGCTGCTGGGCCGGCTCGGCTTCCTGCTCAGCAGCGGGAGCTGCCTCGGCGGCCGGAGTCTCCTCGGCGGCCGGAGTCTCCTCGGCGGCCGGAGTCTCCTCGGCGGCCGGAGTCTCCTCGGCTGCCGGAGTCTCCTCCGCGGCGGGCGCCGGAGTCTCTTCAGATGTCTGTGGCTGGTCCTGTTCTTCTTTCACGTACTCTGCCTACTTCCGCAATTCGGCGTCAACGTCGATGTCCCGCTCGCCCGCGATCGTGAGCGCACGCGCCAGCGACCGCTTGGCCTCGCCCATGCGGGCCGTGTTCTCAAGCTCGCCGGTCGCGTTCCGCACGCGGAGGTTGAAGATCTCCTCGCGGAACTCGCGGACCTTCTCCACGAGCTGAGCATTGTCAAGGTTGCGCACTTCCTTCGTTTTCATCAGTCCTCCCGCATCACGAACTTGGTCCTCACGGGAAGCTTGTGGCCGGCCAGGCGCATCGCCTCGCGCGCGAGCGGCTCGTCTACACCGGCCAGCTCGAACATCACTCGTCCGGGCCGCACCACGGCCACCCAGCCCTCGGGCGAGCCTTTCCCTGAACCCATGCGCGTCTCGGCCGGCTTCTTCGTCACCGGCTTGTCGGGAAACAGGTTGATCCAGACCTTCCCGCCGCGCTTGATCTTGCGGGTCATCGCAACACGGGCAGCCTCGATCTGGCGGTTCGTGATCCACGCCGCTTCGAGCGACTTCAGCCCATACTCGCCGAACTGGACCGTGGTCCCGCCGTTGGCAAGGCCCGCCCGGCGACCACGATGCTGCTTGCGGTGCTTGACCCGCTTTGGCGTCAGCATTCGTCAGCCCCGGCCTCTCCGCTGGCCGCCACCGTCACGCCCGCCCCCACCGGCCGGCGGCCGGGGGCCCGATCCGCGGCCGCGCTGGGGCGCAGGCGCGTCGGGTGCACCATCAACGGTCGCGTAGCCCTCGGGCATCACCTCGCCGTTGTTGATCCAGCACTTGACCCCGATGCGACCGAAGGTGGTCTTGGCCTCGTAGAGCCCATAGTCGATGTCCGCGCGCAGGGTGTGCAGCGGCACCCGGCCCTCCGAGTAGCCCTCGGTACGTGCCATCTCCGATCCACCCAGCCGGCCGGATACCTGCACGCGCACGCCCGTCGCCCCGGACCGCATCGCAGATGTCAGCGCCCGCTTCATCGCGCGGCGGAACGCGACGCGGTTCTGAAGCTGCTCGGCAATGGATTGCGCGACGAGCTTGGCGTCGAGCTCCGGTCGCTTCACCTCGAGGATGTTCACCCGCACCTGCTTGCTGGTCATCTTGTGCAGCTCGCGGCGCAGCGCGTCCACCTCGGTGCCCGATTTGCCGATCACAATGCCGGGCCGCGCGGTGTGGATGTCGACCGTTATGTCGTTCTTGTCCTTGCGGATCCGGATGGTCGACAGGCCGGCATGACCGAGCTTGCCCTCGATGTGCTCGCGAATCTTGATGTCCTCGAGCAGGTAGTCGGCGAACTCGCGCTCGTTGAACCAATTCGACTTCCAGTCGTGGATGTACCCGACGCGAAAGCCCTCAGGATGAACCTTTTGCCCCACTGTCTAAATCACTCCTTCGTGGAGAGCGCGACGGTGAGGTGGCTCGTCCGCTTGCGAATGCGCGTCGCGCGTCCCTGCGCGCGCGGGCGGAAGCGCCTCAATGTCGGTCCCTCGTCTGCATAGATCTCTTTCACGTAAAGGTCGTCCCCAACCAGGTCATGGTTGTTCTCAGCGTTCGCGACCGCCGAGGCCAGCAACCGTTCCAGGTCACGCGCGATCCCGCGTGGGCTGTGGCGCAGAAGGGCGCGCGCATCCGAAACCGGCTTGCCTCGCACGTGGTCCATCACGAGCCGCGCCTTGCGGGCCGAGGAGCGCACGTACTTCGCCTGCGCCCGCACAACCGGACGCGTGGGAGGCTCGCGGCGCCGCGGCCTGGAAGTCTTCGGCTCCTCCTTGGCCGCGCCCCGCCGCCGGGCCGGCGGCTTCTGGGCGTCCTTGGCGTCGCCCTTCGGCTCGGCCCTGGCCTTGGGCTCGTCCTTCGCCTCGGCCGTGGCGCGGGCCTTCGGCGCAGTGGCCTTCGCTGCCGGCTTGCGCGCACCACCCTTCGACGCCTCGTCCTTCTTCTGGCGACCACGGGTGCCGGTCTTCGCGGTCCCCGACTTCGCTTCGCCCTTGGCCTCCGCTGCCTTCCCCGTTGCCTTGGACTTCGACGCGGTGGAGCGAGTGCGCGGCTTCGGCTTGTCTTCGCCGGTCTTTGGCTGCTTGTCCTTCTCGTCGGCCATTGTCACCTCATCCGAGCAGTCTTGTCTGACCCGGCATGACCGCGGAACACGCGCGTGGGCGCGAACTCCCCCAGCTTGTGACCCACCATCGACTCCGTCACGAACACGGGCACGTGCTTGCGCCCGTCGTGCACGGCGATCGTGTGACCCACCATCTCGGGGAAGATCGTCGAGGCGCGCGACCAGGTCTTGATCATGCGCTTCTCGCCGCTCTCGTTCATCTGACCGACTCGGCGCATCAAGCGCTCCTGCACCCACGGACCCTTTTTCGTAGAGCGACCCACTAGTGCAGTCTCACCTTCCTCCGCGCTTGCCGCGGCGCCGGCCGCGCACGATGTACCTGTTCGAAGTCTTGCCCTTCTTGCGGGTGCGGTAGCCCAGCGTGGGCACGCCCCAGGGCGTCACCGGATGACGGCCGGCGGTCGTCTTCCCCTCGCCACCTCCGTGAGGGTGATCGACCGGGTTCATGGCGGTGCCTCGGGTCTGCGGCCGGATGCCCTTGTGCCGGTTGCGCCCCGCCTTCCCGATCGTGACGTTCTCGTGGTCGGCGTTGCCGATCGTGCCGATCGTGGCACGGCAATCCGCCGGCACCATGCGCATCTCCCCCGAGGGGAGGCGCAGCGTCGCGTGGCGGCCCTCCTTCGCGACGAGCTGGATCGCCGCTCCCGCGGACCGGCCGAGCTGGCCGCCGCGGCCCGGCGTCATCTCGACGTTGTGCACGACGGTTCCGGTCGGGATGCGGGCCAGCGGCAGTGAGTTGCCTACCTGGATGTCGGCACCCTCGCCGGATACGACCTCCATGCCGACCGTCAGTCTCTGGGGCGCCAGGATGTAGCGCTTCTCACCGTCGCGGTAATGCAGCAGCGCGATGTGGGAGGTGCGATTCGGGTCGTACTCGATCGATGCCACCTTGGCAGGGATACCGTCCTTGCGGCGCTTGAAGTCGATGCGCCGGTAGCGGCGCTTGGCGCCCCCACCGCGATGCCGGCTTGTGATGCGGCCGTGCGTGTTGCGGCCGCCGGTCTTGGACTTGCCCTCGACGAGCGACTTCTCGGGCTCCGAGCGCGTCAGCTCCTCCCGCTCGAGCCAGGTCGCGAACCGCCGTGAGGGCGTGGTCGGCTTGTGCTTGCGAATCGCCATCGTTACTCCGCCGCCGCCGCTGCGGCGGCGCCCTCGAACAGCTCGATGCGGTCGCCCGGCGCGAGTTCCACGATCGCCTTCTTCCAACCGCGCGTGCGACCGGCGGTCCAGCCGCGCTTCTTGGGCTTCGACTTCATGGTCATCGTTCGCACGTCGATGACCGCCACGTCGAAGATCTCCTCCACGGCGGCGCGGATCTGGGTCTTGTGGGCATCCGGGTGCACGCGAAACGTGTACTTGTTGCCGGCGATCAGGGCGTAGCTCTTCTCCGAGATCACGGGGCTGTGTATGACCTGACGGGCGTCCACGGTGATCCCTAGCCGGCGCTCTCGGTGCTCGCTGCGCGGACGGTCTCGGTGGTCGCCTCGGCGAGCTCGTCGAGCGCGGCCTCGGATACGACCATGGTGGCCGCTCCGACCACGTCCGCAACACCGACCGAGCGGGCGGGAAGCACGACGACCCGGGCAATGTTCCGGAAGGACTTCGCGCAGCCCGTCTCGTCGGACCCCACCACGACCAGCACGCGGCCGCGGGCGTCGAGGGACTCGAGCGCCGTCGCGGCGCTTCGGGTCGAAGGTTCGTCATAGGAAGAGCCGTCCATGACCACGATGCTGCCACGGCGACCGTGCACGCTGAGCGCAGCGCGCAGCGCGCGCCGGCGGGCCTTGCGGTTCACCTTCACGGTGTATCCGCGCGGACTGGGGCCGAACGCCACTCCCCCACCGGTCCAATGCGGCATGCGGATCGAACCGGCGCGAGCACGACCGGTGCCCTTCTGACGCCACGGCTTCGCGCCGCCGCCCCTCACCTCGCCGCGCGTGCGGGTCGAAGCCGTGCCGCGCCGGCGGGCGAGCTGCTCGGCTCTCACAGCCTCGTACACGATCGCGTTGTGGAATGGCTCGGAGAACATCTCGGCCGGCAGCTTCACGGTGCCCTGCCCACCGAGCTTCTTCGCCGCGGGCGCAGCCTCAGCCATTGCGGACCTCCACCAGGGCGCCTTCGGCGCCGGGAACCGCGCCTTTCAGGATCAGGAGATTGCGCTCGTTGTCGAGGTCCACGACCTCAAGCCCGAGCTGGGTCACATGCCGGTTGCCCATCTGGCCGGGCATCTTCACTCCCTTGATCACGCGAGACGGGGTCGCGCTGGCGCCGATCGAGCCCGGGGCGCGAACGTTGTGCGAACCGTGGCTGACCGGGCCCCGGCTGAAGTTGTGGCGGCGGATCGTGCCCTGGAAGCCCTTGCCCTTGGCGCGGGCGCGGACCTTCACCTTCTGCCCCTTCTCGAACACGTCCTCGACACGCAGCTCGTCGCCGATCTTCAGCTCGCGCTCGTCGTCGTCGGCGAGCCGGAACTCGACCAGGTGGCGCATCGGTGCGACGCCCGCCCGCTTCAGGTGCCCGAGCCGTGGCTTGCCGATCCGGGCCTCCTTCGTCTCCCCGAAGGCGAGTTGGACGGCGCGGTAACCGTCGCGCTCGGATTCGCGCACAGCGGTCACGGCACACGGACCAGCCTGGATGACAGTGACGCTGACGCGCTCACCCTCATCGGTGAAAAGTTGAGTCATGCCGAGTTTCTTTCCGAGGATGCCAGCCATCACAAGTTCGCAGTTGGCAGTCGCAGTTGGCAGAACCGTCCGCAGCCAAAAGTCTGCGAACTGCGAACTGCGCACTGCGCACTAAGACGAATCTCAATGTCAACTCCGGCCGGAAGATGGTCCAGCCTCTGTAGGGAATCCACCGTCTTGGGAGACGGCTGATGTATGTCGATCAGCCGCTTGTGAGTGCGGATCTCGAAGTGCTCGCGGGAGTCCTTGTCCTTGAACGGGCTCTTGATCACCACGTAGACGTTCTTCTCGGTCGGCAGCGGCACGGGGCCGGACACGGTCGCGCCGGTTCGCTCGGCCGTCTCCACGATCTCCGCCGCAGCACGGTCGATGGCGTCGTGGTCGTAGGCCTTGAGCCTGATCCTGATCTTGTTTTGAGGTATCGCTGCCATGGTGTCCTAGTCGTGCGCGGGGGCGAGGCCCCCTGGAGAGCCCCGCCCCGTCGCAAAACGCGTGAAAAGGGCGGGACCGCGGCCCCGCCCGTTGAAACGCCTATTCGATGATCTCGGTCACCACCCCTGAGCCGACCGTGCGACCGCCCTCGCGGATGGCGAAGCGAAGCTGCTCGTCCATCGCGATCGGCTGGATCAAATCGATCTCCATCTGGGTGTTGTCACCCGGCATCACCATCTCCGTGCCCTCGGGGAGCTGACAGACGCCTGTGACGTCCGTCGTGCGGAAGTAGAACTGCGGCCGGTAGCCGTTGAAGAAGGGCGTGTGGCGCCCGCCTTCGTCCTTGGTGAGGCAGTACACCTCGGCCTTGAACTTCGTGTGCGGGGTGATCGAAGCGGGCTTGGCCAGTACCTGGCCGCGCTCGATCTCTTCGCGCTTCACGCCTCGCAGCAGGCAGCCCACGTTGTCGCCGGCCTGTCCGTAGTCGAGCAGCTTGCGGAACATCTCGACGCCGGTCACGACGGTCTTGTTCGTCTGCTCGTGGATGCCGACCAGCTCGACCTCGTCACCGACGTTGACCTTCCCCTGCTCGATGCGGCCCGTTGCCACCGTGCCCCGTCCCGTGATCGTGAACACGTCCTCGACCGGCATCAGGAACGGCTTGTCGAGGTCGCGTTGTGGCTCGGGGATGTAGTCGTCGAGCGCGGCGGTCAACTCCATGATCGTGTTCTTCGCGTCCTCGTCGCCCTCGAGCGCCTTCAGCGCGGAGCCCTTGATCACCGGCACGTCGTCGCCGGGAAAGTCGTAGTTCGACAGCAGCTCCCGGACCTCGACCTCGACCAGCTCGAGCAGCTCGGGGTCGTCGACCATGTCGACCTTGTTCAGGAACACGACGATGTAGGGCACGTTCACCTGGCGCGCGAGCAGCACGTGCTCCCGCGTCTGCGGCATCGGGCCGTCGGCGGCCGACACCACCAGGATCGCGCCGTCCATCTGGGCGGCGCCCGTGATCATGTTCTTGATGTAGTCGTGGTGGCCCGGACAGTCGACGTGCGCGTAGTGGCGCTTGTCCGTCGAGTACTCGACGTGGGCGGTCGCGATCGTGATCCCGCGCGCCTTCTCCTCCGGAGCCTTGTCGATCTCGTCGAACTTGGTCTCCTCCGCCATGCCCTTCTCGGCGAGGACCTTCGTCAGGGCGGCGGTGAGCGTCGTCTTGCCATGGTCGATATGACCGATCGTGCCGACGTTGACGTGCGGCTTATCGCGCTCGAATTTTGCCTTCGACAATTCTCTGGCTCCTTGAAATCGTTATACGGACGGGGTCTTAGCGGCTGTCGGCAACGCCGGGCCCCGGCGTACAGGGCGCCACGCGGGGCAACCGCGAAAATATAGCTGTATTGCGGCTTTGGCTTGGCCTCGTCAGGCGCTGGCGCCCACGAGGGTGCCGCCACGGTGCTCGATGATCTCCTCGGACAGGGCCGAGGGCACCTCGCTGTAGCGGTCGAACTGCATCGTGTAGGTGGCCCGGCCCTGAGTGGCAGATCGCAGGTCCGTGGCATACCCGAACATCTCTGCGAGGGGCACGTGGGCCCGGATGACCTGCGCGTTCCCGCGCGGCTCCATGCCCTCGATCCGGCCCCGGCGGCGGTTCAGATCGCCGATCACGTCACCCATGAACTCTTCCGGCGTCACGACCTCGACCGCCATGATCGGCTCCAGCAGGACCGGCTTCGCCCGCCGGGCGGCTTCGCGGAACGCCATGGAGCCGGCCACCTTGAAGGCCATCTCCGAAGAGTCCACGTCGTGGTAGGACCCGTCGGTCAGCGTCACCCGAACGTCCACCATCGGGTAACCGGCCTTCACGCCCGACTCGAGCGCTTCCTCGATCCCCTGCTCCACCGCTGGGATGAACTCGGACGGGATATTGCCGCCCCTGACCTTGTTCACGAAGTCGAAGCCCTCGCCCGGAGCGGGCTCGAGGTCGATGACGGCGTGGCCGTACTGGCCCCGGCCGCCGGTCTGACGTACGAAACGGCCGTGGATCTTCTGCACGGACTCGCGCACGGTCTCCCTGTAGGCGACCTGCGGCCGGCCGACCGTCGCGTCGACCTTGAACTCGCGCAGCAGCCGGTCCGTGATCACCTCGAGGTGCAGCTCGCCCATCCCGGAGATCAGCGTCTGCCCGGTCTCCTCGTCGGAGCGCACCTGGAACGTCGGGTCCTCCTCGCCCAGGCGCGCTAGCCCGGCGCCCATCTTCTCCTGGTCCGCCTTCGTCTTGGGCTCGATCGAAACGGCGATGACCGGCTCGGGGAACTCGATCGACTCGAGCTTGACCGGCGCGTCCGGATCACAAAGCGTGTCGCCGGTGGAGGTCTGCTTCAGCCCCACGCCGGCCACGATGTCGCCGGCGAAGATCTCCTCGCGCTCCTCGCGGTGGTTGGCGTGCATCTCGAGGATGCGGCCGACACGCTCCTGGCGCCCGGTGCTCGCGTTCATGACCTTGGAGCCCGCCTTCAGCGTCCCGGAATAAACCCGGAAATAGGTCAGCTTCCCGACATATGGGTCGGCCATGATCTTGAAGGCGAGCGCCGCAAAGGGGGCATCGTCGTCCGGCGGCCGCGGGGCCGAGCGGCCGTTCTCGTCGCCCTTCACGGGCTCGATGCCCATCAGCGGCGGAACGTCGAGCGGCGACGGGAGGTAGTCGATCACGGCGTTCAGCAGCGGCTGCACGCCCTTGTTCTTGAAGCTCGACCCGCACAGCACCGGGGTCACCTTGATGTCGAGGGTGGCCTGGCGCAGGGCCTTCTTGATCCGCTCCGGCGAGATGTCCTCCTCGGCGAGGTAGGCCTCCATCAGCTCGTCGTCGTAGTCGGCGCAGGCCTCGATCAGGTGGGTGCGCTGCTCGTGAGCCGCATCTGCCATGTCGGCCGGGATGTCCTCCTCCTGCCACTCCGTGCCGAGCTCGTCGTTCCAGACCAGCGCACGGTCGGTGACGAGGTCGACGACGCCCTTGAAGTCGCCCTCCACGCCGATCGGCAGCTGGATCGGGAGCGGATGCGCCCCGAGCCGCTCCTTCATCGTCTTCACGGCCGCCGTCGAAGTCCGCGCCGGTGCGGTCCATCTTGTTGATGTACGCGATCCGGGGCACGCGGTACTTGTCGGCCTGCCGCCAGACGGTCTCCGACTGCGGCTCCACCCCCGCAACGGAGTCGAACAGGGCGATAGCCCCATCGAGCACGCGCAGCGAACGCTCCACCTCGACGGTGAAGTCGACGTGGCCGGGGGTGTCGATGATGTTGATGCGGTGGCCCTCCCACTCGCACGCGGTCGCGGCCGAGGTGATCGTGATGCCGCGCTCCTGCTCCTGCTCCATCCAGTCCATGACGGCAGCGCCCTCGTGGACCTCGCCCATCTTGTGGGTGCGACCGGTGTAGTAGAGGATGCGCTCGGTCGTGGTCGTCTTACCGGCATCGATGTGGGCCATGATGCCGATGTTGCGTAGCTTGTCGAGTGGCGTGGATCGCGGCATTGGTTCTCTTAGATCGTCGGGTTCAGGGCAAAAAAAGAGCCCTCGCGGGCCGATGCAGGGTCGGCTCGCGACGAGGGAACTATCTGGAGTAGAGGTCCATTTCTAGAATTCCCCGGCAATTCCCCCTGAAACGCGCCCTACGGCGCTCCAAAGGCACGCGGCGTGTGCACCGGGAGGCTTCGGCGATGATAGCAGAGGCCTGATGGCATCCAAAGGCGCTGAAACCGCATCAGAGAGCCCCACAGGGGCCCCCGCGGGGGTCCTGCGAGAGCGCGCGTGGCGGCCCTTGCGGCCCGGTTCGCGGGGCTCGTGCGCCGCCACCGCCTCGGCATCGCGGCCGCGGTCGCCGTGCTCGGCGGCCTGCTGCTGCTGTATGCGGAGGCGCTCGACCTCTACAGGATCGTCACGCCGAGCGGCAGCGTGTCGAACGCGGCGGGGTCGGTGCGCACCGGCTCCGACCAGCACTCGTGGGCGCTCGGGATCATGGGAGTGGCCGGTGCGGCCGCGGCCGTGTTCGCGCTGCTCACCCGCCAGCGCCTGCCCGCGCTCGCGGCCGCGATGCTGGGACTGATCGCGCTCGTGATCGCGCTGGCCTTCGACCTGCCTGACGTGACGGCATCCGGAGTGACCACGGACCTGGAGATCGCCGACGCCGAGCCCGCGGCCGGCTTCTGGTTCGAGCTGGCCGGAGCCGTCGTCCTGACCGCAGGCGCCGGGGTGCTCGCGCTGCTGCTGCTCCCGCGCGTGGACGGCAGCTCGCCGCGTGGACAGGCGGGCGAGGCAGAGACCCTGAACCGCTCGCCCACCCCGATGCTCGAGGCCCTCGACGAGGCGCCGCTGACGCGGCGCTTCTACCTGCTTGCCGGGGCGGTGATGGTCGGCGCGGTGCTGGACCTGTTCGACTTCTTCCTGATCGCGTTCGTCGTCCCCGACCTGGCCGACGAGTGGGACCTGACCTTCGGCCAGGCGGCCGTGATGCTGCTGTCCGCGGGCGTGGGCGCGATCGGCGGCAGCATCGTCTGGGGGCGTGCCGGCGACCGCCTCGGCCGGCGCCGGCCGCTGATGGCGGGCATCCTCATGTTCTCGCTCGCCACTGGCGCGCTCGGCGCTGGCGCCGGACGGGGGCTGGTGGTACATCGCGGCGCTGCGCCTCGTGGTCGGCGCCGGCGTGGCCGGCGTGGCGGTGATCGCTGTGCCGCTGGCGCTCGAGTTCACGCCCACGCGGCTGCGGACGCGGGTGGTCGGCTTCGTGACCACGGCGATGGTGCCGGTCGGGATCATGGTGGCCGCGGTCGTCGCCGCGGCGCTTGCCGTGGCGCGCGGCGTTCGCGATCGGGCTGCTGCCCGTCCTGCTGGTCTTCTTCGTCCAGTCCTACGTGCCGGAGTCGCCGCGCTGGCTCGCCGACCAGGGGCGCCTGCGGGAGGCCCGCAGCGTGGTGGCCTGGCTGATCGAGCGCCCGGAGGAGGAGCTGGCGCTCGAGGCGCCGCCAGCCCCTGCGTCCGGGACGTCCTACTCGGACCTGCGCCGCTACCGGGCCAGCGTGATGGTCACGGTGCTCGCCTGGCTCGGAGCCTCGATCGCGGTCTCCGGCCTCGTGCTCTGGGGGCCGACCTTCCTCGAGCGAATCCTCGACATCGCCTCCGACGAGGCCGCGCTGCTGTTCCTGCTCGTCACGCTCGGATCGTTCGCCGGGCGGCTGTTCTTCTCGTTCTTGCCGCAGCGCCTCGGCCGGCGGACGTGCGGGCTGCTGATGGGGTTCGGCGCCGTCCCGCCGCTCGTGCTGGCCGCGTTCAGCAGCGACACCGAGATCGCCGGCGTGCCGCTGTTCCTGGCCGCGCTGATCCCGCCGCCTTCTTCGTGGACGGAGGCTTCGCCAACCTCGCGCCATACACGCCCGAGATCTTCCCCACCGGCTGCGCACGCACGGGATGGGGCTCGCCTGGGCGGTCAGCGGCCTGGGCCGGATCATCGGCCCGCTGGTGATCGCCTTGGTAGCCGGCACCGGCGACCTGATGGACCCGGAAGCAACCCTCGACGCGCTCGCCCCGTCGTTCCTGTTCCTGGCCGCCTCATCCCTGCTGGTAGGAATCGGCTTCCTCCTGGTACGGATCGAACCCCACGGAAGAGACCTAGAAACGCTCTCCGCGGAACTGACAGAAGAGGCAGCCCACCCCACCGGCGGCGCAGCCGCGCTAGAGCAGACCTAGCGCGTCGGACGCAGTCGGCAGTCGCAGTGGTCGGCCGCAGGGGGAGGGGTCCGGGAGGAAATCGCCGAAGGGGCCCGAACGCCCCTCTCCCGGAGGGCCCTAGCGACCGGCGCGGCCTACCAGCGATAGTGCGCGAAGGCCTTGTTGGCCTGCGCCATGCGGTAGATGTCGTCCTTGCGCTTGTAGGCGTCGCCCTGCTGCTCGCCGGCGTCGGCGAGCTCGTTCGCGAGCCGCTCGGACATCGACTTCTCGCGCCGGCTGCGGGCGAACTCGACGAGCCAGCGCACGGCCAGCGTCCGCGCGCGGCGCGCGGGAACCTCGACCGGCACCTGGTAGGTCGCGCCACCGACCCGGCGGGAGCGGACCTCGAGCACGGGCGTGAGCGTCTTGATCGACTGCTCGAGCGCCTCGACCGGCTCCTTGCCCGTCTTGCGGGCGAGCATGTCGAGCGCCTCGTAGGTGATGTTCTCGGCGGTGGACTTCTTGCCGTCCATCATCACCTTGTTGATCACCTGCTGCACGAGGCGGCTGTTGTAGACCTTGTCCGGCTCGAGCGGCCGGGGGCTGATGTCTCCGCGGCGAGGCATCGTGACCAGCTAGCTTGCCTTGACGCCGTACTGCGAGCGGGCCTTCTTGCGGTCCGACACGCCGGCGGCGTCGAGCGTGCCTCGCACGACCTTGTAGCGCACGCCCGGCAGGTCCTTCACCCGGCCGCCGCGCACGAGCACGACCGGTGTTCCTGAAGATTGTGGCCCTCGCCCGGGATGTAGGCGGTGACCTCCATCTGGTTCGTGAGCCGCACGCGCGCCACCTTGCGCAGAGCCGAGTTCGGCTTCTTCGGCGTGGTCGTGTAGACACGGGTGCACACGCCACGGCGCTGGGGGCGGCCAAGCGGCGCTTGCCACCCTGGCTCGACTTCGAGACCAGGGGTGGAAACCTTCCTGCGCGGCCGGTTGCGACCTTTGCGAACCAGCTGGTTGATGCTCGGCATGCGACGGCGAAGGCGTAGCAG
>CAVSXO010000017.1:0-12688 GCA_963731895.1 uncultured Solirubrobacterales bacterium
GCGAAGTGTGTACGGGCTCCTTGTACGAAAGCCTCCTTACGTCGCGGTAACAAGGCCAGCGTCCACACAGGTTCACCGGAATTCCTGGCTTGGTAGAGCCCGGTCGGAAATGGCCGTCAAGCAAAACGGCAGCCTGGCGTGGCCACGGTGTGGCCAATCCGTGGTGGTGTGGCCACGGCGTCACACCCTCATGCCGCTCCGACGACTGCATCGGCAAGATGTCGAACTTGCCGAATGGATTGGTCCTACCAAGACAGAGACGGCATACTCCCGTGCGATGCCTCAGGTAAGCATCGAGGTTGCGCGAAGAGCTTGCGAGGCTCAGGCCGATCGGGGTCGAAGCCGTCATGCTTCCTCGACCCGGAGGCCGGGCCGGACCAAGCTCAGTCGGGAAGTCGCACCATGACGGCCGCGCCCAAAACCAGATATGCGCGCAGCGGCGATGTCAACATCGCCTACCAGATCGCCGGGGAGGGCCCGATCGACCTCGTGTACGTGCCGGGCTGGGTGTCGAACATCGAGACTGCGTGGGAAGACCCACATGTCTCTCGCTTTCTCGAGCGCCTCGCCTCGTTCTCGCGGCTGATCCTCTTCGACAAACGCGGCACGGGCCTCTCGGATCGGGTGTCGATAGCGAGCTTCCCACGCTGGAGCAACGGATGGATGACGTCCGGGCCGTCATGGATGCCGCGGGCTCCGAGCGCGCGGCTTTGTTCGGTGCCTCGGAAGGCGGGCGTGATGTGCGCCCTTTTCGGTGCGACCTATCCGGAGCGGACCGCGGCGCTGGTCATCTACGGAAGCTATGCGAAGGGCACCGCAACCGCGGACTACCCACAGGGGCTGGCCGAGCAGGAGGCGATCGACGAATTCATCGAGGCGCTGACCGAGCTCTGGGACGATGCCGGCGGGCTTCTCAACATCTGGGCCCCGAGTGCTGCCGACGATCCTGTCGCCCAGGCGGCCTTCGGACGCTACCTGCGCTCGGGCGCGAGCCCGAGCGCGGTCGTGGCGCTCACTCGCATGAACGCCGCCGTCGACATCCGGCACGTCCTGCCGGTGATCTGCCGTGCCGACGCTCGTGATCCATCGATCCGAGGACATGATCGTGACCGTCGAGGCTGGACGCGATCTCGCAGCGAAGATCGAAGGTGCGAAGTACGTCGAGCTACCCGGGGAGGACCATCTGTGGTTCCACGGTGACACCGACGCGATCCTCGGATGAGGTGGAAGAGTTTCTCACGGGGGCCCGCTCGGCCGAGACCGTCGACCGCATACTCGCAACCGTGATGTTCACCGACATCGTCGACTCGACCCGCGCAGGCCGCCGCGCTCGGTGACCGCCGCTGGCGGGATCTGCTCGGGCGCCACGACACGCTCATGCGCCGGGAGCTCGAGCGCCACCGGGGACGCGCGGTGAAGACGATGGGCGACGGCTTCCTGGCCACCTTCGACGGGCCCGCGCGCGCGATCCGCTGCGCCTGCTCGGCTCGCGATGCGATGCGCGACCTTGGGATCGAGGTGCGCGCCGGCCTCCACACCGGCGAATGCGAGCTGATCGGCGACGATGTCGGCGGCATCGCAGTCAACATCGGCGCGCGAGTGGGGTCGGCCGCCGGGCCGGGCGAGGTACTCGTCTCGCGCACGGTTACGGATCTGGTCGCTGGGTCGGGAATCGAGTTCGCGGACCGTGGCGTCCACTCGTTGAAGGGTGTGCCTGGGGACTGGCAGCTCTATGCCGTGAAGGAATGCTGACGATGTCGAGGCTGTTATGGGATATCCAATGGCGGATCGCGGGGAGTCTTGCTCTGGGCTTCCGATCGCAGATCGTGTCGTGCGGGACTTACCGAGGTTGGGGTCCAGAACACACCGGCCGAGCCGCTGCTGGAGGCTTGCCCGAGTAAGGTGCGGTCGACCGTAACGGTCCCGTCTGCGAGGATCGGGGTGACGACAAGGGGGACCGAATGAAGGAACTCGTCTATCACCGGCAACTCCTGCCGACCGCCGACCGGTTCGCCGACAAGCCGGCGTTCTTCGACGGCCCGTACCAGGCGACCTACGGCGAGCACGTCGATCGGGTGTTGCGGCTCGCGGACGGGCTGGGCGGGGAGCTCGGCGTCGGCCGCGGCGACCGCTTCGCGGTCATGGCCCTCAACGGCCACGAGTTCCTCGAGCTGTACCACGCCGCGTTCCTGGGCGCCGGGGTGATCAACCCGCTCAACCTTCGGCTCGCGCCCAAGGAGCTGGCCTTCATCCTCGGCGACTCGGAGACCAAGGTCTGCTTCACGGACGCGACGTTCGCGCCGCTCATCGACGGCGTGCGGGCGGAGGCCGGAATCGAGCAGGTGGTGCTCATCGGCGAGGGCGACGTGCCCCACGACGTCCGCTACGAGGACCTGATCGCGGCCGGCAAGCCGGTCGTGCCCGAGGAGCCCGAGGAGGACGACCCCGTCGTGCTCATGTACACGGGCGGCACCACCGGGCTGCCCAAGGGCGTGCTGCTCGACCAGCGGGCCGAGATGCTGAACATGTACCACGTCGCCATGCGCTGGGGCCTCAACGAGCGCTGGGTGTACCTGCACCAGACGCCGATGTTCCACGCCGCGTCGATGGGCGGAATCCTCGGGATTCCCGCCGCCGGCGGCGTGTCGACGTTCGTGCCGATGTTCGAGCCCAAGGCCGTGCTCGACGCGATCGAGTCGCACGGCGTGACCATGACGGTGATGGTGCCCACGATGATCGGAATGCTTCTCGACCATCCCGACTTCGCGCCGGAGCGGATGGCGTCGCTGGAGGTGCTCACCTACGGCGCGTCGCCCATGCCCGGCGCGCTGCTCGAGCGGATCCTCGAGCTCTTCCCGGACTCGATCTCTTCCAGGGATACGGCATGACCGAGTGCTCGGCCGTGCTGACCTCGCTCGGGCCCGAGGAGCACCGCCTGGGCGGCGAGCTGCTGCGCTCGGCGGGGCGGCCCGTGCCCGGCGTCATGCTCAGCATCCAGGACGCCGAGGGCAAATCGCTCCCGCCGCGCGAGACCGGCGAGGTGTGCGCCCGGGCCGGCAACTTCATGCGCGAGTACTGGAAGCGACCCGAGGAGACGGCCGAGGCGTTCCGGGACGGCTGGTACCACACCGGCGATGCCGGCTACCTCGACGAGAAGGGCTACCTGTACCTGGTCGACCGGGTGAAGGACATGGTCGTGACCGGCGGAGAGAACGTGTACTCGGTCGAGGTCGAGAACGCGATCGCCACGCACCCGGCCGTCGCGCAGGTGGCCGTGATCGGCATCCCCGACGAGCGTTGGGGGGAGGCCGTGCACGCCATCGTGGTGCTCAAGCCCGACGTGGCCGCCACCGAGGACGACCTCAAGGCCCACGCCCGCGAGCGCATCGCCGGCTACAAGCTGCCGAAGTCGATCGAGTTCCGCGACGAGCCGCTGCCACTGTCGGGGGCGCTCAAGGTGCTCAAGCGCGAGCTCCGGGCACCGTACTGGGAGGGTAGGGAGCGGGCGGTCCACTGACGGCCGGCGAGGTTCAACGTCCGCTTCGCGCCAGAAGGAGCAGCGTCGCGGCCCCACGGGCCCGGTGCTCAGGTGTCTGGAAACCGTGGAACTTGGCTCGGGGGACAACGTCGAACATCACGAAGAAGACTCCAACGCGAAGCTAATCGTCATGGTCGGCGTTGAGGGCCAGCGGTGTGGCTGCGCAAGTGGACATGAGGCGGATTCGGCTTCGTAGCGAGGAACCACTGCGCCTAATGGTGGGCTCCAAAACCAGAAGTCGGGGGTTCGAATCCTCCCTGCCCCGCTGTGGAGATGATCGGCCGCAGCCGAATACTCGACCGCTCGCCGCCTCCAGCCACTGGGCGCCGGCCGCCTAAGCTTGTTCAATGGCAGAGGTCCCAGCGCCCGAGAGCCCAATGCTGTCCGCGTCCCAGCTGGCGCGGCTCGCTGCGCTCGGGGAGGAGCGCACGGCGAACGCCGGCGATGTGCTGTATCGCGTCGGTGACCAGAGTTACCCGTTCATCGTGATCCTCGATGGTGAGGTCGCAATCCTCGACGCCGCCGGCAACGAGATCGTCCGGCACGGGCCGTCGAACTTCCTCGGCGAGCTGAACATCCTGTCCGGGCAGACGGTGTTCGTCACGGCGGTCGCAACGCGGCCCCTGCGTTACATAGCCGTCGATCGCGATGCGCTGCGATCGCTCCTGTTCGAGGACGGCCTGCTCAGCGACCTCGTGCTCGCGACGTTCATCGCCCGACGGGAAGCGTTGCAGCGCGTGCAGGGCATCGGCCTGGAGATCGTCGGCCCGCACTCGTCCGCAGCGACCATGCGGATGCTCGACTTCGCGCGCAGCTATCGACTGCCGTTCACCTGGCGCGACTCCGCGCGAACGGACGATCCCTCTGCGGCGGCACTGGTCGCGGGGCTCGACGAAGGGAGCTTGCCGCTGGTGCGACTGCCGGGCGGCGCCGAGCTCCGCGGACCCTCGCCGGGCGAGGTTTCTCGTGCGCTGGGGATCGGCCGCGAGCTCGCGCCACGGGAGGAGGCCGACCTGCTCGTCGTCGGCGCCGGTCCCGCCGGCCTCGCAGCCGCCGTCTACGGTGCTTCCGAGGGGCTCGACACGCTCGTGATCGACAGCACGGTCCTCGGCGGACAGGCGGGTTCGTCGCGAAGGATCGAGAACTACCTCGGATTCCCGGCGGGCATCAGCGGAACCGAGCTCACCAGCCGTGCAGTCACCCAGGCGCGGAAGTTCGACGCGCGCATGGCTTCGCCATACCGGGCGGTTTCACTCGAACCGGGAAACGGACGCCACATCGTCCGGCTGGAGGATGACCGCGAGATTGCGGCGCGCGCCGTCCTGCTCGCAACAGGGGCGCAATACCGGCGGCTCCCCGTCGACGGCCTCTCAGAGTACGAGGGGATGAGCATCTTCTATGCGGCCGGACCGCCCGAGGCGCAGCTCTGCGGCGCCGCGCGGGTCGGCGTGGTCGGGGGAGGCAACTCCGCCGGACAGGCGGCCGTCTGGCTCGCTCGCGGTGGCGCGATCGTGACACTGCTCCATCGCCGCGTCGATCTACGCGAGACGATGTCGGACTATTTGGTGCGCGACCTCGAGCGCTGCGGCGTCGCGGTGCGCGACCGAAGTGAGATCGCCGCCCTGCACGGGAAGGATGGGCAGCTCGAGGCGGTCACGCTCAAGACCGGCGAGCGCCTGCCGTTCTCGTTCTTGTTTCTCTTCCTCGGCGCCCAGCCGTGCACCGATTGGCTCGACGACGCGGTCGCACGCGACGATGACGGCTTCATCCTCACGGGCGCTGCTGCGGGAGCCGAGAACCCGCTCGAGACCAGTGTTCCGGGCGTCTTCGCCGCTGGTGACGTCCGCTCGGGCTCTACCAAGCGATGCGCCACCGCCGTAGGTGAGGGCGCGATGGCGGTGCAGCTCGTCCACGGTCATCTCGCCGAGCCTTCGCTCACCCAACGAAGTACCGCTGCTTGACTCGATCTTGGCTGGTGTCAGGCCGTGGCGCGTGACCCTGCCACGCCGATCACTGCTGAGATGTCCTCGTCGGCATGGCCGTCGGCCGGTCTCTCGGTGACGTTCTCAGGCCGGGGCGGCCTGGACTGCCGGCTCGAGCCGGGGGATACCGCGGCGCAGAAGCAGGCCGCAGACCACAGAGCCCAGGCCGAGGATGGCTGCCGCCCACCAGAAGGCGGTGGTGTAGCCGTGTACGGCTGCCTCCGCCGCGATGGCGGGCGAAGCCGCCTTGCCGGCGACGAAGGTGGTGGTCGCAGTGGTGGCGACCGTATTGAGCAAGGCAGTGCCGAGTGAGCCACCGACCTGCTGGGCGGTATTGACCGTGGCGGAGGCGACACCGGCGTCACCCGGAGCGACGACGGTGGCGGTGTTGAACGCTGCCGGGAAGATGAGACCTAGACCGAGACCGAATACGAGAAGTCCAGGCAGGACGTGGGCTGTGTACGTGCTGTGCACACCCAGTTGAGCGAGAACGACCATGCCAACGGCCGCGAGTGACATCCCGGTTGGTATCAGCAGCCTGGGGCCGATGCGCGGCACGAGCAATGTGCTCGCAGTTGTCGAAGTCGCAACCACGGTGCCGACCATCGGAAGGAAAGCCAGGCCCGACTTCAAGGGGCTGTAGCCGAGCGTCTGCTGGAGGTAGTAGCTGAGGAACAGGTAAACCCCGAATATGCCGGTGGCCGTGATCAGCATGGCCAGGTAGGAACCGCCGCGGTTCCGGTCCGCGACGATCCGCAGCGGAAGCAGCGGGTGCTCCACGCGTCGCTGGATGACGACGAAGACGGCGAGTAGTACAACCCCGGCGGCCAGGAAGCCCATCGTGCTCGAGGCGCCCCATCCGTTCCTCTCTGCCTCGTTGAAGCCGTAGACGAGCGCGAACAGACCGGCCGATGCGGTCAGCACTCCCGGGATGTCGAGTTGCGGTTTGGCGGGGCGCGCCTGCTTTGGGAGCAGCATCAACGCGCCGGTCACCGCTACAGCGGCGAAGACGAGGTTGACGTACAGGCACCAGCGCCAGGAGAGGTATTCGGTCAGAAAGCCACCGAGCAGCAGGCCAATCCCGGCGCCGGCGCCGACGATCGCGCCGAAGACCCCGAACGCCTTCCCGCGCTCCTGCGGATCGGTGAATGTGGTGGTGATCAGCGACAGAGCAGCGGGGGCAAGGAGTGCGGCAAAGATGCCCTGAACGGCGCGCGCGGCAATGAGCATTTTGAAGCTTTGGGCAGTGCCGCCGATCGCAGAGGCAACGGCGAAGCCGACCAGGCCGGTGATCAGGATCAACTTGCGGCCGAAGAGGTCCGACAGACGGCCGCCGAGCAACAGCAGGCTCCCGAAGCCGAGCGTGTAGGCGGTCACCACCCATTGGCGGCTGCTGTCGGAGAAGTGCAGCTCATTCTGCGCTGATGGCAACGCGATGTTGACGATCGTGACGTCGAGGACGACCATCAGCTGCGCGATGCTCAGGATGGCGAGGATCCGCCAGCGCCGGTCGTGATCGGATGTGGGCGAAGGGGAAATCTCGCGGTCAATGATCCACGCGGAGATCGCGTTTGTCGTCGGCCCCCGGGCGTGTCTTTCGCTGCGCTCGCCGGCGTACGCCGCGCATACCGCTACGCCTGAGCCGGTAGGCAAAAGACACGCCGCCGGCGCGACGACAAACGCATGTCCGGCGAGGACCATTTCGAGGTTCGATCGCGAAATCGGAAAGGGAGAACGCACCATGAACAGCGAGATCAAGATTCTCTACACCGCCGAAGCAACCGTCACAGGCGGTCGGGAAGGTCATGGCCGCACCAGCGACGGTCGCGTCGACGTCGACCTCGACGTCCCCACCGAGATGGGCGGTTCGGGTGGACCGGGCACCAATCCCGAGCAACTGTTCGCCGTGGGCTACGCCGCCTGCTTCCAGTCGGCACTGCAACGCTTCGCCTGGGACGGGAAGCACGACCTCAGCGGCACGCGCATCACGGCGCGGGTGGGGATCGGCACGCTCAGCACCGGCGGCTTGGGCTTGACGGCTGCGCTCGACCTCGACGCGCCCCAGCTCGACCATGACGAGGCCCTCGAGCTGATGCAGCGGGCGCATGAGGCGTGTCCCTACTCGCGGGCCACGCGCGGCAACATCGACGTCTCCCTGACGGTCGGCGGCACGAGCACGGCGCGACAGGCGGCGTGAGCGCGATGCGCAGTCGCATCCTCCTTGCGATCGCGATTGGATTGTCCGGCCTCGTCGGCCTCGCCGGGTGTGGGGGCAGCGGAAGCGGGGACACTGCCTCCGCCGAACCGACCGGGACCGCGTTGCCGGTCTCGAGCGGAGCCGAACAGCTTCAGCAGCAGCAGGTGACGGTCGTCAAGGCGGTCTCGCCCGCGGTCGTCCAGATACAGACCGGGCAAGACCTCGGTTCGGGTGTCGTCCTCGACAACCGCGGCGATGTGGTCACGAACGCGCATGTCGTGGGTGACGCGACCCGCTTCCTGGTCACGCTGTCCGGGGGTGGCCGCCACCCCGCCACCCTTGCCGGTACCGATCGCAAGCATGATCTGGCTGTAATTCGCATCAGTGGCGCCAGCCCGAGTCCTGCGAGCTTCGCGGACTCCTCGAAGGTCCAGGTGGGCGACTTCGCCCTCGCGATCGGCAATCCGCTCGGGCTCCGCTCGAGTGTCACGCAGGGCATCGTCTCGTCGGTCGACCGGAACTTGTCCGAGGGAGCCGGAGTCACGCTGGCGTCAGCCATCCAGACCAGCGCAGAGATCAACCCCGGCAACTCCGGCGGCGCCCTCGTCGACCTCTCCGGGCGCGTGATCGGGATCCCGACGCTGACCGCGGTCGATCCTCAAATCGGCGGCGCCGCACCCGGCATCGGGTTCGCGATCCCAAGCAACACCGTGCAGCGAATCGCCGCCGGGCTGAGCCGGCCAGGCGCAAACTGAATCCGACGAATCGGATCCGGCTCTGGGGGACGCGCCTACGAGGCGCGGTGGTACTTCAAGGAGCGGCGCTATTGGGCGCCCGTGACCGGATCCGGCTCGCCGAGCCGGCCTCGCGCGGCGTCCGACATGCGGTGCGTGACCGCAAGCACGGCAATGGCTCCGACCAGTGCCACGACAACCGCACCGATTCCCCACCACAGTCCGGAGACGTCCCAGCCGATCGCGTGGTCCAGCGACCAGGTGCCGGCGCCGTTGAAGGTGAGCCCGATGGACACCGTTGAGAGAACGAGGATGTACTCCCATCCGCCGCTGGAGTTCCACGGACCCTTGCCGGCGTGCGCGGTACGGCCTGCGACGAGGTATGTCGACGCGATCAGCACGGCAGCTGCGGGTACGAGCAAGCCGAACGCGAGCAGGAGTCCGCCGGCGAACTCAGATGCGCCCGCGGCGGCCGCCATGAGCCTGCCCGGAACAAGGCCGAGCGACTCCATCATGCCGCCGGTTCCCTCCAGGCCCGCACCGCCGAACCATCCAAAGAGCTTCTGGCTGCCGTGAGCGGCGATCAAGAGCCCGATCACCGCGTGGATCAGAAACAGCCCGACTTCCATCTGGGTCCTCCTTCGATCGGGGTGCAGATCCCGTTGGGGATCGACCATTCTCGACTTCGTAGGGGTGTTGGCAATCGTTTTCCGCGATTGAGCGATCGGAATCGCCTCGGCCGATTTGGCTCGAGGTCGGTACTACTCAGTCCATAGCCGCGCCCAACCGACAGCCAGGCGGCAACAGCATGCTCAGCGTGCTGGTGGCGCTCGCGGCCAACCTCGGCATCGCGACGGCCAAGGGCATCGCGGCTGCGCTCACGGGCTCCGCAGCGCTGTTTGCGGAAACCCTTCACAGCGTTGCCGATGCCGGGAACGAGGTGCTCCTGTACATCGCCGTTCGCCGCAGCGAGCGGCCGCCCGACGAATTGCACCCGTTCGGTCACGGGCCCGAGCGCTACTACTGGGCCCTGCTCGCCGCGATCGGGATGTTCCTCGTCGGTGGAGCGGTCTCCATCTGGGAGGGAATCAGTGCGCTCATCCAGCCGCGTCAGCTCGATCACTTCTGGGTTGGTGCGAGTGTGCTGGTGGTCGCCCTCGTGTTCGACGGCGCGAGCCGCGTGGTCGCGGTCCGCCAGTTGCGCTCGGAGGCACGGCGGCGCGGCATCTCGATCCGCACATTCGTGCGCGAGAGCCCCGACCCCGCGCTCACGACCGTCTATTTCGAGGACTCGGTCGACGTGCTGGGCGCGGGGCTCGCGCTGGGCGCGCTCGTGTTGCACAAGACGACAGGGGCCGAATGGCCGGATGCGGTCGCGACCATCTTGATCGGTTGCCTGCTGGCCTTCGTGGCGATTCGGTTGACGAGGCGAAACCGCGAGCTGATCACCAATCAGGCCGTCCCTCCACGGTATGTCGAGCGTTTGCGCAGCCGCCTCGAGGCGCAGCCGGGCATCGCCGCGGTCTCGCGCCTCGAGGCCGTGTACCTCGGCGCCAGCGAGGTGCTCGTCGCGGCCGACGTCCTGATCGAACCGGGACTCGGCGCGGATGACGCTGCCCGGGCGCTGGCGGCCGCGCGGACCCGGATGCAGCGGGAGATGCCGGTGATCGCGCGCCTCTATCTCACGCCCGTTCCACACGAGGGCGGTCCTGATCATGTGCGCGAGACGTTCATGCGCTGTCCGTAGAGCTCCTCCCTGATGAGCTCCTCGACGAACACAGCCATGAATGGATCGTGGCGTGGCGCAGCACATTTGTCGTCGGACGTAAGAGGACCATTCATACGTCTCCCGGGGGCGTAGTGGCACTCCCCGCCTACGCCCCCGGGAGACGCAAGCGACCCACTCGGGCCGGCGGCCCGGTGCCCCCTCCCGTCAGAGCGCCGGGCCGCGCCATCGAGGCGATGCATGGAGCCCGCGAGTCGATCGGCTGCTGAACGATCGTTTATCTGACGGCCGGTTCGGGTATCCCCCGCCAAATCGATCGGGGAGGACGAATGCGTCGGATGTGGGCTGTGTCACTGGTGATTGGGCTGCTGTTGTGCTTGGCCACGTCCGCCAATGCAGCGACCACCCTGGGCATCGATGTCCTCTCCAACAGGGCGAACGTGATCTCGGCCGGGGACGCGCTCGTGGAGGTCAGGATCCCGGCGGGTGTGAGCGTCGCAAAGGTCCGCGTGTTCGACGACGGCCGCGACGTGACAAGCGCATTCGCGCTGCGCCCCAACGGTCGCTTCGAGGGTCTCGTGGAAGGCTTGTCGCTCGGCCCGAACGTGCTCGTAGCGCGTGCCCCCGGTGCGAGGGAAGCGCGCGTCGTCATCACGAACCACCCCAATGGCGGTCCGGTGTTTTCGGGGCCGCAGGTCCAGCCGTGGGTCTGCCAGTCCACCGCAGCCGACTCACAGTGCAACCAGCCGGCGAGCTATGAGTACCGCTACAGGAACACGAGCGGCACGTTCGCCGACTACGACCCCGACAACCCGCCCTCCGACGTCGCCGACACCACCACCGACCAGGGCAAGACGGTCCCCTATGTCGTCCGGGTCGAGACCGGCTACCAGGACCGCGACCAGTACAAGATCGCCGTCCTGTACGACCCCACCAAGCCGTGGTCGGCCTGGGATCCGCAGGCGCAGTGGAATCACAAGCTCCTGATCACGCATGGCGCAAGCTGCGGGATCGAGCGCCAGGCTGGCTCGGCACCTGACGTCGAGAACGACGCGGCGCTCTCGCGCGGCTTCGCGGTCATGTCCACCGCACTCAACAACGCCGGCCACAACTGCAACATCGTCACCCAGGCCGAGTCGATGGTGATGGCGAAGGAGCGCCTGGTCGAGCAGTACGGCGACCTGCGCTACACGATCGGCACCGGCTGCTCCGGCGGGTCCCTGACCCAGCAGCAGGTCGCAAACGCATACCCCGGCATCTACCAGGGCATCCTGCCCGCCTGCAGCTTCCCGGACGCGTGGTCGACGGGCCAGCAGCTGGTCGACTACCACCTCGTGCGTCAGTACGCCGAGAACCCTTCCAAATGGGGCACCGGCGTCGTCTGGGACCCGGCGTCGATCGCCGCGGTCGAGGGCCATCCGAACCACGTCAACTCGATCGTCTTCGACACCGTCTACTGGACGTCACTCGGGCGTCCCGGACGACGGCTGCCCGGGTGTGCCCGCCGAGGACACCTACAACGCGCAGACGAATCCCGGCGGCGTGCGGTGCACGCTGGCCGACTACATGATCAACGTCGTCGGGCCGCGATCACCGAGCGTTTGGATCGATGCCGAGCAGCAGGCTGGGCCGCGGCTTCGCCGGGCTACCGCTCGACAACGTCGGCGTCCAGTACGGCCTCGACCCGCTGAAGAAGGGCTTGATCACGACGGAGCAGTTCGTCGACCTGAACGAAAAGATCGGCGGCGGGAACATCGACAGCGTCGCGAAGCCCGAGCGGTTTCAGGCGGACCAGCCCGCCCTGGCCAACGCCTACCGCAGCGGCGGCATGAACAGTACGAACAACCTCGACGACGTCGCGATCATCGACCTGCGCGGCCCCGACCCGGGCGCTTTCCACGACGCCTACCGGTCGTGGGCGATCCGCGCCCGGCTCGAGCGCGAGCACGGCACGTACGCGAACCACGTGATCTGGTTCGGAGCCGTGCCGCTGATGGGCGACCCGAACTACGCGACCGAGGGGATGCTCGCCATGGACCGGTGGCTCGCGGGTGTCGAGAGCGACCAGGGCACCGGCTCCCTGGCGTCGAAGGTCATCCGGAACCGCCCGGCCGACGTCAAGGACCGCTGTTCGCAGATCGAGGGCCTCGAGCTGGTCTCACTCCCCGGCGTCGGGCCGATCTGCGAGCTGAAGGACGTGCAGACGAGGTATGGCACGCCGCGCACGGTTGCCGGCGAGGGGATCGAGACGGACGTCAACAAGTGCACGCTCAAGCCGCTGCGACGCCTGGACTACTACCCGCTCACGTTCACCGACAGCCAGTGGCAACGCCTCGTGGCGGCCTTCCCGACCGGTGTCTGCGATTGGAGCAGGCCGGGATCGACCAGGCGGGCGCGATTCCGTGGCAGACCTACCAGGACGGGAGTGGCAACGTGGTCTACGGAGGTCGGGCACTCGGCCCGGCACCGGCGGGCTCCGGCGGCGGCTGGACGAGTGCCGCGTTCGCCTCC
>CAVSXO010000018.1:0-90460 GCA_963731895.1 uncultured Solirubrobacterales bacterium
GAGCCCGCGGGCGCGGGGCCGAGCGGCCGGCCGCCGTAGATCACGCTGCCGCTGCCGTCCTGGTAGGTCTGCCAGGGGATGGCGCCCGCCTGGTCGACGCCCGGCCTGCTCCAGTCGCAGACGCCGGTGGGGAACGCTTGCACGAGGCGCTGCCACTGGCTGTCGGTGAATGTCAGCGGGTAATAGTCCAGGCGTCGCAGCGGCTTGAGCGTGCACTTGTTGACGTCCGTCTCGATCCCCTCGCCGGCAACCGTGCGCGGCGTGCCATACCTGGTCTGGACGTCCTTCAACTCGCAGATCGGGCCGATGCCGGGAAGTGAGACCAGCTCCAGGCCCTCGATCTGCGAGCAGCGATCCTTGACGTCGGCCGGGCGGTTCCGGATGACCTTCGACGCCAGGGAGCCGGTGCCCTGGTCGCTCTCGACACCCGCGAGCCACCGGTCCATGGCGAGCATCCCCTCGGTCGCGTAGTTCGGGTCGCCCATCAGCGGCACGGCTCCGAACCAGATCACGTGGTTCGCGTGCGTACCGTGCTCACGCTCGAGCCGGGCGCGGATCGCCCACGACCGGTAGGCGTCGTGGAACGCGCCCGGGTCGGGGCCGCGCAGGTCGATGATCGCAACGTCGTCGAGATTGTTCGTGCTGTTCACGCCGCCGCTGCGGTAGGCGTTGGCCAGGGCGGGCTGGTCCGCCTGAAACCGCTCGGGCGTCGCGACGCTGTCGATGGTCCCGCCGCCGATCTTGTCGTTCAGGTCGACGAACTGCTCCGTCGTGATCAGGCCCTTCTTCAGCGCGTCGAGGCCGTACTGGACGCCGACGTTGTCGAGCGGGAGCCCGGCGAAGCCGCGGCCCACCTGCTGCTCGGCGTCGGTCCAGACGCTCGGTGATCGCGGCCCGAGGACGTTGATCATGTAGTCGGCCAGCGTGCAGCGCACGCCGCCGGGATTCGTCTGCGCGTTGTAGGTGTCCTCGGCGGGCACACCCGGGCAGCCGTCGTCGGGGACCCCCAGCGACGTCCAGTAGACGGTGTCGAAGACGATCGAGTTGACGTGGTTCGGATGTCCTTCGACCGCGGCGATCGAAAGCGGGTCCCAGACGACGCCGGTGCCCCACTTGGCGGGGTTCTCGGCGTACTGGCGCACGAGGTGGTAGTCGACCAGCTGCTGGCCCGTCGACCACGCGTCCGGGAAGCTGCAGGCGGGGAGGATTCCCTGGTAGATGCCCGGGTACGCGTTTGCGACCTGCTGCTGGGTCAGCGACCCGCCGGAGCAGCCGGTGCCGATCGTGTAGCGCAGCTCGCCATACTGCTCGACCAGGCGCTCCTTCGCCATCACCATCGACTCGGCCTGAGTGACGATGTTGCAGTTGTGGCCTGCGTTGTTGAGCGCGGTGGACATGACCGCGAACCCGCGCGAGAGCGCCGCGTCGTTCTCGACGTCAGGCGCCGAGCCGGCCTGGCGCTCGATCCCACAGCTCGCGCCATGCGTGATCAGGAGCTTGTGGTTCCACTGCGTCTGCGGATCCCAGGCCGTCCATGGCTTGGAGGGGTCGTACAGCACCGCGATCTTGTACTGGTCGCGGTCCTGGTAGCCGGTCTCGACCCGGACGACGTAGGGGACCGTCTTGCCCTGGTCGGTGGTGGTGTTGGCAACGTCGGACGGCGGGCTGTTCGGGTCGTAGTCGCCGAACGAGCCGCTCGTGCTCTTGTAGCGGTACGCGTAGCTCGCCGGCTGGTTGCACTGCCCGTCAGCCGCGGTCGATTGGCACACCCATGGCTGAACCTGCGGGCCCGAGAACACGGGACCGCCGTTCGGATGGTTCGTCACGACGACGCGTCCTTCCTTTACACCGGGAGCACGCGCGGTGAGGACGTTCGGGCCGAGCGACAAGCCTTCGACGAGACCCTCGAAGCGACCGTTGGGCCGCACCGCGAAGGCGCTCGTCACGTCGCGGCCGTCGTCGTACACGCGGACCTTTGCGACGTTCACCCCGGCCGGGACCCTGACCGCCAGGAGCGCGTCACCGGCGCTGATCACGTCCGCCCTGTTCGACAGGACATCGATCCCCAGGCTGCTCGCCCCGCTTGCAGGCACCGCGCACCACAGCATCAGCCCAGCCACCAGTGACAGCTGTCCACATCCGACGCATTCGAGTTCCTCCCCGATCGACTTGCCGGGGGATACCCGAACGGGCCGTTAGGTAAACGAGTGTTCAGCAGATCGCGACCGGCTCGATTCGCGCCGGTACGTGCTTGTGCCATGGCGTGCCCGCAAACGCGTCGCGCCAGTGCGACGACGTGAGCGCGTTCGGCGCCACGCCTGCGACGCGCGTGCGGCCATCGGCATCGGTGAAGTCGAGGCCGTACCCGTTCGGCAGCGAGGCGTGTCCGGCAAGCATCGCGTCGCTCACCTCCACGGTCGCCTCGGCACTGCCGCGTGCGGTCGTGACGCGGACCCGCCCGCCGTCGTCGAGGCCGAGGCGCTGCGCATCCTCGGCGCTGACGCGCAGCGCGCCATCGGGGTCGCGCTTGCGCCAACTCGGATCGCGGAAGATGTCGTTCGCGGTGTAGGACCGCCGCTCTCCGACGGCGAGGATGATCGGAAAGTCGTCGGTCGCGAAGCCCGGCTGCTTGTCGACCAGCGCGTGCAGCTCCTCCAGCATCTCCGGGATCTCGAGTGCGATCCGCTTGTGGCCATGGGTGATGTAGCCGTAGTCGTCCTCGTACTCGTCGACCGTGAATGTCATGCCGGAACGCCCCTCGATGATCGCGTCGAACAGCGCATCTCCGTCCGCGTGCCCGGCCCGGCGCACCGCGTCGGGATAGGTCATCGCGCAGCGCTGAGCGAGGCCCCACAGCGCAGCAGCGCCCTGCAGGCCGTCGGGCAGCGTCGGGCCGAGGGTCTCGTACAGCAGGTAGGGCAGCAGGCGCGCCAGCGCGGGATCGCTCGTGGTTGCCTCCATCAGCGCCTGCGCGTAGGCCTGGCGGCTCTCGCGCGCAGCCGCGTGCAGCGGTTGCAGCTGGGCTTCGTCGACGACGCCCAGGGCGCGGATCAGCCGCGCCCAGATCTCGGGCTCCGGCAGCGTCCCCGGAAGCGGCTCCAGCAGCGGGTGGCGCAGGTGGAACGTGTTGCGCGGGAACTCCAGATTGAAGAAAGTCGCCTCGGGCTTCTCGTACTGGCTGGCGGCGGGCAGCACGTAATCCGCCAGCCGCGCCGTCTCGGTCATCGCCACGTCGACGACGAGCATGAAGTCGAGCGCCTCGAAGGCCTCGCGGAAACGCTGCGAGTCGGCGAGCGAGTGGGCAGGGTTGCTGCTCTCCACGATCATCGCGCGGAAGCGGGCCGGGTGGTCGGTGAGGATCTCGTCGGGGATCACGTTGCACGGCGTCAGGCCGCCGATCACCGGCGCGCCGGTGACGGGCGTCCGCCCCACTGTCCCGCTGCGCAGCAACGGCACCATCCAGGAGTGCAGGTGCTGGCCGCCCGGCTTCGCGAAGTTGCCCGTGAGGATCCACAGGAGCTTGTTCAGGTACGAGCACAGGGTGCTGTTCGGGCCCTGCTGGATGCCAAGGTCCTCGAACACCGCGACGCTGTCTGCGCCCGCGATGCGCCGCGCGGCCGCGCGGATCAGCGTCTCGTCCACGCCACAACGCTGCGCGTAGTCGCCGACCGGAACCTCCGCGAGCGCGGCGATCGTAGGCTCCGACCCCGTCACGTGCTCGGCGATGAACGTGTCGTCGAGGAGGTCCTCCTGCACGAGGGTGGCGGCGAGCGCAGCGAGGCACCAGGCGTCGCTTCCCGGCCGGACGCGCAGATGGAAGTCCGCCAGCTTGGCCGTGTCGGTCACCACGGGGTCGATCACGATCATCGACCGCTTGGGGTCCTTCGAGATCTCGCGCAGCACCAGGCGGGCACGCGGAAAGCTCTGCGACATCCACGGGTTCTTGCCGACGAAGACGGCTACCTCGGCGTGCTCGAACTCGCCGCGCGTGTGGCCGCCCGTCAACTGGGAGTCCACCCATGCCTCACCGGTCTTCTCCTGGGCCAGGGCGCCCGAGCGGTACCGGGAGCCGAGCGCCTTCAGGAACGCGCCGCCGTAGCCGCCGCCGAGGTGGTTGCCCTGTCCTCCGCCGCCGTAATAGAAGATCGATTCGCCACCGTGCTCGTCCCGCACGCGCTTGAAGCCCGCGGCGACCTCGGTGATCGCCGTGTCCCAGTCGACTTCCTCGAACGTGCCGTCCGGGCGCCGGCGCATCGGTGACGTCAAGCGGTGGCGGCCGTTCTGGTAGTGATCGAGACGCATCGCCTTGTTGCAGGTGTAGCCCTGCGAGCCCGGATGAGCCTTGTCGCCGCGGATGCGACTCAGGGTGCGGCCCTCCAGCTGGACCTCGATGCCGCAGTTGCACTCGCAGAGGATGCAGGCCGTCGGTTGCCAGTCCGTCGTGGTCGGCGTCATGGTCATGCTGGGCTCCTGTCGTCGAGCTCCGCACGCAGCAGCGTGCGCAGCTGGCTGTGGACGTTGTCGAGCGGCTCCGTGTCACGGCGGGCACGGGCCATGACGAGCGCGCCCTCGATCGAGGCGATCACGAGCACCGCAAGCTCGCCGGCGCGGGCGGCGCTCACGCCCTGGGCCACGAGGCGCTGTGCGAGCAGCTCCTGCCAGCGCCCGAACGCCGCGCCCGCGTGCTCGTGCAGGTCGGACTCGGGGTCTCCGGCCTCGACTGCGACCGCAACCACCGGGCAGCCCGCCCGGAAGTCGCTGCGGATCAGTTGCTCGCGATAGTCGTGCAGCAGCAGGTCGAGCATCTCGAGCGCGTCGGCGGCGCGCTCGATCCGTGCGGCGACGAACTCCCCCGCGTAGTCGATCGCCTCGCTCAGCAACTGCCGGCGGCCGCCGGGGAAGTGGTGGTAGACCGAGCCGCGCGGCGCCCCGCTGTGCGCGAGCACGTCATCGATGCTCGTCGCCCGCGCACCCTGCTCGCGCACGAGCAGAGCCGTGGAGATCACCATGCGCTCCCGCGTGGTCGCCATGGACTATGCAATATGTCATAGCGACCAGCGGAGCACAAGCACGGCTGGTACGAGACGGCACGAGCGAGCGGGGCAGGGAGGATTCGAACCCCCGACTTCTGGTTTTGGAGACCAGCGTTCTACCAACTGAACTACTGCCCCGGGGACGCGCAATTCTAAAGCGACGAGCCTGCGGTACCTTCGGCCCATGCGGATCGCATCGTTAGTGCCCAGCTCCACGGAGATGGTGTTCGCGCTCGGACTTGGGGACGACGTGGTCGCGGTCACCCACGAGTGCGACTGGCCGCCGGAGGCCGCCTCTCTCCCCCATCTCACCCGGACCGTCGTGCCGGAGGGACTGTCGGCGGCGGAGATCGACCGCACCGTGCGCGAGACCGTCGCCTCGGGGCGCCCGCTGTACGAGCTCGACCGCGACCGCCTCGAGGAGCAGGCTCCCGACCTGATCGTCACCCAGGCGGTGTGCGACGTGTGCGCCGTGTCCTACGACGACGTGGTCGCCGTCGCGGCGACGCTGCCGGGGCGACCGCGCGTGCTGTCCCTCGATCCCATGTCACTGAACGAGGTGCTCGCCGACATCGAGCGGCTCGCCGATGCGACAGGCGTGCCGGACCGCGGCCGGCTCCTGCGCGCGGAGTGCCGACGCGCGCATCGACGACGGTGCGGGCCGCCGTCGCGGGCGCGCCCCGGCCTCGTGTGGCTGCGCTCGAGTGGCTCGACCCACCGTTCATCGGAGGGCATTGGGTCCCGGAGATGATCGACCTGGCGGGCGGACGCGACGTGCTCGGCCGTCCCGGCGAGCGATCGCGCACGGCGTCGTGGGAGGAGATCTCGGCGGCGCGGCCGCAGGTGGCGCTCGCCATGCCGTGCGGCTACGACGCGGAGCGCTCTGCGGAGGAGGCGCGCACATACGCGCGGCAGCTCGCGTCACTCGGAGGCCGATCGCGTCGTGGCCGTGGACGCATCGGCCTACTTCTCGCGCCCCGGCCCGCGACTGGTGACGGGCATCGAGCTGCTGGCGCACATCCTGCACCCCGACCGGCTCGACTCCCCGGGCGAGGGCATGTCGGTCGAGATCGCCTACAGGCAGGAAACGGCGATGTCCCCGGAGCGGAGCTCGCCCGACGTCGCGTAACCGTCGGAACCTCACTTCCTCGCGGTCGCGACGTATAGATCGGTCTCGTCGTCGGTGTCTGCCGGCGCCAGACGCTCGTCCGTCGTGAACCAAAGCGCTTTGCCGCTCGGCGGGACCGCCAGCCAGCCGGTCACGCCGCCCGCGTGGAAGGGACCGTTGCCGCCACTGCTGCCTTGCGTGACGATCATCGTCCTTCCCGCGACGCGTGCGTAGACGTCGAACTCCTGGTCGGTGTCCCTCGCCACGAGCGATTCCTCCGTGAAAAAGAAGACGCGCAAGCCGTCGCGCGAGACGCCGGATATGCCGGGGTGGCAGGCGAACGCGAATTGCTCGTGCTCACAGTTGCTGTTGCCTCCCGCCGGCCCGATCGACACCAGCTTCGTTTGCCCGTCCGACCATTCGTAGAGATCCGGCAGGGAGTCGGTGTCCCTCGCGGTCAGGTGGCCGGAGGCCTGGAAGAAGACCCTGTCGCCGCTGGGTGTCATGTGCGGAGCGACCCCACGTACGGCGCCGTCGTCTTCTGGACCTGTGGAAACAAGGGTGGTGGTGTCGCCCTCGCGGAGGTAGACGTCGTGAAGCGCATCCTGATCCTCGGGGACGAGCTGCTCGTCTGTATAGAAGACCACCCGGGTGCCGTCCTCCGAGATGGTGTGCCGGCGGTCGCCGAGCATCGGGATCGACGCCGCGCCGGAAGATGACGGACCGGTCGAGACCAGGCGGGTCTGACCGGCAGCCCGGTCGTAGATGTCATACGACGTGTCGGTGTCCTCCGGCACGAGCCGCTCGAACGTGGCGAACACTGCGTGCCCGCCGTCACGCGATGCGGCGAAGCCGTTGCCGTACGGGTTGTGGATCGAGCTGTTGGCAGAGGGACCCGTCGAGACAAGACGCGTCTCGCCGCCCGTTCTCTCGTAGAAATCTTCGCAGGGGGTCGTCACTCCGGGGGAACCGCAGTTGTCCTGGTCCTCGGCAACGAGGTTGGCCCGGCTGTGGAAGAAGACATGCGCTCCGTCGGCGGAGTTGCTCAGGAACGTTGCGCGCCCGGTCCCCACCAGCGTCACGACTCCTCCGAAGTTCTCATAGATGTCCCATCCGTTCTCGAAGAACACGCGCCGGCCGTCGTCGGACGCACCCGCGAACCAGAAATTGCAGTCGGAGCAGGCAGGGTCGACCGTGCTGATCAGCGTGGTCGTGCCGCCGGCCCGTTCGTAGACGTCCGAACCGTCCCCGTTGACGCCCCCATCGACGTCTTCGGGGACGAGCACGTCCGGCGTGTTGAAAAAGGCGCGCGAGCCGTCCAACGAGCTCCCGCCGTGGGTCGACCCAAGGGCGGCGCTGCCGGCCGGCGGGCCGACGGTGACCAGCGAGACTCTCCGCCCGTCTGTCTCATAGACGTCCCTCGTTCCGTCGACATCTTCCGCAACGAGGGACTCGTGCGTACTGAAATAGGCACGTGACTCGACACCCGGAGTCCCGCTCCCGGTGAATACCGCATACGGTCCGTTGCCCCCAGCGGGCCCGAGTGACGCAAGGCGCGCAGGACCGTAGCGGGCGGGCGCCGAGCTGGCGCTCGCCGGGAGGAGCACGAACATCGCGAACACTGCAGATGCAGCAACGAGCCTGCGGGTCATCACCGTTTCCCTTGTCACGGCGACCCTACCGCGGGCTGGTGACCGAGTCGAGGGCCTCGAGCAACCATTTAGTGCGGGCGGAGGGACTTGAACCCCCACGGGCAAAGCCCACCAGCTCCTAAGGCTGGCGCGTCTACCATTCCGCCACGCCCGCGTGGCGCCGGAAGGCCGCTCTCGATACGCGCGGCACAAGCAGCCAAAAGATTCTAGACTCCGCCTTGGAGTGGCGGACGAGGGGAACTACGAAGGCGGGGTGGCACACCCCAATCGGGAGAAGCCGGAGTCGAGGCAGACCCGGGCGATCGTCACCTTCCTGCTGCTGCTGTCCGCCGGCATCCTGATCGTGATCGCGATCGGCGGCTGGGAGAAGTTCCAGGGCGCCAAGCCGGTGACGGTCTTCTACATCCTCGTGTACCTGCTGTTCGCCTTCTACACGAGCCGCTGGAACCGCGGCGTGCTGCCCGTCGCGACGGCGCTTTCGGTGATCCTGATCATCTTCGCCGCGGTCGCGGCGCCGGCCTGGTTCTCGCGCGACAAGGAGGGCTTCTCGTCCCCCGCGCTGCCGGAGAGCCTGCTCGGGCTGCTGACGCTCTCCTTGATTCCGCTCGCGGTGCTGCTGATCGTGTTCGCGATGCGGGGCTTCCAGCAGCAGTGGAACATCGAGGCCGGCAGCCGCGCCGACCTCGAGGCGCGCGGGCTGCTCGGCACCCCGGGCACCGATCCCGCGTAGCTTCAGGAGGCCGCCACTGCCCGCGCAAGCCGTCCTCGAGCGCGCGATCGCGGCTCACGGCGGCATGGAGCTGTTCGAGGCCACCGAGAGGATGGCGGCCGACCTGCACATCGGCGGCGTGGCGCTCCCGCTGCGCTTCCAGCGCGGCGCGCTCGCGGACTACACCGGCGACGTCTCCACGCGCGAGCCACATGCGGTGCTGTCGCCGTACCCCGATGAGGGAAAGCGCGGCGTGTTCGAGCGCGACCGCGTGCGGATCGAGTCCGTCGACGGCGCGGTGCTCGAGGAACGGGCCGACCCGCGGGCCGCTTTCGGCGGGCGCCGCAACCTGTGGTGGGACGACCTCGACCTCCTGTACTTCGCCGGCTACGCGCTGTGGGGGTACATGTGCGCGCCGTTCATCTTCACGCGTGAGGGCTTCCGGATCGAGGACGAAGATCCGTGGCGCGAGGGCGACGAGACCTGGGAGGGCATTCGCGTCACCTTTCCCCCCGGCGTTCCCGCGCACTCACGCGAGCAGTCCTACTGGTTCGGCCCCGACGGCCTGATCCGGCGCAACGACTACACGGCCGAGGTGTTCGGCGGCTGGGCGAAGGCGGCGCACTACTGCTGGGAATACCGCGACTTCGGCGGCTTCATGATTCCCACGCGGCGCGCGGCGATGCCGCGGGGCCCCGGGCGCCGGCCGGTGCGTCAGATCAGGCTCGTGACGATCGCGATCGACGACGTGCGAACGAGCTGACGCGCGTCAGCGGTAGGTATATATCGGGTCGCCGAGGCTGACCCAGCCGTAGACCCGCTTCGCGCTCGCGATCGGGATCCGCAGGCACCCGTGGCTGGCCGGGAACGTCGGCACGGGCGAGTACCCGTGGATCGCGTAGCCGCCGACGAAGTAGGACGAGTAGTACATGCCCTTGGCGTTGTAGCCGGGCGACTTGCGGTAGAAGCGGTACTTGCCGAACACGGTCGGCGTGACGGAGGCCCCGGAGGAGGTGTGCAGGATGAGCGCCGGGCGCGAGCCGCGCGCGAGCACCAGGATCTGGCGAGACCAGTCGAACTCGGCGTGCTTGCCCGCCTTCGGGTAGCGGACCTTGAACCCTCCCCCACCGCGCGCCAGCCGGCGGAAGACCGTGCGCCCGGCGGACGTGATCCGCGAGAAGCCGTTCACCTTGCGGAAGGCCAGCACCGCGCGGGCGGTGGTTCCGTCATAGCGACCGCTGACCGGCACGAGGTAGCCGAGGTCCTTCAGCCTGCGCTGCAGCGCACGCACGGCGGTACCGCGGGAGCCCTCACGCGCGCGGGGTCTCACGACCCGGAGCCGCGCGCTGTCAGACGCGGTGCCCTGGCTGACACGCACCCTGTGCGCGCCCCGCTTGGTGGGCTTCAACGACACGGCGAACTTGCCGCTGGGCTTCACCGCGACGACCTTTCGCTGCACCCGGCGGCTCTTTCTAAAGAGCGAGACCGTGACCTGCGCGCCGGCCGTGTACGGCTCGAGCTTGCCGCGGATGCGCACGCGCGACCCCGGGATGCCGACCGCGCGCCGGCCCGCCCGCAGGTAGCTGCCGATGCCGACGGTGAGGCGCGCCGAAGGTGCGAGCGCAAGCGCGCTGCTCTGCGACGGTGCGTACGCCGCGGCGTCGGGGGCGGCCGGCGTGTAGGTGGCCGTGTACGTGGTCGGGGCGGCGAGGGTGACGGTCAGCTTCGCCCTCCCCTTCGAGTTCGTGGTCGCCTGGCCCGTGGGTGCAGCGCCCGCCAGGAACGCGATCCCCTTGCCGGTGAGCGGCTTGCCGGCGGCCGTCAGGGTTGCGGTCAGCGTCGCCTTGCCACCCGGCGGCACAGCGCCCTTGGGGCCGGTCAGCTTCAGGGTCGTGGGCGCCGGAGCGGCGCTCGCGGGCGCAGCGAGCATCGCGACGGAGCTTGCCACCGCGGTGCAGAGCAGCCCCGCCCGCCCCCAAAGATCCCACCCCACGAGCCTCATCTGCATCTATTTTCGCCCACGAAGGCCCGGACCCCTCCCGAACAAACGTCCAGTGGCTGGCGATGCGGCCACGCTCAAGGTCGCCGGAGCACGTTCGATACAAGCAGAATGCACGCGCTCGCCCGGCTGCGGTCACGGCTGACCTATGCGAACACCATGTCGACGATCGCCGTGTTCGTGGCGCTCGGCGGCGGCGCGTACGCCGTCGTCGGTGCCTCGCAACAGCGTCGGCCCGGCGCAGCTGAAGGCGAACGCGGTCACCGCCGCCAAGGTCAAGAACCGTTCCCTGCTGGCATCGGACTTCAAGCGCGGCCAGCTCATCCTCGGCACGGCGGCGCGGGCCGACGACCAGGATCCGCCGGCCGCCCCGTCGGGGACCGACGTCGCCAAGATGACCCTCACGACACGCAGCGCGGGCAAGATCTTCGTGATCGGCTCGGTACGCGACCCGTTCCTGAGCTGCGGCAGCGACGTCGGCTGCTCGGCCCAGTGGGGCGCCTACGTCGACAACAAGCCGGTGCCGAACACGGGCCTGGCGCTGGCCGCCCTCCCCGACGAGAGCGACGGCTTCTCGTTCAACATGCTGTACGGGGTCACGACGGAGAACGTCGCCCCCGGGGCCCACGTGATCCGGATCGCCCGCACGGACTCGCCCGGCATCACGAGCGTAGGCCAGCTCGGCGCGCAGTTGAGCGCGATTCAGATCACGGGCTGAGACGTCACCGTCTTGTGACGCCTAGGTCGTGAGTTGCCACGACCTCTATGCCTAGACTTGTGGGTCTGCGGCGGTGGCGGAATCGGTAGACGCCATGGTCTCAAAAGCCATTGTCCGAAAGGACGTGCGGGTTCGAATCCCACCCGCCGCACTGGCGATCCATTGCGTGGTTTGGGGTGCTATAGGCCACCAAACCACGCAAACCCGTCGCAGGGGCCGGGTCGATTGCGTCCACCTGCACCGCTGCGATGTAACGTGCGGCCGACCGCATGGCCCCACTCCACATCATCGAACGACTCGCATCCCCCGAGGGGCGGCTACCGGGATCCGAGCAGGACCGCCGCACCGTCGGCATGCTGGCGGCCGAGCTCGAGAGCATGGGCCGGCCCGCGGAGGTCGAGGAGATCAGCGTCCGGCCGGCCTGGCAGCTGACGTTCGCGATCTTCGCCGGGCTCGCGGCGGCGGGCACGGTTCTGTCCTCGATCGTGCCTCCGGCGGGAGCGGTGATCCTGCTCCTGACGGCGGCCGCGATGTACGGCGACCTGGCCGCGGGATTCCACACGTTCAGGCTGTTCTTCCCTCGCCGCACGACCGGCAACGTCATCTCCACCGAGCGACGCGAGCGGCCCGCCGCGCGCGTGATCCTGACCGCCCATCACGACTCTGGGCGCACGGGCCTGCTCTACGCGCTCCGCGTGCCCTCGCTACGGCGCCGGCGCGCCACTCTCACCAGCCCGCTCCACTTCCTGTTCTGGACCGTGATGGTGGCCCTGGTGGCCGCGATCGTGCGGCTGGCGATGGACGAGTCGGGCGCGCTCGACGTGGTGCAGTTCGTGCTCGCGGCGATCTTCCTGACATACGTCGTGCTGCTGCTCGACTCGGCGGCGGCCGCTCCGTCCCCAGGCGCGTCCGACAACGCCTCTGGGGTCGCTGCCCTGCTGGAGGCGGCACGCCGGCTGACAGCCGAACCGCCGGAGCTGATCGAGACCTGGGTCTTCCTGACCGGCGCAGGTGACGCGGGGGCGCTCGGAATGCGCGCCTGGCTCGAGGAGCACGGCGGGTCGCTGCGCGGTTTGCCGACCTACTTCGTGAACGTGAAGGGCACCGGCAACGGGCACGTGTGTCACGTGGTCGGCGAGGGTTACGCGACCCTGGTCCGTAACGACGAGCGGCTCGCGCGTCTGGCCGAGCGTGCGGGCTCGGAGCGTCACGTGTGGCGCATCGGCACCGACGCCTCCGTGGCTGCGTCGCAGGGCCACGCTGCGATCACGCTCACGTGCCTCAACGACCGCGGGCGTATCGAGCACTCTCACCGGCCCTCGGACACCGCGGAGAACGTCGACCCCGGGGCGGTCGAGCGGGCAACCGACACGCTCGAGCGCCTCGTGCGGCTGATCGACGAAGGCGTGGCCGCGGAGCGCCGGCCTCGCACCGCCGCCCAGTAGAACCGCCTCAGCCGGCCAGCGCTGCGCGGATGTCGTCGAGCGCCTGCGGGTTCTCGGCGCTCGACATGTCGCCGGGGTCGTCGCCGACCGCGACCGCGCGCACCGCGCGGCGCAGGATCTTGGCCGAGCGCGTCTTCGGCAGTGCCGGCACGAAGACGACTCGCGAAGGCTTGAAGGGGCGGCCCAGCTCACTCGCAACCAGCTCGCGCAGCTCCTGGGCCGTGTCGTCGCCCGACCCGACTGCGACCACGCAGAAGCACCAGATCGCCTCGCCCTTCGTGTCGTCGGGCACGCCCACGACCGCCGACTCCGTCACCGCGGGGTGCGACACGAGCACGGACTCGACCTCCGCCGGGCCGAGCCGCTTGCCGGCCACGTTGATCGTGTCGTCGGAGCGGCCCAGCAGGTACCAGTCGCCGTCGTCGTCGATCAGCGCCCAGTCGCCGTGGCGCCAGACGTCCGGGTACATCGACCAGTAGGTCTCCATGTAGCGCTCGGTTGTCGCCCCAGATGCCGCGCGTCATTCCGGGCCACGGCCGCTTGCAGACGAGCTCCCCGACCTCGCCGCGCACCGGGTTCCCGTCCGGGTCGAACACGTCCACGTCCATGCCGTGCGAGGCGCCGCCGAGCGAGCACACCTTCAGCTCCTCGACGGGATAGGGCGTCAGGAAGCAGGCGCCGACCTCCGTGCCGCCCGAGATGTTGATGATCGGCACGCGGCCCTCCGCCGACGACCTCCGACAGCCACTTGTAGGGCTCCGGGTTCCACGGCTCCCCGGTCGACCCGAACACGCGCAGGCTCGAGAGGTCGTGTTTGTCCGGGTGCTCGTCGCCGGCGGTGCGCAGCGCCCGGATCAGCGTCGGCGACACGCCCAGCACGTTCACGCGGTGGCGCTCGACCGACGCCCACACGCGGTCGGGCTCGGGCCAGTCGGGCGCTCCCTCGTACATCACGACCGTCGCGCCGATGCAGCCGGCGCCGACCATCTCCCAGGGGCCCATGATCCAGCCCATGTCGGTGACCCAGTAGAGGGTGTCGTCCGGGTGCAGGTCCGCCTGGTAGAAGGCCTCGGAGGCCATCTTGACCAGGAAGCCGCCGTGCACGTGGACCGCGCCCTTCGGCCGCCCGGTGGTGCCGGACGTGTAGGCGATCATCAGCACGTCCTCGGACTCCGTGTCCTCGCACTCGATGCCGTCCGGCGCGGCGTCGAGCCCGCGAGCGCGCAACTCGTCCCAGGTGAGGTCGCGCCCTGGCGTCATCGCCACATCCGCTCCGAGCCGCTCGAGCACGACGATGTGCTCGACGGACGGCGACTCGGCGACCGCCTCGTCCGCCACCGGCTTCATCAGCCCCTGACTGCCGCGGCGCAGGCCGCCGTCCGCCGTGACGATCACCTTCGCCTTCGCATCCTGGAGCCGGGAGGCCACGGCGGACGGCGCGAATCCGGAGAAGATCGGCATGTAGAGCGCGCCCAGCTTCGCGATCGCGTATGCGGCGATCACCGCCTCGGCGACCATCGGCATGAAGACCGCCACCGGGTCGCCCTTGCGCGACACCCAGCGAGCGAAGCCCCGCCGCGATCGCGTCCACCTCGCGCTTCAGCTCCGCGTAGGTCAGCTGCGCACGCCGCCGTCCTCGAGCTCGGAGATGATCGCGACCCGGTCGGCGCGGTCACCCAGAGCGTGGCGGTCGACGCAGTTGTACGTCAGGTTCACATGGCCCCCGACGAACCACTTCGACCACGGGATCCCGCCCGAGTCGTCCAGCACCCGCTCGTACGGCGTCGTGAACTCGATCGTCCATGTCCTTCACGACCGCGTCCCAGAACCACTCCATGTCCTCGACCGAGCGGCGCCGGAACTCGTCGATCGAGTCGATGCCGTGACGCGCGCATGAAGCGCGTCACGTTCGCGTTCTCGACGTATTCGGGCGTGGGGCGCCAGGCGACTTCGGCCATCGGGGCGCCGATTGTATGGGCCTGTTGAGATGATGCACCCCGGATGGAACTGAAGGGAGCCAACGTCCTGCTCACCGGCGCGACCGGCGGCCTCGGCGAGGCGATCGCGCGTGCGCTGCCGAGCGCGGCGCCGCAGCTGGTGCTGAGCGGGCGCCGCGTGGAGGCGCTGGATGCCCTGGCGACCGAGCTGGGCGCGAGGACGATTCCCTGCGACCTCTCCGACCGCGCCGACGGTCGAGCGCCTGGCCGACGCAGCCGGCGAAGTCGACGTGCTGGTGGCCAACGCCGGGCTTCCCGGCGCCGGCACGCTGCTGAAGCTCGAGCCAGGAGGAGATCGACCGGGTGCTCGAGGTGAACCTGCGCGCGCCGATCGCGCTCGCGCGACGGCTCGCGCCCGCGATGGTCGAGCAGGGCCGCGGGCAGCTCGTGTTCGTGGCCTCGTTCGCCGGCAAGGTGCCCTCGGCCGGTGAGAGCTCGATCTACACCGCGACGAAGTTCGGCCTGCGCGGGTTCGCGCACGTGCTGCGCGCCCAGATGAAGCGCAAGAGCGTCGGGGTGTCGCTGGTCACGCCCGGCCCGATCCGCGAGGCCGGCATGTTCGCGCGCGGCGGCGGCAAGCCGCCTCCCCTGATCGGCACGTCATCCCCGCAGGACGTCGGCAAGGCCGTCGTGCGCGCGATCGAGCGCAACGCCGCGGAGATCGACGTCGCGTCCTTCGGGCTGCGCGCGATGTCGAAGCTCGGCGCGCTCGCGCCCGCGACGATCGCCGACCGCACGCGCTAGAACCGCCGAACCGCCCCTAGACGCGAAAACGCCCCGTCTTGGCCAGCGGGGCGCTTTCGCGTCACGGAGGACCTCCCAGGATATGAAAGATGGGAGTTCGCCCGTCGTCTGTGGATTCGCAGCATCCGGCGTCTTGCCGGATGTGTCCTTATATCGGCATTTCTGCCGGATTCCTTTATACCCCATCCCTGCAATTTTTCTTCCACCTGCAATCTGGGGGGAAATGCCGCGGTCGCACCCGGACGGGCCCTCCGGGACAGGTGTCTCTCAGACGGGCGTGACCGCGTTGCGACGGGTCGTGAAATCGCGGTCCTTGCCCTCGTAGAGGGCAAACCGCCGGGTGAGCTCGGCCCGCAGCGAGTCGGGCTCGATCACCGCGTCCACGACGAGCTCCGAGGCGAGGTGCAGGATGTCGATGTCGGCCGCGTACTCCTCCCTCTTCTCACGGACGAACCGCTCGCGCGCGTCAGGGTCCTCGATCGCCTGGATCTGGTTGTAGAAGACGGCGTTGATGGCGGCCTCCGGGCCCATCACGGCGATCTGCGCGGTCGGCAGCGCGAGGCAGCAGTCGGGCTCGAAGGCCGGCCCGGCCATCGCGTAGAGCCCGGCGCCGTAACACTTGCGCACCACGACGGAGATCTTGGGGACCGTCGCCTCCGACACCGCGGAGATCATCTTCGCGCCCGCGCGGATGATCCCGTCGCGCTCCACCTTGGAGCCGATCATGAAGCCCGGCACGTCGGCCAGGAACAGCAGCGGGACGTTGAACGCATTGCACGTCCAGATGAAGCGCGCAGCCTTGTCGGCCGAGTCGACGAACAGCACGCCGCCCTTCGCCTTCGGCTGGTTCGCCACGATGCCGACCACGCGGCCGTCCAGCCGCGCATACCCGACCACCAGCTCGGGCGCCCACTTCGGCTGCACCTCGAGCCATGAGCCCTCGTCGATCAGCGCGTCGATCAGCTCGCTTGACGTCGTACGACTTGTTCTGGTCGGCCGGCACGATGTCGACGATCCGCTCGTCGCCGGCGGGCGGAGCCGGCGGCGCGGGCGGCGGAGCCTCCGTCCAGTTGGACGGGAAGTAGGACAGGTAGCGGCGCGCGAGGTCGATGCCGTCCTCGTCCGAGGCGACGAGGAAGTGCCCGCAGCCCGAGACCGACGTGTGCATCTTCGCGCCGCCCATCTCCTCCAGCGACACCTTCTCCCCGATCACCATCTCGGCCATGCGCGGCGACCCCAGGTACATCGACGCGTTGCCCTCGCGCATGATCACCACGTCGCAGAACGCGGGAATGTAGGCACCGCCCGCGGCCGACGGCCCGAACAGCACGCATACCTGCGGCACCCGTCCCGACAGGCGCACCTCGTTGTAGAAGATGCGGCCCGCACCGCGGCGGCCCGGGAACATCTGCACCTGGTCGGTGATGCGCGCGCCGGCGGAGTCGACGAGGTAGATCATCGGGACCTCGTGGCGCAGCGCCTGCTCCTGGATCCGGAGAATCTTCTCGACGGTCTTCGGGCCCCAGGAGCCCGCCTTCACGGTCGGGTCGTTCGCCATCAACGCCACGCGGCGCCCGCCGACGAGCGCCATCCCGGTCACGACACCGTCGGCGCCGAGGCCTTCCTGGTCCCAGTTGGCGAGCAGCGCCTCCTCGGCGAAGGACTCCGGGTCCACGAGCCGCGCGACCCGGTCTCGCACCGGGATCTTGCCCTGGTCGGGAAGCCGGTCGCGGTACTTCTCGGGGCCGCCGGCGAGCGCGTGCTCGAGCGCCTCGTCGAGGCGCCCGGCCGCGCCGGGTGCGTCAGTCTGCTTAGGCGTCAATCGCCCTCGTGCAAGCGGTCGATCGGCACGGGCTTCTCACCCGAGTAATCGTAGAAGCCCCGCCCCGACTTGCGCCCCAGGTGTCCTGCGGTGACGAGCTTGCGCAGCGTCGGCGGCGGCGCGAACCGCTTTTCGCGGTACTCGTCGAACATGATCTCGCCGACCGAGTGGGTGGTGTCGAGGCCCACGAAGTCGAGCAGCTCGAACGGCCCCATCGGATGGTTCGCGCCACCCTTCATCCCGGCGTCGATCTGCTCGATCGACCCGAAGCCCTCCTCGTAGGCGCGGATCGCGTCCAGGAGATAGGGGATCAGCAGGCGGTTCACGATGAAGCCCGCCTTGTCCTGCGCGTGGACCACGGTCTTCTTGAGCGACTTGCCCCATTCGAAGCCGGCCTCGAGCGCGCCGGTGCTGGAGAGGATCGACTGCACGACCTCGAGCAGCGGCATCACCTGCACCGGGTTGAAGAAGTGCAGCCCGATGAAGTGCTCCGGCCGTTCCGTGACGGCTGCCTGGCTGATCACCGGGAGCGATGACGTGTTGGTCGCGAACAGCGCCTCCTGCTTGACGATCGAGTCGAGCTCCTTCCACATCTCCCGCTTGGCCTCGAGGTCCTCTGTGATCGCCTCGACCACCAGGTCGCACTCGGCGAAATCCTCGTACTTCAGGGTCGGCGTGATGCGAGTCAGGACCTCGTCCGCCGCGGATTGCTCCATGCGCCCCTTCTCGACGGCACGGGCAAGCTGCTTCTTGATCTTGCCGAGGCCCGAGTCGAGCTTCTCCTGGCTCACCTCGCGCACCACGACGTCGTACCCGGACTGCGCCGACACCTGCGCGATGCCGTGCCCCATCAGGCCGCAGCCGACGACGCCAACTTTTTTGATCTCCATGTAGCCTCCCGCAAGCCGAGTTGAATATTTGGGGCTTCGCCCCGCACACCGAAGCGCACGAGGAGCCTAGTCAATGAGCGAATCAGTCAGCGTCGAGGACCATGGCCGGGTCCGCCATCTGATCCTCGACCGGCCGGAGAAGCGCAACGCCTTCAACCGTGATCTCGTGCTCGCGCTGCGGGAGGCGGCCCGCGAAGCGGCAAACGACCATGAGGTCCATTGCGTGGTGCTGCGCGGCGAAGGCGCGGCGTTCAGCGCGGGAATCGACATCTTCGAGCTGGCCGGGCTCGCCGGGACGGAGAACCTGCGCCCCTTCCGCCGCGACTGCATCGAGGCCGCCAACCTGCTCGAGGAGATGACCAAGCCGGTGGTGGCGCAGATCCACGGCGCATGCCTGGGGCTGGGCGCCGAGCTGGCACTGGCATGCGACCTGCGCGTGATGGCCGAGGACGTGAAATTCGGTCTGCCCGAGACCAAGCTCGGGTTGATCCCCGATGTTGGGGGCTCGAGCCGCCTGCCCGCTGTGGTGGGACTCGGGATCGCCAAGGAGCTGCTGATGACCGGTCGCACGATCGGCGCCGCGGAGTGCTACCGCATCGGGGCTGCGAACCGGGTCGCGGCAGCAGCTGAGCTGGAGACCGTCACGCAGGAGCTGGTCGACGAGCTGCTCGCTGCATCGCCGCTCGCCGTCGGATTTGCCAAGCGAGTCGCCGACGGGGTCGCGAAACCGACGCTCGCCGCATCGCTGGAGCAGGAGGTCTCCTACCAGCAGATCCTGGTGGCGACCGACGACTTCCGGGAGGCGGGCGCCGCCTACATGGAGAAGCGGCCGGCGAACTTCACCGGTGCGCCGCCCGGCGCTACGAAGCGGGTGCCCGAGGCCGAGACGGCGTAAAGCGGCGCCGGTCCGACAGCAGCGCCACGGCCACCAGCGGGAACACCCAGGCGAGGTACGTGGCCGACCAGTGATTGGCGGCCAGCTGCACGCCCAGCAGCACCGCCGCGGCCAGCGCCGCCATGCGGCGGGGGTCGGCGGCGAGCGTGCGGTCGCGCCAGACCGCGACGGCGGCCAGCGCGATGCCCGTCAGGACCGCGGCCTGGAAGGCGATCTGTGCGGCGGGCAGGTTCACCAGGCCCCAGAGGGACATCGGTGAGCCCCGCTCGGACTGGAACGACAGCGCGTGGGCCATGTCGGTGAAGCCGGCCGGCCCGCCGAGCGCGAGCACGGCCGCGGCGAGGACTGCCGTGACCGCCGCCGCGGCGGCGACGGCGCGGGCCACCCCCCGGTCGCGATAGCGCGCCACCCACAACGGGACCAGCGCAAGCGGCCCGAGCTTCACCCACCCGGCGACTGCGAGCGCCGCCGTTGACGCGCCGGCGCGCGCCCCTAGTGCAAGCGCTCCCGCGACGAATGCCGCCGCGACCACATCACTCGAACCGCTCGAAGCGGCGATCATCACCGGCGGGAAGGCGACGAACGCGATCGCCAACCGGGCGCCGCCGAGCCGTGCCAGCGCCAGCGCGCCGAGCAGCGCGAACGCGGTCGCAACGTAGAGCGCACCCTCGAGCCCGTCGAAGCCGTCGTGCACCGGGCTCGCGAGCGCTGCCGGCACATATGCCAGATAGGCGAGCAACGGATAGGTGTCACCGTGGACCAGCTCGCCGAGGGACAGGTTCCCGTAGGGGAGGGATCCGTCGAGTACTGTCGTGGCGCCGGCGAGCGATGCGAACCCGACGTCGCTCACCAGCCCGCCCGGGATCGACAGCAGGACCAGGGCCAGCGCCGCGGCGCCCGCAATCATGGCCGCGGCCCGCCGCGGCAGCGACTCCATCACCGGGCGGCCGGGTGTGTGGGCACCGGCGCGGCCGGCCGCCACCGCCAGGCAGCGCCACGCCAGGTACACCAGCAGGATGGCTGTCGCAAGCACGCTCCACTCCAGGAAGCGCTCGTTCAGAAGGACGATCGGCACCGTGATCGCGGCGAGCGCCACCGCATCGAGGTTTTCCCTGCGCCGGAGCGGGAGGCGCAGCGTCGCGGCCAGAAACAGCGCAACCAGCCCGATCAGCATGGGCGGGCTCTGACCCACGTCGCTGCCGACACGGGGCTTCCCGTCGTGCTCGGTCACGGCCTGCACGCGGCCGTCCGAGCCGACGGCCACCTCGGCCACGGCCCGCGGGCCGTCGAAGAAGCTGACCCTGGCTGTGCTCTCGTCGAGCGGCATCGTGCGCACCCGTGTGAACCCGCCCGTCAGCGCCGTCTGCACCCGGGCGTCGTGCAGGGCCGCACGCTCCGCCTCCGGCGCCGTCAGCCGCGCCCCGTCCGAGCCACCGCGTGCAAAGACCAGCACGACGCACGCAAGGACAAAGAGGCCCACGGTGAGGATCCACGTGCCCCGGACGGAGAAACCCGCAGTACGGCGAGTGATGACAGCCATACTGCCCCTGTCGACAGGCGGGACTGCCTCTTTTAGAGGCGCTCCGTGAATCCCGGGCTCGCAACGGCCTCGCCCCGTTCGGTTAGGGTCGCCGTGAGGGGTCGGGATGAGAGGTCGTACAGGGCAACTCTTCTGGGTGGTCGCTGCGCTTGCGCTGCCCTGCATCTGCGTCCCGGCCGCAACGGCCGCGGACCTGGCGGTCACCGCCGGCCCGGGGCTCAGCTTCAGCCCCGACACCGTGACCGTGAATCAGGGCGACTCGGTCACCTGGACCAACGCGGGCGGCTTTCACAACGTCCGTTTCGAGGACAACTCGTTCGCGCAGCCGCCTTTCGTGTCGGCCGACCCATGGAGCGTGACACGCACGTTCGGAACTACAGGCACCTTCCGCTACTTCTGCGACGTTCACCGAGCGGCCGGCATGACGGGAACGGTGAACGTGAGCGCTCCGGAGCCGACGGCCGATCCGGCCGCCGGCCAACCGGACACGTCCGCCCAAGGCGCGCCGAAGCCGGCGGGCGGCGCCGTGCAATGCGCAAGCCAGAGACGTTTCATGATCCGTCTCCGCGGGATCGAGCGCGCGGGTGTGAAGTCGGCGCGGGTGGACTTCAACGGAAAGCAGATCACTGTTCGGCGGGAACTCGTCGACGGAGTGCGCCGGCACACCGCGCTGATCGACATGCGGGGCCTGCCGAGAGGCGCCTACACGGCCGCGATCACGGTCACCACGACGAGCGGCCGCGTGCTTCGCGGCACACGCACCTACAGGACGTGCGCCGGCAAGCTTCTCCCGGCGCGGCTGCCCGACCTCTAGGCGCGCGTCAGGCGCGGTGCCAGTCGACCGGACCGGCCGTCAGCAGGTGCGCGGACAGCGGGCGCCCGAGCACCTCCTGGGCCTTGCGGGCGCAGTCCAGCAGGCGCTCCAGGTCGATCCCGGTCTCGACGCCCATCTCGTGCAGCATCGAGACGAGATCCTCGGTGGCGATGTTGCCGGTCGCCCCGGCCGGGACCGGGCATCCGCCCAGCTCGCCGAAGGAGCTCTCGAACGACTCGACGCCGGACTCCAGCGCCGCCAGCACGTTGGCGAGGCCCTGCCCGCGGGTGTTGTGGAAGTGGGCCGTCAGCTCGACGCCGGGCAGCTCCTCGAAGGCGCGCGCGAAGAACCCGCGTACCTGCATCGGATTGGCCATGCCCGTGGTGTCGCCGAACGCGATCTCTTCGCACCCGGCCTTCGCCAGCCGGCGACGCAATGCCGAACACCCGCTCGAGCGGCACGTCGCCCTCGTATGGACACCCGAACGACACCGAGATCACGCCTTCACAGCGCAGCCCGGCTTCGCGCGCCCGCGCCACGACGCGCTCGAGCCCAGACAACGACTCCTCGACGGACCGGTTCACGTTCTTCGTGTTGTGGGTCTCGCTCGCCGAGAGGAAGAGGTTCACTTCGTCGAACTCGAAGTCACCCGCCAGCGCGCGCTCTAGCCCCCGCTCGTTGGGGATCAGGACCGAGTAGGCGACCTCGGGGTTGCGCTTCACCTGTTGCAGCACCTGCTCGGCATCGGCGAGCTGCGGGATCACGTCCGGCCGTACGAATGACGTGACCTCGAGCCGGCGCAGCCCCGTTTGCGAGAGGCAGTCGATCAGCCGGACCTTCTCCTCGGTCGGGATGACCTCGGGCTCGTTCTGGAAGCCGTCCCGAGGACCGACCTCGCGGATGCGAACGCTCTGCGGTAGCACGCTTAGATCATGGCAAGGCCACCGCTCACCGCGAGCGTCTGGCCTGTCACGTACGAGGCGTCGTCGGAGCTCAGGAAGGCGATCGTCGCGGCGACCTCCTCCGGGGCGCCGGGGCGGCGCAGAACCGTGGAGCCGACCATCGTCTGGATGATCTTGTCGCCCAGTTGCCCGAGCTCAGCCGTCGCCCGGTTCAGGAGCGGTGTATCGATCGGCCCCGGGGCGACCGCGTTGCAAAGCACTCCATAACGCGCGCCCTCGCGGGCAATCGTCTTCGTGAACGCGATCACACCGCCCTTTGCGGCCGAGTAGGCCGCCGACCCGCTCGAGCCGACCCGGCCCGCCTCTGAGGCCACGTTCACGATCCGGCCTCTGCCCAGCTCGATCATCCCTGGGAGGACGGCGTGAGTCGCACGCAACACCCCCATCAGGTTGATGTCGATGATCTCCGACCAGAGATCCTCCGAGGTGTCCTTGAAGAACCCGAAGCGGTCTGTTCCGGCGTTGTTCACGAGGATCGATACGGGGCCAAACGCCTCCGCCGCGTGCGCTGCGGCGGTCGTCACCGAGTGATGGCTGGTCACGTCCATCTCGAACGCCCGGCCGTCGATGTCGGCGCACACCTCCCGCGCGCCTTCGAGGTTCACGTCGCAGACGGCCACCTTTGCCCCCTCGGCAGCCAGGCGACGACACGTCGCCGCCCCGATTCCGCTGGCGCCGCCGGTCACGATCGCGACCTGCCCCTCGAGCCTCATCGCCAAGAGACTAACTAAAGCGGCTTCGCCGCCCCTAGTCGCGCTTCGCGCCTGCTGGAGTCGAAGATGTCGCTTCCACCCGGCCCACGCTCGCCGGCACCGGTCCAGATGTGGCAGTGGATCGCTCGCCCGATCCCGTTCCTGGCCGGCGTCTCGCATCGCTACGGCGACTTTTTCACGCTGCGGTTCGTGGTCGGGCCGATCGTGTTCGTGGCCGACCCGCAGGTGATCAAGCAGGTGTTCAGAGGCGACCCCGACGTCTTCCATGCGGGCGAGGCGAACGCCACTCCGCTGGAGCCGCTGATGGGGCGCAACTCGGTGCTGCTGCTCGACGGCCCCGAGCACATGCGCCAGCGCAAGCTGATGCTGCCCTCGTTCCACGGCGAGCGGATGCAGCGCTACGGCGCCCTCATGCAGGAGATCGCGGACCGGGAGATCGAGCGCTGGCCAGTCGGACAGCCGTTCGGCCTTCGCCCCCGCACGCAGGCGATCACGCTCGAGATCATCATGCGCACCGTTTTCGGCATCGACGATGCTCAGCGGCTCGCAAGCCTCAGCGAGCGGCTCGGCGCGATGCTCGACATCGGCATGCAGAGCCGTGCGCTCGCCGCGATTGCGATCCCACCCGTGCGGAAGACCATCGGGCGCCGGCTGTGGAACCGCTTCCTGCGCCTGCGGGCCGCGGCGGATGCCGAGATCTACGACGAGATTGCGCGTCGCCGCCAGGCGACGGACATCGAGCAGCGCGACGACGTCCTGTCGATCCTGCTCCAGGCGCACGACGAGGACGGGCGTCCGATGACGGATCAGGAGCTGCGCGACGAGCTGATGACTCTGCTGGTGGCCGGTCACGAGACGACGGCAACCACGCTCGCATGGGCGTTCGACCTGCTGCTGCGCCACCCGGCCGAGCTCGAGCGGCTGACCGCCGAGATGGAGGCCGGTGAGGGCACCGACTACCTCGACGCGGTGATCAAGGAGACCCTGCGCATCCGTCCCGTGGTGCCCGGCGTGGTGCGCGTCCTGACTGCGCCGACCGAGCTGAACGGCTTCGAGCTGCCGGCCGGTACGCGCGTGGCGCCGAACATCTACCTCACGCACCGCCGGCCTGACGTGTACCCGGAGCCGGAGCGATTCCGTCCCGAGCGCTTCCTCGGCGAGGGCGGGCCCGACACGTACTCGTGGATCCCGTTCGGGGGCGGGATTCGCCGCTGCCTCGGCGCGAGCTTCGCGCTCTACGAGCTGAAGATCGTGATCCCGGCGATCCTGCGCGGGGTGCAGCTGCGCGCCGCCGGCGCCGAGCCGGAGCGGATCCGCCGGCGCGCGATTACGTTCGTCCCGGAGCACGACGCGCAGGTTGTGGTCGAGGCCGTGCGCGAGCCGCGGGCCCTGGCGGCCGCGCCGGTCTAGATCCGCTTCTCCGCGCGTGCGGGGAGTTCGGAATCGATCGTCTAGCCTTCCCGCCCCATGGTCCGCCACGAGGACATCGCCCGGGCGCGTACGACCGTCGCCGTGATTGGCGGCAGCGGCGCGCTCGGCTTCGGGCTCAGCCTGCGATGGGCGATCGCAGGAACGCCGATCCTGATCGGATCCCGCGATGCCGGTCGCGCCGCGGAGGCGGCGGCTCGGGTCGCGGAGCGCGCGCGCGAGAGCGGGGCGAGCGATCCGCGTGTCGAAGGCGTCCAGAACGAGGAAGCGGCGGCAGGCGCGAACACGGTGGTGCTCGCGGTTCCCTTCAGGAACCAATCGGAGACGCTCGCCAACCTGCGCGGCGCGCTCCAGCCGCAGACGGTGCTGGTGGACACAACCGTTCCGCTCGCAGCCGCGATCGGCGGCCGGGCAACGCGGACCCTGGGCGTGTGGCAGGGATCCGCCGCCCAGCAGGCGGAGGAAATGGTGCCGCGCGCCGTGACGGTGGTCTCCGCCCTGCACACCGTGAGCGCGGCGGCGCTCTCGGACCCCTCGATCGAGATGAACGAGGACGTGCTGGTGGCGGGAGACGACCGGAAGTCCAAGGACGACGTGTCGGACCTGATCCGCCGGATCCCCGGACTGCGCCCGGTGGATTGCGGCGACCTCGAGCGCGCTCGGATCCTCGAGCAGATCACGCCGCTGCTGATCTCTATCAACGCGCGGCACAAGATCAAGCATTCGGGCATCCGCATCACGGGCCTCGACAGCCCGTGATCGTCCTGCTGTCCGGTGGCACGGGCGGCGCGAAGCTGGCGCGGGGGATGCTGGATGCCCTGGGCCCCGACCGCCTTGCGGTGGTCGCCAACACCGGCGACGACATCGCCGCGTTCGGGCTCCACGTATCCCCGGACCCGGATCTGATCACCTATTGGCTCGCCGGTCAGATCGACGAGGAGCGAGGTTGGGGAGTCGAGGGTGAGACGTTCGGCACGTTCGACCGGCTCGTTCAGCTAGGTGGCGCGGAGTGGTTCCGGCTCGGCGACCGGGACCTTGCCACCTGCATGCTCCGCACCGAGATGCTCCACGAGGGAAATCGCCTGACTGAGATCGCACAGGTGCTCGCCCGCGCACATGGCGTGGCGGCCGATGTCCTGCCGATGTGTGACGAGCCGGTCCAGACGTACGTGCGCACCGAAGGTGAGTGGCGCCACTTCCAGGAGTACCTGATCCTTCAGCACTCGGAGCCGCCGCTCGAGGGCGTGGAGTTCCGCGGCGCCGGCGAGGCGCGGGTGACACCGGAGGTGGTCGAAGCCATCGCCCAGGCGGAGGCGGTCGTGATCGGGCCCTCGAACCCGATCGCGAGCATCGGGCCGATGCTCGCGGTGCCCGGGATGCGGGAGGCCCTGGCCGACACCGATGCGCCGGTCGTGGCCGTCAGCCCACTGGTCGGCGGCCGCTCGCTGAAGGGACCGACCGAAGCGTTCCTGTCATGGGCCGGCCACCCCGTCGATGATGGCGGCATCGCGGCCTGCTACGCGGGGGTCGTGGCCGGCATGGTGGTCGATCGCGGCACCCCGACCGGCCCGGCCACGATGACGGGCATCGTCCTGCGGCAGACCGACACCTCGATGCCGGACGGTGAGGCGCGTGCCCGGCTCGCGAACGAGGTGATCGAGTTCGCGCTGTCACTCGGCGGATAGGTTCTCGAAGCCGTGTCGACCGCAGTGATCCTCCCCGTGAAGAGCTTCGCCAACGCGAAGCAGCGCCTGGGCGAAAGCTTCGGCGGCCCGGAGCGGGCGGTGTTGGCGGCGGCCATGGTCGAGGACGTTCTGAACGAGCTTGCGGCAGCGGAGCTGGGACCGCTCGTGCTGGTGTCCGGGGAGCCGCAAGCGCTGGCGCGCGCCGTGGATGCCGGCGCGTCGACGGTGTTCGACGAACGCGAGGACGGGCAGTCCGCGGCCGCGCTCCTGGGCCTGGCGCGAGCACGCGAGCTGGGATGCGAGCGCGCGTTGCTCGTGCCCGGTGACTGCCCTCTGATCGACGCCCGCGAGTTGAGCGAGCTGATCGCCCGAGCGGAGTCGCTCGACGTGGCGATCGTCCCCGACCGGCACGGCACTGGCACCAATGGCCTGTCGCTCGCCCCCGCGGGTGGATACGAGCCTCAATTCGGGCCGGGGTCCCGTGCGCGCCACGTGGAGCAGGCGGTCGCGAAAGGACTGGTCCACGAGGTGATCCGGGTGCCCTGCCTGGAGCTGGACGTCGACACCGGCGAGGACGCGTCGGCGCTGGCGGACGCGCTCGCGCGGCATCCCGCTCGCGCACCGCGCACGCGCGAGGCGCTCGGCCGCCTGGCGGCATGACGCTTCGCATCGCGGCCGAGCCGGTTCAGGGCCTGCCGGAGATCGAGCCGGGCGCCGACCTGGCGGCGCTGATCGTCGCGACGGGTGCCGGCATCGGGCGCCACGACGTCGTGGTCATGAGCCAGAAGGTCGTCTCGAAGGCGGAGGGGCGGCTCGTGCGCCTCTCGGATGTGAGCCCCTCACCCGAGGCGCGCCGGCTCGCGGAGGAGCTCGGCAAGGAGCCGGAGATGGTCCAGCTCGTGCTCGACGAGAGCACCGAGGTCCTGCGCGCGGCGCACGGCGTGCTGATCACTCGCACGCATCACGGCCTGGTCTGCGCGAACGCCGGAGTGGACCGCTCGAACGTGCCCGGTGACGATCTCGCGTGCCTGCTGCCGGTGGATCCAGACGCTTCCGCGAGGCGCCTGCGGGCCGCGTTGCCCGAGCGGCCCGCGGTCGTGATCGCCGACAGCTTCGGGCGCGCGTGGCGACTTGGCCAGGCCGATGTCGCGATCGGCTGCGCCGGGCTCGTTCCCCTCGACGACCGGCGCGGCCGGGCGGACCACGGCGGCCGGGAGCTCGCGGCGACGATCGACGCCGTCGCGGACCAGGCCGCCTCGGCCGCCGCCCTCGCCCGCGACAAGGCCGGCCGCGAAGCGGTGGTTGTCATCCGCGGCCTCGAGCGCTACGTGACCGACGCGGACGGCCCCGGAGCCGCCGCGATCGTCCGCCCGCTCGCCGAAGACCTGTTCACGTAACGACCCGCCGTCACCTTCGCCGGTAGGTGACCGCCAGGCTGCCGCCGAGCGACAGCGTGAGCCTCTCCCGGTTGCCTGTCCCGCGCACCGACCACTCGTAGCGCTGCGCGTCTCTGTCGATGCGGCGCTTGAAGTCGCTCCCGGGATCGTCGGGGTCGTGACTCTCGATCGTGCCGCTGCGTGGCCTCAGCACCAAATTGCGACCACGCACCGCGAACGTGCCCCGAACATTGATCGCATAACGGTACGTACCGCTCTTGCGCTTCTGCCGGTTCCCCTCGGAATGCGAGTAGGTCCCGTCGCGCCGGAACACGTAGCGGAGCTCGTAGTCGACGGGCCTCCGTGCCTCCCATGTGCCGACCAGCGCAGCGGGCTTTGCCGGGGGAGGCGGAGGCTTCACCAGCGACTGCGGGTCATCGCCGCATGCGGCCAAGCCAACGAGCGCCATGGCGAGCACGACACCCACAACGCGAAACACCCTCACGGCACGAGCACCGCCGTGCCCTCCAGCGCACCCGACTTCATCTGCTCCAGGGCCTCGTTGGCCTCCTCCAGCGGGAACTCCTGGACCTTGGTCTGGATCCCGAACCGTGGCGCAAGCTTCATGAACTCGTGCCCATCCGTGCGGGTCATGTTCGCCACGCTACGCAGCACCCGCTCGCCCCACAGCAGCTCATACGGCAGCTCCGGGATCGGGCTCATGTGGATACCGGCGCACACGACCCTTCCTCCGCGACGCACCGCGCGCAGCGCCGGGGGAACGAGCGACCCTGCGGGGGCGAAGATGATCGCCGCGTCCAGCTCCACGGGCGGCGGCTCGTCCATGCCGCCCACCCAACTGGCATTCAGCTCACGCGCGAGCTGCTGCGCGTGTTCGCCCCGAGTACACACGAAGACGTCGTGGCCGAGGTGTCGTGCGACCTGCGCGACGATGCGAGCCGACGCCCCGAACCCGTACAGGCCCAGCCGCGGCGGCCCCTCGAGCTCCTCGATCTCAGTCAACCGCAGCGCGCGATAGCCGATCACTCCGGCGCACAGCAGCGGCGCCGCCTGCAGATCCGGATAGTCCCCGGGCAGCGGCAGCACGAAGTCCGCCCGCGCGGTCAGGTACTCCGCGTAGCCCCCGTCGCGCAGGTACCCAGTGAATGTGGGGTGGTCGCAGAGATTCTCGTCCTCGCTGAGGCAGTACAGGCAGGTGCCGTCCGTCCCGCCGAGCCATGGCACCCCGACCCGCTCGCCGACCGCGGGGGCCTCCACCCCCTCGCCCAACCCTTCCACCGTCCCCACCACCTGGTGACCCGGCACGAGCGGCAGCTTCGGGTCCGGCAACTCCCCCTCGACCACGTGCAGGTCCGTGCGGCACACCCCGCACGCGCGCACCTTCACCAGCACCTCACCGGGAGCCGGCTCGGGTGCGGGAAGATCCCGTGGCTCGAGCGGCCGCGACTCCACCGGGGCCGCGGCCTCCAGCACCATCGCGCGCACCGTCAGTACCGCTCGACGATGTTGTAGAGCGTGTCCCGTTGGGCCGGCCGGCGCCCGCCGCGCCGGGCCGCTTCGATCAGCTGTGGCGGGTCGAGCCGCACGCCGTGCTGGGACCCCGCCATGCGCGAGATCGACTCCTCCATCAGCGTGCCGCCGAGATCATTCACGCCCCACCGCAGCGCCTCGGTGGCGGCGTCGAGGCCCATCTTCACCCAGCTCGCCTGAAGGTTCGTGACCGTCTCGCCGAGCGCGAGCCGGAACACCGCCGTGTGTTTGAGGTTCTCCTCTCGCGAGATCTCCTCGATGCCGTGCGTACGCCCCAGCAGCGTGTGGAACGGGATGAAGCTGAGCGGGACGAACTCGGTGAATCCGCCCGTGCGTTCCTGCAGCTCGCGCACGACCCGCATGTGTTCCGCGAGCTCCCACGGCTCCTCGATGTGGCCGAACATGACGGTGACCGTCGAGCGCAGACCGCTGGCATGCGAGGCCTCGATGATCTCGACCCACCGCCCGACGGGGAGCTTGTTCGGGGAGATCCGCTCGCGCACCCCGTCGTGGAGCACCTCGGCTGCCGTCCCAGGCGTCGACCCGAGCCCGCACTCGCGCAGGTACTCGAACACATCCCGCGGCGCCCGGCCCGAGCGTTCGCACATGTAGTGCACCTCCATCGGGGAGTAGGCATGCAGGTGCACGTGCGGTGCGGTCTCCTTCACCAACTGCAGCCAGCGCCCGTAGTGCTCCAGGGTGTAGTCAGGATGGATGCCGCCCTGCATGCAGATCTCGGTGACGCCGAACTCGACGGCCTCTTGCACCTTGGCGACGAACTCATCCTCCTCGGCGTGATACGCGTCCGGCGAGCGGCGGCCCTGGCCGAACCCGCAGAACGCACAACCCACCTGGCACACGTTCGTGAAGTTGATGTTGCGGTTGACCACGAACGTGGCGGTGTCGCCGGCAAGGCGCGCGCGCAGCTCGTCGGCTGCCAGCCGCATGTCCTCGATCACCTCGGGCCGACGCTCGGCGAACAGCGCAGTCAGCTCGGCATGGCTGAGCGCGTGCCCGTCGCGCGCCCTCTCGATCGCGCCTGCCGCCAGCGTGGCGTCGATCGTGACGCCGTTGCGGCGCCCGGAGCCGCGGCGTGGGATGAACGACCAGTAGTGCGTCTTGATCGTGTCCAGCACGCCCTGCGCCACCCAGTCCGGCTCGATGTACTGCGGGTACACGCACAGCCGTTCGGAAAGGGCGTAACCCTCCTGCTTCAAGCGCTTGCGCACCTGGTGCGGACTCGGGAACGGATGCTCGGGCGAGATGTGGTCGCCGTTGGCCGACAGCCCGCCGAGATCCGTCGCCCCCTCGCGCACCAGCTCGGTCCACCAGTCCGACAGGTTCGGCGGAATCTGGATGCCGACGTCCGGCATCAGCGAACGGGAATGCCGCACCAGCCGCTTCAGGTCTTCGACCGTGATCGGGTTTGCCCACTCGGGCAGCGGTGCGTCGCGCGTCACAGACTCGCCGTCCCCGGACCACCGGTCCTGGGCGGCCCGGTCCGCGATCTCCCCCACCTCCTGGCCGTGGTAGCGCGGGTGGGGCACGAAGTTCTGGAGGATCACCTCCTGGATGTGGCCATGGCGCGAATGCACCGCGGCGAGCGCCTCGAGCGACGCCATCCGCTCCTCCTCGGTCTCGCCGATGCCGACCAGGATGCCGCTCGTGAACGGGATCCGCAGCGCCCCCGCGTGCTCGATCGTCGCCAGGCGGGCGGCCGGGTGCTTCGTCGGGGAGCCGGCGTGCACCGTTTCCATCAGGCGCTCGGACACGGACTCCAGCATCAGCCCCATCGACGCGTTCACTTCTCGCAGCCGCAACAGGTCCTCGCGCCCGAGCACGCCCAGGTTCGAGTGCGGCAGGAGCCCCCGTTCCAGCGCCCGCTCGCACGCCCACACCACATATGACGTGAAGTCGGCGTGGCCGTAGTCGCGCAGCCGCTGGGCGACCTCGGGATTGACCTCCGGCATCTCGCCGGTCAGGACCAGCAGCTCCTTGGAGCCGCGCCGGGCCGCGTCGTCGAGCATCCGCTCCACTTCCGCCGGAGCATGCAGGTGCGCGCGGTGCGTCGCGAACGCGCAGTACTTGCAATAGCAGCGGCACGTGCGCGAGAGCGACAGCGTGTAATTGCGCGAGAAGGTGACGCGCCTCACGACTCACTCAGCTTAACGAGCGCCGGCGTGGGCGCTGAGCCGGAGAGCGAGCGGGTCCGTGAGGAATTCCGCCGCAGGGCGCCGAACGGGCCCGCCCGCTCTCGAGGCAAATAGCTACTGCGGGGGCACGACGTCCTGGCGCAGGCCCTTGGGACCCGTCTCGGGAGTCGCGGCGCGTGGGCCGGGACCCTCGACGAACAGGTACCAGTAGGCCAGTCCGCCGAGCACTCCGCCGGCGATCGGGCCGAGGATGTAGACCCAGGACTCGTCCCACTCGCCGGCCACCAGCGCGGGGCCGAACCAACGGGCCGGGTTCAGCGCCGCACCGGTCAGCGGGCCGATGATCATCACCGCGAAGCCCAGGGTGCCGCCGATCGCAAGGCCGGCCCAGTCGCGGGTCGCGCGCGGGTTCACGGCCACGGCGACGACGGCCCACACCAGGAAGAAGGTGCCAAGGCCCTCGGCGACAACGGCCGCGAAGTTCGACCCGAGCAGGCTCAGGTTGACCGCGGTCGCGCCGACGTTCTGCTGATCGGCGAGAGCGTCGATCAGGAGAAACTTCGTCATCAGGGCACCCGCAACGGCTCCTGCCAACTGAAGCAGGATGTAGACGGCCGCGTCGGGGGGCCTGATCTTCCGCAGCGCGAGCAGTGCGAGCGTCACCGCGGGGTTCAGATGAGCCCCGGAGATGCTGCCGATCGTCATCACGAGCATGAACAGGACGAGGAAGTGGACAAGGCCGACAACCGCCCAATCCGAGCCCGTGCCCTGCGAGTTCACGAACAGCGAGACCGCGAGCGTGATCGAGAAGACCAGCACGAATGTGCCGATGAACTCCGCTATGTACGCCGCGGGCGGGCGCTGTTCGAGATGTGCAGCAGCCGCTGACCGTTCCACTTAAAGACCTCCGCTAGTTCACTTCGGTGCCAGAGCGCCGGGGAGTGTATAGGGCAGGGTGGCTGCCCGGCTAGCAGCCGCCCGGCCTGCGATACCCCGCTTTCAACCAGGCCTAACCCAGGCTACTGCGCCCGGCGGCGGCCAAACTCGCGCCGCACGCTCTCGGGCCGCCCCCACATCGGGACGGACTCGACCCGGCCCTCTCGCAGCTCTCTGAGCGCCAGTTCGCCCGAGATTCCCTCGCGATCGAGCTGCCCCAGCACCCCACGCACGGTCTGCGCAGCGGCGGCGTGGCCGAACTCGTGGGCGATCAGCAGCCTCCAATGCCACGCGTGACGCGAGTAGGGCTGGCCGTTGCACTGGGCGACGATCACTGCCGCCTCGACGTAGCGGCTCTCGTCCTCGATCCGGAGGTCCAGCTCGAGGTCCGTCCAATCGCTCGGGAGCGAGTCGACGATGGCCGTGAAGGTGTCGGCGAGGGCCACGCCGCAAGGGTACCGGGAGCCGCCCGTAACATTGAGTGAATGACGACCGGGACAGTGTCCGAGCTCGAACGCGACTACGCGACCGTCACCGCCGGAGCGGGCCTGCTGGACCGCTCGGCGCGAGGCAAGATGGACGTGACCGGCCCGGACGCCGCAGAGTTCCTCCAGGGCCAGGTCACGAACGACGTGGAGGCGCCGGCGTCCGGTCAGGGTTGCTATGCCGCCCTGCTGGACCCCAAGGCCCACATCCTGGCCGACATGCGGATCCTTTCGGCCGGCCCGGCGGAGCTGTGGCTCGACACCGAGCCGCAAGCGCTCGAGGCGGTGCTCCGGCACCTGCGCATGTACAAGATCGGGCGGCAGGTCGAGATCTCGGACCGCACGGCCGAGCGCGCGATCGTGTCGCTTCTGGGGCCCGCATCGGCCGAGGTCGTGGCGCGGGCGGCCGCAGTCGCGATCCCGCCGGCGGAACACGATTGGGTCGATGCGCGCGTGCGCGACCTGCCCGTCAGGATCGTCGCCACCCGCGCCGGAGTGGACCTCATGACCGCCAAGGAGGGAGCTGAGACCCTGCGAGGCGCCCTGCTGGAAACGGGAGCTCACGGGATCGGCGACGAAGCGGCCGAGGTGCTGCGCGTCGAGCTTGGGATCCCGCGCCACGGCGTCGACATGGGCGCGGACAACCTGCCGGGTGAGGCGGGCATCGTCGAGCGTGCGGTCAGCTTCACGAAGGGCTGCTACATCGGGCAGGAGCCGGTCGCGCGGATGTACCACCGCGGCCGTCCCAACCGGCGCCTGCGCGGCCTGAGGATGTCGGCCCCCGGTTCGCCGGGAGAGCCCGTGATCGCGGGGGACAAGGAGGTCGGGCGGCTGGCCACGAGCGTCACCTCCCCCCGCCTGGGGCCGATCGCGCTGGCCATCCTGCGGCGCGAGGTCGAGGCGGGCGACCGGCTCGTCGTCGGGGAGCAGACCGTCACCGCGACGGTCGTCGAATTGCCCTTCGACGACTGACTCCTGGCACACCGCGGTACGCGGTTCGCCCAGGCGCCGTTGCTCTGACAGAATCCCGCCGGTGGAGGGTCGCCGCGGAACCCAGCGGGAGCACAAGCGCACGCTCAGCGCCGACAGCCCCCTGCTCGGCGGGCCCCTGGCGGCCGAGGCGGGCGCCGAGGAGGCGCGTGACCGGGGCGCCACATACGACCATCACGCCGACGTCTACCGGCTGCCGGGCGCAGAGTCGCCCGAGCCGCCCGCGCTCCGCGAGCTCACCGGGCTGATCGCCCCTCCCGACCCCGAGCGCCAGGTCGACGACTGGGGGCGCTCGGAGCGGGTGTTCCAGATGATGGAGCCGATCCTCAATTTCTATTACCGGTACTGGTTCCGGGTCGAGGTCGAGGGCATCGAGAACGTTCCGATGGCCGGCGGCGCTCTCGTGGCTTCCAACCATTCGGGCGCGCTGCCTCCAGACGCGCCGATGATCATGCAGGCGCTCCGCAACGAGCACCCGAACCCGCGCCCGCTCTACATGCTGGGCGAGCACTGGTTCAAGGGCTACCCCGGCGTCGGGATGCTCGCCAACAAGATCGGCATGGTCGCCGCACACCCGGCGAACGCCCACCGGCTGCTGCACGACGAGGGCCGCCTGGTGCTCGTGTTCCCGGAGGGCCAGAAGGGGACCCGCAAGGTCTTCTGGCAGCGCTACAAGCTGCGCCGCTTCGGCCGCGGCGGCTTCGTGAAGACTGCGATCCGCGCCGGTGTGCCGATCGTGCCCGTCGCCGTGATGGGCGCCGAGGAAGCGATGCCGATCTTTGCCCACGTCCCGCTGCTCCAGCGCCTCACCGGGCTGATCTACTTCCCCATCAACCACGCGTTCCCCCACTTCGGGCTGCTGGCAGGCGGGATGTACCTGCCGGCGAAGTTCCGCATCCGGTTCCTCGAACCCGTGCGCTTCGAGCGCTACGGCCCCGACGCGGCGGACGACGTGGCATTCGTGCAGCAGGTCGCGGATGACATCCGGTCACGCATCCAGGACGCGCTCAACGAGATGCTTGGCCGCCGTCAGTCGGTCTGGTTCGGATAGGGTCCCCTCCTTGCGGAGGAAGAGGATGCGGATTCGCCGAGATTCCAGGGGGAACGGCCCGCGCGCGGGTGTCGCTGCCCTGATTCGGGCGCTGGCGGCGATCGCTGCAGTGGCGCTGGTCGTGGTGGCGGCCGGGTGCGGCAGCGATGACGAGGCGCGCAGCGAGGAGCGCCCGCCGGTACCGATCAACATCTCGATCAGCCTCGACGAGAAGGGCATCACGGCGTCCCCGGCCAAGTTCGGCGCCGGCCCGATCACGCTGCTGGTGGCCAACCAGTCGGGCGCCTCGCAGACCCTCACGATCGACGGCCCGCGGCTGCGCCGCTCCGTCGGCCCCATCAATCCGCAGGACACGGCCACCGTGCGCCTGCGTGTGCAGCCCGGCGAACACACGCTCTCGGCCGAGGAGTCGGCCGGCTTGCGCGAGGGGACGCTGACGGTCGGGCCGGAGCGCGAGAGCGCCCAGAACGACCTGCTGCTTCCCTAGCTTGGATCTAACGTTGCTCATCCGGCCCTTGGAGGCGGGTGTGTCGTCATCCGGCTGGAGGTGGCGGCGGGCGCCTCGGCCGTGCTCGGGTGCAATCGAAGACCGGGTGGGTAGGGGGATGTGATCGAGGCGGCGTTGGGCTGCCGCGGGCGGTATCTGCACGAGAGTCGTGCAAACGTCACGCATCGGGCCTGATCGGCGGCCGATTTTCCGATCCGTGACAGGGCCTTCGTTCGCTGGTGAGTTGTGGCTGCTATAGAGGCCCTAACTCACCACACGACGAAGGGCGCGATACCGATCACGCGCACACGCGCCGTTTTCAACCAACGCATGCACGGCGCATCACAAACAGCGCGTGGCTCGTGAACCCTCCTACCGCGTCCTGGACCCACTCCCCTACCTACCTGGTTTTCCAACCCCGGTACCCTCGCCACCCCCGACGCCCCCAAAGGTGGTCCGCACAACTCCGAACGACGTCCTGGGAACCACCCCGCCGGCTCGCGTGTGACCGATTTCACATAGGAAATTAGCGCGTCGCTGCAACAATTGCGTTAATGCAAGTATCTCAGCGCAAGGTAGCTCAGGCCGCGGGAGCGCCACCGGCCGACGTGCTGGCCCGGCAACTGGTCGGCTTCATTCGCTACGCGTGGTCGGGCAGCGATTCCGAGTTCACCCGCGAGGTGGCCGAGCAGGACCTCTCTTTCAGTCAGTTGAAGACGCTGCTCCTGATCGGAGAGCACGCAGGGACGCTGTCGGTCAAGGAGGTTGCCGAGCGGCTCGGGATCTCCCTCCCCACGGCAAGCCGCGCCGTCGATTCGCTCGTGCGGCGCGGGCTTGCCGAGCGCGCGGAGGATCCGCTCGACCGCCGGGTCAAGCAGGTGCGCACCAGTCGTAAGGGCGACCGCCTGATGGAGCGCCTGGTCGCCGCGCGGATCCGCTCGTTCGAGCGCCTGCTGGACGGCTTCAACGCCGCCGAGCGACGCAAGCTCGGAGCCGCCCTCGACGAGATCCTGGCGCGACCGGAGATCGCGCGCCTCTGCCCGGGGAGCGACCGGCGATGACGCGCCTGCGCGCGATCTCCGACCAGAACCGCAAGTGGTGGACGCTCGCGTCGATGAGCTTCGCCCTCTTCATGATCATGCTCGACAACACGGTCGTGAACGTCGCGCTGCCGTCGATCCAGTCCGACCTGCACGCCTCGCTGGCGTCGCTCGAGTGGACGATCAACGCGTACACACTCGTCTTCGCCGTGCTGCTCGTGACGGGAGGGCGCCTGGGCGACATCTTCGGCCGCCGCCGTGCCTTCCTGTTCGGGGTGGTCGTGTTCGCACTCTCCTCCGCGACCGCCGGGTTCGCGCCGAACGAGCTTTCGCTGGTGGTGAGCCGCGCGGTCCAGGGCATCGGCGCCGCATTCATGATGCCGGCCACCCTGTCGATCATCACGAACGCGTTTCCCGCGCACGAGCGCGGCAAGGCGATCGGCACATGGGCAGGCGTCTCGGCTCTCGCGCTCGCCATGGGCCCCGTGGTCGGCGGCTTCCTGACCGAGCAGGTCAGCTGGCGCGCGATCTTCTTCCTCAACCTTCCCGTCGCCGCCCTCGCCGTGTTCGTCACGTTGGCCGCCACGAAGGAGTCACGCGACCCCCACGTGCCGCGCACCGTCGACTACGCCGGCGTCGCAACGCTGACGATCGGCATCGGCGCACTCGTCCTGGCGCTGGTCGAGGGCAACGGCTGGGGCTGGGGCTCGCCGCGGATCCTGGCGCTGCTGGCGACCTCGGTGGCGGGGTTGGCGTCGTTCGCGATCGTGGAACGGCGCACGCGATTCCCGATGGTCGAGTTCTCGTTCCTTCGCAGCCGCACGTTCGTGGGCACCAACGGCGTCGCGTTCGTGGTCTCGTTCGCGATGCTCGCCGTGTTCTTCTTCATGGCTCTCTACATGCAGAACATCCTCGGCTACTCACCGCTCGAGGCGGGGATCCGGTTCCTGCCGACCACGGTCGTGATCATCGTCGCGGCGCCCCTCGCCGGCCGGCTCACGGACCGCATCGGGGCCCGGACCCCGATCGCGATCGGCCTGTCGCTCGTCGCGGTCGCGCTCTACATGCAGTCGCGAATCACGATCGACACGACCTACTCCGACCTCCTCCTCCCCTTCGTGCTGATGGGCCTCGGGATCGGCCTCACGATGTCGCCGATGTCGACCGCCGCCATGAACGCCGTCGACACGACCAAGGCCGGCCTCGCCTCGGGGGTCCTCTCCATGAGCCGCATGGTCGGCGGGACGTTCGGGGTCGCAGCGGTCGGCGCCCTCTTTCAGCACATCAGCGACAACCGGCTCCAGGGCAGCCTCGGCGACCTCCCGCTGAGCCCGCAGCAACAGGCCTGGTTCACGGACAACGTGGGGTCCGGCGAGGTCGGCTCGCACCTCCGGCAGCTCGACCCGACGACGGCGCAGAAGGTCAGCGACGTGCTCGGGGACGCCTTCGTGCACTCGCTGTCGGCCTCCCTGAGGCTCTCGACCGCCGTCGCCGTCGCCGGAGTCGTGATCGCCCTTGTGACGCTCCGCGACAGCCGAGCGCCCGCGCACGTGCCCGTCCCGGCGGCCGTCGCGCCGGTCGCGCACAGGCCCGACTAGCGCAGCGGCCGGCGGGCCAACCGGCGCTGCGGCGTCCTATAGCATCAGCGACCGGATTTTGAACCCGCCCCACGGAGGTAACTGGCCTTGGCACAGGCAGACGTAAAGAACGTAAGCCAGCTCGATGTCGGCCCCGGCGAGCTGCCGAAGACGATGACCGCATGGGTCATCCGCCAGGACCGCGAGGGCGAGCCGAGGGACGCCTTCCAGATCGAGGACATCGAGGTCCCCGACCCCGCAGCGTTCGAGGTGATCGTGCGCGTGATGGCGGCGGGCGTGAACTTCAACAACGTGTGGGCGGCGCTCGGTGAGCCGGTATCGGTGTTCCGCTACCACCCCGAGGAGGACCACCACATCGGGGGCTCCGACGCTTCCGGAGTGATCTGGAAGGTCGGCGAGGGCGTGACCAGGTGGAAGGTCGGCGACGAGGTCGTGATCCATTGCAACCAGGCGTCCTACGAGGACGTCGAGGTGCACGGATTGGACCCGCTGGCCGCCCCCTCTCAGAAGATCTGGGGCTACGAGACCAGCTGGGGCTCCTTCGCCCAGTTCACCAAGGTCCAGGCGCAGCAGCTCGTGCCCAAGCCGCAGAACCTCACATGGGAGGAGGCCGCGTCCTACGGGCTGACGTACTTCACCGCCTACCGCATGCTGATCGACCAGGTCAAGATGCAGGCCGGTCACAAGGTGCTGATCTGGGGCGCGGCCGGCGGCCTCGGCGTGTTCGCCACGCAACTCGCGAAGCTCACCGGCGCGGACTCGGTCGGCGTCGTGTCCTCGGACCAGAAGGGCGAGCTGGTCAAGGAGCTGGGCGCCAAGGACTTCATCAACCGCAGCGAATTCGCGGGGATGATGCGCAAGGGCGGCGAGTCCCCCGAGGAGGAAAAGGAGCGATTCGGGGTCTCACGCGCATTCGGGAAGCGCGTCAAGGAGATTCTCGGCGACGCGCCCGACATCGTGTTCGAACACGTCGGCCAGGCGACCTTCCCCACCTCGGTGTTCGTCGTGAAGACATTCGGGAAGGTCGTGATCTGCGGAGCGACGTCGGGCTACAACCTCGACTTCGATGTGCGTTACCTGTGGATGCGCCAGAAGCAGATCATCGGCTCCCACTTCGCCAACGCCTGGGAGGCGACGAAGGCAAACGAGCTGATCGCACAGTCGAAGATCCGCCCGGTGCTGTGGCGGGTGATGCCGTTCGAGGGCGTCGCCGAGGCGCATCAGCTGATGCGCGAGAACAAGCACCAGGGCAAGATCGCGATCCTCGTCGGCGCGGACTCCGAAGGCCAGGGCAAGACGGCCGAGGGTCCGGGGGCGATCCGGGCCGAGGTCGGCAATTGACATGGAGGCACTCGCCCATGCCCGCGTTTCGGAACGCCGGGCCATTGGCGCCGAGCTGATGGACGCAGTTCAGCTGGACTACGTCGTGACCCCGTTCCGGGAACAGCGGTTCGTCGACCTGTACCGGCCCGCGATCGCGCGGCCGCGTACCTACGGGGCGACCGGCTACCTCTTCTACCGCTCCGAGGACGACTCCTCGCACTTCGTCCACATGTCGTTCTGGGAGGATCGCGCGGGCTTCGACCGTTGGTGGTACTCGCGCGAGATGCAGGACGTGCGGGTCGCGGTCGCCGGGCTGCACGGCCAGCCGGTCCTGCCGCACTGGCACACGGTGGTCGAGCGCGGCTAGGCCGGCCGCCATGCCACCTCCCACGCCGGGCCCTCCAGTGCCCACGGTCCGGTCCGTGCTCGAGAGTCTCGATGTGTCCGGCGAGGGCCGTCGTGCGCAGGCGGAGGCGGTCGCAGAGGCCGCATACGCCGGCCGCCTGTCACTGGACGCCCTGCAGGTGATGCGCGCGGCCGGCTTTCTTCCGTACGACGTCAACCGCCCCGAGGAGGAGAGCTGATCCGCCCGGAGCGCCCGGGGGCGGCACCCGGGCGGCCGCTGCAACCGCTGAACGACCGCCGGCTGGACGCCCCGGAGCGCGAGGGCGCGTTCACCTTCGCCGTCGCCGGCGACGGCCGCCCGACCGTGGCGGGAATGCCCTTTCCCCGCCTCACCACCGACATCTTCCGCGAGCTGCGGCTGTTGCGCCCGGAGTTCGTCCTGTACCCGGGGGATGCGATCTTCGGCTACCAGAACACGCGCGACGAGATGCTCCGCGAGCTGGACGATTTCGCGTTGCTGGCCGATACGGCCGCAGTCCCCGTCTACAACGCGCCCGGCAACCACGAGATGCAGTCGAGCACCGAGGCCGTCGACACCCTGCTCGAGTGGGGACACGACCTGTACGGCTCTTTCGACTTTCGCCACTGCCACTTCGTGGTGCTCAACACCGACGAGGTCGCCCTCGAGGGCCGCATCACCGGGGAGCAACTCGAGTGGCTGCGCGAGGACCTGGACGCGGCGCGCGGCGCGCGGGCGACGTTCGTCGTCATGCACCGCCCGATGCACTCCTGGTTCCAGGGCGATTTCAATCCCGACGACGGCGAGGTCCTCCACGAACTCTTCCGCTCCCACGGTGTCGAGGCCGTGTTCTCCGCCCACGACCACTTCTTCTACGAGGAGCGGCACGACGGGATCCGGTACGTGACCACCGGCGGCGCCGGCGGGCCGCTTTACACGCAGCCGCCCGCCGGAGGGTTCGCGCACTACCTGCTCGTCACCGTGGAGCCTGATGAGACGGATTTCAATGTGGTGGAGCCGAACCACCTCGAGGTCGACCACCTGGCCGGCAACGACGGCCTGGCGCCCGTTTCCACCGCCCGGCTCGCGAACACGACGGACCGCGACCTCGTGGCGCGGAACCTCGAGTTCCGGGTCCCGCGGCTGGCACAGCCGGCCGCCTACCGCGTGTCCGCGGTCGCGCGGGACTTCGCCCGCGTCGAGGTGCCGCTCGCTGCCGTACCGGCGCGGCTCGCGCCCGCCGGCGACGGCGAGGCCATGCTGGGCGTCGAGGTACCGCTGCCGAAGGGCTGCGGTGTGTGGGTGACCGTCGAGGCCGGTGCGGGTTAGCTGTAGATCCCAACGACGTCGTTCGGAGTTGTGCGGACCACCTTTGGGGGCGTCGGGGGTGGCGAGGGTACCGGGCTTGGCAAAACCGGTAGGTATGGGAGTGGGTCCAGGACGCGGTGGGAGGGTTCACGAACCACGCGCTGTTTGTGATGCGCCGTGCATGCGTTGGTTGAAAACGGCGCGTGTGCGCGTGTTTGGTAACGCGCCCTTCGATCGTTTGGGGAGTTTTACCCGCTATAGCAGACCACAATCGACGAACGGTAACGCAGGCCCAGTCACGGATCGCGAAAATGTCGCCTCCGATCAGGCCCGATGCGTGACGTTTGCACGACTCTCGTACAGATACCGCCCGCGGCAGCCCAACACCGCCTCGATCACACTCTCCCTACCCCACCCGGTTTTCGACTGCACCCGAGCACGGCCGAGGGCGCCCCGCCGGCCACCTCGAAACGCGGATCGGATCGACACCACCCCGCCTCCAAAGGGGGCCGGATGAAACAAACGTGGTTAGGAGCTACGGCTAGCTCTGCTCCAGCGGAGCCATCGTGAGCCGTGCGTCGTTGAGCTGTTCCCAGTAGAGCTCGGCCGGCTCACGCTCCCCCGACCACACGATCGCGCGCCCAGAGTTGTGGATCGCGTCGGCGAACCGGTAGCCCTGTTCGACGCTCACGTTCGGGATCACGCGCGCCAGCGTCTTCGCCACGTGGTCGAACGTGTTGTGGTCGTCGTTGAGGACGATCACCATCCAGGCCCCGCCACCGGTGCCGGGGCCACCGACCCTCGGTACCTCAACCGTCTCGGTCGCCATCACGCCGCTGCGCTTTCCGCGCGCTTTTGCCAGTAGCGGCGCAGGCCCAGCCACAACTGCTCGACGGGCGCCCCGACCTCGAACACGTCCGCGGTCATCCCGGCCCCCTCGCTGGTCCAGCGGTTGATCTGCTCCACGAAGCCCATGGCAGCTTCCGGTGTGTCCCCATGGAGCTCGAGCATTTCGTGCGCGAGCCCGGCCTGCAGCTCGAGACGGACCTTCATCTGCGCGAGATGCGTCGCTGGATCCTCCACCATCCCGAAGTGCGTGAGCGCGAGCCGAGCCGGCCGCCGCGCCGCGACCAGGTCGATCGAGCGGTGCCATACATCGACGTCGATGTCCGGCGGCGGGGTCGGGGCCCGCACGAAGTCGGACGGGGGAATCCGCACGCCGGCCACGTCGCCCACGAACGCCGTGCCGTCCGAGCGGTCGAAGTAGACGACGTGATGGGAGGCATGGCCGGGCGTGTAGGCAACGTCCAGCTCACGGTCCGCGACCGCGATGGTCTCGCCGCCCTCCACCACGCGCAGGTTGCGCTCGGGCACCGGGAGCACGCGGCCCCAAAGCTCCGGCATCTCGTCGCCGTAGATCCGCTCGGCGCTCGCCAGCAGCCGTGACGGGTCGGCCAGGTGCGACGCGCCCCTGGCGTGCACGTAGACCTCGAGCCCGGGAAATCGCTCGACGAGCGCGCCCGCCGCGCCTGCATGGTCCAGGTGGATGTGGGTCAAAAGCAACGCCCGCGGCGCCTCGCCGAGGCTCTCGAGCAGCGTCTCGACGCGCCTCTCCGGGCCCGGGTCGACGATCGCTCCGCCCAGGTCCCAGGCGCCGATCACGCGCTCGCGGCCACGCTGGTGGACGTCGATCAGGCGGGGTGAGGCAGGCTCGGCCATGCGGCTACGTTACCGACGGCCGTAGAATCACATCGTGAGCTTCGAGAGGAGGCCCCGGCATGGCCAGCGGTGATTCGAGTGGCAACGGCGCAAGCGGCAACGGCAAGACTGAGCTCGACCAGCTGATCCGCTCCAAGGAGGAGGAGCTCAAGCGCCTGCACGAAGCGCGGCGGCGCTGGGAGGAGGGCCCGCTCGCGAAATCGCTGGAGAAGTCCGGCGAGCGCCGCGAAGAGTTCGAGACCCTTTCGGGCCTTCCGACGGACAGGATCTACACGCCCGAGCACGTCGCCGGCACGGATTACCTCCGAGACCTCGGCTTCCCGGGCGAACACCCGTTCACGCGCGGGATCCAGCCGACCATGTATCGCGGGCGGCCGTGGACGATCCGCCAGTACGCCGGGTTCGGAACACCCGAGGCGACGAACGAGCGCTTCAAGTTCCTCCTCGGCCAGGGTCAGCCCGGCCTGTCGACGGCGTTCGACCTGCCCACCCAGATGGGACTCGACTCCGACGACGAGCGGGCTGCCGGCGAGGTGGGCCAGGTCGGTGTCGCGATCGACTCCCTGGCCGACATGGAGACGGTGTTCGGCGGCATTCCCCTCGACCGTGTCTCGACGTCGATGACGATCAACGCGCCGGCCCCGGTGCTGGTCGCGATGTACGTCGCGGTTGCCGACAAGCAGGGCGTCGCGCGCGACAAGGTCTCGGGTACGGCCCAGAACGACGTCCTGAAGGAGTACGTCGCCCGCGGCACGTTCATCTACCCGCCCCAGCCCTCGCTGCGGCTGGCCGCCGACCTGATCGCCTGGTGCGCGCGCGAGGCGCCGCGCTTCAACGCGATCTCACTGTCGGGGTACCACATGCGCGAGGCCGGCTCGACCGCCGTTCAGGAGATCGCGTTCACATTCGCAAACGCGATCGCCTACATCGATGCGGTCGTGGAGCGTGGCGTCGAGGTGGATGCGTTTGCGCCTCGTCTGTCGTGGATCTTCAACACCCACATCAACTTCTTCGAGGAGATCGCCAAGTACCGCGCGCTGCGCCGCCTGTGGGCGCGCATCATGCAGGAGCGCTTCGGCGCCAAGGATCCGCGCTCGATGATGCTGCGTACCCACACGCAGACCGGCGGGTCGACGCTGACCGCGCAGCAGCCGGAGAACAACATCGTCCGGGCCGGCATCCAGGCCCTCGCGGCTGCGCTCGGCGGTGTCCAGTCGATGGCGCTCTCGTGCTACGACGAGGCGCTGGCGATCCCGACCGAGAAGGCCCAGAAGATCGCCGTGCGCACTCAGCAGATCATCGCCGAGGAGATCGGCGTCACGGACACGATCGACCCGATCGCGGGCTCCTATTACGTCGAGTGGCTCACGAACGAGCTCGAGCGCCGCGCCGTCGAGGAGATGGAGAAGATCGAGCAGATGGGCGGCGCCGTCGCGGCGATCGACTCCGGCTACTACCACAAGGCGATCCTCGACGAGGCCTACAAGTGGGAGCAGGAGGTCAACGAGGGCGAGCGGATCGTGGTCGGCGTGAACAAGTACCGCGACGACGAGGAGCCGTCGCCGGAGTACTTCAGGGTCGACCAGACGATGGCCGAGCGCCAGCGTGAAAAGCTGGAGCGGCTGCGTGACGAGCGTGACTCGGCGGCTGCGGAACAGGCGCTGGGGCGACTGCGCACGGCGGCCGAGAGCCAGGACAACCTGATGCCGGCCATCATCGAGGCGGTCCACGCCTACTGCACGCTGGGAGAGATCTCCGGCACGATGCGCGAGGTCTTTGGCGAGTACAAGGCGCTTGCCACGATCTGAAAGAAACGCCGGGCTCGCATCGCCTTGGATTCAGCTGGGCCTGCTGCTTGGTGGCTTTGTCGTCGCCACCCTGGTCGCCAAGGCCGCCGGCGCCGAGTGGGGCACGGCGTCCGGATTTGGTCAGATGGCGTTCGCGGTGGCTCTCGTGGCGCTGCTGTTGCGCGCTCCCTGAAGACCGCGCCCGTTTCTCCTGACCCGGGATAGAGTCAAACTCGTGATGAGGCGCCGCGTGGCGATCGCGTTCGTGCTGTGCGCCACCGCGTGCGTGCTCTTGGTCCCCGAGGCCGGGGCGGCCGGGCCCTTCAAGCCCTGCTCACCGGGCTCGCCGCTGCTGTGCGCTCGGATCACTGTTCCGCTCGATCGCTCCGGCGCCACGCCCGGGACGGTCAACCTCCACGTCGAGCGGCTTCGTTCACGCGGGAAGCGCGAGGGTGCTTTTCTGGCGCTGGCGGGCGGCCCGGGCGAGGCCGCGACGCCGTACATCTTCGATTGGGCCTTCAGCCTCCGCTCGGCGTTACGAAATCGCGACCTGATCGTGTTCGACCAGCGCGGCACGGGATCTTCCGGCGTGCTGCGCTGCAAGAGCCTGTTCGTGCCGGTCACCCGCACACCCTTGGAGCAGGCCCAGGCCGCCGAGCGCTGTGCCCAGTCGCTGGGCCCGCGCCGCGCCCATTACACCACCCGGGACTCGGTCGACGACATCGACGCCGTGCGGCGCGCCGTCGGTGTGGACAAGATCACCGTGTTCGGCGTCTCGTACGGGACCAAGGTCGCGCTCGGATACGCCGCCCGCTATCCGCAGCACGTCGAGCGCCTGGTGCTCGACTCGGTGGTGGAGCCGACCGGCCCCGGGGCGTTCTCCCAGGAGAGCCTCGCAGCGGTGCCGCGGGTCCTCGGCACACTCTGCGTTCGGGGCTGCGAGCAGATCACCAAGGATCTCCAGGGAGATCTCGGGGCGCTCCTGTCCTCGATGCGCGCGGGGCTGCTGTACGGGCCGCTGATCGCCGCCGACGGCCGGCGCAAGCGAGCTCGGATCGGCCGGCTGCGGCTCCTGGAGCTGTTGTTCGCCGGGGACTTCGACCCCACTCTGCGGGCTGAGCTGCCCGCCGCCCTGAAGGCGGCCCGGGAGGGCGACCGGGCCCCCTTGCTGCGCCTCGCCCTGCGAAGCGAGCGGGGAGCGGGCCCGACGCCCGCCCGTTACCTGAGCGACGCGCTTTACACGGCGACGGTGTGCGAGGAGGGGCCGCTCCCGTGGGCCCGCACGACCCCGGTGAACGCACGGCCGGCCGCGGCCGAGGCGAACGCCCGGGCACTTCCGTCCACGACCCTCGGGCCCTTCGACCGCACCACGGTGCTGTTCGGGTCGCCTCCCTTCCAGCTCTGCAGCCGCTGGCCCACCGCGCCAGCCGATCCACAGCTGCCCGACGGCCCCTTCCCCGCCGTACCCACGCTCGTGCTGGCCGGCGAGGATGACCTGCGCACTCCGCTCGAGTCCGCGCGCCGGGTCGCATCGCGGATCCCGGGGGCGAAGCTGGTCAGCGTTCCCGAGATGGGCCACTCGGTGCTGAGCGGGTTCCCGCGCCGTTGCGGCCTGCGGGCCGCCGACGACTTCTTCGCCGACAGGCCCGTGCGGCCGTGCGCCGCCCGGCGGCGGTCGTTTCCGCCCTTGCCGCCCTTCCCGCGTTCGCTGGCAAAGGTGCCCGCCGAGCCGCAGATCGGCGGCAAGCGCGGCCGCACGGTGACCGCGGTCGGCCTGACTCTCGCGGATGCGCTGGACCAGCTGCTGAGTGCCTCGTTGCTCGCGGGGTTCGAGCAGAGCGTCATACAGGTCGGCGGCCTGCGGGCAGGGTACGTGCGCGCCGGGGAGGAGAACCTCGACCTGCACGGCGTGACGTACGTGCCCGGTGTGCGCCTGCGCGGCCGGATCACCTTCAGCAACCGCCCGCACGGGGTGCTCCACGTGAGCGGAGGCGCCGCCGCGCGCGGCCGGCTCGTCTTTCGCCGCGACGGATCCGTGACCGGCCGGCTCGGCGGGCGCAGCGTGCGCGTGAGCGCAGCGGGCGGATCGACGGCGGGAGCCGAGCAACTCGCGCGGGGCCGGATCGTGCGCGTGCTCGGGCGGCTCGGCAACTGGCCGCCCGATCTGCCGGCATCGGCGCCGGGGAGCTACCGCTTGCCCGTCGGGGACGACCAGGAATAGGGTGCGTGAATGGGCGGTCCGGGCACGTTCATCTCGGTCGGGCGCTCTCTCGAGCAGGCGGTCGAGCGGGTCCAGCGGGCCGAGGCGCTCGGATACGACTCCGTCTATGTGACGCACATCGCGGGGCGAGACTCGCTCACCGTCCTGATGGCCTACGCGGCGGCCACCGAGCACATCAAGCTGGGCACGGGCGTGCTTCCCATGTACTCGCGTACGCCTGTGGCCACCGCCCAGCAGGCAGCCACCATCGACGAGTTCTCCGGCGGTCGCATGGTGCTCGGTATCGGGGTCTCCCATCAGGTCACCGTCCAGAGCTGGTACGGATCGACGATCGAGCATCCCGTCGCCGAGATGCGCGAGTACGTGACCGCGCTGCGGGCGATGTTCGAGGGTCGCGACGTGCCGCCGGGCAGCCGCTTCCCGACACAGTTCCGCTTCATGGGGCTCACGCCCCGCCCGGACCTGCCGATCTACATCGCCGGCCTGTCCCCCAAGATGCTGCGCCTCGCGGGCGAGATCGCCGACGGCGTGATGCTGTGGCTGTGCAACCCGGAATACATCCGCCGGGTCGTGGTCCCGGAGGTCACCGCGGGGCGCGAGCGTGCCGGCAAGGGGCTGGAGGGATTCGACATCGTGGCCGCGGTCCCGTCAGCGGTCACCGACGATCCCGCGGGGGCCTTCGAGACCATGCGCGGGGACCTCATCACCTACTGGAGCCTCCCGTTCTATCGCGCGATGATCGAGCGTTCGGGCTTCGCCGCCGAGATCGCGGCGTTCGACACCGGGATGAAGGCCGGCGACCTCGACAAGGCCAAGGAGGGCATCACGGACAACTTCCTCGAGGCGCTCACGGCGATCGGCACGCCGGAAGAAGTGCGCCAGGGCGTGACGCGCTACCGCGACGCCGGCGCAACGCCCCCTGCATCGGCCCAGTGCCGCGAACGGATTTCGCAGCAACGCTCGAAGCAGCCGCTCCCGCCGGCTGACGCCGCCGACTGCCGACTGCGTAACTGCGAACTGCGAACTGAATTTCAGTAGCGCGTCCGCGCCTTCTCCACTACGTTAATTACGTCACGGATGGCGTGACGATTCGCAGCATTCGGGTGAAGCCTTCCAAGGCCAGTGGAAGGCGAAATCCGAAGAGACACCCGCTACACCGCCTCCGCCTGCCGCCCTTTTCCTGGCAGAACGGATCTATCTCGAGGGCCATCGACCGCCGGGGGGCTGGGCCGATGATCCTCGAGGTTCAGGCGGTACCGCGATGGGCTGAAACCGCCCGCGGTGAGTCCTGGACGTGGCGCTCTAGACTCCCTCCCATGTCCATGCGGCAGGTGCAGCCACTGCAGGACGGGCACGGTCGCGTGATCGAAGACCTGCGCGTGTCCGTCACCGATCGCTGCAACTTCCGCTGCCAGTACTGCATGCCGGCCGAGGGCCTGCCCTGGCTCGACCGCGAGCAGATCCTGCGTTTCGAGGAGATCGAGCGGCTGGTCAGGCTGTTCGCCTCGATGGGCGTGAAGGACGTGCGCCTGACCGGTGGCGAACCGCTCGTCCGGCGCGATTTCCCTGCACTGGTGCGCATGCTCGCCGCCATCGACACGCTGCGGGACCTGTCACTGACGACCAACGCGTATCTGCTCGAGGGCATGGCGGCCGACCTCGCCGCGGCCGGCCTGCGGCGCATCAACGTGTCGCTGGACTCGCTCTCACGGGACCGCTTCTTCCAGATCACCCGGCGCGATGCGCTCCCTCAGGTCGTCCGGGGGCTCGAGGCGCTCGAGGGTCATCCCGAGATTGCACCGATCAAGGTCAACTGCGTGGCGATGCGAGGCTTCACCGAGGAAGAGGTGCTCCCGTTCGCCGAGCTGGCGCGCCGCAAGCCCTACCACGTGCGGTTCATCGAGTTCATGCCGCTCGACGCCGACCACGCCTGGTCGGAGGACCGCGTCCTCACCGGGGCGGAGATCCGCGCGATGATCGACGCGGTGCATCCGCTCGAGCCGCGGCCACGGGAATCGCACTCGACCGCCCGGGTGTACGGATTCCGCGACGGGCGCGGCGAGATCGGCTTCGTGAACCCGGTGTCGGAGCCTTTTTGCGGTGACTGCAACCGCATCCGCCTGACCGCCGAGGGCAGGCTTCGCACCTGCCTTTTCAGCATGCACGAGACCGACCTTCGCGGGCCGTTGCGTGACGGCGCCGACGATCTCGAGCTGGAGCGCATCATCCGCGACGCGGTGTGGCGCAAGGAGCTGAAGCATCGCGTCTCCGAGCCCGGTTTCCGCCAGCCGCCACGCACCATGAGCCGGATCGGAGGATGAAGATCTAGATGGCCGAGGCCGAGTCCCCCAGCCCGCCGGAGCGCAACGTCCAGGACTCAGGCGAGGGCCGTCCCTGGCTGCGCTGCTACCGCTGCTGGTCCCAGAACCTCGAGGCTCAGGTGCACTACGACGCGATCCTGCGGATCGATCCGGAGTCGGGCACGTTCGCCGAGCGCGTGGACGAGGTGCAGGAGGCGGTCGTGCAGTGCCTCGACTGCATGCACGATCAGCCCCACCTGACCTTCAACGACGGCCGCATCGAGCCGGTCGAGGACCGCTGGGAGCGGATGGTCACGGGGACGCCCTGGGTTGCTTCGTGCACCGTGATGGTCGACCAGGACCTGGTCGAGGTGTGCTCGGGCCCCGAGGCGGCCGACTCACTGACGTTCGGTGCCTTCGGGGACGGCGGCACGCGAGAGTTCTTCACCCACGTGCGGTTCCACAAGCACGACGAGGACAAGATCACGATCCACCTGTTGGTGGAGCTCTACGCGCGCACGGCCGAGGAGGCCACCGAGGTGCTCGAGGAGGCCTCACGCGGCGTCCTTTCGATCACCTCGCTCGCCGAAGAGAGCCGTCCGCCGGCGTCGGACTCGGCCGAGCCGCACTAATTCCGGGGTTAGAAACCCCCGCCGTTTCCCCCGCCGCCACCGTTGCCGCCGCCCGCGTCCCCCCACCCCTCGAACGAGCTTCCATCACCACCGCCGGCGGCGCCGGGTCTGCCGGCGGCGCCAGGGGCTTCGATCCGCTCGCCGTGGGGTCCCACATATGCACCCTCCGCCCCACGCCTGCCCAGCTGGCGCACGGCGTAGAGGGCGAGGGCGCCGGCTCCCGCCACGAACAGCGGGATCGCCCACGGGCCGAGCGTCGAGGCAGCGCCCACGGCGACCACCAATCCGGTCAAGCCGGCCAGCCACAGGAACATGGGCGAGGGCCCTGTGCGCTCCCGGCGCAGGAGGCCGAGCGTCACGAGCGCCTCGGCCGAAGCATGCCGCACCGCCGGGTCGGCGATCTCGTTCTGCACCACGTCGTAGAGCGGCATCACGGCGGACGGTTCGCCGAGCCGCTCGAGCGCGCGCACGGACGCGACGGCAACCGCCACGCTGTCGTCACCAAGGCGAGCGATGAGATAGCGAACCGCGCGCGGTTCGCCAGATTCGCCAAGGGCTCGCGCCGCCTCCTCGCGAACGTCAGCGTCGCCGCTCGCCAGCGCGGCGGCGAGCTCTTCTAGGCTCCCGAGCCTGCGCTCCAGCTCCTCCAGCTGCGCCCGCAGCTCGTCCGGCAGCCGGTCGCCGAATCGCGCGTAGTGCTCGTGGACCGTCGGCAGCTCGTGCCGCAGGCCGTCGGGGTCGACCCGCAGCAGCTCGGCCAGGTCCTCGGCGCTCACGTCCAGGCCGGTCGGTGTCGATGCCCTCCGCCGTCGGCACGTAGCCGAAGGGCGTCTCGACCGCATCGGCCTTGCCTTCGCAGCGGCGGAAGATCCAGGCCAGCACGCGGCTGTTCTCGCCGAACCCGGGCCACAGGAAGTTGCCGTCGGCGTCCTTGCGGAACCAGTTGACATGGAACAGCTTGGGGAGCTTGGACGGCGTCCCCCTGCTCACCGATGTCGAGCCAGTGCCGGAAGTAGTCGCCCATGTGGTACCCGCAGAAGGGCAGCATCGCGAACGGGTCGTAGCGCAGCTTGCCGACGTCCCCGGCGGCGGCCGCGGTCGTCTCCGACGACATGATCGAGCCCATGAACACGCCGTGCTGCCAGTCGAACGCCTCGCGCACGAGCGGCACGACGGTGGCGCGCCGTCCGCCGAACAGGATCGCGTCGATCGGCACGCCGGCGGGGCTCTCCCACTCGTCCGCGATCGAGGGACACTGGGATGCCGGCGTCGTGAAGCGCGCGTTCGGGTGAGCGGCCGGAGCGTCCGAGTCGGGCGTCCAGTCCTCGCCGTGCCAATCGATCGCATGCGCGGGCGGCTCCTTGGTCATCCCCTCCCACCACACGTCTCCGTCGTCCGTCCGCGCGCAGTTGGTGAAGATCGAGCACTTGCGGATCGTGGCCATGGCGTTCGGGTTCGTCTTCTCGCCCGTACCGGGCGCCACGCCGAAGAATCCCGCCTCGGGATTGATCGCATGCAGGCGACCGTCGGGGCCGAACTTCATCCAGGCGATGTCGTCGCCGACCGTCTCGACCTTCCAGCCGGGCAGGGTCGGGATCAGCATCGCGAGGTTCGTCTTGCCGCAAGCCGACGGGAACGCGCCCGTGACGTACTTCGTCGTCCCCTCCGGCGAGGTCAGCTTCAGGATCAGCATGTGCTCGGCCATCCAGCCCTCGTCGCGGGCCATCACCGACGCGATCCGCAGCGCAAAGCACTTCTTGCCCAGCAGCGCGTTGCCGCCGTAGCCCGACCCGTACGACCAGATCTCGCGGCTCTCGGGGAAGTGCACGATGTACTTGTTGGTCTCGTCGCAGGGCCACGGCACGTCCTTGCGCCCCTCGGTGAGCGGGTAGCCGACCGAGTGCAGGCACGGCACGAACTCGCCGTCCTCGCCGAGCACGTCGAGCGCGCCCTTGCCCATGCGGGTCATGATCCGCATGCTGACCGCCACGTACGGCGAGTCGGTGAGCTGCACGCCGATATGGGCGATCGGCGACCCGAGCGGCCCCATCGAGAAGGGCACCACGTACATCGTGCGGCCCTGCATCGAGCCGCGGAACAGGCCGGAGAGGGTCTCGCGCATCTCGTCCGGGTCGCGCCAGTTGTTGGTCGGCCCGGCATCGGACTCCTGCTCGCAGCAGATGAACGTGCGGTCCTCGACCCGCGCGACGTCGCCGGGGTCGGAGCGGGCCAGGTAGGAGTTCGGCCGCTTCGCCTCGGAGAGGGTCTCGAAGGTGCCATGCTCGACCAGCAGGCGGCAGAGGTCGTCGTACTCCTCCGCCGAGCCGTCGCACCAGTGGATGGAGCTTGGCTGCGTCAGTGCGGCCACCTCCTCGACCCAGGCCTTCAGCCCGGTGTGCGTGGTCGGCGCATCCTGCTGCGGTGTGGCGGTCGTCTCGGTCAAGCCTGCTCAACTCCTAACGTCGTTGGTGCCTGGATTCTGCCCTAAATGGGGTCCCTGCCGCTCGATTGAGCCGGGAGCGCTCCCCAGCGCGGCTCAGGCGGGGCGCTTCGGGATCAGCACGGCGCGCCGGAAGGTGGCGACCAGCTCGTTGCGCTGGTTGAAGACGTCGGTGCGCACTTTGACGATGCCGCGATCCGGCTTGGATTGGGATGGACGCACCTCGAGCACCTCCGATTCGGCGTACAGCGTGTCGCCATGGAACACCGGGTTCGGATGGCGTGAGCTCCTCGGTGGCCAGGTTCGCGATCGCCTTGCCGGAGATGTCGCCGACCGACATGCCGAGCGCCAGCGAATAGACCAGCGGGCCCACCACCACGTTCCTGCCCTGCTGGGACTCGGCGGCGTAGACGTCGTTGATGTGCAGCGGGTGGTGGTTCATCGTGATCAGGCAGAAGAGGTGGTCGTCCGCCTCGGTGACCGTCTTCGCGGGCCAGTGCTTGTAGGTGGCGCCCTCCTCGAAGTCCTCGAGGTAGCGCCCGTACGGGCGGGCGCCGGTCGCCTCACGTGAGGCCTGGTCGAACGTGGTTCCCTGCTTATCCGTCTCGGACACTGTGGTCTGATGCTCCTCTCTGTGGGCCGCGCGCGGCGGCGGGATCGGCGGCCTAGAGCTTGCGCTTCTTGACCTGCTGGCGCTTCTCGTGGCGCTCGATCACATTACCGATCAGCTTCATGATCTCCGGTTGCCCGGCGGCCCGCACATAGCCGTTCTGGTAGGCGTCGCGCCAGTGCTGGAGCCGTCCGTCCTTGGCCAGCTCGTTGAAATGGGAGCGCGGCGCGAGGACCGTCACCTTCGCGTCGCCGGCCGGATCCTTGCGCACGTCGACCTGCGGAAACTCGATCCGCCAGGTCTGCGAATCCCGCTTGGATCGCAGGTCGAGGCGCACCACGAGCCTCAGCTGCCGCAGTGCGGGAACTTCGTCGAGGAACCGGCGAGCGCCCTCCTCGATGAGTTTCTGCGTGTCGGACGACACCTCGCGGAAGCGTATCCGAGCGCGGATCGAAGGCCACGTTCGCCATCAGGGATCATGGAGGCCGCCGTCAGGCGGACTCAGGGACAGGCGACCGGCGAAGCCGGTTCGATATTCATGCTGATCACCAAGCATTTCGTCTTCATCCACTTCCAGAAGACCGGAGGCGTGTTCTTCCGGCGGCTGTGCCGTGAGCATCTCCCCCCGGACTGGATCGTGGACGAGCTGGAGCGCACGCACGCGGGATACGACCTGATCCCGGACCGGTACGCCCACCTGCCGGCGATCGCGTTCATCCGCAATCCCTGGGACTGGTACGTGTCCTGGTACCACTGGGAGACGCAATACCTGGGGTCGGGGGACCGCCCGGAGCCGGAGAGCGACACCCACCCATGGGCGACGCTGCTGGGCCGCGGCGCCTACGACCTGCGGCAAGCGGTCACCAACGCGTGTACCCGCCGCGAGGGCGGACGCCCCTGGGAGGTGGCGATGCAGGCCTGGGACGTGGACCTCCTGACCGCGGCCTACGCGATCAAGACCGGCCACTATCCCGGCGACCTGCCGGCCGCGCTTGCCGCCCGGGCCCCGCGCGACGGCCGCTCGGTCGAGGTGGGCCGGTTCGAGCACCTGCGGGACGACTTCCTGTCGTTCCTGGAGCGCCACGAGGTGCCCGCGCCGGCGGAGTTCGTCGAGGCGGTTCGCGCCTCACCTCCCCGCCACGGCAGCAGCCGCGGCGCGTACGAGGAGTACTACGACGACGACCTACGGGAGCTCGTCGCCCGCAACGCCCGGCACGTGATCTCCGAGCACGGATACGAGTTCTGACCCGGCCGACTGCCGACTGCCGACTGCGAACTAGATCTTGTGCCGCTCCAGCAGCTTCTTGCCGATCACCATGCGCTGGATCTCGGACGTGCCCTCGCCGATCAGCAGCAGCGGCGCGTCGCGGTAGAGGCGCTCGATCTCGTACTCCTTGGAGTAGCCGTAGCCGCCGTGGATGCGGAACGCGTCCTCGACGACCTCCTTGCCGGCCTCTGAGGCGAACAGCTTCGCCATCCCGGCCTCGACGTCCGAGCGCTGGCCGGCGTCCTTCATGCGCGCCGCCTTGAAGGTGAGCAGGCGGGCCGCCTCCACCTTCGTCGCCATGTCGGCGAGCTTGAACTGGATCGCCTGGTGCTGGGCGATCGGCTTGCCGAACGTCTTGCGCTCCTGCGAGTAGCGCAGCGCCAGCTCCAGCGCGCGCTGGGCGATGCCGACGCCTCGGGCCGCGACGTTCACCCGGCCGACCTCGAGCGCGTCCATCATCTGGCGGAAGCCCTGGCCCAGGCCTGCCTCCTCCCCACCGAGGATCCGGTCGGGCGGGCAGCGGTAGCCGTCGTAGACGAGCTCGGTCGACTCGACGCCCTTGTAGCCCATCTTCTTGATCTTGGGCGGGATCACGAGGCCGGCGTAGTCGCCGGTGTTCTCGGACACGCCCGGCTCCTTCTCGGTGATGAAGCAGGTCATGCCCTTGTAGGGCGGGTCGGCCTTGGTGTCGTTCTTCATCAGGACGAACACGACGCTCGACAGCAGGCCGTTGGTGACCCACATCTTCTGGCCGTTCAGCACCCAGGCGTCGCCGTCCTTGGTGGCCGTTGCCTTGATGCCCTGTACGTCCGAGCCGACCTCGGGCTCCGACAGCGAGAAGGCCGCCCGGATCTCACCGGTCGCCATCTTGGGGAGGAAGTGCTCCTTCTGCTCGTCCGTGCCGAACTTCATCAGCAGATAGGAGCCGATGAAGTGGGTGTTGACCACGCCCGAGATCGAGATCCAGCCGCGCGACAGCTCCTCGACGATCATCGCGTAGGTGGTGAGGTCGAGCCCCATCCCGCCGTACTCCTCGGGGATCGTCACCCCGAACAGGCCGAGCTCCTTCATCTGCTCCACGATCGGCTCGGGGAACTCGTCCTCGTGGTCGTAGTGCTCGGCCTTGGGGATGATCTGCTCGTCGACGAACTGGCGCACCATCTCGGTGATCGCGCGCTGCTCGTCGGTCTTGTCCAGAAGCTCCGGGGCTACGGCCATGTGCTGGTTCCCGCCTTTGACTCGGTGATCGAGTTCCGAGGCCAAAGGATAATCCCCTGCGGTTCACGATGAGCGCGCAGACCGACACCGTGAAGCGGGTATTCGAGCTGTTCAACCAGCTTCCCGGCGACCAGGAGGCCCGCCGCGAGCATCCCGCGCTCGCCGAGCTGCTGGCGCTCATGGACCCCGACGTCGTGTTCGTCGCACCGCCGGACGCAGCCCGACGCCAGCTGGGACGGCCGCGCCGGCCGCGACGCAATGGTCGAAGGCTGGGACGACTGGTTCTCGGCCTGGGAGGAGCAGCGCACTCGAGCTGCTCGAGATCATGGAGCGAGGGACCGCGGTGCTCGCGCTCACGAACGACCGCTTCCGCGGCCGGGACGGCATCGAGATCGAGATGCAGGGCGGGTCGATCTACAAGTTCAGGGAGGGGAAGATCGTGCGGATCCAGACCTTCTTCGACCAGGACTCCGCCCGGCGCGAGTTCGACGCCGTGTAGCCTTCCCGGCCGATGCGGAACCCCAGAGACTTCTTCAAGCCCCTGGCGATCGGCGCCCCCGAGCCGGTCCGGGAGATCCCCTTCCCGCCGTCGCGGATGATCCACTTCTTCGACGCCTCGAACGAGAAGATGGCGGCGAAGGTGCCGGACATGGCCAAGCAGGCCGACATCCTGCTGGGAAACCTCGAGGATGCGATCCCGGCCGACCGCAAGGAGGCGGCCCGCGCGGGCCTGATCCGCGTCGGCAAGGAGGTCGACTTCGGCGACACGCAGCTGTGGACCCGCGTGAACAGCCTCGAAAGCCCATGGGTGCTGGACGACCTCACGCAGCTCGTGACCGAGATCGGCGACAAGCTCAGCGTGATCATGGTGCCCAAGGTCGAGGGGCCGTGGGACATCCACTACGTGGACCGGCTGCTGGCCCAGCTGGAGGCGAAGGCCGGCCTCCAGAAGCCGCTGCTCGTGCACGCGCTCCTGGAGACCGCGCAGGGCGTCGTGAACGTCGAGGAGATCGCGACCGCCAGCCCGCGCATGCAGGGGATGAGCTTCGGCCCCGCCGACCTGGCCGCCTCGCGGCGGATGAAGACCACCCGCGTGGGCGGCGGCCACCCCGGCTACCGGGTGATCGAGGACCCGGATCCAGAGGACCCCGAGAAGCCCCGCGCGACCGCCCAGCAGGATCCTTGGCACTACTCGATCGCGCGCATGGTCGACGCGTGCACGTCGACCGGCATCCTGCCCTTCTACGGCCCCTACGGCGACATCAAGGACGTCCAGGGCTGCGAGACCCAGTTCCGCGCCGCCTTCCTGCTCGGCTGCGTCGGCGCGTGGTCGCTGCATCCCGTGCAGATCGAGATCGCGAAGAAGGTCTTCAGCCCGCCCCCGGAGGAGGTCAAGTTCGCGAAGAAGGTGCTGGAGGCGATCCCGGACGGCCGCGGCGTGCACATGATCGACGGCAAGATGCAGGACGACGCCACCTGGAAGCAGTGCAAGGTGATGGTGTCGCTCGCCGAGATGCTGGCGAAGAAGGACCCGGAGCTGGCGAAGGCCTACGAGCTGTAGGCGCGCGCCTGCGGACCGAGCCTGAAAACGCGCACGAGGTCGTTCGCGACCAGCGTCGTCGCTCGAGCTGCAAGCGCAGCGGCCAGCCTCGGCCGCGCGTCGAGCCAGCCGAAGCGGTTCCACATCACGACCAGGTCGGTCGCGCCACCGGCATGCGCCTGGTCGAGCGCCCTGAGCGCCCCGTCTTCGTCGAGATCCCATAGCCGGCCACCCAGCGCTTCGAGCCGCGTTCCCGACCCTGCCGCGGCAGTCGTGGGCATGCCGAACCGGTCCGCCACCAGGACATACGGACGGTCGCGTGAGACCACCCGGTCAACGTCTGCTGCAGCATTGATGCCTTGCTGTGCGCGGTGTACCGCTGCGGCGTCCGCTGGATTGCCGAAGGGCGCAAGGTAGGGATAGGCGACATTCAGCTCGACCGCGTCGCTACGCAGCTCCGCTGAGCTGTCGAAGACAGCCACGAGGTCTCCGGACGTCCGCGCGACCGCATCCGCGAGTGCCCTCCGGGAGCCGTCCGTCGCGTCGGCGACCACGACCTCGACGTTCGGCCACGTCTGGCCCTGCCCGGCGGCGATGGCGTGGGATAGCTGCGCGGGGTCGCCTTCGGCGTCGAGCACGACGAGGCTGACCGCGCAGCGGCGTAGATCGGTAACCGGCAGCGAGGGCTCGAATTCCTGCCGGGCGTCGGCTGGGGGCACTGCGAGCGGTTCTCCCGCTGCTCCCCTCCGGATCACCAGGAGTCCGTTCCAGAACGTCGGGTGACCTTCGCCAGCGGTCCACAGGTCAGCCAACACGTGGTACTCGCCGCGCCGGCTCGCGACGAAGTCCATCGTCGCCTGGCGCGGCTCCGGCCAGTTCGTGTCGTCCACGATCACCAGGCAACCGTCTGCGAAGAACTCCTCCGCCGCCTCGAGCCCATGCAGCTGGTGGTCGTAGCTGTGCTCGGCGTCGTAGAGGTAGACGCCGATGGGTCCCTCATGCACACGTGAGAAGTAATCGCGGTAGTCCATTTGGTGGAACGCATGAGCCGGTGTCCGGAACGCGTCGAACCGCTCCAGGAACTGCTCCCGAGGGCTGCGGATGTGCGGGAAGCTGTCGATCGCGATGCACACCTTGTCGGGATTGCCGGCCATCGCGGCAAGGAGCGTGAATCCCTGCCAGACACCGACGTTCACAAACGCGTGGCCCTCGGGCATGGAGGCCACGGCGCGATTCAGTAGCCCGGCGATCGCCATCGTGGACATGCGCGGCACTTCGCGCAGCGGACGCAGCCGGTTTTCGAGCCCGTCAGGCAGCTCCGTGTTCAGCGCGTCGAAGGGTGCCCCGAACAGTTCGAGCAGGACGGCGGGCGCCCGGCCGTGGCCGCTCGAGCGCGATGCGGTGCCCGCGGCTGCGACGCTGACGAGGGCCAACGAGGCGGAAGGAGAGCGCCCGGAGGTACCGCTCCGCGTCGTAGGTCGCAGCCCCGCTCACGTGGCGCATGATGACTGGTTGCCGCCGAACCGTCGGAGTGAGGTCTATCCCCCGATCGGCGCCCTGGGGTTCACCCCCCAGAAGATCTGGGAGCCCATCATGCCGATCAGGTGCACGAGCACCATGTTCAGGATCATCGACTTGGCGGTCGCCTGGCCCACCCCCACCGGGCCGCCGCGGGCGGTGTAGCCGTAGTAGCACCCGACCGCCACGATCGCGGTCGCCATCGCCATCCCCTTGATCACGGAAAACAGCATGTCGGGGGGGTTCTGGAACATCCAGAAGATCAGGAAGTAGCCGCCGGCCGACACCTCCCGATCTGCTGCACCACGGCCAGGTACGACCCGAAGAACGCGACGCCAATGGCGGCCACGTAGATGAAAGGAAGGACGAGCCACGCCGCCAGCAGGCGGGTGGCGGCCAGGAACGTGATCGGGCGCACGCCCATCACCTCGAGCGCGTCGATCTCCTCGTTGATGCGCATCGCGCCGAGCTCGGCCACGATCCCGGTGCCGACCTTGGCGGCCATGATGTAGCCGAACATGTAGGGCACCATCTCGCGCAGGTCACACCAGGCGGTGAAGGCGCCCGCGAAGGCCGGAGCGCCGTACTGGCGGTTCAGGTAAGCGGCCTCGATCCCGCAGGTGAGGCCGAGGATGAAGACCATCCCCCAGATCACCAGCGCCGAGCCGAGGATCAGGATCCCGGCCTGGCGCATCGTCTCCCCGAGGAACTGGAATACGCGCCCGTTGAAGACGTCCCCGAAGGCCCGGCCGCTGAAGCCGATGATGTCGCCGAGACTGGAGATCCAGTCTTTGGGTATGTCGAGCCAGCCGCCCCCGTCCCGACGCGAACGGTGGACGCGATAGCGGCGCGCGTGCTCATGGGTCAGCCCCCGATCGGCGCCCTCGGATTGGCCCCCCAGAAGATCTGGGAGCCCATCATGCCGATCAGGTGCACGAGCACCATGTTCAAGATCATCGACTTGGCGGTCGCCTGGCCCACGCCCACGGGGCCTCCGGAGGCGGTGTAGCCGTAGTAGCACCCGACCGCCACGATCGCGGTCGCCATCGCCATCCCCTTGATCACGCTGAAAACAGCAGGTCGGGGGGGTTCTGGAACATCCAGAAGATCAGGAAGTAGCCGCCCGAGGAGACCTCGCCGATCTGCTTCACGACCGCCAGGTAGGAGGCAAAGAAGCCGACCCCGACGGCCGCGATGTAGATGAACGGCAGCACCATCCAGGCGGCCAGCAGGCGCGTGGCGGCCAGGAACGTGATCGGGCGCACGCCCATCACCTCGAGCGCGTCGATCTCCTCGTTGATGCGCATCGCGCCGAGCTCGGCCACGATCCCGGTGCCGACCTTGGCGGCCATGATGTAGCCGAACATGTAGGGCACCATCTCGCGCAGGTCACACCAGGCGCTGAACACGCCCGCGTAGGCGGGCGCGCCCACGGAGCGGTTGAAGTAGGCGCCCTCGATCCCGCACTGCAGGCCCAAGATGAACACCATCCCCCAGATCACCAGCGCCGAGCCCAGGATCAGGATCCCGGCCTGGCGCAGGGCCTCGCCGAAGAAGTGGAACACGCGCCCGTTGAAGATGTCCCCGAAGGCCTGGCCGCAGAAGCGGATGATGTCGCCCAGGGAGGCGACCCAGTCGCGTGGGACGGCGAGCCAGCCGATCATCGGATCACCAGGATTTCGGGATGGGTGGCGAGCAGCGTTTGGGTGAACACGTAGTTGAAGGCCCAGATCCCCGAGAAGGCGATCACGACCGCCTCGTTCACGGCTCTACCGACCCCGGCCGCACCACCGGAGGCGGTCATGCCCTTGTAGCAGCACACGATCGCGATGATCGCGCCGAACATGGTCGTCTTCACGACCGAGCCCCACAGGTCGGTGACCGAGGCGTTGGCGAAGAAGGTGGCCCAGAAGCCGGCCAGGTTCTGGTGGTAGACCATCTCGGCCAGGATCCCGCCGAAGATGCCGAAGATCAGCGCGTAGACGTCGAGCAGGCCCGGTGACCAGCATCAGGGCCAAGAAGCGGGGCACGACCAGGTTCTTGACCGGGTCCACGCCCAGCACCTGCAGGGCGTCGAGCTCCTCGCGGATCTTGCGGGCGCCGAGGTCGGCGGTGATCGCGGTGCCGGCCACGCCGGCCACGATCATCGAGTCCACCCAGGGGGCGAACTCGCGGATCGAGGCCAGCACGAAGAAGCCCCCGAGGCGGTCAAGCGCGCCGAACAGGGTCAGGAAGTTGGCCGCCTGCAGGCCCGGGGCGCCGTAGCCGAAGGCGACCGTGCGAGATCAGCAGCGGGAACCAGCACAGTCGCAGCGCGAACAGGAACTGCGACATGAACTCGCCGCCGTAGGGGTAGGGCGGGCGGATCGCCGACACGATCGTCTTGCCGGTCAGGATCATCATGTCGCCGACCTGCTCGAACAGGTTCTTGGCGGGCAGGAATGCCCGGTCGGCGGCGCTGCGGATCATGCGGTTCTCCCCCTCGGTCCCAGGCATAGCTATGGGCAGCCCGATGAGATCTTCACTCGCCACCAGCCCATCAGCATCCCGACCAGGCCCAGCCGCGGGGTCGAGTGGTAGTACTTGCAGCCCGGCTCGCCGATGTCGTCGTTCGAGACGCGCTCCCACTTGTGGCTGCCGGGATCGGCGACCAGCGCCTCGATCTGCGCCGCGGCCGGCCTGCTCCGAGCCGGCACGGGAGGCGAGCTCGCGGCGCGCATCCTCGACGCGCGCCGCCAGCTCGTCGCGCAGCGCCTCGAGGTCGCCGACGTCGAGCAGGCGCGGACCGCCCGGGGAGCTGACCTGCCAGTCCAGCTCTCCGCGCGGATAGCGCTGACACGAACAGGCGCGGCGAGCTCACGCTCGAGCTTCGCGATCTGGTCGCGCAGGGTGCGGCGGGCGGCTCCCTCGTCGACAGTCTGGGAGAACCGGGAGGCGTTGTTTCTCGGATACTGCCCTGCCGGATCGCCGCCCGCGCACGATCGAATGCGGCATCGTCGCCGTAAAGCTGGTTGGCCCAGTTCGCGCCCTGGCCGAGCGCGTTGATCTCGAACGCGAGCTGCTCGCTGTCGAGGTCGGGGGCAAGCTCGCCCGCATCCTGCGCGTCCTGGATCGCTGCCTCGAGGGCCATGCAGCCACTCGCCCATCATCGACGCGACCCGGTCGCGCACCGGCCGGGGCGACCGTCGAACTCGAGCGACGCGGCGGCGAAGAAGCACCCGCCGCGGAAGACGTCGTGCACGCATGTAGTCGAGCCAGGAGTCCGTGAGGCCGATCAGGCCACCGATCCCGGAGCCCGCGCGGCTGCCGCCGATCACCTCGTGGATGAAGATGTGGCGCGCCGCGTCGACGGTGGCGAGCTGGAGCTCGGTCTTGGACCCGAAGTGGGCGAACAGGCCGCTCTTGCTGACGCCGAGATCCGTTGCCAGCCGGCCGATCGAAAGGCCCTCGAGGCCCTCCTGCGAGGCGATCTGGACCGCCCGGGCGAGGATCGCGTCCCGGGTCTTCTCACCGCGGGCGCGGCGCCCGTCGCAGCCGCCGGCTCCCCGAGCGTGCGGCGCCCCGGCGAGCGCCTCGACAAGCTCTCGCTCCGACGCCTTGACCGACTCCCTCTCCGGAGTCCCCCTCATCGCTGCCGGACTTATACCACACGAACGGTCGTGCTAAAAGTTTTTTTGCGCTGCAGGCCGCAGAGATGGCACCTTTCCGCCTTTTTCCGCGCCACGATAGGGTTCCGCGGCCGTTATGAGATTTTTCGAATTCGAGTCGCGCGAGATCGTGAAGCGGGCCGGGATACCCGTCACCGACTACGGGTTCGCGCGCTCGGCGCAGGAGGCCGCGAGATCGCGGAGCGGATCGGCGGCCCGACCGTGGTCAAGTCGCAGGTGCTGACCGGCGGCCGGATGAAGGCGGGCGGCGTGAAGTTCGCCGACAACCCCCAGGAGGCGGCCGCCTACGCCGAGGAGATCCTCCAGCTGGAGATCAACGGCCACATGCCCCGCGGCGTGCTGGTCGACCCGAAGGCGCGAGCTGAAGCAGGAGTACTACGCCGGCGTGGTGTGGGACGGCATCCGCAAGCAGCCGGTGATGCTGTTCAGCGACATGGGCGGCATCGACATCGAGGAGGTCGCCGAGCAGCATCCTGACCACGTCGGGCGCGGCCACCTGTCGAACCTCGTCGAGGCCCCGGACTTCCGCGCCAAGGAGGTGATCGCGCAGACCGGCGTGTCCGGCCGCGCGCTCACCCGCGCGACGCCGATCCTGGCGCGGCTGGCGCGCCTGTTCGCCGAGCGCGACATGACCCTTGCCGAGATCAACCCGCTGGGCGAGCTCGAGGACGGCAGCTTCGTCGCCCTCGACGCCCACATGGAGATGGAGAACGAGGCCCGCCCGCGCCAGCGAGAGCTGCTGAAGGAGCTGGGCGTCGGCGACGAGGAGACCCGCCAGGCACGCGAGGCGACGCCGTTCGAGATCGCCGGCGAGGCGGTCGACGCGATGGACCACCGCGGCGTCGCCGGCAACGTGACGGAGTTCGACGGCAACCTCGGCCTCGTGATCGGCGCGGGCGGCGGCTCGCTGACGCTGTTCGACGCGGTGCGGAAGTACGGGGGCAAGCCCGCGAACTACTGCGAGATCGGCGGCAACCCGTCCGTCGCCAAGGCCGCCGGCCTGGCGAAGCTCGTGCTGTCGAAGCCCGGCGTCGACAAGATCGCCGTGATGATGAGCATCGTGTCCAACACCCGCGTCGACATCGTCGCGCGCGGCGTCGTGAAGGCCTGCCTCGAGCTCGGCTTCGACCCGGGCGAGAAGATCGCGATCTTCCGGATCCCCGGCGCCTGGGAGGACGAGGGCTTCAAGATCCTCGAGAAGTACGGCGTCGAGTACTGCGACCGCTCGGTGTCGATGCACGAGGCCGCGCGGCGCGCGGTGGAGAAGATCCAGGGGGCGGCGGCGTGAGCGCGGAGGCGATGGCGGTCATCGAGCAGTTCACCGATGAGCTATGCCGAGCGCGGCGAGATGCGCTGGGATCTGATCGACCCGGAGATCGAGATCGTCGACCACGACATCCCCGACGCCGGCGACCTACCACGGTCACGCCGGCCTGGCCAAGTGGCTCCAGGACTGGGGATCGGCATGGGAGAGCTGGCAGGTCGAGCCGGCGCAACTGGTGGACGCGGGCGACTCCGTGGTGGCGGTGTTCACGATGGTCGCGCGCGGCAAGGGGAGCGGCGCCTCGACGAGGCGCCGGAACGCAACCGTGAGCACGGTCGCAGAACGGGCTCGATCTCGCGAGTCGAGTACTACGCGACCGAGGAAGAGGCACTGGCAGCCGCCGGTCTTACGGCGCGGCAGGAGAACTGAGCGATGTCGATCCTGATCGACCAGAACACCACCTTCATCGTGCAGGGCATCACCGGGCGCGAGGCCGTGAACCTGACGCGCGAGTGCCTCGACTACGGCAAGGGCGCGAAGGTCGTCGGCGGCGTGACGCCCGGCCGCAAGGGCCGCGACGTGCACGGCGTGCCGGTGTTCGACACCGTCGAGCAGGCGGTCGAGCACCACGGCGCGCCCGGTGAACGGCTCCGTCGTCACGGTCCCCCCCGCCTTCACCAAGGACGCCGTGTTCGAGGCGCTCGAGCACGGCATCGAGCTGATCGTGATCGTCACCGAGCGGATCCCGCGCCGCGACGTCGCCCAGATGGTCGAGCTGGCGGACGCGAAGGGCGCCCGCATCATCGGCCCCAACTGCCTCGGCGTGATCGTGCCCGACGTGATCAAGATGGGCGGCATCGGCGGCCCCGCGAAGGACGCGGCCAAGGCGTACACGCCCGGGGTCCGTCGGGGTGATGTCGCGCAGCGGCGGGATGACGACCGAGATCTCGAGCACGCTCACCGCGGCCGGCCTCGGCCAGTCCACGGCGGTGTCGATCGGCGGCGACGCGATCATCGGCTCCACCTACACGGAGCTGATGCCGCTGTTCGAGGCCGACGAGCAGACCCAGGCGATCGTGATCTACACCGAGCCCGGCGGGCGCATGGAGGCCGACCTCGCGCGGCACGTGACCGAGACACGAACTCCCGTCTGCCGATCGTCGCGTTCATGGCCGGCAAGTTCATGGACGAGATGCCCGGCATGAGCTTCGGCCACGCCGGCACGATCGTCGAGGGCAAGGCCGACACGGCGGCGGAGAAGATCGCGCGCCTGCGCGAGGCCGGCATCACGGTCGCGGAGGAGATCGCCGAGATTCCCGACCTGGTCAAGGAGCGGCTCGGCCAGGCGGTGCCGTCGTGAGCGCGACGGCCGCGCAAGGCGATCTTCATCGACGTCGAGGTCGACGACCCGGTCGCGCGCGGACCCCGAGCTGGCGCGCAAGCTGACCGAGGTCTGCCCGGTCGACATCTTCGCCCAGAAGCCCGACGGCACACTCGAGATCGTCGAGGAGAACCTCGACGAATGCGTGCTCTGCTACCTGTGCGTCGAAGCGGCGCCGCAGGGCACAGTCAGACGTGAGTGAAGCTCTACGAGATAGACTGACTAGAGCTTCGGCGGGCGCTTGGACTTGCGCTTCTTCGTGCAGGTCCGGTAGGTGCGGGTGCCGCGGAGGGTCGTGCCCTCGGTCGTCAGCACCACGATCCGCACCTTGAAGACGCCCCTCGGCAGCCCGCGCAGGTTGACGCCGGCGACCTTGCGCTTCTTCTGGAACACCTTGCGGGTCAGCACCCTGACCTTCTTGCCGTTCACGAACACGAGCGCGGTCTGGATCTGGATGCCGCCCGGCTGGCGGATGCGGATCCGGAACTTGCGCCGGCTCGCGCACTTGCGGTTCGACGGCAGCCCGACCACCTTGCCGAAGGTCGGCTTGTTGACGATCGTGCCGCCGCTGATGGTCCCGTCGGCGAACAGCGTCTCCGGCGCGGGCGGCACGCTCGAGTCGCGCTCGGCGACCTTCAGCGCGCTGCCGGCCGGCGGCTCCTGGAAGGAGTTGTGCGTCGGGCAGCAGTTGATGTCGTCGTTGGTCCCGATCCCGTTCACCGAGTCCTGGAAGCCCAGCGCCTGGCCCTCCGGGGTCAGCCGGAACGGAGAGGCGACCTGCTTGCCGCCGATCCCGATCGGAACGAACTGGTAGTACGGGTCGGCCGGGTCGTCGCCGTTCGAGTCGCCCGCGAGCGCGAAGATCCCGCCCCCTGGTTGAAGAAGTTCGCGATGTCGTTCTTGCGGGCGATCAGCGCGGCGGAGTCGGCGGTGCTGATCGCGTCGATCGACGATCCGACGATGATCGCGCTGTATCGCTGGGTCGTGAGCGGGATGCGCGTTGAAGGCGGCGAGATTCGCGGTCGGGCAGACCACCTGGTTGGTCCCGCCGGCCGCGCCGGCGTTCGCGAGCGCCTTGGCGACGTTGCCCCCCGGCGAGCAGTCGACGCAGCAGCATCGGCCGCGACGGGGTCGGCGCGCCACCGCGCACGTAGGTGACCGCCGCCAGGACGAAGTGGCATTGGCCCGCGCCGTCGACTCCCGAGCAGTGGCTGTCGGCGTCATGGCCGGTCGCCACCAGCCGGCCGCCGAGCGCCGAGCCGGGCAGCACCAGGCATGCGAAAGCGGCCGCAAGCACGATCGCGGCAGCCTACTCGTCCCCTCTTCAGGCGCACCTCCAAAGAATCCCTCCCGAATTCGACCGTAGCTACGTGCCCGGATCGGCGGCAACCGAAGTTCATCCGAGGCCCCGTAGCATCCTCGCCCGTGCACGAGGACAGCTTCAACTTCACCCGCGACGTGCTCGAGCGGCTCGCCCGCGAGCGGCCGTCGGACGAGGCGCTGCGGGCGATCGGGGCCGACGGCTCCGTGCGCTCCTACTCGTTCGAGCAGGCGGCGGCCGAGTCCGCCGCGGCGGCGGCGGGCCTGGCCCGCGCCGGGGTCGGCCGCGGCGACGTCGTGATGACGCTGATGGGCGCCCGGCCGGAATGGGTCTTCGCGCTGCTCGGCGCCTGGCGGCTGGGCGCGGTCGCGCTGCCGTGCTCCGAGCAGCTGCGCGCGCAAGGACATCGCCCTGCGGATCGCGCAGGCACGGCCGGCCCTGGTGCTCGCTGCCGGGCGCGACATGGCGGAGCTGCAGGAGGCGCTCGCGGCCGTCGACGAGCCGCCCCGCGTTGCACGACGTGGACGCCGACGGCCTCCCCCGCGCCGAGCGCCGCGGGCGAGCCGGCCGACACCGCGCGCCGAGGACCCGGCGCTGTTGATCTTCACGTCCGGCACCGCGGGCGAGCCCGCGCGCGCGTCGTGCACACGCAGGGCTACCTGCGCGGCCAGGCGACACAGGCCGAGCACTGGTTCGGCCCGCGCGCCGGGGAGCTGGCGTGGTGCACCGCGGCCAGCGGCTGGTCGAAATCGGCGCGCAACGCGTTCGTGGCGCCGTGGACGAGGGGCGCCGCCGCCCTGCTGCACGATGCCCGCTTCGAGCCCGCGGAGCGGCTCGCGGTGGCGGCCGAGCAGGGGTCGCCGTGCTGTGCCAGTCCCCGACCGAGTACCGCATGATCGCCAAGCGGGCATCGCTCGCCGGCGGAGCCGCCATCCGTCGCTGCGACGACTGGTCTCGGCCGGCGAGCCGCTCAACCCGGAGGTGATCGGAGGTCTTTCGCGAGGCCATGGGGCTCGACATCCACGACGGCTACGGCCAGACCGAGACCGGGCAGCTGACGGGCATGCCGGCGGGCGAGCCGGTGCGCCCCGGGTCGATGGGCCGGCCGCTGCCGGGCTTCGGGCTCGAGGTGGTCGACGAGGAGGGCCGGCCTGCGTCCGAGGGCGAGCTGACCCTCGACCCGGCCACCGTCCCGACGTTCTTTCGCGGCTACCTCGGCGAGCCGGCCTTCGCGCGATCCGGTGTGGCGCACCGGCGACCGCGTGCGGCGCGACGAGGACGGCTTCCTGTGGTTCGAGGGCCGGCTGGACGACGTGATCCTCTCGGCCGGCTACCGGATCGGCCCGTTCGAGGTGGAGTCGGCGCTCGTCGAGCATCCGGCCGTCGCCGAGGCCGCGGCGGTCGCGGCCCCCGACGCCGAGCGCGGCGCGGTCGTGAAGGCGGTGGTCGTCCTGCGGCCGGGGACAGCCGGCGGCCCCGCGCTCGCCACGGAGCTCCAGGACCACGTGAAGGCCGCAACCGCCCCCTACAAGTACCCGCGCGTGGTCGAGTTCGTCGACGAGCTGCCGAAGACCGCGAGCGGCAAGATCAAGCGGGCTGCGCTCCGCAGCGAACCTGGACAGCGCCGTGTAGGCTCCAGGCGATGAGCGTCGAGCCCTCACGCCAGCCACCACTCCGGCACCCGAGATCGACCGCCGCCGGCTCGCAGAGCTGACCAGCCGCCAGCGTGATCTGTTCGCGGAGCGCACGCCACGCTCCGGCGAGACATATCGAGCGTGCCCGGAAGGTGATGCCGAAGGGCGTCCCCTCCTCCTTCCAGGAGAACGATCCCTGGCCCGTGTACGTCGAGCGCGGGACCGGTGCGCAGGTGTGGGACGTGGACGGGAACGAGTACATCGACTTCCACAACGGCTTCGGCGTGATGTGCGTCGGCCATGCGAACCCCCGGATCGCGGACGCGGTCAAGCGCCAGGTGGAGCGCGGCACCCACTTCGCGGCGCCGACCGCGCACTCGATCGCCGTGGCGGAGGAGCTGCGGCGCCGCTTCGGCCTGCCGCAGTGGCGCTTCACGAACTCCGGCACGGAGTCGACGATGGACGCCGTCCACGTCGCGCGCGGCGCGACGGGCCGCGACATGATCCTCAAGATCGAGGGGTCCTACCACGGCCACCACGACGCCGTGATGGTCTCCGTCTACCCGCCGCTCGAGGCGCTCGGCGACCGCGACGACCCGATCAGCGTCCCGTACGGCGCGGGCTACCCGCAGGCGATCACCGAGCTCACGCGCTCGGTCCCGTTCAACGACGCGCAGGCGCTGGAGCGGGTGCTCGACCGCCTCGCGGGCAAGGTCGCCGCGCTGATCATGGAGCCGGCGATGATGAACATCAACATCGTCCCGCCGCGCGAGGGCTATCTCGAGGAGGTGCGCCGCATCACCTCCGCGCACGGAGTCGCACCTGATCTTCGACGAGGTCAAGACGGGCGCCACGATCTCGCCGGGCGGCGCGACGCAGCGCTTCGGCGTGCAGCCGGACATCATCACGCTCGCGAAGGCCATGTGCGGCGGCCTGCCGGGCGGCGCGATCGGGATGACCGAGGAGCTGGCCGCCGTGATCGCGGACGGGACCGTGCACCAGTACGGCACGTTCAACGGCAACCCGCTCGTGATGGCGGCCGCCGAGGCGGCCCTGACCGAGGTGCTCACCCCCGACGCATATGTGCACCTCGAGCGGGCGAACGCGCGCCTGCGGGCTGGGTGCGACGCGATCATCGAGCGCTACGGGCTGCCCTGTTACACCGAGGGCATCGGCGCCAAGGGCTGCGTGATCTTCTCGTCCGAGCCGCTGCGCGAGTACCGGGACTACCTGACGAAGGTGGACGACGACCTCTCGACGCTCGCCTGGCTCTACCACATGAACCACGGGATCTTCATGACCCCGGGGGTCGAGGAGGAGTGGACGCTGTCGGTCGCCCACACCGACGAGCACCTCGACCGGTACCTGGCTGCATTCGAGGCGTTCGCGTCAGACCTGATGGGTAGTTAGCCGGAAATGGCGAACCGGCTCGCCGACCAGACCAGCCCCTACCTCCTCCAGCACAAGGACAACCCCGTCGACTGGTACCCGTGGGGCGAGGAGGCGCTGGCGCGTGCCCGCGCGGAGGACAAGCCGCTGCTCGTTTCGATCGGCTACTCGGCCTGCCACTGGTGCCACGTGATGGAGCACGAGTCGTTCGAGGACCCCGAGACGGCGGCGGTCATGAACGAGAACTTCGTCCCGGTGAAGGTCGACCGCGAGGAGCGCCCCGACGTCGACTCGATCTACATGGGAGCCGTGCAGGCGATGACCGGTCAGGGCGGCTGGCCGCTGAACGTGTTCATCGATCCCGAGGGCGTGCCGTTCTACGGCGGCACCTACTTCCCGCCGGAGCCCCGGCACGGGATGCCGAGCTTCCGGCAGGTCCTGGAGGGCGTCGCCGAGGCGTGGCAGCACCCGCCGCGACGAGATCCGCGAGTCGGCGCCGCGCACCGTCGAGGGCCTGAGCGCGCCGGCGCAGGTGCGCGCGCCCGAGGAGGCGCCCACGCCGGGCATGCTCGACGAGGCAGAGCAGAACCTCGCCGCCCAGTTCGACCCGAACTTCGGCGGCTTCGGCGGCGCGCCCAAGTTCCCGCCGGCCTCGGCGCTCGAGTTCCTGATGGGCCGCATGGCCGAGCCCGGCGCGAAAGGACGAGCAGGCCGAGAAGGCACGGGAGATCGTCACGACGACCCTGGAGCGGATGGCCAGAGGCGGCATCTACGACCAGGTCGGCGGCGGCTTCGCGCGCTACTCCGTCGACGCGCACTGGCTCGTACCGCACTTCGAGAAGATGCTCTACGACAACGCGCTGCTCGCACGCGCGTACCTGCACGCTGGCAGCTGACCGGCGACGAGCTGCTTCCGGCGGGTGTGCGAGGAGACGCTCGACTGGGCGCTGCGCGAGATGCGCGGCGCCCGAGGGCGGCTTCTACTCCGCGCTCGACGCCGACTCGGAGGGCGAGGAGGGCAAGTTCTACGTGTGGACGTCGGAGCGGAGCTGCGCGAACTGCTGGGCGACGACGCCGAGCCGGCTGATCCTGGCCTACTGGGGCGTCGACCGGGGCCCGAACTTCGAGGGACGCAGCATCCTGCACGTCGCCGGGCGACGAGATCGACCCGGCGGTGCTCGCGCGGCGCGCGCCGGACGCTGTACGAGGTGCGCGCGCAGCGCGTCTGGCCGGGCCTCGACGACAAGCGGCTGACGGCCTGGAACGCGCTCATGATCGCGGCGCTGGCCGACGCCGGCGCGGTGCTCGGGCGCGACCGACTACCTGGAGGCCGCCCGCGCAGTGCGCCGAGTTCCTGCTCGACCAGATGCGCGACGCGACGGCCGGCTGCTGCGCACGTACAAGGACGGCCGTGCGGCCCTGAACGCCTACCTCGAGGACCATGCGTTCCTCGTCGAGGCGCTGCTCGTCCTCTACGAGGCGACCTTCGAGACGCGCTGGTTCACGGCGGCCCGCGCGCTGGCCGACACGATGATCGAGCGCTTCGCCTCGACCCGACGGCGGCTTCTTCGACACCTCCAGCCGACCACGAGGCGCTGATCGTGCGCCCGCGAAGCTTCGAGGACCACCCGATCCCCTCGGGCAACTCCTCTGCCGCACTACGGCCTCGAACGCCTGACGGCGTTCACCGGCGAGCGCGACTACGAGCGCCGGGCCGACGAGGTGTTCGGCCTCCTCCACCAAGCCGCCGCCCGCCACCCCCAGGCCTTCGGTCATCTGCTGCAGGCGCTGCGGTTCCACTTCGGCCCCAGGCGGGAGGTGGCGCTCGTCGGTGAGCCGCTGGCCGAGCTCGCGGCGGTCGTGCGCTCCCGGTTTCGCCCGACCACGGTGGTGGCCGGCATGCGCTCGCGTGACACCCGGGCGCCGGAGGTGGTGCCGCTGCTGGCCGGGCGCGAGCCCGTCGACGGCCGCCCTGCCGCCTACGTGTGCGAGAACTTCGCCTGCCGGATGCCGGTCACCGAGCCGGCCGAGCTCGAACGCGAGCTCGCCGGCTAGTCGCGACTGCGGCGCTCGACCAGCACGACGTCGCGCCAGCGGTCACCCATCTTGCCGAAGCGCTCGCGCACTCCGACGAGGATCGGCAGGTACTGCTCCATCTCCCACTGCGAGAGCTGGGTGCGGTAGTCCTCCCACTCCTGGCGCTTGATCTCGACGAAGCGCGTGAACATGTGCTCGCCGAGCGTCTTCAGGATCAGCTCCGACTCCGCCGCGATCTCGATCGCCTCGCCGAGCGTCTCGGGCAGCTGCTCGATCCCGAGCTTCCTGCGCTCGTCGGGCGACAGGTGGTAGAGGTTCCTCTCCATCGGCTCGGGCAGCTCGTAGCCCTTCTCGATTCCCTCCAGACCCGCCTGCGAGCAGGGCCGCGAAGCACAGGTAGGGGTTGCACGCGGGGTCGGGGCTGCGGATCTCGCAGCGCGTCGCCTGCTCCTTGCCGGGGTGGTAGAGCGGCACGCGGATCAGCGCCGAGCGGTTGCGCCGCGACCAGGCCACGTAGACCGGCGCCTCGTAGCCGGGCACGAGCCGCTTGTAGGAGTTGACCCACTGCGCGAACAGCGCGGAGATCTCGCGCGCGTGCTTGAGCTGGCCGGCGATGAACGACTTCGCCACGTCGGACAGGTAGTACTGGTCGTCGGCGTCGTAGAACGCGTTGCGGCCGTCCTTGAACAGCGACTGGTGCACGTGCATGCCCGACCCGTTCTCGCCGTACAGCGGCTTCGGCATGAAGGTCGCGTAGAAGCCGTACTTCATCGCGTACTCCTTCACCGTGATGCGGTACGTCATGCAGTCGTCGGCCATCTTGAGCGCGTCCGCGTAGCGCATGTCGACCTCGTGCTGGGAGGGGCCGACCTCGTGGTGGCTGTACTCGACGTGGATGCCGAGCTGCTCGAGCGCCAGCACCGTCTCGCGGCGCAGGTCCGAGCCGGCGTCGAGCGTCGTGAGGTCGAAGTAGCCGCCCCTGTCGAGCACCTCCGGGGGGCCGCCGCCGGTCTCGGCGGAGCGGAAGTAGAAGTACTCGAGCTCGGGCCCGATGTAGAAGTTGTCGAAGCCCATGCACTTCGCCCGCTCGAGCGCGCGCCGCATGACCCAGCGCGGGTCGCCCTCGTAGGGCTCCCCGCCGGGAACCTGGACGTCGCAGAACATGCGCCCGGTCGCCTTGTCCTCCGGGCGCCAGGGAAGGATCGAGAAGGTCGAGGGGTCGGGCATCGCGATCATGTCCGACTCCTCGATCGGGTTGAAGCCGGTGATCGAGGAGCCGTCGAAGCCCATGCCGCCCTCGAACGCGTCGTCGAGCTCCTGGCGGTTGATCGAGAAGCTCTTCAGCTGGCCGAGGATGTCGGTGAACCACAGGCGGATGAAGCGGACGTCGCGCTCGTCGCAGATGGCGGCTGACGTCCTGAGGCGTCATGGGGGCCTTGTCTGCCAACGCTCTGCTCCTTCTCGAGTCGGGTTCGCGGGGGCGCGGGGAGCGCCGTGGAGCGCGTAACCCTAGAGCTTCGGGGCGGGTGGAGGCGATGAGCCCGGGAACGGGCTCGTGCCGGCGACCTCGTGGATCGCGACCTCCGGCGCGGAGTCGACCAATTCGACCAGGCCGCGTGCGAACTCCCGCAGGTGCGGCTGGGCGAAATGGCGGTCGAGCGCCTCGCGGTCGGCCCACTCCTCGACGGCGACGAAGCTGAGGGGATCCTCCACGGCGGCGAAGAACCCGTAGCGCAGACAACCGACCTCGCGGCGAGAGTTCGTCCTGCATCTCCTCGCATGAGCGCGACGAGGTCGTCCCGCTGCTCGGGACGTGCACCGGACCCTGCCGACCACCAACACCACGGCTGGGAACGTACAGCTACTCAGGCGCGCCCGGCGGCCTCAGCCACTCGCACGCCCAGCGGCGCAGCTCCGTGACCGTCGGGCCGAGCGCCACGCCCTTGGGCGTCAGCTCGTACTCGACCCGCACCGGCGCCGCGTCCCAGACGCGGCGCGCGACGATCCCGAACGACTCGAGCTCCTTCAGCCGCATCGAGAGCAGGCGGTCCGAGATCTGCGGGATCGCCTGGCGATCTCGGAGAACCGCATCGGGCCCGGCAGCAGGACGTGCACGATCGCGCCGGTCCAGCGCTTGCCCAGCAGCTCCACGGCCTCGTGGTAGTACGGGCAGACGTCTCGGGAGGAGACGAGCGGCGCCGCGGTGTCATGGGAGATCCGCGGCGCCTGCTGCGTCTTTGGGGAGGGGAGGTTGCGGTTCCGGCGCCGGGCCTTGCGAGTGTCGGCGCCTCCCCGCGCATGGTCGCTAGGCGACCTTCTTGAGCGGCTTGACCTCGCGCGAGGTGCCCTCGAGCGGGATCTCACCGGCAAGCGTTACAAGGGAGGAGAAGTCGGCGAGCGCCACATGCGCGAGCGCCTCGAGGATCTGCTCGTCGGACCAGCCGTGCTCGCGCGCCTCCTCGTGGAGGTGGACCGGGACCTCGCCGCGGTTGTCGAGCATCGATCTCGAGGTACCGCAGCAGGGCCGCCTCGTCCTCGTCACGGGAGGTGAAGCGGCGCGCCAGGTCGATCTCGTCGAGGCTCAGCCCGACCGCCCGGCCGGCCCGTGCGTGCACCGCGACGTCGTACTCGGAGCCGCGGTACTCGGCCACGGCGAGCGCGATCCGCTCCTGCGTGGCGGGCGGCAGCGTGCCGCGCCGCAGCTCGGAGCGCATCCGCGCGTAGCCGCGCAGCGCTGCCGGCGAGCCGGCGAGCACGCCGACGAAGTTGTTCAGCTTGCCGCTGCCGGACAGGGCTCCCTTCAGGATCGGAGCACTCTCGGGCGGGGCGGTGAGCTCGTCGTGAATGTCGAATCTGCTGATCTTGGCGGCCATCGCTTTACTTTCAGATCGGAGCTAACAAAATGGATGCAACTACAGAAAGCGTCGCAACTAACAACAAGGCGCTTTCCTTACTGCGGGTAAGGAAGTTTACAAAAAGCCTGCCGCTTTTCAAGTACGCCGCCGAGCGCGCGAGGCCTGCCCGCAGGGCGGTCTGTCAGGCTCTACGGAACGCGGCCGCCGGCGGCGGATCAGTGAATCGTGCGCAGGCGGGACGTGGCCGCCATGCCGAGCGCCTTTGCGGCGGCCGCCGTGAGGTCCCAGTCGACCCCGCGACCGGAACGGGCCCCGGTCGATCACGGTCACGGTCACGAAGCGGCCCGCGGTGGTAGAAGGTCACCGGGAGTGCCGCAGGGAAGCGTCTTGTGCGCGACGCCGAGCGTCGAGCGCCGCAGCGTCTGGCCACAGGCCGTGCGGTTGCCGTAGAGCCCGGGGCCGTACCAGGTCGCGCGCCGCAGCGCGCATCAGGGCCAGCAGCTGGGCCGCGTCTGCGGGCCCACGACGCCGTCGTCTCGAGGCCGGCCTCGCGCTGGAACCGCGCGCACCGCCGCCGCCGTGGCGGCGTCGAACGGCCCGTCGTCTCGAGGTCGCCGTAGCCGCGGGCGCTGAGGATCGACTGCAGGGTGCGCACGTCCGGGCCTTCGCTGCCCTCGCTGCAGCACGCGCTCGCCGAGCTGGGCCTTGGTCGCCGGTGCGTTCCGGCGCCGGCGCCGGCGGCCGGGGCACGGACGGCGCCCCCGCTCTCGCCGCGCGAGGTGGTGGCCGCGACCAGGATCAGGAAGATCCCGAGCGCGAACGCCCACGCCGCGACCCGGTCGGGACGCCCGCCCGGGCGATGAGTTGTACGTTGGAGAGCGCCTGCGCGCGCTGCGCGCGGCGCGGCCCGTGGGGGCGTTCCGACACGTTCCTCTCTTTCTGTCGCTTACGGGGTTAGCTGACGGGCTCGCGCTGAAAGAGCTGCGCTACGCCTGGAGAGCCACGTGGCTCGACGGCGATTCGCCCCCGCGGCCTGAGGGCCGCCTTGGTTCCCCCGCTCCCGGCTCGCCATGGCGGCACGGAGACTCAGCGGTCAGGTAGTGCGAAGCGCGGCATGCTAGCAAGATTGACTGACGAGTCAATCTCAGGCCTGGGCCGGCGAGGCGTCGCTCCGGGCAGGCCCGGCTCGAAGCGGCCCTGCTCCTCGGCGGTGCGCTCGGCCCAGGAACCGCCTCCAGCGGCCGTCGGGGATCGGCTCGCCGCTCTCGACCGAGACGCCGTAGGTGCCCTCCTCGACGCGCTGCTCGGCGCGCTCGATCGCCTCCAGCTCGCGCTCCAGGCGCTCGATCACCGACTGGTCGCGCTCGTTCTCGAACAGCTCGGTGCCGGCGTCGGCGTTGTGCTGGTCGACGCCGCAGAGCTCGCCGTCGCCGCGGTCGGCGCGCAGCGCGCGCAGCTCACCCTCGATGCGCTCGCGCTCGCGGGTCAGCAGCTCTCTTGCTCGTTCGGGGTCCATGGTCCGAGGGGCCTGGCTGCGGCGGGCCGTACGTTACCGGGTGCTCAAGGCCGTTGCGGTGGAGCAGCTGGCGCAGGACGAACTGGAGGATGCCGCCGTGCCGGTAGTAGAGCCACTCCTGCGGCGTGTCGATCCGCACCGTGACCTCGAACTGCACCTGCGTCGCCGTCGTCCCTGCGGGCCGTCACCGTCGTCGTGCGCGCGCCCGTCGGCCACCTCCGCCACGTCGTAGGTCTCGCGGCCGTCGAGGCCCAGCGGCTGCGACGCCCTGACCGTCGGCGAACTGGAGCGGCAGGACGCCCATGCCGACGAGGTTCGAGCGGTGGATGCGCTCGTAGCTCTCGCGCGACCACCGCCCGCACGCCGAGCAGGCGCGGGCCCTTGGCGGCCCAGTCGCGCGAGGAGCCGGACCCGTACTCCTTGCCGGCCAGCACGACCAGCGGCACGCCCTCCTCCATGTAGCGCATGGCCGCGTCGAAGATCGACATCTCCTCGCCGCTCGGGAGGTGGACCGTCCAGGAGCCCTCCTTGCCGGGCGCGAGCATGGTTCCGCAGCCGCACGTTCGCGAACGTGCCGCGCATCATCACCTCGTGGTTGCCGCGGCGTGAGCCGAGCGAGTTGAAGTCGCGCGGCTGGACGCCCTGCTCGATCAGGTACTTCCCCGCCGGGCTGTCGCGGCGGATCGCGCCGGCCGGAGAGATGTGGTCGGTGGTGACGCTGTCGCCGAGCAGCGCCAGCACGCGCGCGCCGCTGATCGACTCGATCGGCGGTGGCTCGACCGGCATGCCCTCGAAGAACGGCGGGCGCTTCACGTAGGTGCTGGGCGCCAGGTGTAGATGTCGCCCGACGGCACGTCGAGCGAGTTCCAGCGCTCGTCGCCGGCGTACACGTCGGCGTAGCTGCGGCGTGAACATCTCGGACTGGACCGCGCTCTCGATCGTGTCGTGGATCTCGCGCTGGGTCGGCCAGATGTCGCGCAGGTAGACCGGCTCGCCGTCGGAGCCCTCGCCGAGCGGCTCGGTGGTGAGGTCGACGTCCATGCGGCCGGCGAGCGCGTAGGCGACCACCAGCGGCGGCGAGGCGAGGTAGTTCATCTTCACCTCGGAGTGGATCCGGCCCTCGAAGTTCCGGTTGCCCGACAGCACCGACGCGACCGCCAGGTCGCCCTGCTCGATCGCGGCGGAGATCTCCTCCGGCAGCGGGCCGGAGTTCCCGATGCAGGTCGTGCAGCCGTAGCCGACGAGGTTGAACCCCAGCTGCCTCGAGCGGCGCGTCGAGACCGGACGCGCTCGAGGTACTCGGTCACGACCTTCGAGCCAGGCGCGAGGCTGGTCTTCACCCAGGGCTGCGAGCGCAGCCCCCGCTCGACGGCGTTGCGGGCGAGCAGGCCGGCCCCCACCATCACGGCCGGGTTCGAGGTGTTGGTGCAGCTCGTGATCGCGGCGATCACGACCGAGCCGTGGTCGAGCGAGCAGCGCTCGCCCGCGGTCGTGACCTCGACCGCGGTGGACGTCTGCTGCTCGACCCCGACCGCGGTGTGGCCGCCCTCGCCCTGTGAAGCCGCTCGACGTCGCCGTTGCCGGGCGCGGCGGCGCCGGCCTCGAGCAGGTGCTTCAGCTCCTCGACGAAGGACGACTTGGCGTCCGTGAGCGGCACGCGGTCCTGCGGCCGGCGCGGCCCGGCGAGGCTCGGCTCGACGTCGCCGAGGTCGAGCGACAGGGTGTCGGTGTAGTCGCCTCCTCCGCGCCGGGCTCGTGGAACATCCCCTGCTCGCGCGCGTACGCCTCGACGAGCGCGACCTGCTCCTCGGTGCGGCCGGTGAACCGCAGGTAGTGGAGCGTCTCGGCGTCGATCGGGAACATCACGCAGGTCGCGCCCTGCTCCGGCGCCATGTTGGAGATCGTCGCGCGGTCGGCCAGCGGCAGCCGCGCAAGCCCTTCCCCGAAGAACTCGACGAACTTCCCCACCACTCCCCTCTCGCGCAGCATCTGCGTGACGGTCAGGACGAGGTCGGTGGCGGTCGCGCCCTCCTGCAGCTCGCCGCTGAGCTTGAAGCCGATCACCTGCGGGCATCAGCATCGAGACCGGCTGGCCCAGCATCGCGGCCTCTGCCTCGATCCCCCCCACGCCCCAGCCGAGCACGCCGAGGCCGTTCACCATCGTCGTGTGGGAGTCCGTGCCCGACGAGCGTGTCCGGGTAGGCCTGCGCCGTGCCGTCCGCCTCGCGGGCGAACACGACGCGCGCGAGGTACTCGAGGTTGACCTGGTGCACGATGCCGGTGTCGGGCGGCACGACGGCGAAGTCGTCGAACGCCTGCTGGCCCCAGCGCAGGAACGCATAGCGCTCCTGGTTGCGCTCGAACTCCCGGTCGGCGTTGATCTGGAACGCCTTGCGCGTGCCGAACGCGTCGACCTGCACGGAGTGGTCGATCACGAGCTCCGCGGGCTGCAGCGGGTTGATGCGCGCCGGGTCGCCGCCCAGGTCGCCCATCGCGTCGCGCATCGCGGCGAGGTCGACCACGGCCGGCACGCCGGTGAAGTCCTGCATCAGCACGCGCGCCGGCATGTACGCGATCTCGCGGCTCGGCTCGTCCGTCGGCACCCAGCGCGCGAGCGCCTCGACGTCGTCGCTGGTCGACCACCTGCCCGTCCTCGTAGCGCAGCAGGTTCTCGAGCAGGACCTTGAGCGCGAACGGGAGCCGCGCGACGTCGAACTTCGCCTGCAGCGCGTCGAGCCGGAAGATCTCGTAGGACCGGTCGCCGACCGTGAGCGTGGAGCGGGCGTCGAAGCTGTTCATGCGCTGACGGGCCTCCGGAAGTCGCTTTTGCGGGGCACTTCTCACTCTACTCCGCGCTCCCGGAAAATCCGATCGGCGCGGCGTACCGCCAAATAGAAACGGCCCCCGAGGGGGCCGTTTCCGTAGCAGACCTGTAAGCCGGATTCTGTCTTGGAGCAACCATCCATCTGGGACCGGCGTTGCCGCCGATCTCATGCGGCCCACCTGGACCTGGCCGGGCCGGCTCGTAACGGTCCTGCTTGGCCTTGCACCGGGTGGGGTTTACCGCGGCCGCCGTGTCACCACGGCGCCGGTGCGCTCTTACCGCACCATTTCACCCTTACCGGCGGAGCAGTTCAGCTGAGACTGCCCCGCTTAGGCGGTGTCGTTTCTGTGGCACTTTCCCTCGGGTTTCCCCGGGTCGGCGCTACCGACCACCCTTGCCCTTTGGTGTCCGGACTTTCCTCGAAGGCTTACCTCCTCGACCGTGAGGCCGGGGAGGCAGCGCCCCCGCGGCTGCTCGGTCTGCGACTTTCGATTGTAGCCGCGGACGGAGCGGTTCGACAGCTCGGCGGCGGCCGGCAATCCCACGACCAGGCACAGCGCCGCGCCGGCGCCCAGGGCGATCCGCATGTGGTCGCTCGGTCACGCCGCCCGAGAGCGCCACGCCGCCCAGGACGGCGCCGAGCCCGGCGCCCAGCAGGCGCGACGCGGAGAGCAGCGAGGACACCCGGCCGTGCTTGGCCTGCGGCACGGCGTTCAGCGCCGCCCGCGAGGCCGGCACGAACAGCAGTCCGAGGCCGAGGCCGAACGGCACCAGCAGCGGCAGCGCCCCGAGGCCGTCGAGCGGCACGCCCGGAATCGCGAGCACACCGAGCGCCAGCGCCACGAGCACGAAGCCGAGCGCGGCCGTCGTGGCCCTCGCCGCGCGAGTCCGTCAGGCGCCCGGAGACGGGGGCCGCCACGACCACCACGAGCGCGATCAGCGTGAGCGCCGCCGCCGCGCCCAGCGCCGAGTAGCCCGGCGGCGATCTGGAGGTACTGCTGGCCGAGGTAGAACGCGCCGATCATGACCGCGAACGTGAGCGCCGCGACCAGCGCCGCGGCCGCCACGACGCGCTGGCGCAGGCCCGGAGGTCTCGGGGCTCTCGTCCGCGTGCACCTCGCGCGGCACGAGCTGCCACAGCGCCAGCGCGGCCGCCGCGCTGGCGGGGACCAGGAACCACCAGCAGGCGCGCCAGTCGATCGCGACCGTCAGCAGGCCGCCGACCACCGGTCCGATCAGGTTCGCGATGCCGGAGCTGGCGCCCCAGATGCCGAGCGCGGCGCCGCGGCGCTCGGGCGAGAAGCCCGACACCGCGCCGGCCAGCGAGGCCGGGCTCACGAGCCCGGCGCCGACGCCCTGGACGACCCGGGAGAGGATCAGCACCTCGAGGTTCCCTGCCAGCGCGCCGATCAGCGCGCCCGCGGCGAACACCGCCAGGCCCGCCAGACCGACCGTGCGCGACCCGATCCTGTCGACCAGCGCACCGCCGGGGAACAGCGCCAATCCGTAGGCGACGAAGTACGCGGTCAGCACATAGGAGAGCTGGTGCGAGTCGGCGTCGAGCTCCTCCCCCACCGAGGGCAGCGCGACCGTGACGATCGTGCCGTCCATCTGGAGCAGCGCGGCCGCCCCGGCGCATGCCGCGAGCCGCAGCCACGCCTCGCGGGGAGTTGGAGGACGCATGCCGGGCATTCTCGCCCACCGGCCGCGGCGGGCCGGGTGCGGGCTGGTGTCGCGCTACTCCAGCCGGCTGCCGCAGGCGGTGCACTCGGCCGGAGTGCTGAGGTCGCCGCCGACCGTCATCGCGCCGCAGACCAGGCAGGCAGCCGCGCCGCCGTGGCGGAGCGCGTCGTCGGTCTCGCGCAGCCGGTCCTCGAGCGTGCGGCCGCCCGGGTCGAACAAGCGGTCCGGCCGCGGGCCGGAGCCGATCATCACGGGTGGGTCCTCGAGCGCGGGCATCAGACCTTCCTGAAGACTCCCACGACTCGGCCGAGGACCTGCACGTCACGGCTGCGGATCGGCTCCATCGACGGGTTCTCGGGCTGGAGGCGGACGTGGTCGCTCTCGCGGAAGAAGCGCTTCACGGTGGCCTCGTCGCCGAGCAGCGCCACGACTATGTCGCCGTCGCTGGCGCTGTCCTGACGGTGGACCACCACGTAGTCCCCGGCCAGGATGCCGGCGTCGCGCATGCTCTCGCCGGACACCTGGAGGACGTACTCGCCCTCGTCGCCGCCGGCCACCGCGGGCACCTGGACGTAGTCCTCGATGTTCTCCTCGGCGAGCATCGGTCCACCGGCTGCGACCCGGCCGACGAGCGGCAGGGCGCCATCGCCGTGCCGACGACCTTCTTGGCCTTGTCGAACAGCAGCTCGATGGCCCTCGGCTTGGTGGGATCGCGGCGCAGGACCCCGTACTTCTCGAGGTTCGCGAGGTGGGCGTGGACGGTCGACGACGAGGCGAGGCCCACCGCCTTCCCGATCTCGCGGACCGTCGGCGGATAGCCGTACTTGGCCGCGTACCGCTTTATGAACTGGAAGATCTCCTGCTGGCGGTTGGTCATCTTCAGGTCCATCGGCTCCCCTCGAGACAGTTCGGCTGGGAAGGATGCTGGCGAAAATCGCGATCTGAGCGAACACATGTTCGTAGAGTAGACAGGGCGGCGGACGGTTTCAACAACTTGCCCATTGCGCGGCGCTGAGGCGGAGAGTAGGTTCCGGGTCGCCCGCAGAGTCGGGTGCAGGGGTAGCCGGCAACGAAAGGAGCATCATGAGCAGTCAGGTCGCGCTCGAGGACGGCACCGTCGAGCAGCTTCGAAGCGCCGTGGGTGGTCAGGTGATCACCCCCGCGGACGCGGACTACGAGGAGGCACGCCTCGTCTGGAACGGGATGATCGACTGCCACCCGGCGCGTGATCGTCCGCTGTGCCTCGACCGACGACGTCGTGGCGGCCGTGAACTTCGGCCGCGAGCACGACCTGGTCGTGGCGGTGCGCGGCGGAAGCCACTCCACCCCGGGCTACAGCACCTGCGACGACGGCATCGTGATCGACCTCGGTCCGATGAACCGCGTGACGGTCGATCCCGAGGCGCGCACCGCGCGGGCGCAGGGCGGGGCGACCTGGGGCCACATGGACGCCGCGACGCAGGAGCACGGGCTCGCCGTCACCGGCGGCCGGGTCTCCGACACCGGCGTCGGCGGCCTCGCGACTCGGCAGCGGCAGCGGCTGGCTGGAGCGGATGTACGGCGTGACCTGCGAGAGCCTGCTGTCCGCCGAAGTGGTCACGGCCGACGGCAGCGTCGTACGCGCCAGCGCCGACGAGAACCCGGAGCTGTTCTGGGGACTGCGCGGTGGCGGCGGGAACTTCGGCGCGGTGACCGAGTTCGAGTTCCGCCTCCACCCGGTGGGCCCGATCGTGATGGGCGGGATGCTGGTGTACCCGCGCGAGCGCGCGAAGGAGGTCCTGCGCATCTACCGCGACTTCATCGAGGCAGGCACCGGACGAGGTCGGTGGCGGCGCGGCTCTGATCACCGCCCCGCCCGAGGAGTTCGTCCCCGAGGCGCTGCGCGGACAGCCGGCGATCGGCATCGTGTTCATATATGTGGGCTCGATCGAGGACGGCGAGAAGGTTGCCCGGCAGCTGCGTGAGGCCACGAATCCCGTCGATCGACATGGTTCAGCCGATGCCGTACGTCGCGCTGCAACAGATGCTCGATGCGGGGAACCCGCACGGGGTGCGCGAGTACTTCAAGGTCGACTGGGTGAACGAGATGCCCGACGAGGCGATCGACATGATCGTCGAGCAGGCGGAGAAGCTGCCGGCACCGTTCGGACAGCTGATCCTCGCGCCGCAGGCGCGGGGCGATGAGCAGGAGCAACGGCGACATGGCGCTGAACACGCCCGATGCTCCCTGGGCCTACTTCTGCCTGTCGATGTGGATGGACCCGGCCGAGGACGACCAGAACCGCGACTGGGCCCGCGGCTTCGCGCAGGCGATGAAGCCGTACGAGGTGGGGACGCCCTACCCGAACTTCATCGCCGCCGACGAGGGCTCGGCGCGCCTGAGGTCGTCATACGGCCCGGAGAAGTACGAGCGCCTGCTGGCGTTGAAGCGGCAGTGGGACCCGGACAACCTGTTCCGCCTGAACCAGAACATCGACCCGGCGTAGCCGGACCTCACATCTATAATCGCGAGCCTGGCGCCTGTGGCGGAATTGGTAGACGCGCAAGGTTGAGGGCCTTGTGGCCTTTATAGGCCGTGGAGGTTCGAGTCCTCTCGGGCGCATGAAAAAGCCCCGCTAAGGCGGGGCTTTTCTGTTCGGCACGGCAATCGCGCCGGCGACTGGAATTACTTGCCGTGATACCAGCCGTGATACCAAAAGATCCCTAGCGGCCACAAGCAAGAGCACGCCAAGCCGAGGGCCTCTGCGGCATGATCTAGGCTCGCTCAGGATGGGACGCATGCCTGCCAAACCAGAGCGGGCCTGCGATCCAGAAGCGGTCTGCGGTCAGGCAGCCTGACTCTGGGGTGCGGCCGCGTACGGGTAGTGTCGCGAGCGGTCGCCGCTCTCCCATTCTTCGCGCAGGCCGGACGCCATGATGTCCCAGTCTGGCCTGATTCGGCGTGTTACCTCGCGCAGATCCTGGCCGAGCTCCTCGATTGAGGGCCGGCCCCAGAACCAGTAGCCGTTGTAGATCTTGTGGACGACGAGTCCGGGCTCGAGCACGAGCGTGTGCGGGATCATCGGGTCGTGGTGGGGATCGGTGTACTCCTGGATCCCCAGATCCTTCTGCACCTTCCGCCCCGGGTCCGACAGGAACGTCCACTGCGCCCCTACTGAGTCGCGGAACTCGTTGATCTCCAGCAGGTTGTCGGTCGTGATCGTGACGATCTTCGTGTAGGCGACGGCGACCTTCGGGTAGAAGGCCGCGAGCTCCAGGTGCTGCTGGTGATCCTTGGGGCAGAAATGACCGCGCGAGAGCAAGAGGATCATCGGGTCGATCCCCTGCAACTCACTGAGCCGGTGGCGCCGCCGCGCGTGGTCGGTGAGCTCGTAGTCGGGAAACCTTGCCCCTGGGACGATGTCGGCTCTCATCGCTATCTCACCTCGCGTCCATTGTGGTACCTGCTGTTCGCCCTAACATGGGTTTGTTCCGTTCTTGTTCGTTGTGACGGTCTTTGCTCGCATCGCTTGGTGGCCGCCGCCGGATGGTCAGGCAGCGGACCGCAGCCGGCGTGCGGCCCGAGCCCGTTGGTGGCCTCGGCGTGGCGGTTCCAGGGACGATGTCGCCGCGGTGCGGTCCAGGTCATCAAGGAACTGCCTGCTTGACGTGAGTCCCCGGCGGATCAAAGACTCTGCCTGGCCGAAATCGATTGGCTGCACCTCGACGGGAAATGGAGGTGGCAGGACGATCAGCTCGACCTCACTGCCATAGCGGGCGATGTCCTGCGTCAGCCGTCGATGCACGAGCAGATTGATCCCGTGCAGGACCATGCCGAGGGCACCGCGCGGCGCCGCCTCGAGTTCGCAACTCTGGCCGGTCGAAAGGACGTAGATCTTTCCCGCGCCGAGCTCCACGGCATGGCTGATCGGCGTGTTGTTCGCCACGCCGCCGTCGATCAGCTCGCGGCCGTCCCACTCCACGCTGGGCAGCACCCCGGGGATCGCGGCGCTCGCGAGGATCGCGTCAACGAGCGGGCCGTTCGAGAGCCTTACCTCAGCGCCCGTGCGAACGTCGGTTGCGACTGCGTGAAAGGGAATCGCGAGCTGCTCCAGTCGCTTGGTCGTGAGATGGCGGCCGATTAGGCGCCGAAGGCCTGACGCGGGCACCAGGTTCTCGCGCAGACCGGCGAATCCGAACAGGCCGGTGAGTGGATTCAACGGGAAGATCTGTCGGCGCCTCAGACCGATCCAGATGTCCGCCAACTCTTCGGCGGTGGCGACGCTCTGCGGTCGGGCCGCTACGAACGCGCCGTTTAGCGCACCCGATGAGGCACCGACGATTAGATCTGGCTCCACGTTTCGCTCGTACAGCGCTTGAAGCATCCCGGCCTGGATGGCTCCCAAACTCGCGCCGCCCGAGAGTACGAATGCTGTCTTTTGGCGTTGGCTGGTCATGTCTCTTTAGCGTCGAACTGCGCGTGGTTCATACCGTCGTGCTGCGCGCGATCGGAGGCGGCTTGGCGTTCGCACTCCCCGACATGTGACCGAGCCGGCGGCCCACACCGGCGGCGTCACCACCACGGACTTTGGCCGTTATGCGTCTTGCGATCAGCGGTGCGACCGTTGACCGTCCCTCCTTGCAAGCGCGGGCACAGCTAGCGAACGCAGCGCCAACGTCGTGCAGCGTCGCAACGAGATGAGCTTCCTGCTCGCGCGAGAGTCCATCTCGGAACTGAGGAACTGGTGGCGGCGGCGATGCAGGGCAGCGGCGTTCGGCAACGCCAGGCGCGGCCAACCGTTCCTGGGTGTGCCGCACGAATTCTTGTCGACGAGCGACTGCAGGGTATCGAGGGCGGCATCGGTGACTGCCACGGCCGCATCGAGCGTGCAGCCGACGGCGTATACCGCCATCCGCGCGAAGAGCTGCTGCTGTTGCGGTTCGAGCAGATTGTAGGACCACTCGATCGTGGCTCGGAGCGTCTCTTGCCGTGGGTCGGCGTCCCGGCCGCCCTTGAGCAAGTCCAGTCGCTGAGACAAGCGCTCCAGGATCTGGGCGAGCGAGAGCACGTTCGCCCTCGCGGCGGCCAGCTCGACCGCGAGCGGCAGGCTGTCCAGCGTCCGGCAAGCGCATGGACGTCCTCGTCCGGCTTCACGCGCGCTCGGGCGCAGAACAGTGCGACCGCCTCGTGCTCGGCGAGCGGTGCGACCGGATACTCGACCTCGCCGCGGACGCGAAGGAGCTCCCGGCTGGTGACGAGCATCCGAAGGTTGGAGCATGCCTCGACGAGCGTGGCCAGGTCCGGCGCCGCGTCGATCACCTGTTCCAGGTTGTCGAGAACAAGCAGCATCTCTCGTTCGCCGACGTGGTGTGCCAGGCCATCGTGTGCGCCGAGCGTTGGGCGATCTCCTCGGCGACCAGTGCGGGATCCCGCAGGGACGCGAGCTCCACCCAGAACACGCCCGCCTTGAACTCGGGGACGAGCTCGGCGGCAGCTCGACCGCGAGACGGGTCTTGCCCGTGCCGCCGGGCCCGGTGAGGGTCAGCAGACGGGCACCGCCCCGGAGCAGCGACGCCACCTCGTGGACCTCGCGCTCCCGGCCCACGAACGAGCTGGCCGGGCGAGGCAGGTTCGTGTTCGAGATGGTCTTCAACGGGGGGAATCGCCCGGAGCCCAGCTGGTAGATGGGGACCGGTGACTCGATGTCCTTGAGACGATGCTCGCCCAGGTCGGTCACGTTCACCTCGACCAGTTCGACCGTCTGGGCGGACGAACAGCACCTGTCCACCGTGTCCCGCGGCCGCGATCCGCGCGCCCTCGTGCACGACGTCGCCCACGTAGCCCTCGGCGGTGGCGTGCGGCACCCCCGTGTGGAGCCCCATGCGGACACTCGACAGGACCGGAGGCGAGCGCCTCCTGCGCCTCGCATGCCGCGGCGACGGCACCGGGCGCTCTCGGGAACACGACGAAGAATGCGTCTCCCTGTGTGTCGACCTCGACGCCTTCGTGCCGAGTGAACGCCTCGCGCACGACCCGTCGATGCTCGGCCAGCGCGTCGGCGTATGACTCGGCCCCAAGCGCGTGCAGGAGCTTCGTCGAACCTTCGATGTCTGTGAACAGGAAGGTGACCGTTCCGGACGGAAGAGCGCCGCGCACGCCGCATCATGTATCGAACTGCTACGCGCAGGTCAAGCCGGTGAGCGACGGGGAAATCAACCCCACGTCTTTCGGACACAGGAACCTGAGAGGGACAGAGATCGTCGCCTCGTCAGTGTGACCATGCGCGGGGCTAACTGTCATCAGTTGAGAACTACTGATGGGAGTCGGCGGCAGGTCCACGTTTCTCCCGATGAACGGAGGGCGCGCAGTCTAGTCCCCGCTGGGAGGATACTTGACGCTGTGGAAGCGAGCGGATACTGGGACTCCATCTATCGGAGGCGTCCACCCTCTGAGGTGAGTTGGTACGAAGCGCGCCCAGACGTGTCCTTGCGAATGGTGCTCGCCGCGAGCGATCGTGGCGCGGACAGCGTCATCGACGTTGGTGGCGGCGCCTGAGTTGCTCGTCGACAATCTGCTCGAGGCGGGGGTCGGTCGGATCGCGGTGTTGGACATCTCGGAGCAGGCGATCGAGATCACCCGGGCCCGCCTAGGCGAAAGGGCCGAGCGCGTCGACTGGATCGTCGCCGACGTGGTGGATGCAGAGTCACTCGACCGGTTCGATGTCTGGCACGACCGGGCGACGTTCCACTTCCTGACCAATCGCTCGGAGCAGTCCCGGTACGTGGCCCTGTGCGAGGCGACGTTGCCGGCGGGTGGGACGGCCGTGATGGCGACGTTCGCCTCGGATGGGCCGACGCACTGCGGCGGCCCGCCGGTCACCCGCTACGACCCGACCGAACTCGAAGATCGCTGCGGGCCCGGCTTCGATCTGATCGACAGCGAGCGCCACCGGCATCTGACACCGACGGGGGTCGAGCAGCGCTTCCTGTACGCATCGTTCAGTCGAGCCGCAGGAGATCCGGCGACCGGCTGACGATGAGCATCATCGAGCGCTTCGCGGCGATCGGGGCCCACCCCGACGACAGCGAAGACGACCGGATCCGAAAGGCGCCCTGACGGTCGCCGCCGGGCTCGTCGCGGCGCTCACACCCATCTGGGTCATCACCTATCTGATCCTGGATCTTCCCCTCCCCGCTGCGATCCCGCTCGCGTACCTCGTCATCTCCGTGGTCTCCCTCCTGGCCTTCAGGCGCACGAAACGGTTCCGCACCTTCAGGGCGACGCAACTTACTCTCCTAACTCATCCTGCCGTTCGCCCTGCAGTGGAGCCTGGGCGGCTTCGCGGCGTCCTCGGCGGTCTCGCTGTGGGCTTTCACCTGCCCTGTGGCGCGCTGCTGTTCGTCGGCGCGCGCCAGGCGGTCCCCTGGTTCGTCGCCTTCGGTGTGCTGGTTGCGATCTCCGGGGCGATCGACCCCGCCCTCGCGGCCGGCGCGCCCGAGATCCCCAGCGGCGTGGTGGTCGCGTTCTTCGCGCTGAACATCCTGGGCGTCTGCGCCACGGCCTACGTGCTGCTGCAGTACTTCGTCCGGGCGCGCGAGCGCGCATTGGCAGAACTCGAGGTCGAGCGGGCGAAGTCCGAGCGCCTGCTGCTCAACGTCCTGCCGGCGCCGGTCGCCGAGCGCCTCAAGGAGTCCGACAGGTGATCGCGGATGGGTTCGACGCCGCGACGGTGCTGTTCGCCGACATCGTCGGCTTCACCCGCTTCGCGCAGGACCTGCCGCCGGCGGATGCGGTCGTGCTGCTCGACCGAGGTGTTCGCGGGCTGCGACGAGCTGGTCGAGGAGCCACGGGTCGAGAAGATCAAGACGATCGGCGACGCCTACATGGTGGCGGGCGGCATTCCCGACGCCCGCGGACGGATCACGCCGAGGCGATCGCCGAGATGGCGCTCGAGATGCGGGCCGAGGCCGCGCGATGCGCGGCGGAGAGTCGGCTGCCGATCGAGGTGCGCATCGGCATCGACACCGGCCCGTGGTGGCCGGCGTGATCGGCCGCGCGAAGTTCATCTACGACCTCTGGGGCGACACGGTGAACACGGCAAGCCGCATGGAGACCCACGGCGTACCGGGCGCGATCCAGGTGACCGAGCGGGTCGTACGGCGGCTGGGCGGCGACCGTACGACTGCGATCCGGCGGGGAACGATCGAGGTCAAGGGCAAGGGGCCGATGGCGGTGTGGATCCTTCGGGGTCAGACCATCCCAGGTGGTCAACCCCCATAGATTGAATGAAGAACAGGATCGCGTAGCCGATGAAGCCGACGGCGGCGAGGATCATAAGCCCGCTGCCGGTCCGAAGGAAGTGGTCTATCGAGTGGAGCGAGCCTGGTTTCACACTCATCGTGCCCAGTGAGGCAACCTCCTTTCATCGGCGCCTGCAGGAATGACGCGTGCAAGCTCGGCTTTCATGCTCGATTCAAGGCGCGGTGTCGGCCTGCTGGGACGCTCGAGACGTCGGTCCTCTTGACGCCCAGAGAGATACGAATCCCCTGGCGGGTTCAGGCGAAGGCGACGGTCTTGGCGCCTTGCACGACCTCTTCAACGACCTTCGCCGCTCCGATGATCGTTGCACCTTTGCTCACCTGTTCCTCGGTGATACCCCGGGGTTTCGTGCACGCGCCGCACAGCCAAACCTGACCACCGTTGTCCACGAATTCCGCGTAGAGGTCACTGAGCACCGGCAGGCCGTCCTGCGCGATCCCATCGGTGCCGCCGCCCGTACCGAGCCACACGGCGTCGATCGTGCAGAGCACGACCGCTTCCTGTCCCGCTGTTGCCGCGATGTTCGCGCGGCGACAAACGGAAGCGTCGCTCGCTCCCGGTCGCTATTGCCATACGTGCAGCTGAAGATCAACTTCTCGCTCATCGTCCGCGCTCCACTCTCATAAGGAGGCGTCCGTCACCGGGCGTCTCGATCGAACGCACCTCGTGGCCCATCATCCGGGCCAGCGGAGGCAGGTCTTCCTTCGCCGCGGGGTCACGTGCGGTCACCACGAGGACGTCTCCCTGCAGGGATTGCGAGGATCCGGCGGCGGAGTCCCGTGCTAAGCCATCGGCACAGCTGAGCGTGCCGGCGTCAAACTTGTGCGTGTCAGTCACGTCGTCCTCCTCGTCGTCCATCGGGCGGAACCCAGTGACAGCAGGTCGCCGCCGGCGTCGCGTCCTACCCTTGTGTGACGGGGTAGATCTCGTCGGCGACCAGCCCGTGCGCCTCGCGGTGCACCGCGTGCGCGGCCTCGGCGCTGGGCGCCTCGATCAGGCAGAAGACCTTGCCGACCTCCGTCGTCCACCCAGTAGTTGAGGTAGCGCACGTCGTAGCGCTGCCTGGACCTCAAGATCCGCCGCGTGTGCCCCAGCGACATCGGCCGCGCGTGGTGCCGTCAGGAAGGGTGTTGTGCACGTCCATGTACAGCAGACATCCGTCTCACCTCCTTCTCGGGCCCACGCTAGGAAGAGGACCGTTCCGCGACCGTTCCGCATGGCCCGCTGGTCCGGGGCCACGGCACGGCCCGTACGATTGCTTGCGGTGCGGACGACTGGCGATCCAACTCCTCGGGCCGATTCTCGGTCGCGGTCGACGACGCCCGATACCGGGGACGCTGGCGAAGTCGCCGCGCAGCCGACGTCGTCAAGCTGCTCGCGCTCCCCCTGACCATCGGCTGCATCGGTCGCAGGTCATGGAGGCGCTCTGGCCCGAGAGCGATCCCCAGGCCTCCGGCACGAACCTTCGCAAGGCCTTGCACTTCGCCCGGCGCGCCACCGGAGACGAGCAGGCGATCGTGAACCACCACGGCGTGCTCGTGCTCGGCCCGATGCCGAGGTCGAGACCGACGTCGAGCGCTTCGAGGCCGCCGCGCCAAGCGGCTGGATGCGACCGATGACGGCCGCCTGTCGTGCCGCGCGCCGACCTCTACGACGGCGAACTCCTTCCAGATGACCGCTACGAGTCCTGGCTGGTCGAGCCACGCACCGTTTGCGCCAGCGGTACCTGGATGTGCTGCGCGCCGGCAACGCTGTGGGGCGGCTTGGCCGAAGAAGACCCCACCGACGAGCAGGCAGCCCGCGCGCTCATGCGCGCCCATCTCGATGCCGGCGAGCGCCGGGAGGCGATCCGGCGCTTCGAGCGGCTGCGCGAGGCGCTCCGTGATCAACTCGGCGTCGGGCCGGATCGCGCGACGATCGCCCTCTACGAAGAGGTCCTCGCCGTCGAAGGCGCGCCGCAGCCCACCGAGCCGAGCGCGCCCACGCATTGCTCGCGTGGGCTCTTGTGCACATGAACCGGAACGAGATCAAGGAGGCGGAGCGAGCAGCGGAGGAGGCCCGCGCGATCGCCCTGGACTCCAGTTGGGCCGAGAACTCGGTGAAGCCGCGGTCATCCTCGCCAAGGTCGCGATGGCGCAAGGGCGGTGGCGCGAGCGATTCGCCGAGGAACTGGCGGAGTCCATGCGGATGCGGGCCAACATGGAGCCCATCGTGTACGACGCCCACCTGTGCCTCGCCGAGTACTACCTCGCGGCGCCAGATGGCTACGACACTGCGTCGCCGACTTCGCCCGCCAGATGATGAAGATCGCGGACGAGGCGGGGTCGGCGACCGGCGCGGCGCTGGCGCTCGCTGATGCTCGGCGAGGCCGGAACTGCTCGGCCGGCCACCTCGTCGGGCCGAGGAACACCTCAAGGAGGCGGCCGAGGCGAACGACCGCAAGGCTGCATCTCCGGCTCCGCTCTGGCCAGGCAGCGCCTGGCCGAGGCGGCCGTCGGTCGCGGTCGCAGGTTCGACGCCA
>CAVSXO010000019.1:0-47920 GCA_963731895.1 uncultured Solirubrobacterales bacterium
GCGCAGCTCGTCGACCTGCTCCTTGCTCTCGACCCCGTCGGCCACCGTGGCCAGACCGAGGCTGTGGGCGAGGTTGATGATCGCCGTCACGATCGCGGCGTCCTCGGTATCGGTGCCCAGGCCACTGACGAACGAGCTGTCCACCTTCACCATGTCGAGCGGGATGCGCTTCAGGGATCCGAGTGACGAGTGGCCGGTTCCGAACTCGTCGATCGACAGCTTCACCCCCAGGCCCTTCAGGGCCCGCAGGGTCGCGCCGGCATTGTCCGCGTCGTTGACCACCACGCTCTCGGTGATCTCGAGGCACAGCGTTTCCGGCTCCGTGCGCGTCTCGGTCAGGATGCGCTCCACCAGGTCCACCAGGCCCGGGTCGCGGTGTTGGCGCGCGGACAGGTTGACCGACACCTGCAGCGGCGATCCGTTGTGCGCGCCCCAGGCCCGCGCCTGCAGGCAGGCTTGGCGCAACGCAAACTCGCCGATCTTGGTGATCAGGCCGGTCTCTTCCGCAAGCCACAGGAACTCGGACGGCTCGACCACGCCGCGCTCGGGGTGGTCCCAGCGCAGGAGGGCCTCGAGGCCGACGATGTGGCCGCTGCGCAGGTCGACCTGGGGCTGGTACAGCAGCCGGAACTCACGCTCCTCGATCGCGCGGTGCAGATCGGACTCGGTGCGCGCCCGCGCGCGCACGCGGCTGCGCATCCCATCATCGAAGACCTCGTAGGCCACTCCCTGGCGCTTTGCGCGGTACATCGCCGCATCAGCGTTGCGAACCAGACTCTCGGCACTCTCGTCGTGGCCACTGCTGACCACGATGCCCATGCTGGACGAGACGGACAGCTCGTGCCCATCGATCATGAACGGCTCCGCGATCGCGCCCTGCAGGCGCTCGGCGATGCTGATCACGTGCTGCTCGTCCGCGACGTCCTCGCACAGCACCATGAACTCGTCACCGCCGAAGCGTGCCGCCGTGTCGCTTGCGCGCAGTCCCTCCTGCAGGCGCCGGCCGAGCGCCTTCAGCAGCAGGTCGCCGACATCGTGGCCGAGCCCGTCGTTGATCGGCTTGAACCCGTCGAGATCGATGAACATCACACCCAGCAGGCTCTCGTGGCGCTTTGCGCGCATCACGGCATGCTTCAGCCGGTCCTGGAACAGCGTGCGGTTCGGAAGCTCGGTGAGCGCGTCGTGCATCGCCTTGTGAGCCATCTGCATCTCGATCGCCTTGCGCTCGGCCGCGTAGGTGATCGAGCGGCCGATCGCGGCGCCGTCGACGCGACCCTTGACCAGGTAGTCCTGCGCGCCTTCCTGCACCGCCTTGATCGCAAGCAGCTCGTCCTGAAGGCCGCTCAGGATCACGATCGGCACGTCAGGCGCGGCGGCCCGCAGCTGCATCGGCGCCTCGAGGCGGCTCGCGTCCGGCAGCGAGAGGTCGAGCAGCACGCAATAGGCGCTCTCGGTCATCAGCTGGTGACGTGCGTCGGTGAGCGACGCGACGTGGGTGAGCTCGAACCGCGAGCCCGTCTCCGACAGCAGCTCCTGCACGAGGCGGGCGTCACCGGGGTTGTCCTCGACCAGGAGGACCGGAAAGGTCTTCTCCTGCTCCGGCGCGGTCGCCGTCATCGGCTCTCGGACCTCGGTCATCCCGACGGCAGCCGGGCGGTCGTGAGCCAGAAGTCCTCGATCGACCGGACCACCGCGAAGTACTCGTCCAGGTCGAGCGGCTTCGTGATGAAGCAGTTCGCCTGGAGGTCGTAGGAGTGCAGGATGTCGCTCTCCGCGGCTGAGGTGGTGAGCACGATCACCGGGATGCGCGACAGCGTGGCGTCGGACTTCAGCTCTTCCAGCACCTCGCGGCCGTCTTTGCGCGGCAGGTTGAGATCGAGCAGCACGAGCTTCGGGCGCGGAGCCTCCGCGTAGGCTCCCTCGCGGCGCAGGAAGGCGAGCGCCTGCTCTCCGTCGGCGACGACGTTCAGATGGGTGGACAGCCGGCCGCCCTCGAACACCTCGCGTGTGAGCCGGGCGTCGGCGGGATTGTCCTCCACGAGCAATATCTCGACCGTCCCGTCGATGCCGTTTGCCGACAGCCGCGCGCGCGCCGGGAACTCCCGGGCCTCCCGCGTGGCGTCGACCGATGGCGCGATCTCCTGCGGAATCGCCATCCTGCCCTCCTGTAGCACTCTGAAGCCCATGGGTCCGTCCTCGGTTGTTGTCGTGACTAGCGGCGCCGGTGGTGATCGGACATGCGTTTAGGCGCGCTCGCCCTCCTCCTCGCCGTTCTCCTCTGAATCGCCCGTACGGCGCTGCTCCCGGTCCGGGATCGTGAAGCAGAAGCTGCTCCCGCCGGCGGGGCTGCGCTCAACCGATATACGGCCGTGGTGGCGTTCCACGATCCGCTTGCAGATCGAGAGCCCGATGCCGCTGCCCGGATACTCGTCGCGGCCGTGCAGGCGCTTGAAGACGCTGAAGATGCGCTCGACGTGGCGCGGATCGATCCCGATTCCGTTGTCCGACACCCGGAACAGCCAGGCGTTGCCCTGGCGCTCGGCGGTCACATCGACCCGCGGAGGGTCGTCGGCCCGGAACTTGATGCCGTTGCCGATCAGGTTCTGGAACAGCTGTCGCAGCTGGCCCTCGTCGCCCCACACGGTCGGCAGCTCACCCGTCGTCACCGTCGCACCGGACTCCGCGACGGTCGTCTGCATGCCGACCAGCGTGTCGCGCACCAACTCCGCGACGTCGACGGGGCCGAACCGGTACTCGGAGGTGCCGGCGCGCGAATAGGCGAGCAGGTCGTCGATCAGGCGCTGCATCCGGTTCACGCCGTCGACCGCGAAACCGATGAACTCGTCCGCGTCCGAGTCGAGTTGGCCCTGGTAGCGGCGGGCCAGCAGCTGGGTGTAGCTGGCCACCATGCGCAGCGGCTCGGAGAGGTCGTGTGAGGCGACGTAGGCGAACTCCTGGAGGTCCGAGTTCGAGCGCTCGAGCTCAGAGGCGCGGCGCTCCAGCTCCGAGGCGACGCTCGCCAGGCGGTCCTCGGTCTGCTTGCGGCGCGTGATGTCCTGCACCTGGGCGATGCCGTACAGCAGGCGGCCGGAGGAGTCGTGGGCGATCGAGGCGTTGTGCATCACCCAGACCGTTCCACCGTCGCCGCGCAGGTATCGCTTCTCGAGCTGGTAGTTCGGGATCTCGGTGCTCATCAGCTGGTCGTAGAGCGGCCGCTCGAGGTCGGCGTCGTAGGGATGGGTGATCTCCTCCAGCGACATCGACAGCAGCTCGCGCGACGAATAGCCGGTGATCTGCGACATCGAGTGGTTGACCTGCAGCAGCCGCCCGCGCTGCTCGGCCTCGACGCCGAACAGCGCCACCCCGATCGGCGCATCCTCGAACGCACGGCGGAATGCCTCCTGCACCTCCCGCATCGCATCCTCGGCGCGCTTGCGCTCTGTGCGGTCGCGCACGATCACGGAGGCGCCGACGATCGCCCGCCGCGAGTCGCGCATCGCGGACACCGTCACGGACACGGGGACGATGCTGCCGTCCTTGCGGCGGTGCTCGGTCTCGAAGTCTTCCAGCTTGCGTCCCGCGAGCGCCTGCGACAGCATGCGCGCGTCCTGCTGCACCCGCTCCGCCGGTATCAGCATCTCCAGGGACTGCCCGGTCACCTCCTCGGCCCGGTAGCCGTACAGGTCGCTCGCGCCCGGGTTCCAGCTCGTGATCTCTCCCGCCGCGGTCGTCGCGACGATCGCGTCGTGGGAGGACTGCACGATGTCCGCCAGCCGCCGCAAGGTCTCCTCGGCCTGCTTGCGCTCAGTGATGTCGTGCAGGAACGCGTTGAAGGCGTACCGCCCGCCGGCCCGAACCGCGCTCATCGTCATCTCGACGAGGAACTCGCGCCCGTCCCGGCTCACCACGTCGAGCTCGAGGCGGCGGTCGAAGAGGGGCGCCTTCCCGGTCTCCATGAACCGTTGCAGCCCGCGGGTGTGCGAGCTGCGGTGGCGCGCGGGGATGACGATCTCCGCAAAGCTGCGTCCCAGCGCCTCTCCCTCCTTCCACCCGAAGGTCTCCTCCGCCTGGGGGTTCCACGCGGTGATCCGCCCGGACTCGTCGAGTGACACGAACGCGTCGTGTGCCGTGTCGACGATGCGGCGGAAGTGCTGCTCGGACTCGCGCAGCGCCTGCTCGGCACGCTTGCGCTCGGTGATGTCCGTCGCGATCGCGCAAACGGCGTATGACCGGCCCTCGTCGTCACGCAGCGGGAACTTCGCGGACAGGTAGGTGTGCGGGCCGTCCGGGTGCTCGATCGCCTCCTCGACCTGCAGCGGCACGTGTTCCCGCATCACCCGCAGGTCGTTGGCCCGCATCGCCGATGCCTGCTCGCCCGGGAAGAGCTCCTCGTCGCTACGGCCCGCGGCCCGCTCGCGATCGATCCCGAACACCTGCTCGAAGCTGCGATTCACGAGCGTGTAGCGCCCTTCGCCGTCCTTGACGGAGATCACGGCAGGCGTGTTGTCGATGATCGCCTGCACGCGCTCGCGGCTCTCGTGCAGGGCGGCCTCCGCGCGCTTGCGCGCGGTCACGTCCTGCACCTGGACGATCAGGTACAGGGGGCGCTCCTGCGCGTCGCGCACGAGCGACACGGAGACCAGCGACATCAGCTGCTCCCCATCGGCGCGCTCCAGGCGCTGCTCCGCCTCGTATCCGGGGACCTCCCCGGCCAGCATCCACGGCACGTAGCGCGCGTCCGTGTCGGATCCCTCTCCGGGGACGACGATCTCGGCCAGCTCGCGCCCCACCAACTCCTCCGCAGACCTGCCGATCAACTCGCACAGGGCACGGTTCACCCGCAGGAAGCACCCGGCACGGTCATGCTCGATGCTGACCAGCGCCATGCCGATGGGCGCATGCTCGAAGGCCCCGCGGAACCGCTCCTCGGCCTCCTGCACGATCGCATCCGCGCGCCGGCGATCGGTGACGTCGCGCAGGACCGCGGTCGTGAACCGGTCCTCGCCCTCGCTCCAGCGCGAGAACGCGGCTTCCAGCGGAATCTCCTCGCCTTCGGGCCCGCGGCCCGTCGTCGAGACGACGGTGCGCTCGCCGTCCGCGAGCCGCGGCGCCGGATTGTCCAGCAGCTGCGCCAGCGGGCCGCCGACCACCTCTTCGGCAGGCCGGCCGAAGATCCGCTCGGCGGCCGCGTTCACGTAGGCGACGTTGTCCTGCTCGTCCACCGACACGATCGCATCCGGAGCCGAGGCGGCGACCGCGCGAAAGTGCTTCTCGCTCAGGCGCAGGTCCTCCTCCGCCTTCTTGCGACCGATCAGCGTGCCCACCTGCGCGGCCACCCCGGATACGAGCGCAACCAGGCGCTCGCCCTCCTCGCGCTGCTCGGCCCAGAAGAACTCGATCACTGCAACGACTTCGTCCTCCGCCATCACGGGTACGGCGACCCCGCCGGCCAACCCGACCGCCTGCGCGAACAGGCCGCGCTCGAACCCCGGGTCGGAGCGGACGTCGTGGATCCAGACTGCGCCGGCGCGCTGCCATGCCTTGCCTGGCAGGCCGATCCCCGGGACGAAGGACAGCGCCTCGGTCACGCGGCGAAACGAGGCCAGGCCGCCCGTGGCGCCGTGCCAGGCCGGGCTGCAAACCAGCGTGCGGCCGTCGGGGCTCAGCACCCAGGCCTGGCCGATCGCCCAGCCGGTTCGCTCGCAGACGCCGCGCAACACCGTCTCGAGCGCGCGCTCGGCGGAGTCTGCCCCGGCGACCGCCAGCGCAAGGTCGTGCGCCAGCGCAAGCTCCTCCTCCGCGCGGCGGCGGTCGGTGACGTCGCGGCCGACGCTGTAGATCAGCTCGAGGCCGGCGTGCGCCCGCGCACCGAACTGGAACCAGCGATAGGAACCGTCGAACGCTCGCAGCCGCGCCTCGAAGGAGGCCGTACTCCCCGCGCTGACCACCCGCTCGAGCGCATCCGTCGCGGACGGCACGTCATCGGGGTGCAGTAGCTCCTGATAGGTGTGCCCGGCGAGCGCCTTCGGGTCGACGCCGAGCACCGCCTCGTGCGCCGGGTTGGCCCACCGGACCCGCGAGTCGAACCCGGTCACGGCGAGCAGGTCGGCGGAGAAGTCGAGGAGCAACGCCCGGGCGTGCTCGTCGGGAAGCTCTTCCATCCCGCCCGCAGCGCCCGCGGTTGCGGGGCGCAGCGCAGCCTCCTCCTCTTCGGAGACGACTCCGAAACTGTGACTCCCTGGGTTGTCGTCGAATGCCCGGTGCGACACCTCGGTCTCGTCAGGTGATCGACCGCGCAGCGCGGTTACTCAAGTTTTTGGGGCCCTTGGTGGTCGGGAGGGGCTCCCGGCGAGGCGCAGCAGGAGCGCCAGCGACCTGTCCGGGCCCGGCCAGTGGCGCTGCAGCAGCGCCGGCCCGGCACCGCGCAGGATCCAGCGCAGCGCGAGCACCACCAGGACGGCGTCGTCGGCCTGCCCGGCGACCGGGAGGAAGTCGGGGACGAGGTCGATCGGCGACGCGAGGTAGGCGGCGAGGGCGACCAGGGCGATCCTTTGCCGGCGCGGCACCGCCGGGTCGCGCGCAAGGCGCGCGAACAGGACCGCGCAATCGGGAACGAAGCCGCCGACCGCGCGCGCCTGCGCCCGGCGGCCGGTCAGCACCAGGACCGCGATCACGGCCAGGTAGACGCCAAGCACCCCGGCCGCGATGAGCAGCAGGGTGCCGGCGAGTGTCAGCGCCCGGCCATCTCATGCCCCTGATTCGGTCCCGCGAAGCGCGCCGCGCCCCGGCCCCTCGGCGGACTGAAGCGGAGAGGGAGGGATTCGAACCCTCGAGGCAGCTATAAACCGCCCACGCGATTTCCAGTCGCGCTCCTTAAGCCGCTCGGACACCTCTCCGGACATGGGCAACGCCGCGTCCAGCGGCGATCGCGCTAGCGTAGCAACGAGGGTCCACCGCGCCCGACGAGCTCGCGCCTTCGCCGGTGCTCGCCGCGGCGGCGTGTGAAGATCACGCGCTGGACAAGCAGCGTGATGATCCCGGCGAGACAGATTGCGCCGAGGTTGATCGCGAGTTGCTCGGCGGATCCGCGCGCCGCCGACCAGTCCTCATAGGCGCCCGCCACGGCGATGTTGGCGGCCGCCGGGATCGTTGTGACCGAGATCAACACACCGGCCAAAGCGCCGGACTTCGCCGTGGTCAGGGACAGCACGCCCGCCACACCCGCGATGAACGCGACGAAGAACGAGAAGAAGTCAGGGTTGGAGATGATCACCGCAAAGCTGTGATCGGTCTGGCTGAAATGGTCCGGCGTCAGGTCGGTCCACTTGAAGATCAGCGACGCCAGATACGCGGAGGCGATCGCGACCGGAAAACCGACCACCAGCGCGACGAACGAGCGCATGGCAAGCCTCGGTCGCCGCTCGACCACCGCGACGCAGAAGCTCGCGAGCGGCCCGAACTCGGGGCCCAGGACCATCGCGCCGATGATCAGGATCGGAGTGTCGAGGAAGATCCCGACCGCCGCGATCAGCGTCGACAGGACCATGAAGATCATGAAGCTCGCGGTCAGCGTGGTCGACTCCGAAGCCAGCTCCTCGACCTGCTCCCAGACAACCGCGTTCGCCGGATCGCCGGGGGCCGCGCGCTCGGCCGCTTCGGCTGCCCGTGAGAGCACCACGTCGAGCTGCTCGACCGAGATCGATCCGCGCTCGGGCACGCCCAGCTCCTGAAGGTCGGCGAGCACGATGCTGGCCGCCTCACGGGCGACGTCGCAGAGGAGCACGTCCCCCTCCGGTCGTACAGCGGCACCGCGCAGCACAACGATGTTGCATGCGCCCGGCGCCTGCTCGAGCACACTCAACACCTTCTCGGTCAGGTCAGGCGGGACGACGATGCGGAGGTGGACCATTCCGAAGCACGATATGTCCGCGATCGGAAGGTGAATCGTGAAAGCCATGCGGCCCGCCGTCGGCGGGCCGCTTCAACTTTTCGATTTGAGGGGTTGCTCCTACAGCAGGATGATCAACAGAATGATGATCAGAAGCAGGGTCCCAAGACCTATGTACATGCCCTCACCTCCTTACGGAAGCTTCCATACCCAGGGATGCGGCCTGGAAAACGGGCGCTTCGGTCTCTGTCAGCGAATGTTCAGCGACGCAGGCGCGCGGTGTAGCTGCCGGGCGCGCGGTCGCACTTGAACACGACGACGATCTCCCCGCTCACGCGACTGCGGGTGCGAAACGTCCCGGTGGCCTGGAAGCTGACTACGCGGCGCCGCTTGCGTGTGATGCGCTTGGTGGCCTTGAAGCTCCCGTTCCGGATGCGAAACCGCGCGGTCTCGACCTTGCGCGGGCGGTCGCCGCAGTAGCGAATCGTGCCGCGGGTTCCGTCGCTGGACACCCGGATCACGACCGAGTGCTTCTTGGCTGCTCAGGATCGGCGTTGCCTTGCCGGTGTATCGACCGCCCTTGACGGGGTCGGCGGCCAACGCGAGGGCGGGCAGGATGACCGCCGCGCAGAGCGCGAGCAGTGCGATGCCCCACCTGAAAGTCCGTGCCACGGCGTTGCACCCTAGAGAATTGCGCTCCACAAGGCCTCAGTCAGAGGCGTAGACGCACCCGACGCTGCTTTGTACGGGAGTTGCCGGCCGCGTCCCTGATGGTCAGCGTCACCTTCGCCCGCACGCGCACTCCGCGCCGCAGAGCACGCTTGATGCGGTGGACGCCCGCGCGCGGCAGCGGAAGTTTTAGCCGGTAGGTCCGGTTGGCCTCCGCCTGGACGGCTGCACGGCGGGAGGCGATCAGGCGGGCCGCACCGCCGCGCAACCGCACACGCGCGCGGGCGGTCACCGTCCCCGCCTCGGCGAGACGGACGACGACGCTCAGGTCATCGACCCGCTGCCGGCGGGCGATCCGCAGGGCGAGGACCTCGAGCGTGGTGTCGGCCAAGGTGGCTGGTGAGGCCGTCACGACCGGGGCCGGCCGCGGAGGTATCCGGCGGATCGACAGGTCGGCGGCAGAGGCGAGATGCCCGAAATGGTGGCCGAGCGGGTCGGGGTGGAACGGATCTCCTACGAAGCCGTTCTGCGACGTTGCGTTCGCCGCTGCGTCCGCGCGCACCTGATCGATCACCTCCGCCGATGTCATCTCGGCGCACGGTCCCGGGATGCCGGCCTCTCCCATGCACAGCGCAACGATGCCCGCCACATGGGGAGCGGCGGCGCTGGTGCCACTCTGCATCTTCTCGCCCCCGCCCCGCTTCGTCGATGTGACGCAGACGCCCGGGGCAGCGACCACGTGTGCGACGTCGGCGGGGCTGGTGGCGAAGTTGGAGAACGTCGCATACGCGTCGTCGATCTCCCCCGGGTCCAGGTCGCATGACGGCCCGGCCGCTCCCGGCGCGCCGTCGGTGTCGGACATCGCGGTCACCGTGAGAACCTCCGGGTAGGAGCCGGGGATCTCGCTCGCGACGTCCGCCGCGCTGTTGCCGGCCGCGACGGTGAACACGATCCCGGTGCTCACGGATCTCTGGATGGCGAGGCGCAAAGGCTCATAGCGCTCCGACCCGCTGAGGCTCATGTTCACGACACGGATGCCGAGCCGGCCGGCGTTTGCCGTCACCCAGTCGATGCCGCAGATGATGTCGTCGATGTAGCCGTAGCGGTTCGCGCTGAGCGCCTTCACGGCGTACAGCGCAGTTCCGGGTGCGACGCCCACCACGCCCGTGCCGTTGTTCCGCGCGCCGATCACGCCGGCCACGAACGTTCCATGGCCGTCATCGTCCTGGGGCGGGCCGGGCGTGGTCGGAATGCAGTTGATCCCGGGACGTGCGTCGAGGTCGGGATGAGAGAGATCGATCCCGGTGTCGATCACGGCGACAGCGGCGGCCGCCGCTTCATGAACGCCTGCCGGCCCGGAACCGCCGATGCGGGCCACACCGGTCGGAACGCTGTCGCCGGCGGCGGGCGGGACCCGGGCGGCATGGAGGAGCCGGTCCGCGGACACCATCGCCACCTCTGGGTCTCTGCGCAGTGCGCGCGCCTGTCCGGCGGTCAGACGCGCCGAGAAGCCGTCGATCGCGTGGCGGAACCGATGCTCGCTCCGGAAGCCGTACGCACGCTCGCGCGCAGCGGTCTCGGCCTGCACCGGGAAGGGTGAGCCCGGCGGGGTGTCGTACACGACGACGTAGGGGCGCAGGTTCTCCGCGCCATGAACGAGCGCGGGTGACAGGGCGACGGCGAGCAGCGTGCACGATGCAACGATCGCCCATGTCAGCCGTCTCCTCACCGTGACCCTTTTGTCGACTCTAGCGGGGAATTCACCTCCTGTCGGATGCGCTGGATGAAACGTGTCACGGGTCTTGCATCGGGGAGTCGGTAGCTCCATCCGGCATACTCGCCCGCCGATGCACTTCGTTCACCGGCTCCGCGTCCGCTACGCCGAGTGCGACATGCAGGGCCACGTCTTCAACGGCAATTACCTGACGTGGTTCGACACGGCGCACACCGAGCTGCTGCGTGAGGCGATCGGCCCCTATGCGGCGATCGTCGAAACGGGCGTCGAGTTCGTGGTGGCGGAGGCGAACGTTCGCTACCGCGGCGCCGCGCGGTTCGACGACGAGCTCGAGGTGCACGTGACCCTGGAACCACCGGGCAACAGCTCGCTCACGAGCCGCTTCGAGGTCCGGCGTGGCGACGAGTTGCTGACCGAAGGAATGCTGCGCCACGTCTGCGTGGATGCGCAGAGCTTTGAGAAGGCGCCGTGGCCGGACGAGATGCGGGCGGCCTTCGAGCGCTACGTGGCCTGAGCCGAGCCGCTACGCCTCGGCGCCGATCAGCAGCCCGAGCTGGCGTGACTGCGCGACCAGAGTCCCGTCCGGCGCCCACAGCTCGCCGTCCTCGTCGAAGAACCCGTCGCGCGTCACTCTGCTGCGGAAACGGCCCAGCAGCAGACCGTCCGCGACCGGGAGCGGCGCGCGGAAGTGGATCGTGAGGTCGATGGTCGGCGCCGGTGCCAGCGCACGCAGCCGCGGCCATGGAGCCGGGAACCAGGCGTCGGCAAGCACGGCCACGGCGGCGGCATCGATCGGCCGCTCTTCCCGCAGGCCGAGCCAGCCACCGACCTCCCCGTGATCCGCGCGGCTGAACAGGGGTGGCCCGAACCGGTGCTGGAACACCATGCGCTCGATGAACGGCGGCGCATTGTCGGGGAGGCTGCGGGCGCCGCTCGTCATGCGGTCGTGCGGCGGATCGACGCCGGGCATCGGAGCGTCGTCGAGCAGCGGGCTCTCCCATGCGGTCGAATAGGCGCCGAGCGCCAGCCCCATCAGCTTCTCCTCCTGCACCATGCGGCCGCTGACCGAGGTGAGGGTCCTCCCGGCCCGCTCGACCGTGGCCTCGACCACGATCGGCCCGGGCTTGGGCGGCCGCAGAAAATGCATTGTGCAGGAGCGCGGCATGCGTGCCGGGTCCGCGACCGCTTCCTCCAGCCCGCGCAACATCAGGGCCATGACGTACCCGCCGAGCGGGCCGCGCGGCGTCCACCATCCGCCGCGGATCTCCCCCTCGTAGCGACCGCCACCGACCGGTCGCAGCGCGATGTCTTCGTCGAAACTCAAGGCGGCGCAAGATACTGGGGCGACTCTCAGGGTTCCCTCAAGGCGTAGCAATATGGTGGGTGCCATGAGTCGCAGCTTCAACCGCCGGCGGGCGCTGGCCGCCTTCGGGTCCGTGAGCCTGGGTGCGCTGATCGCCGCATGCGGAGGCAGCGACGGGGACTCGACCACTGACGTGTCCACGACTGACGGCGGCACGACGACCGTCGAGCCGAAGACCAGGACCGGCGCCGCGACCGCTGACCTGTTCGACGACTCGTCCTCATGCACGCTGACGGTCGAGGAGACCGAGGGTCCGTACTACTTCGACGCCGACTCGATCCGCAGCGACATCCGCGAGGACCGTGAGGGGACCCGGCTGCGATTGGCGATCAGGGTGCGAGACGCCGACTCCTGCGAACCGCTCAAGAACGCCGTGGTGGACCTGTGGCATTGCGACGCGCTCGGGTCGTACTCGGGCTTCGAGGCGGCCTCGGGTGGAGGACCCGGTGGCGGCCGCACCGACGACGAGAAGTACCTGCGCGGCGCCCAGGTCACCAACTCAGACGGCATCGTCGAGTTCGTGACCGTGTACCCGGGGTGGTACCAGGGCCGCACGGTCCACATCCACGGAAAGGTCCACGTCGACAACCAGACGGCTCTCACCACCCAGTTCTACTTCGACGACAAGATCTCCGACCGCGTGTACGAGGGCAGTCCCTACTCGCAGCACAGCGGCCGCGACGTGCTCAACGACAACGACAACATCTTCGACCAGAGCCTGCTGCTGGACCTGTCAAAGGACGGCGACGGCTATCTGGGCGTGATCTCGCTGGACGTCAAGGCGGCGTAAATCCTCCGGCCGGCGCGGAGGTGTCGAATTCATCGCAACCCGTTCGTCTCATAGGCGACCATTCCATTAGAAGGAGGAAGCGATGAATTACATGCTGCTGATCCATCAGGGCACCACCCCGACTCCAGGGACGGAGGGCTGGGAAAACCTTTCGGAGGACGAGAAGGGGGCGGTATACGCCGCGTACAAGGCGCTCAACGAGACGCCCGGCTTCACCTCTGGCGTTCAGATGCAGCCTCCGGAGACCGCAACCACCGTGCGGGTGCAGGACGGCAAGACGCTGACCACTGACGGCCCGTTCGCCGAGATCAAGGAGGCCATCGGCGGCTACTGCTTCTTCGAAGCCGACGACCTCGACGCTGCGATCGAGCTGGCCTCGACGATCCCGGCGGCCAGCATGGGCGGTGCGATCGAGGTGCGCCCGATCGTGGAGCGGTAGCGATCCTCGAGGACGCTTTCCGCGAGCAGTGGGGTCGCGTCCTCGCGTCCCTGATCGGCTTCCTCGGCGACTTCGACCTCGCCGAGGAAGCCACGCAGGACGCATTCGCGATCGCCGCGGAGCGCTGGCCGCGCGATGGAGCTCCCACCAACCCGGGCGCCTGGCTGGTGACGACGGCGCGCAACCGAGCCATCGATCGCATCCGTCGCGATCGCACGCTGGCCGCGAAGACCCGCCTGCTCGAGGTGCCCGAGGTAACGGAGGATCCGGTGGACACAACGACATTCCCGGACGAGCGGCTCGAGCTCGTCTTCACCTGCTGTCATCCCGCACTCGCCACCGATGCGCAGGTCGCTCTCACCCTGCGGACGCTCGGCGGCCTGACCACCGGCGAGATCGCCCGCGCCTTCCTGGTCCCGGAGCCGACGATGGCACAGCGCGTGGTGCGGGCCAAGCACAAGATCAAGGCCGCCGGGATCCCGTTCCGTGTGCCGCCCGACCACCTGCTGCCCGATCGGCTGGCCGCGGTGCTCGCGGTCGTCTACCTGATCTTCAACGAGGGCTACCTTGGCCGCGGGGACCTGGCGGCCGAGGCGCTCCGGCTCGGGCGGGCGCTGGCCGAGCTGATGCCCGACGAGCCGGAGGTACACGGTCTCCTGGCGATGATGCTCCTCCACGACGCCCGCCGCGAGGCGCGGTTTCGGGGTGGCGACCTGGTGTTGCTCGCCGACCAGGACCGCTCGCTGTGGGACACCGCGCGGATCGCCGACGGGCGGGCGGTGCTCGACCGGGCTCTCGCATTGCGCGGCCGCGGGCCCTACGTCGTGCAGGCAGCGATCGCGTCCCTGCATGCAGACGAGCCGCGCGACTGGCCCCAGATCGCGGCCCTCTACGGTGAGCTTGCCCGCCTCACCGACTCGCCGGTCGTCGAGCTGAACCGGGCCATCGCCGTCGCCGAGACGGATGGCGCCGAGGCGGGGCTCGGCATCGTCGATCGGCTCGCCCTCGACGACTACCGCTACCTGCACTCGACCCGGGGCGAGCTGCTGCGCCGCCTCGGTCGAACCGAAGAGGCCCGCGACGCGTACGGCCGTGCGCTGGCGCTGGTCCACGACGACGCCGAGCGGCGGCTGATCGAGCGGCGGCTGGCGGAGCTAGGGAACCGCTGAGCCTCGCGTCACGGGACGAACACTCCCTGCCAGGCGAAAGGCGTGTTGCCGGGCGTCTCCGCGTCACCGTCCGCGCCGCCGTCGAACACCGTCACGTCACCGACTTTCATCACGGCGCGCGCGCCCTCGGCCGCGAAGCCGGGCACGAGCGAGTCGGCGGTGGTCGCGATCGCGCAGGTAGCTCCGATGAACTCGTCCGAGGTGGCCACGCAGGGCGAGGGCACGACGAGCGGGAAATCCATGACCGTCGCCTCGTCGGCGCTCCCCGCGCCGTTGAGGGAGTCGGTCAGGCGCAGTGTGATCTCCGCCCGCAACTCGCCGGTGTAGTCGGCCAGTGTGACCTGCTCGCGCACGTCGGTGATCTGCAGCTCGACGCGAATGTCGGACTCGTCTTCCGGCGTCGCTGGATCACCGGGTAGGGCCGAGAGGCGCATGTGCCCGACCGACCGCGCGGGTGCACCGTTTGCGTTCGGCGTCCCGACGGTTAGGTATTCGGAGAGGTGCCGCGGCGGGTTGCACGCGTCGAAGGCGAGCGGCGCGGCGTGGCGAGTGTTCGGTTCCGTGCATTCCGCGAACGCCGGAACCAGCGCGACGCGCAGCGGCGAGGCGGCCCGGGGGCGGGGATAGCCCGCGTTTGAGGCGATCCCGGCCTGATAGACGTCGTCTGTTCCGTCCGCGTCCGACGCGAGCAGGCGCTCGCGGGTCACGAACGTGAGGCGTGAGAGATCGGGCGACGCGTGCGACAAGCCCTGATTGGCGGCACTCCCGTTCGGCCCCGGTGGGGTCACGAGATACGTCTGGCCTCCACGCCGCTCATACAGGTCGTACATGCCATCCGTGTCCAAGGCCACCAAGCCGGCGGCCGTCGTGAACAGCACGACCGACGCGTCGGGGCTCGCGGCGCTGAAGAAACCCAGCGCGGAGCCACCATCGGTGGGACCCGTGGAGACCAGCGTCGCGCTGCCGCCGCTCAGGTCGTATACGTCGCCCGCCGAGTCCCGGTCCTCGGGCGCCAACCTGGTCTCGGTCTCGATCAGCACATGCGCTCCGTCGGAGGAGTCGGCGCGGAAGCCCGCGGTCCACCCGGTGCCGGAGCGGTAGTAGGCCTTCGTCACCAGCTCTGTCGTGTCGCCCGCGCGGACATAGATGTCGGGGGTCGTATCGGTGTCCTCATCGACCAGGCGCTCGCTCGTCTCGACGTAGACCCGCGCTTCGTCCGCGGAGATCCCGGCCCATTCCGAGCCGTGCTGGCTGCCGCTGCCGGTCGCCACCAGCGACGTGACGCCGTCCTGGTACTGATAGAGGTCCATCCAGGTGTCGGTGTCGTTCGCAGTCAGCGCATCTTCCGTCTCGAAGTACAGCCGGCCCTCGGCCGTCACCTTCCATGTGAACGGATCCCCGATGAAGATCGGCCTGCTGGTGACCGGGTTCGTCACGAGCCGCGTCGTGTCGCCCACGCGCTCGTACACGTCGTTCTGGCCGTCGGTGTCCTCGGGCACGAACGGCGCACGGCTCGAGAAGAACACGTGCGCCCCGTCGCGCGACATGCCCTCGAACCCGGCTTGGCCGTCCGCGAGGCCGGGCGCCGACGGGGTTGTGACCAGTGTCGTCACGCCGTTGGAGCGCCTGTACAGGTCGTAGTACGCGTCGGCGTCCTCGGGCAGGAGCTGCTCGGTCGTCGTCAGCACGAGGACTGAGCCGTCTGCCGAGATGGACCGTCTATGGAGTGCGATGTCCTGCGCAGTGCTGGGGCCGGCCGGTGTCGCTGTGGCGAGCGTCGTCTGACCGTTCGAGCGCTCGTACACGTCGGACTTCCCACCGTCGTTGTCATCGGTGGTCAGAGACTCGGTCGTGCTGAAGAAGGCGCGGGTGCCGTCGTCCGAGATCCCGTTCAACCCGGCGTGGAATGCCCATTCCCCGCTTGCGGGCCGGTCGATACGAGCGACGTGATCGAGTCGTGACGCTCGTAGATGTCCTTGGCCTGGTCCTTGTCGGCCGGCAGCAGCGGCTCCGTGGTGCTGAAGAAGACACGCGTGCCGTCGGTCGACGCTGCTTCGAAGCCGGCGTGCGTGGAGCCGGTGCCCTGCGGCCACGGCACCGGCGGCGGCGCCGTGGAGAGGTTCGCCACGGTGCTGTGGATTGCGTCGGCGGTCGGGACCGACAGCCCGAACACGACAACGGCGCACGCCGCGATTCTGCACAACCGGCTCATGGCAGGAAGATCCCCTGCCACGCGAATACGTCGTTCGGATCCGTCCCGGTGTCCTGATCCGCGCCGCCGTCCAGCACCTGCACCTCGCCGACCTTCACCACCGAGCGTCTGCCCTCGCTCATGAAGCCCGGAGAGAGGGCGTCGGCCGTCGTGTTGGTCGCGCACGTGGCGCCCAGGGTCTGGTCGTCGGTGACGGCGCATGCGGAGTCGAACGAAAGCGGGAAGTCCGCAACGGTCGCGTCGTCCGAGCCCGCCGGCCCGCTGAGGTTGTCGGTCACGCGCAGGGTCGCCACCGTGCGCAGCTCCCCGTCGTAATCGGAGAGCGACCCGCTGCGCCGGACATCGGTGATCTCGAGCACCAGCCCAAGATCCGCTTCATCTGCGGGGGTCGCCGGGTCCCCGGCGATCACGTCGATCCGCAGGTGCCCAACCGATTGGGCGGCCGCGCCGTTGAGGCTGGGAGTCCCTACGGTCAGCTCACGCGACAGGGGCCGCGGCGGATTGCATGCATCGGAGGCCAGCGGGGCGGCGTGGCGCGTGTTGGGGTCGTCGCACCGCTCGAAGGCCGGCACGAGCGAGATGCGCAGCGGTGATGCCCCCTGGGGCCTGGGGTAGCTCCCGGTCGCCGAAGCCGGCGTCAGGACCAGGCCGAAAAGAGCCGCGGCGAGAGCGAGCGCTCGCATCCACGATTGGTTCGACAGGCCGCGGGGGGTGCCTTTAGCGGTCTGGACTAATCGTGCCCGATCTGGCTCGAGCCTTCCTGGGCGCCGACCACCACATCCTCCTCACCGAACCAGAGCGGAGAGTTGGGCAGGTCGACGAAGCGGGACTCGTCCTCGAGCAGCTCGGCTCCGGCGACCTGACCCGCCTCGCTCGACATGGCCGCCACAATGTCCTCGAAGCTGTCCCACCAAAGCTCGGCAACCCCGTCGTAGAAGCCCGGCTGGCTGCCCCTCGGTGCGGCGATCATGCCGTCGAGCTCGGTCTCGCGTGCATGAGTCTGGACGTAGCGCCGGATTCGCAGCGCCTCCGCGTTGCGCCTCACGAGCGGAGCGTGCTGCTCCCGCCAGTAACGCTGGAACTCAGCGCGTGTCATGCCGTCGCGCCGGCGAAGTGTGAATACGAGCTTGATCATCGATCCAGGATGTTCGGCTTGTTGTCCGGCACGTGGATGACCTCCCTAGTGAGAAACTCCCCTCGATCCGCAGCGGCCGGATCCGCGGTCGATTATCTCCTTTCCCTCGATACTCCGTCGATGCCCTGCTCGCCCTCCACGCCCGAGCGGAAACCATGAGGGCGGTCACCATCTCCGAGCTTTGGCGGCGCGGCCAGGTGGGGTGGCCGCGCCGCTTCCCCATCGTGCAGTTCCCGAACCCGCCGCTGCTCCTTGCGTTCGCGGGGTGGGGGCTCGCCGCCGTGGCTGGTGGCAGCACACACGATGTCGGGCGCGCCGTCTTCACCGTCGGCCTCGGCGTCTGGGCTTGGGAGGAGGCGATGGACGGTGCCAACTGGTTCCGTCGCCTCCTCGGGGTGGGAGCTTTCGTCTGGATCGTCGCCGGCCTAGCCGGCGAGCTGTGAGTGCTCCGACCATCAACAACCGCATCCCAGGCGTCGCCCAAACGGTCTTGTAGGAGCGGGAGCCCGCATCCGGAGCCAGGCTCCCGCTCCATAGAGCGGAGGGGGAGAGATTCGAACTCTCGGTGCGCTTGCGCGCACAACGGTTTTCGAGACCGCCCCGTTCAACCGCTCCGGCACCCCTCCGAGATGTGCGGGAGAACCTTAGCGACGGTGGCCCGCGGCTTATGCTGCCACCCACACGAGTCACGAGCCGGGAGGGGACCATGTCAGACATCTCTAAGGCGGTGCTGATCACCGGCTGCTCGACGGGAATCGGCCGGGCAGCGGCAGCGCATCTGGCCGGCAAGGGCTGGACCGTCTACGCGACCGCGCGCCGGACGGAGTCGATCGAGGACCTGAAGGCACAGGGGTGCAGGACGCTCGCGCTCGATGTCACCGATGAGCAGTCCATGAGCGACGCGGTCAAGCAGGTCGAGGATGCCGAGGGTGCTGTCGGCGTGCTCGTCAACAACGCCGGGTACAGCCAGAGCGGCGCGGTCGAGAGCGTGCAGCTCGACGACGTGCGGCGGCAGTTCGAGACGAACGTGTTCGGCCTGATCCGCATGTGCCAGCTCGTACTCCCCGGTATGCGCCGGCAGCGCTGGGGCAAGATCGTCAACATCAGCTCGATCGGCGGCAAGGTGGCCTTCCCCGGGGGCGGCATCTATCACGGCACGAAGCACGCCGTCGAGGGCATCAGCGATGCGCTGCGTTTCGAGGTGCGCAACTTCGGCGTGGATGTCGTCGTGATCGAGCCGGGGCTGATCAAGACGCAGTTCGGCGAGGCGGCGGTCAAAAGCATCGAAACCGGCACCACTGACGACGGCCCGTATGGCGAGTTCAACCGCGCCGTGGCTGAAACGACCGCCGGCGCGTACGAAGGTCCGCTCGCGAGGCTCGGCGGCGGACCTGAAACGGTCGCGCACAAGATCGAGAAGGCGATCTCCAGCCGCCGGCCGCGCACGCGCTATCCCGTCACTCCGTCGGCCCGGATCATCCTCGGGATACACGCCCTCCTGCCCGACCGCGCCTGGGATGCGTTCAACGGCGAGCGAACTTCCCGCGGCCTAAGGCATGAGGCGCCTAGCGCCGCGATCCGAAGAAGCTCGTCAGCAGCGCCGCACACTCGTCGGCGAGCAAGCCGCCCGCGACCTCGGGGGTCCAGTTGAGGCGCGGCTCGTCCAGGACGTTCAGCACGCTTCCGGCTGCCCCGGCCTTGGGATCGGGCGCGCCATAGACGACGCGCGGCACCCGCCCCCAAACGATCGCTCCGGCGCACATCGCACAGGGCTCGACCGTCACGTACAGCACCGACTCGGCGATCCGCCACCCGCCCAGCTTCCGGCCCGCTTCGCGCAGCACCAGGATCTCGGCATGGGCGGTGGGGTCCTTGCGCAACTCGCGCTCGTTGCACGCCGCTGCCAGCACCTCGCCGTCACGGACGACCACCGCGCCGATCGGCACGTCCTCATGCTCGGCCGCCCGCTCTGCCTCCCGCAGCGCAAGCCGCATGTAGTACTCGTCGCGGGGAAAGAAGCGGTCCATCGATACATCTAGAGGACGGTCCTGCGACCTGCGGCCTGGCCGGCCGCCCGCAGCGGAGCCAGCAGCCCCAGCCGGTCCGCCATCCGCACTCCCGCGGTCATGACGTCGAAAGACCTGCTGTTGGAGGCGGCGAGGCGATCGTCCTCGATCAGCTCCGTGTACCAGTCGACCGTCCGGCGCAGGGTTTCGTTTGCGCGCCGCGGACGGTAGCCGAGCTCGCGTCGCGCGCGGGCGGAGGAATAGCGCCAGTCCGGCGCCATCAACCGGATCCCCTCGATCATCCCGAGTGGCACGTGCATACGTTTGAGCGCATCCGCGACTCCCGCCACCTCGGGTGGCAACACGATCAGCGGGTGCCGGACACCGGAGATCTTCGCGATCCGATCCACGACCTCCGACCAGCGCAGGTTCTCGCCACCGAGGATGTAGCGCTCGCCCGGCCTGCCCGCTTCAGCGGCCAGCAGATGCCCCTGCGCAACGTCCTCGACGTCCACGATGTTCGTGTAGGCGTCGACGACCGCGGGCAGGCGGCCACGCAGATAGTTCGCCACGATCCGCGTCGAGGTCTCCCCCGGAAGGCCCCGGTTGTATGCCGGCCCGAGTACGTAGGAGGGACAGACCGACACGACGTCCAGGCCGACGCGCTCGGCCGCTCCGAAGGCAGCCGCCTCCCCCTCGTGCTTGGAGTCCGTGTACAGCAGGCCCGTCCCGCCCGGCGGGAAGGGGTTGCGCTCGGTGGCCGCCCGGTCGTCCTGAGCGGGCCCGATGGATGCCACGCTCGAGGTGAGGATCACCCGGCCGACCCCGGCGCGGGCCGCCTCCTCGACCGCGATGCGGGGCGCGATCGCGTTCACGCGCCACACCCTGTCGTACGGCCGGGAGGCAACCGCTCCGGCGGCGTGGAAGAGCAAATCGCACCCCGCCACCGCCCGCCGGATCGCGCGCCGGTCGAGCACATCGGCGTCAACGACCTCGACGTCGAGGCCCTCGAGAGCCCGCAGGCGCCGCCGGTCGCGGACCGTGACCCGCACGTCGTCTCCGCGCCGCGCCAGCTTGGCGACCACGTGCGCGCCGAGGAAGCCGGTGGCCCCGGTGACGCAAACCTTCATCGAATGTCCGCGGTTTCGGTGGCAGGCCGCGGCCGATGGCGGATACTGATCTCTCTGTTCGTGTCATTGACCGATACTTCTCGCGTGGGCAGCGTTTAGAGCATGCGGTGCGGCTTGTAGTATCGAAACTCCCCGGGAGTCACGTGTTCAGGCGGATCCATCTTGGCCTCCTGGCGACCTCGGTCGCCCTTCTGGCGTGCACTCTCGCAGGCCCGGCCGTGGCTGCGCCACACCGCCAGGGAGAGCTGGTCGTGAAGTACCGCTTGGGGACCACCACCCCGGAGCGCCAGGCCGTCCGGCAGGCCGCCGGAGTCCGGGTCCTGGCGGCGGTCGACGGGCGCACCGAGCGGGTTGAAGCGATCCGCGGCGACGCGGCAGGTCCGGCGGCCAAGCTGGCCGCCGACCCGCGTGTACTCCACGCCGTGCCGAACTTCGTGGCCCGCGCAACGGCGTTCACCCCCAACGATCCCGGCCGTGGGGGCGTGGGTGGCTGGGCGGCCCTGCAATGGAACTTCACGGGGCCGTTCGGGATCGGCGTCCAGGCCGCCTGGGACAACGCCATCGCCGCCGGCAACCCGGGCGGCGGCGGCGTGACCGTGGCGGTGCTCGATACGGGTGTCGCCTATCGGACCACCGCTGACCGGCGCTACATCCGCGCCCCGGACCTTGAACGCGCCCGCTTCGTGCGCGGCTATGACTTCGTCCGTAACAACACGCTCCCGTATGACCGCAACGGCCATGGGACCTTCGTGGCGGGCGTGATCGCCCAGAGCACGAACAACGGAATCGGGCTCGCCGGCGTCGCCTACCGGGCCCGCATCATGCCGATCAGGGTGCTCGACTACGAGGGCAAGGGGGACGTCGCCACGATCGCGCGCGGCATCCGGCTGGCGGCCCGCAAGGGAGCGAAGGTGATCAACATGAGCTTCGAGTTCGACATCGGCCTGACGGCTCCCCAGATCCCCGATGTGCTGTCGGCCGTCCGCTATGCGCATCGCCAGGGCGCGGTCCTGGTCGCTGCAGCCGGGAACACGGAGGAAACACGCGTGGCGTACCCCGCGCGGGCCAAGCACGTGGTCGCCGTGGGCGCAACGACCGAGCACGGCTGCGTCGCGGACTACTCGAACACGGGGCCGGGGCTCACCCTGGTCGCACCGGGCGGCGGCGCGGACGCCTTCGTCGACGCGGATCCGAACTGCAAGCCGCTCGAGGACCCGGGCCGCGACGTGTACCAGTACACCTTCCGCGGCACGAGCCCCCGACGCTTCGGCCTGCCGAGCGGCTACGAGGGCACCTCGATGGCGGTGCCACACGTGAGCGGCACGGCGGCACTGGTGATCGGCTCGGGTTTGCTGGGTGTGAATCCGTCACCTGAGGCGATCCAGCAGCGCATCCAGTCCACGGCGCGCGACGTCGGGCCGCCCGGCTACGACATCACGTACGGGTACGGTCTCCTGAACGCCGCCGCGGCGACCGCTCCTCTCGGATAGCCGGGCACCGCTCGCAGAGCCGGCCGGCTCGCGAGGACTAGGTGGTGCGAATGATCAGGACCGAGCTTGGCGCGTGGTGGGAGACCTTGTTCGGGACGCTCCCGAGCAGGAAGCGCTTGGCGCCGGTCATGCCCTTGTTCCCGACCACGATCAGGTCGGCCTTCTCCTCCTCGGCCACATCGAGGATCGCGTCCGCCGGCTCGCCCTGGCGGGCGAAGGTCCTGACCTCCACGCCGGCGTCGTCCACGTCCTTGGCCGCATCGGCGAGCGTCGCGTCGACGTCCTCGGTCGGGCCCAGCGTGTGCTCGATGTCGCTGGGCGCCTCGAGCCGCTCCTGGGTCAGGCGCCCGGACGGCACCGGGTCGAACGCACTCACAATGACGAGCGCCGCACCGGTTTGCTTCGCAAGCTGTGCTGCCTCGCGCACCGCCTGCTTGGCGGTTTCAGACCCGTCCGTACCAACGACGATGCGAGCGAACATCTTCCCTCCTGACGGGATCGAAGAGCGCGGCGGATCATAGCCGCTCGCGGAGCGCGGGATATGGTAATCGACTCGATGGAGCGCCACGCCGATGCCCGCCTTCTGGATCGTGGTGCAGATCCTGATCGTGATCTGCGTGCTGATCTCTGCGGTGATCGTGGTTGTGAAGACTGACTGACGGCTAGGCGCGGCCTCGGCGCGCCGGCGCAGCCGCAACCCGACTACGGCCCCTCCCTTCCGGAGCTGCTGCGACCGCGCCTGCGGGCGCTCGGGCGCGGCGGCCGGATCGTGCTCGGGCTGGTCCTGCTGGCTCTCGTGGCGCTGATCGCGACGCTGTTCGTCTCCAAGAGCGCGTCGGTGGAGAGCTACGTCCAGACCGAGGCCGACGCACGCGCCCGCGGCCTGGAGGCGCTCGAATTCCGGTTCGACCGCTCGAACAAGCTCAAGCTCTCCAAGCCTGCCGGCGCCTACGTGCAGGCGGAGCGCACGAAGGACGGGGTACTCGTGGCGCGGTTCACGGTCTCGCCGTTTCGCATGGAACGCCGGCCCGGGGCACTTGCCGAGCTACCTGCCACTGATCGCCACCGACCTCCAGCGTGCGACCGCTCGCCGGTACGAGCACTTCCGCCTCCAGTTCGAGGGCCGCGCGCGGGTGAACGAGGTCGAGGGCTACCAGTACGCGTTCACCGCCCGGCTGCGTGTCCCGGACCGCCCGCCGCGCCAGCTGTTCGGACGCGTGGTCGTGCTTCCCGAGCCCTACTCGTACGAGGACCCGGAGACCGAGTTCCCGCCGGGCCGCAACCCCACCCGCGGTGTGTTGTTGACGATGCTCGCGACGACCCTCGACGAGGCGCCCTCGGCGACGCGCGTCGGCGACGAGGGCATCCTGCAGCGTCCGTTCCGCAGCTTCCGCTACGGCAGGTAATGAAGCGGCGGTGGGCTTGGAGGGCCGCGCCTAGCTAGGGAGCGGTGCCGGGACCTGCGGTGCCGGTCGCACCGCTGGCGCCCGTCGCAGCAGAGCTGCCGGTGACGCCGGTGGCGCCGGTGTTCGTAGTGGCGCCCTTGCTCGGGCGGCGCCCTGTGGCGCGCGGCGCCCGGCGGCGGCACTGCGGCGCCACCGGTCTCGCCCGCCATGCCGGCGTCGCTGCCGGTGCGCCGGCGGGTGCTCCGGTCATCGCCCGGAACAGGAGTTGTGGTGCCGTCGTCCTCACCCGGTACAGCGCCCACGGCGCCGGTCGTCCCCGTGGCGCCGGTCGCCGCACTTGCTGAGCCTCAGCGCCGGTCTCGGGTAGAGCGGCGTCCTGCTTGGCGCCCTCGACCAGCTCCGGTGTCGCACCCGCGAGCGATGCGCCGCCGCTCGGGTTGACGGCCGCGGGAGCCGGCTTGGCGGCCGGGGCGGCGGGCGCGGTCACGGCGGCGGGACGCTGGGGTGGGCGCGACGGCCCGTTTGGCCTCCACCGCGCCGCCCGCGAGGATCGCCGTCACGGCGACTCCGGCCACGGCCTTCGAGGCGACCGCGCCGATGCCGGCGCCCGTGGCGACTCCAGCGGTGGTGGCCATGCCCGCGCCGGTCGCTACTCCTGCCCCGGTCGCCACTCCCGCGCCGGTGGCCACGCCCGCGCCGGTTGCCGTACACGCGCCGGCCGCACCGCCGGCGGCTGTCGCGCCTCCACCGCCCGCGACCGCGGCGCCGCCGAGCTTCACGAGCGCCAGCTTCTTCAGGATCAGCAGCGGGCCGATGGGGAAGGCGAGCGCCATCGCCGTGGTGGTCTTCCGAAGCTGGGAGCGGTACGCGCCGCACAGCTCGCACTCGCGCACGTGACGGCGGACGGGCGGGCTCGCCTTCTTGAGCCCCTCGGCGATCTCGGCCAGCTCGCTGGCGCACGTCGTCGCATGAGAGCTGGCGCGCCTCGGCCGCCTCGGCGAGCGACATCCGCGCCCGCACGAGCAGCGACTTGACGCTCGGGACGGTGGTCTCCATCGCCTCCGCGATCTGGTCGTAGGAGAGCGCGTCGATCTCGCGCAGCAGCAGCGCGGTGCGCTGCGACTCGGGAAGCTTCTGGACGTCCTCGAGCAGGTGCCGGAAGTCGGCGCGCTTGTGGACGAGGTCGGCGGTCGTCACGCCATGGCCGTAGACCTGGTCGTCCATCGTGTCGCGTGCCGTCCGCGGTCGGGCGGCGCAGGTGATTGAGGCAGCGGTTGCGGGCGATCCGGTAGAGCCAGGGCCGCACGTTGATCTCGCGCTCGTCGGCGAGGATCGCGTTGTAGGCGGCGGCGAAGACCTCCTGCAGCACGTCCTCCGCGTCCTCCCTGGAGCCCAGCATGTGGCGGCAGAAGCCGAGCAGGCGGGTCCGGTAGCGGCTCGAACAGCACCTCGAAGGCGGCGTCGTTGCCGCTGCGCAGGATGCGCGATCAGGCGCTCGTCCGACTGCAGGCGAAGCAGCGGCGACCTGCCGCCGAGCAGCCCCACGCGGGTGGGGGTGGGAGTGGTGGTTGCGCTCACAATCGCGAAATGGCCTGGAAAGGGCCCCGGGCATCGGTCGAAACACCGTAGCAACGGGGGAGTTGCGTTTGGTTGAGTTGATGTTGAGCTTGCCTGGCGCCCAGGCTGGGTGGACGGGTGTCGCACCACTACAGTTGAATACAGGCGGCTTGCCCGGGTGCTGGAAATGGCTAGACAGGGCGGGCTTAAAACCCGCTGTCCTCGGGACGTGTGGGTTCGAATCCCACCCCGGGCACTGGCGCCGCGGGACGAGCGTCGCTATCCCGCGTCGGCCGCCCGCTCCAGCTGCCCCCGCACGTCGCCCGTGACCGGGTCCGCGTGCCCCGGCCAGGCACTGGCCGGTTCCATCGCCGCCAGCTTGCGCATGCTCGCGATCGCCTGGTCCGTGTCGTGGTTGAACGCCCTGTGCGGCACGCGCGGAGCGCCCTTGATCCCGGTCTGCGGGTTGAGCGTGTAGAGCGTGTCGCTCACCAGCGCGAGCCGGTCGGACTCGCGCCACAGGCCGATCATGCCGGGGGCGTGACCGGGGAAGGCCACCACCTTGAAGCCGGCGACGTCGTCCCCCTCCGAGACCGTGCCCTCGACCTTCACCGGGCCGCCGTCCCAGCGGCGGCAGAAGACGCGGCATGAGGGCCCGCGCGTACCAGTCGAGCTTCGAGAAGTCGAAGTAGTGCTCGCCGCCGTCGCCCTGCGGTCTCCTCGACCTCGTCGGGATGGCAGAAGACCGGCGCACCGAGACCCGGCGCGGCGCCGCGGTGGTCCGCGTGGCCGTGGCCGAGCACGATCCGCTTGATGCCGCCCAGGCCGGCGGCGTAGCGAGGCGATGCCGTTGGTCATGTCTCGGATGCCGGCGTCGAAGACGGTCACCTGGCCGCCGTCCTCGATCAGGTACACGTTCATGATCTTCTGCGGGAAGCCGCCCTGGACGAGCCACACGCCCTCGGCGATCTGGCTGAAGGCCGGTTTGAAGAGCCTCTGCATCAGGCGTGTGCGCGCGTTGAACGCGCCCGCCATGCGCTGCTCCATCTTGCTGTCCGCGGGCGGCAGCAGCCCGACCGCGCGCGCGAACTGGGCGCTGTCGTAGTAGGCGTCGTTGTGCTGGATCTTGCCGTCCTCCACCGTCAGCAGGTCGATGCCCTCGAGCTCGATCCGCGAGCCGGTGGGCTCGATGCCCTCGAACGGCCCTCCGCAGAACGTTCCCGTCGCGCGCCAGCGCACGGCGGCCTGGTTGCGGGCCGCGACTATGTCCAGCACCTCCATGTGCCAGTCGGGCATCGCCGTGAAGGTCTGGTTGAAGAAGGAACGCACCTCGTCGGGCGCGCGCAGGTCACGGTTCAGCGGAGCGAGGCGGTCGATCCCGCCCTCGGCCCAGCAGTCCGCCATCGCGTCCACGTCACGCGCGGAGACCGCCTCGAAGTACGTGCGGGCGACCTTGCCGGGCCCCGGCACCTTCGGCTTCTGCTCACCTGCACGCTCGGCCGTCGAGGCGCTCGCCTCGGTGGCCTCGGCTTCCGTCCCCGTCGTCTCGGCGGCATCTGACATGGCTGGCTCTCCTCTCTTGGGGCGGGGTCCACGGCCCCGCGCGGCCCAGCATATCCGGGCTTCCTGGCCGTGGTCAGGTGGTCAAGCCGATGTCAGCTCGAGCGCCACGGAGCCCAGTCCGTCGATCTCCAGCGCGACCCGCTCATCACCGCCGAGCGGGACGGCCGTCACCAGCGACCCGGCGATGATCACGTCCCCCGCGCTCAGCGTGTCGCCGACCGCCTCCAGATAGCCGCTCACGAGCCGGACGACCTCGGCCGGGTCGAGCGCCGCCTCCGCGACGTCGATCGTGGTCTCCTCGCCGTCTCCGCGCGTCATGCGGGCCGTGCGGCCCGTCAGGTCGGTGACCCCGGCGACCGGTGACCCGAGCACGGCGGCGCGATGGAAGACGTTCCCCTCGAGTATCGCCCCGAGGTCCTCGAACGGCAGGTCCACGTCGATGACCTCCAGCGCTGCGCCGAGCCCGTCTATCCGGCCCTCTTCGCCCACGTGGATCGCGACCTCGGGCTCGATCGCGGGCCGCGTCGCCCCGGCCAGGGAGTGCCGGGCGCCGTCGGGCAGCACCGTCGCGGACGTCATGTATCCGATCACCGGCGCACCGATGCCCAGCGCCCGCTGCACCCGCGGGTCGTTCAGCGCGACCTTCCATCCCGCGCGCCGCTCGCCCGCGTTCATCCGTTCACGCAGGCGTGCCGCCTGGGCCGCGAGCCCGCGCACGACGGCAGGGCTGAGATCGGCGCCGCTGGACGCGCTCAAGCTGCCGGTTTCGGGCCGTGGTAGCGGGTCAGCACCGCCAGCAGCACGTAGCCGATTCCGAGGATGATGAAGAACGCGGTCGCGGCATCGTCGTCGCCGGAGAACCCGAGCACGAACGGCGCCACGATGAAGAACAGCCCCAGCACGTAGTCGATCACGACGTGCGAGGCGACGGGCAGCGACCGCGCAATCCCCGTCGGCGCGTCCGTCAACACGGCCAGGACGAGGACGCCGGCCCCGACCAGCACCGAGGCGAGCTCGGCCGCGGTGGCGTCGAACGAGAACAGAAAGGGCGCCACGATCATCAGCACCGCGACCCCGTACTCGATCAGCACGTGGAGCGACAACGAAACGGACCCGCGCCGCACGCGTCGGCGGTCGCGCCGCACGGGCGGTGTCCCGGTCGGGGTCACGAGCCGCATCCTAGTCCCGGCAGCGGAGACCCGGGTCCGTCCGGGCCGCGGCTGCCGAGCTGACTTGCTACGGCTGGAACATCCCCCGCACCTGGAAGGTGTCGTTCGGCGTGGTGGTCGCATCGCCGTCCGAGCCGCCGTCCTCGACGACCAGCTCCGGCACCTCCCACACCTGGCGCCTGGTCGATATGACAGCTGAGGGGATCAGCGAGTTCAGCGTCGTGCTGAGCAGACACTGCCCGCCCGGCACCCCCGGCCCCACGGCCGTGCATCCGACCTTCACCGGCACCGGGAAGTCCACCACCGTCGCCGGGTCGGTGCATCCACCCGGGCTGGGCGAGTTGCAGTGGTCGGTAAGACGGAAGGACAACCGCAGGTTGAGGCTGCCGACATAGTCGTCCAGCACCTCGCCGGTGTTGGTGCACGTCGGCAGAGCGACCTTGCAGTAGACGTCGTTGGCGCTGACGACGATCGTCATGTCCGGCGCACCGGATGCCGGCGGGATCAGCATGTTGAGGCCAACGTTGCTCACCGCATTCGCCGGCAGCGTGTTCACGTCGGGGGTCCCGATCGTGAGGTTCTGCGAGATGTTCAGCGTGGGATTGCAGGAGGGCAGCGGCAACCCGGCGTCGTGCGTCCTGTTGGGCGCGGTGCATGCCTTGGCCGCGGGCACGAGCGACTCCCTGATCGGGCGTGCGCCTTTCGGGCGCAGGTGGCCCGCCTCGGCGGCGGCCGCGACGAGGAGCGTCACGATCATGCCGAGGACCAGGGCAAGGGTGGCATGGCGGCGCCGCGATAACGGAAGCATGGAGGACCTCCAGTTGTCTTGGAGGGCCCCCTCACGGGTCCCTCCAGGGGGGACCAGCACTGTTGTGCGAGGAGTCTCTTGTGACGGGCCGTTCAGGTCAACCCCCGACTCGAACGGCGCCCGGGCCTGGGCTAGACTGATTTGGATGAGCACCGCAGACGGCGAACGAGCCGCGGGAGACCCCGGCACAATCGCCCCGGGAGATCTCGCCGAGGATGTTCGACAACCCGATCCTCGAGTGGGGATCGCGCGTGCATCCGATCGTGCCGCCGCTGATCTACGTACCGGTGATCTCGTTCCTGCTGTCCGTCGCGGTGAACGCCAAGGACCTCGCCATCCCGGCGATCATCGGAGTGTTCGTGCTGGGCATGGCTTTCTGGTCCCTGTTCGAGTACACGCTGCACCGCTTCATCTTCCATCTGCGCCCCGACAACGAGTGGGGCCGGAAGATGCACTTCATCATCCACGGCGTCCACCACGACTACCCGCACGATCCGATGCGGCTCGTGATGCCGCCCGCGGTCAGCATCCCGCTCGCGATCCTCATGTACTTCGTGTTCCGCGGCGTGCTGGGGCCGGAGTGGTCGCTGCCCGCGTTCGCGGGCTTCCTGCTCGGCTACCTCGATCTACGACATGGGGCATTACCACATCCACCACCACCGCTCGGACAACCGGCTCAGCCTCGCGCTGCGCCGCTACCACTACCGCCACCACTTCCAGCAGTCGGACCGCGGCTTCGGCGTCACCTCGCCGCTGTGGGACCGGGTGTTCCGCACGAGCCCGATCGTGCGCCGCCGCCGCGCCGCCAAGAGCAGTTCCTAGCCGGCCGTTCCGAGCAGCTCTTCCGCCCGCGCAAGGTCGGCGGGCGTGTTCACGTTGAACAGCAGCCGCTCCGGGTCGCCGAAGCGGGCGATCTCGTCCTCCGGGACGATCTGCGCGCCGGCCTGCCGGACGGCTTCGTGCACGGACGCGCGCTCGGCCAGCGCATCCGACAGCGCGCCGGTCGCGGTCGGGTCGTAGCGCGCCAGCAGCGGGTGCAGCCGCCCGCCGGCCTCGGGCACCGCCGTCCCCGCGGCGGGCGGCGAGGTGCGCGACCAGCTCCGCCGTCACGAACGGCATGTCGCACGCACATGCGAGCACCGGCTCGACCCTCAGCGCGCTCGAGCGCCTCGAGGATGCCGGCAAGCGGGGTGGCGCTCCGGGCGCGCCTCGATCCAGACCGGTGCATCGAGCGCCGGCAGCGGGTCTCCCTGCTTGGCGACCACTGCGACCTCGAGTCCCGCGGCACGCAGCGACCGGACCGCGCGCACCGCGAGCGGAATGCCGCCCAGCTCGAGCGTCGCCTTGGAGACACCCATGCGGCTGCTGGCCCCGCCCGCCAGCACCACCCCGATCAGCGATTCGCTCACCCGCTGCACGCTAGTACTGTTCGCGCCAGTCGAGCGAGGAGGCGGGGATGGCAACACAGGACCAGACGCAGGTAACGGACGCGGCGCAGGCGCAGCAGGCCGAGGAGAAGCAGCCCCACGGTGGGCTGCTGCTCGCCCGTCGCCTGAAAGCGCACGGCGTGTCCAAGCTCTTCACGCTCTCGGGCGGCCACCTCTTCTCGATCTACGACGGCTGTCGCACGGAGGGCATCGACCTGGTCGACGTGCGCCACGAATCGGCGGCCGCGTTCGCGGCCGAGGGCTGGGCGAAGGTCACCCGGCAGCCCGGCGTGGCGGCCCTGACGGCCGGTCCCGGCGTCACCAACGGCATGAGCGCGATCGCGTCCGCACACAAGAACAACTCCCCGATGATGGTGCTCGGGCGGCCGCGCGCCCCAGTTCCGGTGGGGCCAGGGGTCGCTCCAGGAGATCGACCACGTCCCCTTCGTCGCGCCGCTCACGCGGTCCGCGCGGACCGCGACCTCCACCGCCGAGATCGCCGGCCTGGTCGACGAGGCACTCGCCGCCACGCTGATCCCGCCCACGGGGCCGACCTTCCTCGACCTGCCGCTGGACGTCGTCTTCATGGAGGCGGACGAGGAGGAAGGCACCGCCGCACTGCCGGACCCCGCCGCGATGCCGGCCGCCGACGGCCGCGAGATCGAACGCGTGGGCGCGCTGCTGGGCGCGGCGGAGCGGCCGGTGATCATGGCCGGCACCGACCTCTACTGGGGTCACGGGGAAGGCGCGCTGCGCGAGCTGTCCGAGGCGCTCGGCATCCCGGTGTTCCTGAACGGCCTGGCGCGCGGATGCCTACCGGCCGACCATCCCAACTTCTTCTCCCGCGCGCGCAGCGCCGGCACTGAAGGGCGCAGACCTCGCGCTCGTGATCGGCGTGCCGATGGACTTCCGCCTCGGCTTCGGCGGCAGCTTCGGCGAGGACACGCAGCTGGTCCAGATCGACTCCGCGGATCCGGACCGCGCCGGCGCCTCGCGAGCTTGCAGGCGAGCTGTACGGCGGGCTCCCGGCGACGCTGTCTGCGCTGCGCCAGGCGGCGCTCGACGCGGGCGGCAGCTCCAGCCGGACCACCGGCTGGGTCGCGGGCCTGCGCGAGCACCGAGGACGAGAAGCGGGCCGCCGAGCGGGATCAGCTCAACGACGGACGCGCGCCGCTGCACCCGCTGCGCGTCTATCACGAGCTCGGTCAGATGCTCGACCGCGACGCGATCGTGATCGGCGACGGCGGGGACTTCGTGTCCTACGCCGGCCGCGTGGTGGAGACCTACGAGCCCGGCTGCTGGCTCGACCCGGGCCCATTCGGGTGCCTCGGGTCTGGACCCGGCTACGCCATCGCGGCCAAGGTCGCCCGCCCCGACAAGCAGGTGTGCCTGCTGCTCGGCGACGGCGCCTTCGGGTTCTCCGGCATGGAGTTCGACACGATGGTGCGCCACGGCCTACCGGTCGTGGCGGTGATCGGCAACAACGGGATCTGGGCGCTCGAGAAGCACCCGATGGAGTTCCTGTACGGCTACTCGGTGGCGGCCGAGCTGCGCCCCGAGACGCGCTACGACCAGGTGGTCGAGGCGCTCGGAGGGCACGGCGAGCTGGTCGAGCGCCCGGAGGAGCTGCGCCCGGCGCTCGAGCGCGCGTTCGAGTCGGGCAAGCCGGCGTGCGTGAACGTGCTCACGGACCCGTCCGTGATCTATCCGCGCAGCGCAAACCTGGCATAGCGAAGAGGCGACCGGCATATCGAGCCGGTCGCCTCTTCAGAAGGCCCCGTCAGGACGGGCAGGGGTACGTGCCTTTGGGGGCCTGGGCAGTCCGAGCAACGGGAGGCGCCGTAACGATTCGGCAGCGCCCGGACTTATGTGTGGAGCCAGGACCCGGGATTGCAATCCCCAGACTCCGCGGCGCATTATGAAGAGGCGCCAGGACGCGTGCCGGGGCTGAACCCCCAAAGTGGACGTTTATTCCACCCATTTGGTCCAGAAAGTGGCGAAATGGGAGGCTTTTAGGAGCCTTTGGCGGCCTCGAGGGCCGCGCCGTGAAGGATGTCGCGCTCGGATACCTCGATCTCGTCGAGGTCGAACAGCTGCATCGCCTCGACCAGAATCGTCCCTCCGGCGACGATCGTGGGAGCGCGATCGGGGTGCAGGCCTGGGACCAGGCGGCGCTCGGCGAGGGGCAAGGCGGCCAGCTCCCCGAGGATCCGCTCGCAGGCGGCGAGCGTGAGGTGGTGCCCTTCCACCCGCTCCGGGTCGTAGGGGTCGAGCGCCAGCTCGACGGCGGCGAACGACGTCGGCGTGCCGGCCACCGCGATGCCATCGCTCACCTCCTTGCGCACGTCGCGCGGCACCGCTGCCTCGAGCTCGGCGCGAGCGGCCGCGCGGCAGGCCTCGAGCTCGGCCGGCGTGGGCGGGTCGGTGTGGATGTGGCGCTCGGTATGGCGCACCGAGCCGAGCTGCGTCGACACGAAGAACCGCACCCTGTCGCCCTCTCCGACCACCAGCTCGGTGCTGCCACCGCCGATGTCGAGCACCAGCGTGGAGGTCGCGTGCGGCCGAGCGCTGGTCGCGCCCAGGTAGGTGAGGCGCGCCTCGCGCTCGCCTGAGATCGTTTGGGCATCGAAGCCGAACCGCCGCTCGAGCTCGCGCTCGAGCTCAGCGCCGTTGGCGGCGTCACGGACGGCGCTGGTGAGGAGGGCGACGACACGCTCCACACCGGCTTCGTCAATGGCCTTCCGGTACTGCGCGCAGGCTTTCAGCACGCGGTCGATGGCCGCCTCGCTGAGGCGTCCGGCGGCGTCCACGCCCTCGCCCAGACGGGTGACGATCATGTGCCGGTCAAGCTCACGCACCCGGCCGTCCTCCACCTCGGCGACCAGCAGCCGCGTGGAGTTCGTGCCGACGTCGACCACCGCTACCTGCACGGGCGCAGTTTGCCGCATGCGGTGAAACGTGGAGGCCGATCGTGGGTAGCCTGAACCCAATGGAGTTGAGCGACACGGTCCCGGTCAAGCCCCGCCTGCGCGGCGTCTCCCACCAGTGGGCGTTCTTCGTCGCACTGGTTGCGGGGGCGGCGCTCGTGATCGCGGCGCCGTCGGGCCGCGCGACGCTGGCCGCGACGATCTACGCGATCAGCGTCGTTGCCATGTTCGGCGCCAGCGCCCTCTACCACCGCATCGACTGGAAGTCGATCGGCGCCCGCCGCTGGATGCGGCGGCTCGACCACTCGATGATCTATGTGCTGATCGCCGGCACCTACACGCCGTTTGCGCTGCTGGTCCTTGACGGTGGCCTGGCGCGCGGGATCCTGATCACCGTATGGAGCGGAGCGACGCTCGGTATCGCCCTCAAGATGCTGTGGCCTGACACGCCCAAATGGCTGACCGCCGCGGTGTACGTGGCGCTCGGCTGGGTCGCGGTCGCGGCTTTCCCGGAGCTGGCCGGTGAGCTCGGCGTCGCCGGCATGGCGCTGATCGCCGGCGGCGGCGCGCTCTACACAGCGGGCGCGATCGTGTACGCGCTGCGGCGCCCCGATCCCGCGCCGGCGGTGTTCGGCTATCACGAGATCTTCCACGTCCTCGTGATCGCGGCAGCCGTGCTGCAGTACGTGGCCGTCGCGGCCTACGCGTTACCGGAGGGCTGACCCAGGCGGCGCGCCAGTCGCCGCCACCGCATCTGGCGGTACCGGTAGAAGAGCTGCGCGTAGGTCCACACGAACGGGGTCAGCACTCCGGCCGCGATCTCGATCTCGTCCAGGTAGCGGGCCGACCCCCACCCCTCGTCGTCGACGGCGATCCGGTGGCTCCAGGTGCGCACCGGGCCACCGTGCTCCTCCGTGCGGATCTCCCGGTGCGCGTGGTCGAGCCGCACGACCCGGATCTCGTGGCGCCAGGCGGGCAGCACGCCGAAGAACAGCAGCCGCATGCGATACGTCTCTCCCTCGGCGAGGTGCTCGGGGGCCTCGCCGATCACCCGGAAGCCGAGCAGACCGCGTGTCACGTACCGGAGCGTGTCGGTCCGCTGGACCGCGTCCCACACGTCATCCGCGGGAGCGGGCAAGCGGGTGGTGACGCGCACGAGCATCCCGTGAACTTAGGGAAGCCAGGGGACGATCCGGGAGCTACGGGACGAATACGCCCTGGGTGAGGAACAGCGTGTTCGGGTTGGTCGATACCAGGCCGTCCGACCCGCCGTCGAACACCTGCACCTGGCCCATCTGCCAAACCGCGCGCCGGAGCTCCTTCACCACGCCGGGCATCACCGCGTCGGCGGTGGTGTCGATCGAGCAGGTGGAGCCGATGCTCGTGCTGCTCGTGGACGTGCATGGCACGGTGACCGCGAAGCTGGTGTCCTGGCCTGTGCCGACCTCGCTCGGGCCGTTGTAGCGGTCGGTGATCCGCAGACCGGTCTTCGCCTGCACCTGTCCGATGTAGTCGGGACCAGCCGCCGAGTTGGCGGCGCCGCACGACCCGAAGGTGGTCGCGCAGCGGACGTCGGTGATCGACACGGTGTAGGTCACATCCGCCTCGTCCGCGGTCGTGGCGGCGTTGCCGCTCACTACCGACATGCGGACCGAGCCGACCAGATTGGCGGGCGCGCCGTTGGCGACGAGGTCACCCATCGTGAGGCGAAAGGCACCTCCAGAATCTGACGTTTGCACGGGCGGGTTACAGGACGGGTGGACCAGCGGCGGTCCGTGGGTGCGGTTGGTGGGGCTCGTGCACTGGTGGTAGGCCGGCACGAGCGAGGCGCGCATCGGGGTGGCGCCCTTGGGGCGGGGGTAGCCGGGGTCCGGGAAGGCGAGCCACGGACCCATGATCCCCATCACGTCCGTCTTCGGGGCACCTGAGTTGTTCTGGTACTCGGAGTGCAGCCGGATCACCTGGCCTTGCTTGACCGGGTAGCCCTCGAAGGAGTAGGCGCCGGCGGCGCGGGTAGGCCTCCGCCTGCGCACCTGCCGGCAGGTCGCTGAAGATCCCGCAATGGCTCGTCGTGTCCATGTGGCCGTTGGCCCCGATCGCGGTGCCGAAGGCGGTCCCGTGATACGCCTCCGACCTGCACAGCGTCGCCCCCGTGATGTCGGCCGGCGGCGCGTTGTTGGGCGGGACCGGCCCGAAGTAGTCGTTGCCGTCGCCACCCAGCAGCTCGGCGCTGAGCGCGATCGCCTCACCGCGCGAGGAGCAGTGCACGGAGCACGGCGACGGGTCGATGATGTCGATGTCGTGCAGGTGACCCGACATGCCGATGATGCGCGCATTCTGCGGGACGGTCCAGTCGGCGTGCGTGTCGGAGTAGCCGACCGGAATCGTGTACTCGGAGTCCCCTCCGGCGCAGATCGAGTCGATGTCCAGCCACGCCGGGCGGGAGGGCTCGGTCGCGGACAGAGAACGGTGCCGGAAGATGATCTCGACGTTCACGGTTCGCGCAACGTTGCTCGTGTTCACGAGGTGCGTGATCATGTTCCAGTTCGCGCTCGTGTTCTCGTAGCCGTAGGGGGTCGGCAGGTGCAGGTGTGTGCGCTCGTTGCCGGCGCCGAAGAAGGGCTCGCTGATCGGGCAGCCGATGCCAGTCTGTGCGGGGTTGAAGAGCACGAAGTGGTGCAGCAGCATGCCGTTTGACATGTTGGCCGTGGCGCCGCTCGAGGCGTCCACGAGGTTCGGAACCATGTCCGTGATGGCGCAGTCGGTGCTGCACGGCGCGGGCACCGACAACGGCACGTTGTGGATCTGCCCGTTGGCCGGGACCGTGAAGGGCCCGTAGAGCGCGCGCACGAGCTGGCCGGGGCGGACCGGAAGGTCTCCACGCGGGTCCGAGAAGGAGCCGATGTTGGTGACCGAGCTGGCGCTCGCAGTGGCGGCTGGAAGCAGGGCAGCGAGCCCTACCAGCATCGCGACGATCGCAGAACACCCCCGCCCCTCATGACGGACCGAGTCTATCCCGAATGCAGTGGCAGTTGGCTGTTCGCGTCTTGCCCTTGACCCAATATGCGAACATACGTTCGATTGTGGTCGTCTGCGTCCTCATCCCCCGATTCGAGCTGCTGGCGGCGGTGGGCACCAGGCGCGACCTGCTGGGGGACGCGATCGTGCTGGCGCCTGAGCCAGACCGGGCGCAGGTCGTGGGGGACGTATCCGGGGCCGCCCAGGCGCTCGGCATCCACCCCGGGATGCGGGTCGGCGAGGCGCTCGCGCGCTGCCCCGGCCTGCGGCTGATCCCACCCGACCCCGAGCGCGCCGCGCGCGCATGGGAGGCGGTGCTGGCCGGGCTGGAGGGGATCGGGGCCGCGGTCGAGCCGGCGGCGCCGGGCGAGGCGTATTTCGACGCGGCCGCCCTGCGCCGCCTGTACGGCGGGCACGTGGAGGGCGTGCTCGCCCGGGCGCGCCGGACAGTGCCGGTTCCCGCGCGCTGGGGCGTGGCCACGAGCCGCTTCTGCGCCCATGCCGCCGCCCGCGCCGCCCGCCCGGGTCGCGGGGCGAAGATCGTCCCGGCCGGTGCCGAGCGGGTCTTCCTCGCGCCGCAGCCCGTGTCGCTCCTCCCCGCCCCGCTCGGGGCCGAGCTGGCGCCCGCGCTGGAGCGGCTCGGGATCCGGACGCTGGGCGAGCTGGCGGAGCTGCCCCCGGACGCCCTCGCCGACCGCTTCGGCGAGCAGGGACTGCGCGGGCGTGAGCTGGCGCACGGACGTGACACCGCCCTGCGCCCCCGAGCCCCCGGCGAGCGCCTCGTGGAGGAGATCGATCTGCCGGAGGCAGTCTCGGGACAGCAGCTCCAGCGGACCCTGGAGCTGTTGATCGATCGGATACTTGCGTGCCCCGCACGGCGCGACCGCGCACTGCGCACATTGAGACTCGGCGCGCGCTTCGTCGAGCGGGGGACCTGGCGCCGCGAGGTTCCGCTGCGCCAGGCAAGCGTGTCGCGCGAACGGTTGCGGCTGGCGCTGGTGCCGAGGCTGGACGAGCTCCCCGCCCCGATCGAGCATCTCAGCCTGACCGTCGTCGCGTACGGCCCACCGGTTGCCGATCAGCTCTCGTTCCAGCGCCCGGACGAGCAGGAGCGCCGTGGCCGGCTCGCCGAAGCGCTGCGCCAGACACGTGCCGCCGCCGGCAGCGAGGCGGTGCTGCGCGTGCTCGAGGTGGACCCCGGCTCCCGCGTGCCGGAACGGCGCGCTTTCCTGACCCCATTCGCTGAATTAGGTCTTCTTGAATGAGCCCCGAGGAATGAGCAGGCGCCTCTACCGTCCCCGCCCCGCGACGGTTCAGGCCGGACCGGACGGCACGCCGGTGAAGGTCGGGCGCACGTTCGTGGAGTCGCTGCGCGAGAAGTGGCTGGTCGAGGACCGCTGGTGGACGGCGCGGCCGGTGCGCCGGCGCTACTTCGAGCTGACGCTCGAGAGCGGCGCCAACGCGGTCGTGTTCTGCGACCTCGGCAGTGGGCGCTGGTACACGCCAGTCGGGGGGGTGATGTACCAAGAGCTGCACGCGCACTCCGCGTACTCGTTCCTCGACGGCGCGTCCTCCCCCGAGGAGCTGGCCGCAGCCGCGGCCGTGCATGGCTACAGCGCCGTCGCGCTCACCGACCACGACGGCATCTGGGGCGCGATGGAGTTCGCGCACGCCTGCAGGGGACTTGGCGTGAAGGCGATCACCGGCGCGGAGGTGACGCTTGACGACGGATCGCACATCACCCTGCTCGCCCAGGATCGGACGGGATACTCGAACCTCTGCCGCGTACTGACGCTCTCCCATGAGCACACGCGGGCCAATCCGCGCGAGCGCACGCAGCCGCACGTGTCACTGGAGACGGTCGAGCGCCACGCCGAGGGCATCGTGTGTCTCTCGGGTTGTGCGGAGCACGGCGCTGGGCACCGGCATGGTTCGCGCCTGCTCGCCGCCTTCGGTCGCGAGCGCCTGCGCGTCGAGCTGCAGCGGCCGTTCTGGCGCCACGACCGCGCACGCAACCGGGCGCTGGCGGCGCTGGCCGAACAGCTCGGGGTCCCGTGCGTCGCGACCGGCAACGTCCACTCCCACCACCCCGACCGCGCCCGCCTGCAGGACGCGTTCGTCGCCGCGCGACTGCTGTCGACCCTCGACCAGACGGAGCCACAGCGGCGCGGCAACGGTTCGTCGGCGATGGCGCCACCGGCCGAGATGGAGGCCCGCTTCGCCGAGCACCCCGGCGCGGTCGCCGAGACCGCACGACTCGCGGAGCGGATCGAGTTCGACCTCACCCGCGACCTCGGCTACCGCTATCCCGGCTCCCACGATCCCGATGCCAACCGCAACCTGACCGAGCTGTGCAGGGCGAAGCTGACCGAGCGCTATCCGCGGGGAGCCGAGCAGCGCGAGGCGGCAGACCGCCTGGATGACGAGCTGCACGTGATCCGCGCGCTCGGCCTGTGCGGCTTCTTCCTGCTGCACCACGACATGCTCGAGCTGGCGCGTGACGTCGCCGCCGAGGTCCGTGGCGCGAGCGCAGTCCGGCAGCTGCTCCCGCCCGGCCGCGGCCGTGGCTCGAGCGTCAGCTCGATCGTCTGTTACCTGACCGGCCTGTCCCACATCGACCCGATCCGCAACCGCCTGTTCCTGGGGCGCTTCCTGCACGAGGAGATCACCTCGCTGCCCGACATCGACCTCGACTTCCCGCGCGACATTCGGGAGAAGCTGATCCCGCGCGTGCACGAGCGCTACGGGACCGAGCGAGCGGCGCTGGTGGCGGCGTTCGCGACGTACCGCTGGAAGGGCGTGATCCGCGACCTGGGCAAGGCGCTCGGGCTGCCGGCGGGCGAGATCGAGCGCGTCGCCCGCTCGGCGGACGTGTACGGGGACACCGACGACTTCCGGCACGGCGTTGCGGAGGCGATCGGGCCCCGTCGCGCAGACTCCGAGCGCTGGCGGGCGCTGATCGAGCTGGGCCCGGAGGCCTACGGGCTGCCCCGCCACGCGTCGCAGCATCCAGGCGGGATGGTGATCTCGACCGAGCCGCTGATCGACCTCTGCCCGGTGCAGCCCTCCGCGATGGAGGGCCGCAACCTCGTGCAGTGGGACAAGGACTCGTGCGCCGACGCCGGTTTCCTCAAGATCGACCTGCTGGGATTGGGGATGCTGTCGGCGGTCGAGCGCTGCGTGGACGAGATCGCACGCGTGCGTGGCGAGCGGATCGACCTCTCGCGCACGGACTACGACGACGCGGAGGTGTACGAGACCATCCAGCGCGCCGAAACGACCGGCGTGTTCCAGATCGAGAGCCGCGCGCAGATGCAGTCGCTGCGGCGCACGAAGCCCCGCACGCTGGACGACCTCACGGTGCAGGTCGCGCTGGTGCGGCCGGGGCCGATCCAGGGCGGCGCCGTGCACCCATATATAGAGCGGCGCGAGCGCCTACGTGAGGACCCGGACTTCCAGGTGCCCTATCCGCACCCGCTGCTCGAGCCCGTGCTGAGCGAGACGCTGGGCGTGATCGTGTTCCAGGACCAGGTGCTGGAGGTCGCGATCGCGCTCGCCGGCTTCACGCCCGGTGAGGCCGAAGGGCTGCGGCGGGCGATGAGCCGCAAGCGCTCCGAGGCGGCGATCCTGGTGCACCGCGACCGCTTCATCGAGGGGGCGATGGAGCGCGGCGTCGAGCGGGCGCTGGCCGAGCGGATCTTCGAGCAGGTGCGCGGCTTCTCCGGGTTCGGCTTCCCGAAGGCGCACGCCGCGGCGTTCGGGCTGCTCGCCTACCAGTCGACCTGGCTGCGGGTGCACTACGGGCCGGAGTTCCTGTGCGCGCTCCTGAACGAGCAGCCGATGGGGTTCTATCCCCCGGACGCACTCGTGCACGAGGCGCAGCGGCGCGAGATGATCGTGCTGCCGCCGCACATCGGCCGCAGCGACACCGAATGCCGGGTCGAGCGGGCCGGGTCCGAGCTTGGCGTGCGCATCGGGCTCGGCTACGTCCAGGGCGTGAAGGAGGAAGAGGTGAAGGCGCTGGTGGCGGAGCGCGACAACTGCCCCTTCGTAGATGCCGGAGATCTCGCCGCGCGATCGGGCGCCGGGCGTGACACGCTCGAGCGGCTGGCCTGGGCCGGCGCGTGCGACGACCTGCCCCGCCGCGAGGCGTTGTGGCAGATGGGCGTCGTCACGCCGGGGCGTGCGGTGCCGGGCGGGGTGCAGCTGTCGCTGCCGCTGCCCGCGCCGGAGGCGCCGGCGTTGCGTGAGCTGAACGACTGGGAGCGGATGCTGGCCGACTACGGGTCGTTCAAGGTCAGCATCGCCGAGCACCCGATGAAGCTGATGCGACCGGAGCTACAGGAGGCCGTGCTGTCGAGCCGCGGCCTGGAGCGCGCTGCGGCCGGCAGCCGGGTGACCGTCGCGGGCATGGTGATCGCCCGCCAGCGCCCCGCGACCGCCAAGGGGGTGACGTTCATGCTGCTCGAGGACGAGTTCGGGACGGTCAACCTGATCGTCCCGCCGCCCGTGTACCAGCGTCACCGCCTGGCCGTGCGCGCCGAGCCGTTCGTGGTCGCGACGGGACGCCTCGAGCGGCGGACCGGCACGACGAACGTGGTCGTGGAGCACATCGCCGGCCTCGAGCGTCCGGACCTGCCGCTCGCCGACGTGCGGCACATCGAGCCGCCGGCCGGGCGCGAGACCGGCCGCCCGGAGGAGCCGGCGATCGCCGCCGCTGCGGCGGGTGACCTGCGTGCGGTGCTGCCGGCGCCGCACAGCTTCGGACGGCGCGGGCGCTAGCGGGCGTGGGCCAGCTGTGACGCCGGAGACGGCACCGGTACCGCCGCCGGCGCCGGGCTTTGGCGCTCGGCCTGCAAGCACCTGCTCCAGCGCCGTGACGCAGCGCGGGTCGAACGCCGTGCCGCTCTCCTCGCGAAGCAGCGCGAGCGCGGCTTCCTGGCTCCAGGCATCACGGTAGACACGCTTCGACATGAGCGCGTCGTAGACGTCGCAGACCGACATGATGCGGGTCTCGAGATCGAGACTGTCCTCGCCCAGGCCGCGCGGATAACCCTTGCCGTCGAGGCGCTCGTGGTGATCCATCACGAGCCGCTCGACCTCGGCCGGGAAGCCGCCCAGCTCACGCACCAGGGACTGCCCCCACTCGGGATGGCGGCGGATCACGTGCGTACTCGTCGTCGGTCAGCGCGCCGGGCTTCTGGAGGATCTCGTCCGGGACGGAGAGCTTGCCCATGTCGTGCAGCAGCCCGCCGATCGCGAGGCTGCGAAGCCGCCCGGCCGAGAGGCCGAGCTGCTCGCCGACCTGCACCGCGCGCAGCGCGACGCGGCGGGTGTGCAGCTCCGTGTAGGCGTCCTTGCCGGCAAGGTGGGACATCAGCGCGCGTACGTTGGACCCAAGGAAGGCCTCCTCGGCGGAGACGAGCTCCGCGGCGCGCAGGTCGCCGGCGAGTGGCCGCGAGGCCGAGCCGCGGTGAACGTCGAGCGCCACCGGGATACCGACCATCAGGAACCCCACCACCTCCATACCATGGCCGATCCACCAGCCGAGCTGCCCACCGTTGAGGAGGAGCTGGGAGATGAGCGCCACGCCGAGCCACACGAGCCCGACGACGACGACCAGGTCGGCGCGCCGGCGTGTGAGCGTGTAGGTCCTCACGGCGCGCGCCGCGATCCCGCCGAAGAAGGCGAGCCCAACCACGAGCAGCACGATCGCGGGCGTGCTCGCGGTCTCCGGCACGGAGGGGACCGACTCGGGAAAGAGGATGCCCACGAGCCCCGAGCGCGACGACTGCAAGGATCAGCACTCCCTGAAGGAGCAGCAGTGGGCGAACGGAGGTCGGGCCTGCGCAGCGCGGGCAGAGCGGAGAGGGCAAGCACGGCGCCGCCGACCGGCAGTACCGCGGCGCCCGAGAAGGCGACCACGCCGTTCTGGCCCGTGAGCATGCCGGGCGTCGAGAGACCGTGGACGGTGAGGATCCCCGCCATCACCGCGAAGGCCGTGCCGAGCAGGACCGTCCGGCCGTCGCGGCGGCGCGCCCCGACGATCGAGAGGGCCAGCGCAGCAATAGCCACGGCCAGCGAGGCAAAGGCCAGGAGCCAGAAGTGGACCCAGCTGTCCACGGTGACCTCGTTGCGCCCGAAGAAGTGCAGGATGGTCAGCGGTAGGGAGGCGCTCGCCGCGACGAGGATCGCGAAGGGCACGAGACGGCCTCGGAACATTCGGTCCACGCGGCCAGTATCGGCTCACTTCGACGTTAGCTGAACCCCCAGCTCAGGCTCCTCATCAAGCGTGCAGGCGCTCTGAGCGACGCGCATCAGCGCAACCCGGATCGTCTTCGCCTCTTCGTCGCTCAAGTTCGCGACCAGATGACGCTCCAGTTCGGCCTCGTACACCGGCCACATCTTCGCGAGCATGTCGGCGCCGGTCGGCTGCAGGGCCGCGTGGTAGCCGCGCCGGTCGCTGGGGCACGCCTGACGGACGATCAGGCCGGCGCCCTCCAGCCGGTCGACGAGCTTGGTGAGGCCTCCGCGGCTGACATTCAGAAAGGCCGCCAGCTCGTTCATCCGCAGCCGCTTGTCCGGCGCCTGGTCGAGCGCCCAGAGCAGGTTCAGCCACGAGAGCGGCGGTAGATCCGCATCACGCAAGGCCTCCTCGGCGCTGCCGGTCACGGTCGAGTGCACGCCGAGCACCGCCCTCCAGGTCTCTATCTGTAGCTCGCTGAGCGCCATGACGTTAGTTTCGCAGAAAAATGTTTACTTCTCAACTACTTATGGTAATCTTGTTTCTGTCGAAATCATTTGAACGGAAACCACTTCCAAGGAGACAACAATGGCAACCGCAACCAAGACGCAGAATCTCATCCCCACCGGATCCTGGTCCGTGGACCCGATCCATTCCTCGGTCGGCTTCGAGGTCAGGCACATGGTCGTGTCGACGTTCCGCGGCGAGTTCCGCGAGTTCGACGCAGCACTGGAGACCCGGGACGACACATCACGGCTGACGGGTAGCGCCCGTGCCGCCAGCGTGGACGTGCGCGATGAGAATCTCGCCGCCCACCTTGCCAGCCCGGAGTTCTTCGACGCCGAGCGATTTCCCGAGATCCGCTTCGAGTCGACCGCGATCCGCGCGGACGATGACGGCCGGTTCACCGCTGAAGGCGAGCTGACGGTCAAGGGCAACACCAAGGCGGTCGAGGCGCAGGGCGAGCTGGTTCACATAGCGGAGGACATCTCAGGCTCGGGTCGTATCGGGCTCCGCCTCGAGACGACCGTCGACCGGCGCGAGTTCGGGCTCGAGTGGAACGCCCCACTGCCGAAGGGCGGCTTCGCCCTCGGCAACGACGTGAAGCTCGTGGTCTCGCTCGAGCTGGTCCCGAAGGACGTCTAACGATGAGGGTGCTGGGCATCTCGGGCAGTCTGCGCGAGAGTTCGCACAACACCGGGCTGCTGCGGGCGGCGGCGGAGCTGCTGCCGCCCGGCACCAGCCTCGAGCTCTTCGAGGGCCTGGCCGACATCCCCCCCTACAACGAGGATGCCGAGGGTCGCCCGCCGCAGGCCGTGACCGACCTGAAGGACGCGATCGCGGCGGCCGACGTGGTCCTGTTCTCGACCCCCGAGTACAACCACTCGCTACCCGGGCAGCTCAAGAATGCGCTCGACTGGGTCTCCCGCCCGGCCGCCGACAACCCGCTCCGCGGCAAGCCGGTGGCGGTCCTCGGCGCAAGCACGGGCATGTTCGGGGCAGTGTGGGCGCAGGCGGAGCTACGCAAGGTGGCCGGCGCACTTGGCGCGCGGGTGATCGACCGCGAGTTCCCCCTCCCCTACGCGCATGACGCATTCAACGAAGACGGCGATCTGGTCAACGACGAACTCCGCCAGGAGCTCGCGGACCTATGCGCGCAGCTCTGCGGCGGGCTGGTCGCCGCCTAGGCGCGATCAGAAACGATTCGCGCGGGTATACGGCACGACGACACGAGCGGGACCCCTATGCACCTGAACTGGAGGAATTGAATTGAGCGTCACGGACCAGCTGCTGGAGAACTCGAAGCGCTACGCGGAGAGCTTCGACAAGGGTGACCTGCCCCTCCCGCCCGCCAAGAAGCTCGCCGTGGTGGCCTGCATGGACGCCCGCCTGGTCCCGACGCGGGTGCTGGGCCTGGAAGAGGGCGATGCCCACGTGATCCGCAACGCGGGCGGCACGATCGCCGAGGACGAGATCCGCTCGCTTTCGATCTCGCAGCACCTGCTCGGCACGGAGGAGATCATCCTCATCCACCACACCGACTGCGGGATGCTCACCTTCACCGACGAGGAGTTCAAGGCGCAGCTGCGCGAGGCCACCGGCCAGGAGCCGGACTGGGAGGCCGAGGGGTTCACCGACCTCGACGAGAGCGTGCGGAATTCGATCCGCCGCATCAAAAACAGCCCGTTCATCCCGCACAAGGCGGTGCGCGGGTTCGTCTACGACGTCAAGGACGGGAGCCTGCGCGAGGTGCGCTGACCGAGCTCTCGGTCAGGCGACCGGGTCGTGCGGTGCGGCTTTTGCTTCAGCGCGGCGGCGCATGGACCGGTCCCGCTGGATGTCCGCGCCCTCGGTACGTGCATCCTCGTCGGCCTTTGTCTGCGACATGCCGGCACGCTGCCTCGTCACGCTGATGACAACCAGGGCGAGCAGACCGACGATTGCGATGATGCTCAGTAGGTCTCCCATGATGCTTCCTCTCTACTCCGCTGTGACTTGCTGTCGAACGATGCCGTTCACGAGCCACCGTTCTTTTTCCGCCCGACTTCCGGCGGCGGCGGGAACTTGGCCCGCTCGTCCGCAGTCATCTGGCGCACGACGAGCTTTCCGGCCTTGACCTGGCGCCGGATCCACTGCTGCTTCTTGTGGCGCTGCACGTCCGGCTGCTCTTGAGACGTCGTCATGTCGCGCTCCTATTCCTGGCCGCGACCGACGCACGAGAGCCGGCGCCTTCCTTGCCGGCCTCTTTTTGATCTCGTACCTGCTTGCGCTCCGCCACCGCGGCCTTCAGCCGCCTGACGGCAGCGACCCGTTGCCCGTTGGGGCCGGGATTGCCGGTGGGACTTGACAATGGACGTCCTTCCCTGACCCTCTGTGTTGAGGCGAGCGCGCGGAAGGAAGAGAGACAGACCCTGCGTGCGACGTAAAGCTTCTCCACTCACGGTACCACGGCACCCTCCGCGTCCAAGCACCGCAGCGACGGGATTGGCCATCTGGAAGCGGATTTCCGCGGCTATAATCGACGCCACGCCGCGGGGTGGAGCAGTCAGGTAGCTCGTCGGGCTCATAACCCGAAGGTCGCGGGTTCGAATCCCGCCCCCGCTACCTCAAGGAAAGCCCGCTACGGCGGGCTTTTCTCGTGCGACCGGTCGCCGCGTCGCTCCTCGTGCCCTCTTGCGCCGCCGCCTCGGCCGCGTCTCGTCAATTAGCCGCACACAGTATCCTCACACGGGCAGAGTTGTCGCGCACTTGAGCGGTGCTGGCAGCTCGAGTCTCGTCCCCGCCTCTCTGCGGCACCTGCTGCGGCAGCCTTTTCCTGCGGGCCTCCTCCTCTACCTCTTCACCTATGGCAAGAACGAGATCCGCATGACACTCAAGCCGCACGAGGTGTGGGCGCCACCACTCTCGCCCGAGCGATTCGAGGCGGTGCTCGAACCAAACGACTGGGCCGAGTTCAGTCACACCCTCGCATCCTCTGTCGCGCTTCTCGACGGTCGCGCGGTCTGGAACGTGAACTCCACGGCCCAGGGCGGCGGGGTCGCGGAGATGCTCCGGCCTTTCACCTCCTACTCCCGCGGCGCCGGCCTAGACATGCGCTGGATGGCGATTGAGGGGACGCCCGAGTTCTTCGCCGTCACCAAGCGGCTCCACAACTTCCTGCACGGCGAACCCGGTGACGGCGGTGAGCTTGGGGCGCGCGAACGCGAGGTGTACGAGGCGGTGACGCTTGCCAACGCGGAGGAACTGGCCGTCACCGTGCGACCGCATGACATCGTGCTACTGCACGACCCGCAGACGGCCGGTCTCCTGAGTCGTCTCAAGGGTGCGGCGCAGTCGTCGTCTGGCGCAGTCACGTGGGCGCCGAGCAGTCGAACCAGCTGGTCGACGCCGCCTGGGACTTTCTCAAGCCCTACCTCGACGAAGCTGACGCCTGCGTGTTCAGCCGCCACGCGTACGTACCGGCGTGGGATTTGAACCGGCGGACAATGGTGATCCAGCCGTCTATCGACGCCTTCTCACCCAAGAACCAGGACATGGACGATGCGACCGCACAAGCGATCCTTGGGCATGTCGGTTTGCTCGGCGCCGGCGTGCCGCAGAACGCGACGGCGACGTTCACCCGCTATGACGGCAGCCCGGGCCGCGTGGACAGGCGTTGCGACATCATCACCACCGGGCCGCCGCCGGGCGCGGACACACCGCTCGTGACCCAGGTCTCGCGGTGGGACCGCCTCAAGGACCCCGTCGGTGTGATGCTCGGCTTCGCCGAGCACGCATACGACGGCACGGAGGCGCACTTAGTACTGGCAGGACCCAACGTCAGCGGGGTCACCGACGATCCGAAGGTGCCGCAGTCTTCGACGAGGTCACCGAGGCCTGGCGCGCGCTGCCACACGAGCGGCGCACCGAAGCCGAACAGCACCACGAGCAGGACAGCCTGCACCCACCCTTTCGAGATCAGGCGCGCCCGCCGGCTCGTCCTGCCCGGGCTCACGGATCCGTGAGCGCCTCGGTGAGGTCGACTTCGATGGGAATGGCGTCCGCGGCGAGGGGCGCCTTGGGCTGGCGGCCCGATCTTCTCGGAGAGGTACTGGAGCACGTACTGCCCGGCGACTTTCGTTTGCGGCCACCAAAGCATGTGGTCGCTGACCTCTGGCTCGTCGCCGTGTCCGCCGCTGACCTCAGAGCGCATGAAGCGGGCGCCCTCGCCGGTCAGCAGCAGGCCGCGAACACGGGGCGAAACTGCTCCCTGTGCACAGGCGCACCGGCGGCTGCAGAGATCTCCCGCGCCACGGCGGCCGCCTGCTGCGTCGCGATACCGCCCTGCTTGATCGGGAACGAGGTCGCGTCTCCGGCCGCGTACACCGACTGGATTCCCTGGACGCGGCAGTCGCGGTCCACAGGTATTAACCCATCGCGGTTCTGCGGGATCCCCGGCACGGGATTCCCACGCAGACGCGGTAGGGCGACCACGAGATCGGCCGGGACCGACCCCGCAGGGACAACGGTGAGATTGCCGCCCTCTAGGGCCATCGGCGCCGACGAGGCGCGCACCTCCATACCGCGCTCGCGGAGCAGACCCTCGACCGCCTTGCTCGCCTCGATGCCGAAAATCCCGAGGGGAGCCTGCTCGGAGGTGACGAACGACAGCCGCGCTCCGCCATCACTGCCCGCGATGCGCGCTGCCGTCATCAGCGCGATTTCGTAGAGCGGCAGCGGCCAGGCCACTCCGGCGGGCACGGCGAAGACGACGACGCCGAACTCGCCGACCTCGATCCGGCGCAGCAGGGATCGCAGCTCTGGCGCGTCCTCCGGCCCCCTGAAGGTGAACGCGCCCGGCACCGCGCGCTCCGAGCGCGCCCCCGTTGCGATCAGTAGGGAGTCGTAAGCAAGCTCCTCGCCGCTGCGCGTGCGCGCGACCCGCGCCTCCGTGTCGACCGACTCGATCGAGTCCACGTGCAGTCGCACGTCCTGGTCGTCGGCGATCTCCCCGAGGTCGAATTGCGGCGCCTGCCCGAACCCGAATGCCTCGACAACCGACAGCGGCCGGTAGACCAGCTCCCGCCACGGAGTGACGAGATCGATCTCGACACGGTGGCCGGCAAGCCGTCGCAGGGCAAGCACCGCTTCGAGGGCGGCGAAGCCGCCACCGGCAATGACCACGCGCTGCTTTGCGCTCAGGGGCGCGAGAGGTTACCGCGGCGCTACCGCCCGAATGTGGCGTGCTTGGCGTCTTCTCGAACCGCCTACCCCGCCCCGATGCTCCGATCACGA
>CAVSXO010000020.1:0-137391 GCA_963731895.1 uncultured Solirubrobacterales bacterium
GGCAGGGCGTGGTTGCCGACGAAGGCGACGATGGCGGCCCAGTCGTTGAGGATTTCCCGGGCGAGTTGGCGGATTTTTTCGGTGTCGTGATCGCGATGGAGCTTGCAGGCCCGTTTCAACCGAGCCTGGATGGGGTTGAGGATGATATGGCGGCGGTCTTCGAGAGCATGCAAAAGCGTGGGAGGCTGCGGTAGCCGGCCGTTTCGAGAGCGTGTAGGCTGGCGGCGGCAACATGACACCGGAGTTCCTCGTGCCACGCCGCCCTGCCGCGAAAAGGTCGGGGACCCTTGCCTCGCCGATCCTGCGGCTCAAGGTCCGTCTCCTGGACATCAGCCCGATGATCTGGCGCCGGGTGCTGGTCCCAGCGTCATACACCCTCCAGGGAGCTGCATGGCGTCATCCAGGTGGCCATGGGCTGGGAGTCGGCTCCATCTCTATTACTTCCACATCCGCGCGGTGCAGTACGGCTCGTTCGACTTGTGCGTCCAATCCCCCGACGTGGCGCTGGCCGGTTTCCGGTTCCGCAAGGGCGCCCGAATTCACCTACGCCTACGACATGGGCGATTTCTGGCGGTATGAGATCCGCGTCGAGGACGGGCTGGAGCCAGGTGCGGGTCGGTTCCATCCGGTCTGCATCGGAGGCGCCCATGGCTGCCCGCCCGAGGACTGCGGCGGTCCGGCGGGCTACGCGGAGCGCCGGCTGGAAGCGGTCGGCTTCGACGCCCTGGAGGACCTCGCCACCCTGGCCGATTGGGTCAAGGATGCTGTCCTCGACCGCAGGGCCGAACTGCTGGAGGATGCCGACAGGCTGGGGAACCTGGAGGAAGCCCTTGACCGAATGGAGGCCCGCCAGCCTTTCCTGAGCAGCGAGTTTTCCCGGCGCGCGGTCAATGCCCGCTTCAGACAGGGCGAGTACCGCGAGCTCATGCATCAGCAGTTTTGACGCGCTTGCCCAGCAAATCCGACGCGAAGGCCGCGGCCGGCAAACCCTGGGTCGCCTCGATCGCGTGCACGAGATCCCGGCCGCCGGGCGGCCTTGAACACCGCCTTGGTCTGCTGTAGTCGAGCCCCTCGCGGGCAATGAGAGCGGCGATCTCAGCGGCAACCCGCTCGATGTAGCCGGACATGGATTGCTTGGAGTGTTCTGGAAAGCAAACCCGCTTGCAGCATAGGCCGTCGCTGACCAGGGTGAAGGCCGGGGAGGGCCTCGCGGGGACGCGGGTTTTCCTCTCCGGGCATTCTGGAAAACCCAGCCTCGGGGACGGCCATGCGCTTTGAGATCCAGCTCCGCATCGTCGCCGACGAGGGTACCGTGATCAGCGACGACGAGGTCCTCCCCTGGAGAAGACCGACGACCGGCTCGAGGCGGTCGGCCTCTCGCTCGACGAGGCAAGACGCTGCTCGGCAGGCTGCAGCAGCGCATCGTCGCAGGCCCAGGCGGCCAGCTACGTCGACCCGGCACCGGTGCTGCGCCGCCTGCGGCCGCTCCCTTGCGAAGCAAGGGGCCGGGCCGCATGCCGCTTCCGCACCGCGTTCGGCAACGTGCCGCTCGCCAGCCCACGCTTCCACCGCTGCGCCTGCCAGCCGGCGAACAGCCAAGACCTTCAGCCCGCTGAACGCGCTGTTCACCGAGCACACCGCACCCGAGCTGCTCTACCTCGAGACCAAGTGGGCCTCGCTCGTCGCCTACGGCGTGACGCGTCGATCTGCTCAAGGACGTCCTGCCGATCGGTGCCAAGGCCAACGCCGAGACGGTCCGCCGCCACCTGCACAGGGTGGCCGCGCGCCGAGACGCCGAGCTCGGCGACGAGCGGCCCTGCTTCATCGAGGGCTGCCCGGCCGACTGGAAGGAGCTGCCGCATCCCGGAAGGGCCGATCGTGGTCGGCATCGACGGCGGCTTCGTGCGCGACTGGGAGGACAAGCAGAACCACTTCGAGGTGGTCGTCGGCAAGTCGATGCCCGAGGATCGGGACGACCGCTACTTCGGCTTCGTCCAGAGCCACGACGCCAAGCCGAGGCGCCGGCTGTTCGAGGTGCTGCGCCGCGCAGGGCCTGCAGATGAACCAGGAGCATCACCTTCCTCACCGACGGCGGCGACGACGTGCGCGAGCTCGCCGAGCTGCATGTCACCCTGCGCCGAGCACATCCTCGACTGGTTCCACATCGCCATGCGGCTGACCGTGCTCGGCCAGTACGCCAAGGGCCTGGCGCACCACGATCCCGAGGAGGCCGACGACGCCGAGACCCAGCTGGAGAAGATCAAGTGGTAGCTGTGGCACGGCGACGTCCGCGAGGCCCTGTTCCGGCCCGCTGGCTGGCCGACGACCTCGAAGCCCTGGAGAGCGACTATCCCGAGCCTGAAGCGCTTCGCCCGCGTGGCGGCGCGAGTTCCGCACCTACATCGACAACAATGCCGGCGCGATCCCGAACTACGGCGAGCGTTGGCGCTACGGCGAGCGGATCTCGACCGGCTTCGTCGAGTCCACGGTCAACCTCGTGGTCGGCAAGCGGTTCGCCAAGAAGCAGCAGATGCAATGGTCGAAGCAGGGCGCCCACCTGCTGCTGCAGACCCGGACCCGAGCCCTCGACGGCACGCTGCGGGAGACGTTCGTCAGGTGGTACCCGGCCATGGCCGCCAACGACACGGAGGCGCCGAACCCCGCTGTGGCAGCCTGAATCTCCCACGCTTTTGCATGCTCTCCTCCTGCGCCAGATCCGCTGCACTGTCCTCAACGGCAAGCTCGGCTTCGGCCGGACGATGTTCAATGCCAATCCCTCCAACTGCCCGAATTTCTCGACGCTCCCTTACGTCAACGCTTCTGCCACCCTGATCACCGTTCCCTCCTCGAACGGCTTCCCCACCACCTGCAATCCCAGGAACAGTCCCTCCGCCGAAGTCCCGGCCGGCACCGACATGGCCGGCAGGCCAGCCAAGTTCACCGTGATCCTATAGACATCGATCAGGTACATCGCCACCGGATCGTGCATCAGTTTCCCGACCGGGAAAACCGGGATTGGGAAATTCGCCCATCAAAATTGCCAGCTTGAGAGAATGCCAAAGGTATTATCAAGTCGGCTGGAGTTTCTAGTCCGCCCATTTTAAAACAGCATATGGCATTAAAATTGATTTTTAAACACTACGTGTTGTGTTGAAATAGGCGGACTAGAAACTCCAGTCAGGTCAGCTCACCGGCGTTGCTGTTTAATCCTGCACGCCATCGGGTTCACGGGCGATTTGCGCCGCCGGGTCCTGGGGCGGGCAGGGCCGGTTTGTTCGGCGTCATCCCGGCGACGCGATCGCGGCTTTCGTGCGGTTTTGCTCTCGCTGTCGACATCGGTGCTGGCCCGCACCGTCGAGCGCCACAGGGCATAGGCGTTCTCGCGCCGCGTTTGGCTTTCCGGCAGCAGGGCAGGGGGCACCCGGCAGTCCGGCTCCCCCGGCCGGGGACCCCAGGCTCGCCAGCCAGGCGCCCTGGTCGGCCAGGACGGCCAGCCGGTCGCGCCACAGGTCATCGGGGGTGACCCAGTGCGGATGGGCCTGCGTGCCCCCGGTCACCGCCAGCAGCGCCGCCGCCAGCCGGCGCGCGGACGGTGGGGCCGCCGATCCGGCATGCAGGATCGTCCACGCCTCCCGGATCGCCTCGTCAATCTCCAGGTCCGTCACGCTCATCACCAGCAATCGTCCCTCAAGGCTCCTGCATATCCGGAAACCACACCAGGGAACCAGCCGGAAAATCGGCGGCGACCCTTCCACGAAAGTTTACGGGAGAGGCGATGGTGCGTCACAAAAAGGCAGCGCAGGTCCAAAGACATGCACCCGTTCAGGGCGCCATCAGTTTGCGTACAGTTGCGGTCGAAACACCGAAATCCTTCGCCACCCGTGCCGGGCTGAACCCTGCCCTGACGGCTGCGCGGACCATGCTGGCCTTCGCGGGCGGGATGTCCGCCATTGGCGCAGTGTTACGAACGATCCGTGCCGCTGCCGGGTTCTTCCGCTCCATCACCGGCGGCATTGTCCGGCTGCTGTCGCTCGCTGCTGGAGCCATGCCGCGCCGTCGCGCTTCGCCGATAGCGACACGGATCAGGTCAATCAGGTCATCGTTCTCAAGCTGACTGACATCCCGCACGAGATCGGGGAGTTGGGCCCGCCGCTTCTGACGCGGTGCTTGGTGACCGTCCCGTGAGGATGGCCGGTCGAACAGGGTGAACTGTGTCTCGGTATTGGCTGACATGGATATCATGTGGTCCGGGAACCGGCACCGAACAAGGCGGAGCACCGAGAGCATGGTTGGTCGTCCGGAGGGATCACTCCCGGTGGTCGGGAATGTACGGGATCATGCCCTTCTCGAAGGCAATCTCCTGAACCTCGCGCGGCATGTCGCGCAGGTCCACCAGATAGCCGTTGACCTCGGCCATCCAGACCAGCGGATTCTTGTCCAACATGCTCGGCAGCGTCCATTCGGGATCGAAGGCCGGGCCCAGCTTCAGAGCGTCCGAGATGGCGCGCGCCTTGGCACTCCCGGTGCTCTGGCTGACGCCGAACTCGGCGCACACATCGGCCATCGTCATGTACGGCTCGAACGATTTGTCCGAGAGGAAATTGACCTGTCCAAGAGCGTAGATGATGCCGCAGGCCCAGGAGCGCACTTGCCCAGAGGCGACTGGGCTTGGCCGCTTTCGGCACAATGCCGCCGCCATATACTGCGCCAGTTCGCGGTACTCGTCGTTGAGGTGCCGGTGGCAAAACTCGTCGGTCAGCGCAACGATCTGATCGTACCGCGCCTGCATGTTCTTCGGGACCGACTTCGACCGTGTGACCTTGCCCATCATGCATCCTATGTGCTGCTGATAGGCGCGAATGCGGAGGCGTCACGCTCATCCAGCGCCACTTCCCGGATTTGGGATCTCCGGTCCAAAGCAACCGTGCTCCGAGGATGGCTCCGGCTGTTTGCACTTCCACTCCCTGAACACGCCACTTTCGATGGTCGGCAAGGCACTGGATCCTGAGACTGGGCATGCCGGGTGAAGCTTTGTATTTTACCGGCACTCGATATGCGGCCTATCCGTAAAGGTACCATGAGTTCAAATCCCTCTCGCTCCCGCCATCTTCTACGGGACGAACATTCTCCAGTCCCGGTTCAGCCCCTGAAATCCCCAGGAACCGCGCGGTTCGGCGCACCGACCTGTTGACTGGCCGATCTCCCGTCTCCGCCGTTAGCGTTCTCTCTCCCGCGATTTTCTCCGGACCTGTTGACTGGGCTGGTCAGTACCCGTTTCGAAAGTTGAGGCAGATCAAGAACTTGCGGCTCGGCCGATGGGCGACGGGTTGGAAGATCGGCCGCCCGTGCGAAAGAACCTGTCATCGAACACTAACTACCTGTTGATCGGAATACCCTGTTGACTGCCGGCCGAGCGCCCTGTTGGGCGGCTCTCAGGCGGTCTATGTCCACTTGTCGCCATGGGCGGTCATTGAGGGCGTGCCACCACGGGCAGGCTTGCGATCGCTCTGAGGCCCGGCCGCTCCCGCCATCGAATCTGCGCGTCGGGAACGGCCAATTCGAGGTTCGGCCAGCGTCTGAACAACGCCTGCAGCGCGCACCTGCCTTCGATGCGCGCGAGCTGGTGACCCAGACAAAAGTGGATGCCCGTGCCGAAGGCGAGATGCCGATTGGGTTGCCTCTCGAGATCCAGCCGTTCGGGATGCTCATTCGCATCGGGGTCCATGTTGGCCGCCGCCAGCATGGCCATGATCTTCTCGCCCTTCCTCACGCGAACGCCGCCGAGATCCAGTCTTTCCGCACAAAGCGCGGCTTGGAGAACTGCACCGGCGAGACGAACCGCAGGAACTCCTCGACCGCCAGAGTCGGCGCGGCTCCAGTCCTGCTGCCAGCCAATCGCGGAGGCCCGGATTTCTGACCAGCTCGTAGACCGATCCGCTGATCAGGTGCGTGGTCGTCTCCGTGCCCGCTCCCAGCAGCAGGAAGACCATCGCCACCATCTCGCGCGCGCTGATGCGCCCGCCCTCCTTCTCGACGCGGACGAGCTCGGCGATCAGGCCTTCGCCGCCTTGCACGCGCGCCGCCTCAAGGCGCTCCTTCGAGATAGCGCTTCATCGCGGCCAAGGCCGGGATCAGGCCGAGGAAGCCGATGGCACCGGTGAGGCGCGTGAAGCTGCTGGTCCAGGCGATGAACTTCGGCCGGTCCGCGTGCGGCAGACCGAGCAGCTCGCAGATGACGGAAAGCGGCAGCTTGCGCGCATACCTCTCGACAAGATCGGCAGGGCTTCCCTCCGCAAACAGCTCGCCGGCGAGTTCGTCGGCGATGGCAAGAATGCGCGGCTCCATGTCGAGGATCGCCCGACGTCGGAAGGCTTCGTCCACAATTCCCCGCAACCGGGTGTGGTCTGGCTCGTCCATCGTCAGCATGTTGTCGGCAACCGCGCGTATCAGCCCGGCATCCACCATCGAAGCCCGGCAATCGCTCCGCCGTCCTTGCGCAGGGTGAACGTTTCGCTGTCTTTCAGCACGCGGCCGGCCAGCTCTTGCGTCGTCGTGATCCAGACCTTGCCGATGATCGGGAACTTGACTTCGACGACCGGCCCGGATGCCCTCAGCCTTTCAGCGCAGCGGCCGGATCGCGAAATAGTCCTGGCTGGTGAAATCGGGGCGCAGCGGCATAGCTGTTCCTTCCCTTACTCCAGGTTCATCCAACCCGGTGGAGCGCGGTCCCTAGGATACTATCGATCCAACCGGATCCTGGGAGATCGAACGGACTGGGTGGCCCGGTATCAGCTGTTGCCGGCGGATGGAGCAAGCGGTATCGCTCGGGAGGGCCAGTTGGATGGTTGACGGTGCGAGACCGGACCAATACTGGCTGTGCACGACACGGAGGCAGATGAGCCTGAGAGTGTTGGTGGAAACCAGCAGCGCGGGCGAGGGCGGGCATGACACGCTTTTTTCGCGGGTGGAGGCATTATGAACCGTGCGCATGGGGCTTCGGTCTGCGCGGAGAGTGCCCTGAGACTATGGTTGAGCAAATTCTCTCGGTCGAGCCGACGGAGGATCACGGCCCGGTCTTGCGGCTCGAGATCCGATGCCCGAAATGCGGTGCCGTATGGGTGGAGTCGAGTTCGTCCGAGTGAACCACCGCGTTCGCCATCGGATACTCCGCCATGTCGTCGCCTGGTAACCGATCGGACTGGAATTGCCGCCGACTGGCAACCCGGTTGAACTCGGATGCCGACCTGCCGGACGGGTCTGCTGACGCATTCCTCCTTCGCTGGCGGCTCAGACCAGCAAGCGCCCAGCCGTTTCACCGTGCAGCCACCATTAACCTCGTTATATACTGCAAACCCGAACAGGCGGGACGTGCGTGCGGAGAGCGCGTGTCGAGGACCTTGACAATGGACCAAGCGATAGAGCCGCCGCCTGCAAAGGATATGCGTACCGGCATCCGCGTGCTCGTCATCCTCGGCCATCCACGTAAGGAAAGTTTCTGCGGTGCGATCGCCAACGCCTACGCCACGGGCGCCTCGGCCGCAGGCGCCGAGGTGCGCTTGCTGTTTGTCGCCGACATGCAGTTCGACCCCAATGTCGTGACCGCGTCGCCTCGCCAGCAGCCGGTGGAGCCCAGCATTTCAGCGGCGATGGAACTGGTCGCCTGGGCCGATCACCTCGTCTTCGTGTTCCCGACCTGGTGGGGCACCATGCCTGCCGCCTTGAAGGGCTTCCTCGACCGGGTGTTCATGCCCGGTTTCGCCTTTGAGGATCGTGAGGATGGAACGGGTTGGGATAAGCTGCTGGAAGGCAAGTCCGCGCACCTGATCACGACGATGGATACGCCGCGGCTGATCTACCGCTGGATCTATGGAGCGCCCGGATTGAACGCGCTGGCGCGGGCCACCTTGGGCTTCTGTGGCGTCAAACCGGTGCGGTGGCTGATCTTCGGCCCGATCAAGGATTCCGATGCCTCCCAGCGGATCACATGGCTGGCGGAAGCCCATGCCGCGGGTCTCGCGTTGCGTCACGGTGTCGTCACCCCCGCCGAGAAACTGCGGGACCGGGTCGCCATCTGGCTCAAAGCGCTGCGGCTTCAGTTTTACCCCATGGCGTGGGCAGCATATGGCCTGGGCGCCGCGATGGCTGCCCGGCAGACCGGCGACTTCGCCCCAAAGCCGTTCTGGGTTGGCCTTGCCAGCCTCGTCACCCTCGAGGCGGCGACCGTCTTCGTCAATGAGTTGGTCGATTATGAAAGCGATCGCCGCAACACCCAGGCCAGCATCTTCACCGGGGGATCGCGGGTTCTGGTGGAAGGCAAGATCGGCCGGAAGGCCATGCGGGCCGGCGTCGTCGCCATGCTGGCCCTGTTCCTTATCACTGCAATGGCATTGTGGCCCCATACCGAATCCGCCGCACCCTTCGCGTCACTGGGCGTGCTGTCGGTCCTGGCGATCGGCTACACGGCACCGCCACTGAAACTCTGCTGGCGCGGGATGGGTGAACTTGATGTCGGGGTGACCCACAGTTTTCTCGTGGTACTTTTTGGTTTTTCGGTCCAAGGCGTATCACCCGGCACTGCATTGCCGTGGCTGGTCAGCATTCCGCTGTTCCTGGCGATCCTGCCCTCGATCACCCTGTCCGGCATCCCCGATCATGATGCGGACGGCGCCGTGGGGAAGCGCAGCCTCTCCGTCATTTTCGGTCCACGCGCCGCCGCGCGCATTGCCGAAGGCAGCGCTGCCCTCGCGGCTGCCTTGGCCATATGGGCGGACATGACGGGGGCGCTGAACGGGGCGTTCGGAGGCATCACGGTGTTCGCGCTGGCCCACGCAACCGTGCTGACTGTCTTGCTGGAACGTTATGTCGGCCGCCGGTCAGCGCCGGGGCGTATTGACGGCCTGATGGTCGCTTCCCTGCTCTACATAACCTGGTTTGTCGTTTTCCCGCTCAGCCATTTCGTCAGCGGCGCGTGATGAGCTCCATCTTCCACGAGCGACGTGACGTCTCTGGGAATCATCGGGTCGGGAAGATCGTGATGGTGCGCACCGTGCCTTCGGCGTTCGCCGCCGCGACGAAGGCACGGCGCTTGTCGGCGGCCAGATAAAGGCAGTTGCCCGGGCGGTCGTAGAGCCGCAAGGTTGAAACAGAAATCGCTCAGGGAGATGTACTGTCGCTCGCCGTCGCGCTATGCCGCCTTTCGGGGCCGGTCATACCCTTCGGGAAAAGAGGTGACCGGGCACGCCGGTAGGCTCCCGACACCACGAAGCGGCTGAAGTTCAGATGCCGCATAGATCAGCCACGGTGATGAGGGTCTGGCCGGCTCATTACTACGTGGCGACCTGAGGACTCGTCCCAGTGCGGGTGGGATCGCGCGGATCTTCGATCCAGGTGACCAGCCGTTCAGCGACCCGCAGCCGCTTCGCCACCTCGCGCAGGACCAGCAGCCCACAGTCGGAGGAAAGGCGACCACCATCAAAACGCCCGACAATGCTCTTTCCGCCAAGGGTGAACAGACCGGGCAGCGGCAGCGTAGCATCAGCCATGGCGGGTCGGCGCTCCGGAAACGGCAGGAATTGGCGTCAGCACCCAAATCCTAACGCCGTTCAACGGATGCCGCTACACCCGCCAACCCCGGTGCACAACCCCGGTCAGCAGATGAGCCATTCAGTTCGCCGTTTTCGGCAGGATCACAAGGTCTTTGTAGGCGTGCCAGGTGGCATGCCCGATCAGCGGCAGGGTGACGATCAGCCCGAGATAGAGCGTGATCAGCCCGGCACCGACGAAACCCGCGATCAGCACCGCCCAGAAAAGCATCGGCTTGGGATTCTCCCGCACCACGCGCACGCTTGTCACGATGGCCGTGATCACGTCGACCTGAGGCTGGTCGAGCAGCATCGGGATGGATACAACACTGATCGCGTAGGCGATGGCGGCGAACACCGCGCCCGCCGCGGTGCCCAGGACGAGAAAAGGCAGGCTCTCGGGCCGCAGGAAGGTGTTGACGACAAGATCCTCGAACGAGGGCGGCTCCAGGCCCCAGTACAGCATGAAGATCATCGCCGCAAGCCGGACCCAGGTCAGTAGCAGGAGCAGAAGGATGAAGCTCATCACCGCGATCTGCCGCGGGTTGCGCTGGAAGTAACTCAGCGCCACGGCGAGGCTGACCGGTTCGCCGGATGCCTGCCGCCGGCTGATCTCATAGAGGCCTATCGCGAGGACCGGTCCCATGATCACGAAGCCGGACGCCAGCGGAAGGACGAGATAGACGAGATCGGCGAGCCAGAGCCCAAGGGTAATCGCGTAGCCGACAACGGCGAATACCACGCCGAAAGCGAAACTCAAGGCCGGTGTGCGGACGAGATCCCGCCAGCCCGCGGCCAGCCATTGCCACGGTCGCTCGAGTTCAACTTTGCGGATGTCGGGTATGGACACATCAAAAGACGGAACAACCTCGGCCATCCGAGTTCTCCCTGTTGGGCGCACGCGGTGACGCGCCAGCGCCTGTCCAACCAAAATATGCCGCATGACAGGATTTACTTTATAACAATGTTTCTGGCACCCTGGCAATCATCGACAATTAACCAGAAAAAATGCAACTTTTTATAATCATAATGCTAATCGGTAGTTTCCGATGGGAGCGGTGGCTTTCATCTCGGACATGCTTGATGGGAATAGCCGGTACGGACCAGGGAGAACGGCATGGCGATGACGCTTGAGGATCAGAACACGGTTCAATCAACGCCCTATGATGAGGAGATCATCCGTCTTTTCGTCATCGCCACGACATTCTGGGGCGTCATCGGCTTCACGATCGGCGTGTTCATCGCCTTTCAACTGGCGTATCCGGCGCTGAACTTCGATCTTCCCTGGTTGAACTTCGGACGCTTGAGACCGGTGCATACTTCGGCCGTCGTTTTCGCCTTTGGCGGCAACGCCCTGATCGGCACCTCGCTGTATGTCGTGCAGCGGACCTGCCGCGCGTCGCTGTTCGGCGGTCCCCATCTCGGCACCTTCGTGTTCTGGGGCTACCAGGCCTTCATCGTGCTCGCCGCTTCGGGGTACGTCCTGGGCTTGACGCAAAGCCGTGAGTACGCCGAGCCGGAATGGTATGTCGATCTCTGGCTCGCCATTGTGTGGGTTACTTATCTCGTGGTCTTCCTGGGCACCATTCTCAAGCGGAAGGAGCCCCACATTTATGTTTCCAACTGGTATTATCTTGCGTTCATCATAACCATCGCGATGCTGCACATCGTAAACAACCTGGCTCTGCCGGTAAGTTTCTTTGGCACAAAAAGTTATTCCCTGTTTGGCGGCACCCGGGATGCACTCACACAGTGGTGGTACGGGCACAACGCGGTAGGTTTCTTCCTGACCGCGGGCTTCCTCGCCATGATGTATTACTTTCTGCCGAAGCAGGCCGACCGCCCCATCTGGTCCTACCGCCTGTCGATCATCAACTTCTGGGCCCTGATCTTCCTCTATATCTGGGCCGGTCCACACCACCTCCATTACACCGCCCTGCCGGAGTGGACGCAGGTCCTGGGCATGACCTTCACGGTCATGCTGTGGATGCCGTCCTGGGGCAGCGCGGTCAATGGCGTGATGACGATGTCGGGGGCCTGGGGCAAGCTGCGCACGGACCCTGTCGTGCGTTTCCTCGTCGTCTCAGTTGCCTTCTACGGCATGAGCACGCTGGAAGGTCCGCTCATGGGCGTCCGTCAGGTGAACGCGCTCAGCCATTACACCGACTGGACGGTCGGGCACGTCCACTCCGGCGCCTTGGGCTGGGTCGCCTTCGTCAGCTTCGGCGCGCTCTATTATCTGGTGCCCCGCCTGTGGCATCGCGAGCGGCTCTACTCCCTTCACCTTGTCGAGGTCCATTTCTGGATCGCGTCGATCGGCATCGTTCTCTACATCACGGCGATGTGGGTTGCCGGCATCATGCAGGGTCTGATGTGGCGGTCCTACGACAGCCTCGGTTTCCTCCAGTACACCTTCATCGAAACCGTCGTGGCGATGCATCCCTTCTATGTCATCCGCGCTCTTGGAGGCGTGCTCTTCCTAAGCGGTGCTCTGGTCATGGTGTACAATTTCTGGCGCACCATCCGGGGAGACGTCCGCGAGGAGGAGGAGCATTACCGGTTCCACAGACCGCATCCATGCCGGCCGAATAGACGGGAGAGTCGGATGTTCTATCGCTTCCATCAGAAGGCCGAGACGCGGGCTCTGCTGTTCTCCGTCATGATCCTCGTCACGGTGTCGATCGGCGGCCTCGTCGAGATCGTGCCCCTGTTCACGATCGAGACCACGATCGAGCGGGTGGAGGGCGTGCGGCCCTACTCGCCGCTCGAGCTTGCCGGCCGCAACATCTACATCCGCGAGGGCTGCTACAACTGCCACAGCCAGATGATCCGGCCCTTCCGCGATGAGGTGGAGCGCTACGGTCCCTACAGCCTCGCCGCCGAGAGCATGTACGACCACCCCTTCCAGTGGGGCAGCAAGCGAACGGGGCCGGATCTCGCCCGCGTCGGCGGCCGGTACTCGAATGTGTGGCAAACGGCGCACCTGATCAGTCCGCGCTCGCTCGTGCCGAGTCGATCATGCCGGGTTACCCGTTCCTGGCCGAACAGAACCTGTCCTTCAACGACGTTGCCGACCATCTTCGGACGAACCGCGCGATCGGCGTGCCGTATACGGACGAGATGATCGAGAATGCCAGGGCCGATTTGCTGGCGCAGGCGTCTCCCGAGGCCGATTACGAGGACCTGCTGGCGCGATATCCCAAGGCCGCCGTAGGCGACTTCGACGGAAACCCGCGCGCGCTCACGGAGATGGACGCTCTTGTGGCATATCTGCAGATCCTGGGACGGATGGTCGATTTCGACAAGGTAACGCCTGACGATCTCAAGCAGTAGCCGACAATGGCCGCGCGCCGGCTCGAAATCGGGGATGCGGAGAACTAATTCGGGACCGATCATGACGGGAGCGCGCAGTCTCGGGACCGGTTCCGCTCCTTCTTGAAAAGGAATTCTGACCCATGGCGCCCACGCCGGTTGAACAGGAGATCAAGAGCGAGCAGGACAAGCTGGCCTTCGGCAAGCCGACGGCCGAGCTTGAGTGGGATGGCATTCGAAAACTCGACATGCCGCCGCCGAAATGGTGGGTCTACGTCTTCTGGGCCACGATCTTCTGGGCCGTGGCGTGGTGGATCCTCTATCCCGCCTGGCCGAGCCTGCGAGGTCACACCGACGGCATTCTCGGGTACGACCAGCGTGAGGTGGTTGCCGGACAATTGGCGGCTACCGCCGACAACCGTCAACAGTTCGCCGCGCGCATCGAATCCGTCGGCCTTGATGAAATCTACACCGACCCTGAATTGCTCCAGTACGCCCTGATCGGCGGCCGCGTCGCATTCGGCAACAACTGCGCCCAATGCCACGGGTTGGGCGGGGCGGGGCAGGAGCTCTTCCCCTCGCTCGCCGATGACGATTGGCTCTGGGGCGGTACGCTCGACGCCATCGTGCAGACCGTGACCCACGGCATCCGCAATGGCGACGACCAGGCCCGTGACTCGCAGATGCCGGGCTTCGGCGCCGACCAGCTCCTCACCCGCGAGCAGATCAATGCCACCGCCCAGTACGTGCTGTCGCTTACCGGCCGCGCGACGGACGCCGAGGCGGCGGCCCAGGGCCAGGGCGTGTTCGCGGAGAATTGCGCCGCCTGCCATGGTGAGACTGGCGACGGCATGCCGGAGACAGGCGCGCCACGGCTCAACGACGCGATCTGGCTCTACGGCGACGACGCGCCCGCGATCGCGAGACAGATCGGCACCCCCCAGCATGGCGTGATGCCGTCCTTCAGCGGACGGCTCGACCCGGCCACCATCAAGATGCTGGCCGTCTATGTCCACTCTCTAGGCGGCGGACAGTAAATTGCCGGCTGACACCGAGACGAACGCCCTCGCGGCTTCCACCAGCCCTCTTCAGGCCTCCCTGAACGATGTTGCGCGCGACGACGCCCCATCGCGCGCCCGGCAGAAGGAGAAGGCACGTCCCGGCCATCCGGAACGGATACGTGTCTATCCCAAGTCGGTGAGCGGCCGTTTCCGCCAAATCAAATGGACGGTCCTGATTACTCTCCTGGGCCTGTATTACGTCCTGCCCTGGGTCCGTTGGAACCGCGGGCCCGGGTGTGCCGGACCAGGCTGTTCTCGTCGATATGGCCAATCAGCGGCTCTACTTCTTCTGGATCGAAATCTGGCCGCAGGAGATCTATTTTCTCACGGGCCTGCTGATCCTCGCGGCCTTCGGCCTGTTCCTTGTCACGAGCCTTTTCGGCCGGGTGTGGTGCGGCTACGCCTGCCCGCAGACCGTCTGGACCGATCTTTTCATGTGGGTCGAGCGGCTGATCGAAGGCGACCGCGCCGCCCGCATCCGCCTCGACAAACAGCCGCCAACTCCATCGAAGCTGGCAAAGAAGACGGCCAAGCACGCCGCCTGGCTCCTGATCGCGCTCGCAACCGGCGGCGCGTGGGTCATGTACTTCAACGACGCCCCCACGGTGGTTGGCGCCTTCTTCACGGGCGAGGCCAGCTCCATGGTGTATTTCTTCGTCGGCCTGCTGACCGCCACGACCTATCTGCTGGCCGGCTGGGCACGCGAACAGGTTTGTACCTACATGTGCCCCTGGCCGCGGATCCAAGGCGGCCTGCTCGACAGGGACAGCCTTCGTGGTCACCTATCGGCCCTGGCGTGGCGAACCGCGCGGGCCGGTGAGGAAAGGCATGAGCTGGGAGGGCCGCGGCGATTGCATCGACTGTGGTCAGTGCGTGTCCGTCTGCCCCACGGGCGTCGACATCCGCGACGGCCTTCAACTCGACTGCATCGGCTGCGGCCTCTGCATCGATGCCTGCAATGATGTGATGGACAAGGTCGGGCGGCCGCCTTTCCTGATTTCCTGGGACAGCGAACGCAACCAGGAACGGCGCGCAGTCGGCGAGCAGCCGGTGTATAACCTGGTCCGGCCGCGCACGATCGTCTACGCGATCCTTTTGCTGGTGGTGGGGGTCGTCATGGTGGCCCTGCTCGCGCATCGATCGACGACGGAGATAACCGTGCTGCATGACCGCGACCCGCTGTTCGTGACGCTCTCCAGCGGCAGCATACGTAACGGCTATACCGTCAAGATCCTCAACAAGGCACATGAGGAGCGGGTCTATCGTCTGACGCTTCGGGGCGATCTGCCAGCCACCTTCCGCGTCCTCGGCCGCGATGTGGAGATGACCGGTGATGTCGAACTCAGGGCCGCGCCGAACAGCGTATCGACCCACCAGATCCACCTGACGCTCCCACGCACGGTGCTCGGCGGCGAGACCATGGGCATCGAGTTCGCCATCACCGATACCGCGACGGGGGAGACCGCCCGGGTAGAGGATGTTTTCAGGGGACCGAGGCGATGATTGTGAATGGCCCCCCGCGCAGCGCTCGCCGAACCATGCAGTCCGAGCAACCAAGCCGGATCGACCGGTGGATCCCCTGGATGTTCGTCGCTTTCCTTGCTGTTGTCCTGGCGGCGAACGGCACATTGGTCGCGATCGCACTTTCCACTTGGACCGGGCTTTCCACGACGAATGCCTATCAGAAGGGTATCGCCTATAACCAGACACTTGAGGCGGCGCGGGCCCAGGCAGCTCTAGGCTGGCAGGCGGAGCTGGTTTTTACGCAGCTGGAGGAACAGCAGGGGCGCCTCGACCTATTCCTGAAGAACGCCGCCGGCGTGCCGATTGATCTCGCCGAAGTTCGGGCATTGCTGGTTCGTCCCACGCAGCAGGGGCACGATTTCGATGTGCTTCTCGAATCCCGCGGCGGCGGCAAGTACACGAGGATCATCGAGGTGCCGATTGCCGGCATTTGGGACGCACTCCTCCATGTCGAGAAGGAGCAGCAGGTGTTCCAACTTCAACGACGGATTCTGGTGCGCTGATCCTGAATCTTATTCCAAGCTCGAAGACCACGTTACGACGGCGAGATGCCGGAGGAGAGATCGAGTGCGCCACTTTTTCAAAGGATCAATTCTACTCATTTCAGCGATTGTATCCGTTATTGCCCTGGTCTTTATATTGATTTTGTTTCTATTTTCTCCATTTCCGCTCTGACAAGCTTTCTTTGATGGAGGCCGGCCCAGTCACGGCTTTCGCTTGGCCGTGCCAAGCGTTTCCCGAGAAAGACCTCCATCCCGCAACTCAGAAGTTGCCCCGTCAGAGATCGTGGCCGGCCCTCTCGCTGGCCTCAGTGAGGTGGCTCCGTTTGTCTGAACAGAATTTTCGACGGATAAGTGGAGGGGCATCGTTCTCTTATTGCGGGCCGGGGATCAAGTCCTCTCGTTGAGCTTTTTTACGCCTGCGTATCGGTTGGCAGCTGCGCTTACCAGGTCAGCGTTCTCTCCGGGGTCGGCATTTGCCGCCCCATGATGGTGTCAGAAGTGCCGGCGTCGGAATGTCAACTACGCGGTTCTTGCGATCCTGAGATCACAGCCGCAACGATGCCCACGCGATCGCCGTCACCTCGCCCTGGCAAGAGCTGCTCTCCGCCCAAACGCGGCGGAACTTGTCGTGGTCGGATCAGGAGGTGGCCACGGCAGCCTCCTTGTTCGACCAGCGGAACTCGGTGCCGTCACGCCACATGCGGTGGAGAATGACGGCGAGCTTGCGGGCCACGGCGACGGTTGCCTTCTTGTGGCCGATCTTCCGGGCCAGCCGGGTGCCCCACGCCTTGAGCGTCGACCAGCGCGACACCCGGTTCAGGATGATGCCGGCCGCCTCATACAGGTATGTGCGCGCCAGCCGGTCGCCGCAGCGGGAGATCTTGCCGGTGTCGTCGGTCTCGCCCGACTGAAAGCGGCGCGGCGTCAGGCCGACATAGGCGCCGACGCTGGACGAGTGGGTGAAGCGGGCGGGATCGCCGATCGTGCTGACATAGGTCAGTGCCACCAGCACGCCGACACCGGGCGCGGTCATCAGCCGGCGCACCGTGTCGTCCTGGCGGACCTCGGCGGCCAGGCGCCGGCTCAACGTGGCGACCTCCTTGTTGATCGCCTCCCAGGCCCTGAGCAGGGCTTCGGCGACATCGTGCAGCGGGCCGTCGGGGATCAGGCTGCGGACCTTGTCGGCGAAGGTCTTGCCGATCCCCTTGCCGGCCAGGAGGCCGAACGGGCGTCATCGGCGACGTCACGCTGTTCGCGCAGGCGGGCCTCCCGGACGAACCGCCGGTGGCTGGGGCGAATGACGATGACGCGGATTTGGCCGGCGCCGCGTTCGAGGGCGGTATGCTGGGTATGGTCGCGGCCATGGCGCAGTTTGACGCATCGACTTGTACGTTGGTTTTGCAGGCCGGAGCATCATATCCGGTCTGTGGCAGGGGAGCGGACAGCCTGTGCATCGTCTTGGCATCAAAGCCTGGAGGAGAGATTGCGGCCCCGCTCCCCATACTCTGCTGATCAGACTGGACGGTATCTTGGGGCGGATCGCACCTGACCCTGCGTACAAGGTTGACGAACAGCAGACCCTGCCCTCGACTTCTTGCAAACATCTCCGAGTACATGGAAATGGCCATTACCGCCTGGCTTGGCATCGACATCGCCAAGCAGAAGTTCGATGTCACGTTGAACTGGAATAGTCGCCGCCGCGCCAAGCGTATGGGACCCTGCGCCCATACGTCCGCAATGACGCTGAAGGCTGGCAGGCTTTGCTGCGCTGGCTGAAGGATCTCGGGGTTGACCAGGTGCATGCCTGCCTGGAGGCAACTGGACGCTACGGCGATGGCCTGGCGCTTCATCTCCACGATGCCGGACACCGCGTCAGTATCGTTAATCCGGCCCAGATCAAGCACTTGCGCGCCAAGCTGGGCCGCAACAAAACCGACCGGGCCGATGCCGCCCTGATCTGCGACTACTGCCGCCTGTTTGAACCGGCCGCCGGACCCCGCCCTCAGCTGCCCTGCGTGAGCTGCGCGATCTGGGCCGCGAGGCGCTGACGGCCTCACGGGTGGAGTGAACCGGCGCGGCTCGGGCCAGGGGAGTACGGCGGCCGATGCCGCCATGGCCGGGGTGATCGCCCGGCTGGAAGCGGAGATTGCCGCGCTCGATCAGGCGATCGTGCACGTGATTGGACAGGATGAGGATCTGCGGGCCAGGCACGATCTGCTGATTTCGGTTCCCGGCATCGCGACGCACACGGCCGCCGTGATCCTGAGCGAGCTGCCGGGGTGCTGCGCACGGCGCGGGAGGCGGCGGCCTATGCCGGTCTACCGTTTCGAAAGATTGGTGTCGCAATCATCTTGAGCTAGTCGCACCTACTTTCATGCTGGTGGCGTGCTGTTGGTGTTCAAGCCGGCCACGGCACGGCACCACCATGGATAGCCGACCAGGCGCTGGAGCTTGGCGGGGTTCTGCCAATAGGGCCGAAGGGCTTCGGTGAGAGCGGCTTCGAGGTCTTCCAGGGTGTCGAAGATGGCGTTGGCGAAGATCCGGCGCAGCGCCTCGAACCAGCGCTCCGCCGGGTTGAGTTCGGGGCTGTAGGGCGGCAGAGGCGATCTTCTCGATGCCCTCGGGCCAGGGACTTTGCCGCTGGTGTGGCTGCCGCTGTTGTCGAGGACGAGCCCGATCGTGTCGGCTGCCGGTGTGCTTGCGGAACTCCTCCAGGAAGCGTTGGAAGCAGATCCCGTCGACGTGGGGCAGGAACAGCACGAAGCAGGTCCCGCTCACCGGCTCGACCGCGGCATACAGCCAGAACCAATGGTACTGGTGGTCATGGGGCCACGGCGGCCGGCTGCCGAACGGGCACCACAGCCGGCGATGCGTGACCTTCAGGCCGAAGCGGGCTTCGTCCATGGCGAAGACCCGCTGCACCGCGAGCCGGGACACCGTGGCGTTCAGCTCATTTTTTAAATGCCGCCTGCTCGGCGGGGCTGCCTTGCGGTGATGCGGGCGGCCGGTCTTCAGCTTGGTCTTGCGCCGCCGGAACAGCTTGGAAATGGCATCGATGCCGTAGGCGATGTGCCAGGTGTCGCGCAGATAGACTTGCGCCTCATGCAACCCGCCGATGCGGCCGGCCCGCATCTCCGCCTGCAAGCCCTCCCACGCTTCCGGCGTGATGCGTTCCGCCATGCCGCGCCGTGAATCCGAGCCATCGGCAATCGGGCTCCTCGCTCGACGCGCCGTCCCGGATCTCCCGGATCGGCAACGCCACTTTGCGGGCGGCGCTCTATCTTCCCGCCCTCGCCGCGCTCCGCTGGAACCCGCTGGTGGCCCTGCGCCAGCGTTTGAAGGACCAGGGGCGGCTCAAGCCCAAGCAGATCGTCGGAGCCGCGATGCGCAAGCTGCTGCATCTGTGCTTTGGCGTGCTCAAGACCGGCAAACCGTTCGATCCCGATCATGCAACGCCTACTGACGAAACGGCAGCGGCGACATGAGTGAACCGCGGCTCCGAAAAACAGCCATCATCCCGTTGTTCGATTGTCAGCCGATCATCCCGTCGTCCCGATCTGCCCGCCGGCAGGCTGCCGCGCGCAGGGGAGGTCAAGGAGGGCCGCAGGCCCGCGCGCCGGCGGCGCGCCTTGTCCTTGACCGGACTGAGCACGGTGGCACCCTTCCTCAGATCGAGACGTCGTAAAAGGCTTGACGCTGAACACGGTATCTCCCCTGCCCGACATCGACGCCCATGTCGTGATCGTCGACTTCCACCCGATCGACGATACCCAACTCAACGATGCACTGGCGCGGGCCGCGTGACAAAACGCTCCGGCTCCGGTGATTGCCGGAGCCGGAGCAGCCTGCGGCCACCGCAGCGGTAAAAAACGTAAACTGTCACCGATTTTTTGTGCAACTCGAACGGTTGCCGGGCCGGGTGATGCCCGGTTCGGCGATCAGGTGATCAGGCGATCAGGCGCCAGGCCATGTAGCCGAGAACGCCGGCATTCACGGCCATGACGACGGGGGCCACCCTGGACATGACGCCGCGGAAGGTGCGGCCGGCGGCGTGGCCGGCCAGGCCGACCGTCAGCAGGCTCGGCACGGTGCCGGCGGCGAAGGCGGCCATGCCCAGGGCGCCGGATAAGGGGTTGCCGCTGGCCGAGGCGACGGCGACCGCTCCGTAGAGCAGTCCGCAGGGGATGAAGCCGAGGGCGAGACCCAGGGCGTAGCCGCGCCAGCCGGTCGGGCTGCCGAACAGGGGGCTGGCGAAGGCGCTGACGCGCTCCGCCCAGCGCTGTTGCGCCCTCAGAGCGAAACCGGGCATCTTGGGCTGCGGCAGGTGGCGCAGCAGTCCCCCGAGCGCATAGCTCAGGAAGAAGATCGCCGCGAACCCGAGCAGCGCCAAGGAGAGCCAGCGGAGTCCTGGGAGGGCGGCGGCGCCTCCGGCAAGCAAGGCGCCCATGCCGCCGATCCCGGCATAGGTCGTTGCGCGGCCGAAATGGTACGGCAGGACCGCAGCACCGGTCAGGCGGTGCAGTTCGGTCATGCGGCTGGCGGGGATGCCTTCCAGCCGGGTCGCGACCTGCGCCAGCACGAAGGGACCGCACATGCCGGCGCAGTGCGACCAGCCGCCGACCAGCCCGGCCATGAACAGGCTGGTGAACAGCCCGCCGTCACGGGCCATGTCCATGCTGCATTGCTGCAGGCCCGTATCGATCAGCGTCAGTACGGTGTGCTGGTCCATGCCGCAACGCTGAACGAGAAAGGCGCGCAACGCCATGATTGGTGGTGTCCGAAGGTTGGTAGGAATTGCTGAGGGCGCATTCTCCTGACCTTCAGGATTGTCGGATCAGGCGGCGAGGTCAAGCGGCTCATCGGCCGGAGCGACATGCAGGGTGTCCCAGCCGTCAACGCGGCGCAGGGTGATCTGGCCGCTGGCGAGCAGGGCCCAGAACAGCATGCAGGCGGTTTCGGCACACGGCAGCAGGCACTGTGTCTTGATCCGGCGCTTGAACTCCTCGTGCAGTCGCTCGATGGCGTTCGTCGTCCTGATCGATTTCCACTGGTCGGGCGGATAGAGCAGGAAGGTGAACAGGTTGGCGCCCGCCTCCTCAAGGCTGGCGGCGACGGCCGGGCACTTCAGCCGCCACTTTCGCACGAACGCCTTTCGTCTGGCTTCAACCGCCTTCACGGTTTTGGCGTAGATCATGTCGGTGTAGTCGGCGCTGATCTCGTCGTGCAGCTTCTTCGGTGCATGGGCAAGGAGGTTGCGATGTTTATGAACTGTGCAGCGTTGCAGCGGCACATTCGGCCAGAGGGCGGTCAGGGCCGCCTCCAGGCCCGGAGCGCCATCGATGATCAGCAGGTCCGGCGTGGCGAGTTTGCGGACGACCAAATCGTCCAGGAAGGCGCGCCACGCCGCTTCGCTCTCGCCACCCATGTTGCGCAGGCCAAGAAGGACTTTCTGGCCATCGCGCCGGACGCCCAGTGCCACCAGCACCGAAATGCCGGTGGAGCGCTTGTCCAGCCGGACCTTGACCACGGTGCCATCGAGAATGACGCGCACGATGTCGTCCTGCGACAGATCCCGCTTCTGCCAGGCTTCCCAATCGCCCTGCACCTTGCGCCACGCCCGACTGACCGTGTCCTTGCCGACCGCTCCGCCGAACAGCGCTCCCAGGGCGCGGCGGACCCGGCGGGTGTTGGTGCCGGCCAGATAGGTCCCGGCGATCAGGGCCTCGGCCTGTTTGGTCAGCCGCTTGTAGGCGGGCAGCGTCCGGTTCCGCCATTCCCGCGTCGTGCCGTCAGCCTCAACCAGCCGGGCGCGCGGCACCGACACCGTGGTGGGACCGAACGTGCCGAGGATCTGGCGGTCGCGATGACCATGCCGATGTCCCTGGGAAGGTCCACTGCGCTCATACCGCCCGCGGTTCAGCGCCGCCTCCAGTTCGCTCTCCAGCATCGCTTCGATGAACGAGCGGATACGCTGGCGCACACCAGCTTCCAGTGGGTCGAACCAGTCCGCGCCAAGTAATGGCACGACAGCGTCCAAGTTTGTATTCTTCTCCATGGCGTAGTCTCCTGCGGCGGTGATCAGACCGCCGGTTCGGGTTCTTCCAAACTCAGGAGATTACGCCGCTCACCAATTTCCTACCAACTCAGCGACACGACCGCAGCAGGACATATCATGTCAGCCGATCAGCGGCGGACTTAGAACTGTTCGCGTGCGCCAGGCGAAGCTGGCGCGATCCAGCCGGTGGAAGTCCGGTCCGGGTAGGGGGTAGCGCCCGCCCGGTAGCGAGTGTTGCGGGATCATCGGCGACGATGGTCGCGAAGCGTACACAGCGAGACGACGAGGACTGTATTGAGCTTCGAAAGACTCTTACCGTGGAGGCCGAGGCGCTGCGAACCGCCGCAGGCAACATGTGCGGGACCGTTATGCGAGGGACCGTCGCTCCACCGGGGTCTGAGACCAGTTCGAGCCGTCAAGGATCGTGTCGGAACCTGGGAGACCTCCGGCCGCCCGCAGCCGCCAAGGCGGTCCCGGGTCGGTTCGGGAAGGCGAGGAGCCGAAGCCGGACCGGAAGGTCGGAGGAGTCGGACGGCTGCATAGTACCGATGAAGCCTCGAACAACGCCGGCCGACGGGCCGGTGGCGGAGAGCGTGGAGGGAAGGCGGCCGGTCGAAGGAAGGGCAAGGGCCAACGCATGCCCCGGACACAGAGCCGGAACCGGCATGTCCCCGACGGCCTGAGCCCACGGACCGGAACTGGATGGGCCGCCCAAGCCCCGAATGCCGGTCGCGTCTGACCTTCGACAGGAGCCCGGTGCGGGAAAGCCGCACGCCGGGATCTGCGCGGGGGGCGGGAGGTAACTCCTGTCCCTACCGCGACAGACGGGGCGTGCCGGCCGGTGCTGACCGGGATGCTACTTTGAGGTGAATGAGGGCTGACGCGCGGGAGGGCGATGGGCTATGTCTGCGGCCATCGCCAACAGCCATCGGACCAGCAGCATATGGGCACCGCCTTCAGACCCCGCCAAGACTTCTCCGGCCTCGTGGGATGCTTTCTGCTGACGTCGACGCCTTCGTCGACGCGGTGCTGGCGGAACTCGCGGCCATGGCGGCGGACGGCACCCGGCCGACCCGCTCCGGGCCGAAGCCGCCGTTGACCGGAGCGGCGCTGCGCAAGGCGATCATGGCGATCTGGTGCGTCTGCTTCTGCGGCATGCAGTGGCGCGCGATTGGCCAGCTCTGCGACATTCCGTTCGGCACGCTGTACACCCTGTTCGCCCGCTGGACCCGGCTGGCTGTGGCGCCGCCTGCTCAACCGCTTGATCCTGGCTTGGCGGCAGGCTTGCGGCGACACTGCCGACCCCAGCGCCGTCATCATCGACAGCCGCTCCTGTCAGCTCGGCGCCGAGCTTGCTTCGGCGCGCGGCTTCGATGGCGGCAAGAAGATCAAGGGCATCAAGATCCATCTCGCGGTCGATAAGTACGGCTTCCCGCTGGCGATCAACGTCTCGCCGGCAAACAGTGCATGACAGCAAGGGCATCGTCCCGGTGCTGCATCAGCTTGCCGGCCGCGGCTTCAAGGGGACAGCCCTGGGCGATCTCAGCTATCGCGGCCAGCGGCTGTCCAAGGCCGGCGAGGCGCTCGGCATCACCATCCAACCCAGCGCCGGCGGTCACGGCGGAACCTTCATTCCGGAGGGTATTCGCTGGGTCGTCGACATCGTTCAGCGCAGGAACCGCTGAGTCGTTAAGCCTGTTGATTCCGTATCCGAGAGCGGGCCACGCGGCCTTGCTAAACGTGGTCCATTGGCTGGAGCGGCGCCGTGACCGTGAACCTTTGGCCGGACCGAATGACGTGGTCGCAACTGCCGGCTTCGCAGCAGCGCAAGGTGATGATCCACCTCGGCCGGCTGATCCGACGCTGTCTTGCCGACCCCCAACGGACCGGATCGAGGGAGGTCGCCCATGATCCCGCTGACCGCTGCACCCCGCGACAGGATCCGCCCCGAGCATCGTGATCGCCTGGCGGTCGTCTACATTCGGCAATCGACACCCCAGCAGGTCGAGCGTCACCAGGAGTTGGGCCGCTTGCAATACGCCCTGGTCGATCACGCGATAGCCTTGGGGTGGCCGCGGGAACGCATTCTGGTGATCGACGAGGACCAGGGGCACTCGGCGGCATCAGCCCAGGGACGCCTGGGCTTCCAGCGCCTCGTGGCTGAGGTCGGACTGGGCCATGTCGGCGTCGTGCTCGGCGTGGAGATGTCCCGCCTTGCTCGCTCGTGCTGCGACTGGCACCAGCTGCTCGAGATCTGCGCCCTGCGCGATACCTTGCTCGGGGACTGCCAAGGAATTTATGACGCCAATGCGCTGAACGATCGCCTCCTGCTCGGTCTCAAGGGCACCATCAGCGAGGCGGAACTTCATCTACTCAAGTTCCGCATGGATGAAGGTCGCCGAGCCAAAGCCCAGCGTGGCGAGCTCGCCTTTCAACTGCCCCGCGGCTATCAGCGCCGCGCCGACGGTTCAGTGGCGTTCGACCCCGACGAGCAGGTGCAGGCAACCATCCGCCTGGTTTTCGCGCTGTTCGAGCGCCTGGGCAGCGTGTGTGGCGTCCTGCGCTACCTGGTCGATCATGGGATCCGTCTTCCGGACCGGAGACGTGGCGCGGTTGGCAAAGGCGAACTGGAGTGGCGTCGCCCAAACCGGACGACTTTAGTCGACATGCTGCATCATCCCGGCTACGCCGGCGTTTATACCTACGGGCGGCGTGCGGTGCTGGACGCGCGTCGGCAGCCGGGCCGGCCGGCAACGGGGCGACGGCGCGGCCATGATCTGGGCGACGGAGTCGTCGTTCTGCGGGACCGGAATCCGGCGTACATCAGCTGGGACCAGTACATGGCGAACCAGGAGAGAATGGCGGCGAACCGCAGCGAGCACCTTGGGGTGCCCCGCCATGGGCCGGCCCTGCTGTCCGGGCTTCTGGTCTGTGGCCGCTGCGGCCATCGCATGCTCACCGTCTATAACAACAACGGCCGCACTCTGCGCTATCTCTGTTCCTTTGAGCAGACCTCCTACGGAGCTTCGATGTGCCAGTCCCTGGCCGGGCGTGCTCTGGACGATCATGTCACGGATCTCGTGCTCCAGGCGGTTACGCCTCCTGCCCTGGAAACCAGCCTGCGTTTGGCCGAGGACCTCGAACTGGAACGCGCCGAGCACCACCGTCAATGGAAGCTGCGCCTGGAGCGGGCACGCTATGACGCCGATCGAGCTCGTCGAATGTACGCCGCGGTGGAACCGGAGAACCGCCTGGTCGCCCGAACCCTGGAGCGGGACTGGGAGGCGGCGCTGGCGGCGGAGCAGCATTTGCAGGCCGAGTACGAGCAGTTTCAGGCGTGCGAACCGGTCCGCCCAAACGCCATGGAGCAGGAGGCCATTCGGCGTCTGGCCGAGGATGTCCCGGCCCTTTGGCGGGCTTCCACGACGACGGTGGCCGATCGCCAGGAACTGGTGCGACTGCTGCTGGAGCGCGTCGTCGTCACGGTGGTGGGAACGACCGAAACGGTGACGGTGGACTGTTACTGGGCCGGAGGCGTCCGGACTCAGACGCAGATCCGCCGACCGATTGGCCAATGGGCCCATGTCAGCAACTATGACGGACTGATTGGTCGCCTCACCGAGTTGTGTCGGGAGGGGCATGCGCATAGCGCCATGGCCGACCGGCTGACCGCTGAAGGCTGGCGTTCCGCCAGGACGGGCGGCGACCTCACCGACCGCATGGTTCAGGCGCTCATCAGGAAACATGGCCTGTGTTATCGGCGCCGCCTGCGGATTGCCGATGTGGTGGCTCGCCAGCCTGGTGAGGAGACTGTCCTGGAAGCGGCTAACCGCGTCGGCATCCCGCGTGGCACGCTGCTGTGCTGGTTGCGTCAGGGTAAACTAAGGGGACGACTGACCAACGTCGCGGCTCGCCGGATCTGGTTGGTCCAGGTGAGTGACGTCGATCTTACGCTGGCCGGGCGGACCCAACCCCTCATGCCCGATACGCCTACTGATATTTCCCCGACGATCTAAACGGATGAGAGGCATCATGGTTGGTAGATGGAGCGCTCCCTGGCCTGGATCAGCCGCTACCGCCGGTTGAACACCATCTTCGAGCGGACCGAGGAGCACCTCGTCGCTTTCATCGAGATCGCCTTCATCTCGATCCTGTCCCGCCGCCTGGTACGCCTTGTGACCCAGGAAATCAGCGCCTGACGTCTACAAACAGCTTCTCAAAGAGAATTTATGACAACACACGCAAAATAGCTTAGGTGGCTGACACCCCGATGGATTGCAAGTCGGCACTTCAGCGGCTTCGCCCTGGACGGCACGGCATTTCCCATAAGTCCGTTCGGCGGCTGGCTTGGATAGCGCGGCATTTCTATAAAGCCGATTTATCGTCCTTGTATTGGCAGCCAATTACTTGCCGATTTCAATGGCTTCGCGTTGAGCGCGAGGGAGCGTCGAGAAGCTGCGGGTGCCAGTGGACAGAGCTACTTCGGCTCAAGGCTGAGCTTGGGCTTCAAAGGGTTGACTACAGCCGGCACCTCCAACTTCTCGACGCTCCCCAGAGCGGATAGGACCACTACGTCCGGACCGGTCTCGTTGCACCCACGCCCCGTCTTTCCTGACCAGCACACAGACAAACGGAGTTTCCGTGCAACTCCCGCCGCCGCCTGATATGCTGAGTACGAGGGGCCGCGGGCATGATGCATACCCGCAATTCAGTCCGTCACGAGGGTGTCAGCCCAGGCGATGATACCGGAGTGGGCCCAGCACGGGACAGGAGGTTTGGATATGGCGCAGATCACGATCGAGGTCCCTGACGAGGCCGCCGAGGCTCTGAGCAACGACAACCGTCGCAGGGCGGTTTCCGCCATCGTCACTCTGATGCTCAGGCCTCGCGGTGACGGTGAGGCCAGCCCGTTCATCGCTCAGTTGGACGAAATTCAGCGGGAGGTACAAAGTTCAGGTCTGACTGATGCCGACATTGAGGCCGAACTGGCGGCCTACAATGCCGAACGTCGTATTTGATACGAACACGTTGGTGAGTGCCGCTCTGCGCTCAGGATCCATACCGGACAGAGCACTCCGCTTCGCGGTCAGCCAGGAAACCATCCTGATCTCGGCGGCTGTGCTGCTGGAGTATGACGAGGTTCTGGCGCGACCAAAATTCGCCAGGGTCCTGACCCTGGAGAGGCGGATCAGCTTCCTGGCCCTGCTCTCCGCCGTGGCCATCGTCGTGGACGCTCCGGAGGTCGTGGCGGACTGCCGGGACCGCAAGGACAACAAGTTTCTTGATCTCGCCTTGGCGGGGCACGCCGACCTGATCATTTCAGGCGATGGCGATCTGCTGGATCTCGATCCGTGGAGAGGAATCGAAAATCCTGACCCCGGCATCCTATGTGGCGGACAAGGAGACCAGCGGCGATGCCCTTTGATAGGGAAATGTCCCGGTCAATGTGGTTCTGTTGCAAAGTTCTGCCCGAGACAAGCTACCGTGAGTTTAGGCCATTCTCAGGCGGCACTGTCGAACAGCGACTTAACGAAGGCAGCCTGGGCGACAATGTCGTTCCCACCGATCCCTTTCACCTGCCCTTTTCTCATCATCGGGTAGGTTGAACATACGTGTAAAATCCGGTCACAAGGGCCAGAAGGCAAGCTTGGATCTCCTGAACAGCACTGAAAGTGGCTCATTCCGGACCTCTGCCCCTAATAGTTGGCATGCTGAAACCCAATCCAGTATGGAGAAGGGCAGGTTTGCCGACTACATCTGGCCGCAGTAGCGGGCATCGCCGCGAAGGACGAGGACAGTGGCGCTGTTACGGCGGCTGCGCTTTGGCTTTCCTGTTCGAACCCGGCGCCGATCGCAGACGGAATGACGAACGCCTTGGCGACATAATCGACCGGGGCGGCAGCGCATTGCTGATCGCGACGACTGACACTTTGGGGGTAGAGTGACGCTTTGAATTCTACACAATGCCGGATTGGCCTGTTATAGCAGTTGAGACTTTGGCTAAAGGCCGGCGGCGGTCGTGATTCACCAAGAGCCATCATGATCACACACGACTTCAGCACCCCCATCCCGCCCGGCACGATCCGCATTTCGGTAATCTGGAATGATCATCTCCACACCGCCGACATGCTGACTGCCAAGCTCCCGAACGCCATCCTCGCATTCGAGCAGTTCGCTGGGCTTGTTCTGTCGGCTGCAAACGCCGACGAAGTCGAGAACGCGTACATGGCTGCGGCTACAGTGGCGGCTGTGGTCGGGGATGATCACGTTGTCACCACGGCTGCGTTGTGGCGCTTCCTGTTCGATCCCGCAGCTTCTGCGATGAACACCGAACGCCTGAGTGAGATATTGAACGCGAACGGCAGCGCCCTATTGACGGCAACGATTGAAATACCTGGAGCCGGATGGCGGTTCCAGCTTTTCGCTATGCCGCGTTGGCCCGTCTCAGTCAGGCCGACGAACCCAGACGTTCAACGGCGGCGGCGGTAGCGGTGATGCCCGTCGATGCGTTCCGCAAAGAGAGCATAAAAATCTGTGGGGTGACGTGGCCGGCGCTGCGGAAGGCAGGTAGGCTGGAGCTCGTCAGCCATTGAGCCTTCGGAAAGCCCATGCGAGTTCAGATCCAGCTCCGGATCGTCAGCGATGATGACACCGTGCTCAGCGAGGACGTGATTGCCTGCTTTGACAAGGGCGATGACCAACTCGAGGAGATCGGCTTGTCGCTTGAGCAGGCGAAGACCGTGCTGGCCGGTGCGCAGACGAGCCTGGTTGCGGCCCAGGCGGCGAGTTTCCTGGCGCGGCATCGGTGCTGCGAGCGGTGTGGTCGGCACCTCCAGAGCAAAGGACGCTGCCGCCTTCTGTTCCGCACCGCGTTCGGCACCATCCCCCTGGTCAGCCCACGCCTTCACCGCTGCGCCTGCCAGCCCGCAGGCAGCAAGACCTTCAGCCCGCTGACGGCGCTGTTCACCGAGCACACCGCCCCGGAGCTGCTCTACCTGGAGACACGCTGGGCATCGCTGGTGTCCTTCGGCTTGACAGCCGGCCTGCTGAAGGACGTCCTGCCGGTCGATGCCAGGACCAATGCCGCGACCATCCGCAACCACCTGCACAAGGTCGCGCTTCGACAGGAGGCCGACCTCGGCGATGAAACCCCGCCTCGCTTCGTTGAAGGCGACCCTGCCGACGGAAAGGAGCTGCCCGTGCCGGAGGGGCCGATCGTCGTCGGCATCGACGGCGCCTACCTGCGCAACTGGCACGACAAAGGGAAGAAGTTCGAGGTCATCGTCGGCAAGTCGGTGCCCGAGGTTCGGGACCACCGCTACTTCGGCCTGGTTCAAACCCATGATGACAAGCCAGAACGCCGGCTGTTCGAGGTGCTGCGCGCCCAGGACCTGCGGATGAACCAGGGCCTCACCTTCCTGACCGACGGCGGCGACAGCGTCCGCAGCTTCCTGGATGGGATCTCGCCCTGTGCCGAGAATTATCTCGACTGGTTCCACATCACCATGCGACTGACCGTGCTGAGCCAGTACACCAAGGGCCTGGCGCATCACAATCCCGTCGAAGCCCTGGCGCTGCACAGCCGGCTGGAGCGGATCAAGTGGCGGCTCTGGCATGGCGACACCGACGTGGCCCTGAGCCGCGCCCGGGAACTTGCCGCGGATGTCGCCGCCCTGACCAGCGACTACCCCGGCCTGCAGCGGTTCGCCAAAGCGGCGGCAGGCCTGGTCACCTACATCGACAACAACGCCGCCGCGATCCCGGACTACGGCGAGCGCCGGCGCTACGCGGAGCCGATCTCGACAGCCTTCATCGAGTCCACCGTCAACCTCGTGGTCGGCAAGCGCTTCGCCAAGAAGCAGCAGATGCAATGGTCCAAGGCCGGCGCCCACTTGCTCCTGCAAACCCGCACCCAGACCCTCGACGGCACCCTGCCGGAGACCTTCAGAAAATGGTACCCGGCCATGGCCGCAAATGACGCCCAGATGCCAGCCGTCGCGGCCTGAGCACCCCACACATTTTTATGCTCTCCATGCGGGACATGATCGAGAATGCCGCCGCAGACCGCCCCGAGAAGCCGGGCCTGTGGGTGTTCAACACCTGCGTTAACTTCCTGCGCAGTCCCGACGCTCCAACGCGACGACGCCAAGCCCGACGACGTCGATACGGACCAGGAAGACCTGCGGCGATGCAGCCCGGTACGCCTGCAACAGCACCCCGAGGGTCGCGACTGAGTGCAGGTTCATCATCGGCTGACCTGCAGCGATGGAGCTACAAGCCTGCCAGGACGCCGCTGATTTGTCTCTGCGACTTGCCGGTCACCTGGACAGCCTGAAACGCGCGTAGGCTACTCCTGGGGCTTCGCGCAAGGACCATGTGTACGGTCCGTTAACCCGGAATTAACCGCCGTCTGCACTTCGTCACGCATCGCAGATGACGGAGATCCCCATGACCCCAATCAGATGTTCGAGGTGTGGAGCGACGGTCGCAATAAAGCGTACTGCCCCTAACCAGCTCCGAGTTCGCTACGACGGGGAAGCGTTGGGCTATCAACTCCCGCTGCGCTTAAACGGCAGTCTGGTGGGGCCAGTCCTAGCGGGTGCCGGAACGGTGCTATACCACCCTGCCCAGTGGGTGTAGTCCAGAACGGTTTGATGCAGGCTCCCACGGTTCGGGGGTTCCCGTTTTCAAAGCCTTCAACAAAAAGTCAGGCTCTGGTGTCCCCATTCCATCCTGCGCCTAGACGGTGCCCAGCATCCCCAGGTCACGGTCCGAGAACGGCGTGCGCTGCCATCGGGGTGACCACCCGAACTAAACGCATGTTGGTGGCCGCCCAAGAAAGGCCACGGCTGGGATTGGTTGGCAACCAGTCCGCTCCCTTGTGGAGCGAAGGTACCGAGTAGGCGGCGGTTGCGCTCCGGTTAGTCCCCGGCTTCTGGGGTTGTAAGAACCAGACCGGAAGGCTGAAAAGGGGGCGAACTGTGCCCAAACCTAAAGCCGCCACCGCCGGGCACGTCCTTGGACAGGCACCTTGGCTGGATGCCTCCCCTAACCGATCACCGCCGCCGCCGCCGCCAATCCCTTTGCGTCGTTCGATACGGCCCAATGGTAGCGGGCCAGCGTGGCATGGCGAAGAGCTTGAATGCCCATTCGCCCGTCGTCTCGTTGACCATCGCCGTCAGCATGGCGCTGCCATTCGCATCGATCATCTCCGCCAGTCGATTGGTGTTCATTTCGGATTCATGTCCGGGTTGGAACAGGAAGAGCCATAGCGCGGCGGATGTGACTACGTGGGCGTCATCATCACCAGCCGCCCCCCGCAGCGACCGCCATGCACCGGTCAGCCAACATCGGCCCGCCGTAGTGGTCTTCAAATGTCAGGCGACACGAAATGGCCCCTTTCGGCGACATCAACGATTCAGCTGAGGGTAGTAACCGCTGGACCGATGCGGTCGGCGCGGTGCGTCGACCGCATGGAAAACACATGTCCCCTGAGTGGCGCGGGTCAAGGCCGAAGCCGCGCGGAGCGCGGGGACGCGGAGCGTCAGCCTTGAGGCGCGCCACTCAGGGGACTACCTATCCGGGAACAAGTCTCAAAAAGCTCCAAAACGCTTCATGTCGCTAGAGGGCCCTTCTGTGATGTCGCCTGGACATTCAAACGCCCGGATCGTGCCGCCGAGCCGGTCTGGCGGCAGGTCCAGCGTGAAGCTGTCGCCGGCGTGGATGACTGAGATCCTGAGCGTGACGGGCGGAATGGGGCCATAGACATCGTGGGCGATCATAACGGGGTCTTTTCGCTCACTGGGTGGGCATGGCCTTCGCCGGCCACCTCGGCATCGGCACCAACCGGAACCTCCATCGTCGCCGCCCCGGCCAACCATGGCCAGCAGAAGCGCGCAGCCGTCGTGTTCCAGTGCATCGCTAAGACGCTGGCGCGCCCGTCGCATGCCCGGCGTCGGGGTGGTGGAGGTACAGCCACAAGCCCGCCGCCGCGACGACACGAACGTTACCGGCATCGGCAGCGCTCAGTGCTGCGGCCATCGCGGCGTAGAGGGCCTTGCGCGTACGCGGGAACGACACCGCCGGTCCGACATGGTCCTCCAGCGCCCGTAGCGTCTGGACGATCCTGCTCGTCGGAATATCGACCGTGTGGGGGGCGTGGCTCCCGTCAGGCCACATCACAGATACGCGGAGGGTTGCGGGCGGGATCGGCTCTTGGTCGGGAGTGGTCATAGGCGTCCTGTAGTTTTGTCAGGCGGTCAGGGCGCCGCCGATCCGCATGTCGTTCTGCGAAAGAGCCCACTACAGCCCATAAATGCTGCACTGCAGAGTATATCCAGAAGAATTGGCGCAATTACTGCAGCAATGCAACGTAATTATGAAATTGCGTCATCCTCCCAGCCCGCGCAATTTCCTCAGCCCGCCGGCACCGCGCTGGCAGGCTTTTCCGCTCGTCTCGCGCGGCATAAGCCGGCCCAGACTGCGTGATGATCTGGCGGAAGGTTGTTGGCCCTAATGTCGTGACATCTCCCGATGTGCGGCTCACAAGTGACACTTCTCTCCTAGCAGCCTGTCGGACTTAGCGGGAAATGGGTCGCAAATTGAAATAATAATTCATTCTGATGACCCTGCCTGAAACTATGTTGCATCTTTTTAGTCGTTCTTTATCGAAAATTACCCAAAACCGTTAAGTCCGACAGGCTGCTAGCTCCAATACGGTTGACTTAAGCTGGATCGGAGACTGTTTTGAAAACAGGACGGAAGATTTGGCGCAGGTGAACGACGGCCGCGTTACGTCACGGTTCTTCTCTTCGCGGCGGCGACCACGCCGGCGGCAGGTGGATCGGGCGAGTTGAACAAGAGGTCAAACCCGGCGCTAAGCCGTATTTGCTCCGCGCTCGGATATTACGTTGGCAGGGGCCCCAATCACCAATAACAAGGTCGTAGTTGAATCGGTGTATTACAGGTCGTGACGGTGCCAACCCAGTATAAACCCACACAGACGGTGATTTACTATGCGACAGCCTAAGATAATTCCGCCGTAAACATGCACCCAAAAGGAACTAAGCCCGCATCTCCCCTCGACGCGGGCTTTTCTTTGCCATCCACTTGACATATAAGCCGACCCCGTCCTGTCCCTATCAGCAATGTACTCGGCTGTTACGTGGCCAAGGAATTCCCGATCACGAACAACAAGGTTGTGGTCGGTCAGGCCCACTACGGCCCATAACCGCACCGTTACGTAGCGCATACCCATATGGCATACCACCGTCATAATGCTTTGTGCAGCGCAGTGGTAACAGCTATAGGCTCAGCCCAGTAGCGTAGTCACGCTGCTGCACTCCATGAAACTCACACCTCAGCCCGCACCACGACCCGGTGCGGGTTTTTTTCGTGCCTGACCATACGGCATACGCCGTCCCAGATCGTGCGACATCATGACGATCGGCTGTTGGATAGAGGTCATGTCCTCATGACAGATCACAACACTCTTGATCAGCTCGCAAGCCCGCGCCCTGTCACGGCGCGGGCTTTTTCGCACCCGTCCGGTATACGCCACCTCAGACCGCGCGATGATCTGACCTCAGGCGGTTGGCCCTAGTGCCGTGATATCTCCCGATGCGCGGCACATAAACTGCACGCTTTGTCTCCTAGCCCGCATCCCACTCCGGTGCGGGCTTTTTCCATGTCGCGGTATAGTACGAGTTAGACGGTGCTGCGGCGCAGCAATACTGGTAGGGTCAATCTCCTACCCAGAGACATGCAATAACTCCCGCACCCTCATCGGTGCGGGTTTTTTGTTTCGAGCGCGATATCGAGCCGAAAACGCACCGTGAATTGAGCAATTTCAATGGTTTGGTCCAAAGCCGCCTTTATCCACAAGATCAAGTAGGGCTAGGGCCAATACCGTTGACTTAAGCTGAATTGGCGGCTGTTTTCGGGTCAGGACGGAAGATCTGGCGCAGGCGGGCGACGGCCGCGTTGAAGGCTCGCGGTGACAGGTTCTGCTGTTGGCAGTAGACGGCGCGCGGCAGACCGCTGGCCCGCCAGGCTTGAACATGGGCCTGCCAGAAGGTTTGGCGGCTGGTTTGCGCGGGCTCTGTCTGGCGGGTCGTCGGAGCCGCTCGCTGGCGACCAGCCGTCGTGGGGGCGATCGGCTCGGGCGGCGCGACGATGACGATGTGCTCGTCGTAGCGCAAGCGCTGGGACGGGGCGGCACGGGCGGCGGACCGGCTTTTGGTCGGGAAGTTGCTCATCTTGCGCTTGACGACGCGCGGATTGTGCCGGCCGCGGCTGCGCTCGGCGGGCACCGCGAGGATCTCGATCAGGATCCAGTTCAGTCATGCGTCGGCGCTGGCGAGGGGGAGAAGGGCAGCGCCAGCAAAAAGCGGCGTGGAAGGGAAGATGACGCCGGACGACCCGCACCGTATGGATGAAGGACAGCGTGTCCGGGTCACAGCCGGCCTTGCGGCTGGCCTCGACCATCAGCCCGCGCAGCGCCAGGTGGACGAGCAGCAGGGCGTAGAGTTCCTGTTCGGCCAGGTCGGCGCGGCGCGAGCGGAGCATGAGCTGCCCGCCGGGCAGCGTGACCTTCAGTTCGGCGAAGGCGCCCTCCTCTTCCCAGCGCTCATGGTACAGGGCGGCCAATTCCGCGGCCGGCGCGCTTTCCGGATCGAGCAGGGTGGTGATCAGGCGGTACAGCGGCTCGGCGTCGGGGACACCGTCCAGGCGATACTCGATGACCCGCACGACGACCGCGCGTCGTCGCGGCGGCGATGCGTGGGGGAGGGACGCAGGCGGCTCAGGGACGACCCGTCGGGCAGGCGCCGGTGGCAGGGGAACATCTGGTTGGACTGCACCCGCCACAGCAGGTCGGCGCCCGGGGCCCGCGCCGCCTGCCACAGCTCGAAGCCGACGAAGCCGCGGTCGGCCAGGCACAGCATGCCGGGCCGCAGCCGCTCCAGCAGCGCTGGGGCCAGCGCGACCTCGCTGGTGTCATAGCGGCCGATCGCGGCGGCGAAGATCGCATGCGTGCCGCTTTCCATCAGGGCGAGCAGCCGGGCCTGCGGGAAGGCGCCGGGACCGCGCGAACTGGACGGCCGCCCGAAGCGCCGCTCCAGCTCCGGTTCGTCGGGCACCAGGATGGTGGTGCCGTCCAGGCTGACCAGGCGCCGGCCGCGATACCAGGCGCCCGCGCAGGCCCGGCTCGGCCAGCGGTCGGGCGACCCGCTCGAACAATTCCTTCAGCGGCGCGATCGCCGAGCCGGATGCGCGCCTTGGTGATCGCCGACTTGCTCGGCCAGCGCCGTGCTCTCGCCCTTCAGATGCAGCCAGCGAACCCCCTCCAGCAGGCAGCGCAGAACCTCGCCGTAGGACGCCTGGGCGAACAGCACCAGCGCCATCACGTAGTAGACCACCAGGCGGGCCGGCAACTGACGGTAGCGCCGGCTCTGCTTGCCCGTGTCGCTCAGCACGGCATCGATCAGGTCCCCCGGCACCGTGGCGGTCAGCACTCCCAAAGTGACATAGTCGCTGATCCGTGTACCCTGAGGGAGACAAGCCGCTTTGCGAGCCATCGGCCAATCCTCCGCATGTAACCTTCATGCGGAATCAACAGCCGAAACGCCTAAAGTCAACGGTATTGGGGCTAGGGACACACGACCAATGGGTAATGCTACTACTCATTTAGATTGATTTTTTGGAGCTGATCCTTTAAATGGCAAACGCGGCAAGGGTATCCAGCCCTGTACCGCGCTTAAACCGCAGTCTGGTGAGGCCATCTTAGCGGGTGCCGGAACCTCTTCCGGAGCTCAGGGTCTGTTCGCAGACGGGACGTGCCGACCGGCGCTGACCGGGATGCTACTTTGAGGTGAATGGGGGCTGACGTGCGGCAGGGCGCTGGGTTATGTCTGCGGCCGTCGCAACAGCCACCGGATCCGCCGCATATGGGCACCGCCTTCACCCCCGCCTAGATGGCCCAGTGACCACATAGCTGTGCAAAATGGCCAAACTTAATCAGGGCTGCGTTCCGGACACCTCGGCAACCTGCTTCCAAAAGCCGGTCTTTCGAGCGTGGCTGGCGCGAAGGCGACTGGTGAATGCCTCGTCGGTTTCGAACGTGCCATAGTCCCGGATCATCATCGCCAGGGATTGGCATTCGAGAAAGTGCCGGGCGGCATGCTTGTAGCGGGATGATTTCGCACCCTCCAGCGTGTCGTCGATCATGGCCCGTCGCAGCAGGGTCGCGGCCAGCGGGTGCTTGCCCTCGATCTGCCGCGCCACCGGATCCAGCAGATAGTAGGCGTTGCCGTCGATCTCGGAAGCACGATCAAGCACAAGCTGAGCGGCATGGGCCGGATCCGGCCATTGATGGAAAAAGTAAAGCGCCGCCGAGAAGTTCCTGAAGCCAAGGGCGTGGCGCATGGCCCAATCCTCGGCTTCAACGTCTTCGAAGTCCGGCAGTTTCTTCAGGTAGGCACGCAGATTCTCGGAGGAAAGACGCTCCTCGAAGGCCGCCCGGCGGAGCTCCTGGGCGCGTTCCCCGTGGCCGGTCGCATCAAGTGCATCGATGTAGACCTCCTCCCAGACATCATCAGGACCGCGCAAGTATCCTAATTCATAGAGTTCGTCATATTGGCGCGACCGGTCGGCCTGTCGCTTCGGCTTTGCCCGTTCCAGGGCGGCAAGGGCTTCCTTCGCCCGACCGGCAGCCAGAAGACGGCGGCCAACCGCCGCGCCGATGGACGGACGATCCAGATCTTCCACCGGGATCAGCGCGATGTAGGCATCGACATCGCCCTCGCTGTCCGCCAGTGCCTGCAGGGCCCGACGGAAGGCGTCGGCGTGCCGGTCCCGCTTATCCGCTCCACGAGGCCGGGAGGTCAGCGCCTCGGTCAGCCTTGTCCTGAGACGGGCGACGCCCGTCTCGCCGAGCGCCGGAAAGATCCCCTGCACCAGATTGTCGAACAGGCCATAGTCGTTCTTCGAGAGAGCCGTGAAGACGCGGTCCGCCAGGCTCGCCGGATCAGGCCGCGCCATCACGGCGATGGTCGCGAGATTGTCGCAGGCCGTGTGGAAGACGTCCCCGACCGAGCCGTTGCTGTCATCGACGCGATTGAATACCGGCTCGGCGAGATCCATGAACCGCCACATCAGGTCCAATGCCAGGTCCGGTCGGGTCTGGGCAATCCGGTCGACGATCATCACCCGCTGCTGATCGAGATCTTTCAGGAATTCCCGGCGCTTCTGCCAGTCGACGAAGGACCGGGCGGTCCGCAAGGCGGTGAGGCGCTTGCCGACTTCGGCGGCGAGAGCGTCGCCACCGCCCGCCTGCGCGGCCAGCTCCAGGCGCAGACGCCGCTTGATTTCGGCGTTTCCGGCCGCGAGCGTCGATGAGGATGGCGGCGAGGCGTTCCGGGCCCAGCGCCGCCAGATTGTCCAGGTTGAGGGTCTTCTTCGACGCCATGCCGTCATCGTCCCCAGATGCCTTCGAACCGGCTGCCAGCGATCCGGGTGTAGTGGACGGTGTGTTTGGGATCGCGATGGCCAAGGTAGTCCTGGATCAGCCTCAGATCGTGGCCTTTGTCGGCCAGGGCGAACCCGCACGAGTGACGGAGCATGTGGGGGTGGACCGGGGCCACCCCGGCCCGGATAGCCGCCGCCGTGATCAAGTAGTTCACCGACTGCCGTGTCAGCGGCTGCCCGCGCTCCGACAGGAACAGCCAGGGCAGTGTGTCCTTGCGGGTGGCCAGATAGCGCCGAAGAGCGCGCAACTCGTCGCCGGCGATCGGCTGTTCCACCGACAGGCCGTTCTTCAGCCGCCTGACCCAGAGGCGGGCACGGTCGAGATCGACCTCATCCCGGCGCAACCCAACCGCCTCGCTGACCCGCAGCCCGTGGCGGTACATCGTGAGCAGGATGAGGTGGTCACGGGCTCCGTGCCGCCCGGCCTTGGCGCCATCCAGCAAGGCGGTGACCTCGGCTTCGCCCAGGAAATCCCTGCGCCGCTCGTGCGCGTCCGTCACCGGTCCCGAATGACTTTTTACATTTGGCCCCTTGAGCGACTTGACGTTAGGCATGTCAACTCCGCGGAATTCCTAGGACAAAGGAACAGCACTTTTAACACAAGGCACCTTCTGTAAAAAGTCTGGGCAGGGTAACGGCGGCCCGGGTCACGCCGCCATAGCCATCTCGATATCGATCCTCTGCTCCAGGTCCAGCTCGAAGGTGCCGTACGGGCTGACGTGAGCGTAGACGAGCGGACAGAGCCCGCGTCGGTCAGCATCGGTCATCCGGTTCCGCCACGACGGCTCGCCGAGAACCCGCTGCAGCATCAGCGTGTTGATGTAGACGAGGCACGGGTAGGCTGAACATACGTGTAAAAACCGGTCACAAGGGCAGCAAGAAGCTAGGTGTCCAGAAAGGGTGTCGCCGGATTGTCAAAAAATGCCTGTTCTCCCAAGAACTTGCGACTTACCTGCTCGCGTCCGAGAAGGTGAACTTTTCTGGACAAAAATGCTTCTTCCACATGAAAAACGCGCCTTGGCAGCCTTGGTATGGGCGGACTGTGTCATTTTTCGAAAAACACGTTTTTTATCAATGACTTCAGCCTATAAGAAATCAGTTAAAGCTTGGCTGCAAGTCGTTGATCTTCGCGGTAACGGAAAATGATGACACGGCCCATGGGTAGGAAAATGCGGAATGAGGCTCTTTCCAGTGCCGTTCGAATTGACGGTGGCCGCGTCTGATCCTTGTGACCGGTTTTTACACGTATGTTCAGCCTACCCATTCGATAGAACCATACAGGCAACGTGACTCAACCAGAAGGGGTGTCGTTGCTCAAATCGGATTTTCAAAACCGTAGACCAGCGGGAGGTTTTACCCACCGATTTAGAGATACAGTTTCAGGACTGCTCAAACCCGCACCCCATCGTCATGCCGGCTGGAGTTCCACAGACCACCGTTTGCGGGCCGCTGCTACGAACAGGAGTTACCAACGGCGCGCTCCAGTGCCCATCCCAGCCGCCTTGAAATTGTTCCAAAGCCCTATCAGATATTGCGATGCAACATGAACGGAAAATTGGTTAAACATCAGTTAAGAAAGGGAAATTCCGCCTCTCACCCGCCTCATTGCTGCTATGCAGCATATGCGTTGGCAGAGGTCGCGAACGAAACCTACCTTTCTAACCATGAGGCCGGCCAAGAGCCATTCAGTGGGGGGAGCAGACATCGCGGAAACGCGATTGCCATCAACTTCCTCGCTGACGCGGAGCCTCAGATCCTCGCCGGCGGGAGATACGTCGGAGAAAGCACTATGATCATCCTGAAGCAGATTGGTCAGATCTGGAACCAGTACCGTGAGTTCCGTTCGACCTTTAACGAACTATCCCAGATGTCCGACGCCGAGTTGCGCGACATGGGGCTCTACCGCGGCGATATCGTCCGCGTTGCATATGGCGCAGCGGAAACCCGCAGCACTCCTGTCGTGACCGCACGCCGCCAGACCAAACAGAACACCCAGGGCAGCTTCGGCGTCTTGCGCGAAAGCCACTAAGGCTTCTTAATCAAAGTTTCTCACCATATCCCAAGGGAGCGACGCGCCGTCCTCTAAATCCAAAGGAACGGCGCTATGTACAAGATGAACACGATCACCCCCACTGCTAACCACATCTTCCATGGCTTTGGCATCAACTTTCAGCAGAGCCTTGCCAACTTGCGCCACCGAATCGAGGCCCGCCTGGAAGAGCGCCGCATCCGCGCCGAGCTTGACAGCATGAGCGAGCGCGAGCGCCAGGAAATCGACGTCACCCGCGGCAACACCGCCTGGAACTACAACCGCTAATCCGTAGCGGTTCAGCCAATAGAATTTTGGCAACTAAGAGTCCACAGGACCAAGCCACGATCAAGTCAGGGAGTGGAGCGCTGCCCGTACTGTATTGGGAGCGAACTAATGACTGCCTTCACGAACACGAATGAACTGATCCAGCCGACGATTTCGGGCTTTTCCGGATACAAGACCGCTTCTCCGTTTGCGCGACTGCTGAACGCGCTGGGAAAATTGCCGGTATATGCGCGTCAATACGGGACCTTCTACCGGACCCGCGAAGAGCTGAGCCGCCTGAGCGACCGTTCGCTGAGCGATATCGGCATCGATCGCGAGGAAATCGCCAAGATCGCCCGCAAGCATCACGAGCAGGCCCTGATCCGGCATGACCAGACCGGCATGCTGCTTGGGATGAGCGATGAGGAGTTGGCCGACATCGGTGTCAGCCGTGGCGACGTGGAAGCCTACCGTGCCGGCCGCATCAAGTTCCTGCGCCGCCGTTTTGTCGAGAACGAGGCCGTCGCATGACGGCCTCAGCCCTTGAGACGGCTCTTCTGCTGCGGGCCATCCTTGGTCTTGTCATGATAAACCTTGGCATGCTGCTGGGCTGACTCGGCGGATATGATCGGACCCGAAAAAGGGAGCGCGGACTATCAAGTCGCGCTCCCTTGTGCGTGTCTGCTTCACGCTTACCGCTTCGAGATCGCTGACGCGACGCGGCGGAAATCAGCGGAATTCAGAGCCCTCAATCCTCTCGGCCAAATACCGGTCCTGCGGGACGCTGATGTGTTGCTGGCCGACAGCAACGCCATCATGGTCTATTCTGGTGAAGCGTTATGCTCCGACCTCCGACTGGCTGCCCGACGATCCCGTCACGGCCGCCGCCGTGCAGCGCTGGCTCTCCATTGCGGCTGGCGAGGTTCGCTACGGTCCGGCCATGGCACGCGGAGCCTTGCAGTGGAACATGCCGGGTGACCCGGCCCTGGCTGCCGAAATCGCAGGCCGCCTCTTTGGCTTCATGGAGCAGCACCTTCGAACCGTGATCCGGGCGCCTGCCCACGGCGATCACGACGTGCGCGCCTGGTTTGCGTCGGACGTCGTCCGTAACACGGGAGCTGTGGGTCGCCGAAGATCCGCCCGGCACGCTGGTGGGCATCCTGGTGCTCGCCGGGCCGTGGCTTGACCAGCTCTACGTCGAGCCGACAATGACCGGCCGCGGCATCGGGACGAGCCTTGTCAAGCTCGCCAAACGCGAGCGCCCGAACGAGCTCCGACTGTGGACGTTCGCGTCACACACCGGTGCGCAGCGGTTCTACGAGCAGCACGGCTTCGTCGGGACACGTCGCACCCAGGGGGACAACGAGGAGGGCGCGCCGGACATCCTCTACGTGTGGCGTGGCGAGAGCGCCGCGCACTAATGCACTCCCCTTCAGCCCCAACCCAATCCGAGCACAGCGAGGGAGGAAGATGGCTGCCCGGGCTGCCGCTTGGAGCCACATGCGATAGCGCGGTCCACACGGGAGCTCGCCATCGGCCCCGGATCAATTCCGGTTAGCGTTGCACTGCTGAGCCGCCCGATCGGATGTTCTGACGAGGCGTCGCGGGCGGCGAGTCCTGCGGCGGCGGCGCCGCTGGCTTCGACTGGTCGCGGGTCAGGCGCGGGGCGTGTGCTTCCAGACGGCAGGTGGTCGTCGAGCAGCAGGCGTCAAGCAATCGCTTGCCTGCACCAATGGCACGATGGGCGACCGGTCGTCCCCAATGATGTATCGCGCTCGTGAGCGTCTCGTCGCCGTACCGCCGTCGGCGTCCTGGGTCAGGTATGTCCAGGTACCGCTGTTCTCGCAGCGCACTCGCCCATTCGCGTCTAGCACGTGAGTCTTACGCCCGGTGCCCACTCTGGCGAGTGGATATCGCTCCTTCATCGACGTCATCTGTCACCTCCTGAGGTTGGGTCGGACGACATGACGCTCGGTAGATCGTACGACCATGATTCCCGTTCAGACGCGGGCGTCTTATGCCGTCTGAATGAGCGCGTTGAGCTCGTCGAGTTGGTCCGCGTTGCATCCGAGCGCTCCCCGCCGCCGCCTGACCAGCCCATTAGGACCCACGCTTTACCCCCCAGCCCCGCGGCCCTTGCGCCTGCCCGACCACAGCCCCGTGGCCGCTGACCACTGGAGTTCCCCCGCTTTTCCGGACACCTGATGGCTTGCGAGCGCAGGCCGCGAAAGGATGGTGTCCCGTGCCCACGACCCGACCTGCGTATCCGGAGGAGTTCCGTCGTGAGGCGGTGCAGTTGCTGCGCGCCGGCCGCACCCCGCGCGAGCTGGCCGAGAGCCTTGGCGTGTCGCAGCAGACGCTGCGCAACTGGCGCCGCCAGGACCAGCGCGATCGCCACGAGCGTGACGACGGCGTCACGAGCGATGAGCGCGCCGAGCTGGTCCGGCTCCGGCGCGAGAATGTGAGGCTCCGGCAGGAGCGCGACTTGCTCAAGCGAGCCGCGGCCTTCTTCGCAAGGGAGACCGAGACCCGGTGACGGCCTACCGGATGATCTCGGCGGAGAAGGCCAGCACCCCGGTCTCGGTCGCGTGTGAGCTGCTCGGCGTGAGCCGCTCGGGCTACTACGAATGGGCGTCCCGTTCGCCGTCGGATCGGGCGCTCAGTGACGCATGGCTGGTCGAGAAGATCCGCGCGATCCACGCCGCGAACCGCCGCGTCTACGGCGCGCCACGGGTCCATGCCGAGTTGCGCCTCGCGCACGGCATCAAGGTCGGCCGCAAGCGCGTGGAGCGGCTCATGCGCGACGCCGGCCTGTCCGGGCTGGTTCCCCGCAAGCGCGGCCGCACAACGATCCGGGTGCCCGGCGTCCGGGTCGCCGACGACCTCGTCGAGCGGCGCTTCCGGCCCGACGCCCCAACGTGCTGTGGATCGCTGACATCACCTACCTCAGGACCTGGGAGGGCTGGCTCTACCTCTCCGCGGTGGGCACGCCTTCTCGCGCCGGATCGTGGGCTGGTCGATGGCCGACCACATGCGCACCGAGCTCGTAGTCGACGCGTTGCAGATGGCCGTCGCGCAACGCCGGCCGGCGCCCGGGCTCGTTCACCACTCCGACAGGGCAGCCAATACGTCAGCCGGCGTTCGGCCAGGCCGCTGGCGACGCCGGCATCGCCCGTTCGATGGGCTCCAAGGGCTGCTGCTTCGAAACGCCGTCGCCGAAAGCTTCTTCGCGACGCTCAAGAAAGAACTCGTCCACCGCCGCTCCTGGCCCACCCGGCGCGAGCTGACCGGCGAGGTCTTCGAGTACATCGAAGCGTTCTACAACCCCGTCCGCCGGCACTCGACACTCGGCTACCTCTCCCCGCCAACTACGAGAACGGAACTCTCATCGACCCCGGAGCGAGCCTCGCCGCTTTGCGGCTCGCATCCCCACCTCACGACATCAAGTAAGAACTGCCCGAAAGCCCGACCCTGTCCGTCGGAGCGGGGGAACTCCAGTCGCATGGATGGGCGACGAGCGGGTGCAGGCGCAAGCGAGCGACTTCTACGGTGGCTGGATCACCGCCGACCTCGTCGGACCGTTCAAAGGACCACCGGAAACGCTTGGTTGGTGAGCCGTCTCCAGCAAGAGCTTCTGGAACCCGCAACCGCGGCGGACCTTCCGACGCGCAGCTGTGGCCGAGCGAGAGCCCGCGTCTCGGCGACCTCACTCCCGCATTGCGCACGATCTGCGGAAGCGACATCTGCGTCAGCCTAGGCGCCCAGGCGAGCGCCGTATGGGCGACCCATGCTGGCGCTCATCGGGGTGCGCACCGGGTCGAGATCTCGTTTCCTGGGTACGTTCTGGTGAGGCGTCGCCGGATCGTGCCGGCGCGCGACATCCACATCGGCGAGCAGTCCGGCGGGTCGCTGAGGACCGACAACTTTGGGAGCAGCACATGGACGACGCCGTGAAAGGGGTGGTGGTGCCGAGCGCGGCAGCCGGCGCCTCGACGCCGCCTTTTGGCGCGAGTCGCTCGCTCCCTACGCCAAGCCGGACCTTCGGCGGAGCGTGTTTGACATCGCCACGTCGGTGGTCGCCTACCTCGCCCTGACGGCGGTGATGTACGCGGCGTTGGATGTCTCGCTCCTGCTCGTCCTGGTCCTGGCGGTCCCGGCGGCCGGGTTTTTGGTGCGGACGTTCATCGTCTTTCACGACTGCGCCCACGGCTCGTTCCTGCCGTGGAGGCGTGCGAACCACTGGCTGGGTATCGCCTGCGGGCTGCTCGTCTATTCGCCCTTTCACATCTGGCGTCACGAGCATGCGGTGCATCACGCCTCAGCCGGTGATCTCGACCGCCGTGGCCGAGGGGACGTCGAGACGCTGACGGTCGCGGAGTGGATCGCGCTGTCACGCCCGAAGCGACTCGCGTACCGGACCTTCCGCAACCCACTGGTGATGCTCGGGCTCGGTCCGATCTGGGCGCTGATGATCGAGCCGCGGCTGGTGCCGGGGTCGGCGCGCGCCCGCTTCGGCCGCACAATCATCGCCACGAACATCGCCCTCGCGGCGCTGCTGGCCGGCCTGTGCGCACTCGTGGGTTGGCGCGCCGTCCTGGTCGTCCAGCTGCCGACCGCGATGCTCGCCGGCGCGGCCGGCATCTGGATGTTCTACGTGCAGCATCAGTTCGAAAACGTCTACTGGGAGCGCAAAGAGGATTGGAGCTACGCCGAAGCCGCGCTCCGCGGCAGCTCGTACCTGAAGCTGCCGAAACTCCTTCAGTTCGTCACCGGCAACATCGGCCTGCACCACGTCCACCACCTCAGCGCCCGCATCCCCAACTACAACCTCCAGCGCGCCCACGACGAGAACCCGGTCTTCCACGACGTGCCCCGACTGAACTTCTGGGACGGCGTCCGCGCCCTCCGGCTCAAGCTCTACGACGAGGACCGCGGCCGGATGGTCACCTTCCGCCAGGCGCGCCCCGTGCGCGCCACAGTCGCGACCAACGGCCCGCGGCGCTCGAGCCGCGTCTCGGTGCTGAGTCGTGCCGGCGCGGTGATCGCCGCAAGGCGCTCGAGCGAGTAGCGACGCGGACCCGCGTGCGTGCGCAGACCGGGCCGAGCCGCGAAGCCGGACGCGTGAGCGAGCCGCGCGCGGCGATCTTGACCCGTCCCGCGAAGTCCGGGGGCGTCCAGTGCGGCCACCAAGCGCCGATCAGGAGCGAGCAAATAGCGAACAGTGGTCTTGCGACCCAGTTCCCGTAGACCGAAGTTCCCTCGGTCGTCACCGTTGAGATAGGCCGCGGTCCTTGTGTTCGTGGGGATTGCGGCCGTTTCTTGCCGTTCGGGTGTAGTCAGCAATTATCTGTCGGGTGGTCGGGGTATGTTGTGCGTGTGAGCCGCCGTCCTCGTCCATCGGGTGCGATGCATGTCGTCACCAACCGTCGGCAGGGGGTGCATCGGGAGTACGTCACGCATCTGCTGCGGCGTTCCTATCGGGAGGGCGGCAAGGTCAAGAACGAGACGCTGGCGAACCTGTCGCATCTGCCCGAGGAGGTGATCGAGCTGATCCGCGGCGCGCTCGCGGGCCGCCGTTACGTCGGTGGCGAGGATGCGTTCGTGATCGAGCGCTCGCTGCCGGCGGGCCACGTGCAGGCGGCACTGTCGATGGCGCGCCGGCTCGAGCTGGCGCGGCTGCTTGATCGCGCGCCGTCGCGCGAGCGCGATCTGTGCCTGGCGATGATCTGCCAGCAGGCGCTCAGACCGGGCTCAAAGCTCGCCGCGGTCAGGGCGCTGTCACAGTCGACGCTCGGCTGCGAGCTCGCCGTCGAGGACGTCGACGAGGACGAGCTCTACGACGCGATGGACTGGCTGCTCGAGCGCCAGGAGCGGATCGAGGACCGCCTCGCGCGTCGCCATCTCGCCGACGGCGAGCTGGTGCTCTACGACGTTTCCTCCTCATATTTCGAGGGGCGCAGCTGCCCGCTGGCGAGGCTCGGGTACTCGCGCGACGGCAAGCGCGGCACTGCCGCAGATCGTCTACGGGCTGCTTGTGCGACCGGCCGGGGCGCCCGCTCGCCGTCGAGGTCTTCACCGGCGAGCTGCACGACGACAAGACGCTGCCCGCCCAGCTCGCGAAGCTCAAGACGCGCTTCGGCCTAAAGCGGGTGATCGTGGTCGCCGACCGCGGCATGGTCACCAAGGCCAACCTCGAGCTGATGGCCGCAAGCGACGGGGTGGCGTGGATCACCGCGCTCAAGGCGCCGCAGATCAAGAAGCTCGCCGCGACCGGCGCGCTGCAGCTCTCGCTGTTCGATCAGACCAACCTCGCCGAGATCACCTGCGAGGACTATCCGGGCGAGCGGCTGGTCGTCTGCCGCAACCCGCTAGTCGCCGCCGAGCGCGCGCGCAAGCGCGAAGAGCTGCTGGCCGCGACCGAGCGCGACCTTGAGCAGATCGCCCAGCGCGTCACGCGCGGCACCCTGACCGGCGCCGACCAGATCGGCCTCGCGGTCGGCCCGGCCCTGAAGCGCTACCGCGTCAAAAAGCACTTCGACATCGAGATCGGCGACACCAGCTTCAGCTACCAGCGCAAGACCGACCAGATCACCGCCGAGGCCGCCCTGGACGGGTTCTACGTCCTGCAGAACCAGCGTTCCCGCGGAAACGCTGCCCACCGGCGAGGTCGTGCGCGCCTACAAAGGCCTCGAACAGGTCGAGCGCGCCTTCGGCACCTTCAAGGGCCCCGAGCTCGAGATCCGCCCGATCCACCACCGCCTCGAGAACCGCGTCCGCGCGCACGTCTTGCTGTGCATGCTCGCCTACTACCTGACCTGGCACCTCAGGGCCGCCTGGGCGCCGCTGCTGTTCACCGACGAGCACCCGCCCGTCGCCGCCGACCCCGTCGCCAAGGCCACCCGCTCACCCGCCGCCCAGCGCAAGGCGCAGACCAAGCGCACCACCAACGACGAGCCCTGCCACAGCTACAAGACCCTGCTCGCCGAACTCGCAACCCTCACCAGCAACACGATCCGTCCCGCCGGCGCGACAGCGACATTCGCCAAGCTCGCCGAGCCCACACCGCTCCAGACCCGCGCGCTCGAACTCGCCGCCAACGCGCCCATCACCACGTAGTCACCACCGCGACAGCCCGCAACACCCGAAACCCAAGGCATCAAGCGGGATCACGTCACATCAACCGCAGGAACTTCGGGCTAGAACCCGTCGGGGGCCGCAGGACGTATCGCGCTCGTCGCTGCGTCGCCACGAGGTGATGGCTCGCGAAATCGGCGTCGTAGGACGTTGGCGCGATGCGCCGGATCGGGAGTTGCTCGAGGACGCGTCTAACTGGGCCGTCTTCGCCGACAACCTCGGCGCCGACGTCGACGACTGGCAGACCTCGATCGACGCCGTGGCGATGGGCTAGTTCCGTGCGCCCGATCAGGGGCCGCGGTGCCGGTCCCGGGGTAGCGAGCGCGCCTGTCCGTCGCGGCGACGCGGGCGGCGCCGGTGCGTGCGCCGAGCCGATCACGCGCGTCGGTCGGTTGGAACTGCGGCGGCGGCGGCCGATCACGGTCGTCGTCTCGCTGGCGACCGCCGGCGTCCTCGTGCGGCTGCTCGCGCGCCCGCCCGCCGCCGTCGAGCACGAGGCCGTTAGCGCGGGCGGCCATGGCCTCCGACACGGTTCGCCGCGGGCCGCCGGCCGGGCGGGGTGCGGCGGCCGCCTGACGGCGGCCGTCCTCGGCCGCCACACCACGGCCAGGGCCAGGGCCGCAGAAACGCCTCAGGCAACGATCGCCCGGCGAGCTTGGCCCCGCAGCGCGCCGCCAGTGCGAGCTCTATAAAGCAGCCGGGCCGTCGATCGGCCGAACCGCGGGCGCCGCGCCGTCACCGGCTCCTACGCCTGCGCCCTGACCTCACCGTTCATCACCGCCGGGGACCCCTGAACCAGGTCGCCAACGTTGTCCGGCACCCAGTCGGCTGCGGCGCTGACCGACGCCTCCGCTCCCGCCCGGTCCTCGCACAGCGTGATCGTAAACAGCGCCCCGCCACCGCCGTCAACGAGGTACCACGCCACGAAACCAGGCACTTGCCGGACGATCGGCACAAACCCCTCCTGGACTCGGCGCGCGAACTCCGCCACATTGCGGCCGTTGCAGCGGCGGATCGATGCGTACATAGTCCACCCTTGGCATGGGCGAAGCCCCGACGACCCAGCCCAGCCGCGAGAATCGACCAACCCGCGCCAGCGCCGCGCCGTGGCTCTTAGACGGGCAGTAGCCGTAGCTGGCGTGGCCGGCGAAGTGGCTGTGGCTGGCGCAGCCGGGATAGTTCGCGCACGCGATCAAGCGTGCCCTCGACTAGCCGGATCTCGCCCCCGGCGATCCATCGGCGACCATCAAACCTCCACCGCGGTCATCTGCGCCGTCAACCGCCGCAGGCGCTCGGTTGAACTGCGACTGGTCGGACAGGTGCGCAAACCATCCCGGCAAAAGCCGTCGCGACCTGGCCCCCAGGAACTGACGGTCCGACGCGATCTCCGGTCATCGCCTGAGCGACCGTCGAGCGCGACCAACTCCTGGATCGGTGATCTCGCCGACCGGCCCGGGACGAGGGATCGACAGCGAACACGCGACACGTACGCTGCCATAACGAGGGTCTCCACAGACGCCGTCATCTCGTGCTCCAAATCACGAGTGGGCAGAACTGGAGACCCTCTTCCTATGTCACCGTCCGCCACCTGCCCCGCGGCCCAACCCACATCAAGCCTCTAGTCGCGCGTTGCTCACGGGTGCCGGTCGCCGCCGCGACGGCGCCTGGCAGCGCACCATCGTGCCCGCTTTCGCGTGGAGGAGGAGGCGTCTCGGCTAGGCGCCGGCCAGATACCCGCCTTGGACGAGCCGCGGGAGCACCCAGCGCGGACGGGCCCACGCCCGCGTTCCCCGGGCGAAAGCAGGCGTGTACGGGCGGGCCGCCGGCGCTCGTGCGGGTCGTCCTGAGTGGACGTCTCGGGTTCGGCTACGGAGACGGCTCGCAAAGCGATGGTGAAGCGGGGACGAGGTCGGGGGAAGGTCCTTCGACGAGCGGCACTTTCGGCGCGGACTGGGCTCAACGCGTCGGTTGCCAGGGGCGTCGGCCGGGCGTTGGTCGCAGCGTAAGTCGTTGTCCTCGGCGTGAACCGCACCGGCTTGGCCGGGGGACTTGTGTGCCGGGCTGTGGTCGGGGAGGCTATTCCCGGTTCGTGTTGGCTGTGGAGGAGAGCGGTCATGAGCAGTCCCGCCAGCCCTGTCCCAACGCCGCTGGAAGTGTCGGCCCGTGCGTTCGATGCTCTCAACGAACACGACTTGCATCAGCTGCGGTCGCTGATGGCTGACGATGTGGTCCAGCACATCGTCCCCGTCGGCGTCCACGACGGCCTCGAGGCGGTGCTGGCGTACTACGAGGAGGTGTTCGCGGCCGCGCCTGACCTCCGCATCGACGTCACCGATGTGGCGGCCGACGGAGAGGTGGTGCTGGTCGCCTGGGAGCTGGCCGCGACGTTCACCGGTGCGCCGTTTCAGGGCCTGCGGCCCAACGCCAGCCGCGTCAGGCTGGAGGGAGCAAGCACGCATGTCGTGCGCGAGGGTCGGGTCGCCAGCGCGCAGGTCGTCTTCGACGGCGCGTCCTTTGCTCGCCAGATCGGGATGCTCCCCGCCCGCGGCTCGGCCGCCGACCGGGCCATCATCGCCGCCGTCAACTGCAAGACCCGGCTCCAACAGCGCAAGGCCAAGCGGGAGCTGCCCAGGGACGCCGCTGAGCTGCCCAGCCAGCCGCAGCGGCGTCGGCAGCGGCGGGCGTCGGTCGCGCCCGATGAACTTGAAGCCCTGTTGCAGCAGGAGGAACTTGCCGTCATCGCCACCGACCTCGCCGGCACGGTCACGCACTGGAGCGCCGGAGCTGAGCGGCTCTACGGCTGGTCTCGCACCGAGGTGATCGGGCGGCCGATCACCGAGCTCACGGTGGGCCCCGAGGACACCCGAGTTGCCGAGAACATCATGGATTGCGTGCGTCGGACCGGGCGCTGGGAGGGCGAGTTCTGGGTGCGCCGCAGGGACGAGACGACGTTCCTCGCCTCCGTGCGCGAAGCCATGATCGCGGATGAGCACGGCACGCTTATCGGGCTCGTCGGTGTCTCGGTTGAAGTGTCCGCGAACGGGATCGAAGCAAACTTCGGCTAGTGGCCCTTCTCGAAACGTTTGACCGGAAACGGCATCAGGCGGCGATCTGGTGACGGGCTTCGAGGAGGCGGATGCGCTTGGCGCGGTGCGGCCCGTTGCGGTGGTGGACGTGGCGGGCGAGCGCCCAGGCGAAGGCGTGCCAGTCGGCGTAGTCGGCGTTGTTGACGACGAACTCGGTGATCGGGAAGAAGTGGCACTCGACCGGGTTGAGGTAGCTGGCGTAGGTCGGGAGTGGCGACGAGCTCGATCCGGTTGGCCGGCGGCGAAGGTCGCGGATGTCGGGCGTCCAGTTGGCCGAGAGGTTGTCCTGGATCCAGTAGATGCGTCGGCGGGCGGGGATCGCGGCGCGGATCTGGGCCATGAAGGCGAGGTTGTCGCTGCCGCGCCGGCGCGGCCTGAGCCTGACGCGCAGGCGGTCGTGGTGGACGTCGTAGGCGCCGAAGACGTAGCGGGTGCCGTGGCGGCGGTGGTAGGTCGCTCGTTGGCGCTCGGGCCGCCCGCGCGGCGCCCAGCCGGCGCCGGCCATCGGCCGCAGGCTGAGCGGTCCCATCTGATCGAACGCGATCACGTGACCGCCGTCGGCGGGCGGCGTGGCGCGCAGCTCAAGCACCCGCGCGGCCTTGGTCTCATAGTCGGGGTCGGGGCTGGCCTTCCAGGTGCGCGTGCGCTGAAACGACAGCCCGGCGTCGGCCAGCACCCGGCCCAAGTGCGCGGCGCTGATCTCGACGATCTGCTCGGCCGACGAGGTGATCGGCCAACCTGGGCAACGACCAGCGCGTCAGCGCGACCCCTTGGCTGTCGGGACGGGCACCGGCCACCGCGACCGCCTGACGGCGCTGCTATCGGTGATCCGGCGGGGACGCCCGCCCCGATATTCAGGGTCCAGCGACGCCATCCCGCGCTCGTTGAACTCGTGGATGACCCTGCGCACATGCGACTCGTCGGTCATCCACATCGCCGCGATCTGCGGCACCGAGGTGCCGACGTTGGACGCCAACAGGATCGCCGCCCGCTCGCGCGTGGCGAAGTGCTTGGCCTCCTTCGCCCGCCGCTTGAGCCGCCGCGCCTCATCGTGCGCCAGCGGCCTGACGAACACCTCCGGGGGACGCACCACCACCTCCCTGATCGCGATGCGTCCCCATTCGCCACCACCGACGAGTTTCCGGTCAAACGTTCAGAGAAGGGCCACTAGAGGCTCCCGCCACCCGAGACGAGCGTGTTCAGCGGCCACATCGCGCTGGAGCTGATCGAGACCAGGACGTTCGGCTCGCGCGTGATCTACGAGCGCTACGGGCGCGCCCGCGATGAGTCGGAGTGACACCGCCAGGCGCCTCTCTTCCGGCGGTTGCATACGCAGAGCACGGGCGCCCTGACCAGCCGCGCCGCGTCCCCTGCACGGCCCCCACTTTCGCAATCGACGTGACCCGTCGGGTAAATCCGGCGTGGCGCCTCGCGGCGGTGGAAATCTCCAATCACCGGACCGTCTCAGGGCCCCGCGCGACGGCCGACTGCGACCGCCAGACCACGCTCGTGACCGCCGTTGGAGATTTCCGACAGCGCGGAACCTTTACCCGACAGCGTCCCGGGCCGCCCGTGGCCACCCATGAGGAATGAGAATCGCCGCGGCGATTGACAGCCCAGCCACGCGTAAAAGCAGGCGTCTGCGGGAGGTGCCCGGCTGCAGGTGCTGAGACTCCTGCTTCGCCCGGAGCGAAGCGAGCGTCTCCAGGAGATCCATGACCGCACCTCCAGCTCGTCCTACGCGAACGTCCGCGACCCGATGCCCAGGCGCTCGCATCCGCGCGAAGGGAGGCGTCCGCGGTAGGTGCGCCCAGACGCCTGAGTTGGACGAGCTCTGAGCGTGCCGGGCGGCGGTGGACCCACGCCCGCTGCCGTTGGCGATGCTCGAGCCGACGACGCGCGAGGTCGTCCACCTCCGGAGGGGTTCGGGTTGCTCATCATCCTGCGGGCGATGAAGCGCGTCTACCTCCTGAGGCACGCCAAGTCGAGTTGGAAGCAGCCCAAGCTTCCGGACCACGACCGGCCGCTGGCGGGGCGCGGCAAGCGGGCGGCGAAGGCGATCGCCAAGCACATGCGTTCGCAGGAGTTCGAGCCGGAGCTGGTTCTGTGCTCGACCGCCCGTCGGGCGCGCGAGACGCTGAAGCGGATCGAGTCCGCGCTGGGGCGAGCGCCGGTGCGGGTCGAAGGCGAGCTGTACGGCGCGAGTGCGCGCGAGCTGCTCGCGCGCCTGCGTCGTCTGCCGGACGATGTCGGGTCGGTGCTGGTGATCGGCCACAACCCGGGCATGCACGAGCTGGCGTCGGAACTCGCCGGCTCGGCGCCAGAGCTCGCGGGCGGGTTCCCCACGGCGGCGTTGGCCACGCTCGCGTTCCACGGATCGGCCGGGGTCGAGCTCGGGCCCCGAGGCGACCGAGCTGGTCGAGCTCACCCGCCCACGGGATCCTGCGACGCGGCCCGGGGAGTAGCAGCCACCGACGGCCGAGGAGGGGCTCGTGCCTATCCGTGCGGACCGCGAGGTCGTCGTTTTCGACGGCATAGGGGCATTCCGAGCGCGTCCCGAACGCCCACACGTCCTCGCTGCGTTCAGGCGCGGCCGTCGGATAAGTCTGCGACCACCGCTGTCCGTCGTTGATTTCTCCAACAGCTTGGCCGATGTGAACGGGCCGACAACCTTGATTCCGCGTAGGGCCGTGGCGGCCGGCGTCATCCGCGCGCCCGTTGGCGATTTCTCCAACGTCCTCGACGGATGCGACACCCTCAGGCGATAGGAGCAGCGCGCTACTGAGTCGGCGGTACGACGAGCGGAGTGCCGAATTGCATGGATACCAGCAGTCAGCGCTTCGCTGCCGCTTCTCACGAATGCAGCAGCGGCACGGCCTCCGTTCGCGTGCCGGCGGACGCCCGGGCCTCGTCCTGAGCGAGCACGTCGCGGTTGCCGGGGCCGGCGCCATCGCGACGCGCGATTGCGCTAGCTGGCGCAGGATTGCGCGCGCTATCGCGTGTCTCGAAGGAGCGGCCCTCGCCTCTGTCCGAGTCGGCCAACTCGGGCCAGGAGGTCGCACTCACCATCGTGAGGGCACACACTCCGCCAAGCCCGTGGCGGGGCCGCGTGAGCGGCCCCGCCTCGCCACGGTCAGGGGAGTGTGGCCACGCCGCCGTGTGGCGCGGGCTCGGCGTCGACCGGCGGCGTCAGCGGCGAGCCGACCGAGTATCGATCTGGTCGTCGTTGCCGTCGAAGCGCTGCCAGGCCAGCAGGATCCTGCCGCCCGGCCGGATGGCGACCGCGGGGTTCCGGCGTCGACGCCGAAAGCGGAGCGCGTGGTCACCTCCCACGCGGGGCCGCTCGCGGGGAGCCGGCGCACCTGGACGCGCTGGGCGACGCCGTCCCAGCGCCGCCACGCGATCGCGGCGGTGCCGCCGGTCTCGATCGCGAGCCGCGGGTCGGAGGCGCTCCCGCCGTCCGCGGAGTGCGTCTCGGCCGCGTCGAGAACGCCGCCCGCCGGCAGCCTGGCCGACTGGATCCGCCAATCGTCGCCATCCCAGCGCTGCCAGGCGAAGATCGCATTCCCGGATCCGTCGATGCCGGCGCGCGCACTGGATGCGGCCTCGCCGATGTCCGACAGCCAGTCGGCGTTTCCGGGCAGGCTCGAGGCGAGATCGACGAGGCCCGGGACGCGGTTGCGCTGACCGTCCCAGCGGGTCCAGGCGAACGCGACGTCACCGGCCTCGTTGGCCGCGACCTCGGGCTCTTCGGCGGAGGCCCCGAGGACGGACAGCATCCGGCTCGCCTCCAGCGTGCCGGAATCCCGCAGCGTCCGCGCGTAGATCAGCGCGTCCACCGTGTCGTAGCGGGCCCAGACGAAGATGGCGTCGCCGGCGCCGTCGATCGCGACATCCACCTCGCGGGCTTCCTGGCCATCGTCAGAGACGAGCTCGAGGTCGCCCGGGCCGGCGATGTTCGTCGTCGCCATCGTGATCCCCTCGGCGCGGAAGTCGTCGCCGTCGAAGCGCCGCCACGCGATCACGCCGTGGCCGGCCTGATTGACCGCCAGCTCAGGCTCGGACGCGTCCTGGCCGGCGTCCGACAGCGTCAGCGGGAGGCCGAGCACGCCCACCGGCGGCATCCTGCGCGCCTGGACGCGGTAGTCGATGCCGTCCCAGCGCGACCAGGCCAGGAGCGCGTCGCCGTCGGCGTCGATCCCCACCTTCGGACCATCCAGCGGCTGATCGGAGGTGGCGACGTCCGAACCGTGCCGAGCGTGCCGTCCGCCTCGCGGCGGACCGCCTGCGCCACGTACCGGGTACCGTCGAAGCGGCCCCAGGCGATCACGGCGCTGCCGTCGGCGCAATACGCCACCTCGGCGTCCCAGGCGGGATCGCCGGCCGCGGAGAGCTGAACGCTCGGCGTCCAGCCGTAGGGGGTGGCGGCCGGTGCGGGTGCCGCGGCCAGCGCCAGCGACAGTGCCGTCGCGGCGCCGAGAATGAGGATGCGCATGGTGGCTTCCTTGCTCGAAAGGCTTGTCACCTTGATGACCCACGGGCCCGCGGCAAGGTTGGCCGGATGCGCCCGGAATACGGCGGCGCACCCGGCGTCCTCCGCTTGATGCGCCTGGAACGGGCAGCCGCACGCGAGCATTCATTCGCGCCGGCGGCGGGACGGGACACCTGGCGGCGATGGCACGGCCTCCGCGTCGACTCAGCGTGACCTACCGCGCGAGAGGCGGCAGGTCAGCGCACTGCTCCTTATGCCTCGATGCGGCATCCTGCCCGCCGCGATCCGGCCACGCTCGCGCTCGCTTGCGATCGAGACTAGTGTGGACCAACTGCCTGAGTGCGCTGATGCTGCGCGCACTATTCAAAGGAGACCCGCCACCATGAGGGATGCCATCGCAGCCAAGCGGTCAAGGCGATGATGCTCGGTGCGGTTGGGCTCCTCGCGGCGGTCGCCGTGCTCCCCCTGCTCGTGCCGCCGAGTGCGGTGGCCTGGGAGTTGCTGCCCTTGGAGGCCAGGCTGGCTTTGGAGGCCACGGAGATCAGCTCCGCGAAGGTCTGTGGGGCGGGCGAGTGCAGGGAGGTCTCCGATCCGGAGGCGGCGACGGCGCTCGCGGTCGGCCGCGCCCGGGGTACGGACGCCCCCGTGCGCGGGCTGCCCTGGTACAAGAGCACGCTCACGATCCGCGCCGAGGAGCGGCAGATGGACCGCGTCTCCGTCACCGTGGTGCCCTCCGCCGGGCTGATGCGCGTGGGGGGACGGGGCGTGGTCTGGGTGACCCTGCCCAGCGAGAGCAAAGAGGCCTACGCGAAGCTCACAGCCGGGCTTACGCCCCGCCCGGCGAGGACGCTTCCGGGCGTGGGCGAGGACGCGCTGCCGGTCGCCCGCGTCGACGAGGTCGTCGAGGCCCCGAGCGCGGCCAGCCCGGCGAGCGACGGCTCGAACGTTTGGATCGTCGCGCTGGGCGGCGGCGTGCTAGCGGCGCTCATGGCGGGGTTGCTGCTCAGGATCCGCCACCGCCGCGCGTCGACGCCGCCAGCGGCGTCCGAGGCACCGGGGTAGGGACGGTCCGGTCCGGTCCAGACGTCCAGCAGGGGCCAGGACACTTCGGGATTCGACGGGTCGGGGCTGGTCCGGCTCCCGCTAGGCCACGAACGAGGGCAACCGGGTCCGTCGAGTCCACGTAGGCGATTCCGTCGCACGGCCGGCGACAGCGCACCCTCGACGGCGACGCCACCAGATGACCGATTCCGATTTGCGGCCGCGCGGCGGGCTGGTGCGAGGAGACATAAGGAGGGCGTCGAAGTTCGGCGTTGCTGATGCAACGTCGACCACGGAGGTGGTCTCGTGCTCGCCGAACTCGACGCCCTTCTCACCGCAGTTTATGTGGTGGTGGACGATCTCCTGCCTGCGCGCAGCGGTCCTGGGCGCCGCCCGAAGATCACCGACGCCGAGCTCATTACGCTCGCGATCGCGCAGATCTTCCTGGACTGCCCGTCGGAGCGGCGCTTCTTGCGCTTCGCGCGTTCGCGCCTGGGAGCACCTGTTTCCGTACACCCCAAGTCAGCCGGCTACAACAAGCGCCTGCGCCTGCTCGCGCCCGCGATCTGCCAGCTCATCGGCCACTTGGCGCGCAGCTCGCCGTCGTTTTGCGATCGGCTGCGGCTCATCGACTCTACCCCGGCGCCCTGCAGAGCCTCGCGCGAGACGGTCAAGCGCTCCGAGCTGGCCGGACAACGCCGCCTACGGCTACTGCGCCAGCCACTCGCGCTACTTCTGGGGGCTGCGGCTGTACCTCGTTCTGCGCGCCCGACGGAATGCCGATCGCGTTCTGTTTGGCGCCCGCCAACGAGCCCGAGCGCGAGATCGCCGCGGCGCTGCTCGAACGCGCCGCCCGCGGCGAGCTGCTGCACGGCCAGGAAATCTTCATCACCGACAAAGGCTTCGCCGGCGCCGAGTTCGAGCAGTTCATCACCGACACGCTTGGCGCCCAACTCGTCCGACCCGACCGCAAGAACGAGCGGCCGCGCTTCGGTGCGCTGGGCGGCATCCGTCAATGGATCGAGTCGGTCAACGACACCCTCAAGGGCCAGTTCTCGCTCGAGCGCCACGGCGCCCACACCCCCGAGGGCGTCTGGACGCGCGTCTGCCAGCGCGTCCTCGCACTCGCCGCGGGCTGCTGGCACAACTGGCTCGTTCGGCCAGCCGGGCCGCGGCTTCACCGCCTATGACCACTGAAACGGAATCGGTCATCTAGTAGCGGAGATGACGACCGCCTGTACGGTGGTGACGGCAACGATTCATCCAGGCCGACAGCTCGGCCTCGCTCAGCCTTCTGCGCGAGTCCGGGTCGTTGTGTGGCCGCTCGATCTACACCGAAGCACTCGCCCTGCAACCCGGCGCGCCCGCGCTGGACGAAGGAGCGAGCGGGCGGAAGGCAGACCGGCGCTGCTCTTGCTTTCGCCTGGCAGGAGCACTCGAAGCGGCCCGACAACGAGTGCTGCAATGCGCGACAAGCGGCACCAAGTGTGGCGATATCCGTTCGGCAATGTGAGCGTCTCAACGCGGCGGGGGTCGCCGATGTTGGCGAGATTCCTTAGCTCGTGGCGTCGCGGTGGCGGTGGTAGTAGCGGTTCGCGCGCACGCGATCGCCGCAGCGCGTTGAGCACCAGCGGCGGCGGGGGTGGTCGCGCAGCAGCAGGCGCACGCAGCCTGGCGCGGCGCAGGCCAGCAGGTCGCTGTGGGCCGGGCCGGTCACGAGGTCGATCGCGTCGCTGGCGAGTATTGCCCAGGCGAGCGGTACTCCGACGACGCCGGGGTAGTGGCACTCCTGGCGGGGATTGCGGGGTGATGTCCAGGTCAAGCGGCGCGCCATCGGGCGGCGGCCGCGGCGGCGTTGACGGTCTGGACCGCGGCGGGCTCCGGGGCGCGTCCGTCGATTCGTGCCTCGAGCAGCTCGCGGACGGCATCCCGCAGCTCGCGAATGGCGACGAGCGCTGCGTTGTCCACGCGCGCGTCTGGCGCGAGGCCGTGTCTAGCCAGCCACGTGCCCACATCCGCCGTGGTGGCGAGGTCGTCGATGGGCGCGCCGTGGTCGTTGCGGCGCGTGTTCACGAGCGCCAGCGCCGGGCGCGTGGTCTCGCCGGGAGCAGCGCTGGTCGACATCCTCTCTCATGGTACACCGACGGATCAACCGTGATACGGTTTTATCACGCTACACGTCGCCAGCAACCGTGAGGAGCGATCGATGGCAACGCTTACCGCTCAGCTCGTCGGAGGGCCGACCGCCGTTCTTGAGTACGCCGGCCTGCGCTGGCTGACGGATCCCTCGCTGTCGCCCCCCGGCGAGTATGAGGGCGGCCTGGTGAAGACCACCGGCCCCGCCGTGAACGTGAAGGCGATCGAGCCGATCGACGTCGTGCTTCTCTCGCACGAGCACCACAGCGACAACCTCGATCCCGGTGGGCGTGAGTTCCTGCCCCGCGCGGCACGCGTGCTGACCACGGTCGACGGCGCCCGCCGCCTCGGCGGCAACGCCACGGGCCTGGAGCCGTGGTCGTCGGTCGAGATCGATCGCCCGCACGAACCAGCGGTCACCGTGACGGCCGTGCCAGCCCAGCACGGGCCGGACGGGACCGACCACATCACCGGCCCGGTGATCGGCTTCCTGCTCGGCGCCCCCGGGCTCGAGAACGTGTACGTGTCCGGGGACAACGCCTCGCTGGACGTCGTCCGCATGATCGCCGAGCGCGCCGGCGACGTCGATGTCGCGGTTCTCTTCGCGGGAGCCGTACAGGTCCCCCACCGCTTCGACGGCGCCTACCTGACCCTCACCAGCGAACGAGCCGCCGAGGCCGCCAAGATCCTCGGCGCCCGCGCAGTCGTGCCCGTCCACTTCGAGGGCTGGACCCACTTCACCCAGGGCGCCCAGGCCCTCCGTGGCGCGTTCGCCGGCAACCAACTCACCGACCGCCTCGCGCTGGCAGAGCCCGGAGCAACCGTCACCGTCTGACCAGACCCGCAACTGCCGCAGCCACACTGCGAACTCAACGACGGCCCCCGTGAAGAACGCCCCCGCGCGCGCCACTACGCCGCAGGGAACTCGCGGGTCGCGTCGCGGCAGCTCGAGCCACGGCCAGGCCAAGAGCTCGTGCCCGACGTGCGGCCGGGGGAACGCTCGGGGCGGGCCGGGCCACGGTGGCCGGGCTCACGCTCACGGTGACAGCGCGGCGCAGAGCTCGTCGCCGGGCGGGATGTCGAGCCCAGAGAACGAGGTGATCTCACCTGTCGAGGGATCGAGGACATAGCGTCCGGCCTGCGCGTACACCGGGCCGACGCCCGGGACAATGACGTGGCGCTGATTGCCGGTGGCGACGATCTCCCCAGTGATGAGATCGATGTGCGCCGGGACCGGGCTGACCGTGCGCAGCGAGCGGCCATTGGCCGAATAGGTCTCGGTGAAATGGCCACCGCTGCGGAGCAGGCGGCGGATCGGCACCCCGTCCCGGTTGAAGAACGTCGTCGTAATGAACGTGCCCTCGTGATGGATCGTGATCGCAAACGAGCAAGGACTTCCCTGACCGGGCTCAACGACTTCGATCTCGTCGAACGGAACGATTTCGGTGCTCGGCGGAACCGCGCCGGCCGTGCCGACCGGCAGGCTGGCCACCGTACACACGGCGGCGAGGACGAAACAGCGTGCAGCGCGGCTCATCGCGCCCTCCTGACGTTCGCGGGCTCCGGCACCGGCATCCCAACCCTAGCCGCGTCACGAGCCCCGAGGCAAACCGCGCATCTAACAGCCCAACTCGGCTGACGAAGGCTGCGGCGTCTTGCCGCGGATACCGCTTAACGGCCAGAGCGCCCGGTCGAGCCATGAGGGCGCCAGTCGCCTCCGACCGCGAATCAGTAGGGCGAGCTCACGCCAAGAACAGGGACACGCCGAGCGCTGCGTCGCGAGACGCGGCAGCCTGCGTGCGCGTCGGCTTGGTCGTTTGGAGCAGCCGTGCTGCGGCGCGGCCGGGACAGGCTCGCATCCACGGTCCCGCGGAGCGCCGGGGACGCCATGGGTTTCAGGTGTAGTAGCCGTCGATCGGAACGCGGGCTTCGTCGAACAGGGTCGGGCCCTCGTAGTCCACGGGCGCATCATCCGGACCGATCGCGCCGGGCGGCTTGAGGCCGGCCAGCTGTTCGCCGGAGAGCGCGAAGACGACGCGCCCGAGACCCGAGCGCGCGATCGCGCCCGAGCACATGGGACACGGCTGGCAGCTCGTGTACATCGTGGTCAGCCGGGCCGCCTCGGCGTCGAGGTGGCGAGCCGCCCAGCGGGCCAGCTTGAGCTCGGGATGGGCCGTGATGTCCTGCTCGGTCACGACGGTGTTGCGGTCCTCGGCGAGCACATCGCCCGCGGGACCCACGAGCAGCGATCCGTAGGGCATGTCGCCCGCGGCGCGGGCCGCGGCCGCCAGCTCGATGGCTCTGCGCAGGTGGTGTTCGTCCGCTTCGGTCATCGGTGTCCTCCGTTGAACTGAACTCCCTCAGACGGTGAGCATGCCTTCTGCCACGACGACGGCCGCCCCGCCGATCCGGACCCGCTCGCCGCTGACCTGCACCCGGATCCGGCTCGGCCGTCCCACGGCGTGGCCCTGCTCGACGATGCACGAGCGCGCCGTCGGGCACCACGCCCTGTGCGACCAGCCGGCTGACGAGCGGACCGGCGGCGCTGCCGGTCGCGGGATCCTCGGCGATGCCGACCGTCGGGTTGAAGAACCGGGCGTGCGCGACGGCGGCCGGATCGACGGGATCCAGGCAGTACAGGTAGCAACCCTGGCCGCCGACCTGCGCGAGCGCCGCCGCCAGCCGGGAGCCGTCGGGTCGCGCGCGATCGACGACCGCGCGGTCGCGCGCAGGCACCAGCAGATGCGCCGCGCCGGTCGAGACGACCTGCGCCGGCACGTCGTCGAACAGGTCGGCCGCGCCGCGCTCGAACCCCAGTGCGGCCGCCAGCTCGTCGCGAGCGGTCACGGTGCGCCCGAACTCCGGCGGCGCTTGCTCGATCACGATCGCCTCCGGCCGTCCGTCTCGACCCGTCACCTCCACGGGCAGGACGCGGCCTCCGAACTCCTGCGCGACCGCTGCTCCGCCGTCGGCGTCGAGTTCGATCCGCCCGGACGTGGCGAGCCACCACCACGCGCCGAGCGCGTTGTGGCCGGCGCCGACGACCTCGGCGCCCGCCGGCGTGAACGAGCGCAGCCGCCAGGTCGCTTCAGGACGTGTCGGGGGCAGCACGAACGTCGTCTCGGACTGGTTGAACTCACGCGCAACCGAGCGCATCACCGATTCCTCGATCCGTTCGGCTTCGGCGACGACGGCCAGTGGATTGCCGGTCAGCGGCGTGTCGGCGAACACGTCGACCAGGAAGAAGGGAACGGATGTGCTCATCATGTGTCGCTCATGACGTTTTCACCGGCCTTGACGCCCCGCCAGGCCGGTGGGAGGGTCGTGGTCATCGACCAGCTCGGCCCGGAGGGTTGCGATGGACGCGGAACTTGAGCAGTGGCGCTCGCGGGGCCGATCCTTCGACTACCTCGGATTCGAGGTCTTCTACCGGCGGGAGGGAACGGGACCGGTTCTGTTGCTCATCCACGGATACCCGTTCAGCTCCTTCGATTGGCATGCGATCTGGCCGACCTTGAGTGAGCGCTTCACGCTGATCGCTCCGGACATGCTCGGGATGGGCTTCTCGGCGAAGCCGCTCGAATACGAGTATTCCGTCCACGACCACGCGGACATGCACGAGGCCCTGCTCGCACACCTCGGCGTCTCCGAATGCCATGTCCTGGCTCACGACATCGGCGACAGTGTCGCCCAGGAGCTGCTCAGTCGTTTCGAGGAGCGCGACGAGCGGACCCGCCCGTACGAGATCGGCTCGATCACCTGGCTAAACGGGGGCATGTTCATCGAGGCCTACCGTCCGCGGCTGATGCAGACGCTCACGGCCAAGACGCCGCTGGGCGGGCTCTTCGCGAAGTACCCGCGGATATTCCTGGCCGATGCGGTGATACGCCCGGCCGTCAACGAGGCGTTCGGACCGAACAGCAAACCGTCGGACGAGCTGTGGCGGCAGTTCAGCGAGATCGTGGACTACAACGACGGCCGCCGCGTCGCGCATAAGGTGGGTCGATTCATCCTCGATCGCTACCACCACCGGAACCGCTGGGTGCGGGCGATGCGAGAGACGAGCGTGCCGATGCGCTTCATCGACGGTCCATATGACCCCAACTCCGGTCGCCATATGGCCGCACGCTACGCCGAGCTGATCCCGGAGCCGGATGTCGTCCTCCTCGACGACGAGATCGGGCATTGGCCGCAGATCGAAGATCCCAAGGGCGTCCTCACCCACTTTCTCGAGTTCGTCGAGTCGCTGGCGCAGCGCCCCGTCAGCGCGGCCACAGAGCGCTGACGGCAGCTAACGCTCACCGCCACCTCGAGGCCCCTCGAACGTCGCCGCTCGCGCTTTGCCGCGAGAAGCATCAGCCTGGATCGTCGGCGTTCGCGGTCGTCTCTGCCTCGGCGCCGTCACTCGTAGATCGCGGCCATGAAGAAGCACCGCGCGACCTCGCGCCACTTCTCGGCATCGACCGTGCTCCGGATAGCTGCGAGATCCTGATACTGCTCTAGGTGAAACGATCTTCGAGCCAGCCAACGAGCGACTCAAGCGCGTCCGGAAGTGTGAACGACGCGTATTGCGCGCCGAGGACGGCCAACTCCTTGCCAGCGTCCTGTCTTCGCTTCAGCGCCGCCGCGTCGCGTTCGATGTCCTCCCGCAGGCGGTTGAGAAAGACGATCAACTCGCCAGGGCTCCGAACCGCATCCGGGTTCAACTGGTCGGCCATCGCCGAAACCTACGCGACTGCTGCCTGCGTTCAGCAGCGGATGATCCTCCGGGCGTTCCAGGGAACGGCTTTCACGCCGCTGCTGCTTCACACACGAATTGGAGCGGTCCCGCTGCGGTGATCCGGCGAGCGTCGACGCGGGCACTTCGTCGGCGGTCGCCGGTGCCGCCGAGTTTCCGTGCGTTACGAGAAGGGCGAGGACGCGCCAGCACTGGTCCGACCTTCTATGACCCGCAGCCGTGGCTCAGATGTCCGAAGACCAGGCGTGGAGACCCGTAGTCCTACGCTTGCCGCTTCCCACGTGGTGCGCGATGGTGCAACGTAACGGCTCGCCTCGAAGGCGGGGGCTGACCTCGGAAGAGGAGGTTCCCAACAGAGAGGAAGACGAGCCGCAGATCCACCGCAGAACCCGTTCACTCGAGCGGCTCTCGGCGTTCTGGAGCGCGAGTCGCGCTGGGACGGTGGGCGAGCTGGCGGCGATCGACTGGGCGCCTCACGCCGCGTAGCCGCCCCGGTAGGCATCGCGCCGGCGCTGCGGGAGCCGGGTCACGGCAGCGTCGCCTTGCGCGAGGAGCGACAGCACGATGCGGGGGCCGGCGTCGGCGGTGGCTACCGCTGCTCAGCTACGAGCCAGCCGAGTTTGTCGAACGAGCGCCCAGCCGTCCCGGTGAAGCGCGCGTCTCGCTTCGGTCTTGAACGGGCCCTGGACCAGGTGGACCTTGGTCGAGTCGTCGACGACCTGGAACGAGAGCTGCGCCACAGTCTCCTGATCGTCCGGATCGGCGGGCTCCCACTCGAACGAGAAGGCAAGCTGCGACGGGGCGTCGACCTCCCGAAAGGTCCCGGTCAGCTGGAACGCCTCGCCCTCGGGCGGGCTGCATCTGGATCCGGTAGGTCGCAGCGACGCGCGGAGTGAAATCGACGCTCGGGATGCTGAACCCGCTCGGGCCCCACCATTTCGTGAGTAGGGCGGCGTCTGCGAAGAACTCGAATACGCGGGCACGGCGGGCCGGAAATTCCCGCGTCATCTCCAGCGACAGCCGATCTGGGCGCACGGGACTGATCGCATGCAGCACCGCCAGTAGCGCGCTACCGCTTCGCGCGACTTCCGAGAGCGCGGCGCGGGCGGCTTCAGCTCTCGCGTCTACCGATTCCGCCTTGGTTCATCAGGGCGCGGAGCCGCCCGCGAAACACGCGCAGTGTCGGATAGTCGAGGACGACTACTTCGTCGGCTCTCGGCTGAGTCTTGCCGACGGCTCGGAGCCGCTTTGCTGCGAGCTCGTCGATGCGCCGACCGCCGTGCGCATATGCGTTTCTCACGACAGCGACTTCAACGACGCCGGCAACGCCCTCGCTGAGAGAGTCCCACGTCGAACCAGTTGTCGCGAGCAGCTCTCTGCCCCATTCCTCGATTCCGCCGAAGTCGCGCGCGTCGCCGCCGAGGCGCTCGACTGCGGCGGTCTCGGCGAGCGCGTAGCTGTGTATGAGCACCGAGGCGAGGAGTATCTCTTGGTCGCGTACCGCGGCGAGATGCTTCGTCAAGGAGACCTTGTAGCTGCCGTGCGTCGTGGCGGCCGAGAGCTTGACGTCCTCGGAGGAACGCAGTTCGAGCGACGTCCAGAGGTTCTGCTCTCGAGCGAAGGCAAGGCGCGCACTCTCAAGAAAGCGGGTCAGGCGATCCCACTCGCTCCAGACCGGAGCTAGGCCCGGATCGTCAAGTCCCACCGAGGGCGCGAGGGCGAGTCGCTTCACAGTCTGCGCATCGGCGCTCGTTGGCCATTTCTTTACCGCGACGGATCGCGATGCAGCGCGAAAACAAGGCCTGGAGAACGCGGGCGGGGCCGAGCGTCGCTTCGCACGACGACCAGCGCACGCGCTGCCCATTCGAATCAGCCGCAGCGAGGCGCTGACGGGGAGCATAGGCGCGCGCCGGGCATGGACAGTCTCGATGATCTCGCCGCTGTCGATGCCCTGCAGGTAGACGCTGGTGATGCCGAGGTTGCTGTGTCCGAGCTGGCGCTGGATGACAATCAAAGGCACGCCCTCGCGGGCCATCTCGACGGCGTGGGCATGACGGAGCTGATGTGGCGCGAACCGGCGCCGCACTCCTGCCGCGGCGGCGGCGCGCCGCAGCTCGGCACGCGCCGCAGCCGGCGACCAGTGCCGTCCCCGCGTCGCGCCGTTGATCACGCACAGCAGTGGACCGATCGGGAACGTGCGCCGCACGTCAAGCTAGGGCTCGAGCTGCTCCCATCCCCATGCGTCCATGCCGACCTCGCGGCGACGCCCGCCCTTACCGCGCCGGACCAGGAGCGAGCCGCGGCGCTGATCGAGATCGCCCTCGGTCAGAGCCAGAGCCTCCTGGATGCGCAACCCAGCTCGCCACATGATCACGACCAGTCCGCGTAAGCGGCGGCCGTGCGCCCGTCGCCGGCGGCCCGCATGACGGCGATAATCTCTTCGACCTTCGGCGGGTCGGCCGGGTAACGCAGACCCTTGTTACCTGGCGCGTGACCGGCGTGGAATCGCGGCATCGTCGCCGGCGATCGACGCCGACCGAGCTTGGCCCGTAGCTCGTAGAACTTGAGGCGGCGGTCCTCCCGCCTCGTCCGGTCCGGTTGGGACCGTGGCGAGTGCAAATCGAAGTCCACGAGGACAGGAGGACCAACCGCCATGAGGACCGTATCGGCTGCGTCGGTCGCGGCCGGCCAAGAGCGCATCGAGGAGCTGCCGAGTTCGGTGCAGGAGGCGCTCGGCGAGCTCGCCGGCGCCGCGAAGGAGGGGCTGCTCGCGCTGAGTGTCGGCGTCGGGCTCGGGGTGTTGCACGAGTTGATGGAGGCCGAGGTCGACGAGGTCGTCGGCCCGAAGGGCAAGCACATCGTTGGTCGGACCGCGGTGCGCCACGGCCATGAGGATGGAGAGGTCACGCTCGGCGGGCGGCGCGTGCCGGTCGAGCGCCCGCGCGCTCGCACCGCCGACGGCGCGCGCGAGGTCGAGCTTGCGAGCTATGCGCACTTCGCCGCGCGCGATCCGCTGGCCGACGCCATGCTCGAGCGAATGCTCGCGGGGGTCTCGACGCGTCGCTATGCGCGTACGGGTGAGCCGGTCGGCTCGGAGATCGACGACATCGCGCGCTCTCAGAGCAAGTCCGCGGTCAGCCGTGAGTTCGTGTCGCGCACGCGCGAGCACCTGATCGAGCTGATGAGCCGCCAGCTCGACGACCTGCGCCGGGCGGTCGTGATGCTCGACGGAATCGAGCTCAAGGGCCGCTGCTGCGTGGTCGCGCTCGGGATCGATACCGATGGCGTCAAGCACCCACTCGGGCTCTGGGACGGCTCGACCGAGAACGCGACCGTCGCGACCACGCTGCTCTCGAACCTCGTCGAGCGCGGCCTTGATGTCGAGCAGGGCGTGCTGGTCGTGCTCGACGGCGCGAAGGCGCTCAGGAAGGCCGTGCGCGACGTGTTCGGCAGCGACACGCCGGTCCAGCGCTGCGTCCGTCACAAGCAGCGCAACGTGCTCGATCACCTGCCCGAGCACGCGCGCGACACCGTCCGCCGGCGGCTACGCGCGGCGTGGGCGCTCGACGACTACGACACCGCGCTCGACCGGCTGCGCGCGCTCGCCGACGAACTCACCCGCACCGACCCCGGCGCCGCCGCGTCGCTGCGCGAGGGCCTGCGAGGAGACGCTCACCGTCACGCGCCTGGGCGTGCGCGGCACGCTCAAGCGCACGCTCGCCTCCACGAACCCGTGCGAGTCGATGATCGAAACCGTCCGGCGGATCAGCCGCAACGTCAAGCGCTGGCGCAACGGCGACATGTGCCTGCGCTGGACCGCCGCCGGCATGCTCGAAGCCGAGCGCCAGTTCCGCCGCATCATCGGCCACGGCGACCTCGCCAAGCTCGCCGTCACCGTCGAACGCGAGGTCGCCGCCAAGCGCGCCTCCCACGCCTCGACCGAACCCGTTCACAAGCCCAGCACGACGGCGGCGCCGGAGGTCGCCGCTTCACCCACCTGAGATAATTCACTCACAGGATCGCCGTCGCCAAGTTCCACGACGGGCGGGACATCCTCCGCCGACCGGCACGATCGAACAGAAGCTCGGACATGACCCCTCCTCGGGCTCGTAGAAAGAGCCCGACTATCGGCCAGTCGACGCGGGGCCGACCCGCCTCGGCCGCCTGCGCTGTCGCTTCCGATACCGAGCAGCGGTCAAACCCGATCGTGACGAGTATCGCGCCTGCCTCGATGCGAAAGCGCGGCTTACACAGTCGGTCGCACAATGTGGCTGCTGTTGGAGTCGTCCAAGCACCAGCGAACACGTCCGACGCCGCTCCGAAACCTCCGGGTGACGCCAGGAGCCCAATAGTGCACGGCGTTCAGGAATCGAAAAGTGCGCACTCGGTGTTGCTGATCTGACCGGCTCGGTCGGGAGCCTCGGGCTCGTCAGCGACGAGTTCGGGGAGGCGGCTGGGAGGTGCGCAGCGCGTTGGAGTGGGCTGAGGCGAGGGCGATGGCCGCGGACGGGATCTCGAAGAGCGAGATCGCTCGGCGGCTGGGGATCAACTGGCGGACGGCGGCGAAGCTGGTCGAGGCGGTGGAGCCTCCGAGCTATTCGCGGGTGCCGGCGGGATCGTCGTTGGATCCGTTGGAGCCGGTGATGCGGCGCGTTCTCGAGGGCTGGCCGGAAATCAAGGCGCCGCGGTTGACGGAGATCCTGCGCGATGAGTACGGCTACGGCGGGTCGGTTGATCTGGTCCGCAAGCGGCTGGCGGTGTTGCGGCCGCGAGCGGAGCGGCCGGCGCAGAAGACGGGCTATCGGCCGGGGCAGGTGCTGCAGGTCGATTGGGCTGAGATGCCGACGCGGCCAAGGATCGCCGGCCGGGAGCGGCGCGTCTACGCGTTGATCGGCTCGTTGCCGTTCTCGGGGGCGGCGACAGCGCACTTCACGTTCGATATGACGATCGAGTCCTTCCTGGAAGGCCATGTGCGGGCGTTCGAGTGGCTGGGCGGCGTTCCGCGCGAGTGTGTCTATGACAACCTCAGGTCGGCGGTCGCCCGCCGCGAGCGCGTCGACGGCCGTGAGGTCATTCACTGGAATCCGCGGTTCTCGCAGTTGCGCGGCCACTACGCCTTCCACGCGCACGCGTGCACGCCCGAGACGCCTCGGGAGAAGGGGTCGGTCGAAGGCGCCGTTCGGCATCACAAGACGGGGTTCTGGCCGGCGCGGCGGTTCGGGAATCTGGCCGAGCTCGACGACGTCTACGCCGGCTGGCGTGACCGGGTCGCGCTGCCGCGCCGCCACGCGACCGGCCGCCACGTCGTCGCCGAGCGGCTCGCGCACGAGCGCGAGCAGCTGCGGCCGCTGCCGCCGATCGCCTTCGACGCCGCGGGGCGCCGGTCCTCGCGAGTTCCGGCCGACGGCTACTTGAAGTTCGGCCGCTGCTTTTACCGCGCGCCCGAGGCGCTCATCCAGCAGCGCGTCGAGCTGCGCTGGGACCGCGAGCGGGTCTGGATCGAGCACCACGGCGGCACCGTCGCCGACTATTCGCGCAGCTACGAGCACGGGATCTGGCAGCCGGCGCCGAGGATGCGCCCCGAGCCGCCGCCGGTCGCCGAGCTGATCCCGCTGCCGGGCCCGGCGGTCATCCCGCCCGCGCTGAGCGACTACGCCGAGCTCTGCGCATGAGCCCGAAGGCCAAGACGACGCCGGCAGTCGGGGAGCGGCTGCCCTACCTGCTCTCCAAGCTCAAGACGCCGCGGGTGCTCGAGCGGCTCGAGCAGACCGCCGCCACGGCGCGCGAGGAGGGCTGGCCCTACGAGCAGTTCCTCGAGGTCCTGCTCGAGGCCGAGGTCTTCGCGCGCGACGCGTCCGGGTCGCGCAACCGGATCCGCCACGCCGCCTTCCCGGCCCACAAGACGCTCGAGGACTTCGACTTCACCGCCCAGCCCGCCGCCGAGAAGCCGCTGATCTTCCACCTCGCCCAGCTCGCCTGGGCCGCCGAGCACATGAACGTCTGCTTCTTCGGCCCGCCCGGCACCGGCAAGACCCACCTCGCGATCGCGCTGGCAATCAAGGCCTGCCAGGCCGGCCACCGGGTCGCGTTCGCGACCGCGCAACAGTGGATCGATCGGCTCGAGGCAAGCCCAGCACCGCAACGCGCTCGACAGCGAGCTGCGGCGCCTTGAGCGCTACAGCCTGCTGGTCGTCGACGAGATCGGCTACCTGCCGCTCGAACGCCAGGCCGCCAACCTGCTCTTCGCGCTGGTCGCGCGCCGCTACGAACGCGGCTCGATCATCGTCACCTGCAACCGCGGCTTCGAGGCCTGGGGCGAGATCCTCGGCGACGCCATGGTCGCCGCCGCCCTCATCGACCGGCTCGTCCACCACGCCCACATCATCACCCTCAAAGGCAAGAGCTACCGGCTCCGCGAGCGGGGCACCGCCGGCGCGCCGGCGGCCAAGATCCAGCCCGCCGGCCTACGGCCGACGACCTGAATCACGGCCGCCGGCCCGACCCTGACCTCTGCACTATTCGCTTCCTAAAAGCTGTGCACTATTCGGTTCCTGTTGCGTCATCCGGGGTGGCTTCACGACGGAGGAACCCTACTCCTCGTGCTCGCGGTCCTCGTCCCATGGCTGTTCGACGAACTCGATTGGCTGCCTTCCCCCGAGAAGTGATCCGATTATGTCTCGTGGATCCTGCTGCAGAAACAGCTGACGAAGTGCATCGGACGGAGCGGCTAAGGCGTCCATCAAGGCCATCGCTGACTTCATCGGCTCAGCTCCGAGCTCAGCGCGAAGTCGGTGCAAGTATCCGAAAGGATGCTCGCGGATGAGCTTCTCTCGCGAGAACCCGTAATCCAGCATCTGCCCAGTGAGTTGTGCCCCTTTCTCCAGGGCCCTTGTGGGCTCGACTGGAGCAAGAGCTATCGCGCTCGTGCCCACCAACGATTTAACGAAGAACTTGATTCTGCTCTCGCCCAGGACAGATTCGAGATCTCCGAGCGAAGGAACGACGCGGTTGAGATACGTGTCTCGCGCCGCTCCTAGCCTCGATTCGCCAGTAGCGCGGGTGGTTGTTGGCGGCAGCGCGGGCTGAAACGTCCGCCTGAGCAGGGAGAGTTGTGGTTGTCGAGGCCCTTCTCTCCCGCTCAGGAGGCGCACCTTGAAGGTGATGGGACGTTCCAGCATCCAGAAGGTAGAAGTCCGCGCGGACGGCATTGGGCTCTCGTCGCGCGCCGGGACGGCGTTGCTGCCGCTGGCCGCCGAGCGGCTGGGACTGACGGACGCGCTCGGGTGGGCGCTGGGCGGGACGCGCGAGCGTCGCTCGGCGCATGACCCGGGCCGGGTGTTCTGCGATCTGGCGGTGATGCTGGCCGATGGCGGGCGTTGCGTGTCGGACCTGGCCGCGTTGGGCTCGCAGCCGGCGCTGTTCGGGGACGTTGCGTCGGTCTCGACCGCGCGGCGGGTGCTTTTGTCGGTCGGCGAGGCAGAGCTTGACCGGGTTCGCGCCGCGCGCGCCCAGGCCCGGGCGCGAGCGTGGGCAGCTGGCGCCGCGCCCGAGCAGGTGATCCTCGACTTTGACGCGACGCCGATTAGCGCGCATTCGGACAAGGAGCTCGCGGCCGGCCACTACAAGGGCGGCTTCGGGTTTCACCCGCTGCTGGTGAGCTGCGGCCGGGAGGTGCTGGCGGCGATCCTGCGGCCCGGCAACGCCGGGGCCAACAACGCCGACGATCACCTGCAGGTGTTCGAGCTCGCGCTCGAGCAGCTCCCGCCGGCGGCGCTTGAGGGGCCGATCCTCGCGCGCTCGGACTCGGCCGGCGCCAGCCACGCGCTGGCGGACGCGTGCCGCGAAACGGGCGTGCGGTTCTCGTTCGGCTACGCGATCGACGACCGGGTGCGCGAGGCGATCCTGGCGCTACCCGAGGCGGCGTGGCGGCCGGCGATCAACGGCGACGGGCAGCCGCGCGAGGGCGCGTGGGTGGCCGAGCTGACCGGCCACGTCGCGCTCGACGCGTGGCCGCAGGGCTCCAGGTTGATCGTTCGCCGCGAGCGCCCGCATCCCGGCGCCCAGCTCTCGTTTACCGACGTCGACGGGCACCGCTTCCAGTGCTTTATCACCGACCAGGACGGCCCCGACCTGGCCGCCCTGGAGGCCCGCCACCGCGCCCACGCGATCGTCGAAGACCGCGTCCGCGAGCTCAAGAGCACCGGCCTGGCCAACCTGCCCTTCTCGGCGTTTGAGCCCAACCGGGCGTGGCTGGAAGCCGCGCTGGTCGCGCACGATCTCACCGTCTGGACCCAGCAGCTGCTGTTCGACGGCGAACACGCCGTCTGCGAGCCCAAGCGCCTGCGCTACCGGCTGCTGCACGTCGCCGGGCGCCTCACCCGCCACGCCCGCCAGCTCACGCTGCACCTGCCCGCCGACTGGCCGTGGGCCGCCGCCATCGCAAAGGCGTTCAAACGCCTCGCCGCGCTGCCCGCCTGACCGCCCCAGGGCCTCCTCGACCACCAACACTACGCACGCGCTAACTGGCCGCCGCAGGCCCCTGCCCACACCGACCCGCCGAACGCCCCAGCCGCGCCGAAAGCCGCCGCCGCGATCGACTACGCACCGCCCGCTCCACCCTCACACCCACCGAAGCATCACCGTCACCCGCCGCCAGGCACTTCACGGGCTTACCGACGAATCGAGGCTAGACCCTATGGAGGGTTCCGTCCGGGGTTGGCGGTAAGCATGGCCGGTCCCCCGACGCGGTCGGGGGGTTCATAGCCGCGCGACTTGCACTCGCGCGGCGGCCACAACCGCATATCGCGTTTCGACGCGAGCGGTAGGCTCCTTCCATGAGCCCGATCCCCGGTGAGCCGCTCGATCCCAAGCCTCAGGAACTCACGACGAGCGACGGGCGCAAGTTCAAGATCAAGGTTCCGGGGCTCGCACCGCCTCCGAAGCCCGGACATACCGAGGAGCGGGGTAGCGCTGAGCCGCCTCGCGACGATCCCCGGCCGCCCGTGAACCCCAATCACGCCGGCTTCTGAGGCTCATTGCCGCCCGCATCGTGAGGCGGCAATGGCTGGATCGTCGGACACGACGTGCGCAACGAGCGATGTCGCCGCGACCGGCGGTCAGCGCCGCAGGGATGTGCTGACCGGGATCATCGGCTGGCGGCGGCCGTGAACCGTCTCGATGATCTCGTCGTTGTCGATGCCTTGCAAGTAGATCGAGGGTGATGCCGAGGTTGCTGTGGCCGAGCTGGCGCGCGTCGTCGCCGACGGCTCGCATGACGGCGATGATCTCCTCGACCTTGGGCGGATCGGCCGGGTAGCGCAGCCCCCTATTGCCCGGCGGACGACCGGCGTGGAAGCCTGGCAGCGTAGCCGCCGGTCGACGTCGACCGGCACGGTCGAGCAGCTCGGACATAACCCCTCTCGGGTTCGCTGGACGAGGCCGACTATCCGCGCGAGCCTCGACCGCTGCGCCCGGACTGTCGCTTCGGCGACGAAGCGACACGCACGCACCGATCGGGGTGGCGTCTCTTTGCTGCTGTAAATTCGCTCGCAGCTCAGGTTCCCAGGGGGATCAGTTTATGCGGCGGTCGCCTCCTTGGGGATCGCGTTGTCGGGTTCGTGATATCTGGCGTGGTTGAGGCGTTGGCGGTCGAGCTCGGTGAAGCGGATGCCGTTGGTCTGGTGCGTGATGAGGAGGTCCAGGACGGCCCAGACCAGGGTGAGGCAGCTGTCCTCGCCGGGGAATCGGCCCATCACCTTGGTGCGTCGTTTGACCTCGCCGAGCGATCGCTCGAGCAGGTTCGTTGACCGCCACCGGCGGCGGTGGCGCAGTGGGTAGCGCAGGTGCACCACGAGCGCGTCGAGATCGTCGGCCAGGCACTTCGCCGCGGCGGTGTAGCCGCCCTTGTCGAGCTCGTCGACGAGCGCCTGCAGTCGTTGCTTGGCGTCGCGCTCGTTGATCGCGTCATCGAGCGCCTGCCAGTAGGCGCGCTTGACCCGTTCGCGCTCGCGTTCGGGCAGCTTGGCGTACAGGTTGCGGGCGCGATGCACGCAGCAGCGTTGGCGGTCAGACGCCGGCCAGCACTGCTCGATCGCCTTGGTCAGCCCGGGCGCGCCGTCGGCCACGATCAGCATCGGCGCGCCCAGGCCGCGAGCGATCAGATCCCTACTGAGCGCCTGCCAGTCCTCGAAGGACTCCCGCATCCCCAGCGTCACCGCCAACAGCACGCGCTCGCCCTCATCGGTGAACCCCCAGGCGACCAGGACACCCTCCTTGGGCCCGCTGCGACGAACCGAGATAAAGGTCGCGTCCAGGAACAACGCCACCAGGTTCACGTCGTAGACGCTGCGGCGCTTGAACGCCTCAAAGCGGTCCTTGAGCTCCTCGCAGATCCGCGACGCGGTCGACTTCGACAGCTTGCCGAGTCCGGCTTGCTCGCACAGCGACTCGACGTCGCGCATCGAGAGGCCGCGCACGAACGCGCCGATCACCAACGCCTTCAGCGGCTCGGTCCGCAACAGCTTCGGTGTCCGGGGGAACAGCTTGCAGGCGAACGTCTCGGCCGCCTCCCGGACCTGCGGGATCGCGATCTCAAGCTCCCCTTCGGCGGTCTGCACCCTGCGCGGGCGAAACCCGTTGCGCAGCCCGCTCTCGTCATTGCGCAGTCCACGCTGATACTCCGGCCGGCGCTCATACCTGGCGCGCCCCAGCCAGGCGTCAAACTCGTCCTCCACGGCTCGTTGAATGATTAGCCGGGCACCCAGCTTGGCAAGCTCTGACAGCGACTCGCGCGGGTTATCGCCCACCCCCACGGCCAGCAGCTGGTCGATCCGAGCCTCGATCTCCGCCGACGGCGGTACGGTACGTCTCACGGCGTAGGTCCTCCTTCAATGTCTTGCAGGACTTGAGGGAACCTACGCCGTCGCCTTGACGGCACCCCGGCTATTTACAGCAGTTCTGAGACGCCACCCCGATCGGCGCGAGTGTTGCAGCTGCCTCGGAGCAGCGGTCAGAGACGATTCGCGACGAGTATGGCGTGTGCCTCAGAGCGGAAGCGTGGCCGCCGCATCGGCGGGGTAGCACCCGATGACCGCAACCGAGGAGATCGCCATGAGCGAATCCACGCAGGACCGACCCGACGAGGCCGACGAGAACGCCCCGAAGCCCGGCGAGCAGGACACGGACACCGTGGCTGGCGTGCCGAAGAAGGCGCCCGAGTCCAAAGACGAGCAATCAAAGCAGGACGAGTAGCCAGGTATCCCGGACGCCGCGAGTCGGGGGCTGATTCGCGGTAGCGGGCGCCAGCGGAAGCCCGCGACCTCGGACGTCGCCGCGGCTTCCGCTGCAGCCTGCCAAGCGGGAGTGCTGCTCGTGCCTCGAAGGAGCAGCGCTCGACGCAGGCCGAATCGGGTCGGTGCGCTGCTCCGGCTCGCTCGGTGCGGGACTCGGCGATCGACCAGCCTGGCAGCCGACTTCTCACAAGCGAAGACGCGTCGACGGCCGCTGACCCGCAGCATTGCGTAGACTCGCCGAGTTCCCAGAGGCCTAGGACGAGGAGGTACGGGCTGCATGCTCTTCCACATCAAGCAGATGCATGCACCTGAGGACTGTCCTTACGGAAGAGGGGGCTCGACATCGCTCTTCGACGGTGAGTCGAAGGACGTCAAGGTCCACGGCTACTGGCTTGCCTTCCCGGAGCACACGACGTACCTGGTCGTCGAAACCGACGACATCGTGCACCTTCAGGCGTTCTTAAGGCCCGGGGCAGGAGTGACGACCTGCGAGATCACGCCCGTTAGCGATCGTCCAGTGCCCCAGCCGGGTCCCGTGCCCCAGCCGGGCTGACGCTCGCCCGCATCCTTCCCCAACCAAGATTGTGTGAGCCGCGAGAGCCCCGACCTCGGCGTCGCTTGCAGATGCTCGTTTCGTGGACGAGCGGCGGGGGCGAAGCCGGTGGCGCGCTATCGCTTCCGCGTGGTCGCAGCGGCGGAAAACTGTGCCGCCATCGCGCTGCTGCTTCCGCTTGCCAGCGACGCTCCGCACACCGGTCGGCGCAGTGTCGCTAGCGCGAGAAGCAGCGCAGGAGGCAGGCTGTAGCCGACTCCGGCCAATCACCTGTTCGCACTTGAGACGCTCGAGAGGCTCGGAGTTCGAGGAATCCTGCGGCAACTCGCCCGGGACGGCCAGCTCATCGAGCTGCGTTGCGAGATGCCCCAGTGCTACTGCTTCCGGGGTCGTAGCCACTTCGAGTCGAGATCGACGGGTTCCGACTGGGAGCCGACCGCCGACCACTATCCGAGACTCAAGGCGCACAAAGGTCGCCTCACCCCCGACAACGTCCGGCTCGCGCATCGGCTCTGCAACCGACGGGACTACACATGGCGGATGAAGATCAACGCGATGCTCGCGAAGCGGATGTCACTGGAGCAGATCGCCGAGCAGCTGAACGCGGAGAAGGTTCCGACGATCCACGGCACGAACCGATGGACAGCTGCGTCTGTTCGGAAGGCATTCGTTTCGTAGAAGCTGTCCGCGCGCCGGACACCGACGCTGCGGCGCTCTACGCGCGAGTGCTGCTGTGGCGAATGGCGGCACTTTCCACCCTGCCCAGGCGCTGCGGCGTTCGAATCGTCGTCAGACGCGACGGAGGTGGTTCTGCGTTCGTAGGATGGGGGTCGTGGCGGCGCTACTACCAGGCCTTCGACGAGCTGGTCGATCCGGATGACGCCCGGCGACGCCTCACCCGCGCCGGCGTAATGGGCGGCCACCTCATCGTCCTTCACTCCGCGGTGCGGGCCTGCGCGGGCTACAGCCGCCACGACGCTCCCTCGATTCTGATGGACGGCTCATCGACGGCGCGCGACACAGAACACGGTCGCGCGATCACCGCGCAGGTTACGCGCCGCCACGGGACACTCGAGGAAGCGATCGAGGCGGGGGTCTTCGCACTCGGCGCCGCGGGGTTGTCCAAGGGTATCCGCCGCCAGGCGCGCGCGGCGTGCGAGGACTACTTCTACAACCGGCTCAGCCTGATGCCGAGCTACGAGTTGGGCGGGCCGGATGAGATCCCTGAGGGGCTCGAGCTGATGCCCGACTCGATGTACCGGGCACTGGAGGACATCGTCGAACTCGTCGTGGACGGCGACTACGAGGAGCTCCGCGTCATGTCTCGCGACCGTCTCGAAGTCGAGGACCTGCGCCGTCGCGTCGAGGACGACTGCCCCGAGTCGCTGGTGCTGCCGCCACGCGAGATCTACCGGGTCGAGACGATCGCCAAATCCGACGACCCGGACATGCCGGGCTGGGCCTATTTCCTCGAGCTGTGGACCGAGACCGGCCCGGCGCGCCTGCACATCGAGGGCGAGCTCGAGGAGTCGGGCGAGCGCTTCACGGCGACGCTGAACGACATCCTGCCCTGATCCGGCGCGCGCCGCAGGGCGCGCTGCGCGCCAGTTAACGCGGAAAGCCCACCCGCAGGTGGACTCTCGGCCATCAGAAGATCAGGCGGCTTTCGCGGGAAGGGGACGTTCAGATGAAGGTCTCGCCCTCAGGTTGCCATCGCTGTCTGACACCCCCCAGCGTAGCGCGCCCGCCCCCGAGCGCCGCTAACGCGTACCAGCACGCTCGATCGTCGAGGGTGCGGATCGGAGGCCAATCGATCTCGACGCTCGAGGGGGCGTGATGCGCCAAGCGGCGACTGGGGCGCCCGCGTGCAAAGTCGCGCAAGATACGGCGTGATGACCGCGTTCAACACCGTCGTTCTGTTCGACGCGAGACGCAGCTGCGCTCAACGCTAGCCTCGCTGAGTTCACGGGGATCGAAGCTGGCGCTCACAGCCCGAAGAGCACGCCTGCCTTCGGATGTCGTCGGCGTGCTTGCTGCGATCATCGTTGCCTCGCACGGCGAGACGAGCCGAGTCACCGCGGCGCACTGGGGAGGCATCAAGACAAGTGGGCACTGACGAAGCCAAGGCTGCTGGCCAACTGTTCGACGACTTCATCAAGCTCGAATGGCAGGACATCTTCCGCACGGAGGTTCACGTCAAGCTTGACAACGGCGCGCGGTATGTCCCCAATAGCGGTTCGCAGGGGGTGCAACTCCTCCGCAAGAACGTGAATGCGTTCGATGAAGCCGTTCGTATATGGAGCGGCCCGAGTAGCGATCCGGACTCAGGTACTCAGGGGTACGACCGGATCGTCGAGCAGGCTGGCATCGAGTACACGTGGGAGTGGTTTCTCATCGATCCGAGTCGCCCGTGGGCGAGCGCGGTGCCTGCTCTCGTCCGCGAACGTATCGAGGCGGACCTAGCGCGACGCGACAGAAACGCCCTCGCCCGCGCCAAGGCTCGCGCCAAGGAGGCCGAGCTATTGGCTGCGAAGGAGGATGACCGGATGATCGCGCTGATGAACGCGCGGCTCATCAAGCAGGGAAGACCGCCGCTGACCGACAAGCAAGAAGCCTCGGTGCGCGAGGATCGTAGGAAACGGCGTTCCTCCCGGTCGTAGCCATAACCTGGTCGCGACTGCTTTACGTACTCAACGGCAGACGGCTGCAGGCCGCCACGACGCGCCTACTCAGCCGCCGAGGAGCGCTTTCCCTTTGCCCGACTTGGAGCACTCTCTCGAGGGCGCGACCGGCTCTCGCGTCTGCCTCGTTGCGACAGCGACGGTGCTTGAGCTCCCACCGATGGCGAGTTCGCAGACCGCGACGTCGTGCCTATGCACCGGGTGCCATGCGTCGGACCGGGCACTTGCTCTCATGTGCGGGCGCGGTACGGTCTGCCAATGAGCGAGGTCCGACTGCTCGTCGCGGGTTATTCCCACCGCGATCCCGAGGAGCAGGCGGAGCTCGCCTCGAGTCTGCAGATAGAACCGTTCGAGCTCGAGGTCGCGGACGTCATGGGTCTGTCGGCCCGTCCCGTGGAAGAGGCGCAAGGCCGACACCTTGGAGTGGGCTCAGCTCGTCGTGGGGCTGGGGCAGCGCTGCCACCGATGGTCGCGGCACTGCACTCATGATTGGGCGTCATCCAGGCACGTTCGTCATGCTCGAAGTTGATGGCGACGGCTTGACGCTCGCCGATCCCTCCGGTGGCGAGCGGAGAGACGTCATCGAGGGATGGACACGGCGTCATGGCGGAGGGTAAGCGGCTCGCGCTCCTTGTCGCGACCGAGGCGTATGCGGATCCTGGCCTGACGACCTTGAGGTCTCCGACGGGCGATGTGCAGGCGCTCGCGCAGGTCCTCGAGGACGGGTCGATCGGCGGATTCCAGGTACGACAGCTGGTCAACAGGTCGACGGACGAGCTCAAGCAAGAGATCGAGGGATTCTTCGAGGACGCGCGCCTGCAGGACTTGCTGGTCTTATATGTCTCAGGGCACGGGGTGCTCTCCCAGAACCGGCGCTTCTACTTCGCCACGGCGACAACGAAGCTGACGCGGCTGCGTGCGACCGCGATCGAGGACAGCTTTGTCCACGACGTCATCCAACACAGCCGAGCGCGGTCGATCGTGCTCATGCTCGACTGCTGTCACAGCGGCGCGTTCGCGAAGGGCTTCGCCCCTAAGGGCGCCACTCACGTGGACGTCGAGCACCGATTCGGCAAGGGGCGCGGTCGGGTGACGCTCACGGCCTCGACCGACCTCGAGTACGCGTTTGAGGAAACCGAGAGCCAGCACCCTACGAGCCTCGGTGCGTCCCCGCCCAGCTCGCTGTTCACCCGCTATCTGGTCGAGGGACTGAAGACGGGGTCCGCAGATATCGACGAGGACGGCGACATTTCGATCGACGAGCTGTACGAGTACATCTACGACCGTGTTCGCGAGCGGTCCCGCGACCAGACTCCGGGCAAGAGCGGCGCCGGTCACGGCGAGATCGTCATCGGGCGCAGCCCACATCAGTCGTCATTGCCCGCTGCCCTCCGCCAGGCTCTTGGGCATCCACTCGCCCCGGTGCGCGAGGCCGGCATCGACGAACTGGCGCGAGTCCGGCCGATGGCCGACCCGGCTCGCGCCGCCTCGATCGACGAGGCGCTGCGACGCGCACTCAACGACGGCAGCAGCCGGGTCCGCTTGGCGGCCGAAGCCGTCCTGATCAAGCACGGCGCGGGCCCGTCAAGCGCCGATGCCACCTCGTCCGCTCCGGCGGTGACCGAGGGAGGCGACAAGCCGCTGGCAGACACAGGATCGGCAGATGCTCGCCGCGGACCGGCGGGGCAGCAACCACGTCGACCCGCGAGCCCTTCACGATCCCAGGCACCGCCCACGGCAGTGTTCGAGCGTGCGCGGGAACTCGTCCGCCTCCCGCACGATCACGGCGTGAACGCCGTCGCGTTCAGCGTCGATGGCACCCGCGTCGCGACGGCCTGCCGCGACGGCTCCGCACGCGTGTGGGACGTCGCCGCGCGGTCGTGGGACCCCGTGAGCTGCCGCGAGCTGCTCAGCCTCGCCCACGATCGCGGTGTGACCGACGTGACATTCGAGAGCGAAGGAACGCACATCGCCACTGCCAGCCTCGACACGACCGCGCGAGTCTGGGACGCGACCAGCGGCCACGAGCTCGGCCGCCTGAGCCATGATGGCCACGTCCACAGCGTCGCGTTCAGCGGCAACGGAACGTGGATCGCCACCGCAGGCGAGGACCACGCTGCGCACGTGTGGGACCGCGCGAGCAACCGCGAGGTAGCCCGGCTCGCCCATGACGGCACCGTAGTGTCCGTGGCGTTCAGCCCCGACAGCGCGCACATGGTCACCGCTAGCACCGATTACACGGCGCGCATTTGGGATACCGGCAGCGGGCTTGAGCTCGTCCGACTCACGCACTTCAACTTCGTGAACGGCGCGGCGTTCAACCCGGACGGCGCCCAGGTCATCACCGTCAGCTTCGACAAGACCGCACGCGTGTGGGACAGGGCCAGCGGCCAAGAGCTCGCCCGTCTCATCCACCGAACCCCGCTCGGAGGTGTGGCAGTGAGTCCCGACGGCGCCCAGATCCTCACTGCCGGCTACGACAGCTCCGCCCGCGTGTGGGACATCGCCACCGGCCGCGAGCTTGCCCGCCTCGCACACGACGACTTCGTCGTGGGGGTGGCGTTCCACCCCGATGGCAAGCAGATCGGCACGGCCGTCTCGGGCCACACAAGGCACGTCCCCCCAGGCAAGAGGCGCCTGAAAAAACTTCGCGGGAGCGGTCTCAGCCTCGAGGAATACGGCTACGTAGTCTTGTGGGGCCCATAGCCTGGGCGGCTGCCGGCGAGCATCACGGAATCCGTACCTGCGGAGTGCACCACCTGAGCACGCGCTCGCGTCAATTGATCTCGCGGTCGGCGATGAGTGCCGCGTCTGCCTCGTAGCGGTAGCGGTTGCCGGAACGGTTGCGACGGGTAGTCATCTAGTTGGTTCGACGCCCGAGGAGCGGCCATGAGAAGCAGATCGGCGCTTGTCCTGTTGGTTGGTGCGATCGCCTTGGCGGTGCCGCCATCGGCGCCGGCTCAGGATGGTGAGGCGCCGGGGTCGCCGGGGGCGTCGGCGAACTGGACGACGGGCAACAAGCAGGGGCTCGGGACTTCGGTGTCGACGCGGTCGAAGGTCTGGTACACGCTGTCGGGCGGGGCGCTGAGCGAGGTGTACTTCCCGCGCGGGGACACGGCGCAGGTGCGGTCGCTGGAGTTCGCGGTGACCGACGGTGCGACGTTCGTCGACCGTGAGAGCGAGGACACCGAGCAGACGGTGCGGCTCGTCGATACGCGCGCGCTCGTTTACGAGCAGGTGAACACCGCCAAATCGGGGCGCTATCGGATCACGAAGACCTATGTGACCGACACGCGGCGTTCGACGGTGTTGATGCGGGTGCGCTTCGATGCGCTGCAGCCGGGCGACTACCGGTTGTTCGTGCTCTACGACCCCGCGATCAACAACTCCTCGCGTGGTGACACGGCGTCGCGGGCCGGCAGCGGTCGGCGCGTCGCACTGCTCACGAGCCAGGGGGACACGCACGCGGCGTTGGTGTCGGATGACGGCTTCGTCCGGACGTCGAACGGATTCGTCGGGACGAGCGATGGCTGGACCGACCTCGAGGAGGACTTCGAGCTGGACTTCGACTACGACTCGGCGACGGACGGCAACGTCCTGCAGACCGGCGAGCTCGCCGTCAATGCGCGCGTCGGGTCCACGACAGAGCATGTGTTGGCGCTTGGGTTCGGCGGCTCTGAGCGGGCGGCGGAACTGGCGGCGCGCGGCAGCGTGGTGCAGGGCTTCGCCGACCGCGCGGCGGCGTACCGGAAGGAGTGGCGCAGCTACCTCGGGTCGCTGCGGCCGGCTCCGGCGGTGCTCTCGGAGCGGTTGCGCACGCAGTACAACGTCGCGGTCATGACGGTCAAGGCCCACGAGGACAAGACGTTCCGCGGCGCCTTCATCGCGTCGTTGACGCTTCCGTGGGGGTTCAATGTGAACGCCGACGAAGGCGGCGGTGGCTATCACTTCGTGTGGGCGCGTGACCTCTACCACCAGGTCACCGGCCTGCTCGCGGCGGGTGACCGGGCCGCGGGGAACCGGGCGGTGAACTGGCTGTTCACGCACCAGCAGCAGCCGGACGGGACGTTCCCGCAGAACTCGAAGGTCGACGGGGAGCCGGATCAGCGCAACACCCAGCTCGACGAGACGGCGTTCCCGATCGTCTTGGCGTATCAGCTGCGGCGCACGGACGACCGCATCTGGCGCGGCGTGCGCAAGGCCGCGGACGCGCTCGTGCGTTTGGGGCCGTCCACGCCGCAGGAGCGCTGGGAGGAGACGGGCGGTTACTCACCGTCGACCACTGCTTCGGAGATCGCCGGCCTGGTGGCGGCGTCCGAGATCGCCCGCCGGCGCGGCGACCAGCAGCGAGCGCGGCTGTGGCTGGGCGTCGCCGACGAGTGGCAGCGCAACACCGAGGAGTGGATGTTCACGACCACCGGCCCGTACGGGGACGGCCGGTACTACATCCGCATCAACGCCGACACCGACCCCAACGACGAGGACGCCCGCGAATGGGCCAACGCCGCCGGCGTGCATCTCGAGAAGGAAGTCGTCGATGCCGGCTTCCTCGAGCTGGTGCGCCTCGGCGTCAAGGCCCCGGACGACCCGTTCGTGGCCGACTCCATTGCTGAGACGGACGCGTCGCTGGTCACGGAAACGCCTAGTGGCCGGGTGTGGGACCGCTACACCTTCGACGGCTACGGCGAAACGGACGCCGGCGAGCCGTGGGAGCTCAACAAGCCGGGGACCGAGGGCCGCGCGTGGCCGCTGCTCAGCGGCGAGCGCGGCGAGTACGAAGTCGCCCGCGGGAACAACGGCCTGCCGTTCCTGCAGACCATGGCCAACACGGCCAACGAGGGATTCATGATCCCCGAGCAGGTCTGGGACGAGGAGCAGCCCGCGCCGGCGCCGTACGGCTACCAGCCAGGCAAGGCCACCGGGTCGGCATCGCCGCTGGCGTGGGCGATGGCCCAGTACGTCCGGCTGGCGCACGCGATCCGGGCCGGCCGGCCGGTCGAGACGCCCGAGGCGGTGCGCGAGCGCTACGCCACCGGCCGCGAGCGCTCCGAGCCACAACTCACCCTCTCCGGCCCGGAACATGGGTCGATCGCCACCTCCACGGAAGTGGTCGTCAGCGGCAGCACCGACGCCTGGCGCGTCTACGTCGGCGTCGGCGACACGGTCCGTGAACTCGTGCCGCGCAACGGCCGCTTCGAGACCACCGTTGGCCTCGCCCGCGGCGGCAACGTCATCACCGTCGTGGCCTGGAACCGCGACGGCGGGACAGCGATGGAGCAGTCGACCGTCGTGGCCTATGGGACTCGCCTCGGCGGATTCAGTGACCCCGCCGGCGACGACAACGGCCCCGGCACCTACGTCTATCCGACGTGCGGGTGCTTCAACCCGGGCGCCTTCGACCTCACCGGGCTCGACGTCTACACCGACGGTGACGACGTCCTGTTCGTCGCCCGCATCGCGGGCGAGGTCCTCAACCCGTTCGGCGGCGACCAGATCTCGCTGCAGCGCCTCAACGTCTACCTCGGTAATGCGCCCGACGGCAGCCAGCCGGCACTGCCAGGCACCAACATGGACACCGCCGAGCCGTGGCAGGCGGTCATCGTCGGCGACGGCCGCTTCGACCAGGCCGGCGTCTACGCACCGGACGGCAGCAGAATCGCCGAAGCGGACCTTCTGGCGGTTCCGCAGACCCGCCAGTTCGCCGTCGTGGTCCCCCGCTCGGCGCTCACCGGCCTCGACCTCACCACGGCGCTCTTCGGGACGGCGATGTTGGCCAACGCCGAGGAAGGCGAGGGCATTGGCTTCGTCCGGCCCGTCTACTCGTTCGAGTACTGGAACAACCCGCCCGCCGGGATGGAATGGGTCAAGCAGTTCCGGTTCGGCGGCGGCGCCGGCGAGATCGACTTCGGCCTCGCCAGCAAGGACACCGACACCCGCGACCCGAACGCCCTCGACGTCATCGTCGGGCCAGGCCAGTCGCAGACCCAATTGCTCGACTGGACGACCATGTCACCAGTCCAGCTGCCGATGCTCCCGCTGCAGCCCTAAGTGGTCTCCGTCATAAGTCGCGTCGGGTTTGGCGGCCGCCAAACGCGACGGGACTTGTGGCGGGGGCCAGTAAGCCACGGACAACCGCTACGAGATGCGCACTGCCGACCCGGGATTGACAACGGTGTGAGGCGGCGGGGCTGAACTTCCGGGTTCGATCCGCGTCAGCGCCGGAGGCGCTGCCACGGCCTACGGCGAAGTCGCTCGGCACGGCGGTCCCACGCGCCCGCAGCCACGAGCCACACGGCGCCCGTCATAACCCCGGTGGCGATCCGTTCGTTGCGCAGCCGCCGTCCGGTCGAGCGCAGTTCCTCGGGCATGCGCTGAGCGAGCACCTCGCCGACGAGCAGGCCGACCGCCGACCACGCCAGATAGGAGGCATGCTGGTCCACTTCCAACCGGCGCTCGCGGCGCGGCGGCGAGGCCGGCCACCACAGCCACGGGGTCGCGCGGACACTGAGATCGTTGAGGCGGTTGACCGCCCCGTCGAGTTTCTGCAGCGGCTGCGTCGCACCGGCGAAAACCGACATCGACCGAGCGTACACAGCCTTCGGCTGCGCTGGACGCGGCGCTGTCGTTGTCGATGGCGTCGAGCAGCGGCTCCGGCCGCGCAGTGTCGCTTAGCGCGTCGAGCAGCGCCTGCGCGGGCACTCGATCAGAGCCGCAGCGAGGCGCTGACTGGGATCATCGGCGCGCGTCGGGCGTGGACGGTGTCGATGATCTCGCCGCTGTCGATGCCCTGGAGGTAGACGGACGTGATGCCGAGGTTGCTGTGTCCGAGTTGAGCTGGATGACGTCCAACGGGACGCCTTCGCGGGCCATCTCGACGGCGTGGGCATGACGGAGCTGATGTGGCGCGAAGCGACGCCGCACTCCTGCCGCGCCGGCGGTGCGCCGCAGCTCAGCGCGTGCCGCAGCCGGCGACCAGTGGCGTCCGCGCGTCGCGCCGTTGATGACGCACAGCAGCGGCCCGACCGGGAACGTGCGCCGCACGTCAAGCTAGGGCTCGAGCTGCTCCCATCCCCATGCGTCCATGCCGACCTCGCGGCGACGCCCGCCCTTACCGCGCCGGACCAGGAGCGAGCCGCGGCGCTGATCGAGATCGCCCTCGGTCAGAGCCAGAGCCTCCTGGATGCGCAACCCAGCTCGCCACATGATCACGATCAGTCCGCGTAAGCGGCGGCCGTGCGTCCCGTCGCCGGCGGCCCGCATGACGGCGACGATTTCGTCGACCTTCGGCGGGTCGGCCGGGTAGCGCAGACCCTTGTTTCCTGGAGCGTGGCCGGCGTGGAATCCCGGCAACGTCGCAGGTGATCGACGTCGGCCGGCGCGGTCGAGCAGAAGCTGGACATGATCCCTCCTCGGGCTCGTGGAACGAAACCCGACTATCGGCGCCCGTCATTGCGCGGCGGAACCCGGCCCGGCCGCCACGCTATCGCTTCCGACACCGAGCAGCGGTCAAAGCCGATCGGTGGCGTCTCTTTGCTGCTGTAAATTCGCTCGCGGCTCAGGTTCCCAGTGGTGATCAGTTTATGCGGCGGTCACCTCCTTGGGGATCGCGTTGTCGGGTTCGTGATATCTGGCGTCGGTTGAGGCGTTGGCGGTCGAGCTCGGTGAAGCGGATGCCGTTGGTCTGGTGGGTGATGAGGAGGTCGAGGACGGCCCAGACCAGGGTGAGGCAGCTGTCCTCGCCGGGGAATCGGCCCATCACCTTGGTGCGTCGTTTGACCTCGCCGAGCGATCGCTCGAGCAGGTTCGTTGACCGCCACCGGCGGCGGTGGCGCAGTGGGTAGCGCAGGTGCACGACGAGCGCGTCGAGATCGTCGGCCAGGCACTTCGCCGCGGCGGTGTAGCCGCCCTTGTCGAGCTCGTCGACGAGCGCCTGCAGTCGTTGCTTGGCGTCGCGCTCGTTGATCGCGTCATCGAGCGCCTGCCAGTAGGCGTGCTTGACCCGTTCGCGCTCGCGTTCGGGCAGCTTGGCGTAAGGTTGCGGGCGCGATGCACGCAGCAGCGTTGGCGGTCAGACGCCGGCCAGCACTGCTCGATCGCCTTGATCAGCCCGGGGGCGCCGTCGGCGACGATCAGCATCGGCGCGCCCAGGCCGCGAGCGATCAGATCCCTGCCGAGCGCCTGCCAGTCCTCGAAGGACTCCCGCATCCCCAGCGTCACCGCCAACAGCACGCGCTCGCCCTCTTCGGTGAACCCCCAGGCGACCAGGACACCCTCCTTGGGCCCGCTGCGGACGAACCGAGATAAAGGTCGCGTCCAGGAACAACGCCACCAGGTTCACGTCGTAGAGGCTGCGGCGCTTGAACGCCTCAAAGCGGTCCTTGAGCTCCTCGCAGATCCGCGACGCGGTCGACTTCGACAGCTTGCCGAGCCCGGCTTGCTCGCACAGCGACTCGACGTCGCGCATCGAGAGGCCGCGCACGAACGCGCCGATCACCAACGCCTTCAGCGGCTCGGTCCGCAACAGCTTCGGTGTCCTGGGGAACAGCTTGCAGGCGAACGTCTCGGCCGCCTCCCGGACCTGCGGGATCGCGATCTCAAGCTCCCCTTCGGCGGTCTGCACCCTGCGCGGGCGAAACCCGTTGCGCAGCCCGCTCTCGTCAGTTGCGCAGTCCACGCTGATACTCCGGCCGGCGCTCATACCTGGCGCGGCCCAGCCAGGCGTCAAACTCGTCCTCCACGGCCCGTTGAATGATCAGCCGGGCACCCAGCCTGGCAAGCTCTGACAGCGACTCGCGCGGGTTATCGCCCACCCCCACGGCCAGCAGCTGGTCGATCCGAGCCTCGATCTCCGCCGACGGCGGTACGGTACGTCTCACGGCGTAGGTCCTCCTTCAATCGTCTTGCAGGACTTGAGGGAACCTACGCCGTCGCCTTGACGGCACCCCGGCTATTTACAGCAGTTCTGAGACGCCACCAGCCGATCCGCGACCAGTATCGCGTCTGCCTCGAAGGAGCAGCGCAGCGAGCGGCAACAGAACTACTCAGCGCGCTGCGCCCCGTCGTCCCAAGCTGAAGACCCGCGACTCTGCATGAACCGCTCGATCTGTCAGCCGCCCGGACCCCGCAGCTTCCGCCGTAGCTCCGCCGTCAGCCCGTCCTCGCCGAGCTTGTCGATCAGCCACTCGCCCGTCGCGGTACGTCGCAGCTGGACCGTGTCGATCTCGACGCCGTCTTTCGAGAGCGTGGCGGCCGCTCGGTCGCCGCTGATGGCGATTCTCTGGACCTTCGCGCCGCGGTGCTCCCATGCCCACCCCTTGCCCGAGGGCGTGCTCGAGGCGGGTAACAACCACGCTTTGCAGGCCTCGGTGGGCTTGCCGCCCACCAGTTGGCACCCTATCTGCTTGCAGACGGACGAGGCCGTGTATGCGTTGCAGGCCTGCTCGGTGGAGGCAAACACCCGCGCCCAGTTGTTGGCGGTCTCGGCGATCTGCTCCCTCGCCCCCGACCACGCGACGGGGAAGCTCACGGACGCGACGATGCCGACGGACTGGCGGTCGAGCCGGCACCAGCTCGAGACGTCGCGCGGGAAGCGGTAGCTCAGGCTCGTCTCGCCGGCCGGCCAGATCCGGAAGACTGTGGTCTCGCCCCGCCGATCACCCGGCGGCGCGGCGACGTTCGTGCCGCAGGTCGCGCTGATCTCCGCGCCGCTGACCGTCTCGAGCACCTCGGGTCTATCTGGAAGCAGTTGCACCGTCAGGACCCGTCCGTCGAGGCTGAAGCGCACGCCGCGCTCGACGTCGGTCGCGACGACCTGCTTGCCCGGCGGCGCCACCGGCCGTTCGACGTCCGGCTCGCGCGCGACGGTCACCACGACCGCGACGAGGGCAGCGACCAAGGCCAGCGCCACCAGCGTCTGCGGCAACGGGCGCAACCGGCCGATCGCCGGGCGCAGCCGGCCGAGCGCCGGACCGCGTTCGCGCCGGTCTTCGATTGCCGCCACGCGTTCGAGCTCGGCGCGCAACCGGTCCAGGTACCACGACTGCCGATGACCCGTCATACCCGCTTCTCCCACTGCCGCCGCAGGCCGGCCAGGCCGCGGCTCACGCGCTGACGGACAACGGCCTCACTGACGCCTTGTGTAACCGCGATGTCGGCATACTCGCCCTCGTCGACGATCCGGGCCAGGACCGCGGTGCGCTGATCCGTGGGCAAGTCCTGCAGCAGTTCGACGATGACCGATACCTCGGCCAGCGCGTCGATGCGCGCAACATCGTCGTCGGTGACCTCGACGGGGCGCATCGCGAGTCGCGTCCGCGCGCGGCGTTCGGCATAGCCCGATCGCAACGCCGAGTTGAGCTTGTTGGACGCGATCGCCAGCAACCACGCATGCGCAGACGCGTCCTTAGACCGATAGCGGCGGCGGCCGCTGAGCGCCGCCGCGAACACCTCCGCAGTCAGATCCGCCGCCGCCTCGCCATCGGGGCTGCGCCGCCGCAAGAACCCGAGCACCCACTCCGCATGACGGTCATAGAACACCGCAAACGCCGCCGCATCGCCCTTCAGCAGCAGCTCCCGATCCGTGGCCTCGTGGTTGACCATCACCCCATCAGTCGCAGCAGACCGCACCTTGTGACCGAAGTCAACGACGCGAGCATGATCGAGCGGATGTCGAGGGCTATCGCTTACGCCTTGCTAGGAGCAGTCCAGCGACTTGGTGGCTGAGTTGCGCTTTGCGCGATAAGCGGCGCCGCGTGCTGGGCCTCAGGTAAGACCTCCACATGCCTGACGAGGACCAGCCTCTCGCACGTGAACGCGAGTTCTGCCGGCAGCATCTGAGGCGGTAGCCGCGCATCCGTTGTGCACGGAGGTGCACGCACCGTGACGGTAATTACACGACGTGATCATCAACGCCAGATCGCGGGGCTCACATACGGGCCTTAGTCGGCGTCGGCGGCCTGCGGTCGCCGGTAGTGAAGGTGCAGGAACACGCGGTCGGCGGACCAGCAGCGGCTGACCTCGTGCAGCCCATCGGCTGTGAACCAGCGCAGTTCGGCGTGGCGCAGGGGCCAGGGACGGGTGTCGGCGGGCTCCTCGTCAGCCCGGACCGCGGTGCGGACGAGCAGGGCGCCGCCAGGCGCGACGCATCTCGTGATCGCCGCGATCGCCTGCTGGTGCGCCTCGGGCGCTAGCGACTGAACCGTGAGCACCTCGACAACGATCGCGAACCGGCCGGCCCAACCGGCGGGCAGCGCGAAGAGATCCGCAACGCGGTAGCGCACGGCCGATGCCCGAAACCGCCGCCGCGCAGCGGCGATCGCGGAAGGCGAGAGGTCGAAGGCCTCGACGGCGCAGCCGCGGCGCGCGAGCTCCTCCGCGTCGTCACCCAGCCCGCAGGCCACGACCAGCGCCGGGGTGCCGGCCGCCGGAGGGTGGCCGTCGAGCCAACTGACGAGCTCCGGCCGCGGCGCCAGCCGCACCCACGGAATACGCTCGGGCTGATCTCCCGCGCGCGCGTAGACCTGCTCAAACCACGGGTCGCCATGCTCGCCCAGAGCCATACGCCCATCGTCCCAGGTCACGTGGGGCGACCCCACCAGCGGACGGCCGCGCCGTCCGATCCTTCGCGTGCGAGTCGCCCACCAGGACGCGGCCTGCCGACTGCCGCAATGCGCGACAGGACAGACCTGGCCGGCGTGCCTTACAAATCCCAGGGGCGGCGGCCCGGCGGGCCGTTGCTGCCTGCGCTCCGGCGGTACGGCGGTGTCGGCTCGGCCGATCGGAGCATCCGCTCCAATCTGCCTCGCCCTCGTCCAACAGCGCGGGCCCGGCGCGTGCGGCATCCGCTTGCTAGCGACGCCCTGGACATCACTTGGCGCAGTGTCGCTTGGCGCGCGAGGAGGAGCAGCTGGCCGAGGGTACGGGTCGCTGTTGCGTCTGCCTCGTTGCGACACTCGGCGTCGCTGATGCCAAGATGCAGCGAGAGATGGCTCCGATCCGTCTGACACCGATGGAGGTAGCGCTCATCGAGGCGGGCCAGCAGCTTCCTCCGTTTCGACAGCTGGACCGGTGGTGGCGTCGGCGATCAAGGCGCGTAAAGGCGCTCTGGTATGCGACCTGGGCGGTGGGCATGGCGGTTGCCGTCTTGCTCGAGGGCCGGTCGTCGAGAAGACGCGAGCAATCGGCCGTCTGACATTGATCGCGCCGGCTGGCGCTGTGGCGCTCGTGCCTCGAAGCGGCAGCGCTACTCCCCTACGAAAACGCCGTCTGGAGCGATGATGAAGCTCCGCGTCAGGGGCACAAATGCTCTCCAGCCGCCGTCGTCCACGGCGACCACGACGCGAAGGTGCTGCTTGCGGCGGTCGTCCCAGAAACCCTCTACTTCAAGCTGGTAGACGGCGCCTGACCCAGCTGTGAGCTCCTGATTCTCCGGACGCCCGAGGTAATCCGAGACGAGTGCGTCGTACGAGCGGCGCCGAAGCTCATCTAGCTTGGCTTCGGCGACGAGCGCCGCTTCGTGCTTGTCCATAGCACCGGTATACATCCCAGGCCTTCGCCTCTGCGAGTTCTGCTTCCGCCCGCTATCGGGCGCACAGCGCCGCACTCGCCGGACCGATGCGCTAACCGAGCTTCGCCAAGATTCGCTCGTACTCGTCGCGATCGAAGGCCCGCAGCGTTGTCGTGCGGGAGTTCCCGTGGGCTGCGACCCCGAGCATCGCGGCCGCGATGCTCTCGTCGTCGGGCCCCTCGATGATCGCGATCAGGTCGTACGGACCCTGGGTCCAATAGATCTCCTTCAATTCGACACCCGCGCGCTTCCGGATTTCCGCCTCGTGATCGACACGCTCGGCTGTGCCCTTGAATCCGGCGATCCCCTGGTCGGTCCAGTTCACCAGCACAACGTAAGTTGCCATGTCTTCTCCTTCGGCTCGATGGCCACGGCCGGATCAAGCTAGCCGAACCGTGCCACCGAGGCTCCGTGCGGCCCGCCGTGAAACCGCGCGCTACGCCGGCGTCCCCGACCTGCCGAGGCAGGTACCCGCGCTGCGGCTCAAAGCCGCTCCTCCCGCATTGCATGAGCCCGGTTGCGGCCGAGGTGGCTGTCGCAACTCGTCCAAGGCAAGGCCTGCCGGCAGGCGCTTGAGACGCCCGCATCCGTCCCAACGGCGGGGAGCGATGTGCCGCAAAAGGATGGGCTACCGCGACTGGCGAGCAGGAGCGCCTCCGTTAGTACGGCAGTTCGTGCGGCCAGCAGCTTCGATAGCTGAGCGTCAGCGCCACTCGTGGGCGAGTCCCCCGTCGCGGAGCGCGGGTCGCCCCTATCGGCGACACTGAGCTGCCGACCATGGCTCTCGGGCCCCGGCGCCGGCTTGGTGACTCATCGGCGTGCTTGTCCCCGCCACCTGACCGCGACACCACCGAACTGAGAGGCCCCATGAGCCAGCCACGACCCACCGATCCAATCGGATCCATTGGATGGACCGAACGCACCGGGGGAGTGCTGACCGCTCGGGAATGCCTAACCCTTGCCCGGCCCCTGCTGCGGGGAGAGCTCAGCATTCTTGCCGGCCGTCTCGCGATGGTGCTCCGAATGCACTCGGGACGCCGGAGTTTCGTCGATCCGGCGAGCCTGGTGCCTCCCGACTCCCCTCTCGCAAGAGATGCCGATGTCGCCGCGCAGGACCTCTTGACACCGGCACTCCTCAACCATTCCAGTCGTGCCTACACGTGGGGCGCGGCCATCGCCGCACTGCACGGGATCACGTTCGACCGTGAGCTCCTGTATCTGGCTGCGATGTTCCACGACACCGGGATCCCGAGCCCGGTGCCCGACGTCGACTTCACGGTTCGCAGCGCCGCGTTGGCACGCGAGTTCACCGACAGCCACCACGTGCCTGCCGATATCCGCGAGCTCGTCGCAAACGCGATCGCCATGCACTACACCCCCGGCGTTGGCCTCGAATCCGGTGCCGAGGCCTACCTCCTGTCTGCCGGCGCAGCCGTCGATGTGTTCGGCCTACGCAGCAACGAGATACCCGATGCAGTCCGCCAGAGCGTCATCCAGGAGTACCCGCGGTTGGGCTTCGAGCGGGAGTTCGCCGGGCTTCTCCGAGCCGAGGCCAAGCAAGTCCCTCGTGGCCGCGCCTGGTACCTGCACCGCTTCGCCATGAGCGACCTAAGCATCCGGCTCGCGCCGTTCCGTGATTGATGTGACGGCAACCGGCAAGGGGTGCGGGCCCGCAGTCCGAAGTCTGTTGTGAACTGAAGACCGCCGGCTTGCTGGCGATTCCGTGCGCGCGCCGATAGCAGCCGACGAACAGTCGCCGTATCAGAGCCGGAGCCTCGCGCCTCGATCAGTTATGAGCGACACGACATCGTTTTCGGATCCGGCGCCGAACGGCATCAAGCTGCTCTGCGCCCGAATCGTCACATGGAACGACAACCAGCAGTCTCGGGCCGCCGCAGACGAGCTGCAGACCGAGTCCATCGAGAGGGCGGTCTTCACAGGGCAGCCCATATGGGTGCAGCTGACGTTGCCGTGGCTGTCGGACGACCAGCAGGCCTGGTTCGAAGGGTCCGTCGATCCGTGGCACGAGCTCGTGGAGCCGGAGCTGGACTGGACGGATGTGCAGGGCGTGCTCGACGCCGTGGGGATCGGCCCGTCCGCGCTCGACCCCCAGGAGCGGAGACTGCTCGAGCGGCTGCCCTATCTGTACGGGCGCGGCGTCGCGCGCGTTGCCCGGGAGGTGTGGGGAGCCCGCTCGGACGCGCCTGCCCACCTGCGCTTCTTCCCCACGGTCGGCTTCCACCCGAAAAGCGAGGAGCCCGACGCTCCGCGCTTCTGGACTGTGCGCGCCACCGTCGGAGTGATCGGCAACGTCGTGGTCACGGTCCGGCTGCCGGACCTCTGGTGGAACGACGAGGACGACTGCTTCGACTACACCCCCGGGGGACCGCTCGACGTCGCACAGCGGTTTTTCCCCAACACCGACGATCTCACCGCCGACGACGTCGCCGAAGCAATCGGCCTGCAGCAGGCGAGCACGGCGCGCGCCGTGTCGGAGAGCATCCGCACGCGGCTCACCAACATCGAGCGCGCGTCGCGACGCGAGGTCAGCGGCATCGCGCGCCGGGACCGGAAGGCAAAGCACGAGAACGCGCACAGCGTCCTCGACATGACGGACACCCTCTACCAGCTCGACCGCCAGCTCGAACGGCTTCTGCGCCGCGTCGAGCTCAACGCCTCCGACGTGGTCGGCCAGTCAAGCTCATCCGACATCGCGGTTCGCTACCGCTTCGCCCTCGACGAGCTGCGATCGCTGGAGGGCAACGGCCGTCTGGCCTCGGAGGCGATACGAACCGCAGAGCGACTCGAGCGCGAGCACTTCGAGTTCGTCGGCGCGATCGTCGCGACGGTGATCCTCGTGCCGACGCTCGTCGCGACGATCTACGGCGCCAACGTCAAGCTGCCTGCGAAGGACAGCTGGGAAGGATTCGCTGCGCTGGTCGGGTCGATCATTGCCTGCGTCGTCCTCGCGCTGTTCCTGGTCCGGAAGGTCCTGCCGCGCCAAGACACGCACGGAGCGACTTTCCTCGGCGGCATGCGGGACCGGCTCGGCCGCGTGATCGGTCGCCGTGACGACAGCGACCGGCGAGACGCTCGAAGCGACGAGACGTCGGCCAACGCCGCACGGGCGTGATCGCGCCCGGTCGGGCCCGCGAGGCCGGACCAACCCCGCAACACCCTGAGCTTGCGGGATCGATGTCGACAAATCGGGGTCAGGACCTTTTACGCGCGCGCCCGGGTGGCAGCTGATCACCCCGACGCCGGCGCCGGCTCCTTCGCCTCTCCGCCGCCGCTATTCGTCGAGAAGAGCGCGGCGGTCACGCCGGCCAACGCGCCGGTGGTCGATGCGGTGAAGCCGGCGACGAGCGTCGGCCAGCCGTTGTCCCCGACGGTCCAGACGTCCTGGTTGTCCCAGTACGCATAGCCGGCCACGAGCCCTGCACCGATCGCGAGAACACCGAACACGAGGCCATGCAGCGGCGAGAACTTCATCTTGATCGAGTCAGCGAAGTGGATGCCGATGGCCCAGAGCACCCCCGCCACCCCGCCGGCCAGGCCGAGCAGCAGCGGCCACAGCCACCAGGCGGTCCGACTCGCTGAGATCGGCGTGAAGGAATCATGTAGGTACTGCGGCGCGTGGATGCGGACGATGCCGCTGTGAGTGCCGGGATCGATGTCGTCGAGCTTCAAGCTGACCTTGGTCGTTACCGCCGTGGCGTCAGGCTTGGCGACGCTGACATCTACCGTCGGCGCGCCCGGAAGGTCGGCACCGTCCTTGGCCGGCAGGATCGAGACCTGATCGTCGGTGATCGTCGCTTTGGGAGGCAACGTGCAATCGATCACCGAGTACAGGAGCACGAGCTGCCGATCACCCTTGGCGGTTCCGTAGGTCTTGGTCGTCGAGCTGTTGTCATCGAGCGCCAACGAGCCGAGAACGCTGTCGCCGTTGCGATCGGCGCTTCCGCAGATGGGAGTCTTCGCCGCGCTCGCACCCGAGGGCACGGTCCACGCGACAAGCAGGCACAAGGACAGGGCACAAGCGAGTAGGCAACGGGTCACTGTTTTCCTCCGTGGTGCGTTCACCGGTAAGGAGCGCGCTCGGCCCGTCGCTGATACGTCCCCGGCCTCGAAGCTGCGGGCCGCGCGAGGCCGGGTCGCCCCGGCCTCGCCACAGTCCGCGCGCGTTCAGTCGCCGAGCTGGCCGCGGATGGCTCCCGCGGGGAAGCTCGGCGTGTGGACGTTCACGTAGTACTGCTGGGGATTGTGGAGGATGTCGCGCAGCAGGACACGATCCGCCGGCTGGCAGCCCTCGAGGACGCCGTTCGCGGGCAGCGGCCCAGCCGGCTCGTGGAGCGGCACGACGATGCCGCCATTGGACCCGGCAGGCGCCGAATGTATGTGCGCCCGGACGCTCGTCCCGGCGGCGCCGATATTCGCCACGCTGATCGTGAAGCACACCTCCTCCTGGCCGGGGTTGATCCGCAGAGCCGCGGTCCCCGTGCCGTCTGGATCGCCGATCCCGCACACGCCGAGGTTGTTGCACTCCTCGGCGCCGGACAAGGTCGTGCTGAACGGCCTGCCGCCGTTGTCGGCGACCGCCGGGGCGGCGAGCGCGACCGTGGCCACGATCGTGCTAACTCCGAGCTTGACCCGCATGGGTCCTCCTCCCTCCACTGTTCGGACCGTCGGCGCGACGCTACCCGACGCGTGTCCTGGATGCCAGTGCTCGGACACGCTGATGGGCGACAGTTCAGCCCCAGGGTCGCCTTCGCCCGACGGTCGAATCCCTCCCGCTCCGCTGCGGATAGCATCACTGCGACCGGCACACGCGAAAGGGGAACTTGTGACCCTTCAGGAGCTTGTGGAGGCGACCGCTCAGGGGCGGTTGGACGACCTTCTCAGCCAGCCTGGCAAGGAGCTGACGCCCGAGCTGGCGAGCGCGGCGCGGGAGCTGTTCAAGCAGGCGTACGGCGCGGGGAACGCCGACCTGGCGCAGGCCGCTGTGATGACGGCGAGCCTTGCCTGGCTGCGGCTCGGAGACCGGGAGCAGGCGGTGATCAACTTCGTCGACTGGCAGCAGATGGAGTACATGCGCGCGGACGCTCCGGACGCCTACGCCGAGGCGCGCGAGGGGCTGCTCAGGGCGCGCGCGATGGCAGACGACGTCGGCGCCCGCGATCAGGCATTCAAGGCCGCGACGATCGCCGCGGACTGCTCGTTCTGGGCGGCCCAGGCTTCGAGCGGGCGAGAGGCCGAGGATCTGGTCCTCCAGACGTTGCGCGACGTGATCGCCGCGTCTGAGCTCGCGGACGCGAATGCGGGTGGGGACTTCGAGCGCTACGTCTCTCTCCTGGCCGCCGCGGCAGGCGAGGCGATGAGCCGGGTGGTCTGGCTCGACGGCCGCGAGGCCGAAGCGAACGATCTGCTGCGCCGGCTCGCAGCGGCATCCGACCGGACGATTCCCGTCGACTTCACATACCGCCAGACCGGCGACGCCGAGAAGACGGCGAACACCGCCTCGGTCCTGACGTCGCTGGCCGATGGCTACGGGAGCTGACCGGGGAGACGCCCGGCTGCAGCACGCGATCCGCAACGCCGAGGAGCGGGGCGATCTGCTCGCGTGGATCGAGGCGGTCGTCAGGCGTTACGAGCGCCAGCGCACGCGCGGCGCGTCGGAGGCCGAGCTGGCGGCGCTACGGGCGGCGCTGCTCGACCGCGCGGACCGGCTGCGCGCGGGGTTGCGCTCGCGGGTCGGGCGCCTGTGGGCCGGCCAGGTCGTCGACGCCGCGTTCGGTGCGCTCCTGCGCGACGCGCTGGCGCAACCCGACCCGGATCCCGAGGAGATCCTCCGGCTGACCGAGGCCGCCAAGGCGCGCACCCTGCTGGACATGCTGGACGGGCGCCTCCAGGAGCCGTCGGCCGCCGCGGCCGATCCGCTCGCCGCCGCGGAGCGCGAACTGCTGCGGTTCGGCGAGGACGAGCAGCGGAGCCTCGTCTTCACGGAGATGCGGCTCGCCAGCGAGCTCGGACTCGGACAGGGCGGCAGCGGTCGCCTCTCGCGGGAGACCCTGCGCGGACCGGAGGACGGCTACGCCGCAGACGGCTCCGGGTTCACCGGCGTGGCCGCGCTCCCGGCGCCGGACCGCGTGAGCGCAGCGCTCGGGCCGCGCGAGCTCCTTGTCGAGTACGTGATCCCGTACCACCCACTGCACCCGGCCATCGACGTCTGGATCCTGGCCGTGGATCACAGCGGGATCCGGCTCCTGCCGACCCCGGTCGGGGAGCAGTCCGGCGACTTCATCGGCCGCGTCACCGTCGATGACCACGCACCGCTCGACACCAGCCCGCTGGGCAACACGATCACGATCCTGCGCAGCGCGATCCAGGACGGCGACGACGCCGGGACCGAGACTGCGCTCAGGACTCTGCACGCGAACCTCGTGGCGCCGCTGATCGACGCGGGCCTTGACCCGGCCGCGTTCGAGCTCTTGACGATCATCCCGCACCGGGTGCTGCACCCCGTGCCATGGGCGGCGTTGACCGACGCCGCCGGCCGCCGCCTGATCGAACGCACCGCGCTCGCGCTCGCCCCGAGCGCCGCCGCCTGGCTCGCGCTGCGCGAGCGGGCCTGTCCGTTGACGCCGAACTGCCTCGCGCTGGCGAACCCACCGCTGCCCTACGCGGGCGCCAATCCACTGCCGAACGCCGAGGACGAGATCGCGCAGGTCGCCGACGCGCTCGCCGGCGCCGGTGTCGAGACCGAGGCGCTCGTCGGGCCGAAGGCGAGCGAGACCGCGCTCGTCGACCGCGCGGCGGGCCACGGCATCGTCTACCTCGCGACGCACGGGGCGTTTCCGGAGAACGACGCGCTCGACTTCCACCACCTGCTGCTCGCCCGCACGCGGGGGCACGACGGCGTGGTCTCGGCCGACGCCATCCGCCGGCTCGACCTCGCCGCCACCTGGCTCGTCGTACTCAGCATCTGCGATGGCGGGCTGTACCGGTTCGGGCCCGGCGACGAGCCGCAGGGAGTGCTGCCCGCGTTCCTGGCGGCCGGTGCGCAGAACGTCATCGGGACCCTGTGGCAGATCGACGACCGGGCGGGCCGCGACCTGATGGTGCGCGCGGCGCCGCACCTCGTGAGTCGCGGGCCGGCCGAGGCGCTGCGCCGTGCGATGCTCGACGTCCACGGCGATCCGGCCGTGCCGGTGCGGGACTGGGCCGGCTACGTCGTGGCGGGGACGGGAGCGGCGCCTCAGGCCTGAGGCAGCCGCACGCGGGCGCCGGGGTCGCCGAACAGCGCGTAGTTCTGCGCGTCCGAGCGGAAGACGAACGTGTTCGCGAGGCTCGCCATCAGCTCCGGCGTCAGACCCGAGCGGCGCCGACCCATTCGGTCCAGCTCGCCGGCGAGCGTGCCGTTGAGGAGGTCGAAGCGCTTGTTGAGCTCGGTCATGGCCAGGCCGGCGGGCTGCACCGTGAGCAGCACGTTGAGGGCGGTGATGAACGGCCGCAGTCGCTCGTGGTACGCGTCGAGGATCAGCGGGCTGTCGGGATCGTCGAACCCGTGCAGCCACGCGGTGTCGACGTGACCGATGTACGCGATCGGTCCCCGCGGGTGCGCGAGCAGGCGCTTCGGCAGGGCGGCGACGAAGTCGGCCTCGGCATTCAGGGTCGGCTGTCCCAGCCAGTGCATGAAGTCGCTCTCGGCCGGCGTGCCGTAGCCGTAGCACGCGAACTGGAAGAACACGCCTCCCTCGAGGAAGGGCGTGTCGTCGTCCGGGACGTCATCGGCGGTGAACAGCCAGTCGCCGTCGGTCGCCTGGCAGCAGATCGCGCCGTTGACGCGGCGCTGCACGTCGAGCGGCTGATCGGGCGCGCCGATGCCGTGGCTGGCGGTGTAGACCAGCCCGGGGCGTGCGCCGTCGAGCGCTTCCTGCAGGTTCGCCTTGGTGGCCTCATCGGCGGCCATCAGCCGCACGGCGATGTCGTAGCCCGCGGCCTCTTCGCTCAGGGGCGTGGCCATGTACTTGCGGCTGAAGTAAGTCGCGTCCTCCGGGCCGGCGTCCGGCGCGAAGAACACCGCCTCGGGCAGCGCGACGGGCTTGGCCTGAGGGTCTTCCAGCCGGACGACCTTCTCGACGTAGCCCGTGAGCTCGTCGATCGTGTCGAACGCGACGCGACCGGCCGATGCCGTGCTGTCGAGCAGCGCCTGGAAGTGGAATGGCACGCGCTCGGGGCCGCCCACGATCATGACGTAGTACGGCCGCTCACGCGGATCGATCGCCTGATAGTTGTCCGTCAGCCAGTCCGACCACGAGGCGCCGGCTTGGAAGCGGAGCGGCTCAGCGGGATCCTTCATCTCCCGGAGCTCCGCGAGCGGCCGGAGCGCGGCGATGATCGCGTCGCGGTCGGGATCCTCCTCATCAACGAGGAAGCTCCAGCCGGCCACCCGTGGGTCGCCCAGATCGGGCGTCGGGACGCGCTCGCGCTCGCCGCGGAGCTGGACGGCGAAGTGCGTATGGCCGGTGATGCGCTCGAGCTCGTCGGCGTTGGCTGCCATGCGCTCGCGCAGGAGCTCGTCGAAGTCCTCAGCGGCGAGCGCGGGGACCAGCGGGCGGCGCGTCGTGTAGTCGAGCCCCGTGCCGTAGAACCGCAGGCCGGTCGTGGGCACGGTGGGCGTGATCGGGCGGACGGCCGGCACGCCGGGCGTGGGCGTGGGCGCGGGCGTCTCCGGCTCGACGGGCTCGGCCGTCTCTGGCTCGGCCTCTTCAGCCTTCGCGCCGCCGGTCCCGAGTCGCAGATCGGCGGGGCCGCGGAACGAGGCGATCACCGCCAGGCACAGCATGAGCGCAGCGATCACCCAGCCACCCGCGTCGGCGTCGCCGGAGAAGGCCAGGACGAACGCGAGCAGGACTCCGGCGCCGCCGAGCACCCACGACGGGATCTGCTGCCACGGCCGGTACGTGCTCGTCGACTTCGCCACCTTGAGCTGAACGTCAAGCAGGAACGCAGCGCGCTCGGCCGCACGCGCGCTGTCCGCGGCGAGCTCGGCGCTGCGCTGCGCGGCGCTCGGCGTGGCGCCGCCCGCGAACGACAGCCCCCGAACCTGAACATCCGCCTTCTCCGCCTCCTCCACGGCCGCTCGCGCGGCGCGCGAGGCCTCTGCGGTCTGCGCCGTCGCCTCGCGCAGCAGTTCGTCCTGCTCGCCGGCACGCCGAGCCTTGCCTAAGAGCCCACCGAACATCCACGGCTGAGTATCTCCGACCGGGTCCTGCCCGCGCAACATCCTCGGTCGGCTTCGGTCGCCCTCAGGGAGCCGTCGCATGGCAGCAGCCCCGAGCGCGCTGCTCCTGTCGCCTGCCGGACAAGCTCAGGAAGCGGCCCATGCCGTGGGTGCGCATCGCATCGCGACCCGCCGATTCGCGGGGCACGTGCGGGTGGAGCGAGACGGCCGGGTCATCGCCGCCTCCAACCGGGCGGTAGCGCTGGAGGAGACCGGCCTGCCGACTCGGTTCTATCTGCGCAGGGAGCCCCCGTCCCCTCCGGCAAACCGAGCGTCGTCGAGGATCGGCGAGGGCCTGAACCCCTTGACGATCAGGTAGATCGCAAACGCTGCCTCGAAGGCGCCCTCGGGCAACGAGAAGAGCGCGTGCAGGCCGTCCTGCTCGTAGGCGCCGAACAGGACCGCGATCGACGACACGAAGATCAGCGGCCCGCCGATGACGCCCAGCATCGCGAGCCGTGGCGGCATCAATCCAGTGCGGTACATCAGCCAGCCGAGCAGGATGCCGTTGACGCCGACGCAGAATCCCGGCCCGAACAGGAACGTCCAGTCGTGGATCGCGACCAGGGTCCGCCCCGCGATGTCGAGCGAGATTGCGTCCGCGCCGATGGACGCGGCCAGGTCCTCGCGCAGGGTGACGATCGAGAGCAGGCTGATCGCGCCGACCCCGATGATCGTCGACTCGATCGTGCGCGAGGCGACGTAGCTGAGCGAGAGGGTTTCGCTGTAGCGCCTGAGGATCGGAAACATCACGACCGCCGTGCCGACGTTGCCGATCATCAAGAAGATTTCGAGGAGGGCGCCCAGGGTGACGCGGGCGTCGTCGCCGGCGCCGAGGATGTAGTCGGTCTCGTTGAGCACCGGGGTGTAGAGAATGAGCGCGGCGAGGATGGCCGTGAGAAACGTCGAGGCCATGAGCCAGCCGGCGATACGAGCCCTTTGGCGCTGTTGTGGTGACTGCTCAACCGCTGCGGCTTCCTGCCTTGAGTCAGACATGATTCGACCCCCGAATCTCGTCCCTCCATGTGGCGCTCGCGGACGAGGGGAGGAACGGATGCCTCGACCGCTCGCCTCCGTTGACCTGACAGCCGGCCTCGGCTGAAGCCCACTACGGACCTCTGGCAGACCCTAACCGAGGACACAGACAGCCGTCCTCTCCCAGGACGTCATCTGCCGGCCGCTAGTCGCTCGGTCGGGCGTACGCTGCGCGGATGGGCTGGGATCCGCGGCAGCTGGGCGAGCTGACAGGGTGCACGTTCGTCGTGACAGGCGCCAACAGCGGGATCGGCCTGGAAGCCGCCCGCGGGCTGGTGGGACGCGGCGCGGATGTCGTGCTGTTGGTGCGCGGGACGGCCAACGGCGAGCGAGCGGCGGCGGGTATTGCGGGGTCCGGCTCGACGAGCGTCGTCAGGCTCGACCTGTCCGACCTCGACCAGGTCGCTGATTGCGCCGAGAGGCTGCTGCGACCGCCACGACAACCTCGCCGCTGTCATCTGCAATGCCGGAGTCATGGGCGGGCCGTTGCTTCTCACCCCGCAGGGCTTCGAGCGGCAGATGGCCACCAACCACCTGGGGCACGCTGCGCTGGTTGCCGAGCTGTGGCCGCTGCTGCAGGCGAGCGGCTCGCGCGTGGTGCTGGTGTCGAGTACCGAGGCGCGGCGTGGGCAGCTGTCGCCGCAGACGACTCGGGAGCAGCTGCTCAACCCGGTGCCGTACGACGGCCGGCAGGTCTACCGGAACACCAAGCAGGCCAACCTCCTGTTTGCGCAGGAGCTCCACCGCCGCTGCGGCAAGGCCGGTTCGCCGGTCAGCGCCGTCGCCGTGCATCCGGGTGCCAGTGCGACGAACCTGTTCGCCCGCCAGCTGGAGCGCGCCGGTCGCGGCGTCGTTGCTACTGCCAGCAAGGCTGTGACTGGGTTGCTGCTTCAGTCGGCGGCGACGGGTGCGCTGTCCACGCTTCGGGCGCTCGACCCCGACACGCCGAGTGGCGCCTTCGTCGGCCCCGCCAGATTCGGCCAATTTCGCGGCCGGCCGGAGCTCCTCGACGTGTACGCCTCCGCCGAGGACCCGGCCACAGCCACGCGCCTGTGGGAGCTCACCGAACAAGCGCTCGGCAGGCCGCTACCGGTCTGAGCGTAGCCGGCGCCATCCGTGTGATCTCGGCGTTGTCGATACCGCGTTGCGTACTCGTGGGACGAAGTCGCGTAGGTCTCGGCAAACGTCCAGGTCGCGGCCCGCACGACGGCCGCGGCGTCGAGGTCGAAGCCCGTAGGCTCGGTGCTACTCACGGAGGTTGCGCTCCTAGGGCCGGTCCGAGAGCCGCAGTGTCCGGAGCGGCTGTTCGAACTCAGGGCCGCGCTCTGCCGTGCCGATGGATGTTGAGAGGATGAAGCGCTGCGAGGAGAAGATCCGCTACGGCACCGCCGCCGGCGCCAAGTGGTCTCTGTGGGGCATCTGGCTCGACCGCTACCTGCGAGGGCGGCGGCACCGCCGCGAGCGGCGCGCGTACGCGTGTCCGCATTGCGACGGGTGGCACCTCACGTCGCAGCCCAAGCGGAGGCGATGAACGACGCTTCGACGGACGCCCGACAGGCGCAGCCCATCGCGAAGACCCTGTTGTGCGGCGGCGGATCGGCGTGGAAGCCATCGCCGACCCGGACACTCCAGCGTCTTGGGCGCGGAGTTGCGCTCGACGCGAGGAGTGGTCCTGACTGCAGGGCGCCGGGCGGTTTCGCGCGCTGGTGGCGGCGGGCAGTCTTGCGGTCATGGCATTCTACGGTTCCCGCTCCGCCGGTCCCACTGAGCAAGGTCGGCCGGGCCGCGCACGACATCGGGCTCGCCGGGCTGCTGGGGGGCAACCTCTTCGGGCGCCTTGCGATGCACCCGAGCGTGACGGAGATCTCCGACCAGGCCGAGCGCGGCAAGGTCGTCAACGCAGCATGGCGTCGCTACGGCGCCATCAATTCGCTGTCCCTGGTCGCCGTGGCGAGCGGCTGGATCGGAGCGCGGCTGCGCGAGTCGGCCAACAGCAAGCTGTCCGCTGAGGAGCGGCGCCTGGCGTACGCCAAGGACGCGCTCGTCGGGCTCGTCGCCGCTACCGGGCTCGGCACGGCGGCGGAGGGGATGCGTTTCGCCCGGATGGCGCCGGGCGGCGCCGTCCCGTTGCGCGACGGCGATCATGCGGCCCCGGCGGCGAGCGAGAGCGCCCGCCGCTCAAAGCGCCGCGTCAACCTCCTCAGCACCGCGAACCTGGTGTCTGAGATCGCGCTGGTCGCCGTGAACGCCGCACTGGCGCAGGAGGGCTTCCGCCGGCCGCCTTGGCGGCGGTTCGTCCCGCGCTGGGGCCGCCTCTAGTCGGCGCGCTGCTATCCGCGCGAGGAGCGGTCGCTTCACCCATCGTGCGAAGCCACCGTCCCGCCGTTGAGCCGATCAGTGGGCGAGCGGCTGTTCCCTCCGCGCCGCTCAGGCGCGCCGTCCCCAGACTCCGCCCGGGCGCACCGCAATGGCGATGACTATGCACACGACCACGCCGATGTTCCATATGGCGCCGTCGTCGACGATGTCGACGATCAGCAACGCGAACGCCCCCGCGATCGCCGCCCAATACACCCAGGAGTACCCCAGCATTCCATGCTTGTCGGGGCGGTTGGCCATAGAGCGACTATCGCGGCTTCACCCGTCGCGGTCAACGGCTGTTGCCTCAGCTCGTGGACACGCCGGCAGGTATGAACCCACCGCCCTCCACTGCGAAGTCGAGACAGGCCTTGGTCCAGACCCGGCGACCCTCGTCGTCAGCCGCCGTGCTCGCGGCTTCAAGAGACGAGCAGCACCGCGACCACGAGGAGCGCGATGAGTGCCGCGACAGCGACAGGGACCCACCAGGACCGCTGCTAGCGGCGCTTGTCCTCCGATTCGTTGAGGAAGTTGGGGGTGCCGGCGCGCGTGAGGTCGATCAAGAATGAGAAGAGCCCGCACGGAGGCGGGCTCTTCTCAGATCTAGTTGATTTACGGGACTGGAAGGAGGGTCGGCGAGCCAGCCCGCCTTTCCTACTGTTGCGGTGCTGTGCGGCGTTGTCGCTGCCCTCGCGGGCCGCCGTCCACGATCGCTTATCGGCGGAGTGCCAATAGTTCTTGACGGATTGCCAACAACAATTAGACTGGTCTTATGAGCACGCCGAAGTTCAGCCGCCTCGATCCCGCCCAGCGGCGCGAGCAGATCCTCGACGCCGCCAGCGCGCTGTTCGCCGAACGCGTCTACGACGAGGTCTCGATCGAGGACATCGCAAGCTCGGCCGGCGTCACCCGCGGGCTCGTGCACCACTACTTCGGCGGACGCAACGACGTCTACATCGCGCTGCTCGAGCGGCTCGGCGCCCAACGCGAGGACCAACTCCGGCCGCCCGCGGGCCGCAGCGCCCGCGGCGCGCGTGGCCGACAGCGTCTCGCGCTGGCTCGACTGGACCGAAGCCAACCGCACGATCTGGCTCGCCACCATCGCGCACGGCGAGGACATCGCCGACCCCGACGTCAGGCACGTGGTCGCCGACCTCGTGCGCCGCGCCGTCGCGCTGCTCACCACATTTCACGCCGACATCGCCGAGGACACGCCGCGCCTGCGCTACGCGCTCGAGTGCTGGACCGCCCTCAACCGCGCCGCCACGCGACGCTGGCTACGCGACGAGGCCACCCGCGAAGCCACGCAGGAACTGCTCGCCTCGACGCTCGAGCACGTCCTGCGCACCTTCGGCGCCCCAGCGGCGCCACGCCGGCGCACATCTCCTCCCGGCTAGCCGGCGGCTGCGAATCCGGGGCTCTCGCGTCTGCCTCCACGCGGCAGTCCCACGGTGCGCCGGAGGAGTGGTGAGGGCGCGCTCCGCGGTCTAACCTCGTCCGGTGCGTCAGGTCAAGATCGCACTGCTGGTCTTCTTTGCCGTGGCGTTCGGCGTCATCGCCTTCGGCCCGCTCAGCAACCTCTGGTCGGACTACCGGGACAGCCCGATCTCGACGTACCTGCTCGCCGGCCTCCCTCCGCTCGTGTTGGCGGTCTCTTCACTAAGTTCGGGACACTAGGCTTGCACGGGATGCCGGGGAGCATTCGAGCGGTGCGGAAGCGCCGCAGTCGGCGGCAGGCGGCACGCACGGTGATCGGCCCGTTGGCGGTGGCGATGGCGCTCGCCGCCTGCGGCGAGGAAGGGACCGCGAACCAGGCACCCAAGCAGGCCGGCCCGCAGCCGCCGAAGGTAACCGGGAACCGCATCGACCGCGCGTTTGTGACCGAGATGGTCCCCCACCACCAGTCCGCGGTCGAGATGGGCGAGCTCGCGCAGCGCCACGGCGAGCGCCCCCAGATCAAGCAGCTCGCCCAGGACATCATCGCCGCGCAAAACGCCGAGATCGAGCGGATGCGAGGCCTCGATCAGCGGCTGGCGGACGCCGGCGTCGCCAAACGCAGCCTCGGTATGACCGCGCACGAGATGGGCACGCACATGGACCCGGGCGCCCTGCGCCGAACCGAGCCGTTCGACCGCGCGTTCCTCGACATGATGATCCCGCACCACGAGGGCGCGATCCGGATGGCCAAGATCCAGCTCGAGCGCGGCCGCAACCGCACGGTCAAGCGGCTCGCCGCGGCGATCGTCGACGCGCAGACCAAGGAGATCGCGCTGATGCACCAGTGGCGGATCCAGTGGTTCGGCGTCACCGGCCACGAGCACCACTGAGCATGCCGGCTCGGCCGGCCGCGCGGAGCGCGCAGCCGGCCGTGGGCTCGTCGGGCTCAGCTCACCGCCTGATCAACGCACGACACCACAGGCGAGACGGGAGCCCGAGTCGCCCGTGTTGAGCGTCTCCTGGTCCGGCCCGCCGTAGCGCGCGGGGATGTTGGCGAAGTTGTCGGGCCCTGAGTGGACCATCACCGCGCTGCCGTCGGCATCGCGGAGATCGGCGATCGAGAAGCGATCCGTGGCCGTCGCCAGAAATGCCTCGCCGTCGCCGGTGACGAGCAGGCTCGGCAGATCGCCTGCATGCGAGCCGTGCGTCGCACCGGTCGGGTTGAAGTGCCCGCCCGCAGTGGTGAACGCCGGCGCGTCGCAGCGCCCGGTCGTGTGGATGTGGAAGCCGTGGAACCCGGCCGGCAGATCGCGCACGCGTGCCTCGAGATACACGACGTCGTCCCCGCGGTCCTCGCGCATCCAGACGCGACCGACCCGCTGCCCCGTCGCATCCATCAGCGTGGCGGACGCGACCCGTCCACGCCAGTCATGGCCCCGCTCGCCGTGGCGATCGTCGTCACCCTCGTATCGGTCGCCTCCCCACCCCGGGCCCCCAGAACCAGCGAATGCCATCGTGGCCCCACCGAGTGCCAACACGGCGATGACGACGACGACCGATCTGATCGGACGCATGAAAGAGCACCTCCTCGGCGCGGTTGAGTCAGCGCATGACTACCCGCCTGCTCGGCGTACATGCGCACGCGATCCCAGGCTGACCACTTCCGGTCGGACCGCAGACAAAGGTGAATTCCCGCGACGCCCTGTTCGACCTGAATCACGCGGCGGTGCGCCGACTTCGCCGGAGTGGAATCATGGGTGGCAATGGGAGGACGGCGTGGCGTGTGGTTGCTGTCGCTACCCCTGGCGGTGGCGGGATGGCTCGCAGCGCACTGCCTTGCCTACACGCTGGTCGCTCCACACGATCATCACGGCGGAGTGAACGCCGCGCCGATCCTCATCGCATGCGCAATCACCGTCCTGCTGGCCGTGGCGATCCACGACGGGCTCCGACGTGCGGCGCCGGCGCGAATACCGGCCTGGCCCGTGGCCCTCGTGCCGCCCCTCGGCTTCGCCGTGCAGGAGCACCTCGAGCGCTTGATCGAGCTCAACGAGCTTCCGGTGGGGACCGTGCTCGAGCCGGTGTTCCTCGTCGGGATGGCCCTGCAACTGCCCGTGGCACTCCTCGTGCTGACGCTCGCGCGCGGCGTGCTCGCGATCGGGTACGCACTCGGGCGAGAGCTCGCCGTCGCCCAGGCCCCACGGCCGCGCAGCTGCGCAGCAGCACCGCTACTCCCCGCGCCTGTGGCGCCCGAACTCATACGCCCGCCGATCCTCGCCACCGGGCACGGTGGCCGCGCCCCGCCCTCGCTCGCCGTCACGTAGCCGTACCGGTCCACAGCCAGTGGACTGTCCCGAGGGAGGAAAAATTGAACCGGCTGCCGAGTTGTCCGCGCTGGGCGCGCGGAGCGGCGCTGGCGATCGCGATCGCAGTGCTGCTTCCGGTTGCGCCCGCTCAGGCGCATTCGACCCTCGTCGCGACCGAGCCACGGCGCGACGCCACCGTCGAGCTTCCGCCCGACCGAGTGCTCCTGCGCTTCGACGAGCCCGTGGAGACGGCGCTCGGGTCCATAAGTGTCTACGACGGAGATGGACGGCGCGTCGACGCCGGCGAGATCATGCGGCCGGCGCCGGAGTCGGTTGCCGTCGCGATCGACCGCGAGCTCGCACGGGGGACCTACACCGTCGCGTGGCGAGCGATCTCCGCCGACTCGGATCCGATAAGCGGCGCCTGGGTGTTCCATGTCGAGGCGCCCGGCCCGCAGCCCAGCGGGATCGCCGCCGAGGTGCTGGACGGCGCCGACTTCACAGTGTCGGCGTTCTATCTCGGGGGGCGCTTCCTCGACTTCCTCCTACTGCTGCTCTGCGTCGGCGGGATCGCGGCGCTGGTGCTCGCCCTCCGGGCGGCCTCCGTCGAGGTTCGGCGGCGCCTGCTGAAGGTGCTCGCCGGATCCGCGATCGCGCTCGCGATCGTGGCGCTGCTCGGCATCGCATTCCAGGGTGCCGCCGCCGGGGGCATCAGCCTCGGGCAGGCGTTCTCCTGGGACGTCGTCACGTCCGTGGCCGAGACCCGGTTCGGGCGTCTCTCGCTGATCCGCGCCGCGATCGCCGTGGCGATCGCCGTGATGGTCCTGCTCGTCCTGCGGGCAGGCGGGCGGATGAGCCGTCCGATCACCGTGGCGGCGATCCTGCTCGGGCTCGGCCTGGTGGTCACCCCCGGGTTCTCCGGTCACGCGAGCGTGAGCGGGGCCGTGGCGCTGGTCGCGGACGCCGCGCATGTCCAGGCCGCCGCGGTCTGGGTCGGCGGCCTCGCGTTCGTCGTCGCAGCGCTCGTACTCGCCCGCGGCGACCGGTGGCCGCTGGCGGCTTCCAGCGTGCCGCGGTTCTCGACGATGGCCGTCGTGTCGGTGGCGATCCTGCTGGTCGCGGGCACTGTCAATGGATACCTGCAGGTGCGCGCCTGGCGCGGCCTGTGGGACACCGAGTACGGCGTGCTCCTCCTCATCAAGGTCGGGCTCGTCGTCCCGCTTCTGGCACTCGGCGCCTACAACAACCGGTACGCCGTGCCGCGGCTGCGCGCCCAGATCGCGTCCGTGATCGAGAGGCGGCGGTTCTTGCGCTTCGCGGGCGCCGAGCTCGTGGTCATGGCCGCCGTCGTCGGCGTCACGGCAGGCCTCGTCAACGCGCCGCCGGCGCGTACCGAGGTCGCGATGCACGGTCCGTACGAGCAGGAGGTCGAACTGGGGCCGATGATGGCCCACGTGACGGTCATGCCGGCGATGCCCGGTGTGAACGAGATCCACCTGGAGTTCGAGGAGGGGCGGCCGGACGGCGTTCGGGTCCTGGCGTCGCTGCCGGCAGCCGACCTCGGCCCGCTGCGCTACAGGGCCAGGCGGGGTGATGAGCCCCGCGCTTTCGTCGTCGAGGCCGCGAACCTCTCGGTCGCCGGCGACTGGCAGCTTCGGATCGAGGCACGGCGCGGCGAGTTCGACCTGTTCACCAAGACCATCTCCGTACCAATCGAAGAGGAGTAAATGAACATGACGATCCGTGCAGCACCGATCGCCGCCGCGCTGGCGGCTCTGCTCATAGCGACACCCGTCGCGGCAGCCCACGTCACGTTGAACCCGCGCGAGTGGGAGGCGGGCGGATTCGCCAAGTTCGATATGCGCGTGCCGAACGAGAACGAGGCGGGCGACACGACGAAAGTCGTCATGAAGTTCCCAGAGGAGGTGATCTCGGCCAGCTTCCAGCCGGTCGAGGGCTGGCAGCGGACGGTGAAGATGGCCCAGCTCGACGAGCCGATCGACGCCGAGGGCGAGCAGATCACCGAGCGGATCGACACCGTGACGTGGACCGGCGGGCGCATCCGTCCCGGCGAGTTCCAGGAGTTCGGGGTGTCGTTCCAGGTGCCCGAGGACGCCGAGCCCGGGACCGCGCTGGCGTTCCCGGCCGTGCAGACCTACACCAACCCAGACGAAACCCGGCGCTGGATCGGACCGGAGGACGCCGACTCGCCGGCACCGACGGTCACGGTGCTCGAGGCGCCGCCCGAGGAAGGCGAGGAGGCGGCGGCGACACCTGCTCCCACGGCGGCGCAGGACACCGGCGGTGAAGAGCAGGACGAGGGGAGCGACACTCTCTCCATCGTGGCGCTCGTGGTCGGGATCGCGGCGCTCGTCGCCGGGCTCGCGGCCCTGTTCCTGGCCGGCCGGCGTCAGAAGGCCGCCGTCCGGTAAACGCCGCTCCCGCACGCCTCGGCGCCGCGCACCACCGTGTGCGCGGCGCCGACTTGCGGCTGTCTCCCAAGGGCGCAACATCGTCCGAGAGCCGGGGGCACCCGGGAGGCGCCCCGCACGGCTCCAGCGAAACCTGCCTCTACTGATATGGAGTCGAGCCTGTGGCGGGGCTTCGTCGTCGGGTCACGGCGTGGTGGTTGGCGTGGCCGGGGCGCTGGCGGGGCGGCACGGGCGGAAGGTCCAGTGTGGTCGACTGCGGGGTCAGACTGATATTCGAGGGCTCCACCTCAAGACCCGGTGTTCGTCGCGGCTCGCCGTCTAGGAGCGGGCGCGGCCGGCTGGGGCCGGTGGCCCATAGTAGATCTCGCGAGCCTCGCGCGACGGTGCTGGGCCTTCCTGGTGCTCGTGCGCGCCCCGGCAGCGTCCCGGGCGCGATGGTCGGGGTGTGCTCAGTCAAGGGTGGCGGCCTCCCAGCAGAACGCGGCGAGTTCGCGCGCGCACGCGATCGCGACGACGCCGGCGGGCTTGCGCCGCTCGTGGTGCAGGCGCTGCCAGCGCTGGTGCAGGCGGCGCTGGGCGCGCCAGGCGATCTCGATGATGCGCGGGTCCTGGCCGTGTTGGCGGCGCGCGAGCGTGGCGCCGATCGCGGGCTGGTGGCGGTAGTGGTGGGCGGCCTCGACCAGCAGCCGGCGGGCGTGGCCGGGGCCGGCCTTGGTGATCGAGCCCTGCCGGCGCTTGGTGTCAGACGTGCGCTCGGACGGGACGATCCCGAGGAACCCGGACAGCCGAGTGGGCGCCGGGAAGCGGGCGAAGTCGCCGATCTCGGCGCACAGCCCGGCGGCCGACAGGGTGTCGATCCCGCGGAAGCAGCGCAGGCGGGCGATCACTGGGGCGTGGCTGGAGGCGGGTACCTGCTGGCCGAGGGCGTCGATCAGCGTCGCGCGGCGCCCCGCCAGCAGCTCGACCGACGCGAGGTAGTCGGCGAACGTCGCCTGCGAGCAGACGTCCTCGAAGCGCAGGCCGCGCAGCCACGCCATGTGCGTGCCGGTCCAGGCGCGACCGGGGCCGGGGTAGCGCTCGCCGCGGCGCAGCAGGAACTTGCCGAGCCGGTGGCGGGCGCGCATCAAATCGCCGCGGACATCCTCGATCGCGCGGATGAGGTCGCGGAAGTGCTCGTCGGCCACGCTCGGCACGAACGCGAAGCTCAGCTCGCCGGCCCCCAGCAGCCGCACCAAGCGGATCGCGTCGCGCCGATCGGTCTTGACGCGGTCGCCCGGTCCCTTCGGGATCGACCCCGGCGCCGCCACCCGCACATCGATCCCGCGCTCGCGCGCCGCCCGCGCCAAGCCGAACCCGGTCGGCCCGGCCTCATAGACCGCGACCACGCCGGGCCCGAGACCCGCCAGGAACGACGCCACCTCGACCGGCGCCATCCGCAGCTTGCTCACGCGCAGCTCGCCGCTGGCCGGATCGACGATCGCCGCGTGCGTCTGCCGCGCATGCACATCCAGACCGACGACGGTCATAGCCTTCATCGCCATGGTCGGTTCCTCCTATGCGGTTGTGGCCGCCGCGCGAGTGCAAGTCGCGCGGCTATGAACCCCCCGACCGCGTCGGGGGACCGGCCATGCTTACCGCCAGCCCCGGACGGAACCCTCCATAGGGTCTAGGCAGGGTTTCGAGGACGCATCGCGCTACTGAGGGCGGCCGAGTCGGCCGCCCTCAGTCTGCGAGGTCCTCTGGGCTCAGTGCGGCCGCCGGCGACGGTCGTCGTCGCGGTGCCTACCGCGGTCGTCATCGCGGTCCTTGCCGCGGTTGTGGCCGCGGCCCTTGCCGTGGTCCTTGTCCTTGCCCTTCCCGTGGCCCTTCCCCATCGACATCTCATGGTCCATGGTCTGCGGGTTCAGGTGGTCCACCAGACCCCTTGCGACCGGGCCTGGGGATCTTGTTCGTCCGGTACACGACCATGCCTTGGGCGTTGGCGTTGTTCTCGACGCCGTCCGTCGCGTAGATCGGCACCCTCCCAGGCCCGCGCCTGAACAGCGGACCGGCGTATGGGTAGGCCGACCACGTGCCGGAGACGCGCACCGGGTCGTAGTACGCGATCTCCCTCAGGCGCCTCGGGTTGCTGAAGTCGATCACGTCGACACCGCCCGTGTACCAGGCGTTGACCAGCAGGTCCCGCTTGATGCCCATCACGGCCATGCCCATGTGCGCCGAGCAGTACTCCTCGGCGCTGGTGTTGGGCCGCAGGTCACCGACGTGGAACTCGCTCAGGAACTCGCCCTCCATGTCGGTGAAGAACATCCTCCCGGACTTGTGAGGCCGCCCGCCGGGTTCCAGGGCCGCGCCTGGTACGTCGTCATGGTCGGGCAGCCGCCCAGGCCGGGTGGCCGCGGGGCGGCGTCGTTCGCGAAGTCGAACGACTCGTCGACCCAGTTCACGACCGTGCCGTCGTTGTTGAACATCACCGAGTGGAAGAAGTCGACCGCGCCGGGGAACTGGCCGCGGCCGCCGGAGGTGACCCGGTCGTCGCCGACCATCATCGGGTCCTCTGTGTCCGGGATCCCCGTGCTCGGATCGATCTCCCAGACCTGGCCCTGCTCGGCGCAGGCGCCGCCGGCGAGGTTGTGCTCCATGTGGACCACGATGTCGTGGCAGGCGACCGCGGCCGGCTCAAGCCCGGTGAGGTTCCTTCTCGGTCCAGTCCTGATCCTCCCGTCGGGATCGCCGGGGTAGCTGATCGGCGGTCGCAGCGATCTCGGTCGTGGCCGCCGGGTTGTTCAATGGCACCGAGAGGACCTGGATCTGACGGTGCAACGGGTCGTTGACGACCTTGTCCTCGTCGTACGGGTTCGTGACGTTGTTGAAGTTGGCCTGACCGCAGGTCGGTCCGGCGCGCAGCGGGTACGACGCCACGTAGACGATCAGGCGCGGGTTCGATCCGATCGCTCCGCGAACCCGGTCCACGCCGTGATCGTGTGCGCGCCGCAGTCGGTGTACTGCATCTTCACCGGCGTGATGGTCTGGAACGGATTCGCCGGGTTGTCGCTCATCTCGAAGATCCGGACGCCTTCCCAGCCGTTGCGGTCGTCATGAGCCGACCGCGGCGCGCCGCAGTTCGGGTTGGCCATCGTCCGGTCCACGGCGAGAAGCAAGAGGTCGGCGACGCCGTTTCCGTTCCGGTCCCAGAGGATCGGATCGTTCTGGTTCGCGTCACAGGCGAAATCCCTCACCAGGCGCGGACTGGCCGGATTCGAGATATCGAAGATCCGCGCCCCGCCGCGGGATGGAGTCCCGGCCGGGAAGCCGGTGTCGCCGGTGTAGTAGCCGACGAACGCGTGCTTTCCCCAGAACGCCAGGTCCGAGTTGGTCGCCTGGTTCGGAGACGTGAAGATCTCGGACATCCTCCGGCTCTGGTCCATGGTGATCTGGGCGAACGCAGATCCGGCAAGGACCCCGGATGCGATCGCCGCAAGGATCAGGACCCCGCAAATCCGTCTCATGGCCGTCCCCCTCTCAAGGCCGAGTCCGACGGTACGAGAGCGATGACTCCAGGTCGTCGCATACGCCTCACCCCTCCGGGAAACTGGTCTGCTGGCCGGCCTCCTACTCAGCGAGGACGGCCGCCACGCGGGCGATAATACGCTCGCGCGCCACGATCCGCGTTCAGGCTCGGATATCTGCTTGACACCTCGGTCGTGGGGGGCGAGACTCGAAGCAATATGACCCCGGGATAGCCGCTGGTGGCTTTCAACGGAGTCGGCTAGGGAGGAACCGACGGCATCAGGCGGGGTGCAGGCTGTGGAGGGAGTCGTGACGAGGCTCACGATGGAGCACTGCGTCGCACGGCGCCCTCCCCCACCAGGAGGTGGCGATGCGCGCTTCGCGCCGTTCAGTAGTGGCCGTACTCATTGCGGCCGGGATGCTTGTTGTTCCACTGACCGCCTCGGCAGGGCGGGATAACCGGTCGCGCGACGGCGACCGTACGTCGAGCAAGGTCGCGCGGGCGACGGCCACGTTCGACTACACGAGAAACCTGCGCCCGATCGGATTCTCGGCCCGGGAGGTTCCGCTCGACAACTTCAGGCCGAGAGCGAGCGTCTACAACTCCGATCTCGCGTTCTGGGGGGAGACGGCGGTACAGGGCACCTACGCGGGCTTTCGCCTGATCGACGTCGACGATCCCGACGACCCCGAGGAGATCATCGACTGGGAGGACTGCGCGAGTCCGACCAACACCGTCGGCAACCAGGGCGACGTGATCGCCTGGGGTCCGCGCGGATCGCGGCGGCCGGACCTGATCATCCGGTCGTGGAACTCGCCGACGCCCGCCCCGAGGGAGAACTTCAACAGTCCGACCGGTGCCGAGATCCCGGTCACCGACGCGCGCCGCTTCACGCAGCCGGGCGCGTTCTGCGGCGACTGGCCGATGTTCCGCGTGCCGGGAACGCCGACCCATCCGGTCAACCCGCCGGCGCTGGATCGCGGCCAGGAGGGCGTGCACATCATCGACGTCAGCGATCCCGAGGAGCCCGAGGTCGTCGCGTTCGTCGACCTGCCGTGCGGGTCGCACACCGAGACGCTGGTGCCCGACCTGCGCAACGACCGCCTGCTGGTCTACAGCAACCCGTCGTCCGGCGCGGTCTTCGGGCAGCCGGGGGGCGGTGAGGAGCCGGTCCACTGCAACGGCTTCGACATCGTCGAGGTGCCGCTCGACGCGCCCGAGGACGCGAGCTACATCCACTTCGAGTCCACGGGCCATGCCCGAGGACGATCCCGAGGAGCTGCACCCCTGCCACGACACCGGCGTGATCCTCGGGGACGTCAATCGGGTGGCGTGCGCGGGCGGCAGCGGACCCGACGGTCTGGAGCATCGATCGGGCCGACGGCGGATCGAAGGAGGACCCGGAGTTCATGTACCACCGCGACCTCGGGACCCAGATCGGCCACTCGGCGTCGTTCAGCTGGGACGGCGAGGTGCTGATCTTCGGCCACGAGCCGGGCGGCGGCACGCAGGCGCGCTGCCAGGCGACGAGCACGACGCTGGACCGCACGCTGTTCTTCCTCGACGCGGAGACCGGCGAGACGCTCGCCGAGTTCGTCCATCCGCGACCGCAGACAGCGCTCGAGAACTGCACGTGGCACAACTACAACATCGTGCCCACGAGCAGGACGAAGGTGCTGGTCGCGGGCAACTACCAGTCGGGCATCTCGGTCGTCGACTTCACCGATCCCGAGGACCCCGAGGAGATCGCATACGCCGACCCGGCCCCGCTGGTCGACCCGAATCCGCCGGTCGGCATCGAGAGCGGCGGCGATTGGTCGTCGTACTGGTATGACGGCTACATCTACGAGAGCGACATGACGAGAGGTCTGCTCATCTGGAAGCTCACTGACAGAGCCGTCTCCGGGGCCAGGAGGCTCGGCCACCTGAACCCGCAGACGCAGGAGTTCTCGATCGACTCCCGCGGGAGGATCCGGAACTGAACGGTGACTGAGGCCTGATCCAGGTTGACGTTCGCGAGAGGGCGGCCGGCCGGCCGCCCTCTCGTCATGCTGTGCTCTAGCCGGGGGGCTGGGTGGCCACCAGCACGGACGTGACGCCGAGCACGATCGTGGCGAAGCCGACCTCGAGTGAAACTGCTCGACGCAGCGTCGTCGCAGCGGGGCCTGGAGGGGCGCCGCGGGCCGTCAGCGCCCGCAGTTGCGGCAGCGTTCTGAGCTGATTGAAGGCGCCCAGCCCGATCAGCGCGCCGAAGAGTGCGATCTTCGCCAGCACGAGCCGGCCGTAGGTGGTGTCGACGAGCGCGTCGAACGACGCGACGAGTACTACCGAGTTGAGGATCCCGCTCAGCAGCAGCAGGGTGACGGAGAGCATCGCCAGACGGGAGAACCGGCCGACGACGATCGCCAGCAGCGGTGTGCGCTCTGTGGGCTCTAGCGCGCGAGCCGCAAACGGCAGGGCGAACACCAGCACGACAAGGCCGCCGAGCCAGGCGCACATGCTCAGCACGTGGATCGTGTCAGAGGCAGCAAGCAGCCCGCGCGGGGAATGCGAGGTGGCGTGGCCGGCCAACGGCGCGGTGATGGCCAGAGCAGCGACCGCCGCGAGGAGCACCAGCGACTGTGAACGCGACGGGCCCGAGCCCAACGCCGTCCCGTCGGCGCCCAGCGCCGCCCGCCGCAGCACCGGCATGCGACTCGGCCGCATGATCGCGACCACGAGCGCCATCAGCACCAGCCACGCGACCAGGCGTGCGGTCCACGCCTGCACTACGCGGGTCTCCGACACGACCTCGAGCACGTCGGGATCGAGCGCCGCCCAGAACGAGATGCCCGCCGCCGTCGCTCCTTCGAGCACGATCGCCAGTGCGGTGGCGACGACTCCGAGCAGCGCTGCGCCGAGCACGATCGTCCGCACCCGCCGCGCGAACCGCTCCGAAAGGCGTGTCCAGTCGGTGCCGGCGCCGGCCACACGCGCGAGCGCGGGTAGCCAGACGAGCAGCAGGAACACGGTCCCGCCGATCGCAAGCGCCATCGCCAGATACCCGAGACCGCGCGCCGTCGCGAACGCCGTGCTCGTGATCGCGCCGCTCTCCGCGTCCTCGTGCTCCGGTCGACCCTCGCCCGCCGGCGGCGGCATCGTCGCGCCCTCGTTCTGCGCCGGCGACGACATCCCCCCGTCGTCCTGCTCGTCGTCCGCCGGCGCCGGCGGACGCACACGGAACGTCGCCTGCTTGGTGACGGGATGACCGTCTGCCGAAATGACGCGGTAGCTGGCGAAATAGCGGCCCTCGAGCTTCGACTCGAGCTCGACCGCGAGGCGATCTTCGCGGCCCCCCGGGTGATAGGGCTCGCCGCGGTCGACTCGGCGCCCGCCGGCGTCCTGCACCCGCAGCCGCACGAAGGCCGCCTCGATGCCCTCGTCGAAGGTCAGGACGACCATTCGCGGCGAGCGCTCGACCACCTGGCCGTCACGCGGCGAGGAGCGCAGCAGCTCGGTGTGCGCAAACGCCGCGGAGGCGAACGTCACCGAAGCGAGCGTTGCCGCCACCACCACAAGCGCCACCCGGATCGCGGCGCAGGTCATGCCACGCCTCCCATCTGGCCGATCACCAGCCTCGATCAATGCTACCCGTCGGCGGCATGCCTCCAACGAGACAAGAGGCCGAACGCCATCTCCTCGCCGTGTCTCGTCGGGATGTACCCCTAGCCGCTGGCCTGATTCACGCCGAGATGACAGCTCGAGAGGTCCGACGCTGAAGCTGGCGGACGCGTCGCGTCCGCGTCCACGGTAGGAGACCTCGTTCGCGGCCAACGATGACGACGTCGGCCTCGCATCGCTCTGCTTCCTCCGCGATCGCGCTGGGCACGGATCGCCCGCTGATCACCCTGAACTCGGCATCCGCATCCGACCCGACGGCCACCACGGCGCGGCTCAGCTCGTCTCGAGCAAGTTCTCGGAGTACCCCGTTCCAGTACACCGACCGCGTGTCGCAGCACTTGCGGTCCGTCGGCTCGGAAACCGCAACGGTGACCACCGTCAGCCGGGCGCCGGACTCCGCCGCGAGCTCGGCGGCGCGGCGGACCGCATCTTCGCCGCTACGAGACGGCTCGTATGCGACGAGCACGTGGGCGGGCGCTGTCATCGACGGTCGAGCCTACTCGCCTGCGCCTCGGCGTCGAAATGGCGACGAGGCTCGTGGTGACGAGCACGTGCTGGTGCGTAGGGAGAACTCCCGATTGCGGGGCCGGCGACGCGCTCCTAGCGTCTTCTCGGACAGAGAACCCCGAGCGCCCGCAGCCTGAGGAGGGCTATGACCACGGCGAGAACCGACGCGGCCGTGATCCGGATCGGTGAGCACGCGGCCGTGCTGGGCGGCAGCCTGGCGGGACTGGCGGCCGCTGCGGTCCTGGCGCAGCGGTTCGAGCGTGTCACGGTGGTGGAGCGTGACAGCCTGCCGCGCACGGGCCGGCACCGCAAGGGGGTACCGCAGGGGCGACACGTCCACGTCTTACTGCCCGGCGGACTACGGGGACTCGCTGACCTGTTCCCCGGGGTCCTCGAGGACCTTCGGGAACTGGGGGCGGATGTCTTCGACGCCCGTGCGTTGCGGTTCAACATCGCCGGCGGGAGCCTTTGCCTCGAGGACGCCGACGTTGAGTTCATCGCCGCGACCCGGCCGCTGATCGAGGGAATCGCCCGCGAGCGCGTGCGGTCGCTGACCAACGTCCGCTTCGTGGAGGGCTGCGACGCCTGCGGCCTGACGATGACGCCTGACCGCTCGCGGGTCACCGGCGCGCGGCTGCGATCGCGCACGGGTCGGGGCGAGGAGGAGACCGTCGAGGCGGATCTCGTCGTGGACGCGACCGGCCGCGGCTCGCGCTCGCCGCGCTGGCTCGCCGCCTTCGACTACCCGGTGCCCTTTGAGGAGCGGATCCACGTCGGGGTGCACTACACCACGCGCCTGTTCGGTCGAGCGCCCGAGACGTCCGGCGACTGGCGGAACGTGACCGTGGACATCCCGCCGGGTGAACGGCGCGGGGCGGTTGCGCTGGCCGTCGAGGGAGATCGGTGGATCGTCACCCTGATCGGCATCCTGGGCGAACGGCCGCCGACCGATCTCGCCGGGTTCGTCGAGTATGCGCGCACGCTGTGGACGCGCGACGTCCACGCCGTGATCGCCGACGCGCCGGCGATCGGCGAGGCGTCGACCGGCGCCTTCCCCGCCAACGTCCGCCGCCGCTACGACCGCCTCCGGCGCTTCCCCGCTCGGTACATCGTGACCGGCGACGCGGCCTGCTCGCTCAACCCCGTCTACGCCCAGGGAATGAGCGTCGCGTTCGGTGAGGCGCTGACGCTCGCACAGGTCCTCGACCGCCACGGGCTGGACCGTGTCGGTCCGCGGTTCTTCCGAGACACCAAGCCGATCACCCGCGTGGCCTGGACGATGGCTACCGGCGCCGACCTGGGCCACCCCGACGTGCAAGGCCCGCGGACTGTCACTTGGCGCCTGCTCAACGCCTACATCGGCCGCGTGTTCGGCGTGGCGCACCGCGACCCCGTGGTCGCCGAGGCGGCGCTCAAGGTCCTCGGAATGGTCAACGCGCCCCAACACCTGATGCATCCACGGATCGCGTCGCGCGTCCTCACGGGCGGCCGCGACCACGGCCTGCCGATGAACGACCGAGTCTCCGAACGAGCGCCCATGTCCGCTCGTACCGATTGATCCGGCCGCGCGATGGTCGTGGCGCGCCACGGAGACGCTCTGCACAACCCGACGAGCGAGGAGAAGTCATGCCCGAGGCAGAGGTAACGGTGTAAGGCTCCACCACGAGCTCCACGGCAGCGGCGACCGCTGAGCAGGACCCGGAGTGCCGGCAGATTCTGCGGCACCTCGCTCGCAGCGTCGAGTCCGTCGCCAGGCGGATCGCGCACGGCGACCACGAGGGCACCGCGCGGCAGTTCGTCGACCACGAGAGCCCGCCGATCTTCCCGCGCGTGATCGATCGACTCATGGAGCTGATCCCCCGGGCATGAACAACCTGCCGCGTGGGAGCGCTCAGGGCTCGAGCGCCAGGCGGCAATACTGGTTGGCGATGCGATCGCTGCTCGTGCTCGCGGTGCTGGTCGCGACGCTGCTCGGCCTCGCGTGCGGAGGCGATGGCCGGACGCGCGCCGGCACCACTGGCGAGGTGGCGACGGTGGTTGACCAGACGCGCGTCACCCCGCGGATCCTCGACCTCCGGGTACGATCGCCCGCTCTGGCAAAGGAAGCCATGGTGCGGCTGATGACACCGGTTGGCTGGTCGTCCTCGAGCACGTCGCGACGCTGGCCGGTCCTGTACCTGCTGCACGGGTGCTGTGACTCCTATGTGAGCTGGACGCGCTCGACGGACATCGAGCAGCTGCCGCAGTTGCGAAACGTTCTGGTCGTGATGCCGGAGGCCGGGACCGTCGGCTTTTACAGCGACTGGCGCGGCAGCCGCGGCCAAGGCGGCCCGGCGTGGGAAAGTTTTCACCTCGACGAGCTGCGCGGACTGCTCGAGCGCCGGTACCGCGCCGGCCCGCGACGGGCGGTGGCAGGGCTCTCGATGGGCGGCCTTGGCGCCATCGCCTACGCGGCTCGGCGTCCCGGCCTCTTCCGCGCGGCCGCGTCCTTCTCCGGTCTCCTGCATCCGCTTCAGGATGCCGCCCTGCTCCTCGGCCTCATCTCGGCCTACACCCCGGACCCGCGGGCGATCTGGGGCGACCCCGACGCCGACCGGGCGACCTGGGCGCGTCACGACCCGACCGAGCTCGCCGAACGCCTGCCGGGCATCCCACTCTTCGTGTCGGCCGGCGACGGCCGCCCCGGGCCGCTGGATAACGCTGCCGGGCGCCGCGACATGATCGAAGCCACGGTTCTCGGTGAGAGCCGCGCATTCGTGAAGCGGCTGGCACAGCTGAACATCCCCGTGCACTCAGACTTCTACGGTCCCGGCACCCACACGTGGCCGTACTGGCAACGCGAGCTGCGGCGCGCGCTGCCGATATTGCTCGAGAATCCCGGGTAGCGCGGTTCCGCAGCTGCGGCCCTCGCCCCGTGGTTCTCCCATTCGTGGCATGAAACTGCCGGTCGGAGGCTCTGTCCGGGACCGGTCCTAGGGTCGGGCGATCCGGCACAGGGGCTTTGTTGGGAGAACGCAGACGGGTAGGCCGTTTTTGGACGATGGGCTTCGAGCCCGGGCTTTTCGTTCGGCCGCCCCTGCGACTTGCCAGGATTGAGCTGCGAGCTCGTATCGGTCTGTGTCGTTGTCCCGCTGGTTCTCCCGCTTGTGTCAGCTGCGTGGGTGGAGGTGAGGATGGCGGTGTCGAGGTGGGTCGGTCGCGCGATCGGTCTGGATGTTCACCGTGACTTCTGCGTGGTCGCGATCTGTGAGGACGGTCGGGTGCGTTCCGCGGGCCGGGTGCCGAGTACGCCCGAGGGCCTGGGAATGCTGGCCGAGAGCCTGGTGGAGTCTGATCGGGTGGCGCTGGAGGTGACTGGCAGCTGCTGGGAGGTGGCGCGGATCCTCGAGCCGCACGTGAATCGGGTGGTGGTGGTCAGCCCGGACGACACCGGGATCAGTAGCGCCCGCGCGAAGACCGACAAGCTCGACGCCCGGGCGCTGGCGAGTTTGTTGTGGCGCGGCGAGCTTGAGGCGGTGTGGATGCCGGATGAGCGCTGCCGGGTCCTGCGTCGCCGGCTCGCTCGGCGTGAGCAGCTGACCCGCGCCCGGACGCGGGTGAAGAACGAGATCCACGCCTGTCTGGCGCGGCGGCTGCAGGAGCGCCCGCCGTGCTCTGACTTGTTCGGCGTCAAGGGCCGTGCCTGGCTGGCCGCGCTGGAGTTGCCGTTGGAGGAGCGCGAATCGGTCGACGCCGGCATCCGGCAGGTCGAGTTCCTCGACGCGGAGATCGCCGCGGTCGAGCGGCTGATCGCTCGCCAAGCGCTCTCGTGGCCGGAAATCCGGCGGTTGATGACGGTGCCGGGCGTGAATTTGATCTGCGCGGCGACGTTCATCGCCGCCGTCGGAGATATCGGCCGCTTCTTGACCAGTCGCAAGCTCGTCGCCTACCTCGGCTTGGACCCGAAGGTCCGCCAGTCCGGCGAGGGTCCGGCGCGCAGCGGCCGGATCTCCAAGCGCGGGTCGGCGTCGGCGCGCTGGGCGCTGGTCGAGGCGGCCTGGAGCGTGGTCCTGCAACCAGGCCCACTGCACGCCTTCTATGACCGCACGCGCGCGCGGCGCGGTCACGGCAAGGCGATCGTCGCGACCGCGCGCAAGCTCGCGGTCTTGTTCTGGTGCATGCTCACGCGCCGCGAGGACTACGCCCATCAGCAGCCGTCGCTGACCAAGAAGAAGTTGCGCCGCCTCGAGCTCACCGCCGGCGCCCCGAAATACGCCAGGACGGCGCGCGGGATCTGGAGTGCCAACGATGCGGTCCGCCAGGCCGAACGCGAGCTCGCCGCGCAGGCCGAGGCCTCCTACAAGCGGCTGGTCACAGACCAACGAGCGGGAGCTCCGGCGAGAAAAGTGGGCGCGAGCGCGACACCGGAGCACGCATGAAATAGGCCCTCGAACGGGGCAAGCCGCGCGGCAGACTCAAAGCTCCTGACGTCTGCGCTTCGCTACGTCAGTCACCCGCGCCCACGCCACAAGCTAACCGCCCGAAGCGCCCCGCGACCAGCCGTCGCGCGACTTGGCGACCGCAAACACCGCCCGCGGCATCGCAACGCGACGCCCAACGAGCTCGCGACAACAAGTTCCGGCTCCAAGATGCGAGACCGGAAAGGCGCCAACGCGGACGCCAGGACTTGACTTTCATCGGTCGTCCAAGGGAGCAGCGCGCCACCGATGCCGGCGAGGCGCCGAGACTTCTCCTTCCGCCAGAGCGCGGTGTTTCGACCTGCGCTCCTGCTGTTCGTCCTATGCAGGCGCTCATGGCCGTCGACGGAGACGACCGCATCCAACGACAAGTGCTGTCGCTGTCTAGCGGTGCGCTGTGGGCGTAGTCATCGATGGGCTGTGAGTGATGCGTAGATCTCGCGTTCTTCGCGCGTGGCGATTAGGGTGCGTCGATGGTGGGTGGTGGCGGCCTCTATCGGGAGATCCTTCGGGTCCGCGACGCTCGGGCGCTGATTGGGGCGAGCGCCGTCTCCCAACTCGGCGACTGGCTCTACAACGCTGTGTTGTTGGGCTACGTCTACGCCGCGACGGGATCGGCCGGCTGGGTCGGGGCGGCGACCATCTTCCGGCTGCTGCCGTGGGTCGTGCTCATCCCCGTCGGCGGCATGCTCGCCGACCGCTACGACAAGCGGACCGTGCTGCTGCTGGGGGACACGGCGCGGTGCGTGCTCATGCTCGGGCTGGCCGCGGTGGTGGCCTCCGAAGGCCCAGTGGTGCTGGTTCTCGTGCTGACGATGCTGGCCTCGGTTGCAGGGAGCGCGGAGCGGCCCGCCACGATCGCGCTGCTCCCGCGACTGGTGGGCGAGTCGCGCTTGGGTCCTGCCAACGCGCTCCTGCACACGGTGCAGGAGCTCGGAGTCGTCCTGGGCCCTGCGATCGGCGCGGCCCTGCTGCTCGTCGCTCCGGACTACGCCGCCTTCCTGGTCAACGCCGGGAGCTTCGCGTTCTCGGCCGCATTGATCTCGACGATTCGCCGCAGGGCCGGGGGCGCGGCCGCGACCGATGCCGGCGGCGCCGTGCAACAGTTCCGACGGGGGCTGCGGATCGCGTGGAGCACGCGGTTCGTGGTGCCGCTGATCCTTGTGGTCGCGATGGCCGAGCTGGTCTACGGGGCACAGACGGTGCAGCTCGTGGTGTACACCGACACGGAGCTCGACCTGGGTCCGGGCGGTTACGGCTGGCTGCTCGCGGCGTTGGGCGTCGGCGGCGTGCTGAGCGCGGTGGTCAACGGCCGCTTGGCCGCCGGCACGCGCGTGTCGGCGGTCGTCATCGTCTCGGCCGCGCTGTACTGCGCGACACAGCTCCTGTACGCCGTGACGGACGTCGTGGCGGTCGCCCTGCTCGGGACGGTGGTCGGCGGCGCCGGATTCGTCACCTGCGAAGTCGTCGCGGAGACGGCGCTCGCGCGCGTGGTCCCGGATGACGCCCTCGGCCGTGTCCTCGGCGTGATGCAAGGCGTGTCCATCGCGATGATGTTGGCCGGCGCGGCGCTGGCGCCGGTCTTGATCAACGTGACCTCGTTGAGCGCGAGCTTTGCGGTGCTCGGCGTCGCGGCGCTGGTCGTCGTGTTCGGCTCGCGCGCGGCGTTGGGCGGGCTCGACGCGCTGAGCCGCGAGCGTGCGGAGACCCTCGCATCGCGGGTAGCTGTCATCGACAGGCTGCCGCTCGTGACGGGGGTGTCGCGGCTCGTGCTCGAGCGGCTCGCCCGCTCATCGCAGTTCGTGCCGCTCCCGCCCGGGGTCGACGTCGTCGTCGAGGGCGCACCGGCGCACGCTGTCTACGCCGTGCTCGACGGGGGCGTGGTCGTACACCACGACGGCACGGCGATCGCCCACCTTGGCGCGGGCGACTACTTCGGCGAGCGCGGCCTGCTCGACGAGGCGCCTCGCAACGCGACGGTCACGACCGAGGACCAGAGCACGCTCCTGCGGGTCGAGGGCGACGTGTTCCTCGACATCCTGCAGACCGTGCCGACGCTGCAGACGACCGTCACGCGGGTGAGCAGCTCGCGGCATGGGTCGCGCTCGGGCGAGGCGCTGGTGGACGACCCGGCCTGGTCGGTGGCATGAGCACGGTGGCTGGTCGCACGATCGCGCTCGTGCGCGCGGGCTACGAGGGCAAGCGCCTGCAGTACGCGCGGATGGCGGAGCTCGGCGTGCGGATCGTGCTGCTGGACGAGCCGGGCCACTGGTCGGAGTCCCTCGTGCAGGAAGGGCTCGTGGAGCGATGGCTCCCGGTCGCGGTCACCGGGGATCCGGACACGGACGCGGCGGCGGTCCTGGACGCGCTCGCCCGCGCGGGCGTGCAGCCCGACGGGGTGGTGACGATCTGGGAGGAGAGCACCGACGTGGCGGCCCGGGTCGCGCAGGCACTCGGCCTGCCGGGCAACCCGCCCGAGGCGGTCGACGCCGCCCGCAGCAAGGTGCGGACGCGGGAGCTCTGCGCCGAGCTCGGCCTGCCGAGCCCGCGCGCCCGGCGCGTCCGTTCGCTGGACGAGCTGTACGCGGCTGCGGGACATGTCGGCTTCCCCGCCGTGGTCAAGCCGGAGTTCGGGCGATCCCAGTTCGGCACCGTCCGCGTCGACGACCTCGACTCGCTGCCGACCATCTACACGCTGGTGCGCGCGGTCACGCGCCCCGAGACGCATGCGATCTTCCGGGTGGGCAACGACCTGCTCCTGGAGGAGTACATGGACGGCGTCGAGTTCGATGTCGACGTCGTGATGCACGACGGTCGCTGTGTCTTCTCCAGCGTCTCCCAGAACTGGCCGACCGCCGAGCCGTCCTTTCAGGAGACCGGCCTGCATTGCCCGGCCGACCACGACAAGCGCGCGGTGCGGCGGCTGGTCGACCTGGTGATCCGGACGGTCCAGGCGTTCGGGCTGCACAGCGGCGTGCTGCACGTCGAGGGCAAGTGCACGTCGCGCGGGCCGCGGATCGTGGAGATCAACGCGCGGCTCGGCGGCGGCCGCGTCTGGCAGTACGTGCGCGACGTCTGGGGTGTGAACCTCGTGGACGCGCTCGTGTACGCCTGCCTCGGACTCCCGCCGGCGATCCGCGCGAGCCGCAGGCCGCAGTGCGCCGTTGTCGACACCATCGTGCACGCGCCCGCGAGTGGCCGGCTCGCCGCGCTTCCGTTCGGCACCGCGGAGATGCGAGACGGCGCGCGCGTGGACGTCGACCTGGAGGCGGAGGTGGGCGATGCGGTCGACGGGCCCGAGGCGATCTTCGCGTCGGTCCTGGCCGAGGTCTCCGTGGTCGCGAAGGATCTCCGCACCGCCCGCAAGCTCGCCGCCGAGGTGCTGCGGGATCCTCCGGTCGTGCAGCGGACCGGATAATCAGTAGCGGGCGCAGCCGCTTATCTCGGGCCCCTCCTCTCGAGAGCGGGTTCACCAGCACCCGCCTCGAGCGACAGTTCAGCGAACGGACGGCGCGCGCGAGGAGCCGAGCCTCAGACCGGCGATCACAGGCGACCATCGGCGGGAAGGTGCCGGGGAATCGCGCCCGACAAGACCACGCCCGATGCGCTCGTTCGCCGACCACGACGCGACGCCTGCAGTTGCGGCTCTGGCGTAAGGCCGCTCGCTCGGGGGCCGGCGAGCCGGTTTTGCACTCGAACAAGGACTTGAGGCTACGGACTCGCCTCGCGCCTTCCCGCTAGCGTTAGCGAGCGAGCCTCATACCGCCGAGCTGTGGGCGCGTGATCGCGTGCCGGGTTCTGTATGAGCCTCGCTCGGGGTCGGCCTGCGGCCGATACGTTCAACGGCTGAACGGCCGAGGGAGCCGTGGTGGCTCCCTCGCTGGTGGTGGCCCGGTTAGGTCTCCGGTTGTTCTAGAACTTTGGCCCCGTTGGGGCCGGCGGCCCTGCGGACGCCTGGAGGCTTGCCGTGGCCACCATCTCCAGCCTACTGCGCGATCACGTGACGCTGCAGGTGCGCTCGGTCGATCGGCTGTTCTTGCAGGGCTACGTGCCGAGGTTGCAGACCCAGGGGCAGGTGATCCGGTTTTTGCTGGATCGCGGGTTCCCGATCCCGTCGCCGGCGGTGCTGGGCAAGATCGGCCGCGGTTACGTGGCGGCGATCAACCGCTTCATCGTCGATCACGAGATCCCGGTCGTGCGGTTCGTCAAGGGCGATGTCAAGGAGGACATCGCGCGCGAGTACTTCAAGCGCGCCGAGCAGCAGGGCCGCTACGGGGTGGTGCTGGTCGGCGTCGCGCAGGAGAAGACGTCGGCGTGGCGGGGCTGGCGCGAGGGCGGCTCGGACGGCCATCCGCACTTCGAGTACCGCCGCCAGTCGATCTTCCCGAACAACTACTACTTCTACATCCGCGACCCAGACTGGGGGCCGTCGTTCATCAAGACGGTCGCGTACGCGCCGTTCTCGGTGTGGGTCTACCTCAACGGCAACGAGTGGGCCAAGCAGCAGGCCGCCAAGCGCGGGATCGAGTTCAAGGCGCTGGATAACGGGTTCGCTGCCTGCGCGGACCAAGCTGCGCTGGCCGACATCTGCCGTCGGCTCTCGGCCGCGGACGTGTGGGCGTTCTTCGAGCGCTGGCAGGCGCGGCTGCCGTCGCCGTTCACGGTCGAGGACCGTCGCCGCGGCTACGGCCATGAGCTCGCGTTCCGGCAGCTTGAGATCTCCGACACGCGCGTGTTTGACCGGCCCGCCGCCGGTCGCGCCTGGTTTGAGCAAACGCTGCCCGACCAGCTCACGCTCGGGCGCCCGGACCAGGTCGCGCTCGTGTTCGGCCGCCACGTCTCGCGCCGAACCCCGGGACGCTTCCACACCAACGTCATCACCGCCGGCGTGGAGGCTGCGATCCAAGTCCATTACCGCGCGTCGAAGGTCAAGCAGTACTTCAAGCACGGGCGCGCGCTACGCACCGAGACGACCGTCAACGACACGCACGACTTCGGCGTCGGCCGCCGCCTGACCCCCGACAACTGGGACGCGCTGGTGAAGATCGGACACGACATCAACCAGCGGCTGCTCCACCACCAACTCGACGCCTGCCAATGCGCGCCAGACGCCACGACGCTCGAGCGCGTGGTGCTGCCGTCCACCCACGACGGCCTACCCGCCCCCGGACTGCGCTTCGGCGAACCGCGCACGATGGCGCTGCTCGCCTGCCTGTGCTGCTACCAGCACCTGTTCGCCGGACTGACCAACCGCAGCCTGCGCGAGCTGATCCCCGGCTACAACGCGCGCCAGATGACCTACGACCTACGGCGCCTGCGCCGCAAGGGCTTCATTCAACGGATCCCTCGCTCCCAGCGCTACGTGCTGACCAGCGAAGGGCGCCGACTAGCCGTCTTGTTCACCAAGACCTACACGCGAATCGTCAACCCCGCCCTCGCCGAACTCGACCCCACCCTCCCGACCGACATCGCGCAACGCGCGCCATTGGCAACAGCATGGCGCACCTTCGAACGCGCACTCGAGGACAAGATCAAACACGCCGCCATCACGGCCTGAAAAGATGACCGCCCCGTGAACCTTTCATCCGCAAAGCGGAGCTAGCGGTCGACGGCGCCCGCTCGTGGCATCCGCAGGAATTCGATTGCCGTCCATGCCGGTCGGAACCCGAGGCGGGCGTAAAGCTCCTTTGGGCGGTCCTCGTCGTCCGCGACGATCCACAGGTCATGGACGTCGGCCGCCGCCTCGATCGCTGCGCGCGTGATTGCCGTGCCGCGTCCGCTTCCCCGGTGCTGCGGGTCGACGTAGATCTGGGTGATCTCGGCCGCCGTGCCGTCGCGCTCGAGCTGGGCGAAGGCCACCGGTGCGGCGCCCTCGCGGGCGATGAAGACCTGCGCGTGGCGGCGCAGCGCGACCTCGCGCGCCTCGGCGTGGTAGGCGTCAGGATCCTGGTCGTCGGGGACGTTCTCCCGGTACCAGGCGACGCGCAGGTCGCGCACGGTGTCGTAGGGCACCTGCTCGACGGCGACGCGTGGGCCGGGCGGGAGCGGGAGCTCATTGCGCATCCACAGCAGCCGCTGCGACTTCCATCCCTGGGCTTCGAAGCCGGCCCGCAGCGGCTCGGCCGCGGCGATGACCTCGAAGTCGATGCGCCGGTGCGCGAGCGCGGCGAGCGCATCGTCGGCGAAGTCGATCAGGGCATGCACGCTCATCGCCGGGTCCTCTTCGACGCGCACGACGTTGAAGTCGAAGTAGTTCGGGTAGCGCGTCGCGCGCACGACCGTCCCGTGCGCCCACGGCTCGAGCACGTCGCAAACGGCGGCATGCGCGGCGTGATGCCACGCCCGCGCGCGGGTCTCCAAGCCGCCCCCGACCGGGCTCGCGCTCACGCCGCGAGGCTGCGAGAGCTTCATGCCGGGACCGATCAAACCTGCACCGGGCGGCCACACGGGCCGAACATGGCCGCCCACCGGGCGGTTCGCACCAACGCCCCGCTAAGGATGGTTTTACGTCCAGCTCGAGCTCAGGAAACCGTCCCGTAGCGCTGCGCGCCAATCGCGTTGTCGAAGTGATGGCGGTGTCCCTGACCGCCGAGGTCGGGCTCTCGCAGCGCACGACGATTCGGGTGCGGCGATCTGATCGACGCGGACGCCCGCTTCCTCGGGCGGAAGCAGGCGTGTACGCGCGAGCCGCCAGCGCTCGTGCGTGTCGTCCAACGCAGGCGCCTCGTGGGTGTCGGTGAGGACGTCCGCTTCCCGGGCAAAGGGAGGAGCGAGCAGCCCGACTCTGAGCGAGCCAGGGACAGGATGCGCGTGGATTATTCGCGTGGCCAAGTCCACGTTGGTCACATCGCTTCGCAGGACGAGGGAACGACGCCGTCAGCGCGCGCACAGACCTTGCCCCAACGCCCGTCCGGCTAGCGGGCGGCTACCGGTACGAACTCATGCTCGGCGTCGCCCGGCGAAATGAGGACGAGCCCGCGCACCGCGACGTCGCCGGAGTTCCAGACGGTATGCGCAGTGCCCCGCGGGACAAAGACGAGGCCGCCGGCGCCGACCTGGAGCTCACGGTCACCGAGCTGGAACGTCGCCTGTCCGTCGGCGACATAGAACGTCTCGTCGGTGTTCGGGTGCAGGTGAAACGGCGGCCCGGGCTCCCCGGGCGGGAACGACCCGACCTCGACGACGTAGGAGCCCGCCGTCTCAGCTGGTCCGAACCGGACAAGGTCGGTCGCCTCAGAGGAGCGGATGACTGTGCACCCGTTGATCGTCTCCATACCGCCGAGCCTAGACGAGGCGCTCGGCGGCGTTTGCTGCACCTCCGTCAGCCTCGACGGCGTGCTGGTCGGCACGTCCGCCGGCGAGATCACGGAATACGACCTCGACACCCTGCGACCGATCGCGTCGTTCCCAGTGGCGAGGGGTCTGGTGAACACACTCCAGTTCAGCGCGGACTCGACCACGCTCCTCGCAACGTCGCTCGACCAGACGGTCTCGATCTACGACGTCGCCACGCGCACGCGAATCGGCGACCCGATCACCGCGGCCGCGCCGTTCGTCTACCCGGGATTCCTCCGACCGGACGGCAAGGGCGCCGCGGTGACCGTCCGCGACGGCGGCGCGATCTGGGACATCGACCCCGAGCACCTGGCCGACGCGGCATGCGAGCTCGCAGACCGCAACCTGACCGACATCGAGTGGCGAACGTACATCGGAGACCTCGGCGCCTACCGCAAGACGTGCCCACCGACGAGCACCTCACCATAGCCCGCGAAAACGCCCACGCAGCATCGCGCGCGCGAGTCGTACCTTCCACGGTGAGCGAGCGTCATGCACTTCGTTCGAGACGCCCGCTGCGGCTGAGTTTCCTTTGCCGGGAGGCGCGCTCCGCAACGGCCCGCATTCCGCACCGGGTTCGCGGCATGAATGACCGCCCCGCCCCGGCCTTCCGGGCACGCAAATAAAAGAGCGGCCAGCCTCTCGGCTGACCGCTCTCTGGGCTACTGTCGCTGTGGAACCTAGGCGACCGGTGCGACCTCGACCGGGGTGTTCGGCAGGTCGATGTCGTTGACCTGGAGGCCGCCGACCGAGTGCGACTGCTCCACGTGCATGGTGGAGAAGATCGTGGAGCCGTTACCGGCGCAGGAGTACGTCGCGAAGCGACCGGTTCCATCGTCGCCGGTGGTGTAACCGGTCGTGGGACCGTAGACGCTGATGCCGCCGTCGAGAATCCAGCCGTTGAGCTTGCCAGCGCCGTTGGTCTGCGCAGCGGCATTCAGCTGGTTGGTGCTCGTGGTGTTGAAGTAGTGGTGCTTGACGGTACCGTCGGTGCAGGTCCACGATGTGTCCTTGACCGTCTTGAACGTGGAGCCGAACGTGATGCCGCCCTTCTTGAACAGGTCCTGCATGGCGGCATCGTTCTGGAGGCTGAGCGCGTTCTGCACGTCGCCCTTGCCGACCGTGCCGACGTTCTCGGTGACGTTGACCGACGCCGAGGCGACGGAAGGAACTGCGAGGGTCGCCACCACAGCTGCGGCGAGGATGAACTTCTTCATGGTGTTTGCCTCTGGGTTGGTTTGGTACTGCATGAGAGCCCTGCCTCAGACTCCCCCTGAGTTCAACCGGCTCGATCCGGATCAGCGGCCCTGGCTCGAGGGCTCGAGGCCGCCTCCGACCCGGGTCCAATCGGGCAACGCGGCAGCGCGGTTTCCCTCCTTGCCTCCTTGGCCCTGCACCGGGCCCGGGATCCGTAGCGGAGCTCGAGGGACGGGACATCGTCGCGGCCGATGTGGAAGCGCTGGCCAGGGACCGTGAGGGCGTCGGAGCAGATCCTGCGCGTCGCGCGGCCAGGCGATGTGATCCTCGCGCCCGACCCCGTGAGCGACACGCTGCTCGTGATGTCGGGACGAGTGACCGTCGTCTCGCCGCGACCGTTCTACACGATCGGGCTGATCGGAGTTCCGGGCGCCCAGGTGGCGAGCGACTGACGCTGCTCGCATTCGCCAACGAGGGCCTCGGGCGCCTTGAGGCGAACGAGCCCTGGATGAGAAAGCTCCCGACCCGGACGGTCGAGCGGCCGGCCGTCGTGCGGGCGCTGCGCGCAGTCAAGGCCGACCTCGCGTGCGTGGCAAGCCACCCCACCGACGCTGGCACGCTCCTGCGATCCACCGGATATCGAAAGGCGACAACGACCGAAACGCTCGCCTGCTTCCGCGCCCCCAAAGCGTGAGCACGCATTCGGCTACCACAGGTGTCCTGACGAGTCGAGGAAGCTGAGCTTCAGTCCGTGTGAGGCGGCGCCGGGCAGCGACGCCGGCAGTCGTCCTCCGACGGCAACGCCGACGCAACCAACGCGCAAATGAGGAAAGACGCCGGCTGTCGCCGCGCGGCCCCTTTTGACCTGATACCGAGCGTCTCCAGCATCGACGGCGAGGCGCCCGCCTTGGACGAGGAGCAGGAGCGCAGGGGCAGGAGCGGGCGGCGAGCCCGGTGAGTGCGGCTGCGAGCCCGCGCTCGCTGAGCACCGCCGGGTGGATGCCGCGCGCGAGGTCGCGCAGCTCGGCGAGTCCCTGTTGCAGTTGCTGGAACGCCTCGTCGACCAGCGGCTCGGCCGCCGTGCCGCGCGCCCGTGCCGCGGCGCGCCTGAGCCAGACGGTGGCGAGCACGAAGCGCTGCTGCGCGCCGTCGTGCAGGTCGCATTCCAGCCGTCGCATGCGGCGGTTGCGGCGCCGACGGCCTCAGCGCAATCGGGCCGCGCCGGCGCGCTTCTTGCGTCGGACGGGACCAGCACCTTGATGCCGCGAGGGCGCCGCAGCGCGAGGCGAGAAGTTGCTGAGGCCTCGCGTCGGGCCGTCCTAGCCTTGAATGGGATGACCAGCTTCCGACTTGCCGGTGTCGAGGTGCCCCGCATCGGCCTGGGTACCAACCGCCTGACGACCGCTCGCGAGCACGTGGCCTTCGTGCGCCAGGCGGTGGCCGCGGGCGTGCGCCACATCGACACCGCGCACTTGTACAGCGGCGGCGACAGCGAGCAGGCGATCGGCGAGGCGCTCGCCGGCACCGCGGAGAATGTGCTGGTCGCCACCAAGGGTGGCTACTCCGCGGGCGAGGGCCGGCCGAAGGTGCTGCAGGCACAGATCGAGCAGAGCCTGCGCTCGTTGCGCACCGAGGCGATCGGCCTTTACTACCTGCACCGCGTCGATCCCGAGACCCCGCTCGAGGAAAGTTTAGGTGCGATCAAGGCGTATGTCGACCGCGGCGCGATCCGCCACGTTGGAGTCTCGGACGTGAGCGTTGACCAGATCGAGCGGGCGCGCGACATCGTGCCGATCGCCGCCGTGCAGAACCGCTTCAGCGTGGCCGAGCGCGAGCACGAGGATGTCGTTGAGTTCTGTGAGCGCGAACGGATCGCGTTCGTGCCGTACTTCCCGCTGCGCGGCGCCGGCGGGCCGGGCGTGGCGGCCGCGGCGAGGCGCCTCGGCGTGACCGAGCACACGATCAAGCTCGCCTGGCTGCTACGCCGCTCGCCGGTCGTGCTGCCGATTCCGGGCACGCTCTCGATCGACCATCTGCGGGACAACCTCGCGGCACTCGAGCTCGACCTGGGCGACGCGGACGAGATAGTGGCCTGAGCACGTGTCAGCGGAGGACGAGCGGCGAGGACGCTGAGCTCGTCAGGCGAGCAGAAAGAACACGAGCAGCAGCACGGCGCACAGCGCAAGCCCCACAGCGTCGCGCGACGGCCGAACGCGAAGGGGTTTCCGCGCGGCGGCTCGCCGGCGCGTGACCACTCCGGCGCCAGGGCGCCGCTCGACGTGATGGGCGACAAGGGCCCGTGGGTGACGGGCGGCGGCTACGAGTACAGCCTCGTGATGATCGTGGTCGTCACGGCGCTGGCGGATGAGGGGCCGGGGCGTCCGTCGGTGGACGCGGAGGTTGCGCCGTGGCTGCGCGGCCGCGGCTGGGCGATCGCGTCGCTGGCCGCCGCCGCCGCGGGCTCGTGGCCGGCCACGGATCGCTTCAACGAACCGGAGCCGCAGCTCGAGCGGCAGCCGCGCTTCGAGCGGGTGCCCGCGGAGGCGCCCGCGCCCACGAGCTGAGCACGTCGTTGCCTCCGGCGCCGGGCGCTGGGACACTGGCCCCATGGCGATCTCGGGAACGACCGAGGCCGAGTCCCAGCGCGCGGCGGTCGCGCTGCTTCAGATCGCGACCCTGATCGCCCGCGAGGCGCCCGAGGAGGTGCTGTTCGCCACCGTCTCCGAGCACGCCGCCCGCCGGCTCGGCGCCGAGGCGGGAAGCGTTCTGCGCTACGTCGGCGACGAGCGCGCGGTCGTGGTCGGTGTCTGGCGCGACGGCGGCGGCCGGCGGCTGCCCGTCAACGCCGAGATCGACTTCGACGTCCGCAAGAGCGCGCTCGGCCGCGCGCGGCGCACCCGGCGGCCGGCCCGTGCCGACAGCTACGAAGGGCACGGTGGCGAGCTGCCGATCGTGATGCGGGCGGTCGACATCCGGGCGTCCGTCGCCGCCCCCGTCATGCTCGGCGACGAGGTGTGGGGCGCAGTCGTCGCCTCCACCACGCGCGAGCGAGGGCTGGCGCCCGACAGCGAGCACGGGCTCGACGACTTCGCCGAGCTCGTCGCCGTCGCGGTCGCCAACTCCAGGGCCCGGCACCGGGAGACGACGTCGCGCGTGCGGCTCATAGAGGCGGCCGACGCGGCGCGCCGGCGGCTCGAGCGCGACCTCCACGAAGGAGTCCAGCAGCACCTCCTCGCACTCACACTCAAGCTCCGGATCGCGCGCGGCCGCGCCGACGCGGGGTCTGAGATCGCCAAGCTCCTCGAGGACGCCCTGGAGGAGGCGGCGGTCGCGAATACCGCCCTGCGCGACCTCGCGCGCAGCCTCTACCCGATCGTGCTCACCGAGCGCGGGCTCGCGGCCGCGCTGCAGGCACTGACGGCGAGGGCCGCGATGCCGGTCAGCCTGCTCGAGCTGCCGCGCCGCCGGTTCGGCGCGCTGGCGGAGGCGACCGCCTACTTCGCCGTCGCCGACATGCTCGCCACCGCGCGCACCAGCGAGGCGACCGTGATGATCGGCGACAGGGGCGACCAGCTGGTCGTGGAGGTACGCGTCGACGGCCGCGCCGAGCTGCCGCCGGGGCTCACGGAGCGCGTCGCCGCGATCGGCGGCCGGCTCGTGGTCGAGGGACCGGCCGTGCGCGCCGAGCTCCCCGTCGAGCGGTAGTCGTCCAGACCGTCGGTGAACGGGTGGCCCGCTGGGTGGCGGCAGGCGTTCACACGACCGTCACCGCGTGGTTGCCCGATCGTCACGAAATCGCTGCAAATCGGCGAGAACCTGAGGGCATGACCGCCACCACTCGCGCGGACCTGCACGTCCACTCGACTGCGTCGCAGATCTCGCGGCTGGGCGTGCAGCGGGCGCTCGGCCTGCCGGAGTGCGCGACGCCGCCGGAGGAGGTGTACGCGCTGGCGAAGCGCCGCGGGATGGACTTCGTGACCATCACCGACCACGACACGATCGCGGGCGCGCTGCAGATCGCGGACCGGCCCGACGCCTTCGTGTCCGAGGAGTTGACCGCCGGCTTCGCCGGCGAGCCGCAGCAGGTCCACGTCCTCTGCTACGGCATCACGCCCGACGACCATGCGCGGCTGCGGGAGCTGGCCGCAGACGTCGAGGCGGTGGCCGAGTACCTCCACGAGCGGGAGATCGCGTGCGCGCTGGCCCATCCGTTCTACGCCGTCTCGCAGCCGCTCGCCCCGCGCCACCGGCGCCGGCTGGCCGAGCTGTTCCCGATCTGGGAGGTGCGCAACGGCTCGCGTGCCGCCGAGCTCAACCTGCCGGCCGCCGTGTACGTCGAGACCCACGGCGGCACCGGCATCGGCGGCAGCGACGACCACGCAGGGATCGACGTCGGCCGGACCTGGACCGAGGTCCCGGCGGCTGCGACGCCCGAGCAGTTCCTCGCCCACGTGCGCGCCGGGCGCGCCGAGACCCACGGCGACCAGGGCTCGGCCGCAAAGTGGGCGCACGCCGCGATGGCGCTCGCGGTGCGGGCGCTCGGCCGCGGCAGCGACGGTGCGCCGCCGGACCCGGCCGCGGTGCTCGCGATCGCCGAACGGATCGTGAGCGAGGGCGACGCGCGCGGCGGACCGATCGGCGGCGACATCGGGCCCGAGGACGCGCGGGCGCTGCTGCGCGCCTGGCTCGACTCGATCGGCCTCGGCCTGACCGACGCCGAGCTGCTCGAGTGGCTGCGATCGGACGGCTTCTCGCACGCCGACCTCCAGCGGCGGGCGCGTCGCCGGCACGAGCGAAAGCTGCACGAGGCGCTCACGCGCGCGCTCCGAGCGGAGGGCGCGCGGCGGTCGTCGAGCGCCGAGTCGGCGGGCGCGGCCTGGGGCGCCGCGCTGAGCGCGCTCTTCGACGCATGCCTCCCCGTCATGCCCTACGCGCCGGCGACCGCGTTCCTCGGGCGCGAGAAGCAGAGGCTGCCGGGCCGCGGGGGCGAGCCCGTGCGCGTCGCGCTGGTGGCCGACGGCGTCGGCGGCATGCACGGCGTGACCCGCACGCTCGAGGAGATCCGCGAGCGCGGCATAGCCGGCTTCGAGGTCGAGGTCATCGGCACCGACAGGAACGTCGACCGGCGACTTCCCGCCGTGGCGGAGGTCGAGATCCCGTTCTACGCCGGTCTCGAGCTCGGCGTGCCGAGCCCGCTGACGGTCGTCGAGGCGCTCGCCGACGGCCGCTACGGGCTCGTGCACATCTGCGCGCCCGGGCCGGCAGGGATCGCCGCCGCGCTCGCCGCTCACATCCTCGAGCTGCCGCTCGCCGGCTCCTACCACACGGAGCTCGCCGCCTACGCGGGCCTGCGCTCCGGCGACCGGGCGCTCGAGCTCGGCGTCGAGGCGGCCCTGGGCGCCTTCTACGGCGCGTGCGACGTGGTGCTGTCGCCGTCCGCGGCCTCGGACGCCCGGCTGGCCGAGCTCGGCGTGGCCGCCGGCCGGATCGGCCGCTGGGACCGTGGCGTCGACGTCGCCCGGTTCCACCCGCGGCGTCGCGTCCCGGGGCGGTTCGGCGAAGCCATCCACGTGCTCTACGCGGGTCGCCAGACCGCCGAGAAGGGCGTCGACCTGCTGGCGGAGTCGTTCCTTGCCGCGCGCGACCGCGACCGGCGGCTGCACCTGCTGCTCGCGGGCGGCGGGCCCGAGGAGGACCGGCTGCGCGCGCGCCTCGGCCCGGCGGCGACGTTCCTCGGGTGGCTCGACGGCGACGACCTCGCGGTGGCATACGCGAGCGCGGACCTGCTGCTGTTCTGCTCGCAGACCGACACCTTCGGCAATGTCGTGCTCGAGGCGCAGGCGTCGGGGCTGCCGGTCGTGGCGGTCGCCGCCGGCGGGCCGGCGGAGCTGATCGAGTCCGGCCGCTCGGGGCTGCTGTGCCCGCCCGACCCGGCGGTCATCGGCGCCGCGGTGGCACGGCTGGCGAGCGCCCGCTCCGCGCGCGAGCAGCTCGCACGCGGCGGCCTGGCCGCGGTGCGCGACCGCACTTGGGAAGCGGCGCTCACGCGGCTCGCGGACGGCTGGCGGCGGGCGCTGGCCGCGCGCGCGAGCCAAGCGGTGCGACGGGCCGCGTGACGCTGCTCAGGCTTCTCCCACCGGAAAGCCTTGACTCGCGGGCGGCAGGGCCGGTTGGATGGGCTCGGTGCCCGATTACCAGGACCTCGACCCCGTCCGGCTCGCGCCGGAATGGAGCGACGACGAGCCGGGCCGCGCCCGCGCCGTGTCGAAGCTCCTGGAGCTCCGAAAGGCGTTCGCCGAGGGCGCCGAGATGCCGCCCGCGCGCCGCCTCGACTCGCTGCTGATCGGCACCTGGAACCTGCGCGAGTTCGACTCCACCACCTGGGGAGCGCGGGTGCCGGAGACCTACGCCTACATCGCCGAGATCATCGACCGCTTCGACCTCGTGGCGCTCCAGGAGGTCAGAGCCGACCTGCGCGCGCTCGAGCGGCTGATGGTGCGGCTCGGCCCGCGCTGGAGGTACCTGGTCTCGGACGTCACGAGGGGCAAGGCCGGCAACAGCGAGCGCCTGGCCTTCGTGTACGACACCAGCAAGGTGCAGTTCCTCGGGATGGCGGGCGAGCTCGTGCTGCCGCCGCTGGAGAGGGACGGCAAGGCCGTGCCGGTCCAGCAGGTGGCGCGCACGCCGCTGATGGCCGCGTTCCAGGTCGGCTGGACGAAGTTCGTCCTCGCCACCGTCCACATCCTGTTCGGGCCCGACAGCCCCGAGCCGCTCGCCCGCGTCGAGGAGATCCGCCAGGTCGCGCGCTTCCTGAGGGAGCGCGTCGAGGATCCGGACGAGCCGACGCGGAACTTCATCGTGCTCGGGGACTTCAACATCTTCAGCGAGAGCGACGCGACGATGCGGGCGCTGACCGAGGACGGCGGCTTCAGCGTCCCCGAGGGCGTGACGCGGATCCCCGGCACGAACGTCGCCGCGCGACAAGAAGTACGACCAGATCGCGTTCCGCTCAGCCGGCGGGCACTTCCAGGCGACGGGCGCCGCGGGCGCGTTCGACTTCTACAACCACGTGTTCACGGGCGATGACGCCGACGTCTATCGGCAGTACATCGACGCCTACATCGCGCGCGCCGGCGCGCCGGCGCGACAGGAGCCCCGAAGCCGCCCGACCAGCGCCTCCGGCGCGCTCGACGCAGTTCAAGATGTGGCGCACATACCGGATGTCGACCACCTGCCGCTGTGGGCGGAGTTCCGCGTCGACTTCGCCGACGACTACCTCACTCAGGCGCTCAGCCAGCCACCGACTCCGTGAGGCAGCGGGCGCGCCGGCTGCACGACGCTCGGCGCGCCGAGCTTGTGGACGAAGCGGCGCCGCGCCTCGCGGTGGCGGCGATCGTCCGCCGAGAAGCACTTGTGACCTGACCAGCTCCTCGGCGCGGTAAGGCGGAGAGCGGCTTGACCTGCTCGTCGCGGCGGCGGGCGCGGCGCTTGGCGTCAGCCTCGCGCCGTGGTCCGGGCGGCGGCCAGGTGCCTCGCCATCGCTCGCATCGCGCGCGCGGAAGCGCTCGACGTTGTCGCCGAACGCGTCGTCGAGGAGGCCGATCTCGACCGCCCGCCGGGTGCCGATCGGCTCGAACGGCGGCGAGGTCAGCTCGGCCGCGAGGTCGTGGCCGATCCTGCGCGGGAGCAGGTAGGTCCAGTACTCGGAGCCGTAAGGCCGCCCATGGCGGTCGTCGGGGTTGAGCACGACGTCTCGCGCGCCACCGCGTAGTCGGCCGCGAGCGCGAACAGCACGCCGCCGGCCGCCGCGTGCTGCCAGCGCCGAGACGACCAGGTGGGAGTCGGTCTCGACGATCTCGCGGACGACGTCGTCGATCGCCAGCAGATTCCGCCACGACTCGGCGGCCGGGTCCTCGGCGGCCTCGATCACGTCAGGTGGATGCCGTTGGAGAAGAAGTCGCGGCCGCCCATCAGGACGATGAGGCGGGTCGGCCGGCGCGGGCGTGGCGGTAGGCGTCGAGCAGGCGGCGGCAGTGGCCGGTGCTCATCGCGCCGTTGTAGAAGTCGAAGTGCAGATAGCCGACGCCCACGCGCTCCTCGTAGGCGATCTCGCGCCACGTGTCGCCGTCCGGCGGCGCCGGCACCTCCGGGACGGCAGACCGAGCCCGAGCGCGTGGGTGGCGGGCAGCTTGAAGGCGCCCGGCGCCTTGAGGTGCGTGATCCACACGCCCCGTCGACGGTCGCGCGGCAGACGGCGCCGTCGCGCTCGGGCGATCAGGGCTCCCGGCCGGCCGCGCAGAGT